>JANSXK010000009.1 GCA_024742995.1 Gammaproteobacteria bacterium
CCTACGTCCCGCGGCTTGTCCGCGAGATCCAAAGATCTATCATACAATCTTGGATCTCGCGGACAAGCCGCGGGACGTAGGGATAAAAGCAAGCCGAAAAACGTAGGGGGGTTAGGCGCTGTGCTACTGAATACGGTACCTGAATTTAATTTTTGTTTATAGAGAGATGTTTGATGACCGATAGTGATGGTATCAATATTACAGATATTTTAGATTTATTACCGCATCGATACCCGTTTTTGTTGGTTGATCGTGTTTTAGATCATAAACCGTTCGAGTATTTGACAGCGATTAAAAATGTAAGCATGAACGAGCCTTTTTTTACAGGTCATTTTCCCGGTAATCCGATCATGCCGGGAGTGTTGATGTTAGAGGCTTTGGCGCAATCATCTGCCATTTTGTCTAATTTGTCGCGGACGCCGAATGAAGGTTATGAGTTTTTGTACTTTTTCGCAGGCATTGATAATGCGAAATTCAAACAAGTGGTGATACCCGGAGATCAGCTGTCGTTACGTGTTGAATTGATATCACAGAAACGTGATTTTTGGAGAATGCATGGTGAAGTATATGTTGGTGAAAAACTGGCTTGCTCTGCTGATTTAATGAGTGCTGCAAAGCAAGTGAAGAAGGAAAGCCAATAGTGATATCTGAACATGCAATTATTGATCCATCCGCAAACATCGCTGATGATGTGACCATAGGTCCAGGCACCATTGTTGGTGCTGACGTTGAGATAGGTGCTGGTACTTGGGTGGGACCACATGTGGTGATCCAAGGTCCGACTAAAATTGGACAAAATAATAAGATTTTCCAATTTGCTTCTGTCGGGGATGCACCATTAGATAAAAATTATCAAAATGAACCCACACGTTTAGAAATCGGTGATGATAATATCATTCGAGAATTTTCCATGATCAGTCGTGGCACTGTCCAAGGCGGAGGTGTGACACGTATTGGTGACTCTAATTTCTTTATGGCTTATTCACATGTTGGCCACGATTGCTGGGTTGGGAATCACGTCGTTATGGTGAATTATTCTGCTTTATCAGGTCACGTGAAGGTACATGATTATGCCAATATTGGTGCTTATGCTGCTATTCATCAATTTTGCCATGTGGGTGCTTACGCATTTGTGGCACGAGCAACGTATGTGACCAAAGATGTTTTGCCGTACCTCATGATAGCTGGAGACACGTCAGCATGTGGGATCAATACGGTTGGATTGCGGCGAGGTGGCTTTTCTTCAGAAACCATTGATCAATTGCGTCGTGCGTATAAGATTATTTTCCGTAAAGGACTCACCGTACAACAAGCGGTTGCTGAATTAGAAATGATGCAAACGGCTTGTCCCGAAGTATTGCCATTGATTGATGTGCTCAATCTGTCGACACGTGGGATTGTGCGTTAAGCGTGATTTTTATTAGAGTTAGTTACTACCTTTTGTGGGACTGACATCAGCATTATCTTGTTTTAAGGCGCGTCTCTCTGTGATAAATTTTTGTAGCGGATGTTCGAGATCGTGCAGAGGATTGCCGGAGGGCATAGCCTGTATTGCGTTTTCTATTTGATCTATTAGCTCATTTTCTGATTGGGGAACTCTAAGTATCATGCCTTCCATTGACATATTTAAGTGCAGTAGAGCGCCTGTTAAGGTTCTTAAAATTTGATATTCTGCCGCATCTTCTGTTTTGTTAGCACTATATTGTAATATTCTCATATAATGTTGAGAAGCGCTACAAATGCTAGAAAGCATATTATTAAAAAGAGGCATATTATTTTCTTTATGATTGAAGAAACGGGAGTTTTTCGCCTGTTGTGTTACCTGTTTTTTTGACTCAAGATGTTTTAAGTAAATCTCATTTATTTTGTTTAAGCTCTTGTGAAATTCAATTCTGGCACGTTTGATTTCTTGAGGGTTGAGTTCAGTTGGATCTTGAGTCTGTGAGGGTTTTTCGGGTTCAGCTGCTGTTGCATCTTGAGTTGGTGGTGTCATGTCTTGAGCTTGTTCGCTCCGAGGGTTGAGTTCGGTTGGATCTTGAGTCTGTGAGGGTTTTTCGGGTTCAGTTGCAGTTGCTTTTTGATCTTGTTCGATCTTTCGTAAGTGTGTTTGTAATTCCGCAATGGTTTTTTCGCCAAGATGAATTTCGTATTCAATGCGGTCTTTAGTGTTATTGATACGAGCAATCTGTGCTCTGATTGTGGTGAACGTTTCGTCTTTCTTTTTATCTAGCGTATTGATTGCGGTTTCACTGCCTTTTAAATCTGTCTGTAATTGGGCTAATTCTTTAAGGTTTAAATGCTGCTTGGCCCAGGTTGCTGCCTGTGTTTCAAGCTCAGCCTGTGCTGTTTTTAGTTGCGTTTTAAGTTCTTTCAATTCGGTTGTTGTTTTTGCTCTCGTTGTTCGCCATTGATCGAAAAATCGTCTAAATGCTCTTGCTACTATGGGAATCCTTTTTCTACGTGCTCTTAAGTCTGCAATTGTGTTTCCAAGATCCTCTATTTTTTTATTGCTTGAGTTGATCTGGTCAAGTAATTTAAGGGGGGTATCGAATGTTGTCGCATCCATGTTTTCTTTGAACTTAGAAAGAGCTGCTTCTATTTTTTGTTGCTTTCTTTCTAACGCATGTATCGTTGTTTGAACGTTATCGTTGGTTATCCCCATTAAATGGGAGATATGAATGATCTCTTGGCAGGTTGTGAGTTCGGACTGTGTTGTTTCCAAGCTTGTTCTTAGGCGTTGTACATGACTTTCTTCATCAGATAAAGCTTGTGCAACCTGTTGAAGTTTTTGTTGTTTTTCTGGCTCAGAGAGCTCACCATTTCCTGCTCTGAGTCGTTCGCGCTCTAGTCTCAGTTGGCGTTCATGGTCATCAGTATCGTTATTATTAGACTCTTTTCTTCCAGGGATTATTTTAGCGGTGGTGCCTTTGATTTGAGTACCGATCTCAGATGCGCGCCTTTTGGTTTTGGCGCCGAGATCAGATACGCTTTTTTGGGCTTTGGTACCAAGTTCAGATGCACGTTTTTTAAGTCCTAGATCTGGTACTCTTTTTCTCTTATCTGAAGTCACGACTCATCTCCGTTGAAAATATAATCTATTAGTCTAAATATAGACCAATAAGGGTAATAAATCCAATGGTTGGATTTTTTTTATTTTTAATATTAGCGTTTTAGTGAATGATTTGAGTTTTCATCGAGATCTTCTTCTTCCTCGTCATCATCGTGCGCTAAATCTTGCGTTGCTGTAGGATTAGGGTAGAAATGTTGGTAGATGGCGGTGAGTATATTAAAGCTAAAGGGTGAGGCATCGCTTTTGCTGATGGTTTTAGGTGAGATGCCACTGCTGTCTATGGCTTTCATTTTGGTTAAGAAATATGCCAAATCAGTATCTTTGACGACTAATATATCTTTATTATGAATGCAAAATTCTCCGGTTTTAATTTGTAATTTTAGTTCTTCAATGATGATTTCTAAATCATCAATACGGTGTTCTAGCGGATTGATTGTATCTTTGGATTTGGGATGACTTTTTAATGCATCTTTGAGTGTTTCTTGGTAGGTCTTAGCGACAGACAATAAGATTTCAAGACGATTAATTTTGGTAGTGTCGTTGTCGAATAGCGTGGTGTTATTTTCGTCATCATGGAGATGAAGATTGATTTTACGCTCAATGTCATCCACTTTCTTCAATGCGTAACGTAAATTGTGCTCTGAAGGGAAGAGAAAATGTAGCAATACGGCAAATTGGCGGTTGATTTTTTCTTCTAAATAATGCCCTACGTATTGATTGAGGCGCTTTCTTTCTGATAAGAGTTCCGTGATTTTTGTTTGGCTGAGTAAATTTAGTTTTTTATAGCGCTCGAACTCTTGATGGGACAAGCCTAAATTTCGAATGAGTTTTTGCTCTGCTTTACTGATGGTCGGTTGCTTTTTTGTATCAGGCACTGATGGGTCATGGGCGGCAGATG
Organism: Gammaproteobacteria bacterium; assembly: GCA_024742995.1. Lineage (GTDB taxonomy): Bacteria > Pseudomonadota > Gammaproteobacteria > Legionellales > Legionellaceae. The sequence goes on from JANSXK010000009.1 coordinate 3,969, forward strand.
AAAAATATTTTGGAGAATGATGCGCCATGATCTAATCCTTTAAGCATATAAAACATAAATACAGTATATTTATAGATCAATATGACTATAAAATCAAGATTAAGATCTAAATAATACCATAATAAGTCGAAGCCTGTATCATGGTATCGGCGAGAATAGGGGAGAACTTTACAGGGTTTGCAAAAAAAAGAGGAAAATGCGTGTTTTTTATATCTGTATTTGGACGTCTATCAAATTTTTTATGCATGGTGGTTATCCCCTGCATCAAAGCGAAGCAGCGGGTCATAATTGTTGGGCGCATTTAATCAATCCATTCAATGCGATATGAACGCACTGTTGGCGTATATCTGTACGAGATCCTGTCAATTGGTGCAGGGTGGTGTGACTTTCTTGTTGCGTGGCCCAAGCGAACCATACTGTACCTACGGGTTGGTTGGCGTTACTTCCATCTGGGCCAGCGATACCGCTGACTGCCATAGTAAGGTGGATATGGGGTTGTAATACAAGGTTTTCAGCCATGGCGGTGACTGTTTCTGCGCTCACTGCACCATGGGTATCTAAAATTGTAGAGGGGACGTTTAACAGGCGTTGTTTGGCGTCATTGGAATAAGCGACAATCCCACAGTCAAACCATGCGGAACTGCCAGGATATGCAGTGAGTTCAGCAGCAATCAATCCACCAGTACAAGACTCTGCTACGGCGCAGCGTGCTTGGTGTGGTATCAACAGTTGGCTGAGGGTGTTGACCAAATCTTTAGCCAAAAATTTCCTCCAAAAAACTATCAATCAATAGCGTGGAACGTCTTGCAGCAAGTGCTGAATAGATTAGGCCATTATCTGTGTCGTGGGCATGAGGATTGGTAAAAGCATGCTTGGTTTGACCAAAAGTATGAACTTGCCAGTCAACTTTTTCCGCGGTCATTTCATCACAGAATGTTTCAACGGCAGTGGGGGATACCATAGGATCTTCAGCACCTTGTAAGACCAATACTTTGGCTTCTATGGTTTGATTGGGTAAGTCTTCAGGTTTGCTCAGCAAGCCATGCACACTGATGGCGCCTTTGATTTCAGCGCCACTGCGCGCCAAATCAAGTGCGCATAAACCACCAAAACAATAGCCAAGGACGGCAACATTTTGTTTATCGACTTGCGGCAGGGTCACGACTGTATCTAACGCTGCTTGAATTCGAGTACGTAACATCAGACGATCTTGAATCAAAGGATGCATCAATGCTTCTTTTTCTTCATTTTTTTTCGCAACTTTTCCCAGGCCGTACATGTCTACGGCAAAACCGACATAGCCCAATTTGGCAAACATTTTTGCCTTTTGTTGTGCAAATTCGTTTTGTCCTGACCAGTCATGAACAACTAGGACTGTAGGTTTGGGTTTGTCATCTTTTTCTGCATAAGCGAGATAACCGTGGAGTTCATGTTCGTCGTGATGGTACGTGTGTTTACTGTGATGCATGGTTACGTCTCAATGGTTTTGGGTCTATGTGAGGATAGTGTATGATGATCAGATGGGCTTAGCAATGAAAAACGACGATGACAGCAAATCAAGACTTTGAGAAAGCACTGCGTTTGCAAGAGGGGGGCAATCACTCAAAAGCGTTGATCATGTACCAACGCTTGGTGGAGGCAGATCCTAATCGCATGGTGATTTGGGGCTATTTGGCGCTGGCTTATCTTGAGACAGGTCAAGCGGATTTAGCTTTAGAGACGTTGCAAAAAGCATTGCAACGCGCGCCGAATGAAATCAATTTGCATATGCATCTTGCGCATGTTTACAAACGGATGCAGCAGCCTGAGCAAGCGGTTGCACAGTATCAAAAAGTCTTAATCCTCAATCCGCAACACGCAAAAGCACATAATAATTTGGCAGCGGAACATGCGGCCAATGATCAATATACCTTAGCATTACAACATTATCGTAATGCCATTCATTGTGATCCCGGGTTGACGCCCGCGCATTTTAATTTGGCGTTGTTATTATTCAAACAGGGAGAATGGGCGGCTGCGGAAAAACAATTGCAAAATGTCATCGCGCTTGATCGAGAGCATCCATCGGTCTATTTTTATTTGGGTTTGCTATATATGGAAACCCAACGTTTGGAAGAAGCCGAGACAGCATTACGCATCTTATTGAGCAAAGCCCCAGAACATGTGGATGCTTGGGTGAACCGTGGTGTCGTGGCGCTCAAGCAAGGACATGAGCAACAAGCCATTGATTATTTTACACAAGCCCTGGTGTTAGATAATGATCATTTAGAAGCACGTAATAATTTGGCGGCAACGTTTGTTCATTTTGATCGCTATGAGCCTGCATTGAAATATTATGACGAACTTTTGCGCGAGGATCCGCATAATATTGAATATTTGTATAATGCTGCAGTGGCACAAATGGGTTTGGGACATGTGCAAACTGCCACGACGTTGTTTCATCAAGTATTGGCAATCGAGACACACCATTTTGGTTCGTTGAGTAATTTGGCTGCCATTGAAATGCGTTTGGGTCATAAGCGTGAGGCCTGTGATTTATTAGAGCGTGCTTTGGCGATTCAACCAGAAGATGCGACCAGTCGCTTTATGTTAGATGCGTTGCACGGCAACAAACCTGCACGTGCTGCTTGCCCAGAGTATGCACATGATTTATTCAATCATTATGCGATGTATTATGATGCTCATATGGAACAAACCTTGCAATATGCCGTTCCGAAACGATTATGGACGGTATTACAGGGGCAGACATACGCACAAGCAGTGGATTTGGGATGTGGTACGGGGTTGACGGGGATGATCATGCGCCCGTTGGTGACGCAATTGACGGGTGTGGATATCGCCGCAAAAATGTTGGTATTAGCACGAGAAAAAGCCATTTATGATGATTTGGTGGAAATGGAATTATTACGGTTTTTACAACGCAGCGAGCAAGCCTTTGATCTTTTGGTGGCAGCAGACGTGCTGCCTTATTTTGGTGATTTAGATCTGTTATTCAAAGCAGTAAAAGCCCGAATGCAAGCTGAAGCCATGTTTTGGTTTACCACAGAAATCAGCCAAGACGTCTCCTGGTCATTGCAAGGCAGTATTCGTTTTTGCCATCATCCGGATTATTTGCAAACGTTATGTGATCATTATGGATTGAAGATTTGCCACCAAGAGACCATGGTGGCACGCAAACAAGAAGACCGCGATTTATCGGTGATTTTGTATGGCGTGCAGAATAAGCTTTAGATCTGCGCTTTTTGAGTCATTACCGTACTTTTTTGTTATGCCCGTGAAGGTCAGAATTCATCTCTAATTTGTCTCAGGACACATTCAGGATGGGTCCCCGCCTACGCGGGGACGACAATATTTTCAACCTCTTTTCTATATTTGCGTTTTAATCACCAATTCTATAACATGCGACTTTTTAAGACATTAGGACGATATGATGGAACAACAGACTGAAATCCTAACATTAAAGGTAACCCGGCTTGAAGCGCTGCTAGCCGTTTTTGATAAGCAAGGTAGGGCGTGCACGGATGCGTACAGAATTTGGGGGAATACTAACATAGATCGGTGCGTTTATATTAAGCATCTTTTTCCAAATGTGGGCGATGCTAATGTTATGGAGAAATATAATCTGCTGATGCAAAGCTTACCTGCTCATCAATTAGTTGCAGACTCCAAAATTTCTACGCTTTTAGGGCATTTGGCTCATTTGAGGGTAGGGGGGCGATTGTCTCCAGAGAGTTTGAGCGCTCTCAAGGATTTTATCCAAGCACAGATACAAGTGTTTCGCCCAGAACATCAACCGTCTAAACAGCTGCTTGAGCGTAGACAGTCTGATGCGGGTACATTATACCCGATAGAGACACCGAGACATTATAAGTCAGGGACCTGTTTTAATGTGCGGGCACTTTTTGAAATAGCTTCGACTGATGATGATTCGGAAGAAGACGCAAATTTTTGGGGGATTGCTTGCAATATGGAGTCTCAGCTACTGCAGCCGGAATTTGGAGATGAGCCGGAAGGTGATGATCCAGCCGTAGTTGCTAGCGATTGGAGTGATCAGCAATTGCCTGGAGATGATTCGAAAAATAGGGGTAATGTTGCACCGTCCACGCCAGGTAAAGAATGGCGGTTTCTGGAATTGGGTACGTTGGGAGAACATAATCCGGAGCAAAAGGTTGGTTCACCGGGTTCAACTTTGGCTGGCTCAGAATGGTGTGGCCCTGTTGATAAAACACCAAAAAAGGTTGATAAAACACCACGCCCAGCTCATTCTGATGCCAAACCCCAACCACAAAAGACAAGCGTGGCGACTGCTTTGGCTTGGTTGTTGGCGGGTGGTGTGATGACGGTTAGTGGGATGGGGATGCTGAAGTTTAATGCGGAATTGTCGCTGTTGGTGGGTGTGCAGGTACCGCCTGCATTATTGCTGGGGATGGCGCTGCTGGGTGTTGTGGTGGCGAGTGTGGGGATTTATCACTTATCAACACATTGCTGTACGATGTTTTCTAAGCGGTCGGAAAATAGAGGCGCTGATTTAGAGCATGGGGTTGAGTTGCAAGGTGGTGTGCTCAGGAGTTAAGTTGGATTGAAGGGGATGTTTATGTGGCCCCTCATCCGCCCTGCGGGCACCTTCTCCCCTGGGGGGAGAAGGGAAGGTTGTGGCCCCTTATCCGTCCTGCGGAAGAAGAGACATTAGTGTGGGATCATTACAAATTAGATTCTGTGATTTTTACGCCATCTCTAGAGACTTCCCAAATCACTTCTTCGTTTTTTGAGACGACCAGCACTTTGCTGTTGGAAACGCAGGTCCAGTTCATAACGCCGCAGCTATGGTATTGCAGTAAATAAGCGCCGTATAATAACTCCGCTGTATCATTACTGACATTAATGGTGGTTGTGCCTGGATAGATGTAGCCTTTGTGGGACCCCCCAAGAGGATCAATCAGCTCGTAAGCCAAACCTTGATCTTGAAAGTCATTCACAATGACGTGTCGTGTGACCAAAGGTGCTGCCGTAGCAGATCCAACGGTACAGCAGAGGGACAGGAACAACGTTGCGTGGAGAAGTTTTGTTTTCATTTTTATAGTTCTCACTGTTAAGTTTCGTCGCAGTATTTTTCAGCATCCAATGCTGCCATACATCCAAAACCAGCTGAAGTAACTGCTTGTCGATATACTTGGTCTGCCACATCACCACAGGCAAAGACGCCTGGAACACTGGTAGCGGTAGCCATGCCTTTGAGACCAGATTGTATCACCAAATAACCGTCTTTCATATCAAGTTGATCATTAAATAATTGGGTGTTTGGACTGTGGCCAATGGCAATGAAAACACCATCTACAGTCAGATCAGTGATCTTGTCATTTTCGACGTGGCGGAGGCGGGCGCCAGACACTTTTTTATCATCGCCCAAGACTTCTTCCAATGTATGTGACCACATGATGCTGATGTTTCCGGACTTTTCTTTTTCGAATAGTTTATCCTGTAAGATTTTTTCAGATCGTAGGGCATCGCGACGATGCACTAACGTGACATGAGAAGCAATATTAGATAAGTAGAGTGCTTCCTCGACAGCTGTATTGCCACCACCAATCACGCAGACCTTTTTGTTGCGATAGAAAAATCCATCACAGGTTGCACAGGCAGAAACGCCCCGACCTTGATACAATTTTTCTGAAGGCAAACCCAAATAACGAGCTGAGGCGCCTGTGGCGATGATCAAAGCATCGCAAGTATAAGATTCACTATCACCCTGTAATGTGAATGGGCGTTGCTGTAAATCTACTTTGACAATGTGATCGTTGATGACTTGCGTTTGAAAGCGTTGTGCATGGGTTTGCATCTGTTCCATTAGGGCAGGACCTTGTAGACCTTCAGCGCCGCCTGGCCAATTGTCGACATCAGTGGTGGTGGTTAATTGGCCGCCAACTTCCATGCCTGTGATGACCACAGGATTGAGATTGGCACGGGCGGCATAAACAGCTGCTGTCCATCCAGCAGGACCTGAACCTAAAATGATCAAACGATGGTGGTTTTTTTTAGACATCTGAGCACGCTTCCATATAATATGTGATAGTATGAGGATAATAAATTAAAAACCGTTCCTTTAGAATACTCATGATGAAACAAAATCGATCACGAGAATCCAGACTTCCTGCTAGCCCATCTTCCCAACGGCTTATCAAGCATATGATTGAAGGGGGGTTTATCCTTGTGCTTTCACTCGCTGTGTTTGTTTTATTTTCTTTGTTGACCTATCAAGTCGGCGATATTGTGGGTAATGGCGCGTCTGCTGCGGTGATGAATGCTGGTGGCCAAGTCGGCGCATGGATTGCGACAACGTTTTATAGTCTTTTTGGTTATTTTTCTTATTTTATCCCCGTGTTTATTTTTTATTTTGCAGGAAGTTTATTATTAGAGCATCGAGCCTTTCGTGAAATTCATCAAGCGACAATGTGGTTACGAGGTGTCGGACTCATTTTATTTGTGTTGGGTGGCTGTGGTTTGGTGAGTGTGCAAATCAGTCCTCATCCTGAATTAGGTGTTCGTTTTGCGGGCGGCATCATTGGTCAAATCTTAGCGTTTTATTTGATCAAAGCACTGAATATTCAAGGCGCAATATTGACATTGGGTGCATTGCTTATGGTCGGGCTTTCCTGGGTGACTGGCTTGTCTTGGCTGGCAACGATCGAATGGTTGGGGCGTTCAACCCTGTGGGCAGCGAAGCGAGGGGTCGCATACTGTGTGGCAGGATATGAATGGGCCAGCACGACCATTGAGACAATGATCGCGGCAAAAAAAGCTCGGCAGATTGAACAAGAACTCAGTGCCAAGCCGTTGTTACAGAGCAAAAAAGCAGTACGAAAATCTCTGAAACCACAATTATCGACTGTCCTATCAGCGCTTGCGCCCGGTGATGCGGCATTTGAGCAAACGGCTTTGGCGGTTGATGCAACACCGCCTATTAAAGCCAAACCCACGGTGCAGCCTGTCGACAGTGACGTTGAGGCACTGTTGCCGCCATTGGATTTATTAGTATCAGGAGATATCGCTGCTTTGACATCAGGTTACACCAGCGAAGCGCTGTCTACATTATCGCGTGATGTTGAACAACATCTACTGGACTTTGGAATCCAAGTCGAAGTAGTTGCCGTGCATCCTGGTCCAGTCATTACGCGCTTTGAATTGCAATTGGCTGCGGGTGTCAAAGTCAGTCGTTTGTCAGCTTTGGCGAAAGATCTGGCGCGATCTTTGTCAGTGACTTCTGTGCGGATTGTCGAAATTATTCCTGGAAAAACGGTGGTTGGTATCGAATTACCTAATCCGAAACGCAATATGGTGCGTTTGGCGGATGTTTTGTCAGCAGAGGTGTATCAACATGCCAATTCTCTCTTAAGTTTGGCATTGGGTGTGGATATAGCTGGCCATCCTATGGTGGTTGATTTGGCAAAAATGCCTCATTTGTTGGTGGCAGGGACAACCGGATCTGGAAAATCTGTGGGCATCAATGCCATGATTTTGAGTTTGTTATACAAAGCTACGCCAGAGCAAGTGCGTTTGATTATGGTTGATCCTAAAATGCTAGAATTATCCGTTTATGATGGTATTCCGCATTTATTGACCCCAGTTGTGACAGATATGAAAGAAGCTTCTAGTGCATTGCGTTGGTGTGTGGGTGAGATGGAACGACGGTATCGTTTGATGGCTGCTGTGGGTGTGCGTAATCTTGCAGGGTTTAATACCAAAGTGACAGAGGCGAATACGCATGGGGATGGCATTTTAGATCCTTTGTGGAAAATCACGGACTCTATTGATGCAGAAGCGCCAAAACTGCAACCCTTACCATATATTGTCGTTATCATTGATGAATTGGCTGATATGATGATGGTGGTCGGTAAGAAAGTGGAGCAATTGATTGCCCGTATTGCGCAAAAAGCACGAGCAGCAGGGATTCATTTGATTTTAGCGACCCAGCGTCCTTCGGTTGATGTTCTTACTGGATTGATCAAATCCAATATTCCAACGCGGATATCGTTTCAAGTGTCTTCTAAAATTGATTCGCGTACCATTTTGGATCAACAAGGTGCGGAACAATTATTGGGTCATGGTGATATGTTGTTTTTAGCGCCAGGTACAGGAACACCTTTGCGTGTACATGGCGCCTTTGTGGATGATCAGGAAGTGCATCGAGTGGCAGATGATTGGCGGGCACGTGGTACGCCTGATTACATTGATGCTATCACTGAGACCCAAGGCGATTTTGCAGACGGGGATTTTGGTGAAGAACGTCAAGCGACCGAAGAAGCGGATGCATTGTATGATGAGGCAGTGGCTTTCGTCATGCAAACCAGAAAAGCGAGTATTTCGTCAGTACAACGACGTTTTAAAATTGGATATAATCGTGCTGCGCGTTTGGTCGAAGAGATGGAGCGCTGTGGTTTGGTGGGTCCTATGGAGGGTGGGTTTCGTGATGTGCTTGTTAATGCAGGTGCTGGGGATGAATAAATATTGCTTGGCCATGCTGCTCAGTATGATTGTCACAACTGTTATTGCGGGAACGCCTGAAGATTTGGTGCAGAAAAAATTATCAGCAATTCATACGATGCAAGCGGCCTTTGCGCAAACAATTCGTGCCAAACACCGTGTGGTATCTAAGAGTTCTGGATCGATGGCGCTAGCACGCCCCAATCGTTTTCGTTGGCAAACCAAAAAGCCGATGGCTCAGATTGTGGTGGCAGATGGCGCGAAGGTTTGGATTTATGATGTGGCATTAGAACAGGTCACGGTCAGCAAACAAACCCAACATTTAGGGGTGGCTGGTGCTTTGTTTTTGAGTCAGGACAATGATGCAGTGGCGCGAGATTTTAATGTGGTTGCGCACCATCAAGCTGCGGTTGAAACCTTTGATTTGCATGCCAAATCTAGCAAGGCTAATTTTGAACAGGTTCGTTTGGTCTTCAAAAAAGAGTTGTTAACAAGCATTGAACTAGACGATCAATTGGGCCAGCATACGACGGTGATCTTTTCCCAAATTCAAATGAATCAACCCGAGTCAGCAAAAGTGTTTCAATTTAAAATACCTGCCGGTGTTGATGTGGTGCAGCAGTGATGATGGATAAATTCTTGCGACGTTTTCCACCTTTGGTACAGCAAGGCCTGCGGCATGCTTGGATGCTTTTGACCGTATTTTTGGTAACCTTGGCTATCATTTTCACGTTATTTCGAGCGCTCACACCGTGGGTGAAACAGTATCGCAAACCCATCCAAGAACATATCTCTGTTTTATTAGGGCAACAAGTTCATATTCAAGATATTGATACCTCGTGGTATTGGTTCACACCGGTGCTGCGGATGCATAAGGTGGCGTTGGTTGATGCTTCGCAGCAACCGTTACGTATGGATGAAGTAATGGTGGGCATTAATTTGCTGAGTTCGCTGGTGCATTGGAAAATCAAACCAGGCTTGGTGTATGTGGAGGATGCACATTTTAATATTCAACAGCATGCGGATACTTGGAAGGTCAATGGTTTACAAGCAGCCCCTGTTGGCCAAGATGCTACCATGACGCGTTTCAAAGCTTTGGCTTTTATAGAAACATTATTATCGCAAGACAAATTGATCATCCGGCATGTGTCGATGGATATTCATTTAGCGGATGGGACAAAAATTCCTATTCAGAGTTTGAACGTCAAAGCTGATCAGTCTGTTGGACAATACCATTTGTACGCCAAAGCAATTTTGGCGCAGCGTCCCAAAACCATGGCAACAGTGATTGCAGATTTGAATTTAGATTTCTCCGACCTCATGCATTCATCCGGACAATTGTATGTGTCGCTAGCTGATTTGAGCGTGCAACAGTGGCAAGCCTTTATGCCAGAAACTCAGGTGAAACTCAGCAAAGGAAATGCCAATCTAGATGTGTGGCTTGATGTAAAAAATGGTCATATCACGCGCGGGCAATCTGTCGTAGAGCTTACCGATGCCACGTTGGTAGAGCCCAGCCGTGCCAAGCCTAGAAAAGTATCTTCCTTGACAGCAAATACGGCTTGGCAGAAAGAAGCAGAAGGTTGGAAACTGACGGCTGATCAGGTGTTATTCGAATTGGATGGGGTAGAATGGCCTGATAATCAGTTGATGTTGGTTTACCATGAGCCAGTAGAAAATTATCGCCTGTATGTCAAAACCCTACCTTTGGCACAATTATTGCAAACAGACATTGCTTGGCCGAAGGCTGCCAAGTCATTATTGGATTTAAACCCCAATGGTGAATTTCATGATGCACAGTTGGCTTGGCAAGACGGCGAGCTGCATGATGCGTTGACCCGATTTTCGGATATGGAATGGCAAGCAAAAGATAGTATTCCTGGCTTGACTGGATTAACGGGGGCATTGTATTGGCAACCGTCTGAAGGACGTTTGGAAGTCGATGGTGAGCACACCGTGTTGTCGTTGCAACCGCCGCTAGCACCGTTGACATTTGATACGTTCAATGTCGCTTTAGAATGGAAAGATTTGAGTCAAGGGCTACGTGTCAGTTTAGATCGTCTGGTCGTTAGTCATCCAAACTTAGTGATGAGTGCAACTGGCGCGATAGATGATCCTACTGGTCCAGCAGCAAATGTACGGTTGCAAATGGATTTTGCTGCGAAAGCGGCACAACATTGGTTGCCTTATATTCCTGGAAAAGGATTGAAGCCGAAATTAGATGCGTGGCTCAAACAGGATATCCCTAGGATCGATCATGCGACTGGTCATATGGTGATTTCTGGGCCTTGGGCTGACTTTCCATTTGATAATCAAAATGGTGAGTTTTCTATTCATTCGCATGTGAGTGGCGTCGATCTTTTGATTAACAAAAAATGGCCGATAAATCGCGACATTGATGCTGATATTGATGTGGACAAGCGCACTTTATCGGTTGAAATTGATCAAGCCAAGATTTTGGATGTTCCAGTCAAACATGTGAATTTGGTGGTGCCAAATATTGGTTCAGGCAAAGAGGTATTGCTATTACATGGCGCTGTTAATGCGCCGGGACCACAGGTCAAAGAATATGTGTTTCATAGTCCATTACGCCAACGTTTGACACGTTGGAAAGGTTTGGATATCAAGCGTACCTTAGGACTAGAGCTCAATCTTGAAGTCCCTTTATATCCCGAATCCGATCATGTGTATGCCAAAGGGGCATTGAATTTTAAAAACAATCCTGTATCGGTGCAAATGGTTGATAATCCTGCATCATTTGAAGCAGTGACAGGACAATTACAATTTAATGAATTTGGACTGACTGCGGGTGGTTTGGATGGGTTATTGGAAGGGCGTCCATTTGTGATGCGAGTCCAACCTTTGGCGGGACCTAAGGCAGGTACAGAATTGCGTTTTGAAGGGGAGGCGACGGTCGATTATTTGAAAGAATTAGCCCATCATCCTGCTTTATCTTTGATGCGAGGACAAATGATTTTGACTGGTTTGTGGACTGTCTATCCTTCTGAACCTGATATGGATAAATTGTATATCAATAGTTCTCTGGTTGGTATGGCGGTCGATTTACCCAAGCCATTTGGCAAAACAGTTTCAGAAATAACGCCACTGACAGTGAATATTGCCTTCCATCCACAACACCGCATGACCTTAAATTTGGATTATGCAGCGCGCTTGAATGGGAATATTGAGATGAAAGAACTAGCCAATCACAGCTGGGACACCAGCGGTGATGTCCATCTGGGACCGGGCGCTGCGAGTACTGGGAAGACAGATGGCCTACAGATCACAGGATCATTGGCGTCTGTGGATGTGGAAGAGTGGAAAAAAGTATGGTCACGGTGGCCTCAAAGCAATGATACAGTGTCGATTATGGACAGTTTACGCATGGTTGATTTATCGATTGCTAAGCTCAAAGTTTTGGGAGAGACTTACCCAGAGTTGCGGATTAAGGCGCATCAAAGCACGCCTAAAGAATGGTCATTTCATCTTGATCAAAAAAATGTTGCTGGAGATTTTAGATATCGGACGAAGAAACATAGTCTTTCTGGGCACATCACCCATTTGGATATTAATCCTGCGTCTACCACATCTTCATCACACACCAAGTGGAAACCTGAGATTGAGTCTATTCCGAACCTTGATTTTTCGATTGATCAATTGAACTATCATGGCGTAGATGTGGGTAAAGTGGATGTGAGTTCGGTAACGACCCCCGGACATTGGATTTTGCGCGGTGGTACGATACAAACACCGGAATATCAGTTACACCTAGAGGGCGATTGGTCGCAATACAAACAAGAGAAACCACAATCTAGTCTTCAAGCCCAATTGCAACTTAAGAATTTGTCGAAAGCGTTGGAACGCTGGCATATTACACCAGCTGTGGCGGCACATTCGGCTAAAATGACCTTTTCTGGAACTTGGCCAGCGGCGTTTCCTCAATTTAAACTGAAAAAATTAATTGGTCAGATGGAAGTGACCGTTCGTGATGGTCGTGTCAGTCATCTGGATCGCGAAACCGAAGAAAAATTGGCTTTGGGGAAAGTACTGAGTATTTTGAGCTTACAAACCATTCCAAGACGTTTGAAATTGGATTTCAGTGATTTGGCTTACCAGGGGTATAGTTTTGATATATTCAAGGGATCATTTCAAATTCATAAAGGCGTGATGAGCACCAAGGATAGTTATATAGATGGTCCAGTTGCTTACGGTCGCATCAATGGCGATTTGGATTTGGTGCATCAATTGTATGATTTGGATTTGCGTATCACACCATATATTACGGCAAGTTTACCAGTGGTGGCGACTATTGCAGGCGGACCAGTGGCTGGTTTGGCGACATGGGCAGTGTCGAGTTTGGTGTCTAAAGGGATGCAGAAAGTCAGTGGTTATTCTTACAAAATATCAGGTCCTTGGATGAACCCTGTGGTGCAGCAAGTCAGTATTGATCACAGTAAAAGTTCTTAGTAGCAACTATTTTTCAGGAGTGCAGTGAATGCGGGTACATATTTTAGGGGTGAGTGGCACTTTTATGGCAGCATTGGCTTTTCTAGCACGTGATGCGGGGTTTGACGTCACAGGGAGTGATGAACACTGTTATCCGCCTATGTCTGATCTGTTGAGTGAAAAAGGAATCCAGTGGACCGAAGGATATGAAGATTGCAGTCATATGCTCAAGGCAGATGCGGTGATTGTCGGTAATGCGATGAAGCGTGGGATGACGGTGATTGAGACGTTATTAGATACAGACATTCCTTATTTCTCGGGTCCAGAATGGTTGGCACAGCATATTTTGCCTCGTTATCGGGTCATGGCGGTGTCGGGCACTCATGGCAAAACAACGACCACCTCCATGTTGGCGCATATTTTATTTGAAGCAGGTTTAGAACCTGGGTTTTTAATCGGTGGTGTGGCGGCCAATTTTAATACCTCTGCGCGACTGGGGACAGGGGAATGGTTTGTGATTGAAGCAGATGAGTATGATACTGCTTTTTTTGATAAGCGCCCTAAATTCATGCATTATCGTCCTGAAATCGCCATTTTAAACAATCTTGAATTTGATCATGCCGACATTTATGCCAATCTGGGCGAGATTCAAAAGCAATTTCATTATTTGCTGCGCACCATTGCGCCGAAAGGTTTGGTGATTGCACCGAAATCTGATCAAGCGTTGCAAGAGGTGATGGCGCGAGGCGTATATAGCCATTGTGAACACTTGAGTTTAGACGGTGATGCCACGTGGTGTGCAGAATTACTTGATTCCAGTGGCCAAGCTTTTCGGGTATTGCATCATGGCAAACAAGTGGCAGAGATTCACTGGTCTTTGATAGGACAATTTAATATTGAAAATGCGCTAGCGGCGTTTGCAGCTAGTGCACGAGCAGGTGTGAAACCAGAGATTGCTGCCAAAGCGTTGGAATCATTTATTCCTGTAAAACGTCGCTTAGAAGTCAAATCAAAGCGTCACGATATTTGTATTTATGATGATTTTGCGCATCATCCCACCGCGATTAACAAAACCATTCAAGCCTTAAAAGCCAGTGGACGTCATCAGCGTATTCTCGTGGTCTTAGAGTTTGCCTCACATACGATGCGCACGGGTGTGCATCAAAAGACCTTAGTACATGTGTTTGACGACGTAGACGCAGCGTATTTTCTAAAACCAGCCGAGTTTTCTCTAGAATCGCTGTCGCCACAATGGCAATTTTCCCATCAAATTTTAGAAACCACAGACGATATTGTGGAAGCAATTGGGCAAGATGCACGTGCTGGTGATGCTGTTCTAGTCATGTCAAACAGGGGGTTTGAGGGGATTCATCAGCGTTTAGCACAACGCTTGGATCAACGTTTTTCGTAGGGGCATTTTTTTTGCAATTAATGGTTAAAATTTACACAAAACCAATTTTATTGTCTATAATTTATACAATAAGCAGTAGAAATAGGGAGCCTATCATGAAATGGATTATGTTAGCGAATTCGAATGATTGCCGTATTTATGAATACGATCATCGCCATAAGCACTTGGCATTGATTGACGAGATTGCGCACCCAGAACATCGCTTAAAACTGAGTTCTTGGACGACTGATAGTCCTGGGAAGTATCGCAGTGGTAATAATCATGGTTCTTACGAGCCTGAAGTCAGTCCGCTTGAGGTGTCTGTGGATGACTTTGCCCGTGAAATGGCGCGGCGTTTGGACGAGGGCCGTAATAAGCATGCGTTTGAGGATGTGACCTTGGTGATGTCTTCAAAAATGGAAGGTTTGTTGTTCAAGCATATGAATAAGCATACCAAGGCGTTGATTGAACGTATTGTGCAAAAGAATATGAACTTTATGTCTGAGCATGAATTGTCAGCTTATGTGGAAGAACTATTTACGAAATCTCGTCATTTGCACTGATTTGGTAAGGGGTGGGTCATCTCACCCCGTTGTTAGTCCTTTGTTTTCGCTTTATGCCGCCACAATAACAAACCTGCTGGTGTTAGCATGAGGATAATTCCGATAGAAAAAATAATCCGGAAATGCAAGACATTGTTGATTGCTAATGCTTCTTCAGGTGGGAAAAATCCAATCACTAACGCAAGAACACAGCCCAGGATACCGAGACCGCATGTGAAGTAATACCCCGATTTGCCACCAAATACCGCAAAAGGACGAGGTTTCTCACCGTGACTATGTTTGAGACGTATCGCAGCAACGAGCATCAAGACATACATCAACACATATAATTCTGTACTGAGCACGGTAAACAACCAATAAATTTCATTGATGGATTGCAGTAATAAGAAAATGCCGCAAATGACCGTGACCAATACCGCTTGGCTGAGGAGCACGCGAGATGCGATGCCATGTTGATTTAATTTATGGAACCATTTGGGCAGTATCCCGTGATCTGCTGCCATCAATAAGCCTTTTGCTGGTGAGATGATCCAATTGATCATGCTGCCCAAACTGCTTAATAAGATGGCGAAGATGATGATGGGTGTTAAAAAAGACAAATGATAATAATTAAAAAAATAGGTGAAAGCTTGTGGGATCCCTTGCACCAAACCAATTTCATTTTTGGGCAGAATAATCGCGATGGCCAATGAGCCCAAGAGCATGGTGACGACAATTAAGATAGCAGAGCAAAAGATTGCCCGCGGGAAATTACGTTGTGGATTTTGGATATTACGTACGTGCACCGCAGCAAGCTCCATTCCCAAAAATGCGGTAATGATTGCGGTCAATGATACCCAAGACTGGGTTTTATTCAAAGCAGGGATCATGCTGTCCCATGTAAAATGAATGGCCATGGGGTGCCCGCCTGCGACCCATGCAATGGCAAATACAATCAATAATCCTATAGGGAGGAGCATCCCTAAAATAGCGCAAACACTTGCAAATCGTGCAGAGGCACGCAGTCCGGATAATCCCAAAAAAGTCAGCGTCCAAAAAACGGTAAGAATAACGGTAAGGATGTACCATTTGGATTGTGCTAATTCAGGATTGATCAAGTATGCCAGCGTCGCGGCAATGAAAGACACGATGGTAGGGTACCAAACAATAGTATTGACCCATTGCAACCAAATCGTGAAAAAGGCCCAATAAGGCCCAAAGGCTCGATGGACCCAACTGTATATGCCGCCTTCCTCTTCTGACCACGTGGATGCCAATTCTGCTGAAACCAGCGCAATGGGGATCAAAAACATGAGGGTTGCTAAGATGAAGAAAAAGATTAAAGAAGAACCAAATAAAGCTGTCGCTGGTAAATTTCTCACGCTATCAATCGCACTCGTAATGAGCATGATCAACGCAAAGACAGAAATTTTTTCGGAAGACCACTTTTTCATAGTTCTACAAATTGATTACAAAGAGGACTGTATTATACTGATGATTAAGAATTTTTCCAGTGAAATTATTGCGCACTCAGGGTAAATGCGCTCGTAATATTTCCTTCTTTACAAGCGCAAAGACGGCTTCCTACCTAGGATTTTTTCTTACCTTGACATAAAGGAGAGGCCTGAACATTCGGTTGTTGGGCCCACTCGTCTGGGGTAAATAGTGCCAGACTGAGTGCGTGTAAGCCTTGTTGTCTTTCGGGTGTCACTGCCGAATTGACCAAACGGTGGCGCGCTACTTGCTTTAAATCAGCAAATTGTGAGGATACCAAGGTGAGTTTAAAATGAGATTCTGAACCTGCAGGTACTTGATGCATATAAGATTCATCGATGAGATTTAAAAACGTAGGTTCAAACGTTTGCGTGAGTAGGGTTTGCATGCGTTCAAGACGGGTGGTCATAGTGATCCTGGGTAAAAATTTTAGTATACATCGAAATCAAGTGGTTTTATACTCAGGGCATTTCATTCTTAGACAAGCTCAAAGGGGTAATATGAAAACAAAACGCGGATTTACTTTAATCGAATTGATGATTGTGATTGCAATTGTGGGTATTTTAGCAACTTGTGCGATACCGGCTTATCAAAATTACGTGATTCGTGCGCGAGTGACGGAAGGATTGGCTTTGGCTACGACTGCTAAATTGAAGGTATCTGAGTTTTTGATTGCGCATGATGGCGAAGTCGATGCTCAAATAGGCCTTGGTTTCAAAGGTCCAAAAGCGACTGAGAATGTGGCTTCGGTTACGATTAACAAAATTGGTGATGTGGTGATTACTTATACGCCAGTGGCGGGTGATGGTACCATCGTGTTACATCCTCTCGTACAACCTTCTGGTGAAATTACTTGGGATTGTAACGAAGGCACCTTAGATGAGAAATACCGACCCAAGCATTGCAAATAAATTAAACTAACTGTTGATTTATTTGTATAAAATGGTATAGTAATTGGCCTTGATGTCATGATGAGTTTGATATGAAGTGCTTGGCGATTTTGTTTTCCAGTATGTTGTTGCTCAGTAGTTTTGCGTTTGCCGATGATTTGAAGCTCATTGGTAAACGTGAGCAAAGCATTCCTTTGACGCATCCAGAAGCAGGTAATCCTGCGGCGACCAAAGATATAACGGTATTAGAGTACGAACTTCCAGCTCAATGGCAAACAGATGTTTCGTCGCAATCACAACGTCGTCTCGAACAACAAATTGAAACAGAGCATTTGCCTCAGCAAGTGCAATTGGGGATGAACCGTGTGCCCGTACTTGATCAAGGGCATCATGGTACTTGCGCTACATTTGCAAGTACTGCGGCTGTAGATGCAGCGTTACACAAAGGCAATTACATCAGTCAATTATGTTTATTGCAGTTGGGCAATTATTTGCAGAGTACCAACCAAGGTAGTAGTGGTTGGGATGGTGCTAATACCAATACTTTACTCAGTCGTATGGCCAGCTATGGCATTGTTAATATTGAAAACCAAGGGAAATACGGTTGTGGTGGCATCACGACCTACCCGCATCGTTCGACGCCTTCTCTGGGAATGACAGTGGAAGAATATGAGGCACATCAGGAACCATTGCTGTCACAGTTGAAATGGAAAAGGATTTTTTGGAAATCGAGTCGCAATAATGATGTATCCAATTTAAATCAAGTCAAATCTGCATTACACGAGGGTTCACGTGTGGTGGTGCAAGTGTTGTTACCTCGAACAGATTTGGGAGAAATGGGTGCAGTGGGATGGCACTATTTTTGGGATGACACTTGGGTGTTTACCCCTGAGATGAAACATGAATTAGAGACCGCCAAAACAATATCCGGCCATGCCATGATCATTACTGGTTATGATGACAATGCAAGCGCGCGTGATCATGCTGGTCATTTGCATCATGGACTTCTCACTTTACGCAATTCTTGGGGTCGTTTTGTAGGGGATTGGGGTGATTTTTATATGTCTTATGATTATTTCAAGGCGCTCGCCAGGGATGGTGTGGCAGTGACGCGCGTACGGTGAGCGTCACTGCGTTGTCCTGCTGCTTTAACCTTCCCAAGCTGGTAAGCGCTTAGGAATCAATTTAGAACTCATTCGCACATAATCAGGCATGCCATTTTGATAAGGTGGATAAGCTTCTCCTTGAATCAAAGGTAACAAATACGCTCGGCATGCTTCTGTAATGCCCATGCCATCCTCGCGGATGAAGTTGTCGGGCATTTCTTTTTCTTGATTGGCAACATCAGCTAATGGCACTTGGTCAATCGACCAACGATAGGGGCTGTCTTGTTCACGTACAATGATTGGCATGACACCAGATGTGCCTTCTAGTGCGAGATCTACTGCCTTTTTACCCAAAGCATAGGCTTGTTCAAGGTCGACGGCGGAAGCAATATGTCTTGCGGAGCGTTGTAAATAATCAGACACGGCCCAATGATATTTGAATCGCAATTCTTTTTTAATCAATTGTGCCAAAATGGGTGCGACACCGCCTAATTGCGCATGTCCAAATGCATCTCGCAGGCCGCCATCTGATAAAAACTTACCTTGCTGGTTTTTAATACCTTCAGACGCAACCACCACACAGTAGCCATAATCGCGAACGCTTTCTGAGACTTTTTTCATAAAGCGTGCTTCATCAAATGCCACCTCTGGAAATAGAATAATATGAGGGGCTTCATGTGCTTGATTCCCCGCAAGGCCTGCAGCCGCTGCAATCCAACCAGCATGCCGACCCATCACTTCTAAAATAAAGACTTTGGTAGAAGTTGCGGCCATTGAAGCCACATCAAAGCTGGCTTCTTTTGTAGAAATGGCGACATATTTGGCGACAGAACCAAAGCCTGGACAGGTATCCGTAAAGGGCAAATCATTGTCGATAGTTTTGGGAATACCAACACATGTGACGGGGAAACCAACTTTTTTACTATAGTCTGAGACTTTGGCAGCAGTATCTTGGGAGTCTCCACCACCATTGTAAAAGAAATAACCGATATTATGAGCGCGAAATACTTCTATCAAACGCGATAACTCTGCCCCTTCAGCAGATAATTTATGTCGACATGATCCAAAAGCACCCGAGGGGGTATGCATCAATTTGGCAATATTGTCATCGGTTTCTTGTTCGGTGTTAATGAGCGCTTCGTTTAAGGCGCCGAGGATACCATTTTGGGCGGCATAAACCGTACCAATTTTGGTGGGGTGCAAGCGAGCGGTTTGAATGACACCACAAGCAGAAGCGTTGATCACCGCGGTGACGCCGCCAGATTGTGCATAGAGTGCATTTAGAATTGCCATGATAAGTCCTTATGATTCAGCATACTCGGTTAATACAGCGTCGATTTCTTGTAGCAATAACAAAAAATCTTCTTGAATTTCAGACACATGCTTGACTTGACGCAAGCGTTTTTCTACATGTGCGACTTGTTGTTGTAAACGACTGACACCACAAAAACAGCACGCGCCATGAATTTGATGGACAATTTTTTCAAGGGCATCGCAGTTATTAGATTCAAATAGTGCCCATAATTCGACGCGATTGTTTTGTAGTTCTTTGGTAAACTCTCCTAAAAATTCTGTTGCCAAATTCACATTGCCAGACAATTTTTCTACGCATAATGCCCAATCAATGGCAGGTGCAGGAGGATCGGGCAGCAGTTTCAATAAATGATGCAAGACATGACATTCTTCGATGGGTTTGTGAATCGCAAAATCGATGCCGGCTTGACGCAGATCTGCATGCTGCAAATCTTGACCATTTGCAGAAATAAGAATGATAGGAATTTTGGCATTCCAGGTGGATTGTTGGCGAATGGCTTTTGCGGCTTCGAGGCCATTACAGTTTGGCATATGCAAATCAACTAAGACAGCGGTGTATTGTACGTTTCGACAAGCTGAAATGGCTTCCAGGCCGTCATTAACGGTATCAACAGCGGCGCATTCACGTAACAAAGAATCTAATAATCTGCGACTGATAGGATTGTCTTCGGCAATCAAGAGACGTGCTTTTCTTTCTCGAAAACGTTGTCGTAGCTGCTGTAAACTAGGATCTTGCTGGTGATTTTGATCAGACGACTTCATCGCTTGTTGCCAAGAAGGTGGCGTAGCATCCATCATAAAATTAATATTGTCATCTTGTCGTTTTTTTTGAGGCTTATTGGTAACCAAGGCATCCAGCACTTCGCTTAATTTATGAATATTGGGTGGTTTGAATAACAATGCCTGGGCCCCAAGTTGTTCGTAATGTTTGATATATTCTTTTGAGATCAAGGCACATGGCATGGGGTCTTGTTTTATCAAGGTTGTCATCGATTTTTGGCTATCAGGGTTGATGGCTAAGAAAGCGATATCACAATCACTGTGAGTCTTAAATGCTGCCGACAAGTTTTCATAGTTTGTGACTTTAATACAGGTTACACCCAAATATTCTAATCCTGAACATAGGGCTTCTAAATGTAATGGATTATCGTCATAACATAAGGCGTTGATGACAATTGGTACGGGTGCTTGGTGTTTTTCAGCTTCATAAGACAATAATTTTTCTAATTTAAGGTGCACGGTGAACGTGGTGCCTTTGTTAGATTCTGATTGGATAGAGATTTTACCGTGCATATGGTCTACTAATTTTTTGCAAATAACCAAGCCAAGACCTGATCCACCATGATGCCTGTTTGAGGCGGAATCAACCTGCTGAAACGGATGAAACAATGTGGCTTGATCCTCTTCTGTGATACCCACACCAGTATCACTAATGGAAATGGCGATGGTGTAGTATTGGTCAGATTCACTTTCAATTTGTGATCGGATCAATACATGCCCTACATCGGTAAATTTCACAGCATTGGAAATCAAATTACTGATGATTTGTTTGATACGCCAAGGATCACCCATCATTGTTTTAGGGACAGAGAGTGCGGTAACGGCAATCAGATCAATTTCTTTTTTGTGGGCAGTGGGTGCCAGCATGGCCATGACTTCATCGACGCAGCTACGTAAATTAACAGGGATATTGTCCAGATGGAGTTTACCAGCATCAATTTTGGAGTAATCTAAAATATCGTTGATGATGATCAATAAATCTTGGGCAGAGGATTGGATGGTTTTGACATAATCTAATTGTAACGTATCCAATTCTGTATCCAATAACACATTGGTAAATCCAATGACCCCATTCATCGGGGTACGAATTTCGTGACTCATGCTGGCCAGAAATTCGGATTTGTGACGATTTCTTTCTTCAACTTTCTTTTTGTCTAAACCTAGCTCGATATTTTTTACCTCAAGCAATTCCAGGCTTTGTTGAAAATCTTGTGTGGCAATTTCAACTTGCTGGGAGAGTTCTTTGGTCATCACCATGTATTTTTCTTTTAAGTGGGCGCACCCCTGTTCTATGATTCCTAATTCGTTTGTTTGTGAGGTATCAAAATCGACATGATAATCATTGTTTAAAATGCGTTGCATATTGCGTTGCAAGCGCATAATAGGGCGATAAATTATTTTTGATAAAAAATGATGCCCGATGAAGCCAATGAAGAGGCAGAGCAAGAGAATACCTAAGGTCGATAATATCATTTGGTAATGCTTAAGCAGGAGAAATTTTCTATCCAAATCTAAGTAAATCCAACCATGATATTCTTGATTGGAGGCGAGTATGGTACCTGGTGCGATAGCCATGGTTGGGCAGTGTACAGACGGGATGGGGACAATGAGCTGCATAGAATAAGGGGTGAAATGGGGTGCTGCGCCGATTTGGCGTTGTTTATCGGTCAAATAACGGGTATGGTGTTCGCCATGTGATGCAAGCGCATGTCCCTGCATATCATAAAATGCAACTGAATTGATCTCAGGATCAAAATGTACTGCATCGAGGGCTGTTTGTAGGGATTCTCCTTGATCGTGTTCCTGATGGAATTGTTCTAACATTAACATTTGGCCAAGGTATGCTTTACTCAACCGCAGCATATGTTGTTCGACGTTTAACTCGTACTGATGTTCATAAAATAATCCGAATAGCAAAGCTAGACAAAGAACAGGTACCACGGCAATGAATCGGAGTTGGTTTTTGATGCTAATGGGTTTCACAATGGCTGCTCTCAATTTTTAGAATAAATGAAGCTGTGCTAGTATATACCACTATTTTGACATTTGAAATGCGGAGTACATCCATGCAGGTTCGAACACGATTTGCCCCCAGTCCAACGGGATTATTACACATTGGTAGTGTGCGTACCGCACTGTATGCGTGGTTGTTTGCCAGGCATCATCAGGGCAAATTTATATTGCGGATTGAAGATACGGATCAAGAACGTTCTACCGCAGCGTCTGTGGCCACTATTATGGATGGGATGGCGTGGTTGGGTTTAGATTATGATGAAGATGTGGTATCACAGACCAATCGTTACCCACGTTATATGGAGGTGATCACGCAATTATTGGCAGAGGGCAAAGCCTATCGTTGTTGTTGTTCGACAGAGCGTTTGGAAGCTTTACGAGAACAGCAATTGGCTGCGAAGATCAAACCACGGTACGATGGTCATTGTCGATCACTGCAGATTGGCCCGGAAGATGGGTCTTTTGTGGTGCGCTTTGATAATCCCAAACAAGGCGTGGTGCAATTTCAAGATCAAGTTTATGGCGCTATTGAGGTTGATAATCAAGAATTGGATGACGTGATTTTGCTACGCTCCGATGGCCATCCAACTTACAATTTTGCCGTGGTGGTGGATGATTGGGATATGCAGATCACCCATGTGATTCGTGGTGATGATCATATCAACAATACCCCACGCCAAATTAATTTGTATCAAGCATTGAACGCCCACATACCGACCTTTGCCCATTTGCCCATGATTTTGGGAGAAGATGGTAAGCGCTTATCCAAACGACATGGCGCGGTATCTGTATTACAGTTTAAAGAAGAAGGGTTTTTACCCCATGCGTTGCTGAATTATTTGGTACGCTTGGGTTGGTCGCATGGTGATCAGGAAATTTTTAGTCTTGCAGAAATGATTGCGGATTTTGATTTATCTGCTGTGAGTCGTGGCGTTGCAGGATTTAATTATGATAAATTGTTATGGTTGAACCAGCACTATCTTAAAGATGATCCAGTGACGGAAGTGGCAGCAGCATTGGCATGGCAATTTCAACAAGCAGACATCGATGTGAGTCAGGGGCCTGCGCTGGAAGATTTGGTGGCATTGCAAGCAGATCGCTGTAAGACTTTGGTTGAAATTTGTGATAACAGCAGATATTTCTACAGTGATGATGTGGTTTATGACGCTGATGCAGTGGCGGCCCATATAACGCCCACGGCGTTGGCATTGTTGGCTGCTTTGACCGTGCAATTACAAGCATTAGATGATTGGCATCGCGAAGCCATTCATGGGTGTTTAAAAACATTGATCAAAGAAAAGGAAGTTGGTTTTGGCAAATTAGCACAGCCTTTACGTGTGGCTGTCACGGGTAGCACGATGTCGCCGTCGATAGATGCGACTTTAGAATTGATCGGCAAAGCGCGCGTTTTGTCACGTTTGGAAAAGGTAATCAATCAGGAGTCAGGATGCTAATCACATTTCACACCGATGCTTATGAGTCTATTACAATGTTTGGGGATGTTGCGAAACATATGCTGACATTGATGGGGCAGTCTGGGGCGGTACCCGGTGCGATTTTGGCACCTGGGGTTGCAGATGCTTTGGCACAGTTGCGCAAAGCGGTCGAACGTGAAAAACAACAGCCGGGATCTAATCAAGCAGTCGAAGATGACGAGCCAGCCGTCAGCATGGCACATCGTGCTGTTCCTCTGATAGCTTTGTTGGAAGCAGCGGTAGAGAAACATTGCGATGTGTTATGGTCTGTTGGGACTTAAACGAAGTGACGCGTTTTTTACTGCGATATTCATGTAAATTAGTGCGTCTGCCAAATGTGAGCCGAAGTCATGCATTAGATCGAATGTCTTCTTACTTCGGACGGACTTGGCTGACTTGAGTATAGTGATAGATGGAGCTGCGTTCCTGAGGGGCGATCTTCCGGGTGCAACGCGCGCATAGCGTCAGCAAGAGCAGCTAAACCAGACTCTTTTGGTAGTGGTAATTCTTTTAAAGTCGTGCCTAACGCGAAGATATCACTTGCTAGGGAAAATTGTTTTTGGTAGTCAGGTATGAGTGTATTCATATAAGTTTGAGGAAAGATGTCCCAATTTTTCTCCTGATTTTCAAAGTCTTCGATTGTTTTAAAAAATTCTGGCGCCATATATTTCACTGTGCTGTGCTCTGTTAAGCTATGTTTGTTTGCGTCAAATGCTTCTTCAAAATCAATGAACGTGATTATAAAAGGTTGTTCCTGATCTTGCGTTTCTTTGACACAAATATTTAGCGGTTTGATATCAGCATGGACACGGTTTTTATTGCTTATTTGAACGAGATACTGTTTTAAAATTTCTATGGCAAGTTTTTTTACATCTGACTCTGAAATATCGTTTTTTCGACGCGGTATAAAGTCAAAGAGAGTTTCACCTGCATCTCGTGTGATATCTACTCTTTTTGTTTGCGTTGCATATCTATAAGGAGATCTTCTGAAAAGGGATGGCCCCATATAAAGATTTCGCGCGTAAATGTATACATCATTAGGTGGAGCAACGCTATTTTCATAATCACCGCTTGCCATTTTGCTTTTTAGATAATAGAGGTTAGTTTCAGAATCTACTGCATATTTAACCGTGTTTTTGGTGCTGGTATCCAGAAAATCATCCCATTTAGCACTTAGTATATATTCAGGACCGTCAGTTTTATTTTGATGAAAATAGAGTTTGTTTTTTTGTAGCGTTGCAGAATGTGTGTCTGTAGCAGGATCATCAGGATGAGGTGTTTTGATGGGAATACGGCATATGTTCTCTTCATTATTAATGGGAATAATATAATACCGATAAAACCGAGATTCACCATTCTCTGTGATAAAAAGTTTAGGTCGGGATATTTTTGTGCCGTTTGGCCAGGAATGATTTTGGAATTGCGCGCCATTTTGTGCATCCATATAACGCTCTGGATGATCAAAGTAATCTTGTATGGCGCTTTGCTCTGCTTTTGAGATAATAATCATGATCTTTTTATAATATTAGTGATCTTTAAAAGAGCATACTATCAATAAAAGTTTCTTATATGCAAGTTTTATATGTTTCCAAGTGATTTGTTGATTCTTTACGAAGGTATTTTCAAGGGTGGTAGCATGCCATAACTTAGATTGACTAAGGACTAACTATAGGGTCTTGCTTCCATGGATGGCGGAGGCAGGGGCAAATCACTGATAGCCAAGCATTGTCCTAAGCTGGCTTCATAGCCTTTAGTGAACGTTCCTTGAGTGAGATCGTCTTTGCTCTTCATATCATTGATGTATTCAGTTATTTCTTCTTTTGAGCCTGCGCCCTGAATTTTAGTGATCAATTCTAAGGCAGCGGCTACTTTTTTTTCTGTGAGTAGTTTTTGTCTAAATACGTTAGTGACTTTAGAAGTGGTAAAGGTTTGTCCTTCATCTATGAATCCTCGAGAGTTGATATAGTCTCTTAACACAAGCTCGCAGCTTTCTTTCATGCTTTTTAATGTTAGTGGGTGTTCTTGATCAAGTAATGTGATGCCTGCTTCAGCATCGCCATCATAAGCTGCTGCTAATATTTTAGTATTTTCATCATTAGATTTTAAGAACTCTAGGTTTCTAATATCAGGACGATTTGTTTTAATAAAGCATAATGCTTTGCTCATGAGCACGGTTTGAGGATAGGGCGACTTTTCTTCTTTCCAATTTGCGGTGATTTCAGCACGTAAGTTTGTCCACGCTGCGCCACTGACAGAATGATATCTACCTGTGTATCGTTCAGCGTAGTGATCTTCTTCTGCTTGTTCAATTTTTAGGGCCAAGCCCACATCGATACAAATGGCTCTGCCATCTTCTGTGATGACAAAATTACCAGGATTTGCTGCATCTGTGATCAGTCGACCTGTTCTTTGAAAAATATCGACCAATGCAGCGGACATCAGTGCATCATCTTCTGTTATGGTGGGTGATTTAAGACCATTTTCCACACTTTGTTTGATATCCCTAGCAAAAATTTCACCAGGTTTATAATGCTCATAACTCTGATCTGTTGAGGGGGTTCGTTTGAGATATTTACTTGTCACGAGTGGGCAAGTCCAGCCTGTGACATCTTCTCCATCGGATAGTGTCACAGTGGCGATTTGTGCTTTAGGATTTAAGTCTGGATTCATGATATTCCAAAGATATACTGAACGCTCTGGGGTATCAGTGTTGAACTCATCATAGTGAACTTCTTTAAAAACGAGTGCGTCATCGCCATCATCACTACTGACATAAGTTCTATTGAAACTACCATGGGATAGGCTATACCAGGTCCGTTGTTCTTTGTTTGCACCCATTGACGTTATCTGAAAGCGGTGAGATGTAATTATAGTATAGAACTTATTTGTAAGCTTGCAGCAGAATGTTTTAACCAGCCTTTAATTGACGCAACATCAATTTCGCGGCTGCTTGCTCGGCTTTTCTTCTGGTATTGCCATTGCCGGTAGTGCTGCGCTTCAAGGTAGTCAGTTTGCATGCGATGTGAAAGATTTGGTCATGTTCTTCGCCGACAATTTTTTCGACACTGTAAGTGGGTAGAGGGTGTTTGTGGGCTTGGAGATATTCTTGCAATTGGGTTTTAGCATCTTTAGAACTGGCATCTAAATTTTCATCGCTGAGACGACTCTCAAACAACGCTAAGATCACGCGTTGAGCATGGTCGAAATCGCTGTCTAGAAAAATCGCTGCAAATACGGCTTCTAATGCATCGGCTAAAATAGAGCGTCGTCGAAAGCCACCACTTTTCAGCTCGCCTTGACCCAAAAGCAAATAGTCACCCAAATCAATTTCTAGTGCAATATCTGCCAACATATCGCCTTTGACCAAAAAGGCACGTATGCGGCTGAGTTGGCCTTCCGGTAATTTTGGGTAGCGCTGGTACAATGCAATGGAAATGACGGTATTGAGAATCGAATCCCCAAGAAATTCCAAGCGCTCATAATTTTTTTCGCCAACACTGCAGTGGGTGAGTGCCTGCTGCAAATAGGATGTTTGCTGGAAGGTATAGTCCAGTCGTAAGCAAAGACGCTCGATATGAGGATGCATAAGGGTGATCTCTATAAATTAGTGGATAATACTGCCTAAGCGTGACCAGCGTACACTCCATTCTTTTTTATTCCAACTCAACCAGGTGAAAGCGGCTTTACCACGCAAATAATCGTCGTGTACAAATCCCCAATAACGGCTGTCGGCGGAGTCATCGCGATTGTCACCCATGACAAAATATTGATTGGGAGGGACCGTCACTTCAAAGTCAGTGCCAGCAACATCACTGCGGCGGAAAATATCATGCACCACACCATTGAGGTTCTCACGGTACTCTGCTACCGGATGAGAGGAGCTTTCGTCCGTTGTATATTGGACAAATTCTTGCTTGGCTTCTTTGCCATTGATGGATAAAACTTTATGATGATAAGCAACCACATCACCAGGAACGCCAATGACACGTTTGATGAAATCATATTTTGGATTGGGCGGCCAACGAAATACAACGATATCGCCAGTTTTTGGGGATGAAATATTGACAATTTTTTTATCCCAAACGGGCAAGCGTAAGCCGTAAATAAATTTATTCACCACCAAAAAATCACCGACTAATAACGTAGGTTCAAGTGAGCCAGATGGAATTCGGAAGGGTTCGAACACAAAACCACGAATCAGTAACACCCCAAAAAATATGGGGAAAAATGAGCGTGAATACTCAACAATTTTTGGCATTTTTTTATTATGATGTCTTTTTTTGGACCATATAAAGATATCTAACAAATAAATCGCCCCAGACACCGCGGATAAAACCAATAACCAAAGTGCAAGATTCATGTATCATTACTCCTATTTCTTTTTATCAGTTTGAAACACAGCCATAAAAGCTTCTTGTGGGATTTCAACATGCCCCACTTGTTTCATGCGTTTTTTACCTGCTTTCTGCTTATCCAAGAGTTTACGTTTGCGGCTCACATCACCGCCATAACATTTTGCAGTAACATTTTTACGTAATGCTTTGACCGTTTGTCTCGCAATAATATGGCCGCCAAGCGCAGCTTGAATGGCAACGTCAAACATTTGCCTAGGAATCAATTCGCGCATTTTATCGGTCAATGCTCGGCCACGAGATTGTGCAGCAGAGCGATGAACAATGACGGACAATGCATCTACTCGTTCAGTATTGATCAAAATATCCATTTTTACCAAATCAGCTTCGTCGAAGCGAAGAAAATTATAATCCAACGATGCGTAGCCGCGGCTGACTGATTTTAAGCGATCAAAGAAATCAGAGACGACTTCACTCATAGGTAAATCATAAGAGACCGATACTTGACGTCCGCTATAGACCATGGAGACTTGGACGCCGCGCCGTTCGACACATAAGGTGATGATGGCACCCAAATAATCTTGAGGGACTAAAATATTTGCACGTACAATCGGCTCAAACATTTGTTTGATTTGTTGTACGGGTGGTAAGAGGGATGGATTATCGATTGAAATCGTTTCGCCTTTGGTATTGATGATTTGATAAATCACAGTCGGTGCTGTGGAAATCAGCTCTAGATTATATTCGCGTTCGAGGCGTTCTTGAACGATTTCCATATGTAGCATACCCAAAAACCCACAACGAAATCCGAACCCTAATGCTTCGGAAGATTCTGGTTCGTAGAATAGAGAGGCATCATTTAAGCTTAATTTTGCCAATGCTTCCCGGAAAGTTTCAAAATCATCAGAACTGATGGGAAATAATCCAGCATACACTTGTGGTTTGACGCGTAAAAATCCAGGCAGGGGTTGGGTTGCTGCATTTTTTTCTAACGTCAGCGTATCGCCGACTGGTGCGCCTTGAATATCTTTGATGCCAGCAAGGACATAGCCAACTTCTCCAGCTTTGAGCTCAGAAGTTTGGGTGCGCTTTGGGGTGAAAATGCCAACTTGGTCGACCATATAAGCTTTACCCGTCGACATGATTTGCATTTTTTTGCCAGCAGTCAGCGTACCATTCATAATGCGAACCAGTGATACGACACCCAAATAACTGTCAAACCAAGAATCAATGATCAGTGCTTGCAAGGGGGCTTCAATATCGCCACTGGGTGGGCGGATATGTGTCACAATGGCTTCTAGGACTTCGTCAACCCCGATCCCAGATTTGGCAGAAACACGAATGGCATCTTGTGCCTCGACGCCAATGATGTCTTCAATTTCTGCAATCACACGCTCTGGTTCCGCTTGCTGGAGATCGATTTTGTTTAAGACAGGCAATACATCGAGAGATTGATCAATAGCGGTATAACAGACTGCCACAGTTTGTGCTTCGACGCCTTGTGCCGCATCGACCACTAAAATGGCACCTTCACAAGCAGCCAATGAGCGGGAGACTTCATAAGAAAAATCGACATGCCCTGGGGTGTCGATAAAATTCAGCAAATAAGTTTTACCGTCGTTGGCTTTGTATTGGAGCGATACGCTTTGTGCTTTGATGGTGATGCCGCGTTCACGCTCAATGTCCATCGAGTCCAATACTTGCGCTGCCATCTCTCGATCAGAGAGGCCGCCACAACGTTGAATGAAGCGATCGGCCAACGTGGATTTACCATGATCAATATGGGCGATGATGGAAAAATTTCGAATCAGAGATAAATCACTCAAACTAATCTGCCAAGGTTGCAAAGGGCCAATTTTAGCTGATTGGAGGGGGTAGCGTAAACAAATTAATTTTTTAGAGATTTAAAAGCTTATTTTTATACAGTTTATCCTGCTGAGGACTGGCATAAAACAACCAAGATATCGTTGTTTTGCGTCAGTCCTGATGGTATCTTAGGCAAAGGAGTTTATGAAGGAGAAATACGTGCGGCATGGGTTGAAACAAATCATGATTTTATGTGCGCTGGTTTGGATGCAGCAATTGTTTGCTGATCAAACTTTGGTGCAGCAAAAAAATACACAAACATTTATTCGTGATTTGGTAAAAAATGATAGCTTTGAGCGTAAAAAAGTTCGCGATATTTTAAGCAAAGCTGTGTACAAGCCCAAAATTATTGCCGCCATGGAACGCCCCTACGAAAAGAAAAATTGGGATGTGTATCGGGCTAGATTTTTGACGCCGGCGCGACTTAATGCGGGGTTGGATTTTTGGCGGAATAATCAAAAGACGCTGCAGAAGGTAGAACAAGAGTATGGGGTGCCGGCAGAAGTGATTGTGGCTATCATTGGTGTGGAGACCTCTTATGGTAAACAACAAGGTAGCTACCGGGTGTTAGATGCTTTGACAACGTTGGCCTTTTTTTATCCCAAGCGCGCTGATTATTTCAAACGTGAATTAAGAGAATTTTTGTTGCTTTGTCGCGAGCATGGCGTACCTGCCACAGAGTATGTCGGCTCTTATGCAGGCGCGATGGGCAAACCACAGTTTATGCCCAGTAATTATCGTACCTATGCGTTGGATTTCATGGGAAAAGGTCAGCCCAATTTGATGAAAGATGATAGTGACGCTATTTTAAGTGTGGCGAATTATTTTAAACGACATGGCTGGCAAACCAGTCAGATGGTTGCTGAACCTGTACAAGTTCCAAATAAAAATGCCCAAGAGCTAAGCCTAAACGCTAGAAGTCCTAATTATACGTTTACGCAATTGTTACAAGCAGGGGTGCAGCCGCATGATCAGCAACACTCACATCCTAAAGAAGCGGGATTATTGGCACTGATCACAGACAAGGGGCCGGAATACTGGGTGGCTTATCCCAACTTTTATGTGATTACGCGCTATAATACCAGCCCACAATACGCATTGGTGGTGTATTTGCTATCACAATCATTGCGTGAACATTATCGACATGTCTAGAGGGATAGTATGGCGCTAACCTGCTTTTTATTCCCTGATAAGAGTGATGAACATACTATTCTGAGCCTTCGTTTGGATATGCAGGGCCAGGTCGATCAACCTTTACAACCCCGTTCTGTGGCTGACGTGCGTGTGCTGCAAGAGCAGGCACGGACCATTGTTGTGTTTCCGACCTCGTGGTGTGGTTTAAATCAAGTAGAATTGCCTCTGTTGCCCGATCGCAAAGCACGCGAAGCGATCCCATACGCTTTGGAAGATGGTGTAGCGCAGTCATTGACGCAATTGCACGTGGCCATCGATCGTGCTTATCACCACAACCAGCATTATTTGGCCTTAGTCATCGACAAACAAATCATGATTGATTGGATGAATACTTTGGAAGATTGGGGCGTCAATTATGATGTAATCACAGTCGATTGGTTTGCGTTGGCTCAGGGCGAAGGCTGTGTGTCAGAGCATCATGTGATGGTTAATAGTCCTGCATTTCAAGGCACATTGACGTTGGATATTTGGGATCATCAGCCGCATATTTGGGCTGATGATTTACAATGGTATACGTTTGCACAGAGTGCCAACGTTGAGACATTGTCAGAGGTTGTGCCAATCACCGTGTCGTTTTATGAGTGGGTTGCTGCGCGTTTATTAAAAACAAAACCCATGAATTTGTGTCAAGGTGTGTTTCAGCATGCGACGAGCCAGACGCAAGTCAAAAGCTGGTATTATCGTGCTGGATGGGTTGCGGGGTTGTGGTTATTAGCATTTATTGGGATTCATATTGGCTTAGATAGGATGATTTCTAAGCAATCTCAAGCGCTAGATCAACAAATTGCGCGTGTTTATCATGTGTTTTTCCCACAATCACAGCAAGTGGTGAACCCCAAAGTTAGAATTAAGCAATTATTAAAGCAGGGTCAAACCGGTAGTAACATTCAATTATGGTCTTTATTTGAAAATTTATCTGCGGTGTTGTCGCAAAATATGCAAGCATCAAAACAGCAAAAAGCACTAGTCCAATCTTTGCAGTTTCAAAATAAGTCTCTTACCGTAACCCTGGTATGCGATGATTTTGCAGCTTTAGAGGATATTGAAGCAGCACTACGTAAAAAACAGGTGCATGTACAGCAGCTGTCCGCCGCAACCGAAGCAGAGCAAGTGGTGGCTAAATTGGAGTTGTCGCAATGAAAGCATATTGGCAACAATTAAGTGAACGAGATCAAATGGCGGCGATGGTCGGGGGCGTTTGTTTGGTTTTATATTTGTTGTACGCGCTGGTATTTGAGCCATTAAGTTCATCTGTGACGGCGGCCCAAGAAGCATGGACGGAGAAAAAAGCGACGTTAAATTGGATGCAGCATGTAGAGAAAACCTATGTGTCTGCTAAGAAGCCACAGACCGTAACGGCGGGGAATTTACTCTCGATTTTGACCACCCGACTGAATAAAACTTCTTTTCACCGTTTTCCCCATCAATTGTCGCAGACGGCGACCGGCGATATTCAATTAACCTTTGATCAAGTGCCTTATAACCTTTTTATATTGTGGTTACAACGCCAATCAACGGAATATACGTTGATCATTAAAAGCTTGGATATGACCAAAACAGATGTTTCGGGGATAGTGAAAGCAGCGGTCATGTTTTCTGCACCTGAGCAATGACGACTGCTAGGGCAAAATCGTGAGTGAACGCAGAGTAGCGACGTCCTAAGATCATTGTTTCAACGACCCACACGCCTAGATCCCTACGTCCCGTGGCTTGTCCACGGGATCCGCAGCCTCGTTGCGCGCAAAGACAATGGTATATGTTTTTCAACAATACTCTTGCCTCTTGGATATTGCGGCGTTACAAACACAGGTTTATAATGATTGGCTATACCAACCATTTTTCAGGAGTATGTTGTGAATCGAATCACGTATCGTAGGTTTCAAAGTTTCATGTTGCTTGTGACCATTTTGGTGATGGGGTTTTCATTTTATATCGAATTCGCAAACCAATTACAGCCTTGTCCGCTATGTTTCATGCAGCGTGCCACAGCATTTCTCTTCGGATTTTTCTGTCTTTTTGGTTTATTAGCCGCGACTTTAAAGCGAGCTAAAGTTATTTCTACGATACAGTGTATTCTAACGCTATTGGGGGTGTATTTTTCTGCCCGTCAATTGTGGTTGCAATCACAACCTGTTGATTTGAACACGCAATGTGTACCTGGTTTAGAAGCAATGTTGCATTTGTTTTCTTGGGATGCAATTGCCAAATCCTTCCTGTGGGGCACCACGGATTGTGCGCGTATCGACTGGCGGTGGTTTGGTATGTCTATTCCTTTATGGTCTGGCATGTATTTCACTGGGATGGTGGTGTTCAGTACCTACGTTTATACGAAAGTCGCGCGGGCACTTAGAGATCTTGATAAGTTCTAAACAGAATTGACACAAAAAGAGGTGCGCTTCGTTTTGTGTCAGCCCCATAAAAGTTGATAATTGATCTATGCCTGTAGCTTCTGAGACACTCAATCCCAATCATTTTTCCTGCGAAGTATTGCATCGCCACACTAAGACTGCTGCGCGCATCACGCGTGTGACCACTCCTCATGGTGATTTTATAACCCCGACTTTTATGCCGGTTGGGACGCGTGCTGGGGTGAATAATATGACACCCGCAGAATTGAAGGCCAGTGGTAGTCAAATTATTTTAGGAGGGAATACCTATCATATGTTATGTGCCCCTGGCATGGATGTGATTGAAAAAGCCGGTGGGATGCATCGGTTCATGGGTTGGCATGGGCCTATGTTGACTGATAGCGGGGGGTTTCAAGTATTTTCTTTGTCAAAAAATAGTTGTTCCATTGATGAAGAAGGCGCTCATTTTACTTTACCTGATAGCCAACGCTTGATTCATATGACGCCTACCATGTCGTTGGAAACACAAAAAATCATTGGTGCTGATATCATCATGGCGTTTGATCAGTGTACGCCGGATGCTGCATCGCATGCGCAAGCGCAGCATATCATGGAACGGACCCATCGCTGGTTATTAGAGTCTATCGCTTATCATCAGGCTCATCCCACCTCGAGATACGGCGCCAAGCAAGCCCTATTTGGCATCATTCAAGGAGGGGTGTATGCAGATTTGCGTTTGCAAAGTGCGGAATTTGTGGCGGCACAAGCGGTGGATGGATTGGCGATTGGTGGCGAAACGATTGGCTTTGATATGCCAGCTACCGTGGAGGTGGTCCAAAGGGTGCTGCCCGTATTACCAGAAACAAAATTGCGTTATACCATGGGAGTAGGTATGTCACCTCAAGATCTCTTGGATGTGGTAGCCCACGGTATTGATATTTTTGACTGCGTCGCACCCACACGAAATGCGCGGCATGGCGCTTTATATTGCGGTCGTGTGCAGACATCGGGTTCGTGGTTGCGGTTTGAATCGGAGCATGAACGGGGCCGCATTCAAATCAAGAAAAAATGTTATGCTGATGATCCTGAACCTATTATGCCGGATTGTACTTGTGCTACGTGCCAGCATTATTCTCGTGCTTATTTGCATCAATTGTTCAAACAAAAATATAATTTATTCACTGCATTGGCCAGTATTCATAATATTCATGTATTACAGTCAGTTTGTGATAGAATGCGCCAGTTTATTCAAGAGGAGTCACTATGATAGTCATCAATACGTCCAAAGGGGACATTAAACTAAATTTAGATGAGGAAAATACGCCTAAGACGGCAGCAAATTTTTTAGAGTATTTGCGTCAAGGGTTTTATGCCGATACCATTTTTCACCGTGTGATCAGTGGGTTTATGATTCAAGGTGGTGGATTGGATGAGTCTATGACAACCAAACCTGCGCCTAATACGGTCGAAAATGAAGCCAAAACAGGTAAGGCCAATAAGCGCGGTACAATTGCGATGGCAAGAACCTCCGATCCGCATTCTGCTTCTGCACAGTTTTTTATTAATTTGGCAGATAATGCTTTTTTAAATTTCAAAAGTGAAGATCCTCAAGGATACGGTTACTGTGTGTTTGGTGAAGTTGTGGATGGTATGGATGTTGTGGATGCGATTGCTAAAGTACAAACTGGCAATAAAGCAGGCCATGGGGATGTGCCAACAGAAGTGATCACGATTCATTCGATCATTGAGGCTGAGTGATAAAACGTCTGGATGATATTGAACAAGCGCTGCGTGAACTTCGCGCGGGGCTTGTTTTGGCTTATCCAACAGAAGCAGTGTATGGCCTAGGCTGTGATCCGTTTCAGCCTGATGCAGTAGCGCGTATTTTAGCATTGAAAAATCGCCCTCAAGATAAGGGCTTGATTTTATTAATTTCAAAATGGTCACAACTGTTGCCGCTGATTGGGGACGTGCCGTTGGCTCGCTTAGACGTGATCAAAAAAACATGGCCAGGGCCAGTGACCTGGGTATTCCCTAAATCTGCTACGCTTCCGGACTATTTGTGTGGTTCACACGATACCATTGCGGTGCGTATGACTGCCCATCCTGTGGCGCAACAACTTTGTCAGAACACACCTATTGTTTCGACCAGTGCGAATCCTCAAGGTAAAGAGCCCGCACGATCTTTGCAGGCGTTGGAGCGTTTCTTTCCAGGGGGTGTGGATGGCGTAGTGATGGGAGCACTGGGCACTGAGAACCAACCCAGCGCTATTTATGATGCGTTGACGGATGAGCGCTTGCGATAAGTACTTGAACCGCGGTTCGGAGTTTCAGCGTCAAATTTTCACAATCCAAACATAAAGCCAATTGAAAAAATCCTCGATAGTTTGACGAATTTTTAATCTTTGGGTGGCGTTATGGTCCACGGAGAATAATGTCCATTGATTTATCAGATTCGTTGGATTGACATGATGGATGTACAGGCGCTTCTTCATTTAACGAATGGGTGTTTAACGCAGCAATCCCCAAGCTGAGTAATTTTCGTTTGTTATCCGACAGAGGCGGTTTCTGGTGATACACTTTTTGGAACAGTCTGCCATAAGTGCATTTTT
The DNA here is from genome assembly GCA_024742995.1 of Gammaproteobacteria bacterium. Taxonomy (GTDB): domain Bacteria; phylum Pseudomonadota; class Gammaproteobacteria; order Legionellales; family Legionellaceae. Next base: position 40,269 of record JANSXK010000009.1, read on the forward strand.
CTTCTATTGTCAGTGATAGTTGCGATGCTGACACAAAATGCGCTTTTCGAGTAACATCTGGTTCTGATGCTACATAATTAACCATTTGTTCTCTTTTGCTTTCTTTTGTTTCTGAAGAAACAGTGAAAAATGCATCCAACCATGAGCAGTGTGGTTTTTTTGTAAAGAATTTAAGATTGTTGTTCATGATTGCCAATGGAAAATTCTTATCTAATAGATGTCTATGTCGCCAAAGCATGTTTGATAAGAGGTTTTTTACCTCCGTATCAATATCTGAAGGTTGTTTATGCTTTAACTCAAAACATAAGCATCGCGCAAAAAGTTCTTGTTCTTTAATGTTTTTGCTGGCTTCGTATTTTTCGATAAGGGCTGTTAAATATATTCTTTGCTTCTCTTTTGTCGCGAGCATCGGACGAATAACATTAAAAATATCCAGTGCGGGTGTTGTGGTATGCTGTGTTTTATCAGGTATATGTTGCAAGGTATGAGTAAGTGCCTCGGGTGATACAGTCGCAGCACGATCATCCAGCTCATCATTGTAATATTGAGCATCGACCATAACGGAACAATACTCTGGTGGATTAGCACTACATTGAAAAGCGTAAAATATCGTTCGGGGAAGAGGTAAAGGATCCAAACCATATTCTATGTTTATTCCTGCTGCACGATAACAATGCTCTACAAAAGTATCAGAACGAAACATGCAGTTGGCTTCATGCTCTGAAGTGCCTCCAGGATAATGACCCCAACCAAATGTGTAGGTAAGGTTGTAGAATTTTTGATCGGATCCTTTTTCTATTATGCGCCAGGCGGTACTTAAGGACATTCTCATTGGGGCTTTATCTGTCTTCGAAGGTGGTTGGTATCTTTCTCCCCAATAGTATGTTTTTGATGAAAATGAATTGTTACCATACAATGCATTAAAAGCAATACTCGGTGTTGCGCCATCATGTGCTATCTCCATTATCAATGGATTAGGTTCTTTGCTAGATGCAACTAGAGCAATGTCACCAGCCTGACTCATCAAAGCATCATTGGGTAAAGCGGATCTGCCAGCGACATCAGCCAAACAAGGCACGGGGGTAGTTGTACAGCCAACTTCCAATGTCACATTATCATGAGACAGTCTTGTACCGTCTGGGCAATCGTAGAATGGATACAAACGCACATGATAATGCCCATAATGATCCTCATAACGATGAGAAGATGTATTACAGGTTCTAGCAACGATAGAAACAATACTGGGTTTAGCCGCGGTAGGATTTTGTATGATCGTATTCCAATCATTTGGATTAGTACTGATAAAACCGAGGGGATAGCTCGAATCGCTTTCTATTGTATAAGTGTTATCACCACAAATGGGTCTACAATCCTCTTCATCATCACAAATATCTTTACAAGGGCTGTGATCCTTAAAATACCCTACACACCAATTCTCTAAGGTAGCAAGATCATAAGTATAAAAATCGATACCACAAGCATCAACACCTTGATAGGTTGGTTTTGCGTACCACAAACCTGGTACGTGTTTCGGCAAAACATGTTCACTTGTCACTTCCTGTGCTGCTAGCAAAGCTATCAACGACACACCTGTGTGGGACGTATTAAAAAACCTCATGTGATTTGACTCCAATTTTATAAACACGATTGTAATACACCTGGATATATTGGAGAATACTAATATTGAAAATATTATGCCCTCCTCTGCGCTGCCCTAGTAAAGAATAGCGTTTCTGTTAAATTACAAACCACGGGCTATGTGGCATTAACTCATTTTTTTACAATAACAGGATGACCAGTTTATGAAGTCAATATTGGTATGTTCTAAGCTCGTCGGTAAAGTAGGTTGTTACATTGAATGGGGCAAGTAGGCAAAAGTAAGATGAGTGTCTCTGTGATGACTTTGGCTGTTGATTTTTTATATTCACTTTGGACGAGGTTACGGGTTTTTTTGAGTGTTGTTATGACTATGCTCATAGCGCTTAATATTATTTTTTTCGGACATATAGGGCCGAGATATTTTATTTAGAGATCAAATTTGATATTATTTGCTCATTATTATTAATAATAAATCTTTTTTCATGAGGGTAGTATGGCAGTATCAGCAACAGTTGTAAGCGATTTTCGAGCATTACAGGTTTATTATCAGCGTTTGAATTGGATTTATCGTTGGTTTTTGCCTAAGACGATTAGAATGCAATTGGATGATTTAGAACATCTCTATATTCACTCTGACACGCTTGCAGGAGAAAGGTTGCACCTTGTCTGTGCGTCTGTCTTGCAAGGCGGATGGTATACTCAGCTCATGGTGTATTTGTTTTCTGGCTTATATCAGTTTGCAAACACAGATTTCATGAAGTATGCCAAACGTTTGAACAAAATTAATGGTCTGACACAGCAGAATGTCCAAGTTTTAGCTGAGGTCGAAGACATTAAGGCGACTTATGATGCTTTGGTATTATTGCAGGGAACAGGAAAGACGCCTTTGCCTGAGTTTATCAGCGAGGTAGTGGCAGCTATCAGTCAAATCAGTGCAATTCAAGTTATATCAGATCGTAGGAAAAAGAAGGTATACAAGGATCTAGCGGGTCATAAGCAACCTGCAAAGCTTACAGAAGCTATCCAGATGGTGCTTGCTGAAAAAATTTATGGTGTTTATGATCAATTATTGGCACACTGTAATCCAACGTTTTTGGTTGAAGCTTTGGCGAGTCTTAAGGCGAAAGGTTTGTTGTCTGCTGACCTGTTAGAGATGGTTAGCAGCCTTGATGACCCGCGGGATTTCACAACATCAGTGATCGCACTTCATGAGAAAAATGAGCTTGATCTGATGCGTTTGGAGGTAATGCGGACTTCTGTGAATCCCAAAGCCTTGGCTGATTTAATGTTAGCATTTGCTACAGCGCGCAAACTTGATGCAGAGACACTCGGTAAGCTTGAATCCCATCAGATCAATATCAATAAAATTATTGCTGCAAAACTCTCTTTGGATGCTGATCAACGACTGGATCTACCGTATTGTGATACTTTGGCGTGTGGGTTGGAGAGACTACATGTTGCAGAGTTGTCAGAGGGTGATATAGGTGCGTGTTACGGTATCTTTTTACAGAATATCGAATCATCGCAGCGCAATGTTTATGCTCAGATTCTGGTGTTGGTGTTTGGTACTCATGGATTAGGGTATAGTGAAAACTTTTACGAACAGAAAGAAGCTCCTGTCATGGAAGAAGTGGAGGCTATTCTCAAGTCATTGCAGGCTGTTCCAGATGCGGCAGCACTATTGAAGGTATTAAAAGCTCAGAAGTCACTTACAAGGCAGGAATTTAATGGTTTTATTGCGAAACAAAAGCTAGATAGAAATCCTGATGTGTGGAAGGCTCCTCCTGTTTCGAAATCTATAGCGTATCAAAACCGCTCTTCGGAAAATCTGGAAGCTGCAGTGGTGGATACTACAGTATCGTTGGCAGATGCTGCTGGGGGAAAGAGTTCATCACGGTGGTTGTCGGAGGAAGTAATAGAGGCGTTACACAATGTTTCTAAATGGGTTTTGCCTGCGGAGAAGGAAACGAGCCTCCCCACGAATGTAGCAGGTTCTGACAATTTTTCATGCGAAGCCTAAGCGTTATCAAGATGGGGGTTTACCCCAAGATAAGTTTCCAACCGCTCCCGATCCGCAATATTGATTGAAAGTCCCAGTTTCGTTCTGCGCCACAAGATATCTTCAGCGGTTTGAGCCCATTCTTCTTGTTTTAAATAAGCAATTTCTTTTTCATATAATAGCGGCCCAAATCTTAGGCCAAGATCTTGTTGATGTTTGCAATCTTGAAGTATTTTTTCTGAACGACTGCCGTACGTACTCAGATAATGGTTGAGAATGGGGGTATCTAACCAGGCATACTGTTGTTGGGCATAAGCAATATAGGCGTCTAATCCTTGCGACTGCCAGTCACCCCCCGGGAGTATCACCGTTTTAGTCGATGATGGCGGCATATGAGGAAAGACTGCTTGTAATGTATCAATTGCTTCTGCGGCCAAACGCCGATAGGTTGTGAGCTTACCACTCAAAACTGAAACGAGTGGCGCTGGATCTGATGCATAGTCTAGAACATAATCGCGACTCAATTGTGTGATTGATTTACCGGGGGCTGCACATAAGGTGCGTATGCCTGACCAGGTGGCGATGGGTTGTGGCAGGGATTGTTTGAAATAAGTACGGACGATGGTTTTAAAATAGTCTATTTCTTTTGCAGTAATACCACTTGCCTCAGTAGGATCGGATACCGATATTTCCGTTGTGCCAATCAAAGAATAGCCATGATAAGGCAGGACAAAGACCACGCGTTTGTCCGATGCTTGTAAGAGATAGGCATGGTGACCATGATATAAGGCTGGTACCACAATATGACTGCCTCTGACATAGACCAGAGATTGGGTAAACGATCGTTGAAAAGCTTGTGCGACAGGGTTGACCCACGGTCCCGCGGCATTGATGACAGCTTTGGCGGTGATCTGCAATGGATCGCCACTTTGGGGTTGTAGCGTCAAGACCCAATGCTTGCCTTTTGCGGTTGCGTTGATGAGTTTCGTACGTGTGTGCAGCGTGGCGCCTTGTGCTTTGGCTTGTAGGGCAAGACTGAGAGTTAAGCGTGCGTCATCGGTTTGGCAATCATAAAATAAAAATCCGCTTTCAATATCATTGTGCAATGCTTGAAAATATTCGGGATAATGTGTTTGTCGTAGTCGACGGCTATGCGGCAATGGATTACTGCGACTCAAATGATCATATAGTAGTAGCCCCATCCGCAAGAGCCAGGCGGGGCGTAGGGTGGTTTGATTGGGTAGCATGAACGCCAATGGATGGACCAAATGCGGGGCTATCTGCATCAATATGGCTTGCTCATCGAGCGCTTTTTTTACCATACACAGATTATATTGTTCTAGGTATCGCAAGCCCCCATGAATGAGCTTGCTACTTTTGGATGATGTTTGTGATGCGAAATCGTCTTGTTCGCAGAGTAATACGGATAATCCTCTTGCTGTTGCATCGGCGGCACAGCCACAGCCATTGATACCGCCGCCGATGACAACAACGTCATACATCGCGTTGTTTTTCTCCGGTGTAGAATTGGCGAGGGCGGCCAATTTTGGAGGATCCTGCTTTCATTTCCAACCAATGCGACATCCAGCCTACGGTTCTTGCCAAGGCAAAAATCACAGTGAACATATTGGTGGGGATACCGATGGCACTTAACGTTAATCCAGAATAGAAATCAACATTGGGGTATAATTTTTTCTCAACGAAATACTCATCTTCTAAAGCAATACGCTCTAATTCCATTGCCAGTTTGAATAGAGGCTCGTCTTTTGCCCCGACCGCGTGTAAGACTTCATGGCAGGTTTTACGCATGACTGCCGCGCGCGGATCATAGCTTTTATAAACACGATGCCCAAAGCCCATCAAACGGAAGGAGTCATCTTTGTCTTTCGCACGTTTGATGTATTTATCAATGCGACTTATATCACCAATCTCTTTGAGCATATTCAAACAAGCTTCGTTGGCACCGCCATGCGCAGGGCCCCATAATGCTCCGATACCGGCAGACACACATGCAAAAGGATTAGCGCCAGTTGATCCTGCCAATCGTACGGTAGAAGTCGATGCATTTTGCTCGTGATCGGCATGTAAAATAAAGATGGTATCCATCGCTTTGACCAAGATGGGATCCGGTACCATATCTTCAGTGGGGACACCAAACATCATGTGGAGGAAGTTTTCGCTATACGACATTTTATTTTGCGGATACATATAGGGCATACCAATGGAGTATTTATAACTCATAGCGGCCAAAGTTGGCATCTTGGCAATCAGACGAATAGCAGAAATGTAGCGATCTTTTTGGTTACTGAAATCCATGGATTCATGATAAAACGCTGATAGGGCGCCGACAATACCAACCATGATCGCCATAGGATGCGCATCACGGCGAAAGCCATTTAAAAACTGGTACATTTGTTGATGGACCATAGTATGTTTGTTGACCAATTTTCGAAATGACGTTTGTTCGTCTTCTGTAGGTAATTCACTATTGAGTAATAAATAACAAATATCTAAGAAACTTTTCTTTTCTGCCAATTGATCAATAGGATAGCCACGATAGAGCAGAATACCGTTTTCGCCATCAATATAAGTAATTTTAGATTCACACGATGCCGTGGACATAAATCCTGGGTCAAATGTAAAAACATTATGTTCGCTCAGTTTGCCAATCTCGATGACATCCTTGCCCAATGTGGGTCGATGAATCGGCAAGTCAATGGGGTCTTGGTTTTCAATTGATAATGTTGCTGACTTCGGTTGCATGTATGATCCTTAAGTAATGCTGATGGGGTAACTATATTAAAACGGTGGCTTGGAGTCAATTTGCGTGAGGGGTGCGGTTGTAAAATGATTTGTTTTGTACGCAATTTTGTTCAAACAATGCAGCAAAAGATATCATTACGAGCAATAGCGAGGCAATATAGTTTGCATATTAAAGCGCGCTCTGGATTATTTCACGTTATTTGCATAGAAGGCGGTATCACCATGGAGAGGGCGTTGTCATATTACGATCAGTCTGTGTATCCAGAGATTGGTGTGCCAATGCTGGATCAGCATCATTCGCAATGAGATAATCCCGAATATTGGGATCCTTGGCGAAATATAGCGGGGTTTCTCCATTTCGATTGGTGGTATTGATGGTATCAGGATCGCCGGCAATACAAGCTGCGACCATTGCTGCGTTTCCAAGAGCCACAGCCAGATGTAGCGGTGAATTGCCGTTAGCATCGCACAACGCTTTGGGATGCTGATCATGAGCAAACAATTGCTTAACGATTGCAATTTGACCACTGGAGACGGCAACGTGAATGGGGTACGTGCCATTTGAATCTTTGGTGCTTGCAAGTTCAGGTGCTTGATTTAATATCTCATCGACCAATTCTGCCATCAAATCATTCAGCGCATTTTTATGTAAGATGGTTTTTCCAGCAGCGTTTTGATGGACGAACAATGTTGCGCTCGCTGTTTCCATAAATAATCTAAAGATAGCTTTTTTATTTTCCACTGTGTCAGTCTTTGGGTACGACAAGGCACTATGTAGCACAGAATCTCCTGCACCGTTTAACGCTGATGCCTTATTGATATCTACCGTTCGGAGACATTGCTGTGCTCTTTCAAGATCACCATTTTTTGCAGCTTGGTGTAATTGTGTTTCTGCTGTGTCATAAGACATGTTCACCTCTATCAATTGAGTGTTGGTATATTGGGTGGATCGTAAGGTTTTGGCTTGTGAGTTTCAAATTGTTTTTTAAATTTCACAAATTTTTCAGTATCATTCCCCGTGTTTTCATGTTGCCCATTTTTTTGACGAAAGGATTGTACCATACGATTGAACAGTCCTAAATCAGAAGCCATGGTTGTTAAAACCGTTTTTTGAGCTTTGGTTTTGCCATCTGCAAGGTGACCACGTTCCATTAAGGGTACTCTGATCATGGCTGCTTCAATCCTTAGACCTTTTGCAACCTCATCTGGGTCGGCACTGGTTTTGTATGCGTTGATCATTTCCTTTACCGCCCGCAATTGAGCACGATTATTTCGCAGGTAGTATTTTATGGCGGCTAAGTCTTTGTGAATAGCGTTTAACGCTTCCACATTATCTGCAGCGTTGATGGCTTCACGTTGTGCGTCCACAAATGCAGTGATGATCGTGTCATCACCATTGATTTTAAATGCGGCAATGCTTTTAAGCAATTGATGGTTTTGGATTTTGAGAGCGAGCAAGTCTGGATCATACACTGTGGCCAGTTCTGGGTAAGCGATAAAGGCAAGATTTTCAATAAGTGTTTGTAGGGTGATGCGATCTTCTGGATCTTCAAGGACTAACATGCCAATAAGGCGTTTTATTTCTTTACCTCGTTCTGTCTCAAAAATAGTATTGGTAAAGGGCAAATCACGAGCTCTATGAATATATGAATCTTTACTTTTGATATTTTCTAATTTCTGCATATCTCGCATTTGATCAAGACGCAGAAATCCATTAGCCTCACATGTTTCCATATATTGATACAAATTTTTACCCAGCATAAACGCATGTAATTTTTCTACGGAAATAGAAGCATCTTTGTTTGCATAATCATAGTACTCAGGAGGATTCATTTGATACGAGCAAAGCACGCTATAAAATGTATTTTTGATGTGTGTACGTTGGACTTCTCTTTCTTCTTCGTCATCTGACCATAAAAAAGACTTAGTATCTGCAATCAACAGTTCACCAAAACTGTCGATGAGCCAATTGCTATTTTTCATATCTAAAAAAACGTGGCCATCTGCTTGTATTTTTTCCAAGATCAAAGCCATTTGAATGTAAATAAATAGGGCGTCGTCTAATTTTTTTTCTAGGTTGGGATGAGTTTTGGCATGGTATTCTAAATCTCCGCCTTGCTCAAATGTGGTAAATAATATTGTTCTGACCGTCGCGCTTTTAGTATTTGGATCAATACACATGGCTTGTCTTTCAGATTGAATTGGCGTAAACGTTTCGGCCATGCTATGTGTTCTCAAATGGTGTGCGCCTTCTTTGGGTACACTCATACGTTTTTCAACTTTTAAAACAGTAATGGCATCGGTTGTTTTATCCGTAAGTGTAAAGTTTTTTGAATTATTGCCTTTCATGATTTCAATATCATAATTATCTATCAGCGCCAAAAATACATTTCTACCTTTTTCATCTGCATCATAAACATCGTAGAGTTTTTCACGTGTAAATCCTGGCGTGATTAAAATAAGTAGCATGCGGTCAATTTTTTCTGGAGGCATTAATGCCACAAATTCTTGAAAATTTAGAGTGGATTCATCAGGCAATAAGCCCAGCGCTTTTTTTTCTTGCTGGATGGCGCTAAATAAATTTTTATGAAAGGTTGAGTGATAATCAGGACATATACGCATGAGGTCGTCGGGATATTTACGATCTATGTCTAGCATTGCAGTTTCAAGCATGTAAATCGCTTGTTTTTTTTCATTGGGTGTTTGGGCTTGATGATAGATTGCAATCAGATTATTGAGATGTGCAATATCAGGTGTAAGGGCTTGGTGGAATTTAAGGAGATATGCTCTGCTTTTTATTGAGTCGTGTAATTTTTTATAAGCTTTCTCATGCTCAGGATAAGCACGCACGGCGCCATCAGGGTATTTCTGATCCAGAGTTCGCATGGTGGTTTCAATTTCAGCAATCAATTCCATTTTTTCATTTTGAGACAACGCTTTATTATAGTCGTCAATTTGCGCATAAATCTGTTCGAAGTCAGCAATGAGGGTTTGATGAAATGCCCAGATTTGTTCTTGGGTTTTGATAGCGTCAAGTAACTCTTTATATGTTTCTTGATGCGTCGTATTTTCAGGCACGATATTGTTTGAATAGCGGTGTGCCATTGCTATTGTGATGGATTCTATTTTGCTAAATGCTTGTGTTCTTTCTTCAGGAGATTGAGCTTGGGTATAAGCGTCAATGAAACCATCAAGCTGTGCGAGTTCAGACATGAGATTAGGGAGATGGGATTGTCCTTCCGCGCCAAATTTTTCCGCATTGTATTTGATCGTTTTACCAAGCTGTTTTATATCAGGCATCAGGGCAGGGCGGAAAGGGCTAACATACGCTTGGTTTTCGATGGCGTCGCGTAATTTTTTATACGTTTTCTCATGTTCAGGGTATGCGCTCATAGTTTCGTCAGGATATTTATGAGCCATAGCTTGCATGGTTGCTTCAATCTTAGCAATCAACACCATTTTTTCATCTGGAGATGATGCCTTACTATAGTTAGAAATTAGTGTATCAAGTTGTTGGATGTCGGTAATGAGTGTTTGTTGAACGGTCCAAATCTGCGCTTGATTTTTGAGAGCATCAAGTAATTTTTCATATGGTTCTTGGTGAAACGTATCTTCTGGCATGATGCTGTCTGAATGGCGTTGTGCCATGTCTTTTGTGGTTGCTTCAATTTTACCGAGTATGACTGTACTTTCTTCAGTAGATTGTGCTTGAGTATAAGCGTCAATGAAACCATCAAGTTGTGCGAGTTCAGACATCAGAGGTTGGATATGGGCTTGCTCTTCCACGCCAAGATCTTCCGCTTTACGTTTTATGGTGTTACTAAAATGGACAATGTCAGGTATGAGGGCTCGGCGGAGTTTTCTGGTATAGCTTTGTTTGCCGTCATCCAGTTTTGGGAAATCAATTTTTATAGGATTGATCTTGTCGATGGGCATCGGAATCAAAAGTACACAGGCATACCTTATATATAGACTATATTAGTGAATAGTGCCCAATTTTTGAATTAAAAATCTATTATGGATACTGCTGATTTTCCGTAATCGCAATCATATTCTCTAACGCTTTCTTAGCATGTGCAATCACCCAATCTTGATCTTGCGTTTCGAGCCGCTGACGTATTCCTGTGTGTTCAGATACTACATCGCCTGCGCGAACTTCATTATATGCCATCGGTTTACCCTGATATAACAAGTCTACTAAGCCAATTAAATGGGGGGGATCATTGCGTGACATGGTCGCACAACCACAGCCCACACCTTGGTTGCTGGCATCTGTGGGGGCTTCTGCAAGATTGACAACAGTGATGCCAAGCTTCTGGCAATGTTGACGTAAATTGTCCACCATATGATTTTCCGTGGCGATGGCATAGCGACCAGTATTGGCGCGATCATGCACCACATAATCCCAAATAAACGCAGTGGATCCGGCGTGTTGTGCACTACGAATGACTTCGAGACGGCACTCGGGATGCGCGATGGTGGTGTATCCTTCTTCGTGCCAATAGTCACACATGCTGGCTTGAAAGTGCGTGTGTACCGCGCATTCACTGCCAAATAAAATCATCTCTGCACGGTCAAATTGATCGAGTACGGACTGCGCTTGTGCATCGAGCTGATATTGTGCGCCTGCGGTGCCGCCAGGCCAGAATGCTAGGTTTTTGATCCCTAACCAATACGCTACATTTTGTCCCATATGTTGATCAGGAATGAATAGGATTTTCTTATTTTGGCCGCGTGCCCATTGAATGATCTTTTTAACATTGGAGCTGGTACATACAGCACCACCTTGAGCCCCTGTCATGGCTTTGACGCGGCCGGAGGTGTTCATATAGCACACGGGTAAGATTGCATCTTCGCCGTAGCGTTCATTCAGTGCTTGTATCGCCGGCTCGACCATAAAATCTTTGGCTAAGATTTCCATGGTGCAGCCAGATTTTGGATTGGTGATATAAACTTGTTGGTTGTCATGCGCCAAAATGCGAATGGACTCTGCCATAAAATGCACCGCAGATTCGATGATCACAGACTTTTCTGGGTGGTTGGCCGCCATCAATGCTAATTGATAAGAGTCGCCAATTTGTCCACCAAATTGTTCTACCAGACGCACGATATCACCGCCCATATAATAATGCGCTAACAGTAATAATTGATCGCCAAAGTGTGCTTTGGCTTTTTCCATATAAGGTGTCATCCACGCTAAAATGGTGGTTAATTTGCGATCGGGCAACGCAAGATATTCTTCTGCATAAGGGATGAATTCTGGTTGATACCAATCCAAGGGATAATCCGCTTGGCAAATCGTCATATCTTGGGTGATACGCATTTTGGAGCGTTGGGGATGATAATTGGTTTCTGATTTCAACATATAGGGATACTCATTTGAGAAGTGCTTTTACGTGCTTGCGCATGCTGACGCGGAAAATCTTCGCGGTAATGACCGCCGCGAGATTCTCGTCGGGAAAGGGCAGCACGGGCAATCAGTTCTGCAGTTAAAACAATATTTCGTAATTCAATAAAATCACTCGTGAGACGATGTTTCCAATAATATTCTTCAATAATCGCGTGACGTTTGGTGATTAATTGGAGCAAATCCATCAAGCCCGCTTTTGTACGGACAATACCCGCATAAGACGTCATTTCACCACGTAAACTTGACCAATGGGCATGAATTTGGCTCGCACGGCGTGGGTTGTCTTCTGTCCCCGATCGCCAATTGGGAATTGCGATGGAAGGTTGGATGGGTGTGGTGATATTATCTACCGATGCTTTGGCAGCATTAGATGCCATGACGACTGCTTCGAGTAGAGAATTGGACGCCAGACGATTAGCACCATGCAAGCCAGTAAAAGCGACCTCGCCAATCGCGTATAAGCGTTTTAAATCACTGCGACCATGATTATCTGCCAGAACACCACCGCATTGATAATGAGCGGCAGGGACGACTGGAATCATATCTTGGCTCATGTCGATGCCAATGTCGTGTAAGGTTTGGAAAATTTGCGGGAAGCGTTTACGCAAAAAGGCTTTGGATTGGTGTGTGATATCCAAATGCACATAATGATGTTCACTTTGCTCGATTTCATTAAAAATGGCGCGTGATACCACGTCACGAGTGGCTAATTCTAATTGTTCTGGGGCGTAGGTGTGCATAAAGTTGGCCCCGTTATCAGGACGCCTTAATATCGCTCCTTCACCTCGAACGGCTTCTGAGATGAGAAAATTATGTAAACTATGATGATAGAGCAGGGTGGGGTGAAATTGATAAAATTCCATATTGCCGACACGCGCGCCTGCACGATAAGCCATGGCCACCCCATCACCCGTCGCAATCATTGGATTAGACGTATAACGATAGGTTTTCCCCGCACCACCTGTTGCCAAGACCACGCAGTGGGACAATACAGTATGAATGAGCTGGGTATTCACATCTAAGACATAAGCACCCAAAACTTCGCCTTGATTTTCTGAGTGATGAGGGTGGTGGTGGGTGATCAAATTCACCGCGATATGATTTTCAAAAATCTGAATTTGTGGTTGTTGTTTGACCCAAGCCAGGAGGCGGTCAATTAATATTTCACCGGTATGATCACCACAATTATAAATACGACGATGAGAATGTCCGCCTTCTTGCGCCAACTCTTCACGAAATTTAACGGCATAAGCGGTCAATTGAGCAATGGCTTGAGGGCCTTCTTTAATAATCGCTTCTACATTAGGCTGATAAGATAAGCCATCTCCAGCGCGTAGCGTATCGTCAATATGTGACGCAATTGAATCACCCTCGAGAGAGACCGCCGCGACCCCACCTTGGGCGTAACGACTGTTACATTCTTTTGCTGCAACTTTACTCAAAAGTGCGATGCGTGCATCTGGCTTGTGTAATAACAATTGTGAGCAATAATGCAAACCAGACAAGCCTGAGCCGATGACCAGTGCATCAAATTCTAAGGTTCTTCCCTGTTGCGAATGGGATAGACTCATGAAAATGCTTTCACCAAAAGTTGAGCCAGACCGATGTAAGTATCTGGCGTTAACTCCAATAGACGCTGCTTGGCGTCTTCGGGAATATCTAAGGTTTGGATGAAGGTTTGTAATTTTTTTTGTTCAATCCCATGACCACGCGTCAATTCTTTCATTTGCTCGTAAGCATTGGAGATATGATAGCGCCGCATCACGGTTTGAATGGCTTCGGAGAGCACATCCCAATTATGATTGAGATCGTGGGCTAATGCGTCACGATTGATTTGTAATTTATCATTTCCTTGCGCGATGGATTGGTAGGCAATTTGAGCATAGCCAAATGCAACGCCTAAATTTCGCAGTACGGTGGAATCTGACAAGTCGCGCTGCAAACGGGAGCGTGGTAATTTATTGGCAAAATGCTCAAACAGTGCGTTCGACAATCCTAAATTGCCTTCAGCATTTTCAAAATCAATGGGATTGACTTTATGTGGCATCGTTGAAGAGCCTACTTCGCCAGCAATGGTTTTTTGTTTGAAGTAACCATGAGAAATATAAGTCCAGATATCGCAAGTATAATCAAGCAAAATGGTATTGATGCGAATCATCAAATGAGAGACTTCAGCAATGCCATCATGAGGCTCAATTTGGGTAGTGTAGGGACTGAAAGATAACCCCAAGGATGTAATGAATTGGGCGCAGTGTTTCCGCCAATCCACTTCTGGGTAAGCAATGCAATGCGCATTGTAATTGCCGACGGCGCCATTGAATTTTGCAGAAATCAGAATCTCGACCAATTGTTGTAAGGGTCGTTTGAGGCGAGATACAAAATTTATGAGCTCTTTACCCATGGTCGTAGGTGTGGCGGGTTGGCCATGGGTGCGTGCCAACATGGGTAAATCGCCATAATGTTTACCCAACAACGTCATACCGCCAGTAATTTCTGCCAGGGTTGGTTGAATGACTTGGGCAATGGCATCTTTGATCATCAACGCATAAGCAGCGTTATTGATGTCTTCTGACGTGCATGCGAAGTGGATGAAACTACTATAGGCATGTAAGCCAGGCTCGTGTTCTATTTTTTCTCGTAAGTAATATTCAACCGCTTTTACATCGTGGTTGGTTTGTTTTTCATACGCTTTGACTTTGAGGGCTTCGTGTTCGTCAAATTGGTTGAGCGTATTTTCCAAAATGGTATGAGCATGTTCATCGAGAGCAGGGACTTCAGGAATTTGTTCATTGGCAGCCAAAGATTCCAACCAGCGAACCTCAACCAATAAGCGGTAATAAATAAGGGCTTGTTCACTGAAAAAAGGGCTCAGAGCCACAGTTTTTTTCAGATAGCGTCCATCAATTGGACAAATGGCATTTAATGCAGAAAGCGTCATGGTGGTACATCTCAAGATCTTAAAGAAACTATGATAGTGGATTCAGTCTCAAAAGTGAACATCTACGGGGTTGCCAAGTTTGGTTTACTTGGAGTGGAACCTTGAATGGTAGTCAAGTGGGTGATAAAATCGCGCCACTTTGATTATATTATGCCTTACTATGAAATTAGATAGCGTTACAAAACAAACATTATTGCACCATGCTGAAGAGATACACCGAAAATATCTAGCGCTTGATTTTATGCGATCCAAGGAGGTATGTCAGTATTCGATGAATGATAGTGATTCGCGTACGCTATTAGAACTTTGCCGTGAAAGTATAGATAGAAATAATTTTAAGCAAGAGATTTGGATTGCGGATAAATCTTATGAATTAACATTAAGTTGTCAGAAGAATAGCACGTTTGCTGTGACACTAGCGCGTCCGCTTGCAGATCCTAGTGTTTCTACAAAAGCTCCAAATAAATATACAGATCGAGAGACAGCAACATTGTTGGCACAGCAAACGTTTGTTCTCGATCGTGATAGTTCGGCAGTGCGTTTGGATGCTGATTCTGTGATTGGCGGCCCGGGGAAAATCGAGTTGTATCGTACCCATTTGGTGACGTTGAATAATATCATTCAAAAAATACGTCGTGAAGAAGATGTGTCAGCGATGTTAGTTGCGTTGGCGACAGGTACTGGAAAGACCTTTGTGCAAGCGCTGTGGATGCATATTTTATATCGAGCTAAGTTGACCGGTATTTTTACGATGCCAGATCATCTCGTGACGCAATTTTGTAGCGATATGCGTCGTTTGCTGGCCGATGATGTGGTTGAGCGCATTCAAGTGGTGCGTGGTATCGATGCAAAGATGCCAGATTTACAAACGCCTGGGCAGATCATTGTTGCTTCTAGTAAGTATCTTTTGGATCATCATTATGATGCGTTGTTAGCAGCTCCAACTGATCATACGTTCATAACTGTTGATGAGCAGCATGTTGTCATGCGTTATGAGCGTCAAAAAATAAGATTATTCACATTATCTGAAAAATTTTTGGCGTTGTTCTTAACCGCCACACCGACGCGCGAAACGTATGAGTTTGCGGGCTCTAAGCCAGTGGCTATAATGTCGCCAGGACAAAAACAACAAGCAAACCAAGGTCATCTCCCTGTGGTCAAACCTTTGCGTGCGAGTTTTATGTTGGATTTGAATCGTAAGCACACGTCAAAATGGAAGTCCAAAATATTTAATGAACTCATGATGCGTCTCGGTAATCTTGTATTTAAGGATGTTAGTTCCTCATCTAGAACTGTGATTGATCAATTGCCATTCCAAATTTTCGTTGATGCCGAAGAAACCAATCTGCGTTGGGGTGTGCAAGTTCCAATGGCGAGAAAAATGCTTTGTCTTATTGATGATAATGACTCCTTGGTGAACTTTTTTCATGAGTGGCACAAGAAGCCAGATAGCTCCGAGAACAAGTTTCCCATGGTGTATCATGAAGGCGATTTATCGCCGAATGGGGGTGCTGGGACGCTCTTGGCTTCTAATAAAGATGCTATTACAGATCTGATTGACGCAGAACATGACGCCATCTGGCAATCGCAATGTGCTGGGTTATCAGAGGCTGCAGCAGATAGATTGAAGTCTATCGCTCAACGGGGGTTACTCCAGCAAGTTTGCTCTAATATGTTTCATTATTTAGTAGAATATGTGCTCATGGATATTACCGAGATGAGTCAAATAGAACAAAACCAACGACGTAAAAAATCCTTGCCAGATTTTGTAAAGTTGGTGCGGAAAAAGGCTCAAATACGTACTCAGGATTATTATGCGGAAAAATTAACTCCCGAGATTGGTTACGAGGCGACACAGGACATCGCACCTCTTTTGACTGCAATTTCTCGGCAGATGCCGGCTTTGCCTGAAGATAACTATGTTCAGTTTTGTGATAATTGGTTTTTGGATCAGGATATTTATACCACTGTATGTGATAAAGGAGGCTATTTTTTTCAGTCGAAGTTTGAAGCCTACACTAAAAAATATCAAGTCATCTCAGTGATGGCAGGGATGCAGGATGCAGAAACACCAATTGTTGATTCTCAACCTTTTTCTCATATGGAACAAGAGGAATCTGCTGCCTTCGAAGAGGGGCATTTGTCATCAACTGCGAAAAAGCGTCCTCGTGGTTCTATTGAGCAATTGGCTGGCCTGATGGGTGCGCCTGTCAAGGACATATTTTTTAAACCGCAATATTCACAGACGCTTACCGAAGATATGGCGGATCAATTGTTTAAATATGGGTTTGTAGGGTGCTATGTTTCTAATAAAAAAAGCATAGGATTCAATGACCCTAATTTACATACGGTGATGTCGGTCATTGAACACAACTTAGCGATGAATAACAGTCCTCGAATCCAGATTCAGAGCACAGGGCGTCTTCGTGGTCTAGATGACACTCAAAAACCGGCTTATATTCATGTTTTAGGGCGATCGGTACAGCCTCAATTTGATTTGGCATTATTGGAACAAGAGGATTATTATCCTGATTATTTTAAAGCACAAGCTCGATACGATGAAGCGTATACTGATTTTTTAGGAGAAGAGCTGACTGACAAATTAATGCTCGCTTATTTTCAGCACAAAAAAGCAGATGGTAGTATCAATAAGAAGCAGCTGAAACGAGATATCTTAAAATTAATTGCAAGCTCACTACGCGCACTAAACGCCAAAAATAATTTTGATGTGCATCTCAGCCGAACCCAAATGAGTCGCGTCATTGCCAAAGCGATGGATAAAATAGAAGAAGAAATAGCACGTATTCAACATCCGTACCCGATTGCATCTGTCATAAGAGCGTTTATTTCTACATTTCAATCTTCTTTTTCATTATTCAATTATCGGGAAAATGCGCGCATTGCAAAGCAATTGTCGCAACATGAAAAAAGTTTGTCCGACACACCGGTCGCTTCTCCGGATAAAACGTATTTGAAAATCATACGTGCAACGAAGCTAGAAAAGATTACTGCGCAGGCAGCTGTCATATTAGAATTATCTGCTTGTGCGAAGCAGAAACTGGCGATGATTGAAACAGCAATTGATACGTCACGTGAAATTTATTTGCAAGAAGGTGCATCCAATCGTATTTTTATTGATACCCCTTTTTCTTGGCGAGTATTTGCTCGCTCGCTAAATTGGGACAAGGTTGCTGATCTTGCCATAGGGCATTTGGTGCCAATACTCTTTCATCCAGAAATGCTTCTGAATGCGAATATGCTTATTGGGCAGTTGCAAGAAGAAGATCTTGCCTTGATTTTTAAATCAAGTGGCCAGTCTTCAGAAGAAGCTCAAGCATCAGCACAACGCATGCTATTGTTTGTTGATATTTTACGCACAAAAGATAGCGCACGATTGAAAGATAAATTTATGACAATGCCCAATATGGATGATTCTTTTGACGCTAATACCTTACCTGCGAAGAGACTTCTGCAAGATTTTTTCAGTTTGGTAGAAGAAATCACAGCGTGCTTTTGCCATTATCATCGATGTACTATTACCGGTGGTGAAGCATTTGATGATGAGGGTGCTCTTGTTTCAACAGGTAGTCTTGATTCTAATGCAAGGTTGTTGAGGCTTGTCTCTGCAGACTTGAGAGCGATTCGTTTGCCGTATCGCAAAAACGAGCTAGGGGCTAGCCTAGCCTTAGGCGCTGTTCAAGGCGCAGGGAAAACGTCTAGAATCTCTGCGGCTGCGAATACATCGACCATTGAGGCGCTACAGGAGGTTAAAGCAGATATTTTAAGACCACTGTGGTGGCAGATCAAGGTGTCTAGATTGCAGTATACCTTTGTGTCTGGGTTAAAGAATTTATTTTTTGCAATCAAAGATTTGGGATTGCGTCTTTGGGATGGCTTAAAAGCGTTGGCACAATGGGTTCATGATTGTCGAACATCACCTGCACCGGATCAACAGATGAAAGCTGCAATTGATCCGAAGCCTGTATATGAGTTTGCACGTAGGATTAATCGATTACGGCCGTTGAATGCCACGGAAGCTAACGAGCAAGATTGTCCAGAAGATATGGTGGTTGGCCTTGAGCATGATTTAGAAGAGATATTGCCTTCTTCACCAGAAGAAGAAAGAGGATCTTGTTCAATGACATAAGTGTTCACCTTATTTTGTAAAACCTAAAAAAACTCAGTACAATGGACGAATTATAATGATGGCCTAGGGGTTAGGATGCAGGGCGGTGTGAATACGATTGATTTCCAACAGGTTGGATTGAAAGACATTGAACAAGTTGGTGGGAAAAACGCCTCTCTAGGTGAAATGATTCAGCATTTGTCTACAGCCAAAGTGGCGGTCCCAGCAGGATTTGCGACGACAGCGGATGCGTTTCGGGCTTTTCTAGCCCAAAATGCCTTGGATAAAAAAATCTACCAGTGTTTAGAATCGTTAGATGTCGATGACATCCAAGAATTGGCACGTATTGGCGACATGATCCGCTCTTGGATCAAAGAAGCGCCCCTCATTCCTGCATTTGAGCAAGATGTTCGTGATGCTTACGCAGCTTTAAAAACCACAATTGGCCATGAAGACTTTACGGTAGCGGTACGATCTTCTGCAACTGCCGAAGACTTGCCAGATGCTTCTTTTGCCGGACAACAAGAAACATTTTTGAATGTCCGTGGATTGGACGCTATTTTTATTGCCATCAAAGAAGTGTTTGCTTCATTGTATAATGACCGTGCGATTGCGTATCGAGCCCATCAGGACTTTGATCACCATACCGTTGCGTTGTCTGTTGGTGTGCAACAAATGGTACGTTCTGATTTGGCGGCCAGTGGTGTGATGTTCACGCTGGATACGGAATCTGGGTTTGATCAAGTGGTGTTGATCACGTCTGCGTATGGGTTGGGGGAGTTGGTGGTGCAAGGCGCGGTCAATCCTGATGAATTTTACGTGTCCAAACCAGCGTTACAAGTCGGAAAATCAGCGGTGATTCGACGTAATTTGGGATCTAAAACCAGCAAAATGGTGTATTGTAAAGAGTCTGCGGTCACCACAGAGAAAGTGCCTGCAGCGTTACAACGCCAATTTTCTTTGTCGACTGCTGAAATTGAAGAACTGGCTCGGCACGCACTGACCATTGAAGCACATTATGGCCGTCCCATGGACATTGAATGGGGGAAAGACGGTGTGGATGGGTGTTTGTATATTCTCCAAGCTCGCCCAGAAACGGTGAAAAGCCGTGCATCCCAACAAATTTTAGAGCGTTATCATTTGAAACAACGCGGTGAAGTCCTGGTCGAAGGCCGCAGTATTGGTCAGCGCATTGGTCAGGGTAAAGTCCGTGTGATTCGTGATGTGAAAGAATTACATCGGGTTTCACCTGGGGATGTGTTGGTTTCTGATATGACCGATCCTGATTGGGAGCCGGTGATGAAACGTGCTGCAGCAATCATTACCAATCGTGGGGGACGTACCTGTCATGCAGCGATTATTGCGCGAGAATTAGGTATTCCTGCAGTGGTAGGTTGTGGCAATGCCACAGATAAATTGTATGATGGCGCTGATGTGACAGTCAGCTGTGCGGAGGGTGAAACCGGATTTATTTACGCAGATATTTTGCCGTTTGAGTGCATGTCTCTAAGCCTAGATACGATGCCGACGCTGCCAGTTAAAATCATGCTGAATGTGGGTAATCCAGAACGAGCTTTTGCGTTTCAATCTGTTCCAAATGCTGGCGTAGGCTTGGCGCGCTTAGAATTTTTGATTTCCAATACCATTGGGATTCATCCGCAGGCATTGTTGAATTATGACACCTTGACTGATGAAGCGTTGAAGCAGACGATTGCTGAAAAAACGGCTGCGTATGAGTCACCCGTTGAGTTTTATGTCGAACGGCTGAAGGAAGGGATTGCAACGATTGCCGCAGCGTTTTCTCCAAAACCGGTCATCGTTCGTTTGTCTGATTTTAAAACCAACGAATATGCCAACTTGATTGGTGGCGATCAGTTCGAACCGCAAGAAGAAAATCCCATGCTGGGTTTTCGTGGTGCATCGCGTTATGTGGCCCCCGCGTTTTCTGATTGTTTTGCATTGGAATGTCGTGCTGTGAAACGCGTGCGTGAAGACATGGGATTCACCAATGTCGAAATCATGATTCCTTTTGTACGCACGGTAGCGGAAGCCAAAGCTGTCATTGACCGTTTGGCCAGCGAAGGCTTGGTGCGCGGTGAGAAGGGCTTGCGCATCATTATGATGTGTGAAATTCCAGCTAATGCCTTATTGGCCAATGAATTTTTAAATTACTTTGATGGATTTTCTATTGGATCCAATGATTTGACCCAATTAACCTTAGGGATTGATCGAGATTCTGCATTGGTGGCTGCGCAATTTGATGAACGTGATGCGGCAGTAAAAATGTTGTTACATATGGCAATCTCAGCTTGTAAACAACAAGGAAAATATATTGGTATTTGTGGTCAAGGTCCGTCGGATCACGCTGATTTGGCACAATGGTTGATGCAAGAAGGGATTGATAGTATGTCTTTGAATCCTGATTCGGTTCTAGATACGTGCGTTTTTCTAGGAAAAATATTG
Source organism: Gammaproteobacteria bacterium (assembly GCA_024742995.1). GTDB lineage: Bacteria > Pseudomonadota > Gammaproteobacteria > Legionellales > Legionellaceae. Next base: position 61,567 of record JANSXK010000009.1, read on the forward strand.
TCCAATGAAGCAGAGGTTTCATTATAATATTGGGGTTATATTGCCATGCATGCTGATCCAGGCAGTTCAATCATTTTCTGGGGTACATTGATTTTATTTTTTGGAATCATCGGTCGCTATTTAGCAAAATGCCTCGATCAGCCTGGGGTCTTGGGTGAACTTTTAATGGGCGTCATTGTCGGCAACGTTTGTTATTATGCAGGCATCCAATTGATGGTGATTCTTCGTGATGGTGGTGCTGTATCTGAGGTGATTCGTCACGTCTTAAAAGGTGTTCCGCTGAAGACCGCTGTCTATGATTCGATCCACAATTTTACCTATGCCAAAGAAGTCATTGAGGCGTTGTCAGGTCCAAATGGACAGCAGTGGATCAACGTGTCAGCTGTGGTAGATGCCTTTTCTAGTTATGGGGTTATTTTCTTATTGTTTATGGTCGGCTTAGAGAGCTCGCTGACTGAATTAAAAAAAACCGGTAAAGCTGCAACCAAGGTTGCAGTGATCGGTGTGATTGCGCCGATTGTCTTAGGTATTTTAGTGACTGAATGGTTGTTACCAGAAGCCAAGTTCAGTACCGCTTTATTTGTTGCGGCAACGCTATGTGCGACCAGTGTTGGGATCACGGTGCGCGTATTGCAAGATATGAAAAAATTAAAGACTGAAGAGGCTAAAACCATCTTGGGTGCTGCGATGATTGATGATGTCTTGGGTCTGATTATTTTGGCGGTTGTCAGTGGGATGGTTGTGATGGGCGCTGTCAATGTTTGGACCATTGGTCGTATTTTCTTTATGGCTGTCATATTTTTTCCACTGTCTTTGTGGCTTGGACCCATGTTACTGCGAAAAATGATTGGGTGGATGACCTTTGTAGACCATTGGGAAGCCAAACTCCTTACGAGCTTCATGTTTTTGATGTGTTTTTCATGGTTGGCGACACTTGTACATATGTCGACCATCATTGGTGCCTTCATGGCGGGGATTATCATTCATGAAGGGTTTTTTGAACCTCGCGAACGAGAGCTCAAGGATCCGCAAAGCATTAGAAATTTATTGGCGCCTTTCGAAGCCATTTTTGCCCCACTGTTTTTTATGTTGATTGGAATTCAAGTGAAATTAGAATCCTTTTTAGACAAACAAGTTATTTTATTCTCCATTTGTTTGTTGTTGGTGGCTGTCATAGGAAAGGTTGTCAGTGGCTTAGGCGGCAATCGTCGCGATGATCGCCTATTGATAGGGATGGGCATGGTACCCCGTGGGGAAGTGGGGTTGGTTTTCGCTTCTGTGGGCAAAGGGTTAGGGGTGATACCAGATACGCTATTTTCTGCCATCATTGTGATGGTTGTGGTCACCACATTCATGACACCGCTATGTATGAAGTTTCGATACCATACTCGTAAAAAGAAGGCGGTAGCGGAGTGACGATCCAAGAAGATGTGCGACGTGCTTTAGCAGAGGACTTGGGCTCTGGTGATGTGACTGCAAGCTTGTTGCCCGAAGCACAACAAATAGAAGCTGAGATTGTCTCGCGAGAGCCGATGTTGGTTTGTGGCCAAGCCTGGGTGGAAGAAGTGTTCACCACCTTAGATCCGGATATTCATTGTCAATGGCATGTGGAAGAGGGTGCATGGTTGCCGCAAGCAGCGTCTTTATGCCATCTCCAGGGCCCAGCCCGCGCTATTTTAAGTGGTGAGCGTGCGGCTCTAAATTTTTTACAAACCTTATCAGGGACTGCGACGCAAACTTATGCTTATGTGCAAGCGTTAAGTGATTATGACACACAATTGTTAGACACCCGAAAAACCATTCCAGGGCTGCGTCAAGCGCAAAAATATGCGGTTGCATGTGCGGGTGCTAAAAATCATCGTATGGGGCTGTACGATGCGTTTCTTATCAAAGAAAATCATATTGCAGCCTGCGGATCGATCAGCAAAGCTATTACAGCTGCACGATGTAATTTGCCTGATATTTTTCTTGAAATAGAGGTTCAAAATTTAGATGAATTTCAAGAAGCTTTGTCGGGTGAGCCGGACCGAATTTTATTAGACAATTTTGATCTTGCAACCATGACGGCAGCAGTAAACCTGAATGTTCCCAGAGTCTGTGACTTGGAAGTGTCTGGCGGTATTGATTTGTCGACACTGACAGCAGTGGCGCAAACCGGCGTTGATTATATTTCTGTCGGTGCGTTGACCAAATCGGTACGAGCCATTGATTTAAGTTTACTGGTGGTGTCTCAATGAAAATATCTAATCCTGAAGCGATTGAAAAAAAAATTGTTTTGACGGGCGGGGGCTCTGCCGGTCATGTGACACCTAATTTGGCATTGATTCCAGAATTGCAGGCGCAAGGTTGGACGATTGATTATATTGGCTCAGCGCATGGCGTGGAGCGCAATATGATTAAAGCAGTAGATGTTCCGTATCATGAGATCAGTACGGGGAAATTGCGACGCTATTTTTCTTGGCAAAATTTTTTAGATCCTTTTCGTGTCGTTATAGGGATGGTTCAGGCTTTTCGGCTGATTCGCAAACTCAAACCCCAAGTCATTTTTTCCAAAGGGGGTTTTGTGGCTTTGCCAGTGGTGATAGGTGGGTGGTTCACACGCACGCCTATTGTGGTACATGAATCAGATTTTTCTGTTGGGTTGGCCAATCGTTTGAGTTTTCCATTTGCAGACAAAATATGTGTGACGTTTGAGGCGGCCAAACGTAATATCAAAAACAAAGCAAAAGTAGTGGTCACAGGTACGCCAATCCGAGAGACTTTATTACAAGGAACACGCGAAGCAGGCTTGAAGCGCTGTGGGTTTCACGGAGATAAACCTTGTATTCTGGTGATGGGTGGCGGTCATGGTGCTCGGGCGATTAATGATTGTATTCGCCAATCTTTAACGGCGCTATTGAGCAAAGTGCAGGTGATTCATTTATGTGGCCCGGGTAAAATTGATGCCAGTCTCAAGAAACGAGCAGGGTATGTGCAATTTGAATATGCCAATGAAGAGCTCCCCGATTTATTGGCAGCGACCGATCTGGTGATCACACGTGCTGGTGCCAATTCATTATATGAATTATTGGTTTTAGCCAAACCACATATTTTAATCCCATTACCACGCCTTCAAAGCCGTGGTGATCAAATTCAAAATGCTCACCATTTTGAGCGCTTGGGTGTGAGTCATGTGATTGAAGAGGAACGCTTAACCACCACAACGCTATTAGCGGCGGTTGAAACCGTGATGACACAGCGTGAAGCGATCGTCAAAAAAATTGCTGCATTACATATTAAATCTGCTGTTCAGACAATTGTTAATATTTTAAACACAAAAAATGTGCTATAATAGCCCAAATAATTTAGGCAGGGAGGTGACACTAATATGGAAGCGTCCACAGATCTTTTTCATCAAAGGGCACAATTGGTTCTGAAACTACTTGATGATTACCTTGATATACAACAACCGTTGCTAGCTTCTGCGCCGGATCTGGCTGATACCAAAACGTTGCCGGTATTAGTACAAAAGAGTTTTCAAGAACCCATCGCAAACTTTTTACGCTCACATTTGGATTGCAATGTGACATATGGTAAAGATCATTATGGCCAAGCCAATGGTTATTTGATGGTATCACTAGACAATAATCGTCTAAATCAAACTGGTTTTTATCGCGCCGTCATCGCTTTGCAGCAATTTGCACGCGATCTTTTTAAGTAATTCTTTCCTAGGCCACGACCCGCAGCTTGTAGGCATTGGGGGTTGTGGGATTTAGCCAATTGCGGGATTCCTGATCATAGGATTGTTCCAACAGGCTTCCCTTGGCAATCCGTAGATGTTCTGTTATCTTGATATTTAATGTTAGCAAGGATCTAGCTGAATTTATGGAACCTGATCGTTACCAGCAAAATCATGTTTTCTACATTGTCGGTTTGATTTGTCTGATTTTGGGTTTGGGTTTATTCGCATTTGGTTTGTATTTGTCTCCTTACCTGTTTTTTGATTTTCAATACAATGTGCCAGACTTTATTTACAATTTTATCATGTGGTTGCAAGGAAATTATACAACATCGAAGTATGGTATTGCTTGGTTGATTTTTTTGTTATTAATATTGCCGGCGGTGATATTAATTGTGGTGGCTGATATCATATCAAATAAAATTGACCGAAAAATTTTTGGCATATCTACCTTTAAACGGCCAACACCACCGACAGAGGAAGGTATAAAAAGTAAAGTCGAATCCAAAGGATTGGTGTTTAATATTGTGATGATCATTGTGGTCATTTTCATTATTGCAGAGTTTTTTCAATGGGTCATTACAAGTGGATGAGAGAATAAATCATGTTTGGATGGTTAAAACGGTTTAAAATCAAGCGACTACAAAAACAGTTGAAAGTGTTGAGTGCGGCAAGATTGAATCATACGTCGACGACCGAGGCGACGCGTAAAGAAATGGCTTTGTATTTTGAATTGGCGAAATTACATGAATCTCTTGCCGGGCAAAAAAAGCATCCACTTGCACGCGAGCAGGCATTAGCCTGTTATCGTGCTGCTGCGGCTTTGGATAATGCGGAAGCACAGTTTCTAGTGGGTCAAAAATTATTAGAAGAAGCGCGCATGCGTGACGAATTGCAAGAAAGTGGTATCTTTGCTTCTGACTCCAATGCAGCGTTGCTTAAATTGATTTATGAGGATGTCCACGGGTTTTTATTGGCAGCGGAAAAACATCAGCACATCAAGGCCAAACGGGTTCGCGGATTGTGCTATATCAATGGTTGGGGTGTACCGGCTGATAAAGATGCAGGATTTGATTTGGTTGTGGCCAGTATTGAGCAAGAAAATGCTTGGGACCGGGTGCAAAAGATTTTTGCTGAATTGGGTATTAATCAATCGTCTTTTTTCTCAGAATTGTTTCAGCATCGGAAAAAATAGGGTCGCCAAACCGCCAATACACAAAAAAGGTCCAAATGGGATAGGGGTGTTGCGGTTTTGCTTTGTGATGCGTAAATAGCTCAATCCAATGACACTACCTAAGGTGCTGGCGATTAATAATATCGGGATCAGCGCTGTCCAGCCAAACCATGCGCCAAAAGCTGCAAATAGTTTGAAATCACCATGCCCCATGCCTATTTTCCCGGTGATGAGGCAAAAGAGTTTCATCACCACCCACAAACAGAGATAAGCTCCAGCAGCACTCCACACCGCATTCGGTAGCGTACAAAAGACGCTTTGCGTATTCATGAGCAATCCTAGCCAAAGTAAACCAAGCGTGAGCGTATCTGGCAGTAATTGATGTTCTAAATCAATGAATCCCAGGCACAGCGTTAGCGAAACAAAGGCCAATACCCACAATGTGATGAATGTGTAGCCGTACGTATATACAGCTAGAAGGGATAGAACCAATGTCAGTATTTCTACGATTGGATAGCGCCAAGAAATTTTATGTCGACAATGATGGCAGCGACCTCGTAAATACAGGTAGCTGAATAATGGAATATTGTAGTAAAAAGGAATGGTTTTTTTACAATGAACACAATGGGATCGAGGGAAAAATAAATTAAATGACGCTGAGTCTGGCTGTTCTAAGATGAGGGGTAATCGATAAATAGTCATGGATAGCACTGAGCCGACCATTAACGCACAAACACTGATGATTAGGATACTGCTGATGGGGTACAGCTGTGTCAGGCTCAGAATACTACTGATCATATCAATGCTCCTAATTGAATCATTGGTAAGTACATGGCTATGATTAATCCTCCAATGATAAACCCAAGCACAATCATGAGCATGGGTTCTATATATCGACTCAATCGTTGTACGGCTTGATCAATTTGTTGTGTGTAGAAATGGGTGACATCCATCAATCGTGCTTGCAATGTGCCTGTTTCTTCCCCCAAATGCAACATGTGTACCACCCATTGAGGAAATAATTTGGTTTGGTAAACCGCTGTTTGCATGGAATCACCTTGTATCAAAGCATGACAAACCTGCAAAAAAGCTTGTTGATAACAACAGTTTCCCGCAATACGAGCTACCCATTGTAGTGCATCAGTGATGGGAAGGCTAGCTTGATGCGCAATGGCAAGCGCATGGAAAGACCGTGCAAAATATTGTGCTTGGTATAAGCGTCCTATGCCGGGGAGATGGGGTAATTTGCGATCCCAGGCGTGTTGAACGCGTGCCACATGTCGATATAAGGTTTTGATTACCATTAATGTTGCAACGGTTAAGATGAAGATGGTTGAACCGTATATTTTAACGCCATGAGACAGACTCAGTAACGCGCGAGTGCTGGGTGGTAGTGTGGCTTGAAAATTTTGAAATAACGTTTGAAATTGGGGGATGACGGTTAGTAGCAGATGGAGAGAGACGATGCCGGCTACGATCAGCACTGAAAGTGGATAAATAAGAAGGGTGATGAACTGTTGTTTTAATGCGTGGTTTTTCATTTGATGTTGGGCAATTTGCTTTAAAATAGATGCCAAGGTGCCTGATTGTTCGCCCAATGCCAGCAAAGCACAGACCAGAGGGTCGAAGTACCGTGCATGTCGCTGTAATGCTTCTGAAAAGTCACAGCCTGATTCAATATCGGCGTGTACTGTTGTAAGCAGATGGATCATTTTAGGATGGGTTTGGCATGAAGATAATAGGGTGATGGCTTGTGCCAGGGAAATATTCGCGTGGATGAGGGTTGCCAATTGTTGTAGCATTTGGGTCAGATCGATGGGGTTGAGCGCACGCGACCAACGATAAGAACGTCTGATGCTTTGGATGATCACGCTTTGGGCGCGTAGCTTTTGTTGCACATCCTTACGATTTTTTGCGGTGATGGTGCCATATTTTGAATCTCCCAAGCGCGTTATTCCGGTCCAATGGAATAAATACTCAGTGTTGGCTAGGGACTGAGATTTGAGGCGCCACTTGTTAAGTAATACGATTAATTTCTTCAACAGTGGTTACTCCCTGTTGGACTTGAATCAATCCTGCATCGTGCAGGGACAACATTCCTTCTTTGTGAGCTTGAACCTTTAATTTTTCTGCGGTTATTTTGGGTTGAATGAGCAATGCTCGTAGCGCATTGGAGATAGGCATAACTTCAAAAATGGCACACCGACCATGATAGCCATCGTGGCAACGATGACAGCCTTTTGCACGATAGGACCCAGTGGTAGTGGGGATTTTGCAATGTGGACAAAGCATACGAATCAAGCGTTGTGCAATAATCAAACTTACAGAAGATAAGAGTAAAAAGGGAGAGATACCAAGTTGCTTTAGACGGATTACAGTTTCTGCACAGCTATTCGTATGTAGCGTGGATAAAACCAAATGACCTGTATGTGCTGCTTTGATCGCGATATCTGCGGTATCAAAATCACGGATCTCTCCTAGCATGATGATATCAGGATCTTGGCGTAAAAAACTGCGTAGGGCATTAGAAAAATCCAAGCCAATTTTAGGATTAATTTGGACTTGATTGATGCCAGCATGCTTTATTTCAACCGGATCTTCAGCAGTGGAAATATTTTTGTCACCGGTATTGAGATATTGCAGCGCTGCATATAACGTCACTGTTTTGCCACTGCCGGTGGGGCCAGTGACTAAAATGAGACCTTGTGTTCGCTGCATGGCCTGGTGGACACAGGTTTTGTCACGATCAGAGAAGCCAAGTTGTGCTATATCAGGTTGACACAGATGAGATCTTAAAATGCGGATGGCAATTTTTTCTCCTGTAATGGTAGGGCAGGTGCTGATGCGGCAATCAATGGTTTGATTAGGTGCATGGGCCATTGTGAATCGTCCATCTTGTGGTCGTCGTCGTTCGGCAATATCTAAATTTGCCATGATTTTAAGTCTGGATGCGATGCGCGAGGCTACTGCTTGAGGTGGTGAGGCTAATAGATATAATTGCCCGTCTTTACGATAGCGAATGCGATAAAAATCTGCATAGGCTTCAAAATGTAAATCGGTGGCATCGCGTGTGATGGCTTGTTGAAAGACGCGTTGTACAAAGGCCACGATAGGTGCTTCATCTTCAACATTAAGGGTCGAGTCTAGAGAAAGTTCGATTATGTGGGATTGCATAGATAGATAATCTGTGAGGTCTTGATGGTCGTCGTTACGGAGTATTTCTTCGATCATTTGTGATAATTGCGTGGTGGCTGCTATCATTGGAATAATATGCAACCCCGTTAAAAATTGAATGGCATTGAGAGCATCATGTTGATGGGGATCATCGATTGCCACATAGAGTTGATTATCTTGATGGGCGATAGGTAGGGCATGATGTTGACGTAAAATCGATGTTGTGTGGCTGGTTTTGGGTAGGGTACTGGGATCAATCTGACTGAGGTCAACGACGCGTAAGCCAAAATGATCGGCAAGTAATTGTGCGATGGTTTGTGGGCAAATTTGACTGTGTTGGACCACGTAGGGTAAGAAGCGGCACGCATTGAGAATAGCGCTTTTTTGGCATTGCCAGGCGGTTTCTTGGCTCAGCAATTTGTGCTGTACGAGCAGCGCAGCTGTCGCATTGAGGGTATCATCCATGACGGTTGGCGTTGTGGCATTTCCGTGGCTGCGAGTCTATACCAAGCGAACCAGCCTTGCAACCATTGAGAATCGTTCAAGTTCTTGTTATGGTTAGAGAATATCTTGATTGGAGGATGATATGAATAGGCCTTTAAAAATTTTATTGTTAGCGATGTGTTTGGTTGGTGAGACTGCGGCTTCTGCCGGCGCAGATGATACGGCAAAACAAATTCAGCAGTTAAATGGACAAATTCAAACACAATTACAGACGATTCAAGAAAAACAGCAAAAGAGCATGCAAGCATTTAATACCAAGATTCAAGCGCAATTGTTGCAAATAAAAACTGAATTGGACGGACAAATCAAAAAACTGAGTGACCAAAATCAGGCGCAATTGAAACAAGTACAAGATAGTTTGCAAGCCCAAATCAGACAAGTGGCTGCAAGCAAGCCTGGTGCTGGTGGTTCCTCTGCAGCATCTACCACACCCGCAGCAGCGTCGCCATCTTCAGCTGATGCACCCACAGACACAGCCCCAGCCAGCGCAGACACACAGCCGTAGGCACAAGCACCATTCAACTATGCATGCTGCCACATATTTTTGATGTGGCATGTCTGGTTTTACCCCCATTTTAGGTTGAAATAAGTTCAATTTAATGCTAAAATGCGCAATATATTGACAATTTATATTTTTTTGGGTCATAAAGGGGATGGGATGGGTCGAGAGCGTCAAGATAGACAACGTTATAGAGCTATGGTTCAAGAGCTTAATGAAAAAGTGCAACCTAAATTGTACTATCCTCAGACTGATGTGCAACAACGTGCTATCTGCGAGCATGCGCGCCACTGTTTCTTTGTGGACAAAGACACACAAGTTCTCAAATACATTAATTCTAGAGGGACCATCATTTCCTTACCTAATACCACATTACAGTCTAGGGCATGGGAGCAGGTTAAGTCTGCTGGTTTGTATGGAGATCTGATTTATAAAGATCCGATGCACGATTCGGTGTCTAAATATGCACTAAAGAAAATACGCTCAAAGCATTTTGGTCCTGGCCTGCAATTGCACAATGATTGCTTAGATGTGTTACTACCTTTGGGTGTGCCCGAGGATCCTATCATTACGATGACTCAAGAGACATTAAAGACTATTCATTATGGTGGCACTTATTTTAGACGAGTGTTGACATTATTTAGTGATCATTGGGATCCTTTTTTACAGGATCGGATTGTCGGATTATTGCAAATCAAAGAAATTTTAGCAGGTAAGCCGACACGTGATATTTACCAAATGTCTCGCAGGCCCCAGGCATCGGATTTCATGGGCGAAGGTGACAATGCATATGTTTTTTTTGATGATCCGGATTCTCCAAAAAAATCTGAGTTTTGGTACGTTGATCGGTCTAGCTATGTCCCAGTTTTAACTCGATTTCCTATGAATACTGTACATGGTGAGCATTTTCGACATTTGTTTCATGGTGCTAAAGGTGAGCCAGAACCGGACCCAAAGCACTGGTATTCTAAAGATTATTGGCATTATAACGATGCTGTGACGTGGCATGAATTAGGGAAAGAGGCTAAGTTGAGGCACAATAACCCACAGAAATGTGCCATGGAACTATCAAAGGATGCGGCTAAAAAAATTCCTGAGTTATTACTGTCTGACATTAAACCATATCGACATATGTTTGAAGATTGGTCTTATCATGAAGCATCAAACGGGCTAACCCATGCTTTAGAAACGATGACCATAACACGAGAAAATGATTTGTTTCGACAACGTTGTACCCAAATTCATGCGCTTCTCAATGTGATTGGTAACGATGTGTATGGGGCTTTTCCGAAGTCAAGAGGGGTTGTACCACCGGCAAAACGCCAAAAAATCATTGAGATGTTGGCGGCGCAGGCAGAGAATCCGGCCTCTCCTGAGGCTAAGCATTATCTGCGGACCAAGCATCGTGTGTATCATGAGAAATTTCTAGAGCGCAATATATCACGTTACGAACCAGGAAGTTTTGTTTGGGACAACGATGATAAAATCGTACATTATATTGATGAGAATCGTAAGAGTATTGACGTACCAATGACGTCAAGTATTCGTAAAAAATTTCAAGTCAATGAAATAGAAGCTGGCGTAGGTGCTGCAACTCATATTTCTACAAGAGATGTTTATAATTTGATGACGCGTCCCGGATTTTTCAGTTTTGTATTCGAAAGTTCACTTTATTATACGCCATGGCGTCCAGATAGGAGTAAAGATTTTCATACAGGCACTGCCCAAGAAATGTTGTATGAAATTCATGATATGAAATTATCGACCAGAGCTATTTTATGTCACATTGGTAAAATAGTTATGTTCGCAGTTGTTCCTACAGTGATATCCTTTTTTGGTCTTACTTTACCTTTATTGGCTTTTTTGGGCATAGAACATATTTATTTTCAGATTTATCAATGGGCAGCTTTGGTTTGGAACCTTGATTTTACTTTTCGATGCTTGAAAGCCGCTGTTTTGAAGAATGATTTGGTGAGCCCTGAACTGACGCAATTAGACCAACTGTTAGGAGAGCTACATTCAGACGTGCCTACACTCCAGCATCCACCACAACCTGTCGTACTAGATGAAAGACACGATCCTAGAGAAACTGAGGCCTTGTTGTCAGCGCCCCGTTTATAAATATCCTCATTTGCTACATCCATTTTTATAGACTATCTTAAAATAAGGCACGGCTTTTCGGAGTTGTTGATGAAGCATGGCAGTCATCACCATCTTGGTGATCCAGAATATAATAATCCTGATGCAGAACGATTTAATACCCCACGTCCTAAACATTCCAATGGATTTTCTAGAATTGCTTTTGTCATGCAAGGTGGCGGAGGCCTTGGATCGTATCAATTTGGCGTGGTGAAAGGATTATTAGAAGGTGGATTTGAACCAGATTGGATTGCTGCGACGTCGATCGGTGCGATTCAAGCCGCAATTTTAGTGGGTAATGCCCCTGAAAAGCGTATTGAAAAACTAGAGGAATTTTGGGATCGCATTGCATGGTATTCGCCTTTTGATATTTTGGGTCATGAACCCTTAACGACTGATAATTATAATAAACTGAGCTCGCAGTCGGCATTGGTTATGGGTCAACCCGGATTTTTTTACCCGCGCTGGTCTTTTCCGTATATGCAAATGGCGGGGACACCAGCAACATTGAGTTTTTATGATACTTCTCCGTTACGACAAACGCTCATCGATTTGGTGGATTTTGATCGCTTGAATAAAAGCATGACTCGTTTGAGTTTAGGGACAGTGCATATTGGCACGGGACATTTGATTTATTTCAATAACGAGCATTATAAAATTGGTCCAGAGCATATTATGGCAAGTGCGGCCTTGCCACCTGGATTTCCAGCTATGGAAATTGACGGGGAGTATTATTGGGATGGTGGGATTCATTCTAATACGCCCTTAGAAGCCATTTTAGATGCTAGACCCACAACAGATACCTTATGTTTTGTGATCGATTGTTTTGGTGGTGTGCCATTTATTCCAACAAATATGAACGGGGTTGATGAGCGTTCAAAGGATATCAGTTATAGCACGCATGCGCGACGGGTGATAAGACACCATACGCGCCATCAGGCTCTACAGACAGAACTACAAAAGCTTGCCAAGTATGTGAATCCAGAGCAGCAACAAGAAATAGCACAATTACTGCACGAAGAAACGCCTCATCATCACACATTGGCTCATATCTGTTATAGCACGCGCTTACATCGAGGTGCGGCAAAAGATTATGATTTTTCTCAGGTTATTACCAAAAAAAGGATTGAAGTGGGTTATAGAGATGCCAAGTTAGTTTTGGCGGAAGCGGATATTTGGAATCACCCTTGTGAAACAGAAGCATTTCGATTGTATGAAGCACCCAATAATTTAATTTCTTATTTACGTGCTGATGATTAAACATTGGCCGGGAGGATAAATATGACAAATAAAGTAGAGCAACGTAATTATCAGCGTATTGCTTTAGTATCTGGTGGCATGGGCGGTATCGGCACAGCCATTTGCCAGGCTTTGGCTTCTGCTGGAAATCATGTGATTTCTACCTACCAAAAGAAAGGTGATCATGAACATGCTGCGCGTTGGCAGGAAGATCAGGCGCAACAGGGTTTTGATATTGATAAAGTTTATCTGGATATTTCTGACGCCGATGCTTGCCGGGCCGCAGTCGATGAATTACTGCAACGTTATGAAAAAATTGATATTTTGGTTAATAATGCGGGTATCACACGCGACAGATTATGCCACAAAATGGCCGTTGATGATTGGCAACAGGTAATTGCGGTAAATTTAAACAGTGTTTTTTATCTCACCCAGCCTGTATTGGACAGTATGATGCAGAATACCTATGGCCGCATCATCAACATTTCTTCTATCAATGCGCAAAAAGGACAGCGTGGACAAGTGAATTACGCGGCTGCTAAAGCGGGCATGCATGGGTTTACCAAATCATTGGCACAAGAAGTGGCAGGCAAACAAATCACGGTGAATACCATTTCTCCAGGCTATATCAATACCCAAATGCTAGGATCTGTGCGTGAGGACATTAAAAACCAAATCATCGCAGAAATTCCAGTTGGACGTTTAGGCGAACCCACTGAAGTTGCTCGAGTAGTGGCTTTCCTCGCAGATGATGCATCAGAATTTATCACAGGATCAAATATTGCCATCAATGGCGGGCAGTACGTTTCTTAAGAGGGGTGCGGTTATGGAGAAAAAAAAACGTGCTGAAGGCAGCGGAGCACCATACGCTGGCTGGATTCAAGGTCATGCTTTTCAGCACGCGATGTTGCAAACCATGCTTCGTAATATTCAATTTATGAACATCTGCCAGCACCATGGTTTGGCGCAAGCATTAGATTATTATCAACAATCGCAGCATCAAACATCAAGTGAATTAAACCATGAAGATTGGATGAGGACTGCTGCTAACGATTGGACCCAATCCATGCAACAGATGTTGAATACCTATTTATCCCAATGTTTTGAATTTAATCGTTGGGTGGGCGCCGTGTCGGACACCACTGCGACAGTTACTGGTTTGAAGACGATTTAACTTTGATTTGATACAAGCTCATTGTTTAGAAGACAAAAAAAACCCAGGAATCACTAGTGAATACCCGGGTTATTTGATCAACTCGCTTTGAAATCAGGTAGTCGATTAAACTACTTCAACTTCTTCAGCTTGAGGACCTTTTTGACCTTGACCTGGCTTGAACATAACAGCTGCGCCTTCAGCCAGTGTTTTAAAACCACTGCCTAAAATTGCACTGAAGTGAACAAAGTAATCTTTGCCGTTGCTCTCAATGAAACCAAAACCTTTGCTTTCATTAAACCATTTTACTGTACCACGAACTTTTTCTGACATTTTCTATATTACCCTATTTAGCTGGAGAACCATTGTAACATTGAAAACTTCTCCTTGCCAAGGTTTTTTTAGTGATGTCTTGTTTTACTTATTATGATGGATACAAAACGACCGCTTAGAGTAAACGAAGCGGTCGTTTTGAGACGTCAGTGATGATTTAGTTTATCTCGTGTTGCACGATGCCCCAATGCTTGATTTGTGCATTGTTTTTAAGATCATCAGGTAAGGCATTGAGTTGAGACTCTGCTGCTTCACGAGTGGGATAGCTACCATATAAGCCTAGGTAAGAACCAGACTGTGATTTAACTTCTGCACTGCGTTCAGTCTTGGGTGCTTTATAGAGCTTCTTCGCAACAGGTGCTGGTTTTTGGTCATGTGCAATTTGGATGGTATAGCCATTGGGGCTTTGCGTATCCACCCATTGTCGATCGGCATCTTTCGATGCTACAGGCGAATTTGATGCACCTAGGTGATAGGATTCTGGCACAACGACTGTTTTGCTGCCTCTATTAGATCCATTTGATCCATAATTGGAATCATAGCCCTCCGGATATAATGGTGTATCTTCTTCCGGTAATGAATCCCAAAAATAGGGGCCCCGGCTTGTGCCATCATAAAAACAAGCAGACAATGTCACCGCCCATAAACTTATTCCAGCTATTCTCAAAAATTTATACATAATTGTCATCCTTTAGTGCAGATACTATGATTATCTGCAGTTTTGCAATAAACTTAAGCAATAATTCAAAAAAAGTTAATATTATGTGGACACAACGTCGTTCTGGTCATACTCATCAACGCGGTCATCTTGACCAGCGTAACCCCTATGAGCGTGATAAAACAAGAGTTATTCATTGTCCTGCATTTCGACGTTTACAGCGTAAAACGCAAATTTTGGGCACGGACGAAGGTGATTTTCATCGTACTCGTTTGACCCATTCTTTAGAGGTAGCATCAATTGGGGCAAGTATCGTACGTAGTTTATGGCGGCATCATCAACACGATGCGAATGTTGCTTTGTTGCCTGATGATGATTTGATTGCAGTCATTTGTTTGTTGCATGACATTGGACACCCGCCATTTGGACATGGCGGTGAAGTTGCGTTGAACTATATGATGCGTGATCACGGTGGATTTGAAGGCAACGCGCAAACCTTACGTTTACTTTCCAAAGTAGAGACCAGTTATGGGGAATTTGGTTTAGATTTAACGCGGCGTTCTTTATTGGGTATTTTAAAGTATCCGGTACCCTGGTCGACAGTGGTTGCCACGACAACGCCTAATACACCGTTAGATTCGAAAAAAACGATTCGTATTAATGATTGGCTGCCGCCGAAAGCTTATTTTGATGCTGAACAAGCCGAAGTAGATTGGTTATTATCTCCATTCCAAGATCAGGATAAAACATTGTTTCAGTCTTTGGTGCGTGATCCTGGCGCAAATCAGCATGGTCATGCCGCTTATCATAGTTTTGATTGCTCCATTATGGATATTGCTGATGATATTGCTTATGGGGTGCATGATTTAGAGGATGCCATTCATTTGCGATTGATTCGTCGTGAGCAGTTTGATAGCGCAGCGTTGCAAGATAGTTTAAAAGCGACCCCTTGGGCGAAGCAATCAGCACAATTATTAGATCGGCTATTTTCTCATTCTCTATCAATACGTAAAGAAGCGATTGGTGAATTGGTGAATTATTTCATAACAGCGGTTGAGATTGTTATGATCCAAGATGGTTTTGAACACCCCATACTGCAACACAATGTGGTGTTGAATGCGAGTGCGCAACCATTGTTATCGTATTGTAAAGCCTGTATTTATCGTTATGTGATTGATTCCCAGGAGGCGCGAACTTTTGAATATGGTGGCCAAAAAGTGGTGACACGCTTATTCGACGCATTCAGTTCTAACCCTGAGAATTTATTAGATGCAAAAAATCGCGAGCTTTACCAAGCAGCAGATCAACGATCCGATGCGTTGCGGGTAATCTGTGATTATATTGCCAATATGACTGACGAATACGCGCATAGAATGCACGAACGTTTGTTTGGATTTAATACCAGAACGATTTTTGAACGTTTATAGGCTTGACTACCAAGTGGCTGCGAAGATAGTATGCACCCAGGGTTTGAAAGGGAACTGATAACCACAATATTTTTATTGTTCCTAAAGGCATGATGATTTAGGAATAAGATCATAACACTAAGTAGACATATTATGGAACAAAACAGTTTTTTACGCGGTATTATGTTTCTTGTCCTTGCTCAAGTTATGGTGGGCGTCAATATTGTGACATCGAAATTACTTTTGTCGTCCATGCCTGTGCTTGTGTTACTCGCCATTCGCTTTATTTTTGCCAGCTTGGTGCTATTGCCTTTACATTGGACAACGCCGGCAAGAAAAGAGTCTATTAAGTCGTATTTTTCAAGTTTGACCAAGCGTGATTGGTGGTTTATTCTCGCACAAGCTGTGTCGGCAGGCGCATTGTTTAATTGCCTGATGCTGACCGGTTTGAACTACACGGGTGCGAATATGGCCGGCATTATTACCAGTGCATTGCCAGCAATTATTGCGGTCATGGCCTGGCTTTTGCTGGGGGAGAAGTTATCTGCTCAGAAAGCATTCTGCATCATTTTTGCTACAGTCGGACTGTTCATTATTGCGTATGACAAATTTAACAGTGGCGGTAAGGCGAATTCTTTCTTAGGGGATTTTATCGTTCTCTTTTCTCTTTTACCCGAGGCGGCGTACTACGTGTTATGCAAATTTTACTCAAATCGCCTTCCTATATTTTTAACATCCTCTTTGCTCAATGGTATTAATGCCATTCTTTTTCTGCCGGCCTTGTTTTTTATCAATTGGGATCCAGCAATGGTTCATGTTTTAGGATGGTTTGTTTTAGCTGTGATTAGCCTGAGTTCAGGATTGTTTTATGTGTTTTCGATGATAGGTTCGAAACGAGTAGATGGCGCAATGGCATCTCTTGCGACAGCGGTGATGCCTGTGGCGACCGTTATTCTTGCTTGGATTATTCTGGGTGAGCAACTTTCTCTCTTAGAGTTCGCAGGCATGGGCCTGGTTTTATTCTCTATCGCACTCTACGCAAGACGGTAGTTATTCACGCTTGATATTTGACGCGCAGTTTTTAAAAAAATGGCGTCCCCAAGGGGATTCGAACCCCTGTTGCCGCCGTGAAAGGGCAGTGTCCTAGGCCTCTAGACGATGGGGACAATATGGTGCCTGGGTCTCTTGGTGGAGCTAGGCGGGATCGAACCGCCGACCTCTTGCATGCCATGCAAGCGCTCTCCCAGCTGAGCTATAACCCCAAACTGTCGAAGCGCGAAGTATACGAGAGTGCTGCTTGTAGTGTCAAGCCTTTTTTGAAAGACAAGATTGTAGCATTTAAAGATTGCATGAAATGACTTTTCTTATAAAATGGGGGCCAGTTTATCAGTGGAGTGTATCAAATGAAAAAAATTATGTTTTTACTTGGGTTGTTGTGTTCTTCTGTCGTGTTTGCCAAGCCATGTTGTCCCATTCGATTGATTAATAACGGCACTACCGATTTGACGGTCCATGGGACCTTATTTAATGGGGGTACCGTTGAGCAATTCACGTTACCGGCAGGGCAGTTTTATTATCAACTGGCCACTGTTGAAAACTGTAAGTGGACAGAGGGTTGTGCTGAGACTGGTGCGTTTCTTTATATCAACGATAGTAATGGTGATCCAGTCTTTGTAGGTGAAGTGCCTTATCCTGGCGCGGTGATTATTAAAGGGACGGGCATGGTTAAAAACTGGACTGATAATAATAGGTTTACACCCTACATTGGCCATTGACCGACAGGGGTTGAGGCAAGGTGTGACACCTCTGGGTGATGCTCATGAATAATTCTTCCAGCATATCACAACGGCCTGAAAAAAAGTTTAGCGCTTGTTGTGCTTTCGTAATCTGCTCTTGAATGCATGCAATTAAGGCAGATTGCGAGTACAGATTGGCAAAGGTTTGTTTTTGGTTCGCTAAATCTGACGAGCGGCCTTTGCCGAGACTCGTTGTCGATCCATATTGATCCAAATAGTCATCTTGCATCTGATACAATAATCCCAAATGATGGCCAAATTGACGTAGTGCATCGGCTTCTTGGGGTGCGAAATCACCGGCTGCGAGAACCATAGTGATACAGGCAATCATTAATTGCCCTGTTTTGAGGTGGTGAATGGTTTCAAGTGTCGTTTCATCGATAGAGGCTTGCCCCAATAGTGACAAATCCATACTTTGGCCACTGACCATGCCGGAAGGTCCCGCGGCACGCAGCAAAATTTGTGTCACAGCAACGACTTGGGTCATGGATAAGGTTTTGGGAAGATGATGAACAAGCATCTCTATGGCTAGTGTTTGTAAGCCATCACCGACCAAAATGGCAGTGGCTTCATCGAAAGCGCGATGGCAGGTTGGACGTCCGCGGCGTAAATCATCATTGTCCATCGCAGGCAAATCATCGTGTACTAGGGAGTATGCGTGCATGATTTCGATGGCTGCGGCTATGATATCTAAACTTTCGACGGGCACAGCGCCTAAGATGCCACAAGCATAGACCAATAGGGGGCGTAAACGTTTGCCACCTGGAAATAGAGTATAGTTCAATGCTTCTTTAAGGCGTGGTGCTGGGATAGGCGTTGCGGTGATCAGCCCATGCAAAACACACTCATGTCGTTCTTTGTATTGTTGTAAATCAGACATTAGGTATCAGATACCTTGTCTTCATCCGCGGTGCTTGCTGTAAGCGTTTCAATTTTTTGTTCTGCCTGGCGCAGGGTTGTTTGACACGTTCGGGCCATTTTAATGCCTGTTTCAAATTGTTTTAACGCTTCTTCGAGGTCCAATTCACCTTTTTCCAAAAGGGTGACAATGGTTTCAAGTTCGGTCATGGATTGCTCAAATTGCCCTACGGGTTTGCTCATATCAACAGCTCGATGTTACATGTTGTTGCATTATAACCACAGTACAGGGTTTTTCCTAGTGATAAGCTGTGATGAGCCATTATCATCAGCGACATTATATGAGAGAATGGCTCCATGAAAGTTAAAAACTGTTTTGTCTGCAGCCAATGCGCTGCAATATTTTCACAATGGTCGGGATTATGCACCCAATGCGGGGCTTGGAATACTATTTTAGAAGAAACCAAGTCTACCCAACGGGGTAAGCAATACGCAAATCAACGGTCGACTGTCACAGCGATTGCCGATGTGGTGATGGATCATCAGACTCGATTAGATTGTGGTTTGTCTGAGCTCAATCGAGTTTTGGGTGGTGGTTTGGTTGATGGATCGGTGGTGTTGATTGGCGGAGATCCTGGGATTGGAAAATCCACGGTGCTATTGCAAACGCTGGCGAATTTATCCGTGAGTACGAAAGTACTTTATGTCACCGGGGAAGAATCGTTACAGCAAGTGGCGTTACGTGCCAAACGCTTACAAGTGCCGTTAGAATCACTGCGCTTATTGGCAGAAACGCAAGTAGAAACCATTTTAGATCATGCCAAAAAAGAGCAACCTCGCGTGATGGTGATTGATTCGATTCAGACGTTATTTACTGAGGGTATCAGTGCCGCACCGGGTGGGGTCAGCCAGGTCCGAGAAACTGCTGCCATGTTGGTTCGTTATGCCAAGATGACACAAACCGCGATATTTCTGGTGGGGCACGTGACCAAAGAAGGTGCTTTAGCAGGACCCAGAGTTTTAGAACATATGGTAGATTGTGTCTTGTATTTCGAAGGACAATCTGACAGCCGTTTTCGTGTGATTCGTGCCGTCAAGAATCGTTTTGGCGCAGTGAATGAATTGGGTGTGTTTGCGATGACCGATCGTGGCTTGAAAGAGGTGACCAATCCTTCGGCAATTTTTCTATCTAAGCAACCCGAGCCAACGCCTGGCTCAGCCGTTATGGTGACTTGGGAAGGGTCGCGACCAATGTTAGTGGAAGTACAAGCGTTGGTGGATGAAGCGCACGGACAACAACCGCGTCGAATCACAGCAGGGTTAGAACAACATCGTTTGGCTATTTTATTGGCGGTATTACATCGCCATGGTGGGGTAGCCATGTATGATCAAGATGTATTTCTTTCCGTTGTGGGCGGGGTAAAAGTGACGGAAACAGGCAGTGATTTGGCAGTGATTGCTGCGATGATGTCGAGTTTGCGTAATCGAATTTTTGATCAGCAAACGGTGATTTTTGGTGAAGTAGGTTTGGCTGGGGAAATCAGACCGGTACCTTCTGGCCAAGAGCGTTTGCGCGAAGCGCTGAAGCATGGATTCAAGTCGGCTATTGTGCCCATTGGTAACGCACCAAAGCAAGTCAAGGGCATAGAAATCATTGCAGTGAAACATGTACAAGAGGTACTGGAAAAAATTTGCTAAGCAAGCTATGATTGGGCAGTTTTTCACACGCTAATTGATGGCATTATGAATATTCTGCACGTTTACAAAACATTTATTAATGACACTATGGGTGGTACGGAGCAGGTGATTGCGCAATTAGGCGCTACACCAAATCCTGATTTCAAACATACCGTTTTGTCGTTAACGCCGCAAGCTTCTGATGTGATCGATGGATTTCGAGGCATTAAAAACATGCGTTATCGTGAGCAATTGACGATTGCTTCTAATCCGATGTCGTTTAATATGATGCGTGACTTTCCTCGCATCGTAAAAAACTTTGACGTGGTGCATTACCATTTCCCTTGGCCATTTTCAGATATGTTGCATTTGATGTGGCGGATTAAAACCCCCAGTGTGGTGACGTATCATTCTGATGTGATTCGTCAAAAATTATTATTACGTGTGTACTCGCCGCTGATGCATCGTTTTTTACAATCTGTGCGGACGATAGTAGCGACGTCACCGCAATATCTAGCATCAAGCCCAGTGCTGCAAAAGTATCGTGAAAAAGCTGAGGTCATCCCCTTGGGTGTTGATCGTCAGTCTTATCCTGTGCCTAGTGCAGAACGTTTGGCGTATTGGCGTGATCGATTTGGTGACCGCTTCTTTTTGTTTGTCGGTGTCATGCGTTATTATAAAGGATTGCCGGTATTGTTAGATGCGATGAAAGGCAGTGAGTATCCATTGATATTGGTTGGACATGGGCCTTGTGAACAAGCATTAAAACAACAAGCACAGCGTCTCAATCTACCTCACGTCCATTTTTTAGGAAATATTTCAGAAGAAGACAAAATGGCGTTGCTACATTTATGTTTGGCGTTTGTGTTTCCCTCCACGTTGCGTTCCGAAGCGTTTGGTGTGTCTTTATTAGAAGCAGCCATGATGGGCAAGCCCATGATTTCTACTGAATTGGGTACGGGGACTTCTTATGTCAATTTACATGATATCACGGGCAAAGTGGTGCCACCTGATGATACTCAGGCGTTACGAACTGCTTTGGATTATTTCTGGCATACGCCTGAAGAAGCAGCGAGCCTGGGACTTGGCGCTGCGGCTCGTCATCAAGCATTGTTTACCGGCCAGCAGATGATTGCAGGGTATGAGTCTATTTATCAGCGCTTAGGGTCGTAACAGCGTTGCCAATTCTTTCGCAAAATAAGTGATGATCAAATCTGCGCCTGCACGTTGGATTGCAGTGATGCTTTCCACCATGGCCTGTTTTTCATCGACAAGACCTTGTGCTGCTGCGGCTTTGATCATAGCAAATTCGCCACTGACTTGATAAGCGGCGAGCGGCACTTCCGGGAATTGTTGTTTGACACGATGAATCACATCTAAATACAGCATGGCGGGTTTGACCATGAGTAAATCAGCACCTTCTTGAATATCTAATGCGGCTTCACGTAGTGCTTCTTGCGCATTACTGGGATCCATTTGATAGGCTTTGCGATCTCCAAATTGTGGGGCACCTTGCGCTGCTTCGCGAAAGGGGCCATATAAGCAAGAACTGTATTTGACGGCGTAGCTTAGAATGGTGACATCGTGAAATCCGGCGCTGTCCAATTCTTGGCGGATGCCACCTACCATACCATCGGTATTAGCACTGGGCGCAATCCAATCGACACCAGATTTTGCAAGACTTAGCGCTTGTTGGGCTAATTGTGCGATTGTCGCGTCATTATCAATGTTGTTATCTTCTAAGATGCCGCAGTGCCCATGATCGGTGTATTCACATAAACAGAGATCAGCAATGACAGTGAGATCAGGATTGAATTGTTTGATGCGGCGAATGGCTTGTTGAATGATGCCATCTTCATCGAGGCAGGTCGAGCCTGTTGCATCTTTATGATTTGGAATCCCAAATAATAATACAGCTTGAATCCCTAAATTAGATAAGGTGATGATTTCCTCATCCAAATCAGCCAACGATAATTGATATTGTCCAGGCATGGATTGGATGGCTTGTTTGTCATTGATACCTGCATGAACAAATAGTGGTGCAATAAGTTTGGCTGGATGCAACCGTGTCTCGCGTACCATATCACGAATGGCAGCTGTTTTACGAAGTCGTTTCAGGCGTAGGGTGGGTTGGTATGTCATTATCTTGTCCAGTGCGTGTTGCTTGTTGCGCCAAGTGGTTTTTCGCCATTGCTAATACTGGGCTAGGTATTCCAGCAAGTGCTGCGACCTCTAAACCGTAGCTGCGATGGGTTGCGCCTGGTGCAACTTGATACAAAAAGATGATTTTACCTGTACTTAAGGTGGCTGCCAAGTGGATATTACGAATTTGTGGATATTGATTGGGCAAATCGGTCAATTCAAAGTAATGGGTTGAAAATAAGGTAAAGGCTCGTATCGTATCGGCCAAGTAGGCGCAACATGCATGTGCCAACGCCATACCATCGTAGGTGCTGGTGCCACGGCCGATTTCATCAATGAGCACCAAACTAAGCTCAGTGGCTTCCTGTAAAATGTACGCAGTCTCGGTCATTTCTACCATAAAGGTTGATTGGCCAGCAGCCAAATCGTCCCCAGCACCAATGCGGGTAAAAATTTTATCGATAGGGCCGATACTGGCACGTGTCGCGGGCACAAAACTGCCAATATGGGCTAAGAGCACAATCAATGCCGTTTGACGCATGTACGTCGATTTTCCACCCATATTGGGACCCGTAATCAGCAACATGTTTTGCTGGGGTTGTAGCTCGAGATCGTTGGGAATAAAGCGTTCTTTCACGATTTGTTCGACCACTGGATGGCGACCTGCTTCAATCTGAATCCCTGGCGTGTCTGACCACTGTGGGCAGATCCATCGTTGTTCGCGAGCTTGAGTCGCAAGGTTGGCCAGGACATCCAATTGTGCCAAAGCAGTAGACATATGACGTAAGGGAATTAATTCATCATTAATGGCTTCTAATAACCCTTCATAGAGCCATTTTTCACGTGCGATGGCTTTGGATTGCGCTGATAAAACTTGTTCTTCAAATGTTTTTAATTCTGGGGTGATATAGCGTTCGACATTTTTTAAGGTTTGTTTACGTTGAAAATGAGTAGGTACTTGATTGGCTTGGGCTTTGGAGACTTCAATGTAATAGCCCTGGACACGATTAAATCCGAATTTTAAGGTGGATAAGCCTGATTTGGCTTTTTCATCTTGTTCAAGTTTGACCAATACAGCAGATGCATCATCACTCAAATGGCGCAGTGCATCAAGCTCTGTATCAAAGTTTGTTGCAATCACACCACCGTCCCGAATCCAAGTCGGTGGTTGTTCGACCAGCGCATCTTTTAATAATTGGTGTAAATGAGGTAAGGCAGGGATATGTTGGACCAAACTTTGAATCAAAGGATCGTCGCAGGGTTCTAAGAGCTGGCGCATGGTTGGAATTAATCCCAGCGTTTGCCGCAATAAGACCAGATCTCGTGGTTTGGCTGATTGGAGGGCAATACGCGACGTGATGCGTTCGAGATCACACATTTGTCGTGCTGATTCGTGAAATGAGGTATCGATTTGGTCGCGCATCAGACTATGAATGGCTTTTTGGCGTTGAGTCAGTCGTTGATGATCACGCAGAGGTTTGGCCAACCAGCGTTGCAACAACCGGCTTCCCATGGCTGAGGCGGTGTGATCAATCGTATTTACTAAGGAGTGACGATGTTGGCCAAGATTGGCTGAAAACACCTCTAAATGACGTTGAGTCGCGGCATCTAACAGTAAATATTCGGCAGAATGTTCTAATGTCATGGCGATCAGATGGGGCAGGGTATGGCATTGTGTCATTTGTAAATACGTCAACAACGCGCCGGCAGCAGGGACAGCGAGTGTGCACTTTGGATCTTGTAAAATAGGTGAGGCTTGGAATTGGGCTTGCAGTAGCTCTCGGGCGCGTGAGGCATCAAACTCCCACAACGGACGATGGGTGATGACTGTGTCCAGTTTAGGCAGCGTTGTTTTGCTGGCAGGGAAAAGGACTTCTGCGGGTCGAAGTCGGGTGATTTCGGCTTCTAATTGCGCCAGATCAGCAACTTCTAGCAAATGAAAACGACCACCGGCCAAATCTGCCCAAGCCAAACCGTAATGACCTCGTTGGGGGTAAATGGCTAATAACACCACATCACGCCGATCTTCGAGCAATGCGTCATCAGTGATGGTACCCGGTGTTAACACGCGCGTGACTTTCCGTTCCATGGGGCCTTTGCCTGATTCGCCAATTTGCTCACAAATGGCTACAGATTCGCCTTTTTTGATGAGGCGAGATAAATAGTTGTCAACCGCATGATAAGGCACACCGGCCATTGGAATGGGGGTTCCTGCAGATTGACCACGATGTGTCAGGGTCAAGTCCAATAATGCAGCACCACGCTTGGCATCGTCGAAGAATAATTCATAAAAATCACCCATACGGTAAAACACCAAAATATCAGGGTAGTCTGCCTTTATCTGCAAATACTGTTGCATCATGGGGGTGTGGTGGGTGTGCATCATGCTCGAGACCAGAGAGGAAGATGGCAGAATTTTAGCAAATATCTTCGCTTTCGTCATCCTATTGGCCTTATAAATAACAGTTCAAAAATTAGACAAATCAAGGATTTTGACCTATACTTATAGTAAGAACGATGTTTATCGAGCAATCTATGCTTACTGGCCGATTGGCCGGTTGAGACTGCATCGCGCGAGTCATTCTGGTCGCAATACCAGGATTTATACCGGAAAGCGTCCTGTTGTAAATAGAGATTGTTTTCGATAACATCTTCTGTTGTTATAAGATTTAACAAAAAAAACTAAGGCCGTGTTTTAGCGGTTTTTATTTTTTGACCTTGTTTTAACCCAAGTCTTTTAATTAAGGGCTTAGTGTGTTAATGTTGAGCACTTAATTATTAAGAGACGAATGTTTGATGCCGAAAGCAATTATAATAGTTACTCATTTTGATGGTCCTGGATGTAGCGTGTTGTATAAAGCTGCAATGTCGGCCTCACAGTCCAATACCACGGAGTCAGAGGACAATTTTACAGTGGTTATGGCAGCAAATTATACGACCAATTTTTCTGAATTGAGCCTGAAAAAGGGATGTCCGAGAATTGATGCTCTGAAAGAAACTATCACGCCAAGCTCCAGCAATGCGACAGAATTTTTTTCATACCCAGATACTACTACTTCAGATGAAGAAAAGATGATAGCTGGATCTCCATTCGGACGCTTATTTTTTGCTGCGAAAGAAAAATATAAGTTGAGACCAGAAGATATTGGGATTGTGATCGAAGGAAATATGAGTATCAGTGCTGGCAAAGAGCTAACGCCTCATGCTTTAGCGTGTGTAAATGTTTTTAATCCAATCGTGACTTCCTTTTTTACCAGTACTGTTGAGTGTAGGACATTCATCCGTTATTGGGCGCGCTGTAAGGGATATCGCATGTTTGAACCACTGCTTGGTTCGGCGTGGATGGAAGAATCTGAGCAGATGTGCATGGAAGAATTCGAACAGAAGCGCAAACAGCAACGGCCAATGGACGGTTTTCGGCCCATTGGTGGAAAGGAGTTGTTAATAGCACGTCATCCTAAACCCCAAATTGCTGTTTTAAACAAAACATTATCCGTATCGGGCGCCAATACCAAGTATCAGGTTCAGGGTGTGCAAATTATTTTGGAAGCACTGCGGTCTTATTCTTGTGTCAGCATGGAAGAGGTTAACAATGATAGCCAAGGAACTGACCAGTTAGCTTCTAATGTTTCAAGCACAGAAGCAGGGTTTTTCAAGTCAGCTCCGGTTCTCCGACCAGATGGAGACAAGTACTTGGTAAGGGTTGAAACACCTCCTAGCACGGCTATGAACTCGGATGAGACAGCTACGTCTTTGAAGCTTACGACCTCGCCTTTTAAGGCATCGACTGTAGTTGCTGCTGCGCGGACGTTGTCGGATGTTCCTACTACTGCTGCTGCTGGATGCTTGAATAGAGCACGGCAAATGTTACCATATTTTCGGATTTTTGGTACGACAAAGGCTGCCCCGATCATACCAGTTAATCAAAGTCTTGATGGGCCAAATACGGCAGGTGAAAGCTATAGTAATCAGGGGCCTTAATCTCGAATACCTACATTGCGTTTGATGAGCATTAGGTTGAGTCCAAACAATCCAATAATGAATATACTGATCACTAGGATAGCGACGCCGATATGTTGGCTCGGGTAGCCGATCATGGCGTAGCGCAGCAGATCCACCATATAAAAAATAGGATTTAAGAGTGCGAAACGATGCCAGGTTGGAGGGAGCATAGAGATAGAGTAAAAAACACCTCCCAAATAGGTTAAAGGTGTCAGAATAAAAGTAGGTATGATCATATTATCTTCGAAGGTTTTTGACAGCATGCCATTGGTAAATCCGGCCAAGGAAAACAAGCAAGCGATCAGTGCTACGATACATAAACTTAGCAAGATTTGCTGGATATGCAAGTCGATATAAAAAGCAGAGACAATTAATACTAAGATGCCTACCAACAATCCTCTTAAGATGCCGCCTAGAATGTAGCCTAATAGAATGAGACTGTCGTGAATCGGACTGACCAATAATTCTTCGATACTCCGTTGAAACCTTGCAGTAAATAATGCCGAAGACGGATTGGTATAAGCATTATTAATTACCACAATCATCAGCAAACCAGGTGCGATAAAGGTGTTATAGGTAAATCCTTCTACCATGCCCACTCGTTTGCCAACGATGGTGCCAAAGATTGCAAAATACAGTAAGGTGGTGATTGCCGCTGGCAAAAAGGTTTGAACTTTGATGCGAAACATCCGCGACAATTGATGGCGTACAATGGTATATAACGCGATGGTTTGTACTTTAATGCTCATGACTGTCATCACTTCGAATCAAATCCATAAATAAAGCCTCTAAACGGTTGGTTTTATTTCGCATACTATGAATGCGTATCTTATG
Source organism: Gammaproteobacteria bacterium (assembly GCA_024742995.1). Taxonomy (GTDB): domain Bacteria; phylum Pseudomonadota; class Gammaproteobacteria; order Legionellales; family Legionellaceae. The sequence goes on from JANSXK010000009.1 coordinate 88,873, forward strand.
ACGATCAAGTATTGCAAATACCTCATTCAAGGTAAAACGATTATCCACACGCAATTCAAATTGATGGTGATCTATTTGCATGACCTCAAAGGGAGAAAAATCAGGCAGAGACTCCATGCGCTCTGTCGTATCAAAGATGAACGTTTGATGGTGCAAAGAATTGAGCAAGGTTTTCATGGATTGGTTTTCGATGATTTCACCCTGATCAATAATGGCAATTTTATTACACAATTGTTCTGCTTCTTCTAAATAATGCGTGGTTAAGATAATGGTTGTGCCCGCGGCATTGATCTCACGTAAAAAGCCCCACATGCTATGGCGAATTTCAACATCCACACCAGCCGTGGGCTCATCTAAAACCAGCACACTGGGTTGGTGCATCAAAGCGCGTGCGATCATCAAGCGGCGCTTCATCCCTCCAGATAAATAGCGCACAATGCTGCGGCGTTTGTGCCACAAATCTAATTGCTTTAATAATTTCACAGCTTGGGGGCGGGCTTCGCGGCGCGATATGCCGTAATAGCCGGCTTGGATGATCAGAATGTCTTCACATTTTTCAAAGACACTGAGATTCAGTTCTTGCGGAACCAAGCCGAGCGCTACTTTGGCTTGGGCTGGGGATTTGTCTAAATCATATCCATTGATAGTGATTTGCCCGGAGGTTTTGCTTAATAAAGAGCTGAGGACACCAATGGTTGTAGATTTTCCTGCACCATTGGCGCCTAGCAACGCAAAAAAATCTCCTTTTTGCACAGACAAATCGATTCCCTTTAATGCTTCTACGCCTGAGCGATAGATTTTACGCAAATTTTTGATTTGCAGCGCGAGGGTTGTATCAGCTTGATGTTGTTTTGAATTAGACCAAATCATGAGCAAGCAATCTCTTATGAGCACGAAAATAATGATAGGGTGACAGACTGAGAATATCAGATAATGTTTCCATATACACACAGGCATAGCGGTCTACTTGGTAAGCAAAATAACTTTCTTCTGCGCCAGTTCGGAATACTCGGCCCCACATGGGATTGAAAAACGCTTCTTGTTGCTTGATCAAATCAGACAGTTGATGATCAATCTTCAGAATTTTTTCCTGTAAGTCATGTAATTTTTTTTTGTTTTCAGCTGTTTTTTGATGTAGGTTCTTGGATTGCAATTCTACAAAGTTGTGTTCGAGGGCTTCTTTTTCTGTCATGAGGCGCATGATATCGTTTTCAAGCGGACGCGTTTTAGCTTGTGCGCTGACTTCTGCGCCTATTTCTTCGACAACGAGGGCAGTGCGCCAATTGCAATCTTTTTTCAATCGCAAGATATCGCCATAAATATGATCACCAATATATAAAATTTCATCACCTTCTAAATGGAGATCATGGGTAAATTGTTTGGCATTACCCCCCTGGTAAATGCCCGGTACAATCGAACCGTAAAAATTTGTCATCGTGCCATTTTCAGGATTCACGGTTAAAAAAGGTAGCTTGTCATAAAAAAATCGAGGTTTTGAGGATAGCGTGATGATAAATTCAAAAATATCTTGCCATTGTTCACCGGGATCTAAAAAGGGGGTGATGGCATAATCCAATAGTAGTTTGCAGTAGTGATAATCTGAATTGGTTAGAATAAAAAATTTTTTGCCATGTGCGATATAACTTTTTAATCCTTTGACGACATTGGGATCTTGAATCAAATATTGATCCAAATGCTGTCCGATATGATCTTTCAGATGACCTTCGGCATGGACTTGATCGACCGAATACAATAAATCTTGCGCAATAGTTTCATAACTGGGCAAGCGTCCAGGATACTTATCTTTATGCCGAACTATTTGTCCAAATAGAACACAAAATGCGATTGAAAAAGAGGTGTCGATGGGAATGTAATTGGCATCATTCAAATCGACATAAGTACTGCGATAGATTTGATTTTGTTCGTCAAATTGAATCAATTGGGTGCCATGATAACTTTTTCGAATGGCGCCATAACGACTTAATTTTAAAATATTACCATTTTTACTATCGACCACAGAGCCACGAATAGCAGCATCAAAATCGAATTTGAATTGTTTGATTTCTGTAGGGTATTGTTTGTGTTGTATTAAATAATCCAGCACAAACTGATACACTAATGCTTCGAATTGTTTGGTTTGGTAGCGGATTAGGGTGTGGTCCATATCTAGACCAACATATTTGATTTTTTTCATATTGATCGTACGATTCACAAAAACCGCTTGTTCCATGTGTATCCTTACTCAGATCGGTGCGTGTGCTTGAAGAGAATGATATACTGTGTGCGGGTTTGGCGCAAATCTTGTCCCGTTACTGGGCGGCACAGACAGGGACAATCTGTGCATCCTTGGCACGCCATACTCGCAATCCTTGCAAATCAAAGGTAAACTACAGCGTTTTTGATACGAATGATGATGATTTATGAATGAGACCCCTCTTTCAGCACAAGGCAAACGCCTCGCTTTATTACGGCGCTTACTGACGTTTGTCAAACCTTTTTGGCCGGTAATGGTTTTGGGTGTGGTGGCGAATATCGCTTATTCTGGCATTGATGCGGGACTAACCTATATGCTGCGGCCTTTTTTGGATAAAGGTTTTATTCAAACGGATATGGCGTTTGTGAAAACCATCCCCTGGATGCTGTTATTTGGGATCTCTCTTCGGGGGCTCGTGAGTGCGGTGGGTAGCTATAGCATGACATCAGTGGCGCGGTCGGTGGTGAATTCATTGCGTCAAAAAGTATTTTCTCATATTTTGCGTTTGCCAGCAGATTATTATGACGAAGCGACCTCTGGGCAACTCTTATCTAAAATTTTGTATGATGTGGAACAAGTGGCGCAAGTGAGTGCGGATGCGCTGACTGATTTTGTCCAAAATACTTGCTTAGTTGTGGGATTATTGACCGTGATGATGGTGGTTTGTTGGCAATTATCGTTGTTGTTTTTAATTACCATTCCTTTTATTGGGGTGGTGGTGAATTACACCAATAAGCGTGTACGACGCATCAGTCATAAAATTCAGCAATCTATGGGACAAGTCACAGAAACCGCTGCTGAAGCCATCGATGGCTATCGTGTGGTACGGATTTTTGGTGGCGCGACTTATGAGCGCGATAAATTCCAGCATGCGACTGAAGCATCACGCGTGCAGGATATGAAAATAGCCATGTCGAAAGCGTTGAATGTTTCTGCAGTGCAAATCATCTTGGCTTTTGGTGTTGCGGGGATTATTTTTTTCGCTATCAAACTGTCTACTGTGATTACATTTTCTGCGGGAGCATTTTTAGTTGTGATTGCAGCGATGCTGCAACTCATCAAGCCGATGAAAACCCTCACGACGCTCAATGCTTCAATTCAACGTGGTTTGGCGGGTGCGGAGTCCGTATTTAAATTATTAGACTGTCCTTCTGAGATTGATGCGGGACAGGGTTTGCAAGCACGTGCTCCCTGTAGTATTCGTTTTGATAATGTGTCCTTTGCTTATCGCCAAGGAGATGCCGTATTGCACGAGGTTGATTTTACAGTGCAAGCGGGTGAAACAGTGGCGCTGGTAGGGCACTCCGGAGGTGGCAAATCTACAATTGCCAGTTTGCTGCCCAGATTTTATGAGATTACTTCCGGAAGAATTTTAATCAATGATGTGCCTATTACCGCTTTATCTTTAACCTCGTTACGTGATGTGATGGCCATGGTGGGTCAGCAAGTGACCTTGTTTAATGACACCATCGCAGCGAATATTGCTTATGGCTGTTTTGATACGCCGCGCGCAGAGATTGTGAAAGCTGCGAAACTAGCTTATGCCGATGAGTTTATTCAGGAGTTACCGCAAGGGTACGATACCAGGGTTGGGGAAGATGGGGTTTTATTGTCAGGCGGGCAACGCCAGCGTTTGGCTTTGGCGCGCGCCATTTTGAAGGATGCACCTATTTTGATTTTGGATGAAGCCACTTCAGCTTTAGATAATGAATCTGAGCGTTATATACAAAGTGCTTTGGAACACGTGACGCAGGATTGTACGACGCTGATTATTGCACATCGTTTGTCCACCATTCAACGTGCAGATCGAATTTTGGTCTTGCATCAAGGTCGCTTGGTGGAATCAGGGACACACGAAGCGCTGCTTGCTCAGAATGGATATTATGCGCAATTGTATCGTACACAATCTACCGAGCATCATGATGCCGTCTTGGTTTGAATCTTGGGTCAATGCTCTTTGGTATGGTCAAAGCCGTGTGCGATTGTTACTTTGGCCATTGTCGATTGTTTTCCAGGGTATCGGTATGCTGCGCCGCAAGTGGTTGGAATGGCGTCGGAAACCCTTGAATATCCCTGTGATTGTTGTCGGAAACTTGACTGTCGGTGGGGTGGGCAAGACGCCATTGGTGATAGCATTGGCGCAACAATTGTCTGCCAAAGGATTACGGGTTGGCATTGTAAGCCGCGGTTATGGCGCTAATGTGCGACATTTTCCACATGAAGTTTCAACGGATGATGATGCTAAAGGCGTGGGGGATGAGCCGAAGTTAATTGCGTTAAAGACCCGTTGCCCGGTAGTGATTGCGCCCAAGCGTCTGCAAGCAGTACACTATTTGTTAAAACATCATCATGTTCAAATTATTATCAGTGATGACGGGCTGCAGCACTATGCGATGCCCAGAGCGATTGAAATTGCGGTTGTAGATGGCATGCGAGGATTTGGCTCAGGGAGGTGTCTGCCAGCGGGGCCGTTACGTGAATCACCACGTCGTTTGGAAGAAGTAGATTTTATTGTTGTCAATGGTGCACAGAGGGCGCATACTCATTATCCGAGGCAGGTGGATATACATCGGATGGATTTGCAACCAGGACTGCCACAGTCATTAGAAACTGGAGCATCTGCTGCTTGGTCGACCTTGGCTGAGCCATTTTCGGCAGTGGCAGGGATTGGTCATCCCGAACGATTTTTTGAACTACTACGGCAATTGGGTGTCGCATTCGAACCACATGATTTTCCTGATCACCATGTGTTTGTGTCAAAGGAATTGGAGAGACTTAAAAAACCAGTATTGATGACAGAAAAGGATGCGGTAAAATGTCGCGTGTTTGCGACAGAGTCAATGTATTGTTTACCAGTGGAGGCTAAGCTGAGTGATGAATTTTGGACAGAATTATGGTCTCGTATTACGTAGTGTGATATTTGCAGTGATGAGCATGGTGGCGATAGTAGCACATGCAGAAGAGGTTGTTGAACCTAAGCCCGTTTTGCCTTTGGCTGCACGCCATGCCAATTGGATTTTTTCTGGTGCAGTGTCAAATGAATCTGGTGAAACATACGAGTATTTTTTTCAAGCGAAGCGTAATGAAGACACGGTTCATGCTGTTGTTTCTTTGATCGATGCACAATCCAAAACAGTTATTTTTATGCAAACTGCTGACACTCAATTGACTGGGCCAGAAACAGATAATTGGGTAATTGGCGATGCTTTTTTACGTTACAATACAATCAATAGTTCTTGGGTGTTTGGCTTAAAAAAAGAAAGCCAAATAGGGTTCAATTTTAAAGTAGACATGCTACAGCAATCAGATAAAGATCCACGTTCTCAAAACCTCCAGCGTGGCGTTAAAATGATGATCACACAAACCGGACAAGTGAACGGTCATGTGCAATTGAAAGGACATGAAGCGGCGCAATTTGTCAGCGGGAATCATGCTTGGTTTCGTCAAATCTTGTTGAACAAAGTGCCGTCCCAATCTTCTGACCAACTGCACGGACTATTTTGTCGTTTTAATGATGGCGGCGGGCTTTACTCTTTGAAAATAGTGGGCAAAGATACGACGCGTGAGACATTTTCGGGGTTGTATAATGCTAAGGGCGCGTCTACAGCGATTTCGCAGTTCATTTATGTGGATCATTTGGGTTCTGGTCCGTGGCGTGTGCGTGTGCCATATCCAAAGTTACAATTTGAGTTTAGCAATTTACTTGAAGACGATGCGGTTGTACTTGGTTTCATCAACCAAAAAGAAACGCCAGGGTTTTGTGTGATCAACAAAGAAAGCTTGATATAAGGGTTTGTTCGTTTTCAAAAGCGCAGCAAATTATTTTGGGCTGGATATACCTCATATTTTAAAATTGAACTCTATTTCTTAATTTGCTAGGCTACCTTTCTATGTTGTAATAGCTTGATTTTAAGTATCGCTATTTTTTTTTTGATCAAGTTAAATATATGCTAAGGATAGCACCATGCACGGCCAACTAAGTAAATACTTATGTTTGATTTTATCGTTATTTTTTTCTAGCGCCTTATCTGCTTACGCTAAATTTCCTGCCAGTCTCTATGTGGCTTTATCTGGTGGCTATGGAGAAACAGGGTTTGCTTACCGAGACACGGGCACCAGTAGCGTGGTGCGTCTCGGACTGGGAACATTATGGCACGCCAATTCTGTTGTCACATTCGGAGAGGAAATTGGATTTCAAACCAGCAATCAAATTCGTTTAGATAGCGAAACCACTCGTGTTTTAGGTGCGAATGTCGTCCCAATTTTTTTAAATATCAAAACGCCGGTTGACCTTTTATTAATGGGCAGATATTTATTTTGCGACCCAGTATTTTTTCAGGCAAAAGGGGGCGTTGTATTTATTGGATCTACAGTGACTGGGTCTGATATTCAAAGTACAAATGTTTGGCTTCCTGAGATGCAATTAGGCCTCGGTATTCATGTTTCAGATCATAGCCGCATTACTTTGAGCTACCAACAGTTTTTTGGATCTCAGCCTGTGATAACACCTTTAGATATCGAACAAGGGACATCAGTGCTAAAGAATATGCCTGATTGGCATGGTGGCTTACTTACTTTGGAAATCAGTATTTAATGACGTCTATTCCATTTATGAAAAAAGTACTAACCATTTCTTTAGGCTTGATTGCAAGCGAAATGGCTCATGGAGCACTCACAGCTGCCAATGTTCAAGATTGTCTTGCAAATATTCCGTTTGGTAAAAATCCTGTAAGTGGTGGAGATTTAAGGTCTTCATTAAACTGCATTTTAGCTGCAGGAGTAGGCACCGTTGGACCTACAGGACCTACTGGTGCAGTAGGCGCAACAGGCGCTACGGGTGTTGGCACGACTGGCGCTACTGGTTCAACGGGTAGGACAGGCCTCACTGGAAATACCGGAGCAACAGGTGTCGGCGTAACTGGTCCTACAGGCGCGACAGGGTCTGATGGCGCGGTGGGTTCAACCGGTGCAACCGGCGTAGGTGTCACAGGAAGCACAGGCGCAACTGGTGTAGGCGTCACGGGCTCAACAGGCGCAACAGGAACTGATGGTGCAGTAGGTGCTACGGGCTCAACTGGAGCGACTGGGTCTGATGGTGCAGTAGGTGCTACGGGTTCAACTGGTGCGACTGGGTCTGATGGTGCAGTAGGTGCCACAGGTTCAACTGGGGCAACCGGATCTGATGGTGCGGTAGGTGCGACGGGATCGACAGGTGCGACAGGTGCAACTGGTGTAGGCGTCACAGGTTCAACTGGAGCAACAGGTTCTGATGGCGCGGTGGGTGCCACGGGTTCAACTGGAGCGACAGGGTCTGACGGTGCGGTAGGTGCTACGGGTTCAACTGGAGCGACAGGGTCTGACGGTGCGGTAGGTGCCACAGGTTCAACTGGGGCAACCGGATCTGATGGCACGGTAGGTGCTACGGGTTCAACTGGAGCGACAGGGTCAGATGGTGCGGTAGGTGCGACGGGATCGACAGGTGCGACTGGTGCAACTGGTGTAGGCGTCACAGGTTCAACTGGTGCAACCGGTTTTGATGGCGCGGTGGGTTCTACGGGATCGACTGGAGCGACTGGTTCTGATGGTGCGGTGGGTGCCACGGGTTCAACTGGAGCGACGGGTTCTGATGGTGCATTAGGTGCTACGGGTTCAACTGGAGCGACAGGTTCTGATGGTGCATTGGGTGCCACAGGATCCACAGGTGCAACAGGATCTGATGGCGCATTAGGTGCCACGGGTTCAACTGGAGCGACAGGATCTGACGGTGCGGTAGGTTCTACGGGTTCAACTGGTGCGACAGGATCTGACGGTGCGGTAGGTGCTACGGGTTCAACCGGTGCGACAGGTTCTGATGGTGCAGTGGGTTCTACGGGATCGACTGGAGCGACTGGTTCTGATGGTGCGGTGGGTGCCACAGGCTCAACCGGTGCGAAAGGTTCTGATGGTGCAGTGGGTTCTACGGGATCGACTGGAGCGACTGGTTCTGATGGTGCGGTGGGTGCCACAGGCTCAACCGGTGCAA
>JANSXK010000059.1 GCA_024742995.1 Gammaproteobacteria bacterium
GGTAAATTAGATAGAGCATCATTACCTAAGCCTGATAGAGAAGCTCGATTGAATGATAATGTTTATATTGCTCCAGTGACTGAGCTTGAAAAGAAGATAAGTGCGATATGGTCAACTGTTTTAGGTGTCGATAGTGTTGGATTACAGGATAACTTCTTTGATTTGGGTGGGAATTCTTTGTTAGTTACCCAGTTGGCAGCTCGTGTAAGACGAGAGTTTAAAATAAATGTATCCATGCATGTTTTTTTTCAAAACCCAGTACTTTCAAGTTTGTCGAAAAATCTGGAAGCCACTTTAGATAGTCATTTAATACAAAAAGAACTTCCATCTATTAACATACAGCAAAAAAGCAAATATATTCCCTTATCATTTTCCCAGCAAAGGCTGTGGTTTTTAGATCAAATTCTCCCAGTAAAAACCGCATATAACATATCTATAGGTTGGGAAATTGAAGGAGGCTTGAATATTAATGCACTAAAATACGCGTTAGATAGTATTCTTGTGAGACATGATATTCTTCGTGCAAATATGAAGGAAGTAGATGGAGACTTAGCACAAATAGTGAATGATGCCAATGGATTTGTGTTGGAGCAATTTGATTTTGTGCATTTGTCTGAAAAACAAAAACAAACTGTTGTTAATGCTCATATTAATGAAGAAGCATCTACAGTGTTTCATTTAGAAAATGGTCCTTTATTTAGAGGCAGATTAATTAAATTAAACGCTACAAAACATATATTGTTGCTAAGTGTGCACCATATAGTTTCTGATGGTTGGTCAACTGTTGTACTGGAAAAAGAGTTGAATTATTTTTATAATAGTTATCTGGGAAACAGACCAACCTCTTTACCAAATTTACCAATACAATATACAGACTTTGCAATATGGCAACATGATTTAATAAATAAAGATCATAGTGTCCAGCAGTTAGCATATTGGAAAGCTAAATTAGAAAATTGCCCTGATGTTTTATCATTACCTACTGATCGTACGCGTCCAAGAACCGCAACTTATAAAGGTGGTCTTTATAGCTGCGCTTTGTCGTCTGATTTGGTCGCAGCAGTTAGCCGAGTATCAAAAGAAAACAACGCCACTTTATTTATGACATTGCTATCTGTTTTTTACACATTGCTATATCGTTATTCGGGTCAGGAAGATATTGTTATTGGTTCTCCGATTGCAAATCGCCGATATATAGAGATAGAGAATTTAATTGGTTTTTTTGCAAATACATTAGCATTGCGCATAAGGGGCTCATTAGATGAGCGTTTTATTGATTTGCTAGCACAAGTCAAAACAATGGCTTTAGAGGCATATGAGCATCAAGATGTTCCATTTGAGCAATTGGTGGATCATTTACAAATTACTCGTGATTTGAGTCGAAATCCTGTTTTTCAAGTCATGTTTGCGTTTCAAAAGCTTGAAGATAATGCCATCAAGCTGCAAGATCTTACAGTAAAACATTTGGAGCTGAATTACCAAGTTTCAAAGTTTGATTTAACTTTATGGGTACAAGAAGGTTATGAAGGAGAATCAGGATTACGATTGGGTTTTGAGTACGCGACTGATTTATTTGAAGCATCAACGATTGAACGAATGGCACAACATTTTGAGAGATTA
>JANSXK010000078.1 GCA_024742995.1 Gammaproteobacteria bacterium
CCCCGACATCATCGCAGACCGTGGCCAGCGTTTCCAGCGTCATGTATCGGCCGCGCTGGACCGCCCATTCCTCGGTCTGCTCCATCAGGATTGCGCCAACGAGGCGGCGGATGGATGCCTCGTTCGGAAAGATGCCCACAACGTCGGTGCGCCGCTTGATCTCGCCGTTCAGGCGCTCAATGGGGTTCGTGCTGTGCAGCTTCGTGCGGTGCTGCTGGGGAAAGGTCATGTAGGCGAGGACGTCCTCTTCCGCCCCGTCCATCAAAGCGGCGAGTTTTGGCAGCTTCGGGCGCATCTGATCCGCGACTTGACGCCATTGCGCCTTGGCCGCCGCGTGGTCGAGCTGGGCAAAGGCAGTCGCGATGAAGGCTGACACCACCCGACGGCTGCTCTTGCCGGCATGGGCCAGGGCATTGCGCTGGAAATGCACGCGGCAGCGCTGCCAGGTGGTGGACAGGACGCGTGCGGTGGCCGCCTTGATACCCTCGTGCGCGTCCGAGATGACCAGCTTCACGCCCGCCAGGCCGCGCCGAACGAGATCGCGAAGGAACTCGGTCCAGAAGGGCTCGGCCTCAGAAGCCCCGATCGCCATGCCCAGCACCTCGCGCCTGCCGTCCGTGTTGACGCCGACCGCGAGGGTGACGGCAACGCTGACGATGCGACCGCCTTGGCGCACCTTCAGATACGTCGCATCGATCCACAGGTAGGGCCATTCGCCTTCGATCGGGCGGGTCAGGAAGGCATCAACGCGCTCGTCGATTTCCTCGCACAACCGGCTTACCTGGCTCTTGGAAATACCGGTCCCGCCCATCGCTTGCACGAGGTCATCCATGGCGCGGGTAGACACGCCATGAATGTAGGCTTCCTGGATCACTGCCGTCAGCGCCTTTTCGACGGAACGCCTCGGCTCGAGGAAGGACGGAAAATATGAACCGGTTCGCAGGCGCGGGATCCGCAGCTCGACGCTGCCCGCCCGGGTCTGCCAGTCTCGATCTCGGTATCCGTTCCGTTGCGCCAGCCGGTCGCTGCTCTTCTCACCGTAATCGGCACCAGTCTTGGCGCCCACCTCCAGTTCCATCAGGCGTTCGGCAGCAAAGCCGATCATCTCGCGCAGCAGGTCTGCGTCTGCGCTCTTCTCCATGAGCGCACGGAGGTCCATCATGGGTTTGGTCATCGGGTCTAGTCCTC
>JANSXK010000020.1 GCA_024742995.1 Gammaproteobacteria bacterium
CCATGATAGGAGCATAGAATGCTCGGCTGTGCTCTAAATTTTCAACTTTTATTTGAACATGATTGAATAGTTGCATTTTTCCTTTCATCCCTTTGGTTTCAAGTAGGGGTTCTTCTGCACGACCCCTTAATGGTAAAAAATTGCTTTGGCGTCCGGATCAATCGCATTCTTCCGCCACTTCAGGTTCTTCGGAAAGTTTAAATCAGATAAATACACTTTAAAAGAAATAAACATTTGATAACTTTTACCAGGATCGGAGCCGAACCTCTTACTACTGCGGTTTCGGACGTGACAGCTGCAGCTGCTGAAAATGCTCGTACAGCAGAAGCATCCATCATCATGTTAGATATTGCTGTATCAACGACAAAACCAAGTTTATCACATAACCACGTAGGTTTTGCGTCACAGCGCAAGTTCCGGAGCTCTAGAACTAGGACGCATTTTCTAACAATATCCTAATGTGATAGGGCAGGCAGATTAAAGCCCAGGGGCATCTCTTTGGGCCTCATCAAACTCGTTCCTTATTTCAATAAATTTGTCATAAATCGCTTGTGCAAGCTCCATACTTGAGCTGCTTTCGTGATCGCTCGGTGTTAAAGAAAAAGAGAGATCATCGGGGCACGCAGTAGGTGAAATATTTAGGGCTAGCATAACTAAATCCACTTTTTGAGATATAGGAATACTATTATCTTCAAAAAATGCCGAGCGCAATGTAACACCATAGTCGGAAATACTTATTAATCGCAGGTACGGACGCTGTCCTAAGCGCGCTATTTCAATGACCCTAGGTTCAGGGTTAATGGCGTTGAAATTTTGCCATATGCTATTTGGTTGCGAGCCTACTTCTGCAATGTTTGTCATAAACTCTTCGTACGCAGAATAACTTTCAGGTTCAGGGCAACCATTTGCGCACATGCGTGATACATATCTTAATTGAGGATAATTAGCGGCCGAGTTAACTTCAGAATCAAGAATGCTGCTGTCAGCCAAATATGCATACTGCATTAACGCATGCCACTGCCTTTCTGACACCGTATGCGCCTCAGAGCCCGGCCTTGGTGGTTCATGCTGCGCCATAATTTCACGAGCCGCAATACCACGCGCTCTTTCTTCCTGTTGGTTTTGCACATAACTCTCTTTTTGAGAGGCATTAAGCGCTTTTAACTCTTCTATTTTGTGGACAATTCTCGTTCGAATGATGTTTTGATATTCTACAAAATTTTCTTCTACTGCTACGTGTTCTTCTGGGCAATCTAGTGAATCCTTGATTTCAAATATTCTATCGTTATACTTTGAGGGAACTACAAAGCCTGAGCCTGGATTGAGTATCTTTTGCAGTGACTCACTTACCAAATTAAAATCTTCAGTCGATTCTATAGGTATTTTGTCGAGCTGTTCGTTAATCCTTTCGGTGTAATCGGTTCTTAATTTGAGCGTTAATGGCATGCTTCGCCCCTTAAAATACACAATCATTATACATATTGTAGTATATTTGTGGTTTTTTTGGGGATAAGGGTGATTTAATGCTTCAAATCCAATCGGTACATGGAAATATTGTCATCCCCCGCTTTTCCCACTTCATCTGAATCATTTGATGCCACCAAGAATCTTTATTTGAGGCGAGTATCACGCGAAGAAGTCTCGGGGCCAATATTTAGCTGGTCTTTGGTTTGAGTAATCGCATCACCTTTAAGTGATTGTAGTTTGCCCTTGTATATATTCACGCCAGAGTCTTGGCGCAACATATCTATGAGGTAATCGGTGAATTTAAGAAAAACAATGGCCGCATTGGCGCCAAATCCTATGGCGTGCCCTTCTTTTTTCTTAAAAGCCACATCTAAATCACCATCAAAAGGCATACCTGCGTGTTTTAGCTGTCTTAAGATAGATAGTTCAGTTTTATCAACAGCACGAACACTCATAACAAGGCTTTGTATCGCTTCTGGTGAAACTTGATTCATAAGATATCTGACGCAAGTCGTTTGGTTTTTTCTAATGGCTTGAAGTAGATATTCAACTTTCTGTTCTTCAGTAAAAGCACAGATACTTGAATCAGCGAACGTCATCAGCACACGAATGCAATCAACGCTGCCTTCTTCAATAGCTCTTTCAATAGGGTCTATATCATATCGCTGTGCTCCAAAAACACACATAGCAACTTTATCATTGCTTTCTTTTTGGCGCACAACTTCGCTTTTATTGGGAGAAGTTTTTTCGTAAGCCATTTGTTTGGCATCGGCTAATACTTTCTCTAGTATTTTATAGCTGCCTGAGTATGCAAGCGCATCGATACTGGTTTGTAAGTTTATTTTGGTGTTAAGTGCCTCGATACTAAGAAGTGCTTCGTAATCAGACTTTCTCATATCAATGAACACATCAATAATCTCTTCCGAACCAAACCATAGTGCTGCAGTCAAAAGCCCATCGACTTGCTCTGGGTGATGTTCTATAAACTTAGGCAGTAAAGCACAAAAAGAGTTCGGGTTTCTTTTCTCGATAGCCTTGCGTGTTGCTGTGTTAAAGTCTTTTGCGCCAAGGGCTGCGAGCTGCTCAATGCACCCGCTATCCCCATAGGCAGCTGCTCGTATCAAATTATCATCAAGTTCCTGAGCGTTATCGACAGCACCGCCTTCCCTGCTATGCGTCAAATATTTCGCATATAAATTTTGTGCATTAGGGAACGACGGTATTCTTTGTTCTTTGATTGAAGGATGTCTTATTACACTAATAAGCAAGCCTAGAGACTCGCTTTCTTTGTCTTCAGGCGGAAGAATTTCACGTAACTCCTGTACCAAAGCAGTCTCATCAGCAAAGCATCTTATGCCCTCAGGATAATTTGGATTATATACAACATATTTTCCCAATTCTGAAGAGGTCTTTTTGACGGATATGCAGTGATTATTGTTACTAACTAGTATTGGCTCATCTTCTTTTAGTTCAAGATTGCTTATTATTTCCACCCAGTTTTCATCTTTGGTGCTCATGGATAAATCAAAAGACGAGGATAGTCTCTCCCCTTCTATCTCTAAGCACTGTATTGAGTTTTTCTGTAAAATGCCTTGTTCAGAAACACCTGCGTCAAAAAGGTAGGGCATCTGTGTTAAGGCTACTTCAACAACAAAGTGGTTAATAAAATTATCATGCTCAGAATCAGGTTGGATATCACCAGATATTTTTTCTAACATTTCTAAAAACTCATGACCCTTGCCTTCCAAAATATACTTAACATTAACGCTTGCTAGGCCTCGACACATGCCCTCTTTGTCCATTTCTATTGGAAAATGATGCCAGGCCAAATATCCGTTTAATCGTTCAATCACAAGTCCTTGGTGAATCCATATGTGCTCAGGAGGATCTTGTGCAATCTTGACGTACTGTTCTGCACTGTCATTTTTTGAAGTGCTGGGAGGCATCTGTGCTCTCTATTTTTATAGTCTTATTAGCAGTATAGAAGTGATTGCCAGATTGTTCAAAAATAACCCTAAAATGGTCTATAATAAAATTATTAGCCTATGTTGTACAGCACCACTTTGGAGGGCATGGAGCATGGCCATTGTTGTAGAGGGCCCCAGAGATTTCGGACCATTTGAGTTCAGAGCACTGGCAGATATTAGCCATACCATACCAATGGAATCTCGCTCTAGAATTGGTTCGATAGAGGCCCATGACGAGATATTCACCGAGGAGTCTATTGCCAAACTTGGCGCATTCATCAAAACACTGTCTGCAAACCTAGCAAATATTACATTTGCAGACACATGTGATTTTAGCCAAGTGAGCGCTGATGACATACATCGCCTGATGGAAGACGTGATAGCCATTACCAACTCAAGAGACGACGAACTGGCCTGTCTTGATTTTCTACAGGAACTAGAAGAAAGCAAGCGGCATGAAGAGCAGGATGATGCTCCAATGATAGCCCGGGTAACAAAAGGGTTACAGAATGAACCGCAAGATGTCGAGGAACAAGAAGATGCCAGCGTAGACTCTGAGAATCCCAGGCGGGAATACATCGATGTATCAGAAGTCATATTTGGCAGTAAGCCATCACCAGACCTAATTGATAGGGAGATACCGGGGTCGTCAAGCGATAATGGCTCCAGTGATAACGAAGATGCTGCAATGACAGGTTTTTATCAAAAACTTGAAGACGCCAGACATTTAACTGACGCCATCACATTTCCCAAAAGGGAAGAACACGAAGAAAGCGATGCTATGAGCGTCGATAGTTTAAATGACCGGAATACTGCAAACTCTCCCTTGCCTGAACAGGATAAGCAGCATGCAAAAGGTGTTGTAACGCTTACTAGTGGTAAGAAAGCGGCATTGGGCGGAGCTAACTTGGAAGAAATTTCGACCCTGGCTATCACAAAAATACCCAATTACCCGCTGAATTTGAGTAAAATGCCTAATCTTAAAAAATTGATATTCAAGGGCGTAGATTGCTCATCACTACAATTTTCTAATCTAGGTGTTTCAGATTTCCCAAATTTAGAGGAGGTCCTATTCCATAGTGGTGCGCAGTTTTCAGAAGCCACGATTGAGCAGTGTCTTAGGTTGCCAAGTCATCCGAGGGTGCAAACACAAGCTAAAGGGGAGAAATCTATCCAGTGGCAATTGCAGCCAAGAGAGCACGAGCTACAATCAGAGGATTTCCCAGATATTTCAGGGGGCCCTAAAAGCTCAATGGCAGAAGCGGCTGATGCCTTGGCCAGCCCTGCCAGTACTAGCGCCTCACCATCCATACTGGCTCCTGGGGTATCATCTTTGGCAGCATCGTATCCTGAAAAAATAAACCAATGCTTTGCAGCCATTGATGAGAGCTTCAATCGAGCAAGGAACGTACATGACGAGCTACTGGAAGCACTTCCGCGAGGCAATCATCGTAGCTCTCGCTCTGAAGTTGCTCAGGAAAGAGCTGATATACTGAGAAGGCTTCACGCTGAAACTGAGGCGTTTCGCCAAAATACTGCATCACTAGAAAGTGAGGTATCACAAGGCGCAATACTTTCAACACCACAGGAAGAGGCGCTAGAGTTTGCCAAAGCCAGACTAACGCTTCTCGATAGGACATACCAATATAATTATGCCACAGTTAAGGCATCACAGACTAAAACCCAAGCGGCAGTAGATAAAGACACTGCTGCCACAAATAAAACACGTCTTGAAGCGCTAGAGCGTGCCATTAAAGCCATTGAGGGACTGCCTTTTTCTGAGGGCCGCATTGCAGTCGGGACTCATAAAGGTACTTTGAATACACCAGGGATGCATTTACGTATTTCTTCGGAAGTTAACCCTGAATTTAACGCCTTAAGATTAACACTCAAGGACTTGAGTATTGATTTTGAAGACCGAGTCATAAGCAAAAATGAGCGTTTTTTAGTTATTAGAAATCCCTGGGTACTGAAGCGCAACTTTGAAGAGTTGCTAGAACAGCGCTACAAAGCCAATCTAGAAGGAAAACATGCGCCGAAAAGAAGGAAGGAAGACGCAGCGGTTGTGCAGCAAAAAATAAAAAGACTAGCACACAATATTTCCGAGCTTTCGATTGAAGCAACAGGTTACGACACCAGACCTGAACTTGGCGCCCCAGGTGGTGAGACGAGGCTTCCTTATGGTAAAAATGCTCAGAAAGTTGGCGCAGTCACAAACGTGCTAGAGTTTGCGGCAAGATTGTATCAACAATCACCAGAGTCGGGTGAAAGATACGAGTTAGAACAATCCAAAGTCTTGATTGAGCAGGCAAATTATGATGAGGTTTTTCAAGAGTGCTTGGATTCGTTTCCTACATCGCATCGAGAAGAGGCCTTGGGCTACCTGTCCCCCCTTAAAGAGCTGTATGATGACATGATTGCGGAGGCACTTGAAAAAATAGACGCTGAGCTCGCCAAAAGAGATATTGCAGAAAATACCACATCAATTGAGCCACAGAAAGACACTAGGCTCATGCCTGAATATTCTGATGAAGACATTTCTCTTGGCAGAAAAAGATTGATGAACACTGGGCGAGAATTAATCGGTATTTCGCGTGAATTCCTGGGGGAAGGCGCTGACGGAAACACCGAAAACCAGCACGAAATAGACATTTTGATTGGATATACCCTTTCACTTTACGACCTGTTGGAGGAGCTAAAAGAACGGCAAGAGCCTCTCATCGCAGAAGAACAGGCAATCATATTAGGAAGAATCCGTGCGGTTAATCTGAACGTATTAGCGCAAGAATGCATTGAATCCTTTCCAAAATCTGCTAGGCCCAAAGTTTCAGAGCGCTTGGAAGATTTTTCCAGGGCACACAATAGTGTAAGATTTGCTGTCATAGACCAAGTGAACACCATGATGGCACAGCCCAGTAAAGCGTACGCCGGGACCCCAAAAGCAGATGGCGCAGGAGGGAGAGTGGCCCCAAATCAAGCCGCAGCAAGTGCTCACCATGCATCCAGAGCGCCGGCCCGCGGCAAAGACCGCACTGCACCAAAAGGAGCGCGCACACCAGGGCATCCTAGTCAAGAGTTCAAGCGAGAACTAGATGGCCTCCAGGGAAGCAAGCGTGGAACCAGGGAACACAGGCGCGCTACAGCTCCAACGCCTGTCAATGTCATTGAAAAAGAAGCGACCCATGAGCGGCCAATCGACCAAATAGAAAGAGAGGTTTTTGAGGCTATTAAAGAGTTTGGCACAAACACACAAGACTATCAGTCCAGCGTGGCTCAGAATTTTGACCGCACTCCATTTGTTGCGGTGACAAACCATGCCACGGGCCAACTTTTGCTAGATATTGAATCCGACAAAGTTAGCGTACACAAAGGGTTCACAAAAGACAAAGCACTTGATGTTACCCAAAAAGCCACTTTGGTTTTAAAATCCATGGGTATCCCGCCTGAGATTCCAGAAGAAATACATGTTAGCAAGCCCGATACCCCACTGGGTGAGGCTATCTTGCAGCTTCATCAAGAGCTAAAAGAAGACCGTGACGAATCGTTTGAAGTTAGGTTTTAAAACCAGGGGTCTAACAAACAATCGCGGTATTCGCCCGAAATTCACTGTCATTAGTCTCTATGCGTGCCGCAGTAGCCTTTTCTACCGTGGCAATCAGCAGCTCAGTTTCACGACAAGACTCATCAGCAAGGCGACATAGTTCATTTGCTTCATCCCACATTTTCGATACATCAGTCCCCATACAGGGCACATCTGATTCAAAATCATCATCACTTAATTCACAATCAACAGCAGATATTTTTTCATTGTAAACATCAATCAATCTCACCAAATCTTGAGACTGCTGCTTATAGACATCAATGGTTTTGGTTAATTCTGCCGCACGACTATCCAGGGAATGGTTTGTTTCATCCATGAACTTTAAAAGCTCTTCTATACGCCGTGATTTTTCAGCCAATAAGCTTTCATTGTCAGCCAAAACTCCATTTGCAGTTACCAAGCTTGTCTCCAATTCTGCAATAATTTCCACCTGTTGTTCTTTAGCCTTTGAGAGCTCTGCGACGACAATGCTCAGCTCACCAATATTAACTTCTAGTGATGCGGATTTAGAGCTAAGACTCGTAAATTCATTGGCCACCTGGGTGCCCAGCTCGTAAAGAACGCCTGTTGTGTTCTCACACGTTGCTCTGGATGAGTCCAGAAAACCAATAGATGAAGCCACTGATTCATTTAAATCCTTTAAGTCATCAAATATGAGCCCGTCCCTGACCTGGGAATCTTCATAATGATTTTGAAGCAAATATCCAGTACCTATATAACAAAGACTAGTAATGATGATTGAGATATGAAATAGAGAGGCAATTGTAACTAATGCGACACCCATCACAACCTTCGTCCATAGCGCTTGTCTGCCATACCAGTCTACAGCCAATCCCAGGGTGCTTTTGTGGGCATTGTATGCTCCCACAAGCTCACGGGCATCGATATGCTCTTTGAGGTCTTGCATGTTCTTCTGTTTTAAGAGCATACGCTCCATTTGGTCTTCTTCGGCCATCCCTAAGCCTTCTAGTTTTTCTTTGATGGCTTCATACGCCATGAGTGATGATTCTTGGAAATTGTTCATATTTGATTCCTTGTTGCGAGATTAGGTGGACTTAGAAATAGCATCATGAAACATTCGAAGTGCTTTTGTTTTTTTGATGGTCGGTTTTGAACGCCCTCCCTCACCTTCGATGATAATCATCAGTTTTTTTGCAAGCTGCAAAAGCTTTTTGTTTTGCGCCAAAAGACTGTGAATGCTTTTCACGTTTGTTTGATGGAGGTGTTCTAGGTTTTTAGCATTGGGATAAAACTCTTGAAGGGCCGCGCCATCTTGAATACTAGCGCCCTTTCCTTCATTAATCGGCAAAGAGGATTTATTGCAAAACGAGGTTCTCATAATATTTCCGTGGTTTAGGTTTTGGATTTAGGCAAATGTTCCATCAATGCCGTTTCTTTGTAATGGCCAAAGTTTACTCAAAAAACAACCTTGTGTCATACATGGTTTTTACATTGTGGTCTATAATAAAGCTACAAATAGCCATAAATAGAGTTATATAAGAACTATTTGACTTTGTTGTTATCTATTGGTGTAATTTTAATCAACTATTTTGAGATATTTCTTGGGGTAAAATAATCTCATTGTGACCAAATAATTGATGACATGGAAATAATTTGTATATAACATCGCTGTGATTTTAAACAGAACAACAATCCAACCCGAGGAAATAGTATGATCCCTTCTTCCAACCAACAACCATTTTCTACCCATGACGCCACCCCTCCCAAAATCGTGGACCAAAAACTTCTATTGGACTTAGAAAATTTAAAGGAAATCAATCAAGTTCACGTGAAAAATATTCAAAGTCTTTTGACAGAAAATAGACGCTTAGCACAATTAGCCGAGGATTTAATGGCCAATTCTGAATTTGGATCAATCGTCGAAAATTAAAAATCCATGATTCATGCCACACACCCTATTATTGCTTTATTTTTGAGTTATATGGACTATAATTAAACTATAATAATCTATCATAACTTTGGTGACAAGCATGCCTTGGAACAAATTACTAGATTCTGAATTAACGCACGACCAGCAAGAAAAAAACGACCATACTGCTTTTTTGACAAAAGAAATAGAGCGTCAATTAACCCCTCATCGCAACGAAGTTGCGATGACGGGCAAAGCTGATGCCTTTAAGAAGTATATGCAAGCAACACATCAGCTCCAATCACAAGTAACAGTATTAACAGACTTTCGCCGCCCGTTTACTTTGCCAAATCTAGAAGTTCATGACCGCCACTCTCAAATAAAATCTACCCCATTAGAAAACTACGATGCAAGTAACGACGAACGCCTTGATAATATTCAAGCCTATATCTACGCAAAAGAGGGCTACAGCCGTCAATTACACGAGCTGGACAACAACCTCAGTGAAACTGAAAAAAAAAAGAAATTTCAGATAATGCCATCGCTAAGCTAACCGCTTTAATTAAGTATTCAGCACCCTTTCGCACTATCAACAAGCATTTAAATATCAAAAATCCCCTCGATGCTGCTATTGCAAGTTCAAAAACACTTTCAAAAGAAAGTGACGAGCATAAACAGCAAATTACTGAATTAAATGAGTCCTTTCATTCCATATGGGGAGATCTCATCGGCGAATACGAAAACGTTATTAAATCAGACAATGAGCGACTCGCTCAATTAATAGATGAAAAATCTACGCATGAAGCATTGGTATCTCAACAGTCCGACATGGCAAGTAATATTCTCACCTTCCCAAGCCAAGAATTACATATCGCTTTCAGTCAATTTCAAGCAAATCCTAACTATGACACCTTGTTCAGATTATGCGACCAAACGGTACGTTGCCAACATGGAGCTGGTCTTTCAAACCATCCCCATGAAGAGCAACTACAAAATATCATTCCGACACTGCAAGCCTTATATCCCCGTGTTTATGATCAATTGGGACAATTTGAAACAGCTGTTTTAATACAATTGAGCAACGAAGAAAAGCTAAATACTGCCACAGCACAACTAAAAATACTTGCCAAGAAAATGCGTGCACACTATAAAAAAACGCCTTTAAAAATAGCGCGCGCCAAGGAAAAATATTCGGCCGTAGAAGCGACAAAAAATAGCCTGAACTCGATACTACAGTATCTAGAAATACAAAAGCATGAAAAACTTTTAAGCTTTATGAGAGAAAAGATATCTGATTTAGAAACAAATTATACCACTGCCATCAACAATATAGACGCCATAGAGGCGTTTGTTCAATCCAGATCAGGTGAACACTTAAAAAATCTGGTTGTAATGTGTGCCACCTCTGAATCCGAATCCTTACAAGAAATTGGCAAGCGCTTGGCAACGCTATACCCAGTGTCACTAGAGCAATTAGAGTTAGAACAAGAAAGAGAGCTGTTGAATCCCGATTTTTTAAACCCCTTGAAACAAAAGTTTGCAAATGAATTAAACCAGCTATACGCTTCTAAAAAGATACCTCAAAACGAACTTTCTGTCATGAAAAGCCTCTATGATTTCATGGATGCACCCACATGGCGGCACTACCTAGCATATCAAAAAGCCAAGCAAAACTACCCGAATGACCAAAATAGTGATGCGCAGTTGGTTCAGCTATTGGCTGAAACCGAAGAAAGGCTCATGGTCTTTTTAAAAAACCACCTGGCCCCCGAACCTCAGCCGGCCACAGAACGTGCCTCAGAAACACCTATAGGGCATATCAGTCAAGCAATCCTTGCTTATCAAGACATTCGATTAGCCAATGCTTTCCATGAATTTCAAGCCAACACCAATGAAGAAACAGCATTCGCGCTATGTGAACAAATTGCGCGATGCATGCATGAAAACGAAGCCTCCAGCCAATGCTTAAGAACTATCATCCCAACTATACAACGACTCTTTCCACATATCAGCACCGAATTAGAGCAGTCAGCACAAAAGGCCTCTTCTCATTTTGAGACCGAAACATCCGTACTCGCTTTCTTAGATCAAAAAACTCAAGAATTGATAGCAGAAAACAAAAGAATTACTGTGAATGCACAAGCATCTATCACAAAATACAAGGCCCTACATGAAAAACAAGACAAGCTACTTTCTCGCTTAACAAAGAAAAAACAAGGCAAGAAAACTTTTGACTTATCTGACACCGAATACAATGAGGCCCTTTCGGCAATCAAAACAGAAATTGAGACACTAAAGCGACAACTGCAAGAAAACAAAACATTGATTTCACATGTTTTGGCATTCACAAAAACTAAATCACAAGAAAACCTGCAGCGTTTACGCGAATACTCCTCGAAACATCATCTTGATATCTCAAATGCACTTAGTACTTATGCGCCTGAATCACAGGCACCCCATGAACGCATATCAATAATCTGTCTGTAATAATTGGCATCGGCATATTCATTGTAAAAAATTTCCCAAACAACAACAAGAAAAGTGTTCGTTGACTTAATTTAATCCATTTGATAGGGTTCAGCAAGAATAATAAAAATCATCTCTGAGGCGTTTTAAAATTTTCAATACAGGAGCAACCCCAATGGAACACACGCTAACACAGGATATCTTCCCAAAAAGCAAAGCCTCTATTAAAAAAGTCCTTAAAAAAATACTTCTGTCGACTGTTTTCATTTGTTTGGCAGGTGCATTTTTTTACACTATAGTTACTATTGCTCCGAACCTCTCCAATGAAGTCATTAAATCAGCAGTTCCGATGCTTGAGCCAATGCTTGAACCAATGAAAAATGAAATGATAGAAAATATTAACCAGCAAAACAAGCTATGGCAGGATGCAAGAAACCCAAACCACCGTAGCTGCGCTTCCCTGTCTCCATAATCTAAAAGCACTGCATTTTTTGTAAGAGACCTCATGAGCGTATCTTTACGACAAACACCTATTGTTTGGTTCATTGTTAAAAACAATGAAGTGTTATTGAATAAGCGTAACGCATTGCCAGAAAACAAGGATGTGGCACCAATAGCGTCTTGTTTTTCAAAAAGTTTTGAGCTGGGGATACTCAACAATATTAGCTACTTCTGTGCAGAACTAGGCGCTGATATTTGTACGCCTGAAAATCTTCACAGCGTCTCTTTACGTAACGTTTTGTCTTTACTTGGTAATGATAACTATCCTATTGCTGTAAAAGCATACTCCATCATTCGTTGGGACAAAAATCATCAATTTTGCAGTCGATGTGGTTGCTCAACTCACCATAAACCAAAAAGTTTTGAGCGTATATGCACGCCGTGTAAGCTGAGTTTCTTCCCCAAAATATCACCTTCCATTATTGTGCTCATTAAAAAAAATGACCAGGTGCTCATGGCAAGAAGCCCTCATTTTCCAGCTGGCGTATACGGTCTTATTGCAGGATTTGTAGAAGCTGGAGAGAGCCTTGAAGAGGCTGTCCATCGTGAAATAAAAGAAGAGGTGGGTTTGGAGGTTAAAAACTTATCATATTTTGGTTCACAACCTTGGCCATTTCCGGATTCGTTAATGGTGGCTTTTATGGCAGACCATTCGTCCGGTGATATTGTGATTGACCAAGATGAAATTGAAGACGCTGCTTGGTACAAGTATAATGACTTACCAGGCAGACCCTCTATGCAAATCAGTATCGCATCAACCTTGCTAGATGAATTCATAAATTCTTGTCGGGGTGTTTTATAGGAGATAAATCACGTCAGCCTACTCGTAACCGCCAAGCACATAAGCTCGCTTGTATTCGAACCAATGCCAGCTAAGCTACAAAATAATCATTGCAAATGAACCAGCTGACAATAAAAGACCGCAACTTAAAAAGAAGTTTAACTATCCTTGGTTGTTAAGATGCTTTATGCAAAGCATCTATTACGGCACTCGGATTTTTATCAATAACTGTTAAATAAGCACGAGCTGGGCCTTCTGGTAATCTCTCCCCTCTTTCCCATTTCTCTAGAGTTCTAATACTAAAACCAAATTCTTCTGAAAACTTTTGTCTGCTCATATGTAGCTTTTTGCGTATATCAGATACATTAACTTCTGATGGCACTTTAATTTTATGAGCTGTTGTTCCGCTCGTTTTTCCTTTTGCATATGCTAAAGCCTCTTCAGCCCCTCGAATGATGTTTTTTCCTATTTCGCTCATCTCCTCTCCTCTTTATAGGCTAAAACAATTTCGCCCGTCATAATTTTAAGACTGTTTGTAATATTGTTTTTGTTTTCATAATAGATACGTTAGCCCCAATGGGGCTTGTTTTTCAACCCCGTTGGGGCTAGTTTCTGAGGAAGACATGTCAAAGTATATTGAACAACATGTAATTGGTAATGCAGACCATGCTTAAAGCGCTATCATAGGCCTAGAATTAAAAAAGCACGCGAAACCTTCAAAAAAACCGATGGTTTAATACCTTCGCTATTTTAATAGACATTGTAAATATTGAATGATATCCTCCCGGAAAAATAGTAGACGCAGTCACATCGCAGCACAGAAAACAGGTCGTTACCATGTGTAACGAGTGGTCAAAACTAGTGTAGATACTTTCATTTGGGAGTACAAAGCTGATGTCAAAAAATCAAAATGAGCAACCACTACAAAGAAGTTTAACCTCAGACTCAACCGTCACTTCATTCAAACTATCTAGCTACCCAAATCAAGATTTTGTGGCTGTTACTGAGCAAAAAATTGCAGGCCGGTACTATATAAGTGTTTCAACACATGATGACCAAGGCTATGTAAAAATACCAGAATTTTTTATCTCTAATGATAACAAGCCCACAATCAACACAATTGATGGCACTACATCTCCCCAAACCTTATCATCAGACAGCCCCATGTACCCTGTCGTTGATACGTTTGACCAGGATGGTTTTGTTATAGCATGCTTTCAAAAACCGTATAATGGTGTTGTAGTAAAAAAATTTGATTCTAGCGGTTACTCTACAGATGTGTTTTTTAATAATACTGGCTTAGGTGTTTTTTATCCTGTTCTTGTAAACGGACCATTATTACCTTCTGATTCTCGGTGGGAAAATAATGTGGACAACTCTTTATCGCTAGTAACTTTTCCTGACAAGCGTTTTTTGATTGGAAAAACAACAGAGATGTCGCCTGTACACTTGGACCCAATTGGACTTCCCACCAACAGATATAGCGCTCCTCAAAAAGTTAGCCCTCCATACAAGGCTGTTGTTACTGCCAGCACTTATAGCAATAATGCCAATTTAGTGAAACCGGGACAAGTGATATCAGAAGAAACATTAGATGGCGCTGCAGCAGGAGTGACCCGCAACACTATGATAAGACTTGATGATACAAGAATTAGCATAGCTTACTATTTGACAGAAGAAATGCGTATCATTGTTCAAAACTGTGAGTTTGGTCAAAATGCAGTTATAACCGGATGTACCGCACCAGTTTTTAGCAAACAGCTTTCTAGCGAAAGAAATGTTGTGAAGCTAGCATTATACGATTATGCTGGCTTCACCTTCCCACAGATTCTTTATGAAGTAAGAGAGCCCATATATAATAACTGGCAAATACGGCTAGCTATACCTCCTGATGTTTTTCCAAATGGAATCACTGATATTTTGGTGAGCACAGACAACTGCGAAGGCCTATATCATGATATCAATCCGGTTATGATGACACTAAAAAACGGCTATCTACAAGTATCTTGGCATAGATACAATGTCGGAGACTCCTCCAGTTATGGACTGATGACGCAGTTGTACGACCTTGGGTTTAATGCTCAATTTTGCAATCCATCTCAATCACAATACTGCCTGCCACAACCATTTCGTTTCGACACAGACCATAGTCAAGATACTTATAGCTTAGGTAATTTTAATGAAATGAGTCTTTTCCGAAAAGAAGGATTTGTTGCTGCCTACTGGGTAGATGAGGCTACAGGCCTTATTTACCCACCATTTCCCGTTGCTTCTGATAACACTCTAACAGCTACGGCACCAGCAAGTAATACAAGTCAATCTCTTAATAATGTCTATATCTTAGGGTCGTTAGCTTTTACAATAGGTATTTTAACATTACTCAAGATTGGCCTGTATTACTCTAAAAGAGGATTTTCATACCAATCCATACCTGCAGACAATGAACAACAAAAATCGACAGAATTGACGTTATTACAATCATCTCAAAAGACAAGTAAAAATAGATATACTACATGGGGCACTGATGCAACCCGAGAAAAAACAAATGCACAAATACCGCCTAGTGCAGTAGAAAATGGCACTAGCCAAAACTATCATTCTTGTTCCACATAACGTTATTTAACTAAGATCGTCTTGTCTCCCCGAGCCCCTAATGGAAAAGCTTCAGTTATGTCTAAATTCTGAGCTTCTATAGCTTGGAAATTTTTTACAACGGAGCCAAAGGTTCATATGGCTAAGGAACAATTTAATGTTGAAAACACAAGAAAATATGAGAATGGTTGATTTGCATGGAGCCTCGCCTGAAAATTCTCAACGCCTAGTAAACTCTTA
Organism: Gammaproteobacteria bacterium; assembly: GCA_024742995.1. Taxonomy (GTDB): domain Bacteria; phylum Pseudomonadota; class Gammaproteobacteria; order Legionellales; family Legionellaceae. The sequence goes on from JANSXK010000020.1 coordinate 15,486, forward strand.
TCTGCGTAGAGCAGAGCAAGAAAACACGTATCAATTTCGTTTTGTAACGGGTCGTGGCAATCATATCAATAGTAGAGGTGAAAGGGGAACATTATTTCGTGAGTTTCCAAATTGGTTTTCTGGGGACAATTTAGAAAAAATCGAATCCATGAAAAAAGGTAATGGCTACTATGAAATTCATATTAAACGCACCCAAGATCTCAACTCGTTTAACGCAATGATTGAAAAATTAAGTCATGGATGGTTAGTTAACAATATTCAAGCAGTCATGGAAGGTGCCGCAAAAAATGACCCATTTGATCAGTACTTGTTAGGACATTGCCATCAATTTGGTATTGGCGTTGAAAAAAATGATAATGCAGCCATTCGGTGCTATGAAAAATCTGCTAAACAAAATAATCCTTTTGCCCAATATGCACTAGGAGGCTATTACTGGTTGGGGCAAAGCATTCGCCAAAGTGATCAGAAAGCGATTGAATTATTTATGGCAGCTGCTTCTCAAGATTTTGTTTGGGCGATTCATCAATTGGGCGATATTTTCTGTTATGGTGACGGAGTTGAAAAAAACTTAGAGCAAGCTAAAGATTATTATCAGCGCGCAAGCGATTTAGGCTTTATCATTGCAACACGTAAGCTTGGTCATGTTTATTTTTTTGGAAACGGCGTAGAAAAAGACCAGGAAAAAGGATGCTTATTATACAAAGAAGCTGCTGATAGTGGTGATGCACATTCTGCTTTTAATATAGGGTGTGCTTATTTTTATGGTGAAGGTATTGAGAAAAATCCTGCACTTGCATTTAAATATGCCAAGCAGGCTGCAGATGCAGACGACCCTGACGCACAATGTTTAATAGCAAGATGCTATCAATTCGGTATAGGAACAACAAAAGATGAGCTGCTCAGACTTAACTACCTAAAACGCTCTGCAAACAATAATTTTAAGGGTGCATTGTTCCAATTAGCCTTTCACCCTAGCATAGAGCAAACTCAGCAAAATGACTATTTACTTGGTGCCGCAAGAGCGGGGTGTATTGAAGCACAAGCAATGGTTCTGTCGCCGATATATTTTCGTCAACCATTGGCTGATGTAGAGCGTCAAAATATTGTTAAAGACTTCTGGCAACAAGAAGATGAGGCAGCTTTTTCAATAGTAGTGGATAAGTTCAAAGTAGTTGTCGTTGACACTTATATGCAAGCTACCCCTTTAACTAAAAAGCAGCGGGCTAAAGTTTTGCGCCTATTACATGCTTTAGCTAAAGAGAATTTTCCACCCGCATTAGGTCAATTAGGCTCCTTATATCATACAGGAGAAATCGTTAAGAAAGATAGCAAGAGAGCAGAACAGTATTGGTTAAAAGGAGCAAACCAGAGACATGCTGCCTGTTTATGCTCTCTTGGTTATTTTTACGAAGAGCAAGGCGCGCATGAAAAAGCATTTAGTTATCATCAGCAGGCAGCCCAGGCGGGAAGCGCTAATAGCTATAATCAATTAGGTCTTCTGTATAAATCAGGGAATGGCATTAAAAAAGATATCGAAAAATCAATCGAATGCTTTGGTGAGGCAATGCGGTTACGCATTGATATAGAAGGCTTATGTTATAGCTATGTTTTCCCTCATGCCGCGTACAACCTGGCTATGCTTTATTGGTGTGGTGATGAAAGCTTTGAAGCTGACAAAAAGCAAGCGCTTTTGTTGTTTGAAAAATCTTCAAAGGCAGGACACGAGCAAGCAAAAATAGCCCTCATGGGATTATCTTTAAATTTAAACGCTAAGAAAGGAAATTCCGCAAGTGCATTAGTCAAAAAGAAAACCACTATAGAATCTGATTCGCGCTTTTTTAAACCGGCGCCTGGTTTTCCCAAATCCAAGCTAGAAAAGTATAAGTTGCTAAATGATTCTCAAGAAAATTTAGAAAAAGGACTACGTATGGCTGCCCACAATAACCGTTATGGTGACACTCAAAAATTTATTCAATATGTTAAAAATATAAATGCACAGGACAACAATCCAGAAAAGCGATTTACTGCTCTTCATCTGGCGGTGCTCAAAGATCATAAGGAAATTGCTCAATTATTAAAAAACAGTGGTGCTTTAGTAGATATTAAAGATGCTAAAAATAAAACAGCGATTGATTATGCTATCGAACTTAGCAACAAAGAAATGAAAACTATTCTTACAGGTGATCAGTATTTGGAACCACAGCCTCCTGCCCTGGAAATAGTAGAGAACAACGATGCACAGGGGATTTTTTCTAGTGATCCTGCTTTTCTAAGTAGCAATAACAAGTATGCGGCTAAGGATGACAACGAATCTTTGGGTGGCATGTGTATCCTTTCATAGGTGTGGTTTTACTGGGCGCTCACCTCTCACGCGACAGTCTTAAACGTTAAGCTGAAGCTTCGTGATCTATGGTTAAAATTATTGCCACAAAAAATGTACATCGATAAATCGATCTCTATCAGTAAGATGTTAATTTTCAAACAACCCCGCTCTCTCATGCCAAAGCCATGCTACATTGCTACCTGGCATCGTTCAAACCCAAGAACATCAAAGCAACCCTTTAAAATCAACGAAGTATACTAACAATTACATGTAGCAATCTTATTGCTACATAAATGCTACATTTGCTACTTTACAAAAGAGCTAAATTTGTTAACCGCTTTAATCTATCAGGGTTGTCCTCAACATAAATAGCAGTTGTCACAATACTCGCATGGCCAGCCAACTTTGATACCGCCTTGATATCAGCACCCTGCTCAATTAATCGTGTGATGAAAGTACGCCGCCCTGTATGTGAGCTGGCACCAGTGATTCCCGCCTTGTCATACAAGCTCTTAAACCACTTCTGCATAGCATTGGGTGTAAATCTAGATTTTTTCTGTGTTTGAAACAACGGCCTGTCACGATCGAAATGCTGTAGTGTTTTGATGTATTCCTCTAGCGCATCACATACCTTCTTATGGGTAAGATAAGCGTAGCGCTGCTTTTCGCCTTTCGTCATCGTGCGTTTTAAGCAAACTTCTTCAAGTAATTTGTAGTCTGAGTCTGTAACATCAGAAATCAAAAGTGATGCAATTTCCTTGGCGCGCAATCCCAGTCCAAATGAGCAATATAAAATTGCAGTGTTGCGAAGCGCGAATTGTCCATGTTTTGCCACAATCAGCAGTCTTTTAAATTCTGCCTCATTCAAAACCTTTGCTTTTCCTTCTTTTGCCATAAACCCCTCAATAACTACCTTAAATAATTTCATAATATCTAAAATAGGCAGTAAAATCTAGGAGCCCAAAATCAACCGCCTTTAAACCCTTTTTCTATATGGGGATACCCTCTTTTATCTATTTCAGGCAGTCTTTTTGGTGTGTAGCAAATGTAGCATGCGTGTAGCAGTGATGTAGCAAGTTTTTTGCTACATCACTTTTAAGGCACGCAGCCTTGAGTTTATTGGCTTATAGTTTGAAGTATCTCGGCTTTTGGTGATGATGTAGCAAAGTAGCATTCATTTCATAACTTAAGGAAATTAGCATCAAAATATCTATGCCTGTATAATGTTCTTCACTATGGATAAATAGAGATTACAATGGACGTCACTGTTACTGAAATTGTTGCAGAAAAAATTATAGAAATCCGTGGTGACCATGTCATTATCGACAGCGATGTCGCCGATTTATACAAAGTAGAAACCAGAGACATTAACAAGGCTGTCAAAAACAACCCAGATAAGTTCCCGGAACATTATATTATCCAGCTAAACAAAAAAGAAAAAAATGAACTAGTGGAAAATTTCCACCGGTTCAATGGGCTAAAGCACTCTACAACATTACCGAAAGCCTTTACCGAGAAAGGACTGTACATGTTGGCCACTATCCTCAAAAGCCAACGTGCCACAACAACCACCCTAGCGATAATTGATACCTTTACAAAAGTCAGAGAAATTTCAAGAACCATAAAACAACTTCCCCAAACACCACAAAACACACCAAAATATAAACACCTACTTCACAAAACTGGTGAATTAATTGCAGATCTCGTTGTACCAGAAGACATAGAAAATTCTGAAGGTAAATATATACATTGGGGGATCAGTTTACAGTCGGCGGTGACAAGACACGCGAAGTGAAATCGTATGTAGCGAAGTAGCAGATCACTTCGCGTGTTATTAAAACAGCTAGCAGTAAATCGCACAAATCTGGACCCGTCTGAATTATCAGTAAAGAAAATTTGGAAACAACTGGAGTTTAATTTTACCAAATACGCATATAACTGGTATGATGACGTTCTTGTATTACGCATTAGATATATATGCCGAAAAAATCTACATCATTAAATCCAGATCATGACCACGACTTTTCGATTATTCATCAGATGATTACCGATGCGGAATCCAAGGTTTGGAAAAATATAAACACTGTGCTCATTAAATTATACTGGGCTATTGGTGAACATGTATCTAATAAAGTAACGCAAAACATGTGGGGAAAAAGCGTTGTTGAGGCGTTGTCTAGTTATATCCTCTCGCAAAGACCAGCTTCAAAAGGATTTTCAGCTCGAAATATATGGAGAATGAAACAATTCTATGAAACATATTGTGAAAGCGAAAAACTGTCATCCTTGTTGACAGAAACCAGTTGGTCTAATCACTTACATATTTTATCCAAAACAAAAACTATAGAAGAAAAAGAGTTTTATCTGGCACTTAGTGCAAAAAATCGCTATCCCGCAAGAGAGCTCTCTCGCATAATTGACAGTTCAACTTACGAACGTACGCTACTGGCTAACAAAAAACTGTCAACAGCGTTGACAGAATTCCCTGTAAATGCAACAGGGGTTTTCAAAGACAGTTATATCTTTGAGTTTTTACAGCTTTCAGACGACCACGAGGAACGAGACTTAAGAAAGGCATTAATTGCACACTTGAAAAAATTTTTACTTGAGCTGGGGCCTGATTTCAGTTTAATTGGCGAAGAATATCCCCTTCAGGTCGGAATGAAAGACTTTCGAATTGATTTATTATTATTTCATCGCGGATTAAATGCGATGATTGCGATTGAATTAAAGTCTACCGAGTTTCATCCCTCTCATTTAGGTCAACTCCAATTTTACTTGGACGTGCTTGATAAAGATCTTAAGAAAAACCATGAAAACCCAAGCATAGGAATATTGATTTGTAAAACAAAAGACGAAGAAGTTGTAAAGTATGCATTAAATAGACATGCTTCACCCACAATGATTGCTGAATATGAAACAAAATTAATAGATAAAGCGATTTTACAAAAAAAACTTCATGAATTTTGTTTTCAGAGTGACTCCGAACATTTATAGGCCACTTAAATAAAAATGGAAGACAAGACGTTAATTTAGACAGTATTCATTATTTATATGGGCATGTACGCACAAAGTGACTTCAATGCTCCATAGAAACATTGGGATTAACTTCAATAATGGCCTGATTATTTCTGTTCACTATGCGCACCCAATTATGCTCAACTAATACCGATAACGCATTATCCCGCCTAATACGCTGGCGGATGGGTCCTAATTGTTGAATGGCTCTTGGGGTGGTTTCATATAATTTTTTTGATAAGAGCCATCGCATTAACTTTTCAGCATCTTCATAATTTGTCTCTTGAGGGAATGGGGCCAGTAATCGCCTTGTTTCTTCTAGATGCCACTGAATGATAGCAATAGCCCGCTCGGTATCTTCTGGGTCAATATCGCCTTCTTTGCCATGAAACAAATGCAAAAGGGCTGCAAGTCTTGCTGCATTCTCAGACGCCTTACTCGCGAAATCTTTGATTTCACTCCATTCACCTTGCAATTTAATACCTGTTTCTACTTGGTTGAAAAATTGAATCCATATCTTCTTTGCACTACTACTAAACGATAACGTTGGGAGATTTACGCATCCTTCTCGAGTTAGGTGTTCTGATTGATTAAGACAACTCATGATATGTTCTTCATAAGCATCTAACCCTTCTATTGTATCTGGCGCTTCTCTGTAAAAACGCTGACCCATTGTGCTTGTTGGATAAGCAATCAAACACCTTGCTAAAAAACCACTTTGACGACAAATACCCTGTGACTGGTTCGCAAGCTTTTGTAATAACAATGGCTGCATCATTAGATTTATGGTCAATCTTCTGTTTTCTAATATGAAGTTGTCTTGATTCCTACGCTTCACACTCAATGGCTTCCCGTCCCACGTTCTATTCAGCAATGCTACAAAACGGGTTGGATTGTTTTGCATGCTATGACTGCCCAATACAATCGCTGCTTCATCAGACCACAATGAACCACTTGGCCACTCAGATGCTAGCTCAGATGCGAGTGCTTCTTGTGTACAATCCTCATAGTAAAGCATTGGTTGCAGTGGCACTTCTGGCTCATCATCTAATAAGTATGCCAACTCTGCTTTTAACGGCTCCGTGTATTCGCTGTTTACCATCGCGCGCTTTAATTGCGACAGCAGCGCGTCACGCTCCATGCGCCAGGTGTCATGCAAAAGCTTTGCCCGTGAAACCTTGGGTGCTAGCTTTATTCGCATCTCCTGCTCCCATCTGCGAGCAGCTCTTGAAAACACGGAATCTACTGCACTCTTGCGCTCTCCACTTGACCCGCAGCTCAGAAAATATAGGGATGTTGGGCTGATTAAATATTTGTCTCTTGCTACATTCGCCTGTGACTGGCACACAAGGGAGATATTCGCTAAAGCACTACTCGCAATCAACGACAAAGGCTGCTGTCCGTAGGCGTGATATGCACCAACTGCCTTTTGAGCCACCGAAGGTAGTGCATCCATCGGATATTTGATTTCAGGTACTGAAATCTCATTTAATGCAGTCGGCCGCTGCCATGCGTTTGCAAGCTCCGTATTGACACTTGAGTCACAAGATACTATATCAGTAGTCATCTATATCAATCATTGAATATTTTGACTGATTCTAACTCGCATACGAATGCCCTGCAATTGATTGATGATAATACAGTCAATTCCCATGAGAAATACCTTTTCGTACGCTTTGAAAAAGACACTAGATATTATACCATCATCCTTCAGCAAGACTTATTCGAAGACTGGACTCTTACTTTGATTAACGGCCGCATTCAAACCTTGCTCGGTAGAATGAGAACACTCCCCTATTTAAACTACGACAGTGCGCTTGATGCCTTTCAGGCTCATGTGAAAACAAGGTTAAAACGTGGATATTGTCTTGAAACAAGTAGCTTAGTCTCTACTTTTCGTTTCAGTTAAATATGAGGTGATTACCGGACAAACTATAATAACTTGGCTTAAAACCAAGCGTGGCATAAAAAAATATGGACAGTGTGTGATATAGAAAATACTGGCTCTATCCGCTTACTTGAGAAATGGGGGTTTCAGAAAAAGAAATTGCTAAAATCCTGGTTGGTAATGCCCTCGTTGTCTAACACTCAAAAAAAACATTGCTGTTTATAGCACTTTAAATTAAATAACCGCTTCTGCAGCTCTTAGTATTTAGCTAAATCTCATTGAAGCAGATTTAACTGTTTGTCAACGGATTCTTTGTTTCAATACTATTCCGAACGACAGAGGTTTCATCTCTCACGACTCTAAAAAGACGCATGCAACTGGCTTTCACACTAAAAAATTGCTCAGGATTTTTTTTGCTTGCCTCAATTGCACGAGGCTCAATTCTTTTTATCCAGCGCGCAAATAAGATTGCACTCGATAGTCCTGCAGAAGCCGTATAGCCAGTAGCTACACCATAAATACCCATTTCAGTTTTTAGTCCAAGTACACCTGCTGTGATAATCCCAGACACTATACAAGCACATGAAATAATTGATGATCTTTGGGCGTCCCCTAAAACCCGAAGCTCCTGCAACAAAAGAAACCGACTAGCATCAAGTATACAGCCCATAAACATTATAGGTGCTAAATATCTTAATGTTTTAATAAAATATTGATTATCATTTTGATTAAGCATATCTACAAGAATATCAGGGTAAACAGACAGCGTAATAAGAACTGGCGCTATATATACAAGCAGTGCTCCAATCCCTACCTTTCCTATGCGACTTGCGTTGTTGAATCGATTTGCCCCTATCTCACGACTAAGCTCCTGAGCTGCAGTTTGCCCAAATGCTATTTGTAGTAACAAAGAAAATAATGAAAATTGCATAATCGCCGAAAATACTGCCTGAGGTTGAACCCCAATGACACCCGCAAAGCCGCTCGTCATAAAGTTCATCGTCGTTTCCGATGTCATACTAATCAACATTGATCGACTTAAATTTCTGGCATTATTTAGCTGATCTAAATAGGGGTGCCATGGCTTACAAAAATTGAAAAAATTGAACTCCTTTAATCTCGGAGATTTTGCCAAATAAAGTGCGAACCCTCCTGCCGTCAAATAAGCATCTAATATACATCCAATCAATATGCCTGTTGTTCCCATTTTGGGAGCACCAAGCTTGCCAAAAGCCAGAACCCCTCCTAACGACATGCTAAAGACAAAATTAGACAATCCAATGATCATGGCTGGCTTCGTGCGCTTGAAAGTAAACATCACTTGATCTGCACATATCCTCACCATCATTGCGGGAATAGCTATACTGTACGGCCTTAGAAAACTTTGAGTGATTTCAGCGACATGAGTATTTTGGTTAAATACGTTAACTAACAACGCCTTTGAAAATACCATCCCAGCAACCATAAATGGAGTCATCGCTGCTGACATGATAAGGCCGTTTCCAAAAATAGCAGACACATGCTCACGCCTTAATTGTAATTGCCCCTCAGTTTCTGTACCCTCAGCTTCTTGTAATTCTCCTAATTCTTTTCCAGCCACCAAACTCATGGTCAACAATGGGGACGCACCAATACAAACAATTGAGTTAATTAAAGTTGTAATAAGTGTGATGGCAGCCAAATTATCTTCGCTATCATCAAGCTGGCTTAATAAATAAACCAAAATGACGATTTGCATGCAGATAGTATATGAAGCTGACATCTGCCAAGATAATTTAGATACTTTTTGAAATGTATCATTGAACGAGTCTGGGACATCCTGGGTAGAAGATTGGGTAAGCTCATTTGATGGGTCTTCAAGATCGCTCATAATGGCCTTGTTTTGGAAACAAAATAGCCATTATAGTACCATGTTTATCAAGTTGTGGGAATTGTCTTCTTTCCCAGTAATTAAAAAACCTATGACCTCATCTCATTTATGATTCTCTACAGATTAGAGATACAAGCTTTGGGACTTACAAAGGTGGCAGCTTATCTATAAAATTGTGGCAAGGTCAATTGGCAACCATCTCCCAATCAGTAAAATGAAAACTCTTGTTAACTTAAGTTTTGTATATAAATTGAACGACCCCAGATTGAAAATTTGCTGCCACAGTCCCATGCCCTGTTATATTTGCAATGGTAGCATTAGGAAGGAAAGCACCATAACTATACATGGCTTGTACTGAGAACTCTTTCATAAAAGACAAATCTAGACCAATAGAAAGAGCACCAGAAGAAGACACGGGATATCCTATTTGATTCGTTGCAACTGGGACAGGGTTTGTTTCATATATTCCAGAACCAAGCAGCGCTAGTTTCTCTTTTAATGCGTAACTCGCAGACACCTGAAATGACCAAGCATCACCCCAATTTGCAGGAGTACTGTTGCTACCAGTGGCCGTATTAATAAGATCAACATTCTTCCCAATCCCCCATCCTGAAAAATAGATTTTTTCTTCTAAAGATAATTTTTCAGTTATAGTATGTTGAAGTCCTACATATGCAATCAATGCCTGCAAAACATTCAATGAAAAATCGTTTGAAACTAAAGGACCAAGCGTACTAAAGCCATGCCCATACGTGCTCACCTGGGTATAAACAGCGGTTGTTAAATAGTTGTAAGCATTGATTTTATAAAAAGCCCCTACATCTCCAACATAATTAATGCCATTGGTTATTTTATTAACCTGATTACCTAAAGGTGGAACCACATAGTTTATATTAGCAAATTTATTGTATTCAACGTTAAATCCAACACCAATTGCCAGCCGGTCATTGAATTGATAAACAGATTGCAACCCAATCTGGTAATACAATATCTCTGTCTGCGTTGAAAGATTGGCTACAATCGAATCCTCAGGCCAGGCTATATGGCCATACCCACTAGGTGTAATATTCAATCCCAAAACGAATTTATCTGTAAAACGATGTGCGGCTAAAAGATAAGGTAATGAATTATTCGCCCTACTGGTGGCTTTCCCCTCTCCAATCGATGTTTCACCACTAAACTCAAAACTAGGAACCGCATATACATTACCTAGAACCAATTGTGTATCCTTTACAGTAATAAGCTCAGCGGGGTTTGGGTAGAAATAATCATTTAGAATTTGGTACACGGCAGAATAAGCCATATTATTGAAGCATAAGCAGCAAAAAACCAGTATTACACTTCTACAAAACAAACGTGTGTTTTTTTTATGAAAAACCTTTAGGTTATTGTTGCTCAAAAGAACTTGCCTTAATATTCTATAACATTGAAGCCAATTAAATTTAAAAGTTGCTAAAAATATCAAACTCTTTTTTGGCTTTTACGTGTTTCAATATCCTACCTGCATCAAAGTCAAATGACTATACCGTAGCAAGAGAATTTGCATTAAATTACAGGACACCTTAAACCACGCGCCAGATCACGAGGGGTGCAAGCGAAACAATTTTCCTGTATACAATCTATAACACACTAATTATAATTGGTGTAACCACATTGGTCTAAATGGCCATTATTACAATAATATGTCTGATGGCAATCCTACTGTCTATATTTGTGCTATATTTAAAATAATGTATAATTTGGAAAGTAATCATGGAAAAAAGAATACTGGTCGTCGAAGACAATCCTGTAGCGCAGATGATTGAAAAAACAATTTTAGAAGAATCTGGCTTAGAAGTTGATTGCGTTGAATCTGGAGAATCAGCTTTATCTTTGATAGAAAAATGTCATTATGATTTGATTTTAATGGATATTGGCCTACCTGGTATAGATGGGATCGAAACAGCGAAGCAAATCAAAAATTATGAAAGCTCTCATCATTTAACTTCTGTACCAATCATTGCCATTACCGCAAATGCGAACCAAGCCAACGAGTCCCTTTGTCTTGCAGCAGGGATGAGCGAAATGATTGGAAAACCACTCAGATCTGAACAAGCTAGTTCTCTTGTGGCAAAATACTTGCATTAAAACAAAACAGGCAAAGTCAAAGAAAACGTAGAGCCAACTCCCTCCGTGCTTTTTACTGAAATTTGATCTTGCCCGGGAAAATTGGACACATTGCTAAGCAACTTTTTTGACCTCATAGAAATCCGGAGATTGATATCCTAATCTTGAATGAAGCCGCTTTCGATTATAGTAAATTTCAATATATTCGAATATATGATTTTTAGC
>JANSXK010000087.1 GCA_024742995.1 Gammaproteobacteria bacterium
GCTGTGCCGCTCAGCTGGCCGTTGATGAAGAAAGCCAGGCGGTCGGCTTCATCGCCCAACGGCAGCCAAGGCGTATACTGTGCCCGGGCAGAGAGGTTCATGCTGAACGGCTGTTGCAAAAGAGGAGTGCTCCAGCTGGCGGGCAACTGTGGCTGGCTGCCTGCCGTAGCCAGTACAGGCGTCAGGCTGTAGTCCAGGCAGGGGCCGCCATAGCCCGCCTCGAAGCCGGGCAGGCTCAGCAGCTCAAAGCCGGCCTGCGGCTCCGCGCTCTGTGTTGGGATATCCTCCCACTGCGGCCCGGCGTAGGCTTCCTCAACGGTGACGCTGAGTTCTGCGGTGGCAAAGTAAGCGTTGGGCGTCTGCTCGGTGGCGCGCACCGTGACTGTGGTGGAACCAAACCAGGCGGGGTCTGTTGGGATCAGCGTCAGCTCTGCCCCATTAAAAAAGGTCAGGACGTGCGGGTTGAAATCCGCCGACCAGGTAATACCGTCGTTGTCCTGCCGCTCCAGAAAAGGCTGCAGGCCCAGGGGCGCGAAGGGCACGCCCTGCAAGGTCTGTTGTGCCGGCAATGCCTGAAGCCCGATGGGCGCATCACCGTCTGTGAAGACTTCAATTTCGTAGGGCGCATCAAAACTGCCGCTCACGCCCTGATGGACGAAAGCGTAGGGCTGCTGCGCGATGTAAACCGCATCGGTAGCCGCATGGTAGACCCGCACCTGCAGCTCCTCCCCTATAGCAGTATTGGAGAAAACCGTAGACAGGTGGAAGACCCGATTTCCTATGCTTACCGGCGTGCTCACGCCCCGCAGCTCCCCGTTGGAGAAGAAAGCAATGAGGTCATTGGCATTCGCCGTCAGCGCTCCATCGATGACCAGGGCTGCATTGATGCTTGCCGAGTAGCCGTACCCCCCGGGCTCCGGTGCTGTCCAGTCGGGCGGGCCTGCGGATGCCCTGAAGGCAACAGCCATCAATAGGATAAAATATATATATCGCATTGGATGATGCTTTTGAGCTGCTGCCCGCGCAAGGTAACCCCGCGACAGGCAGCAGGCTTATTTAAGGTCGTAGATTCAATTTCGCAGA
>JANSXK010000048.1 GCA_024742995.1 Gammaproteobacteria bacterium
AAGTATCGGTCAAAAAAGCTTGTTCCTGCCCCAAATGTATGTGACTAAGCAAGGGTTTGGGCCAGTCAATGTCTTGTTCTGGCATGACCGGACCCGATATGACCGACCTTTGTATCTTTTGACCAGCTTGGAATATGGCCCGCAAGCCGAAACATATTACCGAAAGAGGTATCACATTGAAACCCTTTTCGGCGATATCAAATCTCGCGGATTCCACATTCATAAAACCAGGATTGAAGAGCCTCAAACCTTATTCAATCTCTTGATCGTGGCTAGCCTGGCTTTCATCATCTGTATCTTGTTCGAGTTTGATGCCCGAACCTCAGCCCAGTTGGGCAAATTCTGCCGTAAAGACCGAATCGATAGCTTGTCCGTGTTTCAGATTGGACTGAGGGCTGTCCGATTCTATGTCAGGCATGCTATGAATCTTTCTTTCCAATTTTCAAAGAACTTCCCGTGAAATAAAAGTGTACGGCAATGAATCGCTGTTTAGCCAAGATCGAGATTCTTTAGGTTTAATATTAAACTTTAGAGGATCTGGCAATTTGCTTGAAGAATTTAATGACTATACAGGTGTTTCTTTTTCTGAAAGTGCCTTGGTCAGATTACAGCAAGAGGTCTCTGCACTAGATTCAGCAGATCATGAAGGATTCCTTTTTTCACCCTATGAAATTATGGGTCAGCAGTATGGAATAAATCAGCCCTTTCTAGATTCTGCACTTATAGCGTTAAATGGGGCTAAAAAAATTCTTTTTTCAGTAAATAACTTAGGAGGGTATCCAGAGGAAACAGTTTTTTCAGTAGATATTGTTAATCCTGACTTATTGATATCTGAGGTAGATGGAATCGAAGATGAGTTGAAATACTTGATGAAGGCCTCTAGTATCAATAATGAAATACCTGAAGTATTTGCATTAGCTATTGAACGATATTTAGATGTAATAAATCCCGCTGGACTATATCAGTCATACTTTGAAAATAACCTACAGGTTTTACTAGATGATGACACCTATCCCTCATTTGAATTAGATAGCATTGCTAATTTTATTGCACTTTCCGGAGTTCCAATAAAATTGCCAGCTGGCTCAAGGGTCAAGTTTTTGAGATTTGATGACGATCAAAAAGGAATGCTATATTGCTTTAGGTTACCTGGTAATTCTTACTATCATACTCCAAAAAAATGGAAAGCTGGTACATCAAATGCTGGCAAGTTTGCGGGTTATGGGTATTGGAGCCCAGCTGATTGGAATAGTTCATCTAAAGTGATTTTTTATTCATATGAGGACTACTTAGTTCATAATGGAGGCTGTGGTTTCCCGCCTTATACTTTAGGGGAAGTTACGGAGGTACTATTAGGATATACAAAAGGATGCCCTGGAAATGAAGGGGAACTATATATTTATCCAAGACTATACAAGACATACTTTGAAGATATTACTAGTCCAGAATCACCAGATGAAGGGTATCCTGCCTATAGAGCTGCTAATGAAAATGTAACCTTTGCAGATATTGATCAACACATTATAAATAGCACTCAGCAAGTGTTCGACGACAGTTGTAGTCAAGAAGTAATTACTCTACATCATAATCAACTTCTTAAAGATATTCCATTTCCTTGTGGCATTTCCAGCGACTTAGTACCTCTTTCTGCATTGAGTAGCGGGGAATACTATTTTATTCATTTTGACAATGGAGTAGAGGCTGTTATGTCAATCCATCAAGGTAGACAATTCCTTGCTTATTTAGATAATGACGCTGAACTAGTAGTTCTTGAATACGATAAATTCTATGGGTGGTTCTACTCTGATTTCCAGGGGCCTCAATTTTCAAAAGATGCAGGTATAATACTAAACTTTGCGGGAGAGTTGGCACTGCAAGCTGGAATTACATCAGTATTTATTGCAGTTAATGTTTATCTTGGAGGAGCAGTGGCAGCGATGGCTGCACCATATGGAGTGGAAACGGGGGCTTTATTATTATTGGATTTAGCTGTGTCAGCTGGTGAGGCTAGTTCAGTTTACATGATAACAGATGACTCTAACCTAGCTATGCAAGCATTTTTTGCAGGTGCGGTTGGATCTGTTGGAGGGACATTACTAACTAATTCAATAAAAGGCTTCAGGCTTACATCTTCTGATGATCTAGATGTTCTTTTCAAAACAAGGACATACTCTGAGATTCCTCAAGATGCTTCCGCGTCATATATGACAAAAAGGCTTCGTGAATTTAAGTCAGAGGTTAGATCATCGGGAATGTCAGATGATTTGTTCAGAACTCTTCTTATTGATATGGAGAGTTCTGATGACCTTGCAAGGTATATTCTGAGTGATTATAAAAGGGTTAGGGCGTGGTGGGAGGCGTTGTATGACTTGCCGAATTTAAGGCCGCAAGCTAATTGGCTAGAATTTGTAGAGGAAGCAGTTTCGACTCATGGACTTAAGTACAGACAAGCTGGTTTAAGCGCTAAGGCTGTAAGTAGTACCTCAAGCAATTGGGTCACCCAAAATATTAGCGATTTCGATCAACTCTATGCAGATCAATAGTTCGGTAATTTTTTGAAGCATTTGGATAAAACGAAAGGAAGCATCATTTTAGTGATATGCGACTATCTACTAATGATGCTTCCAGCAAGAGCCAGGCTCTTGTGGAAACGATACTAAGCAAAATTGATGGCT
>JANSXK010000055.1 GCA_024742995.1 Gammaproteobacteria bacterium
AGCTAGGGCATAAAGCCCTTCCTCGATTGGCTTGTCCCAGTATATACAACAACGGATTTCATTTGTAGCTTCCGGAAAGCTGTAGCCTTCTTCTGTAGCAGGAACGAATTCATAGCTTATTGAATCAAGGCTCCCAAAAGGGAGCTCCGAACCAAGTATTTCATGATAAACCACACCATTTTCATCTTGCTCCAACCAATTGAAACTTAAAAGGCCATGAGGGGCATCATTCATATGCGCTTCTCCCAATTTGGAATAAACCAATTCCGAAAGAATAAACTCCTTTTCCCCGGAGTTTTCAATATTAGCTATTCCAGGAGCCCAGTTACCTATATTGTCAACTGTAAGGGTGTAAAATCCGGAGTCAGGATATTCATGATATCCAGTATGATTAGAGACATAATTCCCATCTCCATCATTTCGAAGCAACATTGGGAAAAGTGTGTCTTGAGTACCATCTCCCCAATCAATGATTGGGTCTTCGATGTAAGTGTCTTGGGCTGCAATGTGAACGTTGACGTTTACTGCTTTGTAACCCAAAGAAGCTCGATTGAGTTCACCATCAATTATTTGCTGAGCGCTTAAAATATTGGTTAGAATCAAACAAATACAAGTAGTTGAAATTAATGCTTTCATTTTTTTCTTTTAAAGAGGTAAATCAAAATTTGCGGAACGTTGCCCCTACACCTAAGAAAAAAATGAGGTTATCTAAAGTAAATTTTATCCTGCCACGAAGGTTCTCGACAATGTCATATTACAAATTTCATTTTTAAATAACCTCATTGAAAACTTGCTTAAATACAGGTTAAGTGAATCCTAAACTTAGCTATTGCCTTACGAACTTTGCAGACATACCGTACCCAGTATCATCCTTTGCCAAGAACACATATATACCGGAAGGCAAGCCTGTAATATCAATACCTTCCACGCCATTTCCCTCGAAACGACCTGACGCAACTAATTGACCGGCAACATTTACTATTTCCCATTCTTTTATAGCTCCTTTACAATTGATAGAAATTGTAATGTTACTTTGGGAAGGGTTTGGTGAAATCGTAATACAATCCTTTTTAACTGACGATTGTTCCTCCACAGAAACAGGAACTCCTTGAATATTTATCCTCCCAAAAAAAGCATCGTTAAAGGTCGGAATATCATTAAGACTTTCACCTTCGAAGTAGGCAGGGTCACCTGGATCTAATACTGGGAAATTAAAATCACTAACAGTAGAGCCCACAAAATAGAGGCTTCCTTCCTTAACTAAACTACTCGAAATATTATCATTCTTATTACCTCCTAAATAGGTGGAGTATGATAATGAATTCTGACTATTGAAAACACTTAAGAAAGCATCTCTGGACCCTCCACGAAATTCGCTTTCTCCAATTATTCCGTCTTCAATATCATCATCTTGAAAAAACACATCTCCTGTTGCAGGGCAAATAGGGAATACTCCAGAAGAAACACTTGGTACTATGCAGTAGTCGCTACTTAATTGTGGGCTACTACAAATTGTTGCTCCACTAAAATATAATTCATTGCCGTACACTTTTATTTTACGGGAAGTTCTTTGAAAATTGGAAAGAAAGATTTAAAGCATGCCTAGCATAAAATCGGACAGCCCTCAGTCCAATCTGAAACACGGACAAGCTATCGATTCGATCTTTACGGCAGAATTTACCCAACTGGGCTGAGGTTCGGGCATCAAACTCGAACAAGATACAGATGATGAAAGCCAGGCTAGCCACGATCAAGAGATTGAACAAGGTTTGAGGCTCTTCAATCCTGGTTTTATGAATGTGG
>JANSXK010000064.1 GCA_024742995.1 Gammaproteobacteria bacterium
AACATCTTCGGCCCTATAACCACGCCACTGGCGGGCCCACAGTACTACGACCTGATCGAATTCCAGGTTAGTGAAGAGGATGTATATACAATTTACCTGACTGCGCCAGCCGGCTGGAACGGCGGAGCAGCGACAGCGGTATTCCAGGGCGGCTTCAACCCTGACAGCCCATGTGAGAATATCCTCACGGCGTCAACAGCGGACCTGAACAGCGCGAACCTCGGCCCTGTGGGCGGCGGTATCAACCCGACAATCCGTATGACGCTGCCACTGCGCCCATACGAGACTTACACTGTACTGGTATCTTCAGTAGATGCGGAGCAGGTAGGCCCTTACACGCACACGATCTTCAGCGACGGCAACGGCCTTGTAGGCTCATGGAACTTCACGCAGACGACACTGCCAGACTGGACGACCCAGTTTGACACGACGTTCTCTGCCCTGCCATCGACTACCGAGCAGCTGGTACTGCCATTGTTCTGCAATGACTTCGACCAGATCTACGGCGGCGACGCAGGTTCTGTAGCACAGGAGACCGCATTCATCAGCGGCACTTACCAGTGGGTAGGCGCGCCAAGTGCGACGGACAACTGCGACAACAACGTAGGCATCACAGCGACGGACAGCTTCACAGCTTCCGGCGACTGCGGCGACGTAGTAATCACGCGCTCCTTCACGGCTACTGACGACCAGGGCCTGACAGACGAGTGCCAGCAGCAGATCACTTTCCGCAAGCCAACGCTTGCTGACGTGACGAACCCGCCGATCACGGTAGTGGTAGAGTGCGACGAGGACTTCCCAACGCTGGCGAACGGCAACCCGGCTCCAGAGCTGACGGGCTATCCGTTCATCTTCACAGCGTTCGGCATCTTTGACATTGCTCCGAATTACTGCAACATCGGCGCTTCTTACGACGACCTGCCAACAGTAGACGAGTGCGAAGGCCGCTTCAAGTTCCGCCGTGAGTGGACCGTATTTGACTGGTGCGACCCAGGCAGCACAGTGATCATCGACCAGCTGATCAAAGTTGGCGACTACACTGCTCCTACGGTAACCTGCCCTTCAGGCACACCAATTGCTTACTCTACAAGCCCATTCTCTTGCGGTGCGTCTTTCGAGGTGCCAATGCCAGGCGTGAGCGACAACTGCTCTAACGTAACGGTATACACTGAGATCGTGACGACAACAGAGGAAGAGGTGATCAACCAGTACGGCCTGCCAACCGGACAGTTTGTGACCGACACCGTAGTGGTGCGCACAATCCAGCCTGGCGCGAACCGTTTCGTATCTTCTATCCCATTCGGCGGCCACTTCTTCCGCTATGTAGCAGAAGACGACTGTGGCAATGAGACGGAGCTGTACTGCCCATTCTCAGTGATCGACCAGATCGAGCCAGTGGCAGTATGCGACGACCAGCTGAACGTAAGCATCGGCGGCGGCAACATCGTGCCTGGCCAGCCAGCGCTTGCGCGGGTGTTCGCATCTGACGTGGACGAAGGCTCATGGGACAACTGC
>JANSXK010000039.1:0-2500 GCA_024742995.1 Gammaproteobacteria bacterium
ACACAAAAAAAGGGCCGGTTCCCCTTCCGAGGAACCGGCCCATAGATCTGGCAACGACCTACTCTCCCACAGGGTCTCCCCTGCAGTACCATCGGCGCTGGAGGGCTTAACTTCCGAGTTCGGGATGGGATCGGGTGTGACCCCTCCGCAATAGCCGCCAGAAAACCTGATGAGGATGGCTGCGTACTCGCCCACTGCTAGGCAAGCACGCGCTCCTATGCTGCTGTTGATGTCAGCGTTTCTCCTCGAAACCTTGGATTCGACCCCGCAGACACACTCTCTGGTGCGTGCACTCAGGCCAAACCGATCGGACGATTAGTAGTGGTTAGCTCCGGACGTTGCCGCCCTTCCACATCCACCCTATCAACGTTGTCGTCTACAACGGTCCTCATGGGAACCCTCATCTTGGAGTTGGCTTCCCGCTTAGATGCTTTCAGCGGTTATCCGTTCCGGACTTGACTACTCGGCAGTACCGCTGGCGCGATAACCGAAACATCAGGGGTCCGTCCACCCCGGTCCTCTCGTACTAGGGGCAGCTCTCCTCAAGGTTCCTACGCCCACGGAAGATAGGGACCGAACTGTCTCACGACGTTCTGAACCCAGCTCGCGTACCGCTTTAATTGGCGAACAGCCAAACCCTTGGGACCGACTACAGCCCCAGGATGCGATGAGCCGACATCGAGGTGCCAAACCTCCCCGTCGATGTGAACTCTTGGGGGAGATCAGCCTGTTATCCCCGGAGTACCTTTTATCCGTTGAGCGATGGCCCTTCCACTCAGAACCACCGGATCACTAAAGCCTACTTTCGTACCTGCTCGTCTTGTATGACTTGCAGTCAAGCTCCCTTATGCTTTTACACTCTTCGGCTGGTTTCCAATCAGCCTGAGGGAACCTTTGCGCGCCTCCGTTACTCTTTCGGAGGTGACCGCCCCAGTCAAACTACCCACCAGGCAGTGTCCCGGATCCAGCTAATGGACCTCGGTTAGGATTCCAGACTCATCAGGGTGGTATTTCAAGGTTGACTCCACAGAACCTGGCGGCCCTGCTTCAACGTCTCCCACCTATCCTACACAAACAAGCCCGAAATGCAGTGCCAAGCTGCAGTAAAGGTTCACGGGGTCTTTCCGTCTATCCGCGGGTATGGGGCATCTTCACCCCAAAGTCGATTTCGCTGGGTCTCTGGCCGAGACAGTGGGGAAGTCGTTACGCCATTCGTGCAGGACGGAACTTACCCGCCAAGGAATTTCGCTACCTTAGGACCGTTATAGTTACGGCCGCCGTTTACCGGGGCTTCAATTCGTTGCTTCGGTTACCCTAACAACTCCTATTAACCTTCCGGCACCGGGCAGGCGTCAGACCCTATACGTCGTCTTGCGACTTAGCAGAGTCCTGTGTTTTTGGTAAACAGTCGCTACCCCCGATTCTCTGCAACCCCCCCCAGCTCCGAGCGCAAGCTCTTCACCAGCAGGGGCATACCTTCTCCCGAAGTTACGGTATCAATTTGCCGAGTTCCTTAGCCAGAGTTCTCCCAAGCGCCTTGGAATTCTCTTCCCACCCACCTGAGTCGGTTTACGGTACGATCAGCACAGCGTTTGGCTCTCGCGAAGCTTTTCCTGGAAGCATAGGATCACCGAGTTTTGAGGCCTAAGCCTCTCCTCATCACCTCTCGGCCTAAAGACTGCGTTTGTGGCCATTGCCTCCTACAGTCTCAGCCTACGAGCTTGAACCGGAATCCAATGACCGGCTCGGCTACCTTCCTTCGTCCCTCCTCGAGAAAACATCCGTGCTGGTGCAGGAATATTCGCCTGCTTCCCATCCACTACGCCTTTCGGCCTCGCGTTAGGGGTCGACTAACCCTAGGCAGATTATCTTAACCCAGGAACCCTTGGGTTTACGGCGACAGGGTTTTTCACCCTGTTTATCGCTACTCACGCCTACATTAGCGCTTGTGTACGCTCCACCACCCGTTCCCGTATGGCTTCTCCGCATACACAATACTCGGCTACCGCGTGTACAAGTACACACCCGCAGCTTCGGCACTCTGCTTGAGACCCGTTGAATTTTCGGCGCAGGTTCACTCGACCAGTGAGCTGTTACGCTTTCTTTAAAGGGTGGCTGCTTCTAAGCCAACCTCCTGGCTGTCTGTGTGCTCCCACATCCTTTGCCACTTAGCAGAGATTTTGGGGCCTTAGCCGACGATCTGGGTTCTTTCCCTCTTGGCCATGAAACTTAGCTCCCATAGCCTGAGTGCCAGACTCTACTCACCGGTATTCGGAGTTTGGTTGGGTTCGGTAAGATGGTAGTCCCCCTAGCCCATCCAGTGCTCTACCCCCGATGGCAATATCTGACCCTATACCTCAATATATTTCGCCGAGAACCAGCTATCCCCCGGTTTGATTAGCCTTTCACTCCTATCCACACGTCATCACCCGATTTTTCAACATCGGTGTGTTCGGTCCTCCACGCAGTCTTACCCGCGCTTCAACCTGCACATGGATAG
>JANSXK010000083.1 GCA_024742995.1 Gammaproteobacteria bacterium
CTAGGGAAGCTCTGAACAAGCTCCGAACCATGTCACAATCTCAAGATTGATTCGAGGGAGTGCCTTGCGATGAGCCAGCTGAGCTTTGCGACACTTGATCACCGAAACAAGAAAAAGCAGACGAAGCGCGAGCGGTTTCTCGCCGAGATGGACGCGGTAGTTCCGTGGGCGCCGCTGCTCGCGCTGATCGAACCGCATTATCCCAAGGCCGGCAACGGGCGCAGGCCATATCCGCTGGCTGTGATGCTGCGGATCTACTTTCTGCAGCAATGGTATCAGCTCTCGGATCCGGGCGCCGAGGAGGCGCTTTACGACATCCAGTCTATGCGCGCGTTTGCCGGTCTTGAACTTGGCCGCGATGCCATTCCCGACGAGACGACGCTCCTCAACTTCCGCCACCTGCTCGAAGCGCACGACCTGACCAAAGCGATCTTCGAGGCGGTCAGCGCACACCTTGCAGACAAAGGCGCGCTGCTACGCGGCGGCACGATCATGGACGCGACTTTGATCGCGGCGTCGCCCTCAACGAAGAACAAGGATGGCCGTCGCGATCCCGAGATGAGCCAGTCGAAGAAGGGCAACCAGTGGTACTTCGGCATGAAAGCGCACATCGGCGTGGATAGCAGAAGCGGGCTCGTCCACACCGCCGGAGTGACGACCGGCAAGGTCCACGATGCCAAAGTCATGGACAATTTGATCCGCGAAGACGACCGCGCGATCTACGGCGACAAAGGTTACGTCAACAACAAGAAGAGGCGCGCTGCGAAAGTCGCGGGCGTCGTGTGGGCGGTCAAGGAAAAAGCACATCCGGGACGGCCACTCACGCCCGGACAGAAGCATCGCAACGCGCGCACCGGACCAATCCGCGCCAAGGTCGAGCACGTCTTCCGCGTCCTCAAATGCCAGTTCGGATATCGCAAGGCTCGCTATCGCGGCATTGCCAAAAATGGGGCGCAAGTGTTTGCGCTGCTCGCACTCGCAAACCTGTTTCTGGCGCGGCGACAGCTGACGTGCGCCTGATTGAAGGAAAAACCGCCATTGCGGCGGTCATTCGCTCGCGGCTGCCGCAAAAAACATCGGAATGGAACCGCAGCTCGCTACTTGCCCGTTCGAAACAGACCTGTTCAGACTTTCCTTA
>JANSXK010000044.1 GCA_024742995.1 Gammaproteobacteria bacterium
ACCAGTTTTCCTGGCGACCATAGCTGTTTGGACCCACCTGATCCCATCCCGAACTCAGAAGTGAAACGAATGCGCGCCGATGATAGTGTGGGGTCTCCCCATGTGAAAGTAGGTCATTGCCAGGATCTTTTTAAAATGTGCGTTGGGTCTAGGGATCCAACAAACATATCATGAGTATTGCTGGCGTAGCTCAGTTGGTAGAGCAACTGACTTGTAATCAGTAGGTCCTGGGTTCGACTCCTAGTGCCAGCACCATATTTCCTTGCTCACAGCATCATTCGATGATAATAAAATTGTTGATGCTGTGTAGATGAGGACCTGCCGTGTATAACAAAGCTGTCATTATTAAATCTGAAAAACCATGTTATTGCCCAAATGTTTTTTAGAGAAAAACTCTAAGTGATGCGCTGCGGATCAGTTTTTTGTCATAATCTTATGTTTATTTTCCAGGTAATTTATAGGGGTACTCTATTTGATGCAGCAAAAGATGTTGATTTTTGGTTTTGGATACGCTGCTGGGGTTCTGGCTAAGTATTTGGCTGCTATAGGGTTTCATATTGCGGGTACTTCAAGAAGCAAACAGGGCTTTGTGCAGTATAATGATATAAGCTGTGAACTGATTGATTTTAAACAGCCTGAGGTAGAAAAAAAATTACGTGTTGCCACACATATTTTGGTGAGTACGCCACCAATAAAAGCGCTTGGAGATCCAGTGTTGGCAAGTTTTATTGATTTAATTAGAAAATATAGGCATCAATTTCAGTGGTTAGGGTATCTTTCTTCAACAGCTGTTTATGGAGATCACAAAGGCGGGTGGGTTGATGAATCGTCGACCTCAATATGTCTTGGCCAGCGAGCGCTGTTGCGTCAAAATGCGGAGAAAGCTTGGATTTCTGTTGCTCAAAAATATCAGCTACCCCTTCATGTTTTTCGGATAGCAGGAATTTATGGCCCTCAAAGAAATGCTTTAACACGAATTTTACAAGGAAATTCACCTTTAATTTATAAGGAGAATCATTTTTTTTCACGAATTCATGTGGAAGATATTGTCGCAGTTCTGCTCGCCTCCATTCGCAATCCCAATCCTATCTCAATTTATAATGTTGCTGATGATGAGCCTACACCATCGTATGAAGTTGATGAATACGCCTGTTCTTTACTTGATATCCCTGTGCCGGAGAGCGTGCGTTTTGAACTTGCTGTACTATCTCCTATGGTAAAAGAATTTTACACGCACCACCGCCGTGTGAGTAATGCCAAGATTAAAGAGGAGCTTTTTGTCCAATTGCATTATCCAACTTACCGAGAAGGACTAGATGCGTTATATCAACGTGGAGATTACTCACGTTAAAAAACAGTTGCCAGGAGTGTCCGGATTCTCGTTTGCCAATGCACGGCTCCTCTTGATTGTTTTTTAGAATGTGTTGCAAGATCAAGCTGTGGTATTACAAAAGACCCAGCATTGTATCCCGATAAAAATGCACTTGTCCTGTCGTGATATCATGATTGCCTCCCACAATACCACACTCTCCAGCTTGAATCATTTCGTTTAAAATCGGACTATTTTCCATGATGGCACGCACATTGTTTCTTACGTTCGTCGCTGCTACTTTCTCTACAAACTCATTGTTATTTGAGGTTGGGTTTACAGCGGTGTTTTTTTCGGCGGTGATGGCTGGTTCAATCTTAGCTAATAGTTCACTGAGACAGCCCATTTCTACGTTATCACACGCTCCTTTTACGGCACCACACTTTGTATGGCCTAAAACCACGATGATTTTTGCACCCGCAATTTTGCATCCAAATTCCATACTACCTATAATATCAGTATTAATAATAGTTCCTGCGATGCGAATACTGAATATATCTCCCAGACCCTGATCAAAAATTAACTCAGCTGAAGTGCGTGAATCAATACAACTTAAAATAACCGCAAATGGGTGCTGGCCGTCAGATGTTTCATTGGCTTGCTGTAAGAGATTGCGGTTTACTTTTAGATTGTTAATAAATCTTTTATTCCCCTCTTTTAATAACTCGAGCGCTTTCGCTGGTGTAATACTGTCTTGCATTGCCTTTGTTAGTGTTTTCATTATTCTGTCCCTTAAATTATCGTTGAATTGTTAAAATGCTCATATACGTTTTGTTGTTTCCCTCACACATTAAAAGTAGTGATATTAGATGCAATGAAAGATATCCGGTTAGTGGTTGTGTTCATGTTGAATTTTACAGAAAGTGCTCATTAATTTGATGTTCCTTCAGGCAGATGGCTCCAGAGTTCTTTGGCTTCCTCAACTGCTAAGCGAATATTTTCTTCCGATTGCAACCCACCCTCAATATACGCTAGGCCATCGAGCAACCAGCTGGCAAGATCAGATTGCACGAGTCTATAAAACACCTTGTTTCCTTCTTTACGTGTTTTGACTGTTTTCTGTGCTTTCAAAACAGATAAATGCTGGGATACCGTCGAATGGCTTGTTTCTAAAATGGCCTGCAAACTATTTACATCTTGCTCGCCTTTTTGAGCATATAGCTCTTCAATAATTCTAATGCGATGTGGGTGAGAAATGGCTCGCAGAAATTCTGCCATTTTTTCAGAAATTAGTGCTCTGGAAGGCATGATACATCCTATGTATTCAAATATTTTAATATTTAAACCTATCGGTATGTTTTTTGCAACTCCTGGTGACTGTGTTACTTCATATGGTTGTCTTTAGAGTATGCTTCAGCTTGGCTAAGCAATAATATTCAATAAGACTTGAATGCTTGCTCAAGGAAGATAAAAGGTGTTAGGTGTGTTAATATTTGAACAATTCATTGTTTTTTCAATTAGGTAGCAGTTTTAACTTTATATTCAAGTATTGGGGTTTGTCAAAAATAGACCTGATAACTATTGACTTTTCTTTACCTATGACAGAGAATAACGTCTTTTTGGAGGGGTTCCCGAGCGGTCAAAGGGATCAGACTGTAAATCTGACGGCTCTGCCTTCGAAGGTTCGAATCCTTCCCCCTCCACCAGAGTATCGCGACGTTATGGGCTTCCTATATCCAGGCGGGTGTAGTTCAATGGTAGAACCTCAGCCTTCCAAGCTGATTGTGTGGGTTCGATTCCCATCACCCGCTCCAGTATTATAGTAAGTAGGATAGAGGTTCCGGCTTCTATTAAGGCTTGTAGCCCACATAGCTCAGAGGTAGAGCACTTCCTTGGTAAGGAAGAGGTCGTTGGTTCGAGTCCAGTTGTGGGCACCATTAAGTTTCATTTTATGAATAATAAATATTGAGGAGATTTTCCGATGGCTAAGGAAAAATTTGATCGTAATAAGCCCCACGTGAATGTGGGAACGATTGGACACGTAGATCATGGTAAGACGACGCTAACGGCGGCGATTACGACGATCATGTCGAAGAAATTTGGAGGTACAGCGAAAGCATAC
>JANSXK010000075.1 GCA_024742995.1 Gammaproteobacteria bacterium
AGATGTCCAAAGAGAAGTTCGTTCGCGATAAGCCGCACGTCAACATCGGAACCATCGGTCACGTCGACCACGGTAAGACGACGCTTACCGCTGCCATCACGAAGGTCCTGGGCCTTCGCGGTTGGGCGGAGAAGGTCGACTTCGAGAACATCGACAAGGCCCCCGAGGAGCGCGAGCGCGGCATCACCATTTCCACCGCGCACGTCGAGTACAACTCGGAGAAGCGCCACTACGCGCACGTCGACTGTCCCGGACACGCCGACTACATCAAGAACATGATCACGGGCGCCGCGCAGATGGACGGCGCGATCCTGGTCGTGTCGGCCCCCGACGGCCCGATGCCGCAGACGCGCGAGCACATCCTGCTCGGCCGCCAGGTCGGCATCCCGGCCATCGTCGTCTTCCTCAACAAGGTCGACCAACTCGACGCCGAAGACGAAGAGATGATCGAGCTGGTCGAAGAGGAGCTCCGCGAGCTTCTGAGCAGCTACGACTTCGACGGCGAGAACACGCCGATCATCCGCGGCTCGGCGCTTCAGGCCCTCGAGTCCGACAGCTGGGAATCCGACGCTTGCAAGCCGATCTTCGAGCTGATGGAAGCGTGCGACAGCTTCGTGCCGGAGCCGACGCGTGAGCTCGACAAGGACTTCCTGATGCCGGTGGAGGACGTGTTCACGATCTCCGGTCGCGGCACGGTGGTCACGGGTCGCATCGAGCGTGGCATCGTCAAGGTTGGCGACGAGGTCGAAATCGTCGGCATCAAGGAGACGGCGAAGACGACGGTCACCGGCGTGGAGATGTTCCGCAAGCTGCTCGACCAGGGCCAAGCGGGCGACAACGTGGGCGTGCTCGTCCGCGGCATCAAGCGCGAAGAGGTGGAGCGGGGCCAGGTGCTCTGCAAGCCCGGCTCGATCAACCCGCACACGCACTTCAAAGCGGAGGTGTACGTGCTGAAGAAGGAAGAGGGCGGTCGTCACACGCCGTTCTTCAAGGGCTACCGGCCGCAGTTCTACTTCCGTACGACCGACGTGACCGGCGACATCATCCTGCCCGAGGGCGTGGAGATGGTGATGCCCGGCGACAACGTCGCCATCGAGGTGAAGCTCATCAGCACCATCGCGTGCGAAAAGGGCCTCAAGTTCGCGATTCGTGAAGGCGGCCGCACCGTCGGCGCTGGCATCGTCAGCGAAATCATCGAGTA
>JANSXK010000079.1 GCA_024742995.1 Gammaproteobacteria bacterium
CCGTCAGCTCCAACAACTTGTATGTCTTAATTTCACCCATGGTCTTCCGAGTAACGTTAAAGTGAGGCCTGTAGCTGTTAGCGCAGCTACCTGTGATGCAGTCCGATCCAACTACGGGTCCACAAGGTGAGACCGTTAACGAGCTTGAGACGTATCACAGATCAACATTGTTATCTCGAACAGTCGATAGAGCCTCGAGCTCGAATTTAGCAAGGAAGAGAATAATGAGCAATCGAAGACACCACATCGGTATTGATGTCAGCAAACATAAGCTGGATGTCCATGATCTGGAGGTCAACCAAGCTTTGTCCTTCGATAACAGCCAGAGCGGTGCTCAGGCACTGGTAAAAAAGCTACGCAAGAGATATCTCGGCCGTGTAGTTATCGAAGCGACAGGGGGCTATGAACGCGAGGTAGTACTAGCCTGTCTTGAACACGAACTGCCGGTGTGTGTAGTCAACCCGCTCACGATCCGGAGATATGCCCAGGCCAAGGGCTTGCTGGCGAAGACGGATCGTATTGATGCTGAAGTCATTGCTGACTACGGTAAACGGATGCAACCTGATCTGAGGCATCAGAAGCTGTATGAGTCGATAAAACTCAGGGATTTGCTGGCACGCCGTCGTCAGCTGGTTCAAATGATCGCGACGGAAAAGAACCATTTAGAGAGTACAGACGCAAGTCTGCAGTCGGGAATCGAAGCACACATTAGCTACCTAGAAACGCAGACCAAAGAGATTGAGTGCTGCTTGAACGAGTTACTTCGATCGCACGAAGAGTGGAATAGGAAGGCAAAGGTGCTGCAAAGTGTGCCGGGTATTGGAGACGTTTCGCTTTGGACCCTACTTGGAGATCTACCGGAGCTGGGCGAGTTGTCCAAAAAAGAGATCTCTGCCCTTGTAGGTGTCGCGCCATTCAATCGTGACAGCGGAATGATGAAAGGAAAAAGATCAATTAGAGGTGGTCGGCACGCTGTGAGAAAAGTGTTGTATATGGCGACGTTGACGGCGACCAGGTTCAATCCAATCATCAAAGTGTTTTATGAGCGACTACTTCTTAAGGGGAAGCATCGCAAAGTGGCGATGGTAGCTTGTATGCACAAGCTGATCGGGATCCTGAATACGATGGTTAAGAACGGTACCGTGTGGGCAGTCTAATTAGCACTTGAATCACAGTCGCTCGTTAGG
>JANSXK010000080.1 GCA_024742995.1 Gammaproteobacteria bacterium
CCGCTTGGGTTGCAGCATATGGTCCATCACCTGAATGGTTTAAAGGTGCATGTTGTCCCGGGCGTTGCAAGTATCTCACTAGGCACGTTAGTGCCAGACCTTTCTGGGGCTGCTTTTACTCTAAAACGCCCTTCGGTTCGTCAATTGTTGACCTACCATAGTGAAGAGGACCTGCTGTTCAATAACTCCTACCGGAGTTTCTATGATTACTTCACGAGCCTGGGCAAGCTACAGCAATGTGAGCATTTGGCGATAGCCGCTGGCTCTCAGATAGGCATTGGGCAGGGCTTTGATCCGCATGATAAACTTGTCTCTCTGGCAGGGACTTCAGGTCAGCTTCTGACCCAGTTTTCTAATTTGGGCAGTGGCTGGAGCCTTCCAATTGATATTGCCAGCAATCTTTTTCTTGGCACAGGTGGATATTTGGACTTTGATGTTTGGTCCTTGCCAGATATGCCCTCGTCTCCAAAGTTTATCTACCGCAACGTGACAGTTGTACGTGTGTTTACTATTCCCGTAGTATTCGACATCGTAAAAGTCCGAGTTTCGGGCACCCAGCCTTTCGATAGTGCTCCGGCAGGACGTTCCGCTCTGGTTGATGATGAAGGCGGGGCATTGCCAGGCCTGCTTCAGCCCAATTTTGGCTTTATTCCAACCATAAGCGCTTTAGAAGTGGGGCCCTATCAGTCTTTAGCAGGGCCACTGAGCGACCCCTTCCAGCCTATCAATGATAACAACGCGGTGCTGGCCTTGTCACAAACGACCATGGACTACATGGTGGCCAACGATGATCCAGACATAGAAAATGCAAATGGGGAACACGATAACCCTTTTAGCCCTGAAAACACCGGCATGCTGCTCTCCGTAGCTTCCAATGGGGCAGTAACCCCTGCCACGCTCGACAACCGTACCTTCAACCACGGGGACAGCCCGGAGGTCTATGATTACGCCAACCCTCCTATGCCTTTCCCGGTATATCGCACAGAGCCCATTATCGATGAAGATACCGACATCATCAACGGCGGGCAACTCTGGGTCAACCGGGCCGGGCGAATCGGCTTTACGGATATAGCAGCCAATCTCAATAACGATGAAGTCAGTGATTTTGAGGTCTTCATCCGCAGCAGCTTCTGCGAGGGCGACCCCACCACCCTCACCATCGCCCC
>JANSXK010000016.1 GCA_024742995.1 Gammaproteobacteria bacterium
ATGATTATGACCTTATAATTGTTTGCAAACTTTATTTGATCACATTTAGTCATGCACTGCTAATCGTTTTTCTTCCTAATTTTCAATTCCTTAATCTCAAAAAAAGTGGGGATAGCTCAGGGACAAGCCGCGGGATCTAGGCATTAAGGCAACACAAAACATAAGTACTGAAAACTAAAGACGTAAGTGCAACCCAGCCTATTTACAATTATTAGACATCACGCAATCCTTCAATGACGTCGCAAAATTGTAATGATTGTCTTGATCGTAGGAAATTTCCCATTCAAATACCCCGCTTAAATTAGGATATGCTCTGGGAGGCGTATAATCAGCGCAACTGTCGCTGCCTGCAGTAGCCGTACGCAAACACTGAATCGCACGTTTTACGGTAGGAATCACAGCCGCAGGCGCGCCATCGCTCTTACCTGATGCATTAACGGCAGGAAAGCCTAATACCACTTGTTCAGGTGTCAGTTTACTAAGATAGGGTTGAAAACCAGTCGCACGACCAGAACTGTCTTTGTCGGGCCAGTTTTCAAGCAGATCCGTGGCCATAGCCACATAAGTGTCGGGATTACTTGGATCTGTCAAACCATAGCAATACATATTAATCCCAAAACAACAGCCGCTATTGTACAATTGAATACCCACCCACGCTAAAGAAGGTGCCGTTTGCATCACTAAAGCTGCATAATTCCCCCAAACAGAATCAAATCCTTGCGTAGCTGCAATATTTGCCATTTGAGGTGCCAAACTCAATAAGAGCGTAGGATGTTTACTATGCATTTGATTAATAATATCAGCCAAAACCGCAATATCACCCGTAGGTTTTGCAAAGTTGCCCGAACCAATCACGCCACTCTCGATATCAATATCAAATCCATCAAAGCCATATTGTGTCACCATCTCTTCCATTGAAGTGATGAAAGTTTGCGTAAACACCGCAGGCGTCGCAGCTGCAGAAAGCACTTGATCGAAATTGACGGTTGTGTTCGGTATGCTTGAGGAAGCGCCACCCAATGACAACAGTACTTTCAATCCCGCTGCTTGTAATGATTTGACATACTCCGGCGTCACAAGATCAAATGCCGATATGATTTGTCCCGGTGTTTTCGTACCGAACACACCAAAGGCGACAACAATATGCGTATAACCTGCATTGGCTAATTCACTCGCTGCTGGCGGTGTTTTCCAACCCGTCAAATAACCAATGACCCGCCCCGTATTGCTTGATTGTGTTGTCTTGGAGGTGGCAACCGCCTTGGAGTGATCAGATGACACTTTCTGACACACACCCGCCGTAGACATCATCACTAATCCCATCGCAATCCATAGTCCCTTCATTTCAACCCCTCTTTTTAAACAGGTTATGATTTATTTCCAACCACTAAGCATATACCCTAAGATAAAATTAGAATAGATTCATAAAATATGCAAACGGACCCTTTGATCTTACACCTCGCTTTATGATAAGTTTGTGGCTGATTCTTCTACCGTAATGACTTTAAGATGGCCGTAAAACCTGAAAAGCAGCTTGTCCTTAATTGGTTACGTGATCAATTTCCTAATACTTTTTTTCAAAAATCTCATTTAGTGAAACCTTTAAAACTAGGTATTCTTGAAGATATTTTTGATGTTTACGAGCGCCTAGACAATCCACCACTCAGTAAAAAGAAGCTACGTGAAGCACTCAATTACTACACTGCCTCAAATGCTTATCTGCTTTGCCAAAAACCAGAAATACCGCGTTTGGATTTGTTTGGCGAACCCAACGGCATCGTCACCGCAGACCAAGCACAATACGCACAACAGCGGTATCAAGAACGACAAACCAGTAGAAAATTAGCAGAAACATCCGCAGTAAGCGAGGCAGAACGGTTAAAAGGGTGATATGCCAACCCCGTCAAACCGACCAATTCTAAGCCCACGGCCCGCACCATTGTAGCTAATTCACTGGGCTTGATAAAGCGCTGATAATCATGTGTTTGTCGCGGTAATAACCCTAAAGCATATTCTGCAGCCAAAATCACCGTTGCATACGCTTTCAAACTACGATGAATGGTTGATAAAAACAAATACCCCCCTGGCATCAACAATCTCGCTGCATGTTCCAACACCACTGCGGGATCAGGGACATGTTCCAACATTTCTAGGCAAGTTATCACCGGAAATAGCTCGGAATTGAAGGTTTCTATCGCTTCGCAATAATAGTCTATCGACAAATCAGCTGATTCTGCATGTGCTTTGGCAACCGTAATAGCTTCTGGTGAAACATCTAAACCGGTAACATGCGCACCCAGTTTCGCCATGCCTTCACTTAAAACACCACCCCCACAGCCCAAATCTAACACACGTTGACCTTGTAACTTTACCTGAGATTCAATATAAGCCATGCGTGCAGGATTAATATCATGCAACGTACGCAAAGGCCCTTCCATATCCCACCATTGTTCGGCATGGCCGGAAAATTTTGCCACTTCGTCAGAATCAATATTTGTATTCATATCAACGTTTGTCCAATAAATTAAAGGGTTGAAAAAAATCCACGACGTGCGGATTATTGATAAACGTCAATTGATAGGGGTGCTCCGCCTCAAAACAACGAAAGCTGTCTCGTTCTGTTAATTGCTGTGCAATTTTCCCGAGTAAAATCAATTGCAAATCAGGCCGCTCTTGGCTTAGCGCCCTCAGTAATGTGCTCATGAAAGGCCGCCAATGCTTTGCATGGTAAGGCACGCGCTTTGGCTCATATACCAAAGACGCATTAAGCAATAAAAACCCTTGATTCAATAATCCTTGGAACAATTCAGACAGGGTCTGTATATAGGCTGATTTGTCCAAGCGTGCAATGGCTTCTTGAGAAAAATCACCCTGTAAATCACCTCGTGCGTGTAGCATCATTTTAATCCAATGTCGCAATGAAGTCGCACGATTCACCGCTTTACTCAAACCCGTTTCTGACCAAATATCTCCCACTGCCGCATCCCAAAAGGCATAACCATTCGCAGATTGCTGGCGTGGATAAGGGGATTCTCCCAATAATATATACTGCGTCGCCGTCAAAGACTGTGTAAACGCAGCGAATACTGCCTGGCGACCAGGTAACCATACCTCAGACTGGGCCAGTGCTTGGAGGTAATCTGTATCCATAGCAGCCAAGGCTTGCATCAGCAAAGGATGCCATTCTGGATGAGTGTTATCAATCAATTGCTGCACGTAATCCTCCATAAAATATGTTATCCTCGGCTATTATACTACTCAAATTGCTTATGAACACCTATTGGAAAACGCTCGCTGGCCGTTGCATATATCGCTCATCCGAGCTCGAAGTCATGCAAAACCCAGTATATCGCTGGCTGATGTTCCAAAACCATCGCCATTTGCAAACCGTCTTGCGCCGCCACCAGCCACATAAACCTGCTCTGACCTATCTGCAACCTTTTACCGCAGCACTGAAAGCACAGCCTGGCCCAGCTTGCCTTTTAGGCCTTGGTGGCGGTGCCATCGTACATATGGCTGGACCATATCTGCAAACCGCTGTCGAAGTCAATCCAGAAGTGATTGCCGTCGCCAAACGATATTTTATCACTCCGCCACCCCATCACCTCAATCTCATCCCTCAAGATGCCCATACATTTGTGACACAATGTACCGAGCAATACCAGCATCTCCTCATTGATATCTATACCGCCACCGGATTTCCACAAAGCTGCACGCACAGTGATTTTTTCAGCCACTGTAAACGCCTCTTAAGCCCAAATGGCATCTTAGCCCTTAATTTGGTCAATATTACCCAAGAGTTTGCCGTTTTTAACCAATTACGAGCTATTTTTGAGCAAGCAACCCTCTGTATTC
This sequence comes from Gammaproteobacteria bacterium, assembly GCA_024742995.1. Taxonomy (GTDB): domain Bacteria; phylum Pseudomonadota; class Gammaproteobacteria; order Legionellales; family Legionellaceae. The sequence goes on from JANSXK010000016.1 coordinate 3,856, forward strand.
CTGTACCCTCCTCTGCCAATATGATCGTCTTAGCCAGCCCATCCAAGGCACATTTAATGGCGATGATCCAAAACCATCCTACCCTTAAAAGGTTGATTTGGGACGGTATATTTGGATATATGGCCAAAACAACATAAATAAACTCATATTGTTTTATTTTTAATCATAATGTGATACAATGGCCACATTGATCTGTTATTTGAGATTGCATTATGTCAAAAAACAAAGCATCACAGAAACGACACGGAGAACCGAGCACAGCCGCACCTGCACGCGATTTGACTGATGCTTATCAAACATTTGTGCAAGCATCTGAACAGTTTGCAGTGCATCACACCGAGCTTTTGACAATCTCAGAGAAAAAGAAAGCTTTAAAAACACAACAAGATGCTGACAAAGACGTTTTTGACCGCACGTTGAATTGGGTTCAAGATTCCTTCGAATATCTAACAGAAACTCAAAGACAATCCCATGATGAAAGCACCACTTATGATCCGACTGCCAATGCATCAGGGCATAATGAACTCGCCCTGTTATTTCAATTACGTAATGATGCCTTTTTTAAGTATTTAGATATCTTACGCCAAAATCATGTGCCACAAGCTGTGCCTAGTGATGCGCAATTGTTTCACCGCCAAAACAAAGAATTGATTGCTACGACAAACTTTATCCAAGCATTTAGAGACTATGAAGTACAACAATTGGCTACTATTGCAGAGATTGAAACTAATATAGCAAATGCACTGCAAACCCCCTTAGAACCTCGAAAACCCTGGATCGAGCAGTTCATTCCTGCTTTTATATTATACTATTTTAATTATCAAGCAGGTTACACGCCTCTTATTAACCCCAGCATCTCAGATGAGGTTTGTGCATTAAGTGGCCAATACCAAGATGCCGTTAAAAACCTAAAAAGAGAAAAATCAACCTTCCAAGAAGGTTGGTATAAAATTTACGGTGAAACCGTACCTGAAGGCCTAAACCTCACAACTACTGAGCTAAAAAAGAGAGTAATAGACTATGAAGATCCTAAATTTACAGGCCTTTGTAATCAGTATTTGACAGTAACAAACACGATGAATCTGGTCAATCTATACCGCTATGCCTATCAGATCCAAGCCACACATACAGACGACTTGGAAAGAGTGACAGAGCTATTGAAAAGTTTACACCCGGATATGAAAGACGTGTTAGCGTGGGAAGAAAAGCTTGTAGACAAAGAACAAAGATTGGCCGACTTTATAAAAAAACAATGGTTTTTGAAACATCATAGTGAAGGAACCAACTTTCTTTTTATATTATCAACAAAATATCAAACTTTTCTACGTCATAAAACCTGGGAAAACTTTGCAGATATGTATGAACATTTTATGCAAGCCAAGGCATCTCATCACAATCCAAATGTACAAACAATCGGGGAAGGATTAGCCTTGTTTTACTCTCAAGCGGTAAAACTTATCCAACAAACCCATTTGCCTAACATCAGTCCTAAAAACCGCGCTACGCTCTTAAAAAAGCACAATTGTTTTCCTTACCGTGGTGGACTCTACGAAACAGCACTACGATGTATTTACGTTCCCAGTTTAGAGAACTTTGAACAATTGGAGAAAGAACTACGCGATGATCGCAGCTATACCTTTTGTAAAAAAACACCTGAAGTACAATCTATCGTTCATAATGTCATGGCACTTTGCATCGCGCCTGAAATCAGCATATCAGAAAAACAATCACATGCCGTTGACGACAAAAAACACGCTGATGAACCTGACGATGGAATAGACTTTCGTTCAGTCGCCTCAGCAGTTCCAGATACAGATGACGTCGCTGAGATAACACCCATTTCTTATGCCAAAGATTATAGATACCAGCCCATCAACAGTGACGATTTTAATAGGCAGCAATTTGAATCTTATGAAGCGATACAACAGCTTGCACACAAGGTGACAGAAGCAGACTCCCAAGAGGAACGCCACCAATACTTTCAAGCGCAAATGATCGCGCTATCCGATCATCTCAATGCTATTGAACTCAAACATTATCAAAGCTTTCATGTTCAAACAACACAAGAAAAAGTGACCGACTACTGTCACTACAAGCTGCCAGTTGTTACTGATACAGAAACCGATCCGTTATTACAATCTTCATTTCATGTGCTAACCCATCATTTTCTTAAAAAACATGAGATAGAAACAGCCTTGAGCAACGTTCAAGAAAAAATAGAAGCACTTGACAACGACAAACCCGAAACACCGCTTGCAGAAACAAGAAAAATACGCTTCATGCTGCAAATGATTCAATTATTTATTTCCAATCTTGGTATAAAAATAGCAGCTTTATTCGTTGATATGACCAACGCAAAGCATAGAAAAAATTTGGTAGAGTCACGCAATGAATTAAGCAACAGATTGTATGAATGCGACAAAAACTTTGAGGTTCAAGCACTGATGATAAGAGGTGGTAACACCACTATTACTTTAGAAGCCACCCATAAAGATTTAGAGCATCGCTGGTATGATCTCAGTAGACAGATTAAAGATTATGCGCATCCCGAGCTTAAAATTTATTTTGAAGACTTTGTTGCCAATCGATCCACCGAAAACTTTCTGCGCCTGTATCAACAATTGACTGTGCAACGTCATTTTAATCCTGACTCTGAACTATTGGATACCATTGATATCAGTTTACAGCGTTTATACCCTGCGTGGCGAAATCAGAGTCAAGCTGTCGCAGATGTGATACAAAATGAATTACGTGCCAATGATAATTTATATCGTTTGTCGCAACACATCACTGCCATCTCATCTCCCGCAAGATCCATGCTCAATCGCATGCTTGTGAGTTTTTTAAATGACAAATCCATCTTTAATCTTAAAGTATTACACCAAAAAGTCAGCACACTCTGTGATCCTGAGATTGACGTATACTGCAAGCAAATTGCAGCAAATTTAAAAACACTGTACCCAGAAGAGTTGGCAACGATTGAAGCCCAACAACAAGCTCGTATCACGCACATCCAAGGTAGCATCTGCAGCGATTTGCTATTATTGCAACATCAACACAAATCTAAGCTTCCAGAATTTCCGGCACTCAGAATATTTGCATCTGACCCAAGTACTGAACATGCTCTGGCCGTGCTTGATTATTTGTATCATCATCCTGATGATGGTTCGAATGTTCATTACACGGATATTATTCAAAAATTTATCGAAATGTGTGTTGTTGCTATCCAAAAACCAGCCATGAAACCTCAGTCTGTTACCGAGCACATCCATGGATTTTTCCAAAAACAACGACCTGTAGATCAAGCACTGGTACCTGTAACTCAAGCATTGCTTGGTACGGTTGATATCCTCAGTATGCAAACAATGGAACCCAACATATCCAACACCCAAAAATGGGAAACCATCGCTCAAATACGTGATTTGATGCATACCTATATCAAAGTCATTGTGAAACATGATCCGACTGCCATCACAGCCGACAATCTTGCTTACATCAAACAAATGATGGCATTTATGGCCATCATGGCATCTCCAATACACAATAAAGCCATACCTGCAGCAGCGATTTCAAAAATGCAAAGAGATTTAGACGCACTAGACAATCGACAACCGCTACGCGTTATGGGGAAACTTATCATTGAAATCGCGCAATTAACTGATGAATATTTGGCTGTGAATACCCAACCTGCGCAAAAAGAATTAGGAGTTTTATTAAACTTAAGCCTCCATGACAGTAGTTCATCGGAAACTGACGAATTAGATGTAGAGGATTCTGATGCAAAAGATATATGGCATCCCATCGAGCATATGCGGGCATTAATCATCAATTATGTGGAAAAAATCAAGGCCAATCCATCTGCAAGCAATCAAGCAGAGCGCAACCTTTTGGAGCCTCTCATACAGCAAGTAAACAGGTTTTGCCAAGACATCCAAGATCCTGACGCGATGACAGTACCCATCCAAGATACGGTGCAACAATTGCAAGAAAACGCATCGCAATTAACCGACCATCCCGTAAAACAAGCCATAGATATTATATTGGAAAAATTGCTAATTACCCCTGAATATATGAAGGCTTATTACACTTCTTCTGTAGAACATGAAATGAAACCTTAAATATTCATACCACCCATCCGATAGACCTCACAAAACAGTGCTAAAACAAATCATTTTTGGTTTATTTTTGGATTATATGGTCTATAATTAAACTATGAATTGTCTATAAGCATGATGGTGAAAAGTATGACCAGAAATAAAACATCACCAGTCTTCGAACTGACTCATGACAGTGTAGCAGAGCAAAAGCACCTAAACTTATTGCAAGAAAATTTAGATTTTCAATTAGAGCGCTATCGTGACGCACCCAGAACATCGTCTAAAGCAATCGCTTTTGATAAATACATGCACATATTTCATCAATTGCACTCACAAATAACGCTTTTGACTGACTTTCGTTATCCTGTGGCTAAGCCAACCCTACCCAGACTTAATCGTCACGGTCGAATTAAACCCTCGCCATCAGATCACTATGATACGAGCAATGACGAATATTTGGACGATATTCAAAATTATATTGATGAAAAAGAAAAGTATCATCGGGAATTAGCTGAACTTGACGATAATCTTAGCCAGCAATCTACTATGCTTCAAGACAATATCTTGCCCTTGATATCCGAATTACTCCAAGCTCCGATGTTCGCGAACATGATTTATAGTCGCCTGAAACATGGTAACCCCTTAACGGTAGCTCAAGAAAGCGCAAAAAAAATTGAAGCAGACTGTGACGACATCAGGCAAAAAATTACTCAATTAAATGAGGACTTTCATGTTAGATGGGGAGATCACATTGGAAAGTACGAAAACATTATACAATCCGATCACAAAAAGCTAGCACAAATGAAAAAAGCAAAAGCGGAGCATGATCTACTTTTGTCACTCCTAAAACACATTCGAGATTACCCCGATGAAGCCTTACATCAGGCCCTAGATCGGTTTCACGACAATCCCAACTATGACACATTATTCTCACTGTGTGAACAAGCAGTACGCTGCCAATACGAAGCCATAATCTCAGAAAGTCCGAATAAAAATCAAATGGCCGAAGTGATTATTATACTGCGACAATTGTATCCTAAAGTAGCAACCCAATTATCTCAGTTTGAAAAAGAGAGTTTAACACAGGCAACCAATGCAGAAATTCTTTCTGCTATGTTAAAAAGAATAAAAACACATACAGGCACAATGATTGCGCAAAACGAACAAGCATCGCAAAGAATAAAACTGGCTCTAGAAAAATATCAAGCACTTATGGCAAAAAGAGATAAGATGAACCTTCTCTTACAAAGTAGCGATATAGAAAATATCAATCAGACATTAAAGCAATGGAAGGAAAAAATTGTAAAACTAGAAAATGTATGTAAAACCAAAGAAATTAGCATTAATGCCATGCAAGCATTCCTCCAATCGCAATCAGGTGAACATTTATATCGTGTCATACAGATCTGTCGTCACTCAGATACAGAAAATATGAAAGAGATTAGTCGCTATTTGTCAGATTTGTATCCAAATGCTTTGCAACAATTAGAAAGAGAACAAGAAACACAATTATCGACACATACCCTAGAAAAGCTAAAACAAGAGTACGACAAAGCATTGGAAGACTTAGATGCATCTCAAAAAGAACGAGCAAATCAACGCTCCGTCACCGAGAAACTCACATCAGGTGTCACAGCAGCCATAACATCCATATATTCATCTAAAAAAGATGCCGCAAAGACCGAAGAACACGCTGTATTGCAAACCTTATCTGATTTTATGGATCATCCGACTTGGACGCATTATCTAAGATATCAAGAAGCCAAGCATGTATACCAAAACACGAAAGATCCAAACTTAAGAATTCTTGAAATCATCGCGCATGCCGAGCAAGATATCATGGCATTTTTACAACAATATCCACCCACCACTATAAGACAGACTCAAGAATATTTTCCTAACGAAACCCCTATAGATCATATCGGTCACATTATTCTTTCCTACCGCGATGTTAGTTTAAGAAATGCGTTCCATGAGTTTCAAGCCAACACCAATGAGGAAACAGCATTCGCTTTATGTGAACAAATCGCACGTTATACTCATGAAAAAAACTCGTCTGATCCCCAGCTCAGTTCTGTCATCTCGACCCTACAGCGCTTATTTCCTAATATCAGCAGCATGCTAGAGCATTCTGAATCTGAGATGCAATCTCATATCGTTACTGAAATAGATACGTTTGCTTTTTTAAATCACCGAGTTCAAGCATTAGCAGAAGAAAATCAAAACATAGTTGCAGAGGCACAAGCATGTCGTGCGCAATTTCACGTATTAGAAGAAAAACATAATCGAATGATTTCCACCCTATCTAGTGAAAAATATAATGTGGCTCTGGAAGAACTTGAAAATAAACTACAAAAATTAAAACCTACTTTCAGAGAAAATAAAGCCTTGATCGCTCTTCTGTCAGACTTTCTACAAAGTAAATCACAAGAAAGTTTGCAACGTCTCCGTACTCATTGCTCAGAACAACACCCCGATATCCTCAAGGCGCTAAACGCCTACGCACCAGAAACATCAACGTCACATACGCGCACATCGATGTTTCAATCACCTCAAAAAGCAGCGAACAGAAAAAAAATGGATGCCTTGATCAAAGAGTTATATCAACTCAGAAACATGTATAGCATCGTCGCCATGGATCACAATGCCTCTAGCGAACAAAAACATGCAGCGATTTATGAAATAAGCGCGATGTTGAGCTATTTCATTGCATTATCCGGGGAACACCAAGAGACTCCCATAACCTCCGAGTATGCAAGATTATTAAGAGAAATAAGCGAGTTTATACTCCAAGTCCAAGAACATCCTGAACAAAGACAGTTGAACCTTGAGATAGAAGATGTTCGACAAGTGGAGGAGATGAATCACTCTATTCAAACATTAGCTGATGCTCGCAAAGAAAATAAAATCGCTCTTCGTAGGGCCCAGTATCAAAGGAAATCACTCGAAGAAACGCTAGAAACACAGTTAGGCTATAGAGAGATAAAAAAAACACAGCGACAGCTTGATGATAACAATGAACACATGATGGTACTGTTATTAAAGCGTGATGATTTAGAAGCGCAAATCAAATCAAAATCTGGTGAATTTGGTGGGAAAAGCCACCGAGAAATCAAAGACTTAATTGATGACATGAGAACAACTGAGATCGAGCTAGAAAAAGCTCAAGAGCTAAACCAAGCTTTACAAAACCAAATCATGGCAGAAGAGAGCGCTGAAACTAGAGAACAAATCCAATATCAAATCGATGATAATAATGAGCAAATTAGAATCTTGCTATCAAAACACGAAAAGCTAGAAACACAAATCAAAGACATCGAAGAACTCACGCAAGAACTAGAAGATTTGAAAGAAGATTTGGAACTCAATGTATCAGATATCCAAAGAGCTGAGCATCAAAACAAAGTACTCCAAGAACGAACAATGTCAGAGGATGATCAAAATACGGAATCAACAGAACAACAGGTAACAAAAATAGTCACTGAAGACTTGATAACAAACACTCGAAGGCAAATCGAGGATAATGCTGCGCATATAAGAAAACTTCAATTAGAAGGTGAAAACTTAGACACAAAAATCTCTCAAAAAACCGCTGCGTGTGATGAAATTGAGTCCAAGTCTCCAACCACAACAACCATAACGCCGGAACAACAATTAGATGAAGCACGATTTATTCAAATGCAACAGATGATGAGCCAACAATTAGATGCACAACACCCCATGCGACTTGCTGTGCAATTTATCATAGAACTGTATCGCTCTACCCCAGAATATATCGCCATCAACACCGAACCTGCTAAGCAAAAACTCCGCGAGGAATTAAGCATGGCGATCGATAAAATCAAAGAACAACGCGCAGATCCTGCTAAGAGACGTCCCCATAATCAGTATCACAAATGGTCGGAAGTTAACGCTATCCAATTCTTAATCAAAAGCTATATTGAAGCACTCGATCTATACCCTTCTGAACAAAATGCCGAAGAACGCGCAGTGTTAAATGCACTTGAAAAACAGCTAGTGCCCGTACAACAGGTATTAAAATATGATAAAGATCGACACAGTAAATTACCTGCGCTTTTTGCAGAGCTAGATCGAACGCTAGAACCACTGGGAGAACACCCCATGAAAGACGTCATTCATGCTTATGTTGTGATGCTAAAAGAAACAGATGAATATCATGACTTCGAAGGACCTGGCTTAGGTAAATAAATCCGAGTACTAGATAACGACATCTACAACAACTCGTCACTTCTCTCCACCCGCTACGTCCAAAAAATTGCCTCCCCCTACGTTCCTCGACTTGCCTTCACACCCTACGTCCCGGTCTTGTCCACGGGATCCAGCATCCTCATGGATTTCCGCGCATAAAGCGCGGAACGTAGGCGTAGGGGTGCAACACATAGACATACAGGTAACGGATATCAAGCATAAAGCATGACAGACTAAAAAGAGGGCATTTTTCTTTTGAAATAGCTGATGCAACAACGTTGAACTAACCTAAGGCTATAGACGGGAAATAATACGCCCTAAATCTCCAGCAAATCTTTTTCCTTCTGCGCCAATACCCCATCAGCTTCTGCGCTATATTTGTCGGTGAGTTTCTGAATTACATCATTCGCACGACGTTCATCATCTTCAGAAATAGATTTTAATTCTTTCAATTGTTGGTTGGCATCACGGCGGATCGTACGAATGGTCACGCGACCTTGCTCTGCTTCTGCACGAACAACTTTGATCAAATCTTTGCGCCGCTCTTCTGTTAATGGCGGCATAGGCACACGAATAGCGCCTCCTGTACTTGCAGGATTTAAACCCAAATCTGAAGTCAAAATTGCTTTTTCAATCGCGGCAGCCATGGTCTTATCAAAAGGTGAGACCAATAAGGTCCGCGAATCAGAAAGAGAAACTGAGGCAAGTTGATTGATAGGCATCAAGCTGCCATAGTAGTCTACTTGTACATGATCTAATAAACCCGCACTGGCTCGACCTGTTCTGACTTTAGACATTTCATGCTGCAAAGATTCCACAGCCTTTTTCATTTTTTTCTCAGCATCTGCTTTGATATTATCGATCATCATGATCTCCCACAACAGTACCCACGGATTCGCCCGTCACAATTTTCTTTAAAATATCCGGCGTTGATATATCAAATACTTGTAACGGCATATGTTGATCTTGACACAAACAAATGGCAGTCAAATCCATCACAGCCAAGCCTTTGCTTAGGACTTCATGATAGGTAAGAAAATCATATTTGACCGCGTCTGGATGAAGCACTGGATCACTAGAATAAATCCCATCGACCTTTGTGGCTTTCAAAACCACATCTGCGTCTACTTCAATCGCCCGCAAACAAGCAGCTGTATCAGTGGTAAAAAAAGGATTACCAATACCAGCCGCGAAAATCACCACGTGGCCATTGCCCAAATGAGTAATTGCTTTGCGTCGATGAAAAGGATCTACCATCCCCATCATAGGAACCGCAGACATAATCCGTGCCGGTAAGTTGATCCGCTCCAAAGCGTCGCGTAAGGCCAAAGCATTCATCACTGTGGCCAACATACCCATATGATCACCGGTCACACGGCCCAAGCCAGCTTCTGATAACGCTTTTCCGCGAAACAAATTGCCGCCACCTACAACCAAACCCACTTCAACACCCATACTGATCAATTCGGAAATATCCTTCGCCAAACCATCCAAAATAGACGGGTCAATGCCGAATTGGGATTGGCCCTGCAAGGCTTCACCACTACATTTCAGAATGACCCTTTTGTATTTGAGATCATTGGGTCTACTCATGATGTTTCACGCACCTGTGCCATCACTTCATCGACAAAATTGTCTTCTTTCTTTTCAATACCTTCCCCGACTTCAAAACGGCTGAAAGACAATAAGTTTGCTTGCTTTTGCTTCAGCAATTGACCCACTTTGACGCTAGGATCTTTCACAAAAGGTTGGCCAATCAAACTCACTTCATCTAAAAACTTAGTAATGCGACCATCAATCATCTTGTCGATAATCTCCTGAGACTTGCCACTTTCTTTGGCTTGAGCCACAAAAATATCGCGTTCATTATCAATGGCTTCTTGGCTCACATCTTCACGATTCACAACCAGAGGACGACTTGCAGCAATATGCATGGCCAAATCACGACCCAGCTCGTTCTCCCCTTTTTCCAAAGAGACCAACACACCAATGCGGTTGCCATGTAGATAAGATCCAACCACACCTTCATCACAATACACATGCTCGATTCGGCGAATTTTAATGTTTTCACCAATCTTCGCCACCAATTGTTGCCTAGCTTCTTCAACTGTAACCGTCTGATCGACCATCGTTTGTTGATTTAATACATCAACATCAGTGCTGTTGTTTTGCAATGCCGTATCCGCAACACCTTGCGCAAAAACAGCAAAGTTCTCGTCACGTGCCACAAAATCAGTTTCACTATTAATTTCAACCATCACCGCATGACGTAAATCTTGGCTACGAGCCACAACAATAACACCCTCAGCAGCAATACGGTCCGCTTTTTTGTCTGCTTTGGCTTGCCCTGCTTTACGCATTTCCGTAATCGCAGCTTCAATATCACCTTCCGCCGCAATTAAAAATTTCTTGCATTCCATCATCCCCGCGCCTGTACGCTCACGGAGACTCATTACCATTTTAGCACTTACTGACATGATATCTCTCCAGGATTAAGCTTCAATATATTCAGATTCAGGGTTATCACGACCAGTGGATTGACCACCGTTCATAATAGCATCTGCCACACAGTTCAAATAAATGTTGATGGCGCGCATAGAATCATCATTTCCTGGAATAATATAATCAATTTTGTCAGGATCATTATTGGTATCAACAATACCAACTACAGGAATTTTCAAGCGACGTGCTTCTTCAACCGCAATATTCTCAAACCCAACATCGACTACAAATAGCGCATCAGGCAAACCACCCATGTCTTCGATACCACCCAAACTACGATCCAACTTTTCCAATTCGCGCGTCAACATAAGCGCTTCTTTCTTAATCATATTTTGAAAAGCACCTTCATCTCGCATTTTTTTCAATTCTTTCAAGCGGAAGATTGATTGACGTACTGTTTTATAGTTCGTCAACATACCACCTAACCAACGATGATCTACATAAGGCATGCCACATCGCTTCGCTTGTTCACGCACCGCTTCTTGCGCTGCACGCTTAGTACCGACAAATAAAATTTTTGCCTTATGTGAAGCCAATTTGCTGATATAATGCAATGCTTCTGTGAATAAAGGCATGGTTTTTTCAAGATCAATGATATGAATCTTATTGCGTGAACCGAAAATGTATTCAGCCATCTTGGGGTTCCAATAACGCGTCTTGTGTCCAAAATGCGCGCCTGCTTCTAGTAGATCTTTCATACTTAAGGTCATCTATATTCTCCGGGTTAGGCCTCCACAATCCCCATGCGGCACTCTGAGCAAGCTCAAAGACCCTGACGCATGTGACGAACTGTGTGTGTCGTTAAAATCGCGCTATTTATAACATATTCCCAGCCAAATCGCAATCTATAGCCATTGTATTTTAAAATGAACGGTTTGGAGAAAACTTGTCAACTTCCAAAAGCTGTCCTATAGTTTGAATGATTATCATTTATCATTAATTCTCGGAGAAATCATGGCTATCAAACATATCGGTCTATCTGCGCTTGCCTTCACCTTTGCACTGGCCCAAGCCCCTGTCGCTGTTGCCTGTCACGGCGTGAATAAAAAGGACTGGGTCGAGCATATCTCTCACAAACTAGACTTAAGCACAGAGCAAAAAGTAAAAGTGAAACTCTATACGCATAAAACCAAAATGGAGTTACGACTCAAACATCATGACTTAAAAGAAATTCACAAACGCATCAATGAATCCTTCCTCAACGGTGACATCACCGAAGCTAAAATCGATGAGTTTGCGGGTCAAGAAGAACGAGTCCACGGCGCCATCGCCAAAATCAGACTCCATGAGCGTTATGATGTTTATAGTGTCTTAACTGAGCCACAGAAAGCTAAAATGAACAAAATGATTCAAGACTGGGAAATGAAACACCATAAAGATAAAAAGAACAAAGATAAGGATAAAGATTAAAGCATACCCTACCTCACGTCATGATGTGCCACAATGACATCGTGACGTGAACCTATCCTATTGCAGCCACTCGTAGTACACCAACCGACGCGGCTGACAGCCCCGACAAGCAATGGCACAATCATCTGCATGATTCGACTGTCTCACACGCCCTTTCTTGATCCAAAGAGCAACCATCGGTTCCAATGCTTCCTCAGCAACTCGAAATTCTCGACTTAATTGCTCCATACTCACTCTTTGCTGAGCTTGGATAAAATCACGAAGGGCTAAGAGCACGGCGTCCTCCTAATTTGGCTAATACCAACACCGTCAAAACCAATGTCGACATAAAGATTGATAAATACAAGACGTGCGATCCAATTGCCATCTGGTAAAACAAAACCGCAACCCCATACGCCAGTACCAAAGACCACCCAATCGAAGCCCACATCAAAGGCTTCGTGGCTTCTTGACGAATAGCGGCCATCGTTGACACACATGGAATATACAATAATACAAACAGCAAATAAGCATACGCGGCCTTAGCAGAACCAAAGCGCTCACTCAAGATACTAGACAAAGGTGTCATCACAGTCTCTTCAGACCCGGGCACAAATAAAAACAATAAATGCTCATAAATAGATTGGTAAGCTTGTTGACATGCGTGCCAGAGATCAATAGGAGCAACCATGCTCAAATCCAGATGTTGCATTTGTAGATATAAGCTATTCAGCGTGCCAATCACCACTTCTTTGGCCAACATCCCAGTGATAAGGCTTACAACTGCCGGCCAATTTTCCGCACTAATTCCCATAGGTGCAAACAGAGGTGTCAACCATTGACCCAACATCGCTAAAACAGACGCGTGGTTTCCAAAAGACCAGGCATTTAAAATACTCAAAACAATACAAACAGGTAAAATCACCCGGCTGGCACGTTTTAGAAAATAGCGTAACCGCACCCCAGCATCTCGACATAAATGTCGGAAAGAAGGCCGATGATAAGCCGGTAATTCTAAAACAAGCGGTGTGTTTTTGCCTTTCAGTAAGGTATGACGTACCAAATACCCTGTCACAACAGCCATCACAATACCCGTTAGGTAAAGAGAGAAGATAATTTGATAGCCTTTATGTGGGAAAAAAGCGGCCACAAATACCGCATAAATAGCCAAACGGGCACTACAAGACATATAGGGATTCATTAAGACTGTTAAATATCGATCGCGCTCGGTCCGCAACGTTCGCGCCGCCATAATTGCGGGCACATTACAACCAAACCCCACAATCATAGGCACAAAAGCTTGTCCTGGTAAGCCCAAACGACACATCACACGATCCACCACAAATGCGGCTCGTGCCATATAACCCGAAGATTCTAGCGCTGCCATTAAAAAATACATCACCGCCAAGACAGGAATAAACGTCAGCATCGTATTTAATGCTTGGCCAATACCATGAGTGATGATCGCAGTTAACCAAGGTGGGGTATGAATTTGGGATAATAAATATTCCGGGCCTTGCACAAACAACGCCTTAGAAACGATATCAAACCCAGTTTGAAATGCCCCTCCGACGCCAATTGCTAGGAAAAACACCCCATACATCAGCGCAAAAAATATCGGTAACGCCAAAAAACGATTTAAAATAAGACGATCTACTTTAGCCGTCAAATCCTCTTTGGCATCGGAACACTTGGTTTGCGCCATTTCAACCCAATCATGAATCATCTGATACCGCGCATCAGCCAAAACAATGTCTAAGTCTGCGATAGGAGCGCCATGATCTGACTGTTCCATCCAGCGATAAGCGGCATACGCTGACGGTAAGGTTTCTTGTAATTCAGTAAAATACCGCACAATCTGACGCGGCAACCGTTTTTTTAAATGAGCAGGCACAACAGGATGTTGTTCGATATCACGCATACTCGCCCGCAATGCATCAAACCCAATCTGGCGATGTGCCTGCAACGTCACCACAGGACAAGCCAATTGCTGTGATAAGACCTGTGTATCAATCTCAATACCACGTTGTGCTGCAATATCTGTCATATTCAACACAACCACCATGGGTTTCCCCAATTCTAATAATTGGCTGGTCAAATACAAATGACGCTCTAAGTGACAGGCATCTATCACATTGATGATCAGAGCACTGTCATTTGAAGCAACCACTTGTGTCGTAATTTGCGCATCTTTGGCTTCAATATGCTCAGGCATACTCAATTCATACACGCCTGGTAAGTCTAAGATTTCGTAGGTTTCTCCAGCATCAACATAAGTACCCGCTTTCTTTTCAATCGTCACCCCAGGCCAATTGCCAACGCGTTGTTGACTATCAGTCAGTCCATTGAATAACGTGGTTTTACCACAATTGGGATTACCAACCAATACCACCTGTTTCATGACAGTTTTTTCCAATGTAAAGCCAGCAAATCTTCGCGACGCAATGCCGTCATCACACCTCGGAGATCAATCTGAATGGGGCTACCCAGCGGCGCAATCCGCACTATCTGAATCACCACACCCACGGTCATGCCCATCGCCAATAATTGTCGTCGAAAAGCGGTATCGATCGTGCCATAATCCAGCAAACGCATTTGGTCTCCAGGCACCCAATCATCAGCTTGACTCATAAATCACACACTAAACAACCAAAGAGACATTATATCATAAGTGTAATCGAGAATCATTCTCATATAGAACATTGGAGCGTGATCCCATGAAGGGGATGTGACAAGGCACAGTTTTTATGATGAATTAAAATATGCTATGTCATCTTACAAACAAAGGTTATCCATTATATATAGAACTGCGCAAAGTGCTCAAAGCATCTGGAGACTCTGCATATACCTGCACTTCTGACAAACAATAAACATACTCTACGTACAAACTGACCCTATAAAGTCAAATTAAGATCATTTTGAATTAAAATATTGCAATATGTGAATAATAATGGTATCATACCCACACATTTAGAACCTGTACTATCATTTAAGGCGCCTCGATGAAATCATTTTTTATAAGTAGCTTACTCTTCCTTTGTTTATCCAGTGGACAAGCATACTGCGATGATCTTGAAAGTGCTGCTCACCTTAAAGTAACCTTACGTAATGTAGGTGCAGGACCTTGTGTGTTGAAAAAAGCTGAATTTAAATCCGGCGCACTTTTAACAGGACAACAAATTCCTACCCCATTACCAGCAGATGGATCTAACCACTCTTTTACGATGGATACCAATATGTTTTCTCATAAACCATTGATGTCTGAGATCGACTTACAATATCAATGCGACATAGAAGAAGAACAGAAGTTTATAAAATTTAGTATTAAATCCGGCTTGGATCCAGCTCATGATACGGTATACGATTGTCCAGCAAATGGTGCGTCTGATGTCAAAGATGAAGGCGAGCTAGAGCTTAAAGTGATCGAACAAGCTGATGTATTTGCGACAATAACCAAGAGTGTGAAACCAACTTACGGACGCTGTATCATCAATCCCATACAACAAGGTGGTTCTGTGACCATCGAATTGTCACACTAATATCAACTCAGCAGCGTTCTTCTCGATAAATAGTCGTCTGACTGCATTTCTTCCAAACGACTCAAGGTTCGTGCAAACTCTGTCAACATGGGCCCAGACTCATAAAGTGCAGCAGCTGGCACTGCGGCGGAAATGATCAAACGAATCCCCCGATCATACAAAATATCGATCAAGTGCATCAGTAGTACCACAGCCGTATTTGAAGACCCTTGATTTAACACTGGGATATTAGAAACAAAAATGGTGTGAAATCGATCTGCTATTTCGATATAATCCAATTGACAACGCGGCATGGCGCAAATCACATCAAAATCAAACCAAGCCACCGTTTGACTCGATCTGACAACCGGAATCATTCTCGACTGCACTGCAATTTCTCCGCCAATTTTGCCATCTGAGGCCAAAGCTTGAAATTGTTGTACCATCAAGGCTTGATGACGCGCGTTCAGAGGATAGACATAGGCATGTAACGCAAGAGTTTTGCCCAAACGATAATCACGCTCCGACTGTATCTGGATCTCGTCACAATGCTGGTGCAATAAAGACAATGCGGGCAAAAAACGTTGCCGATTCAAGCCATCACGATATAAATCATCTATTTTGGTATTAGAAGTTGCCACCAAAACCACACCATTCGCAAACAATGCTTGTAGCAATTCTGCCAAGACCATAGCGTAAGCGATATCCTCAACGATGAATTCATCCACACAAATCACTTTATATTGCTGAGAAAATTCTGTCGCAATCGTTAATAGTGGATCAGTTTGGCCTTGTAGCAATCGTAGTCTCCGATCAACCTGCTGCATAAAACGTAAAAAATGTACCCGTAATTTATGATGCGTTGGTAAATATTGATAAAATAAATCCATCATAAATGTTTTGCCGACGCCCACTGGCCCAGCGATAAATAATCCTTTATTAGCACGTTTTGGTAACAATACACGATACCAAGCCTGCCATGATGACAGTCCACTGGCCACACGCTGCATCGGTGCCAACAAACGTCGTTGTTCAGCATCATCTTGAATATCGCCTCGTTTTACGGCAGCAAGATAGGCCTTTTCTAATGACATTAGACCATCCATTCACGAAGATATCGTTGTAAACAATCTTTCAAATCAAGAAGCTTGCCATGAAAAAAATGCCCCGTATCATTAAAATACTCAATATTGGGTTGCAAAGGATGTGATTGCACAAAATCTTCTACAGCTGTAACAGGAACGACTTCATCCTCTTTTCCGATCACCACTAACCATGGTGTCTGGGGCGGTAAATCAAGGGTATAGTCGTAGTGCTGAACCGACGGCGCAATCGTGATCAGAGCACTAGGATAACTAAATGCTTCTTGATATAGCGTTAAAGCACGAAATGCCACATACGAACCAAATGAGAACCCTGCAAAGAAAACGGTGCGATTTGAGGGTTCACATAAGCTCAGAAGATGCAGCATATCTTCGCTTTCACCAATACCGGCATCATACGTCCCCGCAGATTGCCCCACACCGCGAAAATTAAAACGAATAGAAGCAACGCCTAATTCGCGAAAGGCGCGTGCCATAATCGCCACAACTTTATTATTCATAGTCCCACCCTGCAACGAATGCGGATGCCCTAAAATAGCCAAATACTGCGACCCCACTTCCGCTGGCACTTCTAAAACCACTTCCAAATCACCCGCATGCCCCTGCATCGTCACATGATGAATGCCAGGGATCTCTAATTTATCCAATAGGGTCATCTCTATCGATCCATATAATGAAATGCTTTGAATTCTAATCTGCATCGTTTATGATGTCGACAGCATAGACGAATAAATTCGCGATGACTAACAAGAGAAAAATTTGATCACTACCAACACGGAGGACTTGATCCATGAGACAGGTACCTAAGATGTATTGCTTTGATCTCCAGCACAATCACGCTCGGAGGTCCCTATGAAACTACATGATTTTGCTCGAAGAAAAAATACTGCCAAAATTACAGTCTTAACTTGCTACGACTACCCTTCTGCTTGCTCCATTGCCAATACCAGCCTTGATTGCATCTTAGTTGGTGATTCTGTTGCGATGACGGTACATGGACATACAAGCACCATCATGGCAGATATGGACATGATGGTCATGCACACCGCAGCAGTTGCTCGCGGTTTAGGCAAGCAATTTCTGATCGCAGATCTGCCTTTTTTATGCCATCGTGAATCCCTTTCTGAAACCATGACCAATATCAAACGTCTGGTACAAGCTGGCGCACACGCCGTTAAAATTGAAGGCGGAGACACCCACTCGTGTGACACAATTGCCCACATCGTCACATCAGGCGTCCCTATCATCGGGCATATTGGTTTGACCCCTCAGTCTGTTTTACAATTAGGTGGCTATAAAGTACAGGGGCGAATGGATGAACAAGCAGAACAATTACTCAGTCAAGCACGACAATTAGAAGCTGCTGGCTGTGTTGCATTGGTGCTCGAGTGCATCCCAACCGCCTTGGCCAAAACCATCACAAACGCGCTGAAAATCCCGACCATTGGCATAGGTGCTGGCTCCGGGACCGATGGCCAAGTCTTGGTTTGGCACGACTTCTTAGGATTATATGGCGATGTCAATTACCGCTTTGTCAAACAATTTGCCGATGGCAAATCACTCTTTGATGAGGCTATCCAACGCTATACAACGGAAGTCCAAGAAGGACAATTTCCAAGTCTAGAACATTCATTTGAATAGGTGACGCATGCAAATCATTCATTCGCTTGCTGACTGGCAAACGGCCCGTCGTGACATCGCGCCAAACAAATCTTTGGGGTATCTCGCCACCATGGGTAATTTACATCGTGGCCATGCCTCGCTGTGTGAACAATCGCAACGTGAAAACGATCTGACCGTTGTCAGCATTTTTGTCAATCCCACCCAATTTAATCAAGTAGAAGACTTCGAAAACTATCCTAAGACATTGGATGCCGATTTCGAATTGCTCAAACAATTGGGTGTAGATTACTGTTTCGTACCCGACCAAGATGAGATATATGCTGACAACTATCGCTATCGGGTCACGGAAACCTCCCTTGCTGGACAATTAGAAGACGCACGACCCGGGCATTTTGATGGTGCTTTAACCGTGCTCATGAAATGCTTTAATCTAATCAAACCCCATCGAACATACTTCGGTGAAAAAGATTATCAGCAATGTTTGTTAGTCCAGGGTATGGCCAAAGCTTTTTTTCTTGATCTTGAGGTGATCATGAGCCCTCTTCTTCGTGAGGACAGTGGTTTGGCGTATAGCTCACGTAATAATCGTTTGAGTCCAGAGGAACGTAAATTAGCTGATCAATTCGCCGCCATATTTCACCAAGACAAATCTTGTGCTGACATCAGTGCGGAATTAAAACAATTAGGCATTCCAGTCGAATATGTTGAAGAACACAATCAGCGCCGTTTTGCCGCTGTGTTTATTGGAGATGTACGATTAATTGACACGTACGCAGTCCCGGCATAGCTCACAAATCATCATTGCGAACGATAAAGCAAAGATCTCTTCGCCTGAAAAGAAAAGAGATCTTTCAATTAATGAAGATGGACCAATTGCGTGTGCACTTCCACTGCAAAGTAACGATTAAACGTTTGCAAAGAAGGCATCGTCGGCCATTGGATAATTTGTGCGGCTTTTTGCATCAACTGATGCTTGAAAATAGGACGGCAATACCGCTGCACCAAAGGTTTGACATCAGCTCGCATATCAAAGCGCTTCACCAAAACAGTCGCTTCAGGTGCAGGCTTTGGTGCTGCCAAAGTCTGCAAGAGTCCCTGCACTTCAATTTGATCGTCTTCGGTTGATGGCATCCATTCCAAATCCACTACTTTGGGTTTCACGCAAACCAATTGATGGCAATCATCAATAGAAGCTTCCGTTAAAATACTTTGAGAATGGACCTCAAATTTAAAGCAGTATAGAAAATCTAAAAAATCTGCTTTAATCTTGCTCGCCAACGTCTTACCAATCAAACGTGTCACTTCGTGACGAAACATAAATGGAAATAAGCGTTCTAGCTGCTCCAATAACGCGTCATCATCTTCACAGACAGGTAATGAATAAGCAGTCGTGTCCGTGTCTACTTCTTCATCTTCCGGATAATCAAAATCTGGTAATTGCTCAACAACAAAACTAGTAAAAAAAGAAGTTGGCTTTAAAACAATAATACAAGGCTTAAATTGTGACATAATGCTCCCCTAAGTTCACTCTCTGAGTACAAATGAAAAGCTTAAATCAAAATCTTAATGCTCGTGCATACATCTTACTGCCATATATTCTACTCTTCCATTTCACTGGAACACATTTAGACTATCACTTGTCCAACATGAATTGCAATACATCTTATAAAAATAATTTTGAACTGGATCAACAATAATGAATCGGATCACAAAAAGCTTCATCAATATGATTTTCAATATGTCTTATAAAGATAATTTTGAGCTGGATCGACAATAATGAATCGGATCACAAAAAGCTTCACCAGATCGTTGTTAAATTGGTATGCCAAGCATGGACGTAAAGATCTGCCGTGGCAAAATCCTTACATTGATTATCGCGTATGGCTCTCAGAGATCATGCTACAACAGACGCAGGTCAAAACAGTGATCCCTTATTTTCTACGGTTTATCGTGCGTTATCCTGATATCCATCATTTGGCTCATGCGTCTTTGGATGATGTTTTGGCGCTCTGGTCAGGCTTAGGATATTACTCACGAGCGCGCAATTTACATCGCACCGCGCAAATCATTGTCAGCCAATATCAGGGCGCGTTTCCGCAAGATTTGCTGCAATTACAACAATTACCTGGCATTGGTCCTTCCACTGCCGCTGCCATTGCTTCTTTAGCATTTGAGCAACCCACTGCTATTTTAGATGGCAATGTAAAGCGAGTGATTAGTCGCTATTTTTTATGTTCCGGTTCGGACAAAGTATTATGGCAACAAGCACAA
This sequence comes from Gammaproteobacteria bacterium, assembly GCA_024742995.1. Lineage (GTDB taxonomy): Bacteria > Pseudomonadota > Gammaproteobacteria > Legionellales > Legionellaceae. The sequence continues at coordinate 24,568 of JANSXK010000016.1, forward strand.
GCCTGTATGCCGAAAACACAGTGTCGATCATATACCCAAGCCATCATGGATATGGGCGCAACCTGTTGCACTCATAAACAACCACAGTGCGTGCGTTGCCCGCTCAGTACCCATTGCCAGGCATTTCTACAAGACGTGATACAAGATTACCCCCTAAAAAAACCGCAAAAAGTTCGACCGATACGCCAAGAGCAGTTTTTGTTGTTACATACACCAGAACGTCTCATCTATTTAGAACAACGTCCGGCAAAAGGCATCTGGGGCGGATTATGGTGTATGCCAAATCTGGATAACGATGCCTGTGCAAGAACCCATCTCATGCAGCATTATGGGCTTGATCCTCAAACCATCACACCGCTGACGTCTTTTAAGCATTCCTTCACACATTTTCATTTACATATCACTGCCTATAGTATCCAAACAGCATACATAGCTTCCATGCCAGGACAATGGGTATCAGAAGAAAAATTAGAAACCTTGGGATTGGCAAAACCAGTGAAAAAAATTATAGCGTGTTTTTTTAAAGCTTCCTGAAGATTGTACGTCGTCTTAATCTACCTTTCCGGCATAATGCTTCAGTACACTCATCGCTTTTTTAGCATCTGTGTTGCCATTTTTGGCAGATTCAGTGATCCAATACCAAGCTTTTCTGCGATCTTCAATAACACCTTGACCATAATAATACATATAACCAATGGCATACTGTGCATCGGCAGATCCTTTTTCTGCTTCAGGCCGCAAACGAATAAATGCTTGACGAAAATCTTGAATTTGAAAACTTTTGATGCCTTCTTGAAGATTGTATTTACTGGTAAAACAAGCAGATAACATACAAACCATAATCACAATGAATAAACGACGCATCATTCAGTATCCTCTTTTAACGGCTTTGGCAAAGGCTCAAAGGTTAATGCATTTTTGGGTAAACTTAAACTCTCCAATTCACCATCACGCTCTAAAACCACGCCATCAGGGGTGATTTGTTTTATTTTTGCACCACCTGACACTTGATCTCCTAGAGAAAATGTTCGGGCATTACCATTAGGAAGTTTAATGATGGCTTGAGATTCTTGTGGTTGCGGGGAAAACACAACGCCGACCAAGGTTAAATTTAATCCAGAGGGCTTCATGTCTAAATCAACCAGGTTTTTAGGCGTATAGTCACCAAAAATTTGCGCACCCAAAGTTTTTTGAATGGCCTCTGATTTTTTGCTCATGGTCGGTTTCGACTGTGATTGCGTGGATTGTTTCAATTCTAAGTGGATGCGGTAATAAGAAAACGCGCCTGACAAGACTTCATACCCCAGCAATAAAGCTGCTAATAAAAATATCATTTGTGCTGTGATCGGCCGCAAAAATTTATCTTCCATGTCAGTGATAGAAAACATTATTTGCTCCAGGACGTTTGCTCATGGTATATGATAAATGGTTTAGAGACAGTCTGCTACTAATCTTTGATCGCTATGGAGTCGCGCATGCAAAAAAAACAGTTCAACACCCGAGCAATTCATGCCGGATTACCCCCTGATGAAAATACAGGTGCTGTGATTACCCCAATTTATGCCACCTCAACCTATCGCCAGTCTGCACCCGCCGTTCATCAAGGATTTGAATATTCACGTAGCCAAAATCCAACCCGCTTTGCACTCGAAGCGTGTATGGCCGATTTAGAATCAGGCACACAGGCGTTTGCCTTCGCCTCAGGCATGGCTGCAATTAATACCATCGTGGAGTTACTATCCCCTGGCGATCATGTCATCGCATCGCACGATCTTTATGGTGGCACCTTTCGGTTGTTTGATAAGGTCAAAAGGCGCAGTGCGCAGCTTGATTTCACTTATGTCGATGCAGCAAATACCGATGCCATCGAGGCAGCCATCACACCACAAACCCGCATGATTTGGATAGAAACACCCACGAACCCCATTTTGCATCTTGCAGATCTACAAAAAATTGCCGCCATTGGCAAACAACATAATCTCATCACCGTTGCGGACAATACCTTTGCCACCCCCTGGATTCAACGACCACTGGAATTAGGCATTGATTTGGTGATTCATTCCGCCACCAAATATTTGAATGGCCATTCGGACGTGATTTCAGGCATTGCCGTTGTTGGTGAACGTCAAGATCTTGCCGAGCAATTGGCTTTCTTGCAAAACTCTTGCGGCGCTGTTTCTGGACCTTTTGATTCATTTTTGGTCTCTAGAGGGTTGAAAACGCTGGGACTGCGCATGCGCCAACATTGTGACTCTGCTTTATTTTTGGCTGATTGGTTACAACAACATCCCGCCGTGAAAACTGTCCTCTACCCAGGATTAACCACGCACCCACAACACAGTCTGGCCAAACAACAAATGCATGCGTTTGGCGGCATGATTAGTATCGTATTAAAAGATGGGCTAGACGCTGCTAAACGCTGCCTATCACGCTGTGAAGTATTCACATTAGCAGAAAGTTTGGGAGGCGTAGAAAGCCTAATTGAACATCCTGCTTTAATGACACATGCCTCGATACCAAAAGCAAGACGTGCCGAACTTGGCATTGAAGATGGCTTGATTCGCATATCCGTAGGCATTGAAGATACCGAAGATCTTAAAGCAGATCTCGATCATGCGTTAGCAACTTAGACACCCCTACGCACCTAGGCTTTGTCCGCAGGATCCAGAAAACCTAGCCTAGGATACACCGCAGGACGTAGGTTATCCATTAATCAATCCGTCGATAAACCCAAAGTGAATTCATGACAAATCCCGCAATGGAATACCATAGCATGGCGCAAAAAATCGAAAGGTAATGATTAAAATGGTAGATATCAATCATCACATATTCTATCAATTCAACCACACCCAAATTAGAAAAATTAATCACAAAAAAGAGCGTCAAACGCCGCGTAATATTGCCTGATACACGGAAGGTAAAACGCAAATTCATAAAGAAGCTATACAGGATAGAAACAAAATACCCTAAGACGGTATACTCTAAATAATGCAAACCCGCGACCGCGCCAATATACATGAACGTTAAACATACCGTCATATTGGTCAAACCCACCATCAAATAACGCACAAATCGTAAATGTTTGGCGGTGGTCAGGTATGCCCAGAAACGCTTAATTGAAGATCGAATAGTCATCAAGAATCATACAGCCATGTGAAAATTAGAATAAAGGAGCTCATTAACCACGAATAATAGCATTTTTTCTTATGAACTGCGAATCAGCATCATTGAAACTGCTTGTGTTTAGCCTAAATTTTAAGGTATCTTCATTTCTATATAGGACTGACGCCAAACCAGGAGGTCGAAACAAAATGGAAACCCTAATTGAACATTATTTCGAAGAACGACAAACTATCAGCGCCAAAGAGGCACCTGATGAATTGCTGCATACAGTTGACGAAGTTCTCTTACAACTAGATCAAGGTAAACTCAGGATTGCTGAATATATCGATCAAGAATGGGTTGTTCACGAATGGCTGAAAAAAGCGATTCTTCTAGCGTTTAAACTATATCCAAGCATGGTCATGACACCAGGGGTGTCCCCTTCTTATGATAAACTCGCTTTAAAGTATAAGGATTATACACTCGAGGATTTCGAAGCACACGGTGCCCGCATTGTACCCGGTGCTATAGTGCGATATGGCGCGTACATCGGCAGATCCGCCATATTAATGCCGTCTTTTGTCAATATTGGTGCGTATGTTGATGAAGGGGTGCTGGTAGATACTTGGGCCACAGTAGGCTCTTGTGCACAGATAGGTAAGAATGTACATCTTTCTGGTGGTGTTGGCATTGGTGGCGTACTCGAACCCTTACAAGCCAACCCCACCATCATTGAAGACAATTGTTTTATTGGCGCTCGGTCTGAAGTCGTCGAGGGTGTCATTGTAGAAAAAAACTCAGTCTTGTCGATGGGGGTCTTTATTAGCCAAAGTACTAAAATTTACAATCGCATAACCGATGAAATTACTTACGGCCGCATTCCTGCTGGATCCGTTGTCGTGCCTGGGACATTGCCAGGCGATAAGGTTAATCTTTATTGTGCAGTGATTGTCAAACAGGTTGACGAACAAACCCGTTCCAAAACCAATATCAATGAACTTTTGCGAGATCTAGATTGAGTCTATCTGAAGATATTACAAATTTATTAAAACAATTGGTTGCTTGTCAATCCATCACGCCTAAAGATGCTGATTGCCAAGCCATTATGATTGCATTTCTAAAAAACTTGGGCTTTCATTGCCAACAGTATGATAATCCGCCCGTGTCCAACTTTTACGCTGAGTATGGCCAGGGAGAGACCTTATTGCTGTTAGCAGGTCATACCGATGTGGTACCAGCAGGCGATCTAAGCCTCTGGGACACCGATCCGTTTGAACTTGTTGCCAAAGATGACATCCTCTATGGTCGTGGCGTAGCAGACATGAAAGGCAGCTTGGCAGCCATGTTGCTTGCAGCACAGCGCTGGGTCACAGAACATCCCGACACAGGTCGCTTAGGATTTTTGATCACCTCAGGTGAAGAAGGAAACGACTTTGCTCTGGGCACACCTTATCTGATGTCGCAACTACAGGCACGACATATTCAAGCTGATTTTTGTATCGTCGGTGAACCTTCAAGCAATGAAACTGTCGGTGATGTGATCAAAATTGGCCGCCGCGGTTCTCTGCATGGATCACTACGCTTACAGGGCAAACAAGGCCATGTCGCCTATCCGCATTTGGCAGACAATCCCATTCATAAGCTGGCACCCGCTATGGCTGAACTGAGTACCATGGTTTGGGATCAGGGCTCAAAAGAATTCCCACCCACTTCATTTCAAATCACCCATATCCATGCTGGTGGCGAAGCAACGAACATCATTCCACAAGACATCCAAATGCACTTTAATTTGCGTTTTTCTACCGAACATACGGTTGAACACTTACAGCAATTGATTTTAGACTGTTTGAAACGCCATCATCTAAAACCAGAGATTGAGTGGACCATCAGCGGCCATCCTTTTCTAACCAACCCTGGTCGCTTGCGTACTGCGTGTCAAAATATCATCCATAGTCGCACGCAACAAACACCGGAATGCTCCACCAGTGGAGGCACATCAGACGGTCGCTTTATCGCACCACATGGCGTTGAAGTCGTAGAATTAGGCCCAGTGAATCAAACCATCCATCAAGTCAATGAAGCTGTAGCGCTTGCCGATTTGGTCATATTAACCGATTTGTACTATGGCATTATTCAGGAACTGCTACGTCATCCAAGTTCCCAGTCACCTGACCAGCAGTAATCGAATCATCCACCACTTTGACCACACAAGAATCTGACCATACATTCAATGCCGTTTCTATCATGTCGATCACACTATAAAAAGGTAAAATTATCCCCATTAAAGTGATAGGCACTGACATGCTTGCCAAAAGACTCATGCTTAAGAAAAAACAGCCCATCGGCACCCCAGCATTACCAATGGCCGCAACAGTGGCAATGATCACCCATAACGCCATTGTCGTGATAGACATGTGAATGCCATGATTTTGCATCAAGTAAATCACGGTGGTGAAAATAAAAGCGGCACAGCCATTCATATTGATACTGGTACATAGTGGTAGTACAAAACGGCTTATTTCAGGACGAACATTCAATTTTGTCTCTGCAGTGTCCATGGTTACGGGTAAAGCACCAACCGAAGACTTTGAAAAAAACGCCAAAGACAACGCCGGCAACATACGTCTCATCATCTCAAAAGGCGCCACACCTTTCCACTTCAACCACAGTGGCAAAATCACAAATCCTTGCACCACATTCGCCAACACAACAACCAATAGATATTGACCCAGACCTTTTAAATCAGCCCCTTGGCGAAACTGCACCACCGTCGTGGTAATGAATCCAAACAACCCAATGGGAATCACCGTAATCACCCAACGCGTAATAACCATAAATAAACCATGTGCCCCTTTGAAAAAATGGGTAATGGTTTGTTTCGCATCTTCATCTGGAATAAATCGAATCGCAATCCCAAATACAATCCCCAGAACCAACACAGAAATCACTTGGTTTTCAAGAAATGGAGAAAATATGGTCATTGGAATGAGAGAGGCAATATGATCGACATAAGTCATTTTTTGAGCACCAGCAGGCGCCACTATTGCATCATTCACCACCATCGTTGCTGGAGAAATAATTAAATAAAGCATAAAGCTGACACCCGCAGCCAGCATGGTGGTACCTAGTGTATAGCACATTGTGCGTCGCCAAACGGTTTTCATTATGCCTTGAGAGCAATAATTGGATAAGGTTACAATGATAGACAGCACAATAATGGGTAAACTGATGCATCTAAAAATACGAATAAACACGTCCGCGACCAATAAACCTAATGATTTAAACAACGGTATATCAGATAAACCGGCAAACACGCCCAAAATAATCATGATCAAATAAATAACAGGTGTGCTCAAAGAGAATATTTTTTTTTGATCCGATGGTTGGCACATAGTTTACACCCTATAATTAGTCAAATATTGTACAATAAACCCTGTATTTTAACACTTTTTCTTCAGTTGTGCAAGAAATGATGACCTAAAATAATATGCACTTGCATTCTTAAGCCTCTAACGTTATAAAGTCAGAAAAACAATAAGGTTGCTGTATGGATATCGTTTCGATTGACTTTGAAGAACCATTAAAAATCTCTATTAAAGGGCAAACTGTCCAGGTGGTTGCCTTCAAAACCCAGGAACCAGGCAATATCAAATTCGGCATTGATGCCCCACGCAGTTTAGAAATCCATCGTGAAGAAATCTACCAAGCCATCAAAGAAAAAAAAGAGCAAGATGACTCATAGCGCCCTGGCTGTCAAACAAATTCGTCTCATTGCCATTTTGGCTTCCCTCAGTTTTTTATTGTCTGTGATTGTTATCGTCGTGAATCAAAACTTATTTCACTTTCCTGGTAATAATTATTATCCGGATGGTAGTTTGCGTGTCGGTATAACGCTCATTTTGATGTATATCGCAGCCTATGTTCAATTTGGCGCACAGAGCAACTACTGTAAAATTATGATGTATATTTTAGCCTTTTACGGCGTTTTGGCGCTAATAGTACTCAACACATATGCCGTACAATATACACCGTTTAAGCCTATCGATCACCTGATTCTTAAGTATGAGCCCATCAAACTTTTACCTCTGGTGACTTGGTCACATCAGCATCTTTTTTTTGGGAGATTACTCGCGCATATCTATAATTCTTTAAATACTGAAATTGTGGTGATACCGCTTATTTTGATTCTTTTGCGCAAACAAGACTATTTTTTTGAATATTTAATTTTAATGTTAAGCAGCGCCATTCTTGGATATGGATTTTATTATTTTTACCCCAGCACCGCCCCTGCTTCTATTATACATTCTGATTATTTTACGGCATCACAAATAGCCACTGGACTAAAATTTTATGAGATTCATCATCACATTCAGCCCAGCACTTCAGAAGGTGGTCTCGTTGCCTTGCCTTCTTTTCACGTGATTTGGGCATGGCTAACTTTATACGCCATCCGCTCTATAAGACCCTTATATTTTATTTTGTTACCTTATAATGCCCTCATTGCCGTTTCATGTGTGTCACTCGGCTGGCACTACTTTGGGGATATCTTCGGCAGCATGCTCGTCCTTATCTTGGTGCATGGATTGTGCGTAATGCATGGGACCGCCACGAAAAGGTGCAAATCCTGTGGCGAAAACCATACCAACATCCAACAAGTCAGCGTCTGCAACGACACCATCGCGTAAACAGACTTGTGCCTCAGAAATCATAGCATCAATCAAACGTGTTGCGAGCTCAGGATGTTTTTTCTGGGCAGACAATTTTTTCTTAACAATTTTGCCCTTGTTATAGTGATAAAAGCCACCCTCAGGTGATTTGCGCCCCAATTTCCCTTCAGCCACCATGGCTTCTAATTTCACAGGTACTGAGCCTCCAAGATGAGAAGTTAAATTCTGTGCAACGGCCAAACAAATATCTAAACCCACTGTATCCGCTAATTCAATGGGCCCCATCATCATGCCAAAATGACAAGCAGCCTCATCAATTGCTTCTGGTTTGAAGCCTTCTTCCAACAACAACACCGCCTCCAATAAATAAGGCATCAACACTCGATTGATCAAAAATCCTGGACTTGAGGTAACCGGCAATGGCAGCCGTCCAATTTGATTCACGAAAGCACAAGATTGTTGTATCACTTTTTGAGCTGTCTTTTTTGCATGCACCACTTCCACCAATTCCATTTTGGCCACAGGATTAAAGAAATGAATACCCACCAAGCGCTCTGGGTTTTTCATCACCTCACTCATTTCTTGCAGCGGAATACTCGATGTATTGGTCGCAATCAAAGCATCAGGACGTGCCTTGGCTTCCACTTGTTTCATAATCGTTTGTTTGACTTCTAAGTCTTCAAATACTGCTTCAATAATCACATCCGCATAACCAACGCCATCTCCATCAGGATCAGGAATCAATTTGTCCATCGCTGCTTGAATCAATCGTGGTTTACGTAATTGTTTGGAATATAACGCGAATGCGCGCTTAATCGCAGGAGCAATCCGTTCTGCAGTCTGATCTTGCAAGGTTACTGTCAAGCCACGTAACGCGCACCAAGCTGCGATATCACCTCCCATCACGCCAGCACCAATGACATGGACATGGGTCACGGGATGCGCAGATTCTTTTGCAAAGTCTTTCAGGCGATCACGAAGTAAAAATAAGCGAACCAAATTAGGGGCCGTTTCCGACTTTGAAATCAGCTTTTCTACAGAATCAGCTTCTTTGAGGTAAGCGCGATCATCAAACCCACCCTCTTTTTCCCACAAATCAATGGCTGCAAACGGTGCAGGATAATGTGCTTTGTCTATTTTTCCGGACACGAAATGACGAAGTCCTTTCGCAGCCAATGCACGCACCCAAGATAATTTCGTCAAAGATTGCAACATTGACGGCTGATGAGGATTGGGTTTTTTCATAATAAAATAAGCTGCTGCCCGTTTTAATTGGCGTTTTGCCACCACATCATCAAGGATACCTAGGGACTTAGCGCGTTTGGCCGACAGGGCTGAGCCAGTTAAAATCACTTCAGACAGCGCAGGAAATCCACCAATCAATTTTGGCAAACGCACTGTCCCACCCCAACCCGGGTGAATACCCAGCTTCACTTCTGGCAGCCCTAATCGCGATGCTTCGGTTGCAAGTCGATAATCGCAAGCCAAGGCCAGCTCCAAACCACCTCCCATGCAAAATCCGTCAATCATTGCTACCGTCGGAAAAGTTAACGCTTCCAGGCGGGCAAATACTGCTTGACCTTTTCGGAGAAAATCAAGAATGAGTTGTTTTGATTTGAAATGCGCAAACTCATGCACATCCGCACCCGCAATGAAACCCTGTTTTTTCATGGAGTAAATAACCAATCCAATAATGTCAGAACCATGATTCAATGCTTGTAATATCAGATTAAATTCATCGAGCACTTCATTATTGATGGTATTTACTGATGCATGCTGACGATTGAGTCCTAACCATACGATATTTTGAGCGTCAATCTGTTGATCCCAATGTTTATAGTCACTCATGATTTGCTTACCTCTGTTGTCCTTTCCAAATACATCGCACCGCCCTGTCCACCACCGATGCAAATCGAAGCCAAGCCACGTTTGCCACCCGTTTGAGCCAAGTGCAACAATGTATGCAATACAATACGGGCACCACTGGCACCCACAGGATGACCTAAAGCAATCGCACCACCTTCGATATTCAACTGATCTAATGAAGGCGCGCCCATGGGTTTCTTTAAGCCTAATTCACGCTTACAAAACTCAGGATCCTCCCATGCGGCCAAACAGCCGAGGACTTGCGCTGCGAATGCTTCGTTGATTTCCCAACAATCAATATCTTGAGAGGTCAAATGCTGGCGTTCCAGTATTGGGCTTGCGGCATACGCAGGGCCTAAGCCCATCACTGCAGGATCCAAAGAACGCCACTGCGAATCCACGATACGTCCCAACACGGGCAAACGATATTCTTTAACTGCTTCCGCGCTCGCCAAAACCAAGAGACAGGCGCCGTCAGTGATTTGCGAGCTATTCCCTGCTGTAACCATACCATAGGTACGATCAAAAAATGGTTTTAATTTAGCCAGACCTTCTACAGTACTGTCTTTTCGATAACCATTATCTTCAGTGTAGACTCGACCTTTGGCATCAATAATAGGTACCACTTCATCCATACGGCCATTCGCATAAGCATCGGCAACCCGAAGATGGCTTTCATTGGCAAATGCATCTAATTGTTCACGACTTAGGTTAAAATCATAGGCAATGTTTTCGGCTGTTTGGCCCATATTCAATCCTACAATAGGATCAGATAATCCGCGCAACAATCCAATCACCGGTGCCAAATAAGACAGCCGTAATTGGGTCAATGCTTTGGTTTTTTGCCCTAGCGTTTTGGCGCCGGCCCAACGCCCTAGCCAAGAGACCATTTTCTGATTGAATAACACTGGGGCGTGACTCATGGCTTCGGTACCACCAGTCAGAATCAAATTGCTGCGTCCTGAGGCAATTTGCATGGCAGCATTATCCACTGCTTGCATACCAGAAGCACAATTACGCATCACGGTATAAGCAGGTACCGTGTGACCACAGCCTAGACGCAGCGCAATCATACGCGCGATGTTCACTTCATCAGGACCTGCCATCACACAACCTACAATGACTTCATCCAGATCGCTAGGTGTAAACGATTGTCGTTTCAACAGTGCTCGCCCTGCCTGCACCGCCAAATCTGATGCAGAAAAAGGCCCAATTCCTTTTGCTTTCAAAAAAGGCGTACGCAGTCCATCCACCACGTATACTGCTTTACCATTTAGGTTTGATTGACGTTTCATGATAGCTATCTACTCCCTGATACCGCATATCTTCTCCCTAAGATAACAGGAATCGATGTCACGCGAAACACTTGCTTTGGTATAGATTATTTGATCCTGCAACAATTCCTGTTATACTTCGCATCCTCGGTATTTACGAAGAGACATTCCTCGTAATTCGGAGAGATGGCCGAGTGGTCGAAGGCGCTCCCCTGCTAAGGGAGTATGGGACAAAATCTCATCGAGGGTTCGAATCCCTCTCTCTCCGCCAAAAGCATATGCGCCCGTAGCTCAGTTGGATAGAGTATTTGGCTACGAACCAAAGGGTCGGAGGTTCGAATCCTTCCGGGCGCACCATTTTACAACACGCACAAACATCTCGACGAAGTCAAAACTCATCACCCGTTGGAACGTTCATATCCCGGAAGGGTTCGAACCGAAAGAGGTTCGACAAAAAATCCGCGCAAAGCACAAAGTGCGGCGGAATTTTTTGGACGCACGCAGTGCGCCGCTAAGCGGTGAGGAAGGAATAACGTGACTGACGAATCCATCTTCCGGGCGCGCCATATATAGTCATATAAATCAATGGGTTACATAAGATATAATCAAAATAGACCCGTTTGGTGTGTAGAAAAATTGTCACATAATTTAACCCGCTCGGTTTACAGGTAACAGCAAAGAGTTAGTCTATACTAATTCGATTAAAGTGCCTTGGTAATCCCCCCGAAAAATAATAGGTGTTAAAAGTAGAATTTTCTCGTAACCTATACACAAGAGATTCTACATGAAGAAATCAAAATATAGCGACAGTCAGGTGATGTCGATTATCAAACAAAACGAAGCTGGGGTCCC
>JANSXK010000025.1 GCA_024742995.1 Gammaproteobacteria bacterium
AAGTGCATGATTATGACCTTATAATTGTTTGCAAACTTTATTTGATCACATTTAGTCATGCACTGCTAATCGTTTTTCTTCCTAATTTTCAATTCCTTAATCTCAAAAAAAGTGGGGATTGCTCAGGGACAAGCCGCGGGATCCAGGGGTTGGGGTCACGTGTGCTTCCCTGCTTTGGCCAAAATATTTTCATACCATTCCGTTGTTTGTTATACTCAGCCAAATTCAAATTGAGCATAGGATTTCATCAGATGAATGCCGTTCCGACGCTACGCTGGGCTTTTTTCCTGGGAAGCTTAAGTTGCATTTCTCTTTGTATGGCAACCCCGATCCTAGATGAATCGGATGCACTACAACTTACCACCCATTTTAACAATCTCACCAGTATCGCGTGTGACCACAAGGCACAACATTGTGTCGCCACTGGATTTGTCCTAGAACCTACCCATATCGATCATCTCGCCTACACCACCAACGATGGTGGTGTGACTTGGCATACAGGATCACCGATATTTCATTCTGACGATGAAGTCGCCCCTCAATATGCCATCACCAGTGTCCGTACTGATATGCAAATCAAATGCGGAAGATCAGGTATGAATTGCCTAATAGCAAAATATACATTGGATGCTGGCCTACCGTATGTACAAACCTATATGTCACATAATGGAGGAACATCTTGGGACACCCATGAAAGGTTGCCGCTATATAAGCTCCCTAAAGAACTCAATGAAATGGAAGATCTACCCCATCTCAATTTACAATGTGACACCACAGGTAAAAAATGCATCATCGGCGCTCATTTTTATCTCCAGAAAATCCTGAGCCCAGTCTTCTACACGACTCAAGATGGTGGGCAATCCTGGTCGGATGCTATCTTCTTGACAAGCAACAAACCAGAAACTACTGTGGATCTCTTATATGCCTTGCGTTGTGATGATACTGGTATGTTTTGTACTGCGATAACCAACCGTATCAACAATGATACCGACAATCCTACCCCACGGATTCATATGACACAGGATGCAGGACTCACATGGACGACCAAACCCATGCTTCTAGCAGACAGCAGCCATGAAAAATTTTTGGTCTCCACAGAAGATTCCCTATCCGATCTGTCATGTGATCATAGTAATTTACATTGTATTGCGTTGGGATCTCACATTCAAATTTCAGAAAAAGGCCACAGTAGCTTACATAATTATGCTTATGTCACGCAAAACGGTGGCGTAACTTGGGAACACGCGGTTGAAATTGACCCCGAAGCCCCAGCATGGGAACATATTTTTACCACTGTACGTTGTGACAGTAGCGATACATTTTGTATTGCGATTGGAAGCTCAGCTGCCCAAGGTTTGCTACAGCCTATTATTTATATCTCAATAGATGGTGGGTATTCTTGGCAGCAAAAACCCTTCCAATCACCCGCCGGCTCGACTGTACTCCTTGACGCATTTTGTGCCGACACCGGCACATTATGTCACGCAGTCGGTTTAGAAGTGGATAAAGCCTTTTAAAACAATTGATAAGCCTTGTGCATCAAGGCTTATCATGCAAGTGCGTTAAGACTCATTGTACATAAAGATAGGCTTTTTGTTTCAATATTGGTTGGCTTACTATCTTGAAATAATCTGACGCCATTGTAGGCCACATAGAAACCTACGGCTGCTATTGTAAGTCCTGAAAGCATATGTAACGCAAAACTCGCACAAACCACACCGGCGCCAAGCGCAAATACTATTTTAGCAAGCTTTTGATATTCGGCGACTAATGATCGACTATCTTCATCTATCGAGCAATTTAATGCATGTTTCTGGCGGATTAAATCGTCGCGCCTGGTATTAAGTGTTGAGAGTGACGCCGTAAGACGTGCTTGCTCGTTGATACAGGATGTTTTGCTTGCTTCTATGCTATCGTCCGTGATAGCGAAGATAGTAGCGTTGGTGCTAGCGTCATCCGGGTATTGTTGTCTAATCGCTGCCACGTTTCTGTCAGTTCTTTCTATTTTGGAGTGCAATAAAGACCATTTAGCTTGCACCTTATCCAGCCTATTGTACAGAATACCTTCTTGCTCAAGGTTCAATAATGCCTGGAGCTGTGACTCTTCTTCGGTATAGCTATCGTCTATTTCTGAAGCGGTGATTTCTTTTTTCAAATTAGAAATGACTGGTTTCAAATTTACAATTTCTTGATCAATTTCTGGTATCACCTGCTGAACTACCTTAACATCGAAAGCAGCTGAAAACCCAGGAGAGCAAGATGAAGCAACACGTAATTCCTGTGCTGGTGTTTTTTTCCCTTGTCCAAATACGAAGATCGCAATGGGTTCAAAGCACATCTCTCTAATCTGTTGCTCAAGCCCTATAATATTATCCATCGCAGCTATCAAATTCTCCGTTTCAAACCTAGGATCCTTTCTTACGGGTGATGACAATTTCCAGGGCTCAATATATTGCTGCAGATCAGAGTGAAACGTTTGTAAAGCTGAAAGCAACGCTTTACAGTCATTGAAGAAATTTTTCTTGGTTCTAAATTGTGCTTTCTGTTGACAAAGTTCTGAGCCCAAAATCTGATCTTTAAGCGCTTGAATCTTAGCGCCATTTTCCTTTATTGACGAGCGTAATTTCCCCATCTCTACTTCACAGGCAAGCAAATCACTCGTACATTTATTACGCGCTTTTGCTGATAGAACACCCTGGAATAACCCATGCTTCGTTCTAACATCTTTTAATTGCTCTTCAGCAGCAGCACAGCTTGCAAGGGCTGCGTCAAGATCTGGATCTAGCGCCTCAATTTTCCTTTTATTTTCTATAATTCTACCTTTAACCGCATTAAAATCATATGAATACATAGGCATGACAATAACCTAGATACAAAAAAAACACATTGTATCACAATAAAGCAAATATTCAATTAATATCAATCAGTTTCTCAGCATTAGATTCTTAGTCTTCACTGCGAACAAAATAAAGCAAGCTAGTTAAGAATATTTGTTTGAGTTACTGGTTTCGCTTACGCCCGCAATGTCGGTCTCTAAAACTATAAAACATCTGGCAGTTTCGCGCGGGTTGGCAATTATCTTTAATCAAAAATAGTTTCGTGGCCACCATCTTGAATCAAAGCATACAAACGCTGCATCTGCGTTGCTGTTACTCTTGGGGTTGATAAAGGAGGTAATTTATCTAGAGGGAAAAAATCAATTTCTGAAATTTCAATATTGATTTGTGGCTCACCGGAAATAAGTTCGCAGTGAAACATACATTTATAAATATGTGGCCATTGGAGCGGGTGATCGTGTTTCAATTTGTCCCATAAAGCCAATAAACGCGTGGGTTTCACCAAATAGCCTGATTCTTCTAACGTTTCTCTCACCACAGCTTCAGAAGGAGGCTCATTCACATCAGCAAAACCACCTGGCAGTGTCCATAAACCATCGGCACGCTCTTTCACCAATAAGACCTTGTTATCTTGTAGCACAAAAGAACGAATATCTATTAAGGGCGTAGCATAGCTGGTTTGTTCCATCGCAAATAATGATTTGGTAACGTCAGGGGGAGACAATGTGATTTCTGCTGTGACTTCGGCAACAATTTCATTAATCCGTAAAAAACGTAAACGGTCAAATTCATTGTCCGTATACGCAAGCCCAGTTCTACATAATGCCTGGATTTCACTTATCCATTGCAACCACTGTTTGGAATCTGTTGCCATTCGAGGCTTCCTTTGCATTAGAATACTCAAAGTATAGTGCCTAAATGATGAATCATCCAATCAAGCTTATTCAACCACAGTAAACGCATCTAATTTTTATATATTAAAATAGTCTTTTTGCCTGCAGTTTATGCGTGTAATTTAGTTTGGAATTTTATTTACTATCGCCTACTACCATGCATAAAGCATGGTAGTAGGTATTGAGGTTTGTAATTTAAGACTAGTAATTATTCAGAAGCTTCTGTTGCTGATTCTTCTGCTTGTACAGTTGTGGCGCGATCTACCAATTCAACAATTGCCATAGGCGCATTATCACCTGCGCGATTGCCACACTTCATGATACGCACATAGCCACCAGGACGCTTTTGATAACGAGGACCTAAGGTAGTAAACAATTTACCCACAGCACCCTTAGAACGTAATTCATCAAACACTTTTCTGCGTGAGGCAACAGAGTCTGATTTACCCACTGTGACCAAAGGCTCTATATAGCGGCGCAATTCTTTAGCTTTAGCCAAAGTCGTTTTAATCAACTCGTGCTCAATCAAAGAACAACACATGTTCGCAAACATCGCCTTACGATGACTTGATGTGCGGCTAAATTTTCGGCCGGAATTACGATGACGCATTTTAAACTCCTAATCTTGTCGCCTACCACGCAGGCTTTCAAGCATTTCTAGACTTGTCTTGAGTCTATGACAGCAAAGACAAGTTCAACTAATCGACTCATTCGCCCAAATTACTAGGGGGCCAATTTTCCAATTTCATTCCCAATGACAAAGTGCGTGCTGCCAAAACATCTTTAATTTCAGTCAAAGACTTTTTACCCAAATTAGGGGTTTTCAGCAATTCATTTTCAGTTTTTTGCACCAAATCACCAATGTAGTATATATTTTCAGCCTTCAAACAATTAGCTGATCTTACTGTCAATTCTAAATCATCAACTGGTCTTAACAACAAAGGATCAAAATCATTGTTCTCTTGATCATCCGCATTAGACTCTTCATAGCTCATATCTACAAATGAATGCAGTTGACGCTGTAAAATACTGGCAGAAATACGTATAGCATCTTCTGGATCAATCGTACCATTGGTTTGCAATTCAATCGTTAATTTATCCAAATCAGTACGATTCTCAACTCGCGTTTTATCAACATGATAAGCTACTTTTTTAACGGGTGAGAAACTGTTATCCAATTTCAATTTACCAATAGACTTCACCTGGATGTCTTCTTCAAATTCTGCAGGCACCCTATCTGTTGAATGATAACCAATGCCCTTTTGCACATTTAAAGTCATCTTCAATTGTCCGTATTCATTTAAATGAGCAATCACCAGATCTGGATTCACAACTTCGACACCATGGGACAATTCAATGTCGCCTGCCGTAACCACGCAAGGACCTTTCTTATCGATAGATACAGTCGCTTCGTTACCTACAGTCATAAGCAATGCTACTTCTTTCAAATTCAGCAAAATATTGATGACATCTTCTTCAACGCCTTCAATAGTGCTGTACTCGTGTAATACGCCATCAATGGTCACTTCAGTAATAGCACATCCTGGCATAGAAGACATTAAAATTCGTCTAAGTGCATTACCAAGTGTATCACCATACCCAGGCTCTAATGGCTCTAATACAATTCTAGAGTGGTGCAAAGATTCTGATTGCACTTTTAGTACTTTAGGTGTCAACATTTCATTAATATCTATATACATAAGGATAAGTCTCCGATTCTACTTAGAGTATAATTCAACAACCAAATGGACGTTGAATTCTGCAGACAGATCCTCCAATGTAGGGTATCTCGTCAGCGAACCTTTATAATTTGCCGATTCTACCGTCAGCCAATCACTCGCAGTTTTTTGTTCAGACAAAGCCAATGCAGCCTGAATACGCCCTTGGGATTTTGCCTTCGATCTTACAGTTACAACATCACCAATTTGAACCAAAAATGATGGGATATTAACCGTTTGCTCATTAACCATAATCGCTTTGTGAGCTACCAATTGTCTTGCTTCAGCACGCGTGCTAGCAAAACCCAAACGATAAACCACATTATCCAAACGACGCTCTAGAAGCATCATCAGGTTTTGACCTGTTGAGCCCTTCTGTGAAGCAGCAAGTTTGTAGTACAAACTAAATTGTTTTTCCAATACACCGTAAAAACGCCGGATTTTTTGCTTTTCACGCAATTGAACACCATAACCACTTAAACGACCACGTTTCTCACCATGTTGTCCAGGTAGCTTTTCGGATTTGCATTTGGATTTGAAATCACGAACACCACTTTTTAATAGTAAATCTGTGCCTTCGCGACGTGACAATTTACATTTTGGACCTAAATATCTAGCCATTCTTTACTCCTAACCCTTACACTCGACGTTTTTTCGGTGCTTTACAACCGTTATGAGGGATCCCCGTTACGTCAGTAATTTCAACAATTTTAAATTCCTGAGCAATCAATTCTCGAATAGTTGATTCTCGACCTGGGCCAGGACCATGAATAAAAACAACAACAGACTTCATGCCATAATCTTTAGCAACTGCAGACGCTTTTTCTGTTGCAACCTGCGCCGCAAAAGGCGTGCTTTTACGTGAGCCACGAAATCCTGAGCCCCCAGAAGTTGCCCAGCATAAGGCATTACCCTGACGATCAGTGAACGTTACAATTGTGTTATTGAATGATGCATGCACATGCACAATACCATCCGATACGACTCGTTTAATTTTCTTTCGAACTTTCTGTTGTTTAGGTTTAGCCATTTATCTTCCTAAGTAAAAATCAATTAGTTGTGCTTTTACGACGACCTTTTCTTGTCCTAGCATTTGTCTTGGTCCGTTGCCCACGCACAGGTAAGCCACGACGATGGCGTAAACCTCGATAACAACCCAAATCCATCAATCGCTTGATGTTCATGGTCACTGTTCTGCGAAGATCTCCTTCCACGGTCATTTTTGCAATTTCAGTCCGGAGCAATTCCAGCTGTGCATCAGTCAATTGTGATACCTTAGTGGCAGGATCAATGTCATAGATTTTGCACAATTTCTTTGATGTAGACAGTCCAATACCGTAAATAGAAGTTAAAGCAATTTGAACATGCTTATGATCTGCTATATTTACGCCTGCAATACGAGCCATTTAATTCTCCGATCTTTATATATTGTCTTACCTTGAAAAGGCAACAATCATACTAGGTTAATTCATTAAAATCAAGTAAAGCTTATTACCCCTGCCTTTGCTTGTGTCGAGGATCCTTGCAAATCACGCGAATCGCTCGATTACGCTTAATGACTTTACAATGACGACATATTTTTTTAACTGACGCTCTCACTTTCATTCCAAACTCCTAAAATCACATAAGTCCAGGCAATTTACCGCCTTTAAAATTAGCTTTTTTCATCAAAGAATCATATTGTTGATTCATCATATGTGCCTGTACCTGTGCTACAAAATCCATGACCACAACAACAATAATCAGTAATGACGTGCCCCCAAAATAAAATGACACGTGCCAAGTAAACATCAGTAGTTGCGGTACCAAACACACCAAAATCAAATATAAGGACCCAACCAAAGTCAAACGCGTCATCACTGAATCAATATAGCGCATGGTTTGTTCTCCAGGGCGAATCCCAGGAATATACGCACCAGATTTTTTCAAATTGTCCGCAGTGTCTTTTGGATTAAACACCAACGCTGTATAAAAGAATGCAAAAAACAATATCGCTGTTGCATCTACGATTAAATACAGCGGTTGACCAGGCGACAACGCCATCCCTACATCAGATAGCCAGCCAAGGCCCTTTGTATGCGAAAAAAACTGCGCCAATGTGGCAGGTAACATAATAATACTAGATGCAAAAATAGGCGGTATCACACCCGCCATATTTATTTTTAAAGGTAAATGACTGGTTTGAGCCGCATATACCTTCCTACCCTGTGTACGCTGAGCATAGTTCACTCGGATTCGCCGCTGACCACGCTCCACAAAAACCACAAATGCTGTCACGCTTACCATAATAAATGCAATCACCAACAAGGAAAGCATTTGCATCTGGCCTTCTTTTACTTGTTGAAAAACGGTTCCAATCGCATTCGGCATGCTAGAAACAATACCTGAAAAAATAATGAGGGATATACCATTACCCACACCCTTCTCAGTCATCTGTTCGCCAAGCCACATCAAAAACATTGTACCTGTTACCAAGGTGACAACTGCTGTCAAATAAAATACTGCGTCTGGGTTCAAAGCAATATGCTGCCCCGCCAACCATCTGGCCATGCCTAAAGATTGGAAAAATGAAAAAAGCAGCGTTAAATAACGCGTATACTGATTCATTTTTCTTTTTCCAGCTTCACCCTCTTTCTTTAATTGTTCTAAAGACGGTAAAACAACTGAAAACAGTTGAATAATAATGGATGCGGTAATATAGGGCATGATACCAATCGCAAATACGGTTACTCGCGATAACGCCCCACCGGAAAACATATTAAACAAGCCAAAAATAGTATTCTGCTGTTGATTAAAAAAGTTAGCCAAGCGCACTGGATCCAAACCTGGCACAGGGATATGCGCACCAAGCCTATATACAAGTATCGCTACCAAGACGAACAAAAGCCTGGACTTTAATTCTGCAAGGCCACCTTGTGAACCACCTTGGGGAGAAGATTGTTTACTTGTTTTCACGCTTCTACGCTTCCGCCAAGATCTTCAATCGCCTTTAAAGCACCCTTAGTAACCCTTAATCCTTTGATTTTAACTGCTGATTTAAGCTCACCAGATAATATAACCTTCACATCCAGGATAGCTTTATTGATGATCCCAGCCGCTTTCAATGCATGCAAATCAACAACTTCAAGACCCAAAGATGCTATTTCAGTTAAGTTCACTTCATCTATCGTTTTGCTAACACGAGACCTAAATCCTAGTTTAGGCAAACGACGTTGAATCGGCATTTGACCGCCTTCAAAATTAATCTTATGGTATCCACCAGAACGGGCTTTTTGACCTTTATGTCCTCTACCACAGGTTTTACCCAGTCCAGATCCAATACCTCGGCCAACACGGCGTCGATTTGTTCTAGATCCTGGCTCTGGAGAAAGTGTATTCAAATTCATTCTACTGACTCCTTAATTTCCACCAAATAATCAATTTTATGGACCATACCAAGAATTGCTGGAGTATTGGGTTTCACCACAGTACTATTGATTTTTCGAAGGCCTAATTGCTTGGCAATGTCTTTATGTTTAGGCAAACGCCCAATTAGACTTTTTACCAAGGTAATATCTATTGTTTTACTCATGCTGATTCTTCCATAAGTTCTTTAACAGTCTTACCACGTTTTGCTGCAACATAATCTGGGGTTCCAATATTGGTTAATGCACCAATTGTTGCCCGTACAATATTGCTCGGATTTGTCGATCCAATGCTTTTCGCAAGAATATCGTGTACACCCAATACTTCTAAGACAGCTCGCATTGCACCACCTGCAATAATCCCAGTACCTTCACTAGCTGGTTTCATAAAGATTTTGGATGCACCATAATCCCATGAGATTTCATGATGAATCGTGCCACCTGCCAAAGATATGCTAACCATATTCTTTCTAGCATGCTCCATAGCTTTTTGAATCGCAATTGGCACTTCACGTGCTTTACCACGTCCGTAACCGACTTTACCTTTACCGTCACCTATCACAACCAACACAGCGAAGCCAAATACGCGACCCCCTTTGACTACTTTTGCTGTTCTTGTGACAGAAACCAGTTTTTCTTGGTACCCATCAGTTTTTGTATCTTCAAATGCCATGTCTGTTCCTTAAAAATTCAAGCCGCCATCACGGGCGCCATCAGCCAATGCTTTGACTCTACCGTGATATCTGTAGCCTGCACGATCAAATGCCACATCTAATATATTTTTTGCTTTGGCGCGATCCGCCAATAATTTGCCTACTTGAAAGGCTTTATCTGTTTTAGACCCTTTCAATGTTGGCTTCAGTTCTTTGTCTAAAGTAGACGCAGAAGCAAGCACCAAATCTCCATTCACATTTGTCTCAATGATTTGAGCATAAATATGTGGGTTTGAACGGCTTACTACCAACCTTACGCGCTGAGACTTGGTCCTGCGAATCGTTGCTCTGGTTTTAGTAGCTCTTCTCTTACGAGATAATTCTTTATTCATGATTCACCTATTTCTTCTTGGCTTCTTTCATAACAATGACTTCGCCAGCATAACGCACCCCTTTGCCTTTATATGGCTCAGGTGGTCTAAATGCGCGAATCTCCGAAGCGACCTGCCCCAAAAGCTGCTTGTCGATACTTTTCAAAAGAATGACTGTGTTACTTGGCGTCTCAGCCGTCACACCTTTTACTAAAGCGTATTCAATTGGATGAGAAAATCCCAATGACAAAGTCACTGCATTGGGTTTTGCCTGAGCTCGATATCCTACCCCAACTAATTCTAACGTTAATTCAAAGCCCTCCGTGACACCATGAACCATATTATGCACCAATGCACGCACTGTACCTGCATGCGCCCATGCTTTAGGCTCATTTACTGCGGGCTGAAACGTAATGACGTTAGCATCAGACTCAGAGCGTTTTACCGCAACCAAACGGTTACAATGCTGAGTCAATGTTCCTTTGGGACCCTTTACTGTAATATTATTATCACCGATCTCAATTTCTACCTGCGCCGGTAATATAATATTTGCTTTTGCTACTCTAGACATAATCCACCCTCATTCCCAACTAGGCGACTTCACAAATTACTTCGCCACCAACATTTGCCTTTTTGGCTGCTGCATGCGTCATAACTCCTTTCGAAGTTGACATGATCGCAATACCGTAACCAGGAATTGGCATCAATTCCTTGGCTGATTTGTAAACACGCAGTCCAGGTCGGCTAATACGTCGAATACGATCTATCACGGGTTTGTTTTGAAAATATTTCAAATCTATGAGGATAGATTTCATATTATTTTCAGCCACATCCACACGAAAATCTTTGATAAATCCTTCTTCTTTCAAAACACGCACAATATCTTCTTTTACAGTAGATGAAGGTACGATAACTTGCTGATGCTTGGCATGTTGGCCATTACGAATTCTAGTTAGCATATCAGCAACAGGATCTTGCATTGTCACATTCATTCTCCAAAAAAATCTCTTACCAACTTGATTTGCGACCACCTGTCACATTACCGAACATCAACTGTTGGCGTAAACAAATTCGGCATAAGCCAAATTTACGATATACTGCATGTGCACGACCACATTGACAACAACGAGTGCTGTGCCGCGCAGCACATGAATTAACTGGCAACTTCGCCAAAGAATTCTGTGCTTCGACTATCGCATCAAAATCAGTAGATGATTTGATGATTTTTTTCAGTTCAAGTCGACGTGCCTGGTGTTTTACTACCAATTTTGCCTTCTTGCGCTCTCTTTCTAATATCGATTTTCTTGCCACAATCTCATCCTTTCTAAGCTTTGTCTTTTAATGGGAAATTAAACGCTTCTAAAAGAGCGCGACCTTCTTCATTTGTTTTTGCAGAAGTTGTGATACAAATATCAAGCCCACGAATCACATCAATTTTATCAAAATCAATTTCTGGGAATACGATCTGTTCTTGTATACCCATACTATAGTTACCACGGCCATCAAAAGACTTTGGGTTCAATCCACGAAAATCTCGCACTCGAGGCAATGTGATATTGATCAGACGGTCTAGGAATTCATACATTCTGTGCGCACGCAACGTAACTTTGCATCCAATTGGCCAGCCATCACGGATTTTAAATCCTGCAATAGAGTTTTTAGCCAGGCATACAATTGGCTTTTGTCCAGCAATGCGTGACATATCATCAACAGCAAAGTTCATGACTTTCTTGTCACCCACGGCTTCGCCAACACCCATGTTTAAGGTAATCTTAACAATTTTGGGCACTTGCATCACAGACTCATATTCAAATCTCTTCATCAGTGCTTCAACAACTGTTTCCTTGTACAAAGTTTTCAATCTGCTCATTATACGCTCACTTAATTAGCTGCATCTACCAATTCATCATTGGATTTGAAATATCTAACCTTAATCTTTTTGTCATTTTTATCGACAAACCTATAACCTACTTTATCTGCCTTTTCAGTAGCTGCATTATACAAAGCAACGTTAGAAATATGCAGCGGCGCTTCTTTAGAAACTATTCCGCCTTTTTGTTCCAATTGAGGATTCGGCTTCACATGCTTTTTGATTAAATTAGCACCTTCAACCAGTACTTTATCCCCTTTCACCTGTTGGACTACGCCAATGTGACCTTTGGATTTTCCAGTGGTAACAATGACAGTATCTTTCGATTTTATACGATTCATCTTGTTTCCCTCTTACAACACTTCAGCAGCTAATGAAATAATTTTCATAAAGCGCTCTCTTAGCTCGCGTGTCACTGGCCCAAAAATACGAGTGCCAACAGGCTCATTTTGATTATTGAGGAGAACAGCAGCATTGCCATCAAATCTAATCAAAGAACCATCATTTCTGCGCACACCTTGTGCTGTGCGGACAACAACCGCATTCATCACAGACCCTTTTTTAACCTTGCTGCGTGGAATTGCGTCTTTGATGCTCACTTTTATGACATCTCCAACACGTGCATATCTGCGGTGGGATCCACCGAGGACTTTGATGCACATTACTTTTCGTGCTCCACTATTGTCTGCGACTTCAAGCACAGTCTGCATTTGTATCATTTTTTTCTCCAGATCATATTTCGACCAGAAAATGGCTGCTAATTATACCAGGCCATTTGTCTTATGAAAAGCCGTATGATGTATTATTGCGAAACCACCTCAACCAAAACCCAATTTTTTTGCTTAGACATTGGCCGTGATTCACGAATTTTAACAATATTTCCAATCTTACAAACTTCCTTTTCATCATGGGCGTGCAGCTTAGTCCTACGACGCATAATTTTGCCATATTTTGGATGCTTCACAGTTCTTTCGACCATAACTACAATTGTCTTTTGCATTTTGTCGCTTACAACTTTGCCCACCATTAGTTTACCGCTTTTCTTATCTTCATTTGTCGACATGCTGGCCTGCCTTTTCTGTAATAATCGTTTTAATGCGGGCAATCGTGCGACGGACTTGACGTACACCATGTGTCTTATCAAGAGCTCCTGAAGCTTTACGCATACGTTGATTAAATTGTTCTTTGCGTAGTGCTAATAGTTCAGCTTTCAGTCCATCTGCATCGAGTGCGCGTAATTCGCTGTTTGTTTTCATCACATCACCTTCCGCTCTTCAAATGCTACTTTAAATGGTAGTTTCGCTTTGGCTAAATCAAATGCTTCAATCGCCAATTCTCGTGATACGCCTTCCATTTCAAATAATACTTTGCCTGGCTGAATAAGAGCTACCCAGTATTCAACACTACCTTTACCTTTACCTTGACGTACTTCCAAAGGCTTTTGCGTAATAGGCTTATCAGGAAATACACGGATCCAAATTTTACCGCCACGTTTCACATGACGCGTCATCGCTCGTCGTGCAGCTTCAATTTGACGGGCCGTCAATCGTCCTCGTTCCGTAGCTTTTAAGCCAAACTCTCCGAAACTAACGTCACTTCCGCGCAAAGCCAAACCGCGATTACGGCCTTTCATTTGCTTGCGAAATTTTGTTCTTTTTGGTTGTAACATAATCGTTGCCCTCTATCCCTTACTTATCTTCAGTTTGACGAGTTTTCTGCGAAACTGTTTCGCCTTTGAATATCCAAACTTTTACACCAATAATACCGTAAGTAGTTTTAGATTCTGCGGTGCCATAATCAATATCAGCACGAAACGTATGCAACGGTACGCGACCTTCACGATACCACTCACTACGCGCTATCTCTGCACCACCCAAACGACCTGAAACGCATATTTTAATGCCCTTAGCACCAGATTTCATTGCCGAAGTTACCGCACGCTTCATGGCACGCCTAAACATCACACGTTGCTCTAATTGTTGGGCAATACCTTCTGCAACCAAAACCGCATCCAAATCAGGTTTTCTGATTTCTTCAACGTTTAAATGTACTGGCACACCTAGTCGATTTGAGATTTGTGCGCGCAAACCGTCAATGCCACCACCTTTTTTACCAATCAAAACACCAGGACGCGACGTATGAATCGTCACAACAGCATTATTAGCTGGTCGCGCAATTTGGATTTTACTAACTGCGGCACCAACTAGCTTTTTTTTCAGTTCTTTTCGTAAATTAATATCCTGATTCAACAACTCAGCGTAGTTCTGAACCGCAAACCAATTTGAATTGGTTTCTTTATTGATACCTAAGCGGATACCGATTGGATTGACTTTTTGACCCATAATTATTCCTCGTCCGACACGATGATGGTAATGTGACAATTACGTTTAGTAATGCGATTCGCTCTGCCTTTCGCACGCGGCTGTATTCTTTTCAGTGACGATGCTTCATCAACAAAAACCGTGCTGATTTTTAATTCATCAATATCAACACCATTATTGTTCTCTGCATTTGCAATCGCTGACTCCAATACTTTCAATATTAATTGCGCACCTTTTTTAGGTGTGAATTTCAACACATTCAATGCCGTAGAAACAGAAATGTTCCTAATCATATCAGCAACCAATCTGCCTTTTTGAGCAGATAACGCCGCATTTTTTAGCTTTGCTGTAACTTCCATCATGCGCCTCTTACTTACCTTTGGTTTTTCTGTCGCCAGAATGACCTTTGAACGTTCGAGTCGTAGAGAACTCGCCTAGTTTATGACCAACCATGTTGTCAGTAATATAGACAGGAACATGATCACGGCCATTATGAACTGCTATCGTCAGCCCTATCATGGTTGGAATTATTGTTGAGCGTCTAGACCATGTCTTAATTGGTTTCTTTGAACTGGTTTCAACTGCTACTTCCACTTTATTCAATAAGTGACTATCGATAAAGGGGCCTTTTCTGATAGAACGAGCCACTATAGTATCCTCTTAAATTTTAAGTACGTAACCATTATTTCTTCTTACGTCCTCTTACAATATAACGATCAGTACGTTTATTGGAACGTGTTTTAAAGCCTTTGGTTTTCACACCCCATGGTGACACAGGATGACGGCCTCCTGAAGTCTTACCTTCACCACCACCATGTGGATGATCTACCGGGTTCATCGCCACACCACGTACGGTTGGGCGAACACCACGCCAGCGTTTTGCACCAGCTTTACCTAAAGAACGCAAGCTATGTTCACTGTTGCTGACTTCGCCTACCACTGCACGACAAGCCAAAAGCACTTTGCGCATTTCACCTGATCGCAGTTTCAACGTGCCATAACTACCTTCTTTAGCAACAATTTGTCCACTACAACCAGCAGATCGCAACATTTGCGCGCCTTTGCCAGGTTTGAGCTCAACACAATGAATGGTTGTACCCAATGGAATGTTTTTCAGAGGCAATGCATTACCCACGGTAATAGGTGCTTCATCACCACTCACCACTGTTTGACCTTTTTCAAGGCCTGAAGGGGCAATAATATACCTTTTTTCACCGTCTTTGTAAACCAGCAATGCTATGAGGGCCGTACGATTAGGATCATATTCAATACGATCCACACGAGCTTCGATCCCATCTTTCACGCGCTTGAAGTCAATTACACGGTAATGTGCTCGTTGACCACCGCCGATATGACGCACTGTAATACGTCCATTATTATTTCGTCCACCGCTCTTTTTTAAAGGTTCAATCAAAGGCGCATGTGGTTTGCCTTTATGAATATGTTTGTGAACGACTTTAATTTGACCGCGTCTCCCAGGAGATGTCGGTTTGCTTATCATAAGTGCCATTTTAGATCACCCTTATTCTGTCACTGAAAAATCAATGTCACTACCAGGCAGCAACGAAACATATGCTTTTTTCCAGTCATTTCGTTTCCCATTCAGTTGTTTGAAGCGCTTGGTTTTACCCTTTTGATTCACAACTGAAACATTCTTTACTTGTACTTTAAAAATTAATTCTACTGCCTTTTTAATTTCATCCTTCGTAGCATCTTTCAGCACTTTGAATGTATATTGCTTATTTCTATCCGCAATAGCAGTAGCCTTCTCAGAAGTATGCGGGGCTCTTATCACCATCATCAATCTTTCATGGTTCATTGTAAGCGCTCCTCTAAAGATGTAATTGCGTCAGCAGTCACCAGCACTTTGTCGTAACACAGCAATAACACTGGGTCCAACTCTTCAGTATCACAAATTTCGTAATCAATCAGATTACGTGATGCTAGATATGCCTGCTCCTTTAAATCTTGTGTCACGATCAACGCATTATTGACATCCATCGCCTGCATTTTGCTAAGGAAATCTTTGGTTTTATGCGTGACACATTCAAATTCATTCAATACAACCAAACGACCTGTGCGGTTAAGCTCTGAAAGTATGCTGCGTATCGCACCTTTGTACATTTTTTTATTAATTTTTTGTGAGTAATCACGAGGCTTAGATGCAAACGTCACACCACCAGAACGCCATATAGGACTACGAATTGTACCAGCACGTGCTCGACCACTACCCTTCTGGTTCCATGGTTTACGTCCACCACCACGCACTTCCGAGCGTGTTTTTTGTGCACTATTACCACTGCGCACGGAGTTCATGAACGTTACCACCGCTTGATGCACCAACCCTTCGTTGTATGGACAATCAAAGATTGCTGGGTTCAGTGTCTTAGCTTCGGTTTTTTTGGAAGCAGTTGCTTTCTTAGTCGTCATTATTCGCCCCCCATTTCTTTTTTAACAGCAGGCTTGATTTCAACTCTAGCACCAGGTGCTCCTGGAATTGCACCTCTGATCAACACCAAATTACGTTCAGAATCAATTCTTACCAATCTCAGGCTCTGTGTTGTATTTCGCTTTGCGCCCATATGCCCTGCCATCTTTTTACCTTTAAAAACACGGCCAGGTGTTTGGTTCTGTCCAATCGATCCGGGTGCGCGATGCGAAAGAGAGTTACCATGTGTCGCATCCTGTGTGCGGAAATTGTAGCGCTTGATGACACCCTGAAACCCTTTACCCTTGGATATGGCTGACACGTCAACAAATTGACCTTCTTTAAAGATATCTTGTGCTGCAAGAGCCTGGCCGCAGCTGTACTCCGAAACATCTTCTACTCGAAACTCAACCATCATATCGCCAGCTTCAACTTCTGCTTTCGCAAAATGTCCAGCCAATGGCTTGGAAACGCGGCTCGGTTTTTTAGTACCGCTTGTTAATTGAATCGCAGTATACCCATCTGTATCTATCTTCTTTAATTGAGAGATACGATTAGGTTGCACTTCGACGACTGACACAGGGATAGATTCCCCTTCAGGCGTGAAAACGCGAGTCATGCCGATTTTACGGCCCAGTAAACCGATGTTCATGTAACACCTCTTTTAGTATATCCACTTCAACAGATTGTGTGCTGTCGCTCAATTCATTAATCGAGTAACAACCCTACACTAATCGTCCAAACTGATTTGAACGTCTACACCCGCTGCCAAATCCAGTTTCATCAACGCATCAACAGTTTTTTCAGTAGGATTTACAATCACTACCAAGCGCTTATGCGTTCTAAGTTCATATTGATCTTGCGCATCTTTGTTTACATGCGGAGAAATCAACACTGAAAACTTCTCTTTTCTGATTGGCAAAGGGATAGGTCCACGAATTTGTGCCCCTGTACGCTTTGCCGTTTCAACTATTTCACGTGTCGATACATCGATCATGCGATGATCAAACGATTTTAATCTAATTTTTATATTTTGATTAGCACTCATAGTCATCACTCAATAATCTTAGCTACAACACCCGCACCAACGGTACGACCACCTTCACGAATCGCAAAACGCAAGCCTTCATCCATCGCAATCGGCGCATGTAATTGAACCACCAATTTGACATTGTCTCCTGGCATCACCATTTCTACG
>JANSXK010000031.1 GCA_024742995.1 Gammaproteobacteria bacterium
ATCTCTCAAAATGTTGTGCCATTCGTTCAATCGTTGATGCTTCAAATAAATCAGTCGCGTACTCAAAACCCAATCGTAATCCTGATTCTCCTTCATAACCTTCTTGTACCCATAAAGTTAAATCAAACTTTGAAACTTGATAATTCAGCTCCAAATGTTTTACCGTAAGATCTTGCAGCTTGATGGCATTATTATCTAGTTTATGAAATGAAATCATGACTTGAAAAACAGGATTTTGACTCAAATCACGAGTAATTTGTAAATGATCTACCAATTGCTCAAATGGAACATCTTGATGCTCATATGCCTCTAAAGCCATTGTTTTGACTTGTGCTAATAAATCAATAAAACGCTCATCTAATGAGCCCCTTATACGCAATGCTAATGTATTTGCAAAAAAACCAATTAAGTTCTCTATCTCTATATAACGTCGATTTGCAATCGGAGAACCAATAACAATATCTTCTTGGCCTGAATAGCGGTACAATAATGTATAAAAAACAGACAATAACATCATGAATAAGGTAAGGTCGTATTGTTGACATAGATAACTTAATCTATCAACAAGATCGGATGGTATAAAAATGTTATGTACAGCACCTTTATAGCTAGCTTGCGCAGGCCTTGAAAAATCTACAGGAATAGCCGTCCTACTTGGACTATCTTTTAATTTTACTTGCCAATATTTCAATTGTTGATTAATGATGTTATCAATTTTATTCCGTTGCCAAATTGAATAGTCGGCGTATTGTATTGGCAGTTTTGACAAAGACGTATCATTATTATAAAAATGACTAAGCTCTTTTTCCAAAATAGGGATAGACCACCCATCAATTATTATATGATGAAACCCGACCAATAGAACATGTTGTTCAGCGTCTAATGCCAATAATTGGCCCCGTAACAGTGGACCGTTTGATAGATCAAAAAGAGATGTTTCTTCCTGTCTGATATAAAGCTGTAAAGCTTTATCTTGTTCAACACCAGAATGCCTGGTCAAATCAACATCAACAAGTGAAAAGGAGCTATTTGGGTTTATAATTTGAACTGGCTTGGAGTCCTTTTCAATAAAAGAAGTACGAAGTAGTTCATGCCGATTAATCAAATTTTGGAATGACTGGAGTAATAGTTCTTTATTTAATGGACCTAGTAACTTCCAGCCCAAAACAATATTATACGCATGCTTGGTTGCAACAATTTTATCAAGCAACCACAGTCTTTGCTGAGCATAAGATAGAGGAATATTTGATGGCCTTTGCTCAGAAGAAATCGCAGGACATGACAATAATTTCTTATCCTGTTTTAAAAAATCATCAATTTTATGAGATAACCCACCAAGAGTTTTATATTTATATATCGTATCTAATTCAAGATTTAACTTAAACTTTTGTCGTACTCTAGAAACCAATTGAATAGCTGATAGAGAGTCACCACCAAGATCAAAAAAACTATCCTCTGACTTGATTTTTGTGCTTCCTAATAAATCAAACCAGAATGCTCTTAGTATGGATATTGTGGTTTCTTCTTCTCTCTCATCCTGAGCACTAATCTTTTCAATCAATATATTGGCTAATTTAGATATCGTTGAATATTTGAAAAACTGTTCTAGTGGCAAAGAGACATTGAGCTGCTGACGAATTCTTGCTGCCAATTGAATAATAAGTAAAGAGTCTCCTCCTAAATGAAAGAAATCTCGGTCGTGAGGTATGTCTTTCATGCCAAACAAATCAATCCAAATCTTGTGAATTTCAGATTCAATAAAAGCACATGGAATTGGGGAACTCGAAGAATGGTTGCTGTCCTTATTACTACTGCTTTTTATATTAAAAGGCTTATCTAACCATTTATACACTTCATTTTTCAAATCTTGTTTAGTAACTATCAATTGAGAAAAACTTTTGTTTTCTAGAACCAGCCTAAAAGCGGACAAGGCATCTTCAGGCGTCAAAAGATCACCAGTATAATTCAGTCCTTCCTTTTTGGAGTCTATTTTTGCTTGTTCCCATCCATCCCAATTTATGGAACACCAAACAGGATTATCACTGAGATGATTCTTTGCTCTAGCAAAATAGTCCATGAATAGATTCGCAGAAGCATAGGCAAAATAATTAACCCCTCCTAATACCGAAGCTAAAGAAGAAATTAAGACACAAAAATCAAGCTGTCTGTTTCTAAGACATAAATCCAACACATACAAGCCATTGATTTTTGGCTGAAATATTCTTTCGCATTCTACTTTTGATGATTTCTCAATCGACTTGAATCCTTCTGACATATTGCCTGCAGCATGCACTATGCCATTTATATGTCCAAAAGTATTATCCATCCACAAAAATAGCTCCGTCATTTGCTCGTAATCTGAAACATCTGCAGAAATTATCCAAATAGTTGAGCCTGACTGCTCTATTTTCATCAGTCTATCAATTTTTATTGATAACTCATCGTGAGGATTGTGTTTAAGGTAATCAACCCAGTTTTCCTTTTTAGGAAAAGAAGATCTTGAAAGCAAAACAATATTTATTTTGGATAAACTAGAAAAGAACTCGGCAATATGCAAACCAATGTTCCCAAGTCCACCAGTGATTAGATAAACACCGTGTTCTTTTAAAAATCTTGCGTTTTCAGGTTCAAAAACACATTTTTCATAGTGCTCTATCCATCTGCTGTTGCCACGATAGGAAATAGTCCTATGTATCAAATGACAAGTAAATTCATTTAAAATTAACTCAGCACACAGTTTGTCCTTAATGTGCCTTGCTGATAAGTCAACTGAGCTACATCTTATATAAGGATACTCCTGAGAAATAACCTTGCATGCGGCAACTAATAAGGATTTTTCTGGGTAGATAAGTTCTTCCCCAGTAATTTTATGTATGCAATTAGAGACTACAAGCATTTTTAGCTCATTTAAATGATGTAGTTTTGCTAATTCTTGTGCAATTAAACGCAAGCTATAAAAACCAACTTCCTGACAATATTCGAAAAACTGAGGGGAGGAAACATGTTTTTTATCTGCCGAAATGGACCACAAATGAATAACACCATCAATATCATAATTATCATCGTTTATCGCTTTGAATAATTGAGTATAATGTTCTGGGTTTTTATGATTAATAGAAAATATCAGCCCTTCTTTCTTAAATTTCAGGCCTCGGTATACTTGTATTACATCGGAATAAACTGTTGAAATTGATTGCAGTAATTTATTAGCTAGTTTTGTTTGATCTAGGAATAAAATACAACTCCGATTTTTCCCAGAAAACGTCTTCTGAGGTAGAGAAGATATTTTCCATGAAGATTCATAGCATATACTTTGTTCTAATGTTTTACCATGAGGATCTGATGTGATTTTTCTGGTTAAGGGTTCTACCCAATGGCGACTTCTTTCAAAAGGATAGGTAGGCATAGGAACTTTTTTTCCATGCTCGTCACCATGAAGGTTTTTCCAATTAATATCCAAGCCTCGCAACCATAAGTTTTTAATGAGTATTACATTATGCTCAAAGATATTAATTGGTTGTTCAGGAAAACAATGTTGCATTTTATTTATTAAATCGGTGCTTAACAAAGCCATCTGTTCTTTTGAAGACCTAAGACTACCTAGAAATAAAAAACAAATATTATCTTCTGTTGTCTTAGGCTCCAATATTTTTATAGCAGCGCCCACATCATGTGGTACAGTCAATTCTAAATTAACCCAATAGTTGAGATCTCGCGCTTCGCTATTTTTAATCCAAGTTTTGGTTTTTGAGGAAACAAATGGTATAGAAGGAGTGCTTAGCTCTATTTTTTTCAGGCCACTAATACTATTCTTACTATTTGATATTAATATTAGCAATGCAGTTTCTAGGTTGAACACATTAGATTCACACGCAAAAACAATTTCATTAAGACCAAAGCCAACAAAAAACGAAGGGTCAATCCCCCAAAAACGTAGCAATTGGATATACGCATATTTTAAAGAAAAATTTAAACAGCGCCGTACCAGTATAGATTGAGTATCATGCTCTTCGTTTTTTCTTTCGGTAAGAAAAAGTGGTCTAATATCTTGGTGAATATATTCGTACAATAAATCAGCACAAGTATCGACTGCCATTTGAAAAAATTTTTCTTTTGTATATAAACTTGCTGCAACATCAGGTAAGAAATTTTCTTCTGTAAAAAGAATAAACCCTAGCTGTAGTGATTGCTGTGTATTCGTTTTATAAATGACAATTTCTTTTATCATATCCAAAGAACTGATTGCCTGATTTGCTCTTATATATGCGCATCGATAAGAATGATGCTTTCTACCAACTTGGAGTGTATAAGCAATATCAGCAAGATCATTAACGTCGCTACTCAAAAATTCGCTATAATTCTGCACTGTAGTTTTAAGAGCTGATTCAGTTTTTGCTGAAAAAACTAAGAGGTGGTGTTCTCTACTACTATTACCAATGCCTTTTAAATATGGTGCTTCTTCAAGTATAATGTGCGCATTCGAACCACCAAGACCGAACGAGCTTACAGCTGCGCGTCGTGGGGAAGAAGTCTCTTGCCAATCTACTGTGTTTTTGTTTACATAAAATGGACTATCAGAGAAATTAATGGCAGGATTTGGTGTTTTATAATGTAAGCTGGCAGGAAGTGTTTTATGCTTAATAGCTAGTATGGCTTTAATTAGTCCCGCAATCCCTGCAGCGACATCCAAATGACCTATATTAGTTTTCACTGATCCAATCGGGCAAAAGTTTAGATTTCTTGTGTGAGATTTGTAGGCACTAGTTAATGCGGCTACTTCTATCGGATCCCCAAGCATTGTGCCCGTTCCATGAGCTTCTACATATCCTATGGTTTCGGGGTGCACATCTGCAAAATCAAGCACTTCTTGTATAAGACTAGATTGCCCATCAACGCTTGGGGCAGTAAATCCAACCTTCAAAGCCCCGTCGTTGTTAACAGCTGAGCCTTTTATCACAGCAAAAATATGATCTCCGTCATCAATGGCATCTTGGTATCTTTTGAGAACAACAACTCCTACACCATTACCAATAACAGTTCCTTTGGCGTCAATATCGAATGCCCTGCAATGCCCATCTGGTGAATCAATGCCACCGTCTTTATATAGATAACCTACATTATGTGGGACAGCTATTTTAGCTGCTCCAGACAAAGCAATATCACACTCATAGCTTAAGAGACTTCTGCAGGCCATGTGAATAGCCACTAATGATGTTGAACATGCAGTAGACACTGTAACACTAGGGCCTTTCAAATCAAGCTTATATGAAAGGTATGTGGCGGCAAAATCTTTTTCGTTTCCAAGTGTGATTTGATATGAATTTGAGTCCATCAAATCAGAATTAGGGGCAATATTGCTCGTAAAATATTCGTTACTGCCAACACCAACATACACACCAGTTGATCTTCTCTCGTCGTATGTGCATCCAGCGTTTTCCATTGCCTCATGTGCACATTCCAATAGGAATCTATGCTGAGGATCTAATAGTTCAGCTTCTTTTGCAGTAAAATCAAAAAAAGAAGCATCAAATAGATCTATATTTTCAATAACGCCCGCGCGTGTAACATAAGCAGGATCCTCAACCACCTTTTGATCAATACCTGCAAGAAGCAAGTCATTTTTATCAAACGAACTAATTGACTCTCGTGCATTTATTAGGTTATCCCAAAATTGCTCTACTGTACTTGCGCCAGGAAAGCGACAGGACATACCTATAATAGCAATACAATTATCATTACTCATGATTGCTTCTCAGAAAATATGTTGGTTAATACAACAACTAAACTCTTAGATAAAATTTTGGTTTTACTACTCTACAGTGTGCTGTGAAGCAGTAATGTTTTCTTTCAAAATATTCAAATTAGTTAGATTTTTCATAACGACATTTTGTTCAACTCCAAAATCAATAAAGCAAGCAATCTCATCCACACCAATCTGACGTATTTTTTCAACAATCTGTGCGCAATGGTCAATCGTACCAATCAAACTCCGCTCCATATAAAAACGGTCCGTCGCATATTCTAAAATGATATCAATATCTTCTGGTGTGATATTCTCATCATCAAATTTTTCGGCGTATTGTTTTTGTTGGGCCTCTAAATTCATGGCAGTTGCAAAATAGGATTTTAAATGTGGGCGAACTAAATTTTTGGTGGCTTCCATATCAGAGCCAATAAAAGTATGCAGCATAAGTGTTACATGACCTTTCCAATCACCATTTTTCTTTAATCTCTCTCTATATGATTTTATTTTTAATTTTAAAACATCTATGTCTTGATCCAGCAAGTGAGTTAACACGCCAGCGTTATGGTCTGCCGCTAATTCAAATGTTTGTGGGTTCCCAGAAGCTGCAAACCAAATAGGAATATTCTGTTTGAATAGGGGAGGGAATGTCTGAACGCTAATATTAGTACCGTCACCACTGACAGCGTCATATCCTTGTTGCCCCCAAAGTTTCTTGATAACAGCTAAAGACTCAAGCATTATTTTCTTTCTATCTACGTAATTTGAAGGTTCTAAAGAAAAATCCTGCGCATGCCAGCCTGATGCAACAGAAATCCCAATTCTTCCTTTGGAGAAGTGATCAAGCATGGCCCATTCTTCGGCCACTCTCATTGGATTGTGCAAAGGTAAAACCAGGCTTCCTGCTCTTAACTGTATGTTGTTCGTTATGGTTGATAATGCAGCAGTAGTTATAGCTGGCGATGGAAACGGTGCGCCGAACTCATCAAAGTGTCTTTCCGGAGTCCATATGGCTGCAAAACCATTTTCATCTGCGAATTTTGCTCCACTCCACAACAAGCTATAAGGAGAACTAATACCCGATTCAAATTTACTAGAAAAATAAAATAAACTAAACTGCATCCTACGCTCCTCCTGGAATAATAGGCCCTTTTCCGGAAATACCTCGAGATTCTTGGGTGTCAAAGCAAATCCAAGAAATACAGGTGGGTTTTAGAATATTTACAATCATCGATAGTTACCAATCCCTTAGTAAAAACATAAAAAGCTCTATGTTCCCCGTTATTCATTCAGGTTCGCGCGCATGGTTTCACATATGTATTGTATTTGTCAAGATAGGAATCCTTGTAACATAAGCATGTCAATGTTATATTCGCGCCCATTTATCTTTGAAATTTAGAGAAAATCATGAAAGAAATTATTGAAGTCGAAAAAGCAGACGAAAATTTCTCGAAACCATCAGCTCAAGAACTTTCAGATTTTGATATATCTGAACCAGAATTAGTCGACTCAGAACAGTTACCTAGTGATCGTGATACATTTAATGAAGTTATACTACACACGCTCCCTCTAATAGCTGCAGGGACTATAGCTGTAGTCGCTTCATTTGGAAATGCGGTTATTATTACAGAAGTAAGCGATGAAATTGTAAACGCTAATGCTTACGTTGGCAGTATAAAAAACTTATTAATATATCCCGCAAGAGCCATTTTTTTTGCCCTACAACCGCTGATAGGAACTGCTCATCAAAATGAAGATACACAGACCATACGAAAATATTGGCAATACAGCCTCTTGCTCGCATTAGAGCTGAGCTTAGTGCTTTGCATCCCGTTACTGAATATAGAGCCCATCTTGAACTTTTCTCATCAAAATAAAATATTATCTGCTATTACAGGAAATTATTTTCGATATTTTGCAGCGGCCGTACCGGCATATATGTTAACCGAAATTACAAACGAACTATTTGTAACTACAAATAATCAACAACTGCTAATCCCATCGAGTATCTTAAGAACCACGCTTGAGCTTGGCTCAAATTATTTGTTTATTCATGTGCTGCACATGGGAGCCAATGGCTGGGCCCTTGCCGCCCTTTTACACCCGATATTAAGTGCTTGCATTATATTGCTATATATTGCCCTATCAGAAAAATTCAAACATCTGGAGTTGTTTAAAATAAACGCCAATGGTAGTACGATCCAATCCCTAGTAGAAATTTATGCTGTCCAGAAAAGAATCATGCAATTAGGTGTTCCGATTGGATTGCAGTCTCTGGTAGGTTTCGGTGCTGTTTTTTCTGAAATTCTTATGTTGGGAGAAATGGATGTCAATGGCATGGTAGCATTTAATGTTAGCAACCAATGGTCAAACTGGATTTTAAACATACATACATCTTTGTCAACAACAGCAAGTGTTTTAACATCACAAAGAAGAAGCAGAAGCTCGCCTTCAAATCCAGAAAATATTGGGAAAATAGCTAATTATACAAGTGTTGTGATATCTGTTGCCGCTTTGATAGTTATGTCTCTTGCTTACAAGCCCATGACATCTATTCTATTAAACTCAAATAATAACAAAGAAAAAATCATGTCTTATACTAAAGTACTCATGCCTTTAATTGGCGTCAGTACACTTGGCTTTGGGCTTAAATATATTACAACAGGTGCCTTGCGAGGATATGAGGAAACAAAAACACCGATGATAGCTGATATTGCTGGTACAGTCGCAGGATTAGGGTTAAGCGCCACATTAGGGTTTGCGGCCAAGGCTGGTCCAATTGGTGTAGGAGTAGGAGATGCAGTGGGATTGATGTGTGCAGCACTACTCTTATTGTATGTTTTTGCAAAAAAAACATCGAAAAACAACAAATATCCCACGATGTTTTCTAAAAACCCTCTGAGTTTTCAATTAGTCCCAGAATCTGAAAATCTTGAATCTAAGCTTGAACTCGCTCCTCCACCTCAGGCTTACTGATGGCTAGCTTAGAGCTCACGAAGGTCGACCCCCTGCAATCAGCTTATATAAAACTACATTTAAGACGAAACATACGACGTATTCATTCCGCTTCGATGGTATCCAACAAGAACCTTTTCTTCTGTTTAAGTTTTTTAAAATAATCTTGCTGTCGGTTAACAGGAACAGTAGGTGTATTATTCAACGCTGTTTCGATATTTTTATTTGAAAAATATTTTACTAATAACTGGATTGTTGGGTATTTAAATAAATCAATAACCGATAGAGTCGGTTTTAGTTGTTGTAGTTGGGCGTGAACACTCACAACTAACAAAGAATTCCCACCTAAGTCAAAAAAGTTATCTTGTAGTCCAACACTATCGACACCTAAAACAGTTGACCATATCGCACTTATCTTCTTTTCAAGCTCAGTCACTGGAGCAATATAAACATTATCATTCAATCGAGCTTCTCTATCAGGCTTAGGTAATGATGCTCTATCTAATTTACC
>JANSXK010000041.1 GCA_024742995.1 Gammaproteobacteria bacterium
AAATATGGCTACAAAATGGTTGTGGTCTTATAATAATGAACGACCAAACACAGCAATTGGAGGAATACCACCCAGATATAAACTCAAATTAGTAGCTTAGTCTCTACTTTTAGCTCCAGTTATATATGGGGGGATTACCCCTTCTTTTTCGGGGTAGACCCAAAAAACTTCATTGGACAATCAGCGATATATCACCTGAATCGCTTGAAGTTACATTGGCTGCCTGCAACAGGTCCATTTTTTTGGGAAATTACCTAGCGACCTTGTTTTTATATTTTTGAACTACGTTCTGGTCTTGAGTGACGTTCCTTACCGGTCGTTAAATTTTGCGGCTCACCAAGTCTTCTCTTTTTATTGCTGGCACTGAACATGGCAGGTGAATAATTTTCGGTAGTTAATACTCCTATTGTAGATCGGGAGGACGAATAAGCTTTTTTTCGGTCTGTTTTTTTCTGTTTTACAGTTTTTATTGATTTAGAAAGCGCTTCTTTTAATAATCCAAGCATTTCTTGTGTTTGACACACGTTGCGACTTAAATCCAAGACATTTGTATAGATAAAGTCATTCTTTTCCTTTTCTGAGTCAAAATCCATATTTTTAGTCAT
Source organism: Gammaproteobacteria bacterium (assembly GCA_024742995.1). GTDB lineage: Bacteria > Pseudomonadota > Gammaproteobacteria > Legionellales > Legionellaceae. The sequence goes on from JANSXK010000041.1 coordinate 606, forward strand.
CCGCGCAGAGAATTGCTCAAATGTTTCATGTGTCCTACCACCGGAAACAAATCGTATCACCGCTTGAGCCATTGTCGGACTAATGGAAGGATACTCGGAACGAAGTATTTTATGTATTTGTTCTAATATACTCATTTTTAATTTCTCTCATACAAGTTTAACCCAAAGGACCTCTTCTCACCGTTTTATTAGACGATCTTGAACTTTTTTCTTCATCAAACTTTCGTTTATTCTTTCTAAAAGTTTCTCTTTCTATTTCCCCCAGTCTTTTTTCTAAACTACGGTATTCAGGGTTGGCCTCTATATCTTGCATGGTGGCGCGCTCAATTTCTTCTCGATCCTCAGAACCCATGCCAGAGTCTCCACTGAGACTACTTTCGTCATGAGATTTATTAGTTACCGCTCGTACAGTTCTGTGTAGCTTAATATTGGCTTCGCTTGGCCCCTGATGCCTTTGGTTAGATCTCACGGCAACCTCCATTTCTCTTCTCATGTCATAATGAAACTGTGCAAATATATTGCAAAATTGAATGAGCCGTTTATTATTGCTTTCAACCCAAGTAACAAAAGAATCTTTAAATGCCGTTCCATCCGGGAGTACAATATAGAATATCCCTTTTTTATCAACAGATTTTCCAGCTTGCTTTAAACTTTCCAAATACTCTTGTCCAATGCTTTTACTTTTAAACCATTCAATGGGGTCTATTGCAACTTTGCCACTACCACTGTTGTCTGAGCTGAGCAAAAACCATAAATTTTGCATTGCATTATGATGAGCCATATAAAGCCAATAAGAACCGATTACCTGCTCGCCCTGAGAAATAAAATAACCATCATTATGGGCTGACTCCTCCATTTCCCTTCGAAAATCAGGATCATAATTCATCATTTCAATCATTTCTTTCAAACGACTGTTTATATTTGAAGAAGACAGGAGGTGGTCAGCATCAAGCAATCCTACCTGGTAATATTCGTGATCAACTAAATTCAAATGATACTCTTCTATTCCCGATCTTATAATCACTAATTTCTTCCCTTTCAATTGTGCCTTTAAACTAGCCCTTACAGAGTTTATTCCACCACGATCTAAAAAACTAATTTTGCCATCATCAATTGTTTTTGCTGTGCGGCTCGGACTGGAGCAGGGAATTGTCTTCCATCGTCTCTTGCTTGATTCAATTTTTACTGGTAAAAATTCTGGATTCGGTAATGTAATAGCACTATTCAAGCGCGGTGTTTCACCGATACTTCCTGATATTTCATCCATGGTTTTACGTAATTTCATGCTAATGGTCATAGTGGTATCCGCTACAATGTGTTCACCATGTTTTTTCAAAATAAAAATATAATGCCTTAGTAATTTTCTTGCCTCATTTGCTTGAGACTGTGCCATAGTATTTGCTATTTGCTCAATTTGTTTTACATGCAAAGCCAGAACACTAGGGTTGACCTCTTCAAAAGACGAATACTCTCCTGCTCTTATTGCAAAACCGAGCACATTTAAATCTGATTTCATCCCAGCAATCACGTTCGCAACAGAAATATTCTTTGCTATATTTAGTGTGATCATAAGAAAGTCTCAATAATTTTTGAGCATTTAATAACCTTATTATACCAGAGTACAAATTTATATCAAAATACCATCAAATAAAGCACAAAATTATGTTTAAAACAGTTCTGACGTAGGTTTTAGGACACCCTATTTGTGGCTTAACGCTGCAAATAGAACGTAAATTTTTAACCTTTCGAACTTGTATTAAACACGCTTAGCTAAGAGAACAATTTTCTTTTCAAAGTCAGAATGGATGCACGACATTGTGATTGGGCTTTTCATAAAACGTTTTGAGTTTAGCAGAAATGTTTAAAACAAGAAATTTTATGTACCATCAAACAAAAATTATTACGTTTAAGGGCACGCTCTAGTATAATTTTTTATTTCAAGCTCAAGCCTATCTATTAAAATTTTTATTCTTTGTTTTGTATCAAATGTTCTTCTACTACAACGAGATTTAGCTGCCACATCTGAAAAATATTGTTCTGAGAATTCATCAGGTAATGCATCATTAAAAGTATCCAATATTTTATTATCATAAAAAGGAAAAGGCTGTTTTTTTTCATAGATGTATGCATGCGCCCTTAAAGGACATAAATCAATAATTTCAATTAAACCTTTATCAAAGGTCACAAACGACGGAAAAAACCAAGAAATTTCCTTCGATGGTTTCGCCATTCTTTCTAAATGTCGGATATGCCACAGATCCCATGCCATATTGCGTAGTTTTTTTAATACATTACTGTTATTTAATTGAACACTGCTGAAAAATTTTAGATTATTCCCCTTTTGAAAAAAAGTATGCGCAATGATACTTTCTCGCAAAAAAATGGTTGCTAATTCACGATCCGTAAATTCAATAAATAGCTTTGTTTTTTGAAGAGCAGTTAATTTGTAACTACAAAAATGGATTAAGGCCATTTGCAACAAAAGACAATAATAAACATCTAACTCATAAAATATTTTCTTTTGGGAACCATCGTTACTTTCATAATACATCCGTGATAACTCTTGCTGCGTCCTCATATTTATTTGTGTTTCTGATAACGTAGAACGAAGTTTATTATGCTCACATAGATATTTCTGATCTAGTGTTTTTAAAATTACGAAATATTTGTATTTTAAAAAAAATTTATCATAATCATTTGGTGAGTTTTGTTTATAAAAATTTTCAAATACATAAGGCATAGGATCAATATTAATATTTGGTTGCATAATAAATTTAAACACTTCCATAAAGTCTTTAGGTATTTTGTTTTTTTTATTTTGAATATAAGGTTCCAAATAACTAAGGGTCTGGGTATCTAAGGAAATAGAGTAATCAAAAGAAAGCGTACTATTAGTACCATTCAAGATTGCTTGCGCTATGTTTTGATCAAGAAGAACAACTTTATTTGTACCAAAAAGACCGCGTATTGCCCCCGCACAAGAAAAATCAAGATTTACAAACACCTCTGATTTTAATTCCTCTTTTGCAGAAAGAATAAATGTACAATTACACAATAAGGCTTTGTGCTGTATAAAAAGCGCAACAGAATCTGATAGACTATCAGCCATACCTATTTGCGCAACGATATCATGCAGTTCTTGTTGTTTTTCTTTTAATATTATCATCTAGTTAAATTTAATCCGGCTCTGATTTTACGGACACCTGAGTCAAAAGAGTTAACGCTCAAAACAGGCGTACAAAATTCACAGTATTAAATCAGCGCAAATCCACTATCCGAATTTCAACATGCTTCCCTATCGCTTTTGCCGTACTAACCAATGCTTTAAGACTAGTATTTGTATTCTCAGGATCAAGCAACTTATCTAATTGAAAACAGCTTGTTTTCATTTTATGAGAAAATTCAGTTTTTTAATATGATTCACTTCAAGAAAATCTTGAATCGGCCATGCAATAACACACTTCAGCGCTACTGTACTTACATCTGACAACAAATTCTCTTCTTCCAAAAAATCATCAAACGAACTACCAATATATTTACTCATCTTACTCTCCTAATTATTCAACACCTTATCTCGCCTATTTTTAGCAATCTTTAATTCATTGGCTGGTGTATTTTGAGAATTCTTTTAAACCTATGCAAAAGGTACTATTAACCCATTTTTCACTGTAAAAAACAAACTGACAATTTCCTTGTTAGTCAGATCAATCCGTAGTTCCCATAAACTTGTTTCTAATTTACGAACAAGCCGCATTCCCAGTAGTCACCCATATTCAACCATTTTAATATCTTCACCAATAATTTTCTTATCATCTCGAGACAAACCCCGTATCCAAGTTTTTACAGGCTCATTTCCTTGATCTTGCCCTGATTTGATGGACACCCTGTTAAGAGAGTAAAATCTTAAGCAGAGGTGAAGAATGAACAACAATAGTTTAGAACAAAAAGTAATCAGGAATAAATACAGCTCGCAGTTTAAAGATCAAGCCGTAGAGCG
>JANSXK010000067.1 GCA_024742995.1 Gammaproteobacteria bacterium
AGCATAAGTAATCGGGCGGGCAACACGCGAGGTTGAGCTCCTTGTACGATTCATAAGAATCAACCAAGGAGAAGAGAGATGACTTACTACGTTGGATTGGATGTATCACTGCGTTCAGTGAATCTGTGTGTGATCGATGATCAGGGAGAGATTGTTTCAGAAGCGAAGGTAGATTCTGAACCTGAAGACATTGTTGCGCAGCTGGACTCCTTCAAGCCCCAGATCAAAGCATTGGCGTTAGAGGCTGGAACACTCACTCAGTATTTAACTTACGGGTTACAGCAAGCCGGTTATGTGGTGATCTGCATGGAAGCTCGACAGGTCCACTCTGCACTTGCCGCGATGCGCAACAAAACCGATAAGAACGATGCGCGGGGTATCGCCCAGATATTGCGCACGGGTTGGTACAGCCAAGTACACGTTAAAAGCATCGAGAGCCATCATATCCGCGCACTGTTATCAGCACGCAAAGCTGTTCTGAAAAAGTGTGTAGATCTGGAAAACGAAGTACGGGGTTTATTCAAAGTGTTCGGGATAAAACTTCCCAGCCCGTTAAAGCATGGCGCATTCGATCACGTAGTGAGAGAAAGAATCGAATCCGATCCTGCTCTCGCTCATGCGTTACTGCCGCTGCTCGACGCTCGCCTTGTGCTCTACAAGACGTTCCTGGTTATGGAAGGCCGTGCAAAAAAGATGGCTGCCGAAGACGAGATCTGTCGGCGATTGATGACAGCACCAGGGGTTGGTGCCATATCCGCGCTCACCTACAAAGCAGCGGTAGACGATCCAAAACGGTTCAAGCGATCAAGAACCGTTGCCGCACACTTTGGATTAACACCAAGACGGTTCCAGTCTGGTGAGATGGATAACATGGGAGGCATCTCTAAGGCGGGTGATCCGACAGTTCGAGCCGTACTCTATGCTGCAGCTAATGCTCTACTTACACGAACAACTGGGTGGTCCGAATTGAAAGCCTGGGGCATGAACTTAATGAAAACCAAGGGTCGGCGCAAAGCAGTTGTGGCTGTCTCCAGAAAATTTGCTGTGATCCTCCATCGCATGTGGATCGACGGCAACGATTTCCAATGGACGACCGAAGGAGCAATGGCATGAGTTAGCGACTCGATACTTCGGTTCCCAACGGGAACGTCCTCTTCTGAAAAGAAGGTGTGGACGAGGTCTAGGAAGAAGCCGCAAATGTCCGCTGCGTTAATAAACGCGCCCAAAAGCTAGGCTCTCCTTACCGTCTGACTAATGCGTGCAGCCGCTTGAGGTGAAAAGTAGGACTGCGAAAAGAAGCGTGGCCCACACAGTGACATTCCTTGAACAACAAACAAACTAAGAAACGGAGCTTGACTTACATGCCCGATTAAAGAAGCGG
>JANSXK010000052.1 GCA_024742995.1 Gammaproteobacteria bacterium
GTGTGTGAGTGCTGGACGTAATCTCCTCAAAAGCGCTGGATGAAATTTCCCCAGTTTGGCGCTGTTGCCGATGGTCCGGGGGGCATGCCCCCCGGACCATCGGCGGCGCAAAATTCCCCCTGCTGATGCCAAGGGAAAGGCGTGCAGGTGGTAGAACTGAGGGAGATCGTGATGATCCTGGAATTGAAGCGACAGGGTCTCGGCGTCAGCGCGATCGCGCGACAGACCGGGCTCGACCGCAAGACAGTGAGGAAATACCTCGCGCGTGGCCTTGAGGCGCCGATCTATGGGCCACGCGAACCTGGAGAGCGCCTGGCAGAGGAGTATCGCAGCTACCTGGTTGAAAGGCTGGCCACCTGGCCGGGGCTCTCCGCTCGGCGACTGCATCGCGAGATCAGGGAAATGGGCTTTGAAGGCGCCTATTCGACGCTGACGGAATATCTACGGCTGATCCGCCCCGCTGCACCGCGCCAGTTCGAGCGGCGCTTCGAGACGCCCGCAGGCCAGCAGGCGCAGGTGGATTTTGCCGAGTTCCAAGTAGAGTTCACCTCCGAGCTCGGCGTAACGCGCAAGGTCTGGCTGTTCAGCATGGTGCTGGGGCACAGCCGCTGGCTCTGGGGTCGGTTCTGCCCCAACCAGACGCTGGAGACGGTGATGCGCTGCCACATAGCTGCCTTCGACGCGATGGGCGGTGCCTGTGCCGAGGTGCTGTATGACCGCATGAAGACCGCGGTCATCGGGGAGGATGCGGCCGGCGTCGTGACCTTCAACACCTCGCTCGTGGCGCTGCTCGCGCATTACGGCTCGGCGCCGCGCGCCTGTCAGCCCTATCGGGCCAAAACCAAGGGTAAGGTCGAGCGGCCCTTCCGCTACGTGCGCCAGGACTTCTTCCTGGGGCGCAGCTTCCGCGACCTCGATGACCTGAACGCTCAGTTCGAGGAATGGCGTACGACCATCGCCAATCCCAGGGTCCATGCAACCACGTACCGGATGGTGGACGAGCATTTTGCCGAGGAACAGCCGCACCTCGTTGTCTTGCCAGCCCGGCCCTACGATGCAGTGCTCACCGTCGAGCGAAGGATCAGCCAGGAGGGCATGGTCGCCGTCGGCGGCAACCAGTACAGCGTGCCGGATACGACCCGACGACGGATCGTCGAGGTTCAGAACCACCCGAGTGAGGTACGCATCTTCGAGGATGGGCTGCTGATCGCCTGCCATCCGGTGTTGGAAGGCAAGAACCAGAAGCGCATCGACCCCAGCCACCGCAAGCCTGTTCCAGTCGCGCGTCGAGCCGTGATCGACAGACCCGCCCCAGGAGATGACCCAGCCGACACCGCGATCCTGCGACGGTCACTGGCCTTCTACGAGGCTGTCGGCCAAAGGTTGGCAAGCCAACCGGAGGGACGGCCATGACCCCGGTCACGGAACGGATCCGCCAAAGCCTGGTCAGCCTGCACATGGCCCGGGCTCTGGAAACGCTGGACCAGGTTCTGAGCAAGCTGGAAAAGGGCGAGATGAGTGCGATCGAGGCGATCGACGCCCTGCTGGCCGAAGAACTGGCCCTGCGTGAAGGGCGTCGCGTCGGGGTTGCTCTGCGCACAGCCAGGCTCACCCCGATCAAGACACTGGAGAGCTTCGACTTCTCCTTCCAGCCCTCTTTGGACCGGCACCGCATCATGGCCCTTGCCCAGCTGGAGTTCATCAACCGCGCCGAAGTACTGCACTTCCTTGGCCCGCCGGGCACGGGCAAGAGCCACTTGGCCACGGCATTGGGCGTCGCCGCGGTCAAGGCGGGCCGCAGCGTCTACCGTTGCACCCTGGCCGAGCTCATCAACGCCTTGGCGCAAGCCGAGCGCGAAGGACGACTGCCGGAGAAGATCCGCTTCTATACCCGGGCCGCGCTATTGATCGTGGATGAAATCGGCTACCTGCCTATCACCAGCGGCGGCGCAAACCTGTTCTTCCAACTCGTCAACGCGCGCTACGAAAAAGGGGCCATGATCTTGACCTCGAACCGCGGATTTGCCGAATGGGGTGAGGTCTTCGGTGATCCGGTCGTCGCCACCGCGCTACTGGACCGCCTGCTCCACCACGCAGTCGTCGTGCAGATCGAGGGCGCCAGCTACCGACTGCGCGGCCACGCAGACCTGATGCCCGAACATACCCGTTCTCACGCCACCATTGCACCACCGCCGCCCCAAAAAAGGCGCGGTCGTCCACCCAAGAACGGAGGCGACAATCACATGCAAGGATGACCGCTGAAACCGAAAAGGTGGGGAATTTTGCGCCAGCATCTCTGGGGAATTTTGATCCAGCATTTACA
>JANSXK010000056.1 GCA_024742995.1 Gammaproteobacteria bacterium
CGTAGCCGGGCCGTTAGCCACAATTGTACTGATCCCTAACGAAAGATCAATCTGAATCTTTGTTCTAGATTTTGGTAATTTGTAAAATTAAAACCATGAGAAACATCATTCTTTTAAGCTTTTTAAGCTTTTTGATATTCTACAAAGTCAATGCTCAAGCCGACTTTATCGAACCAATGTCGAAAGACTTATTTCTTTCTGATAACAATCGTGCAGAGTTATTTTATGAGCAGGAAAGCAACCCTAAACATTTAGAGGTAAAGCCTATAAAGATGAATGATCTTTGGAGTTTTCAAGATAATGGCTCATTTGAATTTAGTTTGCCTGACATTGAGGCACCGATTTATGCATTTGCGAAAAGACCAAGACGATATTCAGATAGGGATTATATTTGGTCAGGAGAAATTTATAGTGAAGAGGGGCAATTATTAGGGGATGTTGTATTTGCTCAAGAAAAAGACAAAAAATTTGGGCGCATAAATATTGGGGACCGCCGGTTTATGATTCGTGATTTGGGTACAGAGTTAGATGATGATCAGGTTCTAATAGAAATAGATAAAGAGAAAGTAGTAGGACGTTGCTATCAAGATGAAGTTTTTGAAGAGGAAGAAGTTTTAATGGGGCCAAACGATGGTGACAATGAAGAAGTAGAAAGCTGTGATGCAATAATAAGCATATTGATACTTTATTCACAAGAAGTACTCGACGCAGGGATAGACTATGAGCAAGAAGCAATACTTGGGGTAGCTGACCTGAATACTGCCCTTGCCGAATCTGCGATTCCTAATACCAATGTCTCGGCTGAAATTGCAGGATATGAATTATTGGAGGGGTATGAAGAGATGGGCAACGCGATTGCTGCTCGCGGCCAATTAGAACAAAATCCAAATATTCCAGCCCTTAGAGATGAATATAATGCCGATTTGGTTGTCTTGTTCCAAGTCATGGATTTCTTTTCAGATGGCGTGCAACTAGGCGGAATAGCAATGATAAATGATGGCCGATTTACAGGTGGTGTACCAGACGTGAATATGGTTTTTAGTGTGATTGATACAGAAGCTCCGCCAGATATTTTTGCCCATGAAATAGGACACTTACTTGGCTGTCGACATTTAAAGGAAGATGACCCACACGGATTTGCTAATGCTTATGAAATATGCACATTGCCAATATCTGGTGAGGGGCAAAATTTTTGTGCCCAATATATGAGTACTGTCATGGACGGGAACGCTGGTGTAAGCAGGGTATTGAGATTTTCTAATCCGGAAGGACTTTATCAGGAATTTGCCACTGGCACAGAAGATCATAATAATGCTAGAATGATAGCCCAGACAGCTTGCCCGATTAGTCTATTTGGAGGTATGGTGGAGGGCGGATTTGCAGACCCCCCTTTTAATGCCAATGCCACTGGGCCATTGTATATTTATCACGATAATATCGGTTCTTTTACTTATTCCTCTTACTATGAAGGCTGTCAAGACGGCATTGTTGAGTATCACTGGGAAATTAGCTGGGATCATCAGAATACCTTTCAGACGCTGTCTTATGAGGAAGATGCTATTCTACAGGCTGTAGATGTTCCTCAGAACCAACCGACTGGCTTCATCAGACTGACTGCTAGTTGTACCGAAGAGCCGGATGAGGTTGTCAGGGTATTACAGCTCACTAACTGGAGTGCATGGAATTTGAAAATTGACCCAAACGGAGA
>JANSXK010000037.1 GCA_024742995.1 Gammaproteobacteria bacterium
AAAAGCAGGGATGAGAATCGGTAAAAGGCAACTTGAAAAAACACTAAAGTTACTTTTACACCTCAGTGCCGCAGTACAACTGGAGACTACGGCATATGAGTAAATTTTCTGGGGATCGCTCAGGGCTTGTCCGCGGGATCTAATCATTTAGCCAGATCTCTGTAATCCATTGCTCTAATCACTCAAATTACTAGCTTATTAATTAAAACCAATGTACAATAGCAAACCATTTTTGATTGGACCGAAAACAGATGCCTGGACTATTTACCATCACTGCACCTGTGTTTTTTGCAACGCCGGACAATCAGTTCCAGTTTAAAAAAGCCATTATTGATCATCTAAGCGGTGAACATAAAACATTACATGAAACCGCAGAAGCTATTCGCAGTGCTTGTATCTTTGGAACGGTAAAAATCGATGCCAGAGTATTTTGTAAAAATATCCCACTATCAGAAAGTGTTGAAGATCAAGAATTAGACTCAAACATCGGCGAAATACTCAAGCATCTCAATTTGCCTAGAGACAAAGCCTCATATGCGCGTATCACCTCTCTCTATGATTTGCTTCAACAACAGGATCATATGGAAGATCTAATCGCTCTCATAGACAATACCCATCCCATTCAGCCTTGGCTACATTATGTCAAGCTCCCAATGATAGTCACTATCGGCGTGCTGGGATTTTGTTATCTGCAACCACAGTATTTTTGGGCCACGATCGATTGGATCACGAATACGTTACCGAGCGCCTATCATTGGCTCTATCATTACATCGTACAATTGAATAATCTACCCATCATCGGTATGGCTGTTCAAATAGGGATCTTACTCTATTACCTCAACGCAACCTTCGAAAATGGCTTAGATCCCTCCGAAGATAAAGTGCGGGAGCTCATGTTTCGCAGTGCTGCAATTGCGCTCAATTTTTTTGCGCATTTGGTCTCTTTCTGGGCTGCCGGCACGTTACCTTTATTTCCAGCACTACTTTTCGTCTCCAGCTCATTGGTCGGTATCGTCGAAAGTATTTACACCTATCGGTTGCATAAACGCCAAGAAGAAAGTGAGCAAGCAGTAAAGAATGCGTTTACAGAATCATTCAAAGCCCGGGATGCGTCCAGTGTACAACGCAACAAACACATTCTATTGGTGCGTGGTGTTTACGCACTTGCCATCACATCCATGGTCATCGCTGTCTCCATATTAACACCAAGTGTGATCTTAACCATGGCGTATATGATGTCCATGTGGCTCGCTTATTTGGTTCAAGACTATGCTATTTCTTCTATCAAAAAAAAATCAGCTGATACCTTACAATTGGCGATTCATAATATCTATCATTCGCCAGAATATAATTATGCAGCACTTATTGCGCAAGATAAAGCTGCGTTTCAAGCTTATGTTAATGAGATCATCGAGAACACAAAAGAATCGAGCAAAAAAGATCTGCTCCTGAGTGAAATGGCGGTTCAATTAGCTACAGAGCCATTCGATTTAGAAAAAAGTAAACACATCATCAATTCAATACCACGAATTTTGGAGCAATACTCCCCAGGAGCAATGTTAAATCAGGGAAACTATGCGGGACTCATAGCATCGATGTCATCACTGATCACACCACAGAGACTCGGCGTAAGCAGCGCACGAAAAAGTAAACACTACGTTCCCGGTGCACCCACTCCAAGCGCAGGCCAAGGCTAAACCCCCAAAATCCCCTTCACAAAAGGGATCGTCAATTTACGTTGCGCCACCAACGACGCATGATCCAAACGCTCCAAAATAGCCTGTAAATCTTGCATATTACGCGCGCAGCGATTCACAATATAATGTCCAACCACGCTGGGTAATTCGAGACCTCGCTTCTTGGCATGACCTTGCAATGTCGTGATTTTATCTTCATCAGACAATTCATGCACTTGCAATACCAAAGCCGCAGCCAATCTTGACTGTAAATCAGGTAACTGAATGGTGATCGTGTGCGGTGGGTGTTGCGCCGCGAACAAACACACTCCCTGCCGCTCTTGGATACGATTATATAAATGGAATACAGCCTCTTCCCACACGGCACATCCGGCAATGACATCCACATCGTCCAGCGCCACCACATCATGCGCTTCCATACCTTCTAACACAGCAGGGTCCCAATCACGCAACGTCTTCAAAGGCACGTAAGTGACCGTCCGTTGAATATGGCTCATGGCTTGGCAATAGGCTTGTAATAGATGAGACTTGCCAGCGCCCTCGTGTCCCCAAAAATAAAACACACGCTGGGTGGGTTCGGGTGTCATCGGTAACAATTGCTGTTGCAACAATTCATTTCCTGTCCAACAAAAATCGGCAAAACTGGCGTCATCATTTAATTGCATCGCCAATGCCAATTGTTGTTTTATTTGCAAAGTCTCGTTTGCTGACACGCGATTCTCCCCCAAGTCCAAACGTAGTCGATGAAGCTCACTGCTGTCGACAAGGTGGTAAGGACTAAGAATATTAAGCTTAAATTCGGTATGCTGACAACAAATGCCTGTTCACATAAATGCACCATAACCAACATCAATTGCATCCATGTATTCACTTTAGAAACCATGGTTGGGTTCAAAGCTGGTTTCTGTGGCATCAAAGCACACCAAGCCAACACACCTAAGGAAATCGTCAAATCCCGAGCAAAAACCAACCCCACCAGCCACCAAGGCAACAGTCCTAACACAGCCAATCCAATAAAACTTGCGGTGACTAATAATTTGTCCGCCATAGGATCCAAGACTTTGCCGAAATTACTTTGCCAATGAAATCCTCGTGCCAGTCCACCATCCAACGCATCAGTCACCCCTGCTATCACAAAAATATACAGTGCGTAGGTAAATTGCTGATCAAACAAACAAAGCAAAAACGGCACCACAAGAATCAAACGAATCATGGTCAGCACATTCGGAATTTGTTTTAAAATATCATTCATATATGGCTACGCTTCTTCCGTCTCAAATTTCTGTGCTTGTGATAAGCCCAGCTTCTCTTTTAACCGTGCAACAGCTGCTGGATCATATTGACGACTAGGTTTACGAGTCACCACGACTGGTGCCGCTGCTCGTGGCATTTGGGTATCCACCGGTATAGCAGCATGATGTACCGCCATACGTTCCATCACAGGCTGTTGTTGTTTCACCTCTGGTACTTTCATCCGAGCATTCGTTTCTGCAAATGCGGAATGTTTACGTGCATTTTTTAAAGACTTTTCGACACGTTTTTTCATTTTTAATGCAGCATTTTCTGCATCCTCAGTACTCACAGTATCACTGGGGTTTCCCAATAAATCAATACGAGGTTCACGTGCCTTCAAACAAGCAAGATAATCCAAACGACGTGTGAATAATACCACAGCTTCCCGCAATTTAGATTTAGAAATCCCCGCAGCCGCAGCTTGATCGGCATGAGATAAAATATCTTTCATAATGCCCACATTTAAGGGTTGAATCTTATGTCGATTGTCAAATGCCGCAGGAAATGTAGCTTGCAACCAATGTAATGCGTCCAAACGACATTGTACGGACTGATTTTTTTGCTTTTGATTAATCACTGCAGTACGAGGATGGAGGACTTGTTTTCTCATGCAGAAATCCTTGTGTAATTGATAAAGATTAACTAATATTTACTTAACATCTAAAAACCAGGGGGTATATTATCAAAACGAAACGCATATTTCTCTCATTCATCGCAATAATTTTCCCTTGCGCTATTCTTTTTGCAGATGACAATCCTTTCGGCGGTCTTGCTGCGTTAGTTTTACAAGCAACCTTCTTTGGTTGGATTCCTGCTAGTATCTGGGCCTGGAAAGTGGTACACCGCGAGCCAGAAGCCCCGCCTATGACCCAAACCGAAGCATCAGAAGCCGAAGAGCCGGAAGCTGAAACCACAGCCCCGAAAAAAACCAAAACTGCGCCACCCAAAGAATTACCATGACCGTCGCTGTTATTGTTAATGGCGCGAATGGTAAAATGGGCGCATTGGCTTGTCAAACCATTCAAAATCATCCGGACTTTGAATTGGTTGCCGCTTTGGGCCGACAAGATGATCTCGGGCAACATATTGATAAAACCCAAGCCAAGATTGTCGTTGATCTGACCCGCGCGGATTGCGTCTATACCAATGCGTTGACCATCATCCAACACCATGCTCATCCTGTAATTGGAACATCTGGTCTCGTAGACGATCAAATCCAAACCTTGCAATCGCAATGCCAAGATCAGCAATTAGGTGGCATCATTGTACCAAATTTTTCCATTGGTGCGATACTTATGATGCATTTTTCTGCAATTGCCTCGCGTTTTTTGTCAGAAGTTGAAATTATTGAGACCCATCATCAACAAAAACTGGACTCGCCTTCAGGCACTGCCATCAAAACAGCCGATCTGATCGCAGCCCATCGTGAGACTGCAAAAAACCAATTGGACAATAAAGCATCCCTACCCGGCGCCCGTGGCGCTACTTATCAGGATATCAATATTCATTCATTACGACTGCCTGGTGTCTTGGCAAAACAAGAAGTTTTATTCGGTAATATTGGTGAAACCCTAAGCATCACCCACGAAAGCATCGATCGCAATTCATTCATGCCCGGCGTCATCCTGGCATGCCAAGGTGTACAAAAGCTCAAAACACTCTATTATGGATTAGAGCAATTGATTGCGCTTTAGTCAGGAGCCCTCTATGGTCTATACCGTACCTCATTTCATTGGCGGCCAACACGTCAATCCGAAAACCAATCATTACAAAGCAATCTATCAACCTGCAACAGGGGAACATATCGGCCAAGTACCCATTGCTGATCAAGCACTGTGTGCAACAGCTGTGGCTGCGGCAAAAGATGCTTGGCCAGACTGGGCCAATACCACGCCCACCAAACGCGCTCAAATCTTATTTCGTTTTCGCAGTTTGCTAGAAAACAATCTTCAAGATTTGGCACAATTGGTCACACAAGAGCACGGCAAAACCATCAACGATGCCAAAGGTTCGATTGCAAGAGGCTTGGAATTGATTGAATTTCACTGCGGACTCATCACCCAATTGCAAGGCACGTTTTCTGCTAATGTCTCGACCCAAACCGACTGTCATAGTTTTCGCCAACCTTTAGGCGTCTGTGCTGGTGTGTCTCCCTTTAATTTTCCCATCATGGTACCGATTTGGATGATGATTCCCGCCATCGCCTGCGGCAACACCTTCATCCTCAAACCCTCCGAACAAGATCCTTCTGCCAGCTTACGTTTATTGGAATTATTAGATGAGGCTGGCTTACCCAAAGGTGTTGTGAATTGTATTCACGGTGATAAAACCACCGTCGATCATCTGCTCGCTCACCCTGATATTGCTACTTTTACTGCTGTCGCTTCGACGCCAGTCGCCGCAGCCATTTATCAAACCGCCACTGCGAATGGCAAACGTGCCCATACATTCGGTGGCGCCAAAAATCATGCCGTTGTCATGCCCGATGCAGACTTCGCGTTGACAGCCAAGGCATTGACGGGCGCAGCATATGGTTCTGCTGGCGAAAGATGTATGGCCATTACCGTTATCGTGGCCGTTGGCGATGACACAGCCACAGCATTACTTGCAGCATTGACCCCTGAAATTGCATCTATAAAAATTGATACCGGCAATCAACCGCATAGCGATTTGGGTCCCTTGATCAGCCAAGCGCATCGACAAAAAGTGGTGGATGCTATCACCCAAGGGGTTGATGAAGGTGGTAAGCTCTTGATCGATGGCCGCGACTTTGTCCACCCCAAGCATCCCCAAGGATTTTTTCTCGGCCCCTCATTATTCGACCATGTGACCGAAGACATGTCGATTTATCAAAATGAGATTTTTGGCCCGGTCTTGGTCATGGTTAGAGTCAAAACATTTGATGACGCCCTAGCTTTAGTCAATCGCAATCAATACGGCAATGGCACCGCCATTTTCACTCAAAATGGCTTTTATGCGCGTCGCTATAGTCATGACGTGCAGGTGGGCATGGTGGGGATCAACATTCCCATTCCAGTGCCCATCGTGAATCATCCTTTTGGTGGATGGAAACAATCCTCTTTTGGCGATACTGCCATGCATGGGCAAGAAAGCATCCATTTTTACACCAAATCTAAAACCGTGACGACCAAATGGTTGCTGCAACGTGATCCTTCTGGGTTTGTGATGCCGGAGAATGGTTAAGGGGACAATGATGACAAAAATTGGATTCATCGGACTAGGGCATATGGGATTGCCCATGGCAATCAATCTTGTCAAAGCGGGACACCAAGTCACCGGGTATGATCTCGAAGACAGCGCCAAAACAGCGTTCACGGCGGCAGGCGGCACGGTTGCCGATCAGCTCACGGATCTTGCCAAAACCCATGACACCTTAATTACCATGCTCCAAACCGGCCAACAAGTGACCACTGTTTGTTATGGTGAAGATGGCATTTACGCCCATGCCGCAAAACAAAGCTTACATATCGACTGCTCTACCATTGATGTCCCAACTGCCCGAGCATTACAGCAGCAAGCGCAAAAACATGATCTTTTGGCGGTTGATGCACCGGTATCCGGAGGAGTTGCGGGTGCGGTGGATGCCACCCTCACTTTCATGCTTGGTGGTCCAGAGGCAGCTTGTGCTGCAGCACACCCCATTCTCGATGCCATGGGCAAGCTCATCATTCACACCGGCGATACCGGCAGTGGCCAAGCCGCTAAAATTTGTAACAATATGATTTTAGGCATTTCGATGCTTGCGGTGGCAGAAGGGTTTAAATTAGCCGAGGGCTTGGGCCTCAGTCCCAAGAAATTACACGAGGTGTCAACCCATGCGTCAGGCAATTGTTGGGTGATGGATCACTATGTCCCAGTCCCTGGTGTCTTAGACAATGTCCCTGCAGAACACGATTATCAACCGGGGTTTTCCTTGGCGATGATGCTCAAAGATTTAAATCTCAGCCAAGCCGCAGCTGAATACTGTCATTTGCAAACCCCCGTCGCGCAATTGGCCACACAATTGTTTCAAGCAGCACAAAAAGCTGGATTGGGGGATTTGGATTTTTCAGCGATTGTGAAAACACTGACGCCCCAATAAGCGCTACCTGCGTCCCGCGGCTTGTCCCTGAGCAATCCCCACTTTTTTTGAGATTAAGGAATTGAAAATTAGGAAGAAAAACGATTAGCAGTGCATGACTAAATGTGATCAAATAAAGTTTGCAAACAATTATAAGGTCATAATCATGCACTT
>JANSXK010000081.1 GCA_024742995.1 Gammaproteobacteria bacterium
ACTTTTCTCCAATGGACTAACCAGTTTAAACCCAATTTTTGAATATTGATAATCAGGCATTTACTTTTTTTAGGCGGGGACAAGTTTTCATTTCAAATTCTTACAGATACCTTTTTCTGTTGCGCGATTGTCTGTGAACGGTCCGGCTACACGCCGTGCCGACCGCAGGGAGGTATGGACGAGTAGCCCTTGTTAGCCGCAATTATTAATACTCAAAATTCACTTACCCTAAAACGTCCGCATTGGATATTCATACTATCGGGTGCATTGACGAAATGATTAACACTTTTTTGCGGGAAGCGAACTTGAAAATGCCCCTCTACGATACTAGTGTCTTGATTAAAATAATCAATGATTAAAAAGTCATTATAAGTCAGTTCATCATCGGAAGAAAAATCAAAGTCTCCAACTATCGAATGGTCTTCTAAATAGGTGTATCCCACGCTTGCAATGAGGTTAGGTGTTGAAACATTACTGTATGAAAATCCTAGCCAAATCGTATCACTTAAATTGGTAAGTTCATTGATTATAAAAAACAACCGACCATCTATACCGTTTGATTCTTCTTTTCCAAGCGTTATCATTAACTTCCAAGAGCTATCAAAAATTTCTAGTTGACTAAAATCTGACTCCCAACATTCCCCATTCATCACACCAACACCATAAAAATCTTCCTGAGTCGAGCAATCCATTTCGGTACAATCAACCACCATGTCATCAGGTTCTTTTATCATCATATCATCATCGTTGCAACAGCTAATAAGAAATGAAAACAGAATCATATTGAGAAGGTATAACTGCTCTTTCATTAGTGTACGATTATTATGGGTTGATGGAAATAACTCTCGGTAGATTTTAACTCCAGGATATAAAATCCAGGAACCATACTGCCTACGTCAATGCTTAATTGGGTTGATTGTTCGCTAAGCAGGTTTTTATGAAAATCGTACCTGGTACCTTGAACGGAATAAAGATTGACTTCTAACAAATCATTTAAAGCAACTGTTTCCGATTCAATGCATAGGATATTCTTCACAGGATTAGGGAAAATACTTAAAGCACCTTCATCACTGGTTTCAGATATACGCCCAGCTTTTACTCTTCTGCTAGACCTAACTGCATAGGAGTCCTCTCCGTTTGGGTCAATTTTCAAATTCCATG
>JANSXK010000076.1 GCA_024742995.1 Gammaproteobacteria bacterium
CGCGCCTTCAACCGCGCGCTGAACAGCGAGGGCAACAAGGTCCGCACCCAGGTGCGGCGGGCGCTACGGCAACAAACCGGCGCGAGAGCGGCGCTGATCAACCGCGAGACGCGCTCGATCCGGTCCACCTTCGCAAACCTGACCTACACGATCGAGGCGCGGGGCGGTTACCTCGGCCTGTCGCATTTCAGCCCAAGGCAGTTCGGCTACGGCGTGCGCGCAAAGCCCTGGGGGCGCTGGCAACGGTTCGACAGCGCCTTCCTCGTGGGCTCGCTCGCCAATAACGCCTTCGTGCGCGAGGGCAGGGCGCGCCTGCCGATCCGGAAGATGTTCGGCCCCGCGATCCCGCGGGAAATGGTGCAGGACGCGACACGCGACGCCTTCGAGGCTGCGCAACCCGATGTGCTGGCTGAGGCTACGCGGCAGATCGGGCGGCTTTTGGACGTGTGACGGCCGAGCGGAACAAGAAAAGCGAGTTATTCCAATGGCAAACAGAAAAGAAAACAGCGGGACATTTTATGATTGGACCGCGAGTCTTGGCCGCGATAAAACACTTGCAAGAGCCAAATCAGCACGCTGAGAGGCTCACGCAGAAACCGACAGGGACCCCCTTGGGTCCCTTCTGACGCGCTGTATTACGCGGGGCCGCCGCCTCGCAGGATTTGAGCGTTTTTTCCTGATCGAAAAACCCATTTCGCTTCGTTTCAAACGGGGTCTGCCTCAATAAAATCAGGGGCTTAACTCTCGAATTGGCGAAATGCACCCCCCTGCAATCCACTTCGTTTCGCGCAGGTTTCGACCTCTGAGACCGCGCCAATCCCCAATAAAACATGGGCGTTTCGCTTCGCGCGAAACGAAATGACCCCCTGCGGTTCGTTTCGTTTCAGCGGGGCGGTGGCCTGTGCCCGACAGGTATCCGATGACCGCGCAACCCAAGCTCACCCCACAGGCCTGGCCCGCGGCGCAGGTCGAGATCTGGCAGGTGGCCGACCTGGTCCCCTACGCGAAGAACGCGCGCCAGCATCCGCCGGAGCAGATCGACCAGATCGCGGCCTCGATGGAACGCTTTGGCTTTACCATCCCGCTGCTGGTGGCCGAGGACTGCACGTTCATCGCGGGCCATGGCCGGTTTATTGCGGCCGCGCAAGTGGGGCTTGCCGAGGTGCCGGTTTTGGTGGCGCGCGGCTGGTCC
>JANSXK010000073.1 GCA_024742995.1 Gammaproteobacteria bacterium
GAAAAAAGAGAATGAAAAGCCCGCTGCAGCCAGCAAAAGCCAGGCTGCGCCATCATCGCCTTTTGCTGTCTGCGCTAGTATTGGTGAATTTGAACGAAAAGAGTAAATTTAGAATCCCAGCCTGCGCGTAGCCGGGCCGTTCCATGCTATTAAGAAAAAAGGAACTTATCAGCATCCAAAGAAAGTTAGAAAATAGTCTAACAAATTGAACATGAAGATATCGGAAAATACAATTGAACATTTAAAATTAGTAATAACAGGAGATTCAGAGTTTACTCCTTATTTAAGCGGTCCAAATTTGGTTAAACTATTCAATAGGTACGGATACAATCTTACTTATGGTCAAGGATTTCCTTCGAGACATATTTTTGCAGAAGATAGGTTAAGAGAAATGAATGATACAGATCAGTTGAAACCTCTAATTGAAGAAATCTTGGATGTACGAAACTTTATTGGACAAGAGGACAAATTGGATTCTGCAATAAATCACGTAAATAGTTTTTTGAGATTTGATGGATACAAACTAAAAAAGAACGGAGAATTCTATAAGGTATATGACGATACAGGAAGTTTGGTAGAAGCAGAAACTATCGAAACTTTAAGCCACGAATTCGTGAATGAACAAATTGGAAAGTGTAATGATAAAATTACCTCAGGAGATTACAATGGAGCAATAACAAATGCTCGGTCATTAACAGAAGCCGTATTTATAGAATTAGTAGAAGAATTGACAGGTAAAGAAATGAATTATAAAGGAGACTTGACTCAATTGTATAAATCTGTAAAGAAGGAACTAAAACTGAATATAGATAAAGACCAAATGCCAGATTCTATTATTCAGATTCTTTCGGGACTAAATTCAATCGTAAATGGATTAGCAGGAGTAAGTAATATTTATGGTGACAGACATGCAACAAAATTAAAACCATCAAAACACCATGCTAAATTAGCAGTAAATTGTGCAATATCAATTTGTGACTTTGTAATAGATTCGAAAGAATATCAATCAAATAAAGAAAAATAGAAACAGCATGGAACACAGTGCAGCCGACAATACTCCGCTACGCTGCGTACTGCGGCTGCACAACCCGTTGTGGGCTATTTTAATTTTATTAGACAAATACTATCTTTAAGCAAAATTCTAGACTCTCAAAAAATGATAATCTGTAGTTATGGTTAGAACCATGTTCCATACCCAAGAAAATAGAGACGAAGAACTAATCGAACCA
>JANSXK010000032.1 GCA_024742995.1 Gammaproteobacteria bacterium
AAAATATGGCTACAAAATGGTTGTGGTCTTATAATAATGAACGACCAAACACAGCAATTGGAGGAATACCACCCAGATATAAACTCAAATTAGTAGCTTAGTCTCTACTTTTAGCCCCAGTTATATATGGGGGGATTACCCTATGAACTTCATTTTCATCCATTAGCATTCAGCGTATATATTTGGTTTTGGAATAAGATATGGAACAATTTGATGTCATCATTGTTGGCGCCGGCGCAGCTGGTCTGATGTGTGGGATAGAAGCTGGCAAACGCGGCCGCAACGTTCTCATTCTCGACAAAAGCAACAAGGTCGGAAAAAAGATCCTCATGTCCGGAGGCGGCCGTTGTAATTTCACAAACCTTGATGTTCGCCCAGAAAAATTTATCTCTCACAATCCACATTTTTGTAAATCTGCTTTGAGTCGCTACACCCAATGGGATTTCATTGCCCTAGTTGAGCGCCATCATATTGCGTATTTTGAAAAAACATTAGGCCAGTTATTTTGCCAAGAAAAAGCCCATCTCATTGTCGATATGTTATTACGAGAATGTGACGAAGCTTCCGTAGCCATTCGCGTCAAGCAAAACATTGATGCTATTGAAAAGAAAGGCGACCAATTTATCCTCCAGATCGAGGGCAAATACCTCGCCTGCAAATCGTTGGTCGTAGCCAGTGGCGGATTGTCTATTCCAACCCTCGGCGCCAGCCCATTTGGTTATCAGCTTGCTGCGCAATTTGGCTTGAACGTGTACCCCACGCGAGCAGGACTGGTTCCATTAACCTTACACGTTGAAGACAAGCAACGCTTGGAAGCCTTAACAGGGATTGCGGTGGAAACCAGCATTACCTGCAACGGGCAATCTTTTCGAGAAAATATATTGTTTACCCATCGCGGTTTGAGCGGACCAGCTATTTTACAAATCTCATCTTATTGGCATCCTGGTGATGAATTAGTAATCACCATCGCACCTGAGGTGATGCTCTACGACGAACTCGTACAAGCACAAAAAGATACCCCAGATAAACAGCTTAAAACTATTTTAGAACCCCAGTTTGCCAAACGTGGCTTAGCGGCGTTTTATCCGGTAGCAGACTTAGAAACGCCCTTAAAACAACTCCATCATAAGCAATTGCTTGCAGCAGCTCAAGTTTTGCAAAACTGGCGTATCAAGCCCAATGCCACAGAAGGCTACAGAACTGCAGAGGTGACCCTAGGCGGCGTAGATTGTAACGATATTTCTTCGCAAACATTTGCGTCACGCAAAATACCTGGTTTGTTCTTTATCGGAGAAGTCTTAGATGTCACTGGCTGGCTAGGTGGGTATAATTTTCAGTGGGCTTGGTCTTCGGGTTGGGCCGCCGGACAATGTGTGTGATTTGACTCTGACCCCCATCACGAATGTCCGGGTTGAGCACCCTTAGGATCAGTCTGCATGAAAGACATGCGCTCCAATCTCGCCGTGAGCCGCGCATGTTCCGCCATAATTGCCTCGGCTAATGCTGGGGACTTACCACCCCTGTCAATATAAATAGGAGGAATAGATGAAGATGTTTCAGAAATATTCAAAGATGCCAAAACAAGCTTAGCCTTAGTTTCTACATCCAATTTAGACTGTGGGACGTTTAAAAATGCCTGGTGCAAATGCGCTCTTTCTTCGGTCACATCAAATAAGAGTTTCTTTTCAGTTTCTGTTATTTCTTCTTGATGCATTCTACAGTGATATTTTGAGTTTCCCCAGTCCGTATTGTCAATTGTAATCGCTTCTGTACGACTCTCTTTTAAAATATCACGCATCATCTCAACTCTATGTCGTACAGGAGATTTGGAGATGACGCGATCAGCTTCTTGAAACATGCCAAGACGTTTATCTACAGCTTTGGCAGAAACGGCAAAACCGTTGATGACACCCGGATAAGAATACTGCCGACAAAAATGACTGGCCCTACGTCCCGCGACATAGACGGAGGGCAAAACATAGGTGTATCAAACGCTTCAATCCACCTTAGGCGTTAAATTTACAGATTTGATGCCAAAGATGGCTGCGCGTTCATCATTGTCAGAACTATCACCACTCACACCTATTGCACCGATAATACGATGCTTACTATTCAAAATAAGCACGCCTCCCGGCGCAGGGATCAATCGTCCCTTTGATACAGTGATAGCACCATTGATAAAATCAGGTGTTTCTTTGGCTTTTTTTGCTAGCCCTCGTGAACCCACGCCCATACCCAACGCTCCGTATGCCTTGGCATAAGCAATATCAGCACGTAAAAGAGCAGCATGATCCTGGCGTTGCAATGCAATGACATGGCCACCCTCATCTAAAATCACCACAGCCGATGGCTGTGCAAATAATATTTTACTCTTCACAAACACCGCATCAATCATGGCATTTGCCGTTTTAAGGGCCAATTTATCCATGACTTGTATGTTGTTTCTTAAAGCATGGGGCGCTACTTTCGCACAAAAGGCTACGCACGCAGTACTCAAACAATATATCAATACTGAAACCATGATCACAACACGTTTATGAAGTATCGCTATTTTCATCATAACAACTCCTAAAAAAGTGCTCTATCACCAGGCTAGCACATATAAACGTAAGCGCCTATCGCTCGGCATAACCATTACCCTTGGAAAAATATATTTACAATCGCCCTCGTTATTCATGAATCAAAGTAGCTGACCTTGCTCCCCAAAACGGACACATAGCTAACCAACCATTTTCGGAGTGAACTCATATCAGGCCCCTGTATCAGGGAAACACTACAAGTGCTGCATCTGCGACAAGATGAGCCAAAGCATGAGCAATCATAGCGGACTCTAAACCAAATCGTTGATATAAAAAGCCAAACATCATTCCTGCCAAGCTATTACCAACCACCACATACGCAAATATGTTTAATGTTAGGTGCCCAGCCAAAACATGTGCTGCTGGCAAATGTGCAAAAGCAAACAATAAAGAACTCGTTATAATTGCAATCCAAACCAATTTCTGGGAAGGCGTACTTTGATCGCGTTGAATAAATCGCCATAATAACCAAAGCAGTAATGTCATTACCCCCCAACGCAAAAGAATTTCTTCTGTAATTCCCCCATAAAATACTTCTGCTAAGACTTTTAATAAGGGGTTTATCCCTTCATTTGTTGTAATGGATAATTCATGTGGCGTTAGATAGTTCATTCCAACGAGAAGTATGCCAACAATAACGCCCCCAATACATGCGGGGCCTAGTTGAGGAAGAAGTTTTCTCCAACATGATTCCTTTGATACTAGAGCCTCAATGCAAGGGGATTTTAAATTAACCTTGTGCGCAAGAGTCACCCCTATCCAAACAAAAACGCCTAAAATAACCCCACTTTGAACCACTTGTATTAGATATATGGCCCACATAGGTATGGGGCTTGGTTTGTTACTTACCATGGTCGGCAACATTAATAATACAGCGAAAGCACCAACCATACCAATTAACCACATTGCAAAACCAAACTGGATCTTGGATGAGGGAATAGGCTTTTTCATTGTTAACACCTTGTCTGTTCAAATTTCTTAATTACTTCAACCAGTATATCAAAATCAGAGATTTGAACATAGTGACGCATATTGAGCACAATACCTATCTACTATTCCGATATTAACACTTGGTAGCTGGCTGATCATCATGACCTTTTATGCATTCAAAGAATCATCTGGACTTACTGGGAAAAAATATGGTGGGGATTTGCAATCGCTGTCATTCTAGGAGAGGTGGTTGCTCAACCACTCACAACAATGTTTATGAATTAAGGGTTTGTGAGCCATATGAGCATCGCTCATATGGCTCACAACTAATAAACTAAAATATCACAGACAACAACATCGCCAAAAGCTTAAGAATAGCGAAAATCATGAGGCACTCACTTTGAAAATTTGCGGCAATCGTACCTCTTTTTGCGACATTCATCAAGCAATCTGACAATTTTTCGGGCGTTTATGCACCCTTTCGAAATGACGAACCGCAGAGGATCGGCTATTATCATAAAACGAGATACAACCCGTGATATCTCACGTTTGGAGACACCTATGTATATCAAAGTATTCGCATGCCTCTTATGTTCCTTCTTAACCCTCGGCGCCTGGGCTCATAACAACAGTTGCTACAGTGATCGTGATTGTATGTGTATCGCAGAATCAACACCGATATGCAAAAAATCCTCCGGCAGTGATTTAGGTGTTTGTGGCTGTATTGCTAAGCCCATGCCCAAGCCTAGCGGCAAATAAGTTGGGCAACGTACATTGTAAAAACTAAAAATACTAGCTATATTAATTAAGTCCATTCATGTTGAACAGTCAAGGAGAGAAAATGAAAACGAGACAAATGTTTGCTGCGATCCCTGCCGTAGTTGCATTATTAGCAGGATGTACTTGGAATGACCCTCTTACGCCAGCTTTATCAAGTGTTGAATACCCCATTCCTCAAAACAATGGTGAAATCGTTCAAAATTTGATGGCGATCAACCAAAATGAAATTGATTCTGCTAAATTAGCGGTCCGCAAAGCAGACTGCCCTAAAGTGAAACATTTTGCAGAGTTTTTGATTGACCAACACAAGAGAGATTTACGTCAAGTCAAACACTTCAGTGATAGAACTGGAATCAAACCTACTGCAAGTGTCACAGCTGCAAACCTGGCCGTACGTAACACAGGTGAAATGGCACATTTAGAATTATTAAGTGGTAAAGATTTTGACAAAGCTTATATTGCAGATACGATTCGAGATCACAAAGCAACCTTGCAAATTATTGATCGAAGCATCAAACAATCTAGCAATGCGAGATTAACTAAACTGTTGAAGAAAACACGTCGCCATGTAGAACACCATTTACATCGCGCTGAAGAATTAAAAAAGCATTAAGCCGTTAATTTCTTCCATCAATGAGGTCACTCCTGTGACCTCATTGCTTTTTAATCCGGGCAAAATACTTTGAGAATGTCATCAGGTTGTCGCGCAATATACTGCGGATGATGTGACTTCAAAATGTGCTCACAATTAAACCCCCATGTCACTGCCATTGCATCAATACCACTACGCTGTGCTGCTTCAATATCTCGTGTTTCATCGCCTATATAACAAAGATGATCTTTATCTAATTGAAATTTTTTGATGGCTTTCAACAATGCTTTTTCTTTTCTAAAATATTGGGATGCCGTTTGAACAAAATCAAAACAATTTAAAATGTCATGTTGATCGAGCCAAGACTGAACATTTTCTACAGAATTTGACGATACAATACCCAAATGAAACCCTGATTGATGCAGCGTTTTGATCACCTCAGGCATACCAGGAAACGGTTTTAAAAATGCCATTTCTTTTTGAGCCAATTTCTTAGCTCGATACAAAATAAACGGCAGTTTATACATTGGGAAATGCAATTTCTTCAACATGTCTTTGGCTTCTATCGCCCTTAAAGCTTCCATATCCGTCGCTTCAATCTGTCGAACATGAAACTCTTGGGATAGAATATTGAATATCTTGATGGCCGTCTCAAAACTATCCACCAAAGTACCATCAAAATCGAAAATCAAATGTTTCATGATGCCTCGTTAATCTAATGTATTTCGATATCGTCTAAACGCGATCACCATGACGACCAACATAAATCCCAAAATTGCGACCAATTCTTGCCAGATATCTAAAAACCCCGAACCTTTGAGTAAGATACCGCGAACAATCAGCAGAAAATGCGTTAACGGCAGCGCATCCCCCAAATATTGAGCCCAAGTCGGCATGCCCCGAAAGGGAAACATAAATCCAGACAACAGTATCGAGGGCAAAAAGAAAAACATGGCTGATTGCACTGCTTGTAATTGATTGGTCGCTATCGTGGAAAAAGTCAGTCCTACCGCTAAATTTGCTGCGATAAACGGGAGACACAATATCAGTAACAACAAAATACTGCCTTGCATCGGCACAAAAAACACAAATTTAGCCATGAATAAAATGATGAATACTTGGATATAACCCACAATAATATAGGGGAAAATTTTACCCAACATCACCTCCAACGGCTTCAAAGGCGTTGCCAATAAATTTTCCATGGTCCCACGTTCATATTCCCGCGTGATGGCCAAGGCAGTGATAATTACCAATGTCATGGTCAAAACCACGCCCAATAATCCTGGGACAATATTGTACGCTGTAATCGCTAAAGGATTATATACCGCATGGACCATAGGGATGTAGGGCGGGGCGTCTGATCGTAATGGTTGTAATGCTCCGACCAATTCCTCATTTAATACAAACTGCGCCATATCTGAAAAAACGGACACCGCACGTGACGTGGCAGCCGGATCGGTCGCATCCGCTTCTAACAATACAGAAGGATGCTCATCTCGAACCAATGCACGCGAAAAACCTGAAGGGAAGTTTACTACAAATTGTACTTTCCCCGTTTTAAGCCATTGCGCCGCCGTGGCTTCACTGACCGGTGGTGCAACAAAACGAAAATAAGTGGAGTTCTCCATGCTATTTAAAATACGGCGACTGAATTGGTTATGGACTTCGCCCACAACAGCAGCGGGAAGATGGCGTGGATTTAAATTAATCGCAAACCCGAATAAAACCAATTGAATGATAGGGATACCAATCATGATCCCAAGCGTTGTTTTGTCACGACGCATCTGAATAAACTCTTTGACCATCATGGCCCAAAGCCTAGAAAAGGTGTTGTTACCTTTTGTAAAATGCTGGCGTACAGTCGCTCCAATATTCAATCTGCATTCCTTGTGGTGCTTAAAACCAAACTAATAAACGCATCTTCTAACGTAGAAGGAATTCTTTCAAACTGAATGGCATGCGCTTGTTTAACTCCCTGCAAACCCTGTTCAATCAAATGTGTATCAAAACCACAGACATGAATATGGCGCCCAAATAATGCTGCTTGCGTTACACCTGGTAACTGTTTCGCCTCTTGTAATAACGCCGTGGTCACTTCGCCAGAAAGGGTCCACGTTTTCAATTTGGTGGATTCAATCACTTCGTCTACTGTACCCGTAATCAGTAAGTCTCCATACGCCAAGTATGCAAGCCGCGTACAACGTTCTGCTTCATCCATATAGTGGGTCGACATCAAGGTTGTCACCCCTTGCTCACTTAAGGTATGAATTTTGTCCCAAAAATCACGTCTGGCAATCGGATCAATCCCAGCCGTTGGCTCATCCAATAACAACATGTCCGGTTCATGTAATAGACAAGCGGCCAACGCAACACGCTGCTTCCACCCTCCAGATAAGCCGCTGGTTAACTGATCTTTACGGTCTAATAAATCATGCTCCTCTAAGATATGCTGAACCCGATCTTTGTATTGATCCATGCCATACACCATGGCAATAAACCTCAAATTCTCTTCAACAGTCAGATCACCATAAAAACTATAATGCTGGGTCATATAGCCCACCCGCTTTTTGATTTTGTCCGACTCCGTCAAGATATCAAACCCAAAGCAGTGTCCAGAACCAGCGTCGGGAGTTAGCAAACCACATAACATTCGAATGGTGGTTGTTTTACCACTACCATTCGGTCCTAAAAACCCAAAAACTTCGCCTTTTTTAACCGACAAATCTATCCCATTCACAGCAATATGCTGATCAAATGTCTTAGTCAATTTACAAACATCAATGATCAACTCAGGATTTGCCATGTGCAGGCTCGAGCGTTACAATCACCGGCTCTCCAAAGATCAGTGGATTGTTACCAGGCACCGACGCTTTGATCCGAAAAACGAGTTTATCAGTATTATCCCGGCTGTAAATCAGAGGTGGAACGTATTCTGCTTTGGGAGAAATATAAGCGATTTTTGCCGGAAAAGATTGTGATGATGAGGCAGAAACATACGTGATGTTTTGACCCATTTCTACTTCATGCAAGCGTCGTAAAGGCACAAAAAACTCAATAAACGTATCCACGCGAGCCAACATGGAAGCCACAGGTTTTGCTGCAGCTACAAATTCACCTTCCCTATAATAAGTATCAAAAATGACCCCATCTACAGGCGCATAAATTTTCTTTTGTTCTAAAGACCATTTCGCTTGTAGCGTATCAATCTTAGATGCCTTCGCCTTGGCCCGCTGTGCCGCAATCATATTAAGACGACCACCTAATTTTGCTAACGCCAAATTTGCTTCGTATTGTGCTTTGACACCTTGTCTTTCAATCAAATGCTCTTTTGCATTATCCAATGCATCTTCAGCAACCACTCTTTTTTTAAACAAGGTTTTATTTCGGCTCAAGCGAAGTTTGGCCAGCTTAATCTGCGCATCTACTTGTGCTATCTGTGCCTGAATCGCATCGATTTCTGGTGCTCGGCGTGACTTATTCAAATCCATCAACACTTGCGTGGCTTCATCCATTTCTGCATCAGCATGGCTCAGATTAAATGCTTGTGGATTTGGATCTAATTCAAATAATAATTGCCCTTTTTTCACCTGCTGGCCACGGTCAATATGTTTTTTCTTTAAGGTACCAGAAAACGGTTCCGCAAGGTAAATGGTCCCCGCTTCAACATACCCCTGGTAATGCTTCTTATTTGGATGGCACGCTACCAGAGCTAGACTGAAACCAATAATGATAAGCAACCAACGCTTGATACCCATGTCAGTATTCTAAGTGGTGTAAAGTAATATGTGAGTATATTTTATTTTGAGGCCGTTGGTAACTAATTAAAGAATTGTTTCACAAAAATTAGGAGGTGGAAAAGATGCCAAACGAGTGGTTGCATTAACAACCACCCTTGATAGGCACATTTTAAAAAGATCCTGGCAATGACCTACTTTCACATGGGGAGACCCCACACTATCATCGGCGCGCATTCGTTTCACTTCTGAGTTCGGGATGGGATCAGGTGGGTCCAAACAGCTATGGTCGCCAGGAAAACTGGT
>JANSXK010000061.1 GCA_024742995.1 Gammaproteobacteria bacterium
AACCCAATTTTTGAATATTGATAATCAGGCATTTACTTTTTTTAGGCGGGGACAAGTTTTCATTTCAAATTCTTACAGATACCTTTTTCTGTTGCGCGATTGTCTGTGAACGGGAACGTGCAGCCGCAGTACGTAGCGCAGCGGAGTATTGCCGGCTGCACTGTGTTCACAGCATTCGCGTTTTATCCGATTTTACAAAACTAGCGGCCATCTCTCTATTTTCGAAGACGAGAAAGGGGGCTTTTCCCAAGTTTATCCAATTATCCGATTTTGATAACCAATTTTCGGGCGTAACAGCTAACCTCATTTGTTTTATCGCCCGTAAAAACCAACTTAACCCAATGAAAATCATTCAATTATTCTCCTGCTAAATCTATTCAATGCACCTGCGAACCCTCAAGATTCAATCTTACTCGGGTATGAAACAGTTATTTGCTCGTTGATTTTCATTTACCGTTTTGATTTTCATAAGCCCCCTGGACGCGGGCTCCTTTCCTGATAACGTATTCAATTCCATCGGACGGGCCGCGGTAATACTTGATCTGATTTTTCAATTCGGGCTATCCCAATTCTTGTAAACCAACTAAAGAACTGTAGAACTTTCCATTTACCCCGCCTTAACAGACTTTTTCTCCAATGGACTAACCAGTTTAAACCCAGTTTCTGAAAATTATTACTCGGGCATTTTCAAGTTTTAGGCGGGGAGAATCCCTATTTCAAATTCTTACTGATACCTTTCATCAGTTGCGCGATTGTCTGTGAACGGGAACGTGCAGCCGCAGTACGTAGCGCAGCGGAGTATTGCCGGCTGCACTGTGTTCGCAGCATTCGCGTTTTATTCGATATTGCCATAACAAGCGGCCATTTCTCTATTTTCGAAGACGAGAAAAGGGGGCTTTCCCCAAATTTATCCAATTTATTCGTTGAGGACAAACCAATTTCCGGGCCAAACAGCTAACCTCATTTGTTTTATCGCCCGTTTGAATCAAATCTACTCAATGAAAATCATCCAATTATTCTCCTGCTAAATCTATTCAATGTACCTGCGGACTCTTGAGCAAATCTCAAATTCGGGCATGAAACCCATATTTGCTCGTTGATTTTCATTTACCCTTTTGATTTTCATAAGCCCCCTGGACGCGGACTCTTTTCCTGATACCGTATTCCTTTCCATCGGACGGGGCCGCGGTAATCTTGATCTAATTTTTCTATTCGGGCTATCCCGATTCTCGTAAACCAACTAAAAAACTGTAGAACGTCTCATTTACCCCGCCTTAACAGACTTTTTCTCCAATGGACTAACCAGTTGATACCCAGTTTCTGGAAATTATTACTCGGGTATTTTCCATTTCCAGGCGGGGAGAATCCTTATTTCAAATTCTTACTGATACCTTTCATCAGTTGCGCGATTGTCTGTGAACGGCCCGGCTAGCCGCAGTACGTAGCGCAGCGGAGTATTGTCGGCTAGCCATTGTTGTGGGCTGTTTGACTTTCTCTTGGTCAAAAGAATTGAAAAATCAGTATAGAAACTCCTTTATATTTACAGGTAATTACTTTTA
>JANSXK010000034.1 GCA_024742995.1 Gammaproteobacteria bacterium
ATTTTGAAACGGAGAACGTTGATTGAATCAATTTGACAATCTAAGTTCAGAGATCAAAAACTCAAGATTTGGAGAACCTGAAACTGATTTTGATGAATTTGGGAGATTGAATCCAGTAAATTGGAGAGATCAAAAATCAGGTTGAATCTTCTGGAAATAGAGATCAGAATCTTGAAATAGGTTGATTTTATCCGATTTTTGGTTGATTTTAGATTCAAGAAGATCAAATTGAAGAATCAAAATCTTGAAATTTAATTAACTGAAAACCAAGAGATTAAAATCAGTAGAAAAGATTGAATAGCCGCCTTTTGGTTGGTCCAGAATTTGAAATGGGCCCTTTTTTTGAAACGGTGAAAAGAATAAAGCGGCAACCCATAACAATGGCTACACTCAAGCTGGGTAAAATTCTAGGATTGAAAAAAGAGAATGAAAAGTCCGCTGCAGTCAGCAAAAGCCAGGCTGCGCCAGATTCGCCTTTTGCTGCCTGCGCTAGTATTGGTGAAATCGGACGAAAAGAGTAATTTTAGAATCCCAGCCTGCGTGTAGCCGGGCCGTTGTAGGCCATAAATTTAAAAGATGATCATAGAACCTAAATCAGCAAAAAAGTTAATTTCTAATATTGCCAAAATCGACCAATTGATTTCTGAAAACGAAACTAGTTTGCTTCAGGGTGAAAAAGTTGACTTGACTTTAATTACAGAAATCGAAGAGGTTTTTGAAACAGCTATCTTATACCGGAAATTCTTTAATAGGATAAGTGATCTAATACATGCATACGGTATTTTAATTTCTATCCCTGACTTGTTAGAAGAAGACGAAAAAATTGAATCAATATCACTTGGTCCAAATACATCAAAAGGTAAATATGATCTCGAAACTGATAAGAGAATATATGAATTTAAATTTCACCTTTGGGATGGAGGGTCAAATGCCGCAAGAAAGAAGCAGCTATTAAAAGATTATGTGAATCTTGTTTTGGCTGATTTGGAAGAAGCTGAAAGTAAAAAAGAAAAGAAGCTTCTGTTATACAGAAAAGAAGATTTTATCAAAGCGGATAGGTTCCTGAATGGGAACTCTTCACTACAAAAAAATCTAAGTAAAAATATATATGAAGAGTTGCGAGAAAAATTGAATATAGAGAATGAACATGACTTCAAGAGTAAGTTTGGAACAATTAGGGAGTTACACGCTAAATTTTCAAAAAATATTAGCTTAGGCTATTTAAAGAATTCTAACTTTCATAAAAACTGAAATTATGCTAACCGATGGAGCAGGAAATAAGTACGTTGAATTTGAAAATATCAGATTTACGATTGTAAAACAAAATGAAAGAGACTCTTCAAAAGATTGGCCAGAATCTGATGTGTTAAGAATTCAAGCTTATAGAAATTCAGAATCTAAGTCTTTACACAGAGGTGCTGAAATTCCAATAAAAAGCAAAGAGGATTTAATTAAAATTGTTAAGTCGATTTTAGAGATTTATGACGAATTTTGAAACGGCCTACAACACAGTGCAGCCGACAATACTCCGCTACGCTGCGTACTGCGGCTGCACGTTCCCGTTATGGGGTACCGCATCAGAATTGGCATTCTATGGAATTGAAAATATGAATTCTCCCGTCTCAAAATGAAAATTCAGAATTAGGTACTTGTCCAGAAATCGAGAACTGATTTTCAAATCGGTAAACTGGAATTTGGGAAAGGCGGGTAAATGGCCTGTCGAGTCTTGTATGTTTTACGGTTAATCGAACAGAAAACGAAAAATTTGAATTCCTAAGATTAACCGGGCCCATCTTGAAAAATGAGATTGGTTTTTTCAGATGAGCTTTACGTTTGGGCGGCTTTTGAATAGAAAATCAGGAATTTGAATCTTGTCCAAGAACAGAAATCTGGAATCAGGAATCTATAAATTTTGAACTGGAAACCGTTGATTGAATCAATTTGACAACCAAGATCAGGAACTAAAGATTTGGAGAACCTGAAACTGATTTTGATAAATCTGGGAAATCGAATTGAGTAAATCAGAGATCAAAAATCAGGTTGAATCTTCTGGAGATTGAGATCTGAATCCGGATATAGGTTGATTATCGTCAGATTTTTGGTTGATTTAAGATTATAATCGATCAAAATATAGAATCAGAATCCTGAAATTGAATCAACTGAAAACCAAGAGATTAAAATCAGTTGAAAAAATTGAATAGCCGCCTTTTGGTTGGTCCAGAATTTGAAATGGGCCCTTTTTTTGAAACGGTGAAAAGAATAAAGCGGCAACCCATAACAATGGCTACACTCAAGCTGGGTAAAAATCTACGATTGAAAAAAGAGAATGAAAAGGCCGCTGCAGTCAGCAAAAGCCAGGCTTCGCCATTTTCGCCTTTTGCTGCCTGCGCTAGTATTGGTGAAATCGAACGAAAAGATTAATTTTAGAATCCCAGCCTGCGCGTAGCCGGGCCGTTATATGGCATAAAGAAAAAATAAAAAGGTGACTGAAAAACAAAGAAATGAATACTTCAGAAATGTTGACAATAATATTCGAGAATTCGGATATCATATTACGACAGTACTTGAAGATGAAGAAACGACACCTTTTGGATATTCAACAGGAATTTTTCAGAATTTTAAAATCCCAGAAATTTTTATTTCAGGATTACCCTCTGGACTAACTAGGGAATTAATTGAAAATTACTCGAATGAATACAGGTTTTCAAAAATTCCGATCCTAAAGGTTTTAAAGAACTTAACTAACAGATTTCCAGTTTATCTGACCAAGGTTTCGATTGAAAAGTTAGAAGAATATGTTTTAAGCTCGATCAAGTATTACGATGAAAATCATTTTGAATACATTCAATTAATTTATCCCGATTTAAAAGGGAATTTTCCAGGTGAAAAAAACTACGATTATGACCAAGAAATTTTCGGTAAAATCCTAAATCTTTAAAACCGTCAATCAACTTGGAGTTCAGAACTAAATATCCTTTTTGCAAGAAGGAACCTTCAAAACTCTTGAAAAACTATGATTCAATAAGTTTCCATCAAGATGAAGAAATTCTAAATAGAATCCTCAATCTTTTAACGGAGGATAAAGAAACAAATAAGATTAAAGGAATTCTTTCTACATCTGAAATCGTCAAATAGGGAGGAGATTCAAATAACGAAAAGGCAAATGAAAATCACGAAGAAATTGTAGATTGGTCTGAAGAGAAAAAATGAATACGCCATATAACAATGGCTACATGCCATGCCGGTAAAAATCTTCGAGAGGAAAATGGAGATTGAAAAACCCGCGCAGGCATCAAAAGCCAGGCTGCGCCAATTTGGTCTTTTGCTGCCTGTGCTAGCATTTGTGAATTGAGACGAAAATGGTAAATTTAGAATCCGGCACGTCACGTAGCCGGGTCGTTGGGCGCACTCCATTTCGGGAATAAAAAGCTGATAAACAAACGATTAGGAATTAAGCCTGCCTTTGAAAATCGGGAATAATTGGTTTTGGAACCCGAGTTTTGTTGATTACGGTCAATTGATTGTATAACCCAATTGGGCAGGCAAAAAAAATGGAAAATCAGTATTTCTATCGGGTAATCCGTTGTCCCGAATAATTGAGATCCTTAACAATATCCGCTCCCTATCATCGAAAGAAGAAATTGAGTTTTTTGGAGAGGGATTACGTTTAGGGCCTCAATACGGAAAATAAGAATTGGGTAAACCGTCGAATAGAATAGGGTAGGAGGACAAGAAATTTGAACCTTTCACCGGATAAGAATCTGATCAAACTGAATCGGGTTATCGAGAATCAAGTTGAAATTTTGGAGATTGAAAATCAGTAGATTGAATTGTCCAACTTGAATCAATATTATCTTGAAGAATAAGACTTTAGCCGAATCAAATTGAAGACTAGAGATTAGAAATTTGGATCAATTTTGGAGATTGACTTTCAAGATCAAGAATTTGAAACCGGTAAATTGAGATCAGTTTTCAAGATCAATTTGAGATCATCAGAATTTTGGAATCGGTTCAAGAAGATTGAAAAATCGGTAAAAACGGCCCTTTTGAAGTATCCAGAATTGGTAAACCGGTCGCTTTTATAGGTTTACGAAGAAAAAAATGGAAGCGCCCAACAATGGCTACATGCCATGCCGGTAAAAATCTTCGAAAGGAAAAAGGAGATGGAAAACCCGCGCAGGCAGCAAAAGCCTGGCTGCGCCAATTTGGTCTTTTGCTGCCTGCGCTAGCATTTGTGAATTGAAACGAAAATGGTAAATTTAGAGTCCGGCACGTCACGTAGCCGGGCCGTTCTCGCCAACCAAGAAATAACTAATTAAAAATAAATTTAATGTTACTCCTTTTTAATTTCCTAGGACCAGAAGTGATTATATTATTTTTCGTGATAATGCTGCTTCTTATTCCTAGAAAAAACCAAGTGTCAGGTTCTGTACTACAACCTTTTGAATTTGCTGGTGCTCCAAATTTCTCTCAAAGTAATGTTGGGAAGTTCATAACAGGGCAACAAAGTTCAAATGTTAGATATGGTGCAAGTTATGTCAGATTATCTATAGCCTATGGCTTAGTGTATTCTATTCTTGCTTTTGTAATCTCTCAATACTTTTTTTCAGACAGTTATATGTATGAAAGCGAGGAATTTATTTTCATCCCAACATTAATTTCGTTGGGAATAGCATTAATAGCTTTACTTCTGTGTATCAGACATTATCGAAGTTTGAATTTTGGACAATTAACATTAAAAAAGGGGCTATCTATTGGAGCGGTGTTTGGATTGGCAAGTGGAATTATTTCCGCTGCACTTAGTTATGTGTATTTTTACATAATAAATCCTTATGCATTGGATGATTTAATTGACTATCAATTGAGCGTTAGCGGATTTGAAAATGATGAATACTTTAGAGAAACTTTCGTGGAATCATTCTCTACTGGATTATTATTAGCAATTCCGTCAAATATGCTATATGGCTTAATACTCTCATTTTTCCTTTCACTTTTTCTAAAAACCAAATAAATTTTTAGACTATGCAATCAGATATTACTCGCCAAGTATCAGCTAATGTATACTCAAATTCAAGCCTTAGAAATAAGATATATGAATTTGCAAAAGACCCGTATCATGCCGTAGTTAATTCTTATGGTATGGATACATCTGAACTTCTCAAGCATACATTTAATGCGAGAAAAAAAAGAAGAAATTACTATCAATTACTTTTTCTTCCAGCAATCATTTTATGGGGATTTATCATACTGATTTTTGTTTCCGAAGGAGAAATATTAGAGGGAGGAGCTTTTTTGATTGGATTTATCTCATTTGTTATCTCATATATTATTGTGCTAATTTATGATGTTAATCAAAGAAACTTCCTTAAAAACAATTTGTACAAAGACTCTTATAATCCTGACTTTGAATATACGAGCAGCAACTCACACCTCATTGAAAAATTTAACAAAAAAACGAGCGGAAATCTTGTGGTTTATAGTGGATATTCTCCTTTCGTTGGAAGTGGAATTGATATTGGGGGTTGGTCATTTGTTGTAGATATAGACAAGGGGAAAAAAGAATTGAACAGACGATTATCTCCCAAAGACTTTGATATATCTGAAATCTATGCAAGAGTAGATGATGAAATAGAAAGCCTAAACATTCCTAATTTATCCGTTACTGATAAAGTATTCATTAATGGAAAGAAGATAAGAAATAATCCTGAGATACTACCAGATAAACTTGGGCATCCTTCAAATAATGTTTCTCAAGAGTATTTAGAAAAAGTGATGAAAGAAACGAATACAGATGCGAGATTTTATAGAGTTATTCAAGTAAATGATTGGGAAGGTGATTTAATTTTGACTGCATTTCTACGTTTTCAGAAAAGTGAAAAAAGTCTTTTTGTTGAGAACAACTACTACTTATTACCACCTGTAAGCGAAGATTTAAAAACAATAGACAAGATTAAAGAAGAATCGGGTATTAGGCATTTTTTAGGTTGGATTTTTTCACTCTTTTTCATTACTCTCGGACACACTTTTATGTCTATTTTTAGAGTGTTGGGTTACATAAATGAAGTAATTAGTAGCATATTTGGTGGAAAGGAATCTGTCATGAGAAAATTAGTGAAAAGTTCTCCAGATTTTGATTATGGTGCAGAAACATCAATTAGAGAGGCGGTCAGTCAGCTATTATATTCACAACATTTTCAAAAGCTTGATAAAGAAAGATACTTCAAAATTATCGAGAAAAGGATATTTAATATGTTAGAAGACTTCCTTGATAGTAAGAATATAGATTCTTCTGAATTCAAAGAAAGGGAAACAAGTATTCTTAACAATGGTGTCCTTGTAACTGGGGGCAATTTAAAAGCAGATAATATTGCAGTAGGAAAAAAATCTAAAATCAACAATTTCTTTAAAGGTCAAACCCAAGAATCATGAAAAAAAATAAAGGAATAATTGTTACAGGTGGTAAGTTAGACGGGAAGAATATAGCCGTTGGAAAAGGAGCGAAAATTGAAGTAAATGAATCCGGAAAGAATTCTAATGACAATTCAAGTGAAAACATTGAAAGTAAATTTGTCAATAATTTAAAGGATTTAATTTCTAAAGGAAAAATTAAAATGGCAATTGAGAACCTTTTAGTCTATTTTAAAGAGGAACAAAATAAAGAAGGATTGAATGCGACAATAATGCATTCTTCTTCATTGACTCAATTGGACATGCAAGAAAATTTAGGAGTAATAACTCATGAACAGGGTAAAATTGATAGAGCTAAAGTTACAAATGCTATTTTACAGTTAATTGATAATCAAATTAAAAAATGAAAGAAGGCTGGCGAGAACAAAGCATAGCCGTCAAGCTGCCCTATGCGGGCAGCCTGCGGCTATGCAGACCGTTGGCTGCAATATGGTCTTATTGTAAATGACTGATAATCAATTAATAAAAGCGACGGCTAGTTTTTGGGAACTGATAAAGTCTCAAGATTGTTCTAATAAGTTGTAAATTGGATCGAAGGAGGAATGCTAATAGGAAGAAGACAGAAAAAGTTAATATGATGAATCATACAGTAAATACAAATAAACTTAGGAAAGACATTATGAATGTTTTGACAAGGATTGATGATGTCAAAAAACTAAAGTTAATCTTTCAACAGGCGGAAGAGATAGAAGAGATGAACATTGTTGAGGATGAGCAAAGCCTAAATATTGAAGACGGGATCGTTGAAGTAAGAGAAGGCGTAACCTTAGATCAACTTTTAAAAGAACAAAACTATAAACCGATCAATTACCAGGAATTCAAAAGCCTAACAGATGAAATTGAGTGGGAACATTCTTTAGAAGAATTACTGGAAAACCTTGATTAACAATCTGATTAGTGTGGAAAGCCAATGGATATAATACTGGATACAAATTTACTGTTGATATATAGCCGAGGAACAGAAGTGTCAGAACAAATTGAAAAGGAATACGAGATATTCAAGGATCAGAATAGGCTTATGATATCAGTAGTTACTCTAGGAGAGTTAAATGCATTAACCAAAAAATTAGGGATAGGAGATAGCCGAAAAAAGAGATTAGAAAAGACTCTTGAAAGAATTGCAAAAATCAATGTGAATATAAAAGAGGTTATTGACCGTTACGGAGATATAGATGCCTATAGCCAAGGAAAATTATCCAATAAGAAGGTAGAATTTAGTTCAAGAAATATGGGGAAGAATGATATATGGATAGCCGCCACCGCTAGTGTATACAAATTGAAACTATATACAACAGATAAAGACTTTGATCATTTAGCAGGTGAATTTATCGATTTGGAATTCATTGATATTGAAAAATATAGGGGATGAAAACTGCAGCCAACAATGGCTACATGCCATGCCGGTAAAAATCTTCGATTGAAAAATGGAGATTGAAAAACCCGCGCATGCAGCAAAAGCCAGGCTTCGCCAATTTCGCCTTTTGCTGCCTACGCTAGCATTTGTGAATTGAAACGAAAATGGTAAATTTAGAATCCGGCACAGCACGTAGCCGGGCCGTTCACAGACAATCGCGCAACAGAAAACAGTATCTGTAAGAATTTGAAAAAAGGATTCTCCCCGCCTAAGAAATGGTAAGTGCCTGATTATCAATATTTAGAAAATGGGTGTTTACTGGTTAGTCCATTGAAGAATTGATC
>JANSXK010000093.1 GCA_024742995.1 Gammaproteobacteria bacterium
CCATAGGGGCAAAATGTCGGTAACACCCAAGACCGCCCGTAGCCTCGTGCCGTAGGTACGAAATGTGAAAGCCCAGCCACACCCACCGGCACCGCCCAAATCCCAAGACCAACCGACCGGCAACGCTCGCCCCTAAACCCTAACCCTTAAACTTCAACCTCCCCACCCACAAGCTGGAGCACACTCCCAAAAGCAGTCCACGCTCAAAGTGTACCCCAGCAGCCCAAACCAACCGGCCTCGTAGAGCGTCGCACCTTTCCCACCCGCAAGTTAGGGCATACTTCCCGGAGCAGCCAAGGTTAAGGCTGAGGTTAAGGCTAAGGTTGAGGTTGAGGGCCCACCAGCGTCCTCCAAGGCCCCGGCCGCTTTGCGACCGCCTCCTGGCGACCTACCGACCGGCAACGCTCAAAATCCAGGACCCTCCCAACTAGCACGCCCGGCGAAAGAAGTGCGCCGGGCGAGCCTGCCCCGCCATAACACCATAAAACCAAAATACCAAAGCACCCGCCGTAGCCCCAAGGCGAAGGAGGGACCACAACACCCACCGCCCGCAAGCTGGAGCACACTCCCGGAGCAGTCCACGCTCAAAGTGTACCCCAGCAGCCCAAGCATACCGACCTCGAATTGCGTCGACTATTAGTCACCCCAAACCTCATCCTGATTTTTCGACCTCGTAGAGCGTCGCACCTTTCCCACCCGCAAGTTAGGGCATACTTCCCGGAGCAGCCAAGGCCAAGGCTAAGGTTGAGGCTGAGGTTGAGGTTGAGGGCCCACCAGCGTCCTCCACGGGCACGGCCGCTTTGCGACCGCCTCCTGGCGACCAACCGACCGGCAACGCTCACCCCCTAAACCCTAACCCCTAAACTTCAACCTCCCCACCCGCAAGCTGGAGCACACTCCCGGAGCAGTCCACGCTCAAAGTGTACCCCAGCAGCCCAAGCATACCGACCTCGAAGAGCGTTGAATATTAGTCATCCCAAACCTCATCCTGATTTTTCGA
>JANSXK010000086.1 GCA_024742995.1 Gammaproteobacteria bacterium
CGCCAACGATTGTGCAGCTTGCCACAACGGCGATTACAACAATACGCCCAATACTTGCGCCGGCTGCCATATCAATGATTATAACCAAGCCTCTGATCCTGACCACCAAGCCGCCCAATTCCCGACCGACTGTGCTAGCTGTCACTCCGAAAGTACATGGGCACCTTCCTCTTTCGATCACGACGCCCACTACCCGCTGACCGGAGCCCACCAGGCCATTGAAGACGACTGCGTGGCCTGCCACAACGGCGATTACGACAACACCCCGAACACCTGCAACGGGTGCCACGCACAAGACTATTCCGCTACCGTCAACCCTGACCACCAAGCGCTCGGGCTGCCTACAGACTGTGCCGAATGCCATTCTACGCAGCCCGAATGGGTGCCCGCCAGCTTTGATATCCACGACCAGTACTATCCCCTCAATGGCGCTCATGCCGCTATCGCTAATGATTGTGCGGCTTGCCACAATGGGGACTACAGCAATACCCCCAACACCTGCTTCGGATGCCACAGCGAGGATTACAACAATACCACGGACCCTGGGCATGCTGCCGCTCAGTTCCCCACTGACTGCACCACCTGCCACTCCGAGGATGCCTGGGCACCTTCTACCCTGGAGCACGATGCCCAGTACTTCCCCATCTACTCCGGTGCACACGAGGGCGAATGGAATACCTGTACCGAATGCCATACCAACCCTGCCAATTATGCAGAGTTCTCATGTATTGGCTGCCATACCAACCCGGAGACCGATGACGA
This sequence comes from Gammaproteobacteria bacterium, assembly GCA_024742995.1. Lineage (GTDB taxonomy): Bacteria > Pseudomonadota > Gammaproteobacteria > Legionellales > Legionellaceae. The sequence continues at coordinate 763 of JANSXK010000086.1, forward strand.
GCATCAGGGCGTCGGCGGATATGTGTACGAAAATACCGCATGCCTCGCCTGCCACCCTATGGGCGATGCCGACAACGTCTTTGACCACAATACCACCGCTTTCCCACTAGACGGCGCGCACCTGGCCGCCAATTGCCTTGACTGCCACAGCAGCGGCTACGCAGGCACCCCCACAGATTGTGCCAGTTGCCATACCACCGAGTTCAATGCTACGGCCAACCCGGACCACAACGCCCTCGGCCTGTCCAGCGACTGTGCAGCCTGCCATACTACCCAGACCGGATGGAGCCCCGCTGCTTTTGATGGCCACGACAGCTACTATGCCCTCAATGGCGCTCATGCCGCTATCGCC
>JANSXK010000091.1 GCA_024742995.1 Gammaproteobacteria bacterium
AGCGTAGCTTCGAAGGAACGACTCGCCCCGCCAGGCGTTGAGCAGCTCTTCATAGGCAGACAAGCCGTGCTTTTTTGCCGTGCTGCAAAAGCTTTTGATCCTTGCATAGTGCCGCGCACCCTGTAGGGTACGGAAGCAGCCGCTGACTTTTAGCTTCGTTTTCAACGGGCGGATATCACGTTCGGCCAGGTTATTAGTGAACGGCACTTCGTGCTCCCGCGTGAACCTCAGTACTTCTTCTTCGTATCGTTCCAGCCTTTCGAGCAGGTTCCTCCCTTTTGTTTTCTTCGGCCGGCCTTTCGGGCGGGGCTCAGGCGGCGGCTCTTCACGGTTGGCTTCTTTCAAGATTTGCCGGTAGCGGGACAGGACCGTTTTATATTTTTTAGCCTGCAGCACTGAGCTCCCGCCACTGCTAAATTCGTATGCGTACATTAACAAACTGTGCATCTTTTCAGCCCACTTGCGCCCATGGTTTTCGCTTAGGCCTCTGAGCTCGCGCAGCAGGTGTGCCCCACAAAGCGCATGGCGGGCGTTTGGCAGCCTAAAATAGCTGGCCCAGCAGTCGTGCACCAGCGTGCCTGTATAGTTTTGGGCTATGCTTTGGCCGCTGTACAGCGCCTGTGCGCCTCTTTTCTCGTGCACAAACAGGTAAGTGAACAGGCCACAGACAAAATTATGGGCCCAGTGCAGTTTGCCTGCCACCCGGGCACCGCTTTCGTCGGCATGCGCTACGGGGCTGCACAATGCCTGCTCTTTGATAACCGCCTCATCATCGGCCAGCTTCCCGTACATGCGCTGTACAGAAGTGGAGACTGTATTCTCATTGAGCTCATACCCCGTCAGGCTGGCAAAGAGCTCCCCCACGCGCCCTACGGGCATGCTTTGCTCCACATTCAGCAGGCTGACTAAGGCATGTACCCTGTCGCCGTATTGTACGGGGGCTGGCACGCCGGATGGGAAGCTGCCTGTATGCTGCTCGCCACAGCAAGAGCAATGTTTGACCTCCAGGCGGTGCTCTTCTATTTGCAAAAGC
>JANSXK010000071.1 GCA_024742995.1 Gammaproteobacteria bacterium
TGAACCGCCCCGGGTTTACCGGAGACTCCAAATCTTAGAGGATTGGAGTGATGAGCAAATCAAATCGATATTCCCCAGAGGTCAGGGAACGCGCAGTGCGCATGGTTTTGGAACATGAACGAGAGTATCCCTCTCAATGGCAAGCGATCTGTTCAATAGCGAGCAAAATTGGCTGTTCGCCAGATAGCCTAAAAGCGTGGCTGCAGCGCTCCCGGGTTGATGCAGGAGAGATCCCGGGATCGACCACGGAAGAACGTGAACGCATCAAAGCGTTAGAGAAGGAAGTTAAAGAGCTGCGCCGCGCGAATGAAATTCTGAAAACGGCGTCAGCTTTTTTTGCCCAGGCGGAGCTCGACCGCAAACTGAAGTGATGGTGGACTACATAGATTTAAACAAGGATAAGCATGGGGTCGAGTCGATCTGCAAAGTATTGCCGATTGCCCCATCGACTTACTACGATCACAAAGTCAAACAGCGTCATCCAGAAATGCGTTCGTCTCGTGCTCAGCGAGATGATCAATTGAAGGCTGATATTCAGCGCATCTGGGAAGAGAACTTTCGCGTCTATGGTGTCAGGAAAGTCTGGCGACAGCTTAAGCGCGAAGATATTGAAGTTGCTCGCTGCACAGTTGAACGCTTAATGAAAGTACAGGGTTTGCGAGGTGTTGTGCGTGGTCGTCGTGTTAAAACCACCTTACCTGACAACCTGTCTGAGCGGCCGATGGACCTGGTCAATCGCGATTTCAAAGTGACTCGACCCAATGCGCTGTGGGTTGCTGATCTCACGTATGTAGCCACCTGGCGCGGCTTTGTGTATGTCGCTTTTGTTATTGATGCCTTTGCACGCCGTATTGTTGGCTGGCGTGTTTCGACTTCACTACGTGCTGACATCGCCCTGGATGCGCTGGAACAAGCGCTTCATGATCGCAGGATCGGTGAGCAGGATCAGCTTATCCATCACAGCGATCGCGGTGTTCAGTATGTGGCCATCCGCTATGCAGATCGGCTTGCAGAAGTGGGTATTGATCCTTCAGTTGGCAGCGTTGGTGATTCGTACGACAACGCTCTGGCAGAGACTATCAACGGGTTATATAAAACAGAGCTGATCCGTCAGCAAGGTCCTTGGCGTGGTATCGAGGCAGTTGAGTTCGCAACATTGAAGTGGGTCGACTGGTACAACCATCGACGCCTCATGGAGTCGATCGGCAACGTTCCGCCAGCGGAACTGGAATCAGAGTATTATGAGCAACAGCGATCGGCTAAAGCAGCATGATCGGAACTAATGAGTCTCCGGAATACCCGGAGCGGTTCA
>JANSXK010000054.1 GCA_024742995.1 Gammaproteobacteria bacterium
CTTTCTCAACCATAGCTGAAGTATTTTCGCTATTGAGCGGTGCGAATATTTACCCGGACGGGAATAAGCGCAGTTGGTCAATATCCCCGCAACAGCACTCAAAAATTGTGGTTTTCCCTAATCCATTTGGAGCGCAATTTACAATTAGTGGGACAGTGGAAGTAGGTCAACTCCGCGTATTTAACGCTGCGGGGCAGTTGATCCATCAGCAGCAGCTTCAGCCTTTAGTAGAGCATCAGATCATAGCCCGCAATTGGCAGCCCGGCGTCTATTTCTACCGGGTGGAGACCCCTTCTGCTACGACTTCCGGTAAGCTCATCCGTAAGTAGTTCTGTTTCTAAAATCAAAACATGGCTCAGCTTTCTCTTTATGGAGAGCTGAGCTTTCTTCCTATTCCCAAATCCTAATCCCATGGCGCATTCTAAACTTCTATTGCTGCTTGGCTTTGCCCTAGTTTCACTTTCCGTTTCGGCTCAAGAGTTGTATTTTTCAGCAGGCTCAGACGATGATTCACTGAACAGTTATATTGGAATTATTGATTTGTCAACCTGTGATACTGCACATGTCATAGAGCCGGAACGCCCGATTGGCAATTGCACCTTTGACCGGGATACGAACCTTTACACTGCAATAGCAGATACGATATATCAGGTGGATTTGGAGACCGGAACATTATCCTATGTTACAGATTTTGGAGTAATACCAGGAGAGTTTGGTGCTGTAGTTTTTGGCTTAGAAGTCATTGGAGAGACCTTGTTTGCTGTGTTTTATTCACCTGGGGTTGCTTTGGGGAAATATAACCTAATTACCGGGGAGCAAGAAATACTGAACCCCAGTTTCGGAGAGGTAGACCCTATTGCTGCGGCTTCCGGATTAACTGTGATTAACGGACATCTGGTGGCTAGTACTTGGAAAGATGGATTTTATCAGTTAGATACCAATGATTTGTCCAATAGCCAATTGCTTTTTCCGCATCCTTCTTTTGAACCTTTTTCCAATGGTTTGGGTACGGTGTCCGTGGACTGCCAGAATAGCCGTACTTTTGTGACTGATGCGGTATTAGAGCAAACAGACGAAATTCTAGAAGTTAACTTTGAAGCACAAACCCTTGAATTCGTTTGTAGTGTGGATTTTCGAATTATCAGTCTTTTTGCCCTCGAAGAATCCCTCCCCCCGCCCTGCGCGCTGGAAGTTAACCCAATAGGTGGTGCATTCCCCGGCAGCGCCTATCAGGCCGACACGGCTTGTACGGGTGCCCCACAGCCCATCCTGCCGCCAAGCCTGGAGCTGCTCTCCGAGATTGGGTTTATAGATTCTATCCGGGTTACGCTGTCAGGCCCGGGCGGTATGGGTGAGCAACTGGCCAGTACCGGCACTGATAGCATTGTAGTGCTTGGCAGTGGCAGCGCCCAGCTGCGCTTCCTACCGCAACAGGGCCAGCCTTCATTGCCTGCCTGGGAGGCCGTGCTGGGTGCAGCCCAGTACACCTACGGAGGCCCCGGCCTTCCACCGGAGGGCACCCGGGAAATCAGAGTGGTTGCTTATGCGGCAGGCAATGTGAGCGATACTGCCTTTGCATACCTCCCCATTTTCCCATATCCGCCTTCAGCGGGAGAAGATGCAGCGGTGGCCCTCTGTCCGGGCAGTGCCCCGGTAGACTTATTTGCTCAGCTCGGCGGCAGCCCGGCTCCCGGTGGGCAATGGCAACCGGGCAGTGGCAGTTTCGACCCGGAAGCAGATGCGCCGGGCGCTTATTTTTACATTCAGTCTGGTGCGCCTGGTTGCCCCGGTGATACCGCTGTGGCTAC
>JANSXK010000028.1 GCA_024742995.1 Gammaproteobacteria bacterium
CCGGCTACCTAGCAAGCTAGGTACCGATGCCGTTCGACTTGCATGTGTTAAGCATGCCGCCAGCGTTCAATCTGAGCCAGGATCAAACTCTTCAGTTCAATTCCCAACACAGCTATCACTAGCTGCTTTATTTCTTCTACTTCTTTTTTCTCTCAAAGTATTGACACTTGCTAAAGCGCCCTCACAGTTTGTCTTCTCATATTCTTAATCAGCTCGCCCTCTCGGCGTGTCGTGTATTCTACTCATTTCTTCATGCTTGTCAACTTGTTTTTTAGTCCTATTGGCCAATAATCACTTTAGCAATACGATGTTTGCCAACTTGAATCACCAAGGCTTCCCCATGGCTGGCTTTGACACCGCCATCCGTCACTTTTTCACCATTAATTTTGACCGCACCTTGTTTTACCAAACGATTGGACGCTGAAGTACTCTCGGTCAAGCCCGCTAGTTTTAATAGTTGCGCTACTGTTGTACTGGCATCACAGTCTATAGATTGGGTTTTTAAATCATCGGGTAATCCTTTTTTCTGAAAACGCTCAATGAAATTTTGCACCGCTTTTTTTGCTTGCGATGGGTTATGGAATTGCGCAACCAATGCTTCAGCAAACTCTAATTTCACATCGCGGGGATTACGTCCTTCCTTCACTTCAACTTTTAGCTGTGCCAATTCGGAAGCAGTATGCTTGCTAAGCAACGCCATATAACGCCACATCAAATCATCAGAAATAGACATGATCTTGCCAAAAATACTATCCGCCGATTCGCTGATACCAATGTAATTATCCAAAGACTTAGACATTTTCTTAACACCATCCAAACCTTCAATCAAAGGTGTCATCATCACAACTTGTGGGTCTTGTTCATAATGACGTTGTAATTCCCGGCCCATCAATAGATTGAATTTTTGATCGCGGCCACCACATTCAATATCAGCATGCAATGCCACAGAATCATATCCTTGTAATAAGGGATATAAAAACTCATGAATGGCAATAGCTTTCTTTGCAGCATAACGCTTTGCGAAATCATCACGCTCTAACATACGCGCAACCGTATGCGTAGACGCTAAACGAATCAAATCTGCGGCTTGCATTTGGTTTAACCATGATGAGTTAAAAACCGTCTTGGTTTTTTCTTCGTCCAAAATTTTGAAGGCTTGCTGTTGATACGTCTGCGCATTGGCAGATATCTCTTCTAGACTTAGTGGTTTTCTAGTCACATTTTTACCTGAAGGATCTCCAATCATTGCCGTAAAATCACCAATCAAAAAAACCACCTCATGCCCATAATCTTGAAACTGACGTAATTTATTTAATAACACGGCATGACCTAAATGAATATCTGGCGCGGTAGGATCAAAGCCTGCTTTGATTTTTAGTGACTCCCCACTCTGCAATTTTTCTTGTAATTCTTCCGGCAACAAGATTTCCTCACAACCACGAATCAACTCAGCGTAGTCGGCTTTATTTGAATCATGCTGCTGGTTTTTTTTTGCTTTTACAACTGTGCTTTTCGTGTTTTTTTTGACCGTTTTCTCGTTTTTTTTCATAAATGCAAGCCTTTTTTATATCAATCCTGTTGACCTGATGATGCTCTGCGAGTATCTTTAGCCCCTACTCGCTACTCGTGAATAATTCCAAAAATAAGTCTCTTGCGGAAGCGATTCAGTATACACATTCAATACATAGTAGCAAAGGCTAAACATGAAACAAAAAAAACAACATCCCGCTAAAAAGAATGCTTTTCGGATTTCTTTTTCCCTAGTGCTGATGGCGACGCTGGCCGTTGTTTTTTTACTGTTACACCACGGAAGTCAACCCACCCTGATATCACAACAGTTGGCATTGCCTGAAATAGAAGTAGACTATAATGCGCCGGCCCCAATCATAGAACCAGAAGAAGAACTCAGCGCATGGAAAACCATCACAACTCGGAAGAAAGATACCTTAGGTGGTATCTTCAAACGTGAGGGATTAAGTCAAAAAGCATTGCAAGCGGTCCTGCATGACAATCCACATGCGAAGACAATCACCGATATCAGGCCAAACCAACCCATCCAAATCTTGGTACAAGACAATATCCTCAAAAAAATCATTTTTCAACACAGCCCCACTCAATTGTTAGTTGTCGCCTTAGAGGGTGATCACTATGTGACCACAGTGAAATCACGTACGATGGAAACACATGATGAATACGTAACTGCCACCGTAAAAGGCTCTCTGTATGGCACCGCAGCACGCAAAGGGATTCCAATCAAACTCATTCGTAAAATGGCAGAAGTATTTCATTGGGAACTTGATTTTTCCAAGGACGTGCAAGAGGGCGACCGCTTCAGTATTTTATACCAGGCCCAATATATCGACGATAAATTGGTCAATACTGGTGATATCCTTGCTGTCACCTATACCAGTCGCGACATGCAACATCAAGCCATCCGCTATCCCTCACCCGATGGTGGCGACGACTATTTTACACCTGATGGCAAGAGTTTGAGAAAAGCATTCTCACGCTATCCTGTGCGCTTTTCACATATCAGTTCAACCTTTAGCTTGTCCCGGCGACATCCAATCTTACATACCTATCGTCCTCACAAAGGCGTTGATCTCGCCGCCCGCATGGGCACCCCTATTCGAGCCACTGGGGATGGACGTATCATCCAAATTGGGCGACAAAATGCCTACGGCAATATGATTAAAATTCAGCATTCACGGATGTATACATCGGTTTACGGCCATATGTTACGATTTCAAAAAGGCATTTCACGCGGCACTTATGTAAAACAAGGACAAATCATTGGTTATGTAGGACAATCAGGATTAGCCACAGGCCCTCACTGTCACTACGAATTTCAAGTCTATCATCAACCGAAAAACCCAAGCACCATCGCCTTACCTCACGCATCACCCATTGCGTCAAAGCAACGTCTCGACTTTCAAAATAAAGCACAACATTTATTGGCCAATTTAAAATTATATGAATCTGGCTATATGCTTGCATCTGACACACATCAACCGTCTCATACTGGCTAAGACAATTGCAAAACGTAGGGACTTTGATAATAATGCCATTTTTATGTATAATGTTCCCTTAAAAATCACGCACGCTGTAGCACTATCAGGACTCACGCAGAACTTCGACCTCGAGGTTCTGCGTGAGTCCTGACCATAAATAGGACGCATCAGATGGTCATCGGACAAATTACCCTTAATCTATCTCTGTTGATTTATACCGTCTTGTATTTGCCACAAGTCGTACATAATCAAAAGCAAACCAATTTAGACGGCTTGAGCAAATGGATGCATGTTTTGCTGTATTTTTCTTACTCTTTAGATTTGGTATATGGCTTTGCCGCAGACTTGCCTTGGCAGTATCGTTTGGTCTCTGGCACCGGTTGGTTGCTTTTGACGATTCAACACATCCAATTGACCTACCATTTCAAATTGAAAAAAAAGCAGACTGCCGAGCAAGGTTATTACAGCTTATTGATCATCGTGTTTGTAGCGCTCATTTATTGTATTGGCCAAGAATCTCTTTCTTTGACTATAATCAATCTCATGGGCTACACGGCGCAGACAGGCTTTGTTATAGCCATTATTCCGCAGATCATCAAATCAAAACAATTAAAATCCGCACAAGCCATTAATATCACCTATATATTATTCAATCTCGTGCTGTCATTTTTAGATTTGGTATCCGCATGGAAATTGGAATGGGGTTGGCCTAACAAAGCGGGATCAGCTGCTATTTTTGTATTGATGAGCATCTTGTTGATCCAACATCGTCAATACTACGCTGATAAATACTCGTTGGTATAAGTTCTGACTACAGTAATAGATGGCAAATCCACACTGACGCCACAATACCTGTCAAATCCGCCAATAACCCTGCCGGGATGGCATGTCGAGTACGACGAATATTGACTGAGCCAAAATACACTGCAATCACGTAAAAGGTAGTTTCAGTACTTCCCATCATCGTACCTGCCGCCTGGCCAATGAACGAATTGCCACCAAATTGATGCATCAAATCTGCCATCATGCCATTCGAAGCACTACCAGAAAATGGGCGCATCAACGCCAAAGGCAACAACTCTGTTGGCATCCCCAATCGCGCCATAATAGGCGTCAACCAATCACTGAGCAATTCAAAAAATCCTGACGCCCGCAGCATGCCAATCGCCACCATCATGGCAATCAAATAGGGTATCAAGCTAACGCTGATAGAAAATCCATCCTTTGCACCTTCCACAAAGGAATCAAACACATTGATTTTTTTAATGGCCGCATAGACTGGGATCCCAACCACAAACAATAAAAATAAAATATCCGAAATCGAATCTACCGTAATATTCATAGACTATCCTCATTTCTGATGCGATACATGGGCAATTTAGCGAAGGATTTGACAGCCACAATCGCAACCAAGGTAGATAAACTGGTCGCAATTAATGACGTCACAATGATACTACTGGGATGAGTGGCACCATTTGCCGCAAGAAAAGCGATGGCCGATGCAGGAATCAACTGCACACTCGAAGTATTCACTGCCAAAAAAGTACACATGGCATTACTTGCCGTATGCGTGTGCTTATTCAAGCGTTGCAATTCTTTCATCGCTTGCAGACCAAACGGTGTCGCGGCATTCGCCATACCCAGCATATTGGCAGCCATATTCATAATCATCGCACCCATGGCAGGATGATCAACAGGCACTTCCGGAAAAAGAAACCGCATGACAGGTTGCAATACTTTTCCCACAATCTTAATCAAACCGGAATCTGAGGCAATACGCATGATACCGAGCCATAATGCCATGATCCCGATCAAACCCAAAGAGATTGTGACACCCACTTTGGCAGAGGATGTTACAGCAGTGACCACCGCATCCAAACGACCTTCAATGGCCCCCACAACCACCGATAAACACAGTAAGGCCAACCAAATGATATTCAGCATGCTTGTTCCTTGTAAAAAATTCAGGTAGATTACGACCACAAGCATAAATTGAGTTGACCTTTGATGCAATCAAGATATTGGATTGTTCTCATCACATCTGCCGTCTTCAACCTGGCACAAGCAGCACCAGCCTCTTTTTGCGCAGCGGGTTTTCACTCTAAAACCAAGCAACAGCTTCGGCAAATTTACAGTAAAGCACCAAACCACGCCCACACCACGATGACAGATCGCATCACCTATTACAGTGATTTATTTTTAAATAAACCTTACATTCTGACGTCTTTAGGCGAGGGACCAAACGGCGAATTTGATCAAGCCCCCCTGTATCGTTTTGATGGGTTTGACTGTCAAACATACGTAGAAACCGTATTGGCATTAGCACAGTCTGATACACCACAACATTTCCAATTTTGTTTGCGCCATATCCGTTATCAAGAAGGACACATCGACTATATCCAACGCCACCACTTTACGGCCCCCGATTGGAATAATGACAATCAAAAACTAGGTTTCCTTGAAGATGTCACCCTCCGTATTTTGGACAAAAACCACCATCGGGTGGCACGCTATGCAAAAACAACCATTGAACCAGCAGCTTGGTACCAGCATTTCACAACATCTCAGATACGGCTGTGCACAACAGGATCGCCACAAAAGCAATTACAACAATTACAAAAAAGAACCCAACATCTTGCAAACACAACCTTCTCACAACCTTACATCCCTACTGAGACATTGCTCAATGACGACAGTCTTTTACCCCAAATCCCTAATATATCTGTCATCGAAATTGTACGCCCCAATTGGGATCTCACGCGTGCCATTGGCACTCATTTGAATGTGTCGCACCTTGGCATTGCCATCCGTGAACATGGGGTACTCTATTTTTATCAAGCCTCAACCATAGGTAAGAAAGTCCAGAAAGCGCCGCTGATTGACTATCTCAAACACATTCAAGACAGTCCGACCATTCGCGGCATCCATATTCAACGCATCTTACCCTCGACATTTTGCCAAAAAGCATTGCCATATCACCATAGATCTTGAATAATGAAGAGACGTACGTCGCTAACAAACCGTTATGACAGGAGTCAAGATTTTGATCAAACCCTTCTTGCGAATGCTATCACTCACGGTGATCGCGATGATCAGCACCAGTTGCTTCAAGCCTCCATTCAATGACTTTAAAAAGCCACCGACAGATTTGCGCCTATACAGAACCACCAAGAAACACGTCATCAAAGAATTAGAACGTCAAGACATACAATATATAGAATACGGAGATACCATGACATTGGTGATCCCCACCGATCATTATTTTCTCAACAACAGCGCCGAAATCAACGATATTTGTTATGCCGGTTTGAACAACGTCGTGAAATTACTCAAGATGTACCCGAAAAGCCGCATCTATGTCGCGGCATTCAGTGATAATACTGCGGTCGCTAAAAAACGTCAGCATCTCACCAAGGCCCGAGCGGATGCGATGCTCACTTTCTTATGGGCTAATTCTATACCAGCAAAACATCTCCGATCCAAAGGATATGGGGCTTTATTTCCTATAGGAGACAACAAGCTCATTCACGGTAGCGCATTCAACAGACGCATTGAAATTCAATGGTTTTCACTCACAGATGATGAAGTAAAACACAAGGTCATGGACAGCCACAATATGAAATAATCTTCCCTTCTCCCCACCGGGGAGAAGGTGCCCAAAGGGCGGATGAGGGGCATCTAATGACGAGAAGCCCAAACAGCCTTCACCATCACATCCTCATCATCACCCTTATCATGATCCCGCTCCCGTATCGCCGCATATTGCCGATTAATTGCATCAACCACCTCCGGATACTTACCACTATTACGCCCAAAATATAATTGCTCCGGATAATCTGCCTCAGGATCCTCAGTAGGAAATCCCAAAGACTGCAAAATAATTGCTGCTTTTTTTTCAACATCCATACTCTTATTCAGCAAAGCACCACACACCTTCACTCTTTCTTCTGCTGGCCCTGATTTTAAGAGTGGTTTTTGATTTGAATCAACCATGACAACAGTTTCTAATGGAGGTTGTCCTTTTTTATTGACAGAACATTGAGACATTTGACTTCTACCCTCATTATACTTTTGAGCAGCAAGACGCACATATTGCTCCGCATCAGAAGAAATACCTGATGTAGATGGACCTTGCGTTCGTATTTGATGAAACTGACCTCTATATGCAGTTGTAGATGCAGCCGCACATGCCGCCGGATGTCGCCCATCATATGGAACGGTATCATCTGAGGAATACTGCGCCGTACGAACAGGGCTACGACCACGACCAGAATGATCACTCAACACGGTACTTGAAGAAGAGGGATACACTCCGGTAACGCCAGCTCGACCCACTTGTAATGATGTATCAGAAGCATTTGAATCACTACGACTTCTGCTTCTAGGACTATCATCTCCCTTCGTACTCTCTGAAAAATGAACGGCTGGATTTTCTCTATCATGCCGTGTTGCTGCATGTTTACGCTGCAATTCTGCAAATTTAGGAGCAAGTCCTACTTTCTTAACACCTTTAACACTCAACCCCACCATTTGCTCAGATCCCAACAATATCTTTAATTTCTCAATCTCTGCCTGCGTAGCCTTAGAAAATTTACAATCCGTAAGATCAATACTCTCCAAATTAGGCGCTTGTTCAATAAGCTCGATTAACCCTTTCGCGGTAAGCGTCACATTAGTCAAAGAAATGATTGTCAATTTCTTAAATTTCTTATTGATTTTAAGCAAATCCTCTCCGGCGTTGGCTGGTGGCGCAACAGGATCAACATCTGGACAACGCAAAAAATAACGCAAATCAGAATTTGTAGCAGTAAGTGTTTGCAAATTGGAAAACTTTTCTATCGTTCTATCTTTTTCGTCTGAAATACCTGGAGGTGACATCATGGACTCTAATTTGAAAGCGGACTTCATATCAGAAATAGTTAAAGCTTTCATCTGATTATAAAACCCAGGAACACGTTTATCAGCGCGAGCAAAATTATATGGATCATGATTGCCTCTATATCCGTTTCCTATGACGCTTGGATTAAATTTTCGTTTGTTTCCAAAACTAGAATCGTCCAATTTCTCTCTCCTCTCATACACTGCAGTGCATGAATAAAATAAACAATATATGATCAATTATAGACCATAATATGGTTTTTGGTTATTTAAAAACATGTTGTGTAAAAACCACACTTATCGTTCAGGGTTAGAATTGTGTTACACCCATGTCTACGTCCTACCACCATTCCCTACGTCCGGCGGCTTATGTGCCGAACGTAGGAAATGAGGAGTACGGGACGGAGAGACAGGGAGCAGCGAGATGTAGATATTGAGATCGCAACGTAGATTATAGAGGTCACGAGGCTTACGTTATTGAGGTTAGGCTTGGAGATCCGTCTACCTGAAGGCGATGAAGTTAACATGCAAAACCATCATTGTTTGACACTTATAAGAACAATAAGAATTAATTTTTCACAAAAAATCAAATAACTGTCTATACTTAAAGCATCAATGTTTAATATTATGCGATAAATCTATGACCAAATATGTAAAATTTCGTAAAGATATTAGCAAAATCAATTTTCCTGCCCAAGTTGTAGATGCCATTCAATTAGCAATAGATATTAGCATCAAAGCATCACTAGAGGCACGCGCACAAGAAGTACAACAAGAATTATCGAATATGCCCAAAACTAGCGGAGATAGCGCTGGGAAAAAAGCCATAGATAGCCATCAAAAAGAGCTCATTAGTATATTAAAGGCAATAGAAGAAGAAAGAAAGACAATAGAAGCAGCAATTGTAGATAAACAAAGCAGAGCCCCTGACCTACTATCCAGATCTGAGTTTATCAAAGCATTTTCTAAACCTTTTCCTGATATCACTTTTTTGATCAAAACATTGGCGAATGCACCAGATGATATCAAGCAACACCAAACCGCCATGATCTTAGAATTATTAAAAAATTTAAGTGGTCAAGAATTACAAAAACAATTGGCAAACCTGCCAATCCACCAGGTACAAGATCTGGTAAAAAATGCACAGCATGCTTATGAATCTGACCATGATCCGAAGCTACGTCAACAAGCACAAAACCTTGCGCAACAAGCCATTATGGTCATGATTCAACAAAAATGCCAAACATTTATGCGCCAAGATCATGCCAATCCCGGAGAGGCCTATAAAGCATTCTTAGAAGATCTGACTGCCAGCATTCCTGACGTCGGTCGATCTAGAATCCTGGATACGCTCAATGCTAGCCGTATTGATTTAGATCCCAATGATGAAAACTCTCCTCAAACCAATATTGCACAATTACTATATGGTGTAAAACAACATTTAGGCCTGCCATCAAACTGGGATAGCCCCGAGCAAATGGCAGCCATGTTACCCAATCGAGCGCTTTATCAACGACTACGATTTGGCCAAAAAGATCGACACACCTATGTCGAAAGGCGCGCAAGCAATTTAGAAAACGATTTGCTCACAGCAAGAAATGTTTTCGAATTGTCTCAATTTAAACAAGACAAAACATCAGATAACCTTTTTACTGGCTTGGAAAGAAACTTCCATGATCGATGTGAAGTAGAAGCAGAAAAACGCTATTTGGACGCTCAAAAAGCATACGCCAATCAAAAAAACAATCTTCTAATTGAAGCAATGGCTCCTCATAAAAGAGGAGCAAAAAACGGTGCTCGCGATGGCGACCTTAGTGAACATTACAGACGGCTTTCAGATGTAAAATCTGGGACATCAGATAAAGGAAACCAGAAAAAAGCAGCGCTACTTGAGAGTGATTACACTTTATATAATTTAGAGAAAATTTACGCTGACAGGGGCGCTACATCAGAAAACATCCCATGCCCTGACCCCATGATTCGTGTTGATGAAAAAGGTGATTTTATAGCTGAATTCAATTATTTTACCCTAGACACAGCGGAGGTCGAAAAATTTGTTGGATCAACGAATTACAAACTCGCTAATATCGACACAAGAGTTGCGAATATTATCTCTGAGCGTGGTGCACCTGGCGTGTTTCGCAAAACCTATCGGGCTAAGACGTTAGCCGCTTTACACCAAGCGATTGCAAATAACACAAAATCTCCACCAGCAACCCAAGCACAACAACAAGCATTCCAAGCAAAAATATCGGCAGCGATGCGCCAAATACCCCCAAAACAGCGCGTCCCAGCAGCACGCACAAGCCTATCTGACCTAAAATTAAACGACAAACAAGAAATACAGATTAGAGGCTTACTAGAGTTAAAATCCTTTTTTGATCATTATATTGAAGGATCGTCTGAAACCAAACAAAACGAGATACTCCAGGACATAAATAGATTAAACCTCTTGGGCATATTTCAAAACCTCGAACAATGCAATTACGAAGACCTCAATGCCACTGATTTAGACACAAGGATTGGTAAAGCTTTCGAATGGATTTCGAAGAAAAACGAGGAAGATCTTCCCGAGGCTTGTAAAAAAACTTATGAAAAAGCCGGCATACTATCTGCTTCATCAAAAGCACGTAAGAAAAGCGCTAAAGAGCTTAAAACAGCATTAGCAATGCCTAATAATAGAGATAAAATCAAGGCAATTACAAAGGTATTTAAAGCTGAGTACACCTCTGATATGGCAAAAGTAGCCTTTCCAGAACTTGGCGAAGCAAAACATAAAATCCCTACACAACTCGAGAAAATGGCCACAGAATATGTCCGTTTTGCAGCAGTGACTGAAAGCGGACAATACCCTATCACTGAAGCAGAACAGGCAGTCTATGTTAATGCCTTACAACAAATTGCTACAGCACTCCATCGACATCGGCTTCAACTTAATTGGAGTGACGTAGAATTCAAGCTATCACATAAAATCAAATCGGGCGAAGTTCATCACGTTCAGATCCATGCTAAAAATCCACAAGGCAAGCTTACCACAGTGTTAGAAGTACCTATCACAATCACCGCCCCATTGCATTATTCTTTGACAAAACCACCTGAGGGTGATGAGTTTATTTTATCCTATGGGGGTAGCCGCGGTGTGATTGCCCCCGTCCCTGAGCTTGAGAAAACACGCTATTTTACCAATTGGCGTAACTACGGTGAAGGACAATACGGTACTGCGAAACGAGGAGATGCCTTTGATACTGGTGAAGGTGTAATCACCAAAGAAGGGTTTGTAGCGGATCCTAGCAAACCTGTCACTTACCCCAAAGAATTATTGGCTGATATCAGAACAAGGCCCATCGTCTCGAAAAATGACCCAAATTCAGAAACAGAACAAGTCACGCTTGTAGCAATAGCTGCCGCAAAACGTGAAAAAGACCCCAGTGACACATCCAAAGCAACCTATTGGACATTTGACGGCAAGCAAAAACGCATATACGGTCGCGGTGCACCAGCGCCTACACGCTATAAAACAGTACAATCTTTAGTTGATGGTATTCCTTTCAAAAATGCAACGGATAGCTATTTAAACCAAGCCGCAAAAAACGCTCCGGCATTCCATCTACCCATGGCCATGGATTCAAATCCACTGCAAGATATGGCAAAAAGCATCGCGCTTTCTCAAGCCATTGTTGCAAAATCGGCTGAATATAAAGCATTGGGATTTACCCATAATGATATCAAACCAGAAAACTTCCTTTTTGTTGAAAATCCAGATGGTAGCTTCACCGTTGACTACATTGACTGGGCAACGGGAGGATTTGAGAGAACCTACCCCAGTATGACTCAAAGACAAAGACCTCTGCCGCAAATGTTTCAAGACATTTTTGGTTGCAAACCCGATCGAGACCTCAGTACAGATCAAACCTTTGAGGACAGTAAAGGCCGCTTTGTAAAACAAGGTGCAAATGGGAAAATTCTTTACGGTATCAATCCAAGGTTAGAAATACTCCACGGTCCTGCGCGCAGCGCGACGCTCACTAATATTGCGCCTGATCGTGTATTAGACATGCATACGCTTTCTAAACATGATTACATGCAACGTTCTAATCCAACTTCTATGCGCATTTCAACACTCACCACCAAACTCGATGCTGCTGAAGAAGATATGGATGATTGGGCGTTAACTGCCATGATATTCGGTATTTGTAACCGCAAAGCTTATTTTGAATTGGTCAAAGGTCGCACCCTGAACGATTATGAAGTACCTGGCATCATTGAAGTATCTGGGCAAGAACTTACAGTACCTCAAACAGGTCTGGGGGACTTTAATAAATTTTTTGCGCCCAGTGAAAATGATACGTTGCATTCAGTAGAAGACTTGAATAACCCTCGTGCCGTTATGTATATTCCTTCCACTTATATAGAAGGCCAACCCTTCCATTTATTCAGGAAAATTGTAAATCTGCTCAGTAATCCAAATACTGAAATACAGTCATTACTTAATAACTCAAATTTGGGTATTGAATCAGACCAACACGGGGCAAAACCCCTTAATCAAACATTAACTGGTTTATTAGACCATGTAAGTGCAGCCATTAGGAACGGTAAAGGGTTAAGCAAAGAAGAATTAGCAACAGTTCTAAAGGTTGCAGCACAGTGTGACCGCATTATTCAAGAAAATTTAGGTCACCAAGCAAGATTGAATCAAGAAAAAGCGCTGACCGCCCTGATAGAAACAGTCGCTGATCGCGTGAAAGATTCAGACCACACATTCCTATTACAACCATCAGAAATTGACGATAACTTCAAAAATATTGAGCTCTTATGCACACAGTCAAACAGCACTCAAGCTACTCAGATCATAGAACAAATTATTCAACCCTTGCCTGAAGCATGGCTCAAAAACAATATTTCAAGTAGCCAACACGCACCGCTGAGACCCCTATTACGCTTAAGCATTGAACACAATCAACCTCATATTTTTTATGCCTTGTTAATAAAAATAGAACCAGATGAACATCTGAAAGCATTAATCATTGAACAAGGATTATTAACCTATGCGTTACAACAAAGCTTCCCTATATCACATATTGAAAAAATCATTGACTCACTAAAATCTGCCGGTGCCACTAACGATGACACTTTCAATTTAATGCTTCAAAATTGTTCTCCAGACTCAGCACAAGCACGCTATATCCATTGGAATCAAGATGCGCTGCACATTGCGATTCGTAATAACAACCCAGCGCAATTGCAATTGATACTGCAATACTTGCCAGACACGCTTAATGGGGATACAACCTACGCCATCAAACAAGCACTGCTCTTTGCGGCCGATTTACAACGTGTACCGTTGTTTATATCTCTATTGCAGGCATACAATCAAAAATACCCAGAAGCAGCCATTACTGCAAAAGATATTCTACAAATCACCGAACCAAATGACACCACGAAAACGAACCCTTATCATTATCTACTAGAACGCCCCTCGGCAGCGCACGAAAAAGAAGATCCCATTGCCTGGCAAGCATTGCGTGATTTAGCAAAAGCGAATGATCCTATAATCAAAGCGTTCTTAACCAATTCCCCTTATCCCTGTGTCATTGCGGCTGAACACGGCAATATGAGTGGTTTATTCAAATTATTAGATATGGTATCTGATACGAATAAGAAATTATTATCTAAAGAAGAATGGCAACAATTATTTCATCAAACAGGTGATACTGGCAAAAATCTTGTCAACAGTATTTTAGAACATGGCGGCCCGCAAGATTTGGCAGGCTTCATTCAAAAAATAGGGGCTAAAATTGGTCCTGAAAATACCACAGCCCTATTGTATTCCTTATTGAGAAATCCTAATCCTAATAATCCACTCCAAAATTTCTTAAATTCAGATGTCTCTGATGAACATAAATATCAAACACTGCATATTGTATTAGGAAACTTTGCTGATCCTGACAATGAAGATCAACAAAAACAAGCATTGGTGTTATTATTGGTTAATAGCGATTGGCTCATCAGACAGGCCAAAAGCACCGATAGTCAACGACAATTGAAAGCTCTATTTGCAGCCAATCATCTCTCTCGTGTTTACCAAGTCTCTTTATTGCAAATGCTCATTGAAGAAACTCATAAAAAATTGGAGATAAGCGTTGATACTACAGAACAACAAAGCATACGTTCAGTACAAAGATTCTACCAATCAGAACTAAATGCGCTCATGCCATCACCTCAACACGGCGGCAAACCAATAGCCGCCATCCAACTAACGACCCAAGATGAAAATGAAATCCATCATCAACGTGGATCATTGATGGATGTGATTAAAAATTTAATGCGTGAAGCTGCAGATCGTTCACTAACCATACAAGAAAAAGAGCGTGTCATTGAGGAATTAAGACATGCGTTAAAACAATCAGAAACACAGAGGAGGGTACTTGAAGAACGAGTACAGTCATCAGAAGCTAGGGCATTCGAAGCAAACGCAAAATTGTCTGAAGCAGAACAACGCATCGCGGATGCTGAAAAAGATATTGAGCAATATAAACAAGATATAAAAGCAGCCAGAACTGCATATGAAGATGCTCAAAGCGCCTCTAAAGTCGATCAAACTGAAGCTCAAAAAAGACTAAGCGCTTTAGAGGATCATTTATCAGAAGCACAAAAAACACTGGCCATCCAGGAAGCAAGCATTAGCGGCCTTGAGTCAAAAAAACAAACTGCTGAATCTGAACTAGCTGATCGTACCGCGGAACTAATTGCGCTACAAGAAACCAAATCATTACTCGCTCAACAACTGAGTGACTCACAGGCTCACTTGGCTACAGCACATCAAACAATTAGTGAACTGGAAGGTAAAGCTAAGTTCCTCTTAGATCGAGTTCAACAAATAGAAAAACTATATGACAGCCAAGCTGTAAAATCTCAACAACTTGCTGAGGACTTGCAAGCAGCAGAAGAAAAATTACACGCCGCCAAAGAATCAGGAAAAGCTAAAGATAAAGATATTGAAGACCTCACCATTGCACGTGATGTCTTAAGAACTGAAATTGAAAAACAATTACGCACCATCAATGGCTTAGGTCTTCAATTGGATACACTGCGTGGTGATTACGACAATTTAGCCCGTGAAGCAGCCAGCAGCAAAGAAGCAAACACTGCCCTACAGTCTGATTTAGAAAATGCTCGTGAAGCATTGCAAACAGCTGCCCTAGAGGCCCAACAGCAACAAACACAACTTCAAGTTCAAATTACTGAATTAGAAACCGTCGTTGAAACACTCAAAAGACAAGTAACAAATGTCACCACGCAACTTGATGAGCAAACAAGAGCTGCAGCAGAACGACAACGTCAACTTAGCGATGTCAACGCTGCCTTACAAAATGCACAGAGTGCAACAGTTCAAGATGCCGATACAATCAGAGACCTTACAACAGAACGTGATACGTTAAATCAAGCATCAGCGCAACAGAAAATTTCTATTGAGGGCCTACATGCCCAAATAGCATTATTACAACAACAAAAATCTCAATTAGACG
>JANSXK010000046.1 GCA_024742995.1 Gammaproteobacteria bacterium
GCTCTACGGCTTGATCTTTAAACTGCGAGCTGTATTTATTCCTGATTACTTTTTGTTCTAAACTATTGTTGTTCATTCTTCACCTCTGCTTAAGATTTTACTCTCTTAACAGGGTGTCCATCAAATCAGGGCAAGATCAGTGAATCGGCATAGTCCATTTTTTTGAAATATTATTGATGGCCAAATAAAGTAATTTAAACACGGCATCATCGGATGGGAAAACACGTTTGTTTTTAATGACTTTTCTGAGCGTCATATTCATGGATTCAATCGCATTGGTGGTATAAATCGCTTTACGAATATCCTTAGGGTAATCAAAAAAGGGTATGACCAATTCCCAGTCACGACGCCAAGATTGGCTAATGGCTGGAAAAAGAGTATCCCATTTTTCAGAGAATTCATTGAGAGCAAGCTCAGCCTCATCAACCGTATCCGCACTATAGATTGTTCTTAAATCAGTGGCGACCGTTTTTCGCTGTTTCCAACTGACGTATTTGAGTGATTGTCGAACTTTATGCACGATACATGTTTGCACTTTTGCATGAGGATAGGCAACTTCGATGGCCTCTGGAAAACCACTTAACCCATCTACACAAAAAATATAAACTTGCTCGAGTCCGCGGTTCTTTAATTCCGTCAGCACGCCTAGCCAGAATTTAGCGCCTTCATTCTGAGATAACCACATGCCCAAAAGCTCTTTCTGGCCATCGATATCAACCCCCAATGCTAAATACACGGCTTTGTTAATAATACGTTTATCCTCTCTCACCTTCACCACAAGACAGTCTAAATAAACAATCGGATACAACGATTCTAGTGGCCGAGATTGCCAAGCTTTCACATCGTCAATCACCGCATTCGTGACATTTGAAATGAGTGTCGCTGAAACAGCATCGCCATATAATTCTGACAATTCAGCTTGAATATCACGCGTACTTAATCCACGTGCATAAAGTGAAATAATCTTCTCATCAATGCCATCAAAGCGAGTTTGATAACGTTCGATGAGCTGCGGTTCAAACTCACTTTCTCGATCTCTCGGAATGTCCAATGCCAGGGGGCCATGAGACGTAGTGACAGTTTTTTTGCTGTAGCCGTTTCGGCTGTTCGGTTTGCGACTGATGCTGCGGTCATGCTTGCTATAACCAAGATGTGTTGTTAATTCTCCAGAAAGCGCTGCCTCTAGGCCACGCTTCTTTAACGCCCGAAACAACTCGTTAAAATCTTCCTGGGTTTTACAGTTCTTCGTTAATTCATCTACTAAATCATTTGGGATTTCCATAGCTTTTCCTTTTTTTGCTTTGCAGCTTAGTTTAAATGCTATGGCTTATTACACAAACTTATTTACAGACCCACTTAATAATTTACTCATCATTTATAATAGGCTTGTTTTTAGCGGATCGATGTCTTTCTCTTAGCTCAACATCTATATATTTATCAGTTGTAGCACTTGAGCTGTGGCCAGCGTCGTCTCGTACATGCTCACGGGGTCTATGTTTAACATCATCAGAGATTCCCGTATGGCGTAACCAGTGAACAGTTGCCTCGTTTAATGACGCAGCCTCTTCAAAATGCTCGTCTTCTTCAAGCTGTCTAATGCCGTGGTCAAAGCAGATTTGAACAATTTCTCTAATATAAGTAGTGCTGGTAATCGGCCCTTTCCCCTTTGTTTTTGATAGCAATGCTGTTTGATCTGTAATAGAGGGCAGGGGAGATAGGCCTAAATACTTTCGATAGCGTTGTAACGCAGCAAGCATTGCATTACTAACAGCAATTTGCCTTTCTTTATTGCCTTTCCCAACGGTTTTAAACCACCAGTTCCCATCAAAATCACGATAAAAATCACACATTTTAGGTATCCAGCGCTCACTCGCTGCCAATTCCGAAATTCGTAAATACATGGAATAGAGTGCTGTCATAATAAATAAAGTTCGTTCATGTTTCTCAGGAGTGTCATTTGCCATTGTTGTGACTGTTTCGATTATATATTCCCATTGCAATGGTGTTAAACGACGAACCTGTGTATGGGTTTGTTGTTTGCGAATAAATTGACTTTTTTGCCTGATCAATGCAACAGGATTTATAAAAACATGATCTTCTTGAATCAAATAATTAAAAAAAGTACTTAAAATTGCAAGTAGTTCTTTAATACTGCCTTGAGATAAATCAAAGTTTTCAATATTAACTAATTTTCCTTTCCGGTGAGAGGCCTTAGAAATTGTTATGACAAAAGGTCGCCACTCAAGATTAGGCACGCGTTCACCATCTTTTTCCAAAAACCGAGGTGCTTTCTTAACGCCTATCCAGGATTTTGGAGGGTTCTGACAGAATTTGATATATTCTTCAATGTGTTCACGTCGAATTTCCTTCAGAGTGATGCCTGCAATATGTTTACACCACTGCAGTAAACGCTCAGTTTCTCTTCGATAAGAATTAAATGTGCCCAAGCTATTTTTGTAGCATTTCAAAAATGCCAATGCATGATAAAAATCACTGTCATTAACATCGACATGTTGTGATTTTTTTACAATTGCCTTGTCGACATATTGCAATGAATCAAACATGGGTAGTGGTGGTTTTTTAATGGTCATCTATGAATCACTTATCTTTGTCCGTATAGACACATTATACCCGTGATTATCGCAATAATCACGGGTATAGTTAAACATGAAACCCTTGGATTCAACTGGTAACTGCAAAACCAAATTTAATGGTATCGAAAAGTTACAAATTTGGCAATTTGACCTAAGCATTACTGCAATATTAATATGACCTTATTAAAAAGCTTTAAGGTTAGATATATAATGAAGCAGCAAACCATAAAACCTATACATAGGCTTA
>JANSXK010000066.1 GCA_024742995.1 Gammaproteobacteria bacterium
AACGGCCCGGCTAGCCGCAGTACGTAGCGCAGCGGAGTATTGTCGGCTAGCCATTGTTGTGGGCTGTTTGACTTTCTCTTGGTCAAAAGAATTGAAAAATCAGTATAGAAACTCCTTTATATTTACAGGTAATTACTTTTAGTTATCTTCTGGAATAATTTCTTCTAGTTCTCCTTTGAAAAATTGAGGTGGTATATTTAGTGTTCCTATAATATTACCCAAATTTGATGTTAATGTAGAGATAAATGACCTCAAATAAGGAAACATAATTGCAGGTGCATTTACATTAACAAAGCTATGTTTTATTTCTCCATGTATCGCCTTACTTAATTCAAAAGTTCCAATAGCAACTATTCTTAGTTTAAAGAAAGATTCGGACATTAGTGTCATGTCCATAATTATTCTAAATATTTTTTCATCTTCCTCGGGATAGAAAACCTTAGGCTCAAGATCTATATGAATCTCACCTCCGTCAATATACGGTTTTTGAGAGCTGAAATTTACATGAGGAAAATCTACACCTAGAAACTTTAATTGAACTTGTTCGTTAACTTCCATATTCCAGAGTTTTTGCTATAAAACTATGCAGCTAGCTTATAGTCAGTATTATTTACCAATACAGCATCTGTGGAATTAAAATGCCCATAAAATGAATTGCTTTTCACGTTACTCATCTTGTAATCAAATGAAATAACCTTTTTGAGTTCTATTTTACCATTCGTTAACAGAGAATGATCTAAATTTGATCTTTTCTCAAGTAACCAATTGCTTAGAGTCTCTTGAGTTTCCTTCTCAAGTGCATTATCAAGCTTTTGTTCCAAATCAGCGAGATTCAACATAATCTGTTTTTTAGCAGTTTTCTATTGTCAAAAGAACAAAATTGTCAACAATTTCCAAATTATATACAGCTAGTTGTATCCTTTTCCTGTAAATAAATGCCCTTTTTTTATTGTTTCTGTACTCTATTGGCTTGACTAGCAAGAAATTGAAGTTAGATGGTAAATCTTGAAACATTATGCCGTCAACTTCATCCCAAGTTGCCCTATCCTTAAAATAGTCATTGATTTCCTTTAAGGTAGGCTTTTCCCCTGTTTGTTTAACTATCTTAGTGGCAACTTTTTCGATTTGCTTCAACCAAAAAAGATAGTGTTCTTCGTTGAATACCGTATCAAGAACATTGTCGCATTCAA
Organism: Gammaproteobacteria bacterium; assembly: GCA_024742995.1. Classification (GTDB taxonomy): domain Bacteria; phylum Pseudomonadota; class Gammaproteobacteria; order Legionellales; family Legionellaceae. The sequence goes on from JANSXK010000066.1 coordinate 1,191, forward strand.
TATTAGCAGAATATATTTCATACCGCCCAGTCTTTTTTTTGCTTGTTTTCCCCCATCTGTGAGCATCAAACTCATCATACCAAAAATAATAAGCTTCTCCTAACCAAGCATCATCTCTTAAACAGATTATTGGTTCGATTAGTTCTTCGTCTCTATTTTCTTGGGTATGGAACATGGTTCTAACCATAACTACAGATTATCATTTTTTGAGAGTCTAGAATTTTGCTTAAAGATAGTATTTGTCTAATAAAATTAAAATAGCCCACAACGG
>JANSXK010000084.1 GCA_024742995.1 Gammaproteobacteria bacterium
AAGCCTTCGTCCATCGCAATCGGACAGATCAACTCAACAACCATGTTCACATTGTCGCCAGGCATCACCATCTCAACATCCTTCGGAAGCTCACAAGCACCCGTTACATCCGTCGTACGGAAGTAAAACTGCGGACGATAGCCTTTGAAGAACGGCGTATGACGACCACCTTCATCTTTGCTCAATACATACACTTCCGCTTCAAACTTCGTGTGCGGATTGATCGTGCCAGGCTTCGACAACACCTGGCCGCGCTCTACTTCTTCGCGCTTCGTACCACGCAGCAGAACACCCACGTTCTCGCCGGCTCGACCTTCGTCCAGCAACTTGCGGAACATCTCTACACCCGTACACGTCGTCGTTGTGGTGTCTTTGATACCCACAATCGCAATCTCATCACCCACATTAACAATGCCGCGCTCAATTCGACCCGTCACTACCGTGCCGCGACCTGAAATTGAGAACACATCTTCAATCGGCATCAGAAACGGCTGATCAACCGCGCGCTCAGGCTCAGGGATATAGTTGTCTAAAGCTTCAACCAGCTCTTTTACCTTGCCGACATATTCTTCATCGCCTTCCAACGCTTTCAGCGCGCTGCCGATGATCACAGGCGTGTCATCTCCTGGAAACTCGTACTGGTCCAGAAGTTCACGTACTTCCATTTCAACCAGTTCCAGCAACTCTTCGTCGTCAACCATGTCCGCTTTGTTCATAAACACAACAATGCGCGGTACACCCACCTGACGGGACAGCAGAATGTGCTCGCGCGTCTGTGGCATCGGGCCATCAGCAGCCGAGACAACCAGAATAGCCCCGTCCATCTGCGCAGCACCGGTGATCATGTTCTTCACATAGTCCGCGTGCCCAGGACAGTCAACGTGTGCGTAGTGCCGTGTAGGGCTTTCATACTCAACGTGTGACGTTGCAATCGTGATACCACGCTCGCGTTCTTCCGGCGCGTTGTCTATCTGGTCAAACGCCTTCAACTCGCCACCAAATGCTTCAGCACAGACCTTCGTCAACGCCGCCGTCAGCGTCGTCTTACCATGGTCTACGTGTCCTATCGTCCCCACGTTTACGTGCGGTTTGTTTCTTTCAAATTTAGCTTTGGCCAT
>JANSXK010000088.1 GCA_024742995.1 Gammaproteobacteria bacterium
AAAATTGGCTCTGCTAACTTTTTATAGGCCAGATTTGGCTTGGCTAACTCTATCTAAACTTGAATCACTAGGGAAATCGCACAATAAAGTACGAGATCTCGTTTAAGTTTGAGAAATCTTATATGCACTTGGTGAAATCTCATATGCACTTGGTGCGGCCTATATGCATTGGTGCGGGTGCCTATACTATTGGTACTACCTATACTATTGGGCATGGGTTCTATATACTATAAACCCATTACACTTATCACTCGCTATATACATTGGTTATGCACTCGCACACTATGTGTATGCACTCGCTATAAATAAGGTTGGTTAGACCTATTATTACATATGCATTCCCTACTATACTGGTGCATGGGTTGGTTAGGCCACATCATATGCACCTGGTATTAAGGTTGGTTAGGCCCTAATACCCTAGTAATACCTAGAAATTCTCTAAAAATAAAAATGCCAGTCTTAAGGTCGTATTATCTATAAAGGTACTGCCGAGGAAGGTTGGACAAAAAAACATTCTCCCAAGGTCGTATTTTATATTCCCCACGATCTCTGGGGTTTGGTACAAAGAAAACTGAAGGTTCACTCGGCGGGATTGCCAAGGTTAAGAATCACCTTTTTAATTGCAAACAGTTCAGGTTTGTACCGGTTATTTGAATTCATTTATAGAAGAATCACTAAGTTTTACTAGGGAAATCGCACAAGAGCAGTACGAGATCTCGTTTAAGTTTGAGAATTTGGGCCCATGTAATCTGAAAGTTTGAGCTGTTTTTTCCAGGTAAAACCGTCTGAAAACTGCTCAATTTAAAAGGCAAATTTAGATGGAAATAGGATTTACTAGGGAAAACGCACAATTAAATTTTCTGTTTTGGTAAGGATTTTACCTGAAAATACTCAAACTTAAACGAGATCTCGTACTGCTATATTGGATTTTACAGGGGGAAATCAATATCAAAAGTACGAGATCTCGTACTGCTACTTCCCAGCAGCCTAACAGTCGCCGACGTTTTTAAATTTGCGCCAGCGCAAATTGATGTGAAAACAGGCACCCAAATTCTCAAACTTAAACG
>JANSXK010000047.1 GCA_024742995.1 Gammaproteobacteria bacterium
AGAAAAATGGAGATGGAAAACCCGCGCAGGCAGCAAAAGCCTGGCTGCGCCATTTTGGTCTTTTGCTGCCTGCGCTAGCATTTGTGAATTGAGACGAAAATGGTAAATTTGGAATCCGGCACGGCACGTAGCCGGGCCGTTAGGCACCATTTTTAATGAAAAGTAGATGAAGCCTCTCTTCTTGTCAATATTAATAGGGTTAATAACCATTGATTTATGGTCTCAAAATGATTATGAGAACTTAGTTTTTGAAGGAGCAGGAATAAGAGGGATTGCGTATTCAGGGGTAATAATGCAGTTAGAGGAATATGGGATAATAGAGGAAATAGAAAAAGTAGGAGGTACATCAGCAGGAGCAATAACAGCAATGATGTTGTCACTAGGGTATAATTCAGAAGAAATTTATGAGATCATTTCAGTAACCCGTTTTCAAAAATTCAATAAAGGAGGATTTTGGTTTTTAGGTGGGATTCATAGGATGAAGAAGAGATATGGCTGGTTTAAGAGCGACAGATTCGAAAAATGGCTAGAAGAAATAATTGAATCAAAAACAGGAGACTCGCAAATTACATTTAGAGGCTTGGATGAAAAAGGATATAAAGAGCTTTATGTTACGGGGACAAGTTTGAATAAACAGGAATTGATAGTATTCAGTAATCAAACTTATCCGGAGATGAAAATAAAGGATGCAGTAAAAGCATCAATGACAATACCTTTGTATTTTGAAGCTAGTTTCATAGACGAAAAAGGGGCATTGTACAAGAACCCAAAAGAAAAAGGAGGATTAGATATAGTAGTTGATGGGGGAATATTAGGGAACTTTCCGATATGGATATTTGATGAAAATGAGATAGATATTTCAGGGGCTGAAAAGAGAATTTATAATCCGAAAACACTAGGGATAAGAATTGATTCAGAGGGTCAAATCGAGAACGATGAAGAAAGGAAAGGGCTGATAGATCAAGAGATTACAGACTTGAAAAGTTATGTGGAAGCATTTTATGTACTAACTTTAGAAAACCTGAACCGGAATCAATTGACTGCCGAAGATTGGAGAAGGACAATATCGGTATCATCGGTAGGGATAAGCCCAAGAATAAAGAGATTAAAACAGGAAGAGAAAGAGAGGCTAATGAATAGTGGAAAAGAATCGGTAATCGAATTTTTTGAAAAAGAATAATAATAAACGGTGCCTAACACAGTGCAGCCGACAATACTCCGCTACGCTGCGTACTGCGGCTGCACAACCCGTTGGGCGCACTCCATTTTGGGAATAAAAAGCTGTAAGCCAATTGATTAAGTTGAAAGCCTGCCTTTGAAAATCGGGAATAATTGGTTTTGGAACCCGAGTTTTGTTGATTACGGTCAATTGATTGTATAGCCAAATTGGGCAGGCAAAAAAATGGAAAATCAGTATTTCTATCGGGTAATCCGTTGTCCCGAATAATTGAGATCCTTAACAATTACCGCTCCCTGTTATCGAAAGAAGAAATTGAGTTTTTTGGAGAGAGTTTGTGTTTAGGGTCTCAATACGGTAAATCAAGAATTTGGGTAAATCGTCGAATTGAATAGGGTAGGAGGTCAAGAAATTTGAACCTTTCACCGAATAAGAATCTGATCAAATTGAATCAGGTTTTCGTGAATCAAGTTGAATTTTTGGAGATTGAAAATCAGTAGATTGAATCGGTCAACTTGAATCAAGATCATCAGAAAACAGAATTTTAGCCGAATCAAATTGAAGACTGGAGATTAGAAATTTGGATCAATTTGGGAGATTAGTTTTCGAGATCAAGAATTTGAAATCGGTAAATTGAGATCAGTGTTCAAGATCAATTTGAGACGATCAGAATTTGAGAATCGGTTCAAAAAAGATTGAAAAATCGGTAGAAACGGCCCTTTTGAAGTATCCAGAATCAGTAAACCGGTCGCTTTTTTAGGTTTACGAGGAATAAAATGGAAGCGCCCAACAATGGCTACATGCCATGCCGGTAAAAATCTTCGAGAGGAAAGTGGAGATTGAAAAACCCGCGCAGGCAGCAAAAGCCAGGCTTCGCCATCATCGCCTTTTGCTGCCTGCGCTAGCATTTGTGAAATGAAACGAAAATGGTAAATTTAGAGTCCGGCACAGCACGTAGCCGGGCCGTTCACAGACAATCGCGCAACAGAAAACAGTATCTGTAAGAATTTGAAAAAAAGGATTCTCCCCGCCTAAGAAATGGTAAGTGCCTGATTATCAATATTCAGAAAATGTGTGTTTATTGGTTAGTCCATTGGAGAATTGGACTGTTAAGGCGGGGCAAAAGAGATTTCTACAGTTTTATAGTTGATTTAGGAGAATCGTGACAGCCCGAATTGAAGATTAGATCAAGCGTTACCGCGGCCCCGTTGAATGGAAATTAAAACGGTATCAAGAAAGGAGTCCGCGTCCAGGGGGCTTATGAAAATCAGACGGTAAATGAAAATCAATGAGCAAATAAGGTTTCATGCCCGAATAAGATGGAATCTTGAGGGTTCTCAGGTGCATTGAATAGATTTATCAGCAGAATAATTGGATGATTTTCATTGGTTTAAGTTGATTTTTACGGGCGATAAAATAAATGAGGGTATCCATTTTGCCTGAAAATTGGTGGTCCGAAATCGGAGAATTGGGTAAACTTGGAAAAAGCCCCCTTTTCTCGTCTTCGAAAATAGAGAGATGGCCGCTCGTTTAGTAAAAAAGGGATAAAA
>JANSXK010000014.1 GCA_024742995.1 Gammaproteobacteria bacterium
CAGGGATGAGAATCGGTAAAAGGCAACTTGAAAAAACACTAAAGTTACTTTTACACCTCAGTGCCGCAGTACAACTGGAGACTACGGCATATGAGTAAATTTTCTGGGGATCGCTCAGGGCTTGTCCGCGGGATCTAGAGATCTAACTAAATCCCTGGATTCCGCGCATAAAGCGCGGAACGAGAGACATAGAAATGAGACAACCGTTATTATACAAACCCCAATTGTCGCCATGCTTCATACAATATAATTGCCGTTGCATTAGACAAATTAAGACTCCGACTTTCGGCATGCATTGGGATACGAATCGCCGGATATTGTTCTAATAAAGACTGCGGTAGCCCTCGTGTTTCAGGGCCGAATAATAGCATGTCTTCTGCTTGGTACTGCACTTCATCATAACGTTCTGTGGCTTTGGTAGAACAGCAAAAAATACGTCGCTGCGCATGTTCGCTGAAAAAAGCCTCTTGATTGGGATAGTGGATCACAGACGCAAATTCTTTATAATCCAAACCAGCGCGGCGCATGCGCTTGTCTTCCAAAACAAACCCAAGCGGGTGAATCAGATGCAACACCGTCCCCGTATTGGCACATAAGCGCATGATATTACCGGTATTGGGAGGGATTTCTGGTTGGTATAACACCACATGTAACATGTTTACCACTCGAACCAATGATCTAGTACTTCGATCAAATCATCAATGCCCTGTTTTTTCAAGGTCGACAATGCTTGCACAGTCGGGTGTGGGTAGTCTTCTGTGGTATGTGGAAGACGAGCGCAATATTGACGAACTTTCTGTACGGTTTGTTGGATTTGACTGCGACTCAATTTATCGGCTTTGGTCAATATGAGATGAATAGCCAATCCTCGATCCACAGCCCACTGGACCAACATTTGATCTGATTCTTTGAGTGGATGGCGGCAGTCCATTAAGATGACCAAACATTTGAGACTGGCACGAACTTCTAAATAGTGCGCCAGATGCTTTTGCCAATCCAGCTTGGTTTGTAATGTGACTTTGGCATACCCATAACCTGGCAAATCAATCAAACGATGATCGACATCTTTGACGGTAAACACATTGATCAATTGGGTGCGCCCAGGTGTTTTTGAGGTGCGCGCCAAACGTTTGTTTGCCGTTAGGCAATTCAACGCACTGGATTTACCTGCATTAGAACGCCCAGCAAATGCAACTTCGTAACCCGTATCTGCGGGTAGTTGTTCAACACGTGCCGCACTTTTAAGGAATTCTGCTTGGATGTATGGGTTGTTTAGCATGGGGCATTATACTCACCAACGCCCACCCTGTCATCCCCGCGAAGGCGGGAATCCATCCCAAGAACATGCTCCTGACTTTGTTTGGAGCATGGATCCCCGCCTTCGCGGGGATGAAAGCTTATCCGCCGCACCGAGGTCCATCCGTCAACGCAGCCACAACAGTATGAACATCGCGTTGCGCCTTTTGTCGATCGGCAAACATAGTGAACGCAAACGCACTACCTGATTTTTCCCGGTTAGTTTGCAAATTACCAGTCAAAGAGAGCAGTGTAATCCCTACCACAGATAAACAGGCAGCCACTGCCAAGATCGCATTCACTGCCGTGTTAAACAATGATCCCCATGTCCCCAAGGCTTTTAAATCCTTATTTAAATACGCCTGGTTTGCTTTAAAATAAGCATCTGGATCAGTCTCATTGAAAGCCTGCTCCAAGCAGTTGATAATACGCATCCGCGCTTTATCTGCTTTGGTATCTGCAGGTGTTATTGCATTCCGTAGATGTTTGATAGCAGCATAAGCTTCCAGTTCACGTTGTTTTGCTTTTCCCGCAGAAGCTGGCGCTAAGGTTGAAGATGCTGGGGCCGCAGGCTGCTGTGATTGGAGCTCCCACAATTCTGTTGCTTTCTCATTCAAACAATTTGATAAATAGTCATTTGCAGCAAGAGCTGTTTTAAGCTCTGCTTGCACTCTAGTCAACTCTAGGCTGTCAGCTGAGTCCGCCAGGTTGCCTTCAGCAGAAACATCTGCCTGGTTGACTTTGAGTGTATCCAATTCCACCTGGAGCTCAGAAATTATAATGTTTTTTGCCTTAAGAGACTCCGTTGCCTTTGATTCTAAATTTACACGACTTTGTACTAATTGTGCAATCTTTAAATCTCGTTCAGAAATCTCAACTTTCAGCTGTTCCCGCTCAGCCACTATTGCTTTAGATTTTTCTTGAAAATCAAGCATAAACTGTTCCATTTTAGCCGTCATAGCATCAGACGCATGATTAGCAGCAGCCAATTTTTCAGTCAATGCTTTTTCTCTAATCTTGGCTTCAGCTAACACAGCATCTTTTTCTGAACCTAATGCTGAAATCCTGGTAACTAGATCTTGGCGCTCATTTTCTAGCGCATCGATTTGCCTTTGCTTTTCATCAAGCACTGCTTGATGAACAGATCTATCATCTTGCGTACTAGCCGAATCTGCAGGTTCTTTTACCGTACTAAGCACATCGGTGAATGGGTCATCAAAAGAAACACTAGGTGTCACCGGAGCTGCAGCGGCACTTGAATTTTCATCTGATTTTTTAGGGGGTTTTGATCTTCTTTTATCTGCTTTATTATTACTCATTATATCTCTCCTCTAAGCACCATTCTCGGACAAGAAAATCCTGTCTATAAAAATCACACACTATAAAAAATGCACATTTTAATGCTTCTTGACATGAAGGTAAAGAAATAATCAATGAACAGTTATATTCTCAAGCACAGTCACTTGATTTATCAACCCACTGTTTTGTGTTATCTTTGACCCCTTTATTGCTAATAAGTCAGTCTATGCGTATTATTCGACGGTTTCTCCTATCTCTATTGCTCTGTCTCTATGGCAACAGTTTTGCAGTAGGCGATCCCCACGCAGGGGAAGCGAAGGCGTTGACGTGTAACGCCTGTCATGGTGCACATGGTGTCAGTGTGCAACCCCTTTGGCCAAATTTGGCAGGACAACATGCTTCCTATCTGTTGCAACAATTAAAATTGTATCAGGAGGGTAAAGCACGCAAGAATCCCATGATGTCACCGATGGTGGGGACTTTAAGTGCTCAAGATATGGAAGATTTGGCAGCGTTTTATGCCAAGCAACCTGTGGCACCTGCAAAAACTGAAAAAGCTGATCGCGCACTTGGTGAGCATTTGTATCGTCTCGGTGATAACAGCAAACAAATCCCGGCTTGTATTGCATGTCATGGTCCGGATGGACGCGGCGCAGCGCATGCGGGTTTTCCGATGATTTCGCATCAACAATCTGACTACCTCATCCAACAATTGCAAGCATTCAAAACTGCTGAGCGCACGTCCGATCCAATGCAGATCATGCGGAGTATTTCATCTAAATTGAGCGATAAAGAAATGCAGGCGGTGGGACATTATCTTGAAACCTTGGAATAATTTATGTATCTGAATCACCACCAGCTGTCCCTGGATTTTCCAAACTTAAAAACCCGGTTTTATAATCATAAGCAAAAATTTCTGCATATCGGCCCCAATCGATCATGGTTTTTAAAACACGGCCGGCTTCATTTTCACTTAAATAATCTTCTAATTTAGTCAAAAAGCGTTCTTCAGAAATACGGTGACTGGTCTTTTCATCCAAGACTCGGCGGATGTAGCTTGCCAGGGGGATTTTTTCTAACAATTGTTGAGCAAATAATAATTTTCGAGTCTGTAAATCAGCATCAGAAAATTCTTTTCCTAACGCACTCAAATGAACATCCCCCTCGGTGATCTTCGCAAATTCTAAGACTTCTAACGTCTCTAAAATTGGAAACAAATCATCGACATTCATCATTAATTCATCTGCCAATTCTGGCAAATCAATGACTTCCTTGAGTGACGTCATGGTTTCAATCAATCCTGACAATTCAGATGGCTCTACATCAGGCAAACGATACCCTAAGCCAATTTGATGCTCGCGATGCGCCGAAGAACGATTTTTACCTTCGACTGCAGAAATCATCACTGTATAAATCCTATCCACCAAATGTCGGAACTCGGGCGACTCAGGATTACGTGGTTGCGCCAAATTTACGGGTAAATCTGCACGAATGTAAGCAGGATCAGATCCCAAAATTACGATGCGATCTGCCAGCATTGCTGCTTCTTCGATATTATGGGTGACCAATAATATCCCATTGGTATTGGTTTTTTTCTCCTGCCATAATTCCAGCAGATCCGATTTTAAGTTTTCCGCCGTCAATACATCGAGCGCCGAGAATGGCTCGTCCATCAACAATACATCAGGATGCACCACCAACGCACGCGCAAACCCCACTCGTTGACGCATCCCACCAGACAATTCTCGGGGAAATGCAGATTCGAATCCATCCAAACCAATAATATCTATGGCTTCAATGGCACGTTCTCGACGTTCTTTACGCGAGATCCCTTGCGCTTCCAAACCCAATTCTACATTTTCTAATACCGTTAACCAGGGCATGAGTGCAAAAGATTGAAATACCATCGCAATCCCTGGCACAGGCTGCGTCACAGGTTGGTTTCGATACAATACACGTCCGCCTGTGGGCGATACCAAACCGGCAATGATACGTAACAAAGTAGATTTTCCCGAACCGGACTTTCCTAACAGCGCAACAATTTCACCTTTTTGCAATTTGAACTGTACGTCTTCCAATACCAATAAATCTTGGGCAGCCGTTTTTTTATACGTTTTACGTAAATGTTCAATCGATAAAATTGTTTCTGCCATACCTCAACCTCACTTCATGAAGACATTTGATATCGTTCTTGCGCCAAGCGATACAGTGGCCGCCAAATCATATGATTAAAAATCAAAACATACAAACACATCATGGCGGTACCCAATGCAATTTTGGGGAAATTTCCAAGCGTGGCATTGGTTTGAATATATTCCCCTAAGCCCGTTGCTTGCAAATGCGTTGACCCCCAGCTGACCGCTTCTGCAACAATACTTGCATTCCACGCCCCACCCGCTGCCGTAATCGCACCTGTAATATAATAAGGAAAAATAGCTGGTAATGCCAAACGTCGCCACCATTGCCATCCGGTAACACCGAAATTATCTGCCGCCAAACACAGATCTCGAGGCATCAAAGATGCGCCAGCAATCACATTAAATAAAATGTACCACTGCGTACCTAAAATCATTAACGGGGTTAACCAAATTTCCACATCCAAATGCCAGCGCACAATAGCAATGACAAACAATGGATAAAATAAATTAGCTGGAAATGCCGCAACAAATTGAATGATGGGTTGCATTCTTTGTGTCCAATACGGACGTCGACCAATCCATACCCCGATTGGAATCCAAACCAAAGAACTCAGTATGATCAACACAATCACTCGGGTGCCTGTGGCAGCACCCAATAAAAAAACATGCAGGATTTCACGACCACTGAGGGTTTTTAAAATATAAACACCCAATTGATAACCAGCCACACCAATCACGGCGAGCACGAAACTGGACCACAACCAGTCCTGAGATCTAGGTTTCGAACTGCCTTCTTCAGCAACTGATCCCAAGGCACCGAATCGTAAATAACGGGTGTTGATAAAACGATCTTTCACAATTCGAATGCCGGTCTCCATTTGCTTCATCATCGGACTCAAACGCAACAAATCCACCAGCCATGATTGATATTCTTCCCCTTCAACCTGATCCATTTTAAAACGCTCGGACCAAGTGACCAAAGGCCGAAATAAAATTTGATCGTATAAAAAAATCACCACCAACATCGTCAAAATAGCATATAACAATGCGTGCACATTATGTTGTTCGATCGCCAATGCGATATAGGACCCGATCCCAGGTAAACGAATGTCTTGATGCCCCACCACAATCGCTTCTGACAACACCACAAAAAACCAACTCGCCGACATCGACACCATCATATTCCACAACAAAGAAGACATCCCACAGGGTACTTCTACTTTCCAAAAAAATTGCCACGCAGACAATTGAAACACAGAAGCCGCGTCACGCAAATCATCAGGGACCGTCTTCAAAGACTGATAAAAGCTAAACGTAATATTCCATACCTGTGATACGAACACTGCAAAAATTGAAGCACATTCTGGTCCCAACAAACTACCGGGAAATAACTGCACAAACCCCACCACCGTGATCGCTAAAAAACTCAACACCGGCACCGCTTGCAAAATATCAATTGCAGGTATAATCAATCGTTCAGCACGTTTGTTTTTCGCAGCCAAGGTCCCGACCAGCAAAGAAAAAATCACCGACACCAGCAACGCAATAAACAAGCGCAAGACTGTTCTTAACGCATACCCAGGCAGATGGATCGGCGCCAACGAGATCGGCAATGGCTCACCCAAAGCATACGGTTTTGCCATTTGCTCACTGGTCCACCCCAAAAAAAAGAAAATCGCGAAAATTAGAATCAACAACAACACATCCCATCGATTAAACAATCGACTCACATGGCCTAATTTGTCGTAGACGCGGTTTTGATTCATATTAAATATTCTGATTTGAACAGCTCCAACGCTCATGTTACCATAAAATGCGTGGGGTTGTTCCGACAAGACTTATGAAAAACTTCGAAATCCAACGCAGAGATCGGGGGTTTTCGTAAGTCCTGTCCGATTTAAAATCAACAGGAGACGATGATGACTCATAAATCAAACCATACCATTCGATCTTTTTTAAGCTATGGCATCGCTTTATGGTTCTCATGCATCCTATCGCCTGCTCATGCAACACCCAGTGACTCAGACCTGTCGGTGTGGGCAAACGAAGCCATTGTCAGCGCTTACACGTTTACTGCTGATAATTTTTTGGCTAGACAAAAAGAAATTGCAAAATACTTCACCGCAAAAAGTTGGATCACCTACACCAAGGCGTTAGAAACCGCCAAACTCAAAGAATCTGTCCAAAAAAACAAGTATGAAGTTTCTGCTGTCGCATTGCTGCCTCCTACCATCAAATTGATCAATAATGGCAAAGAATGGCAAGCCAATATGCCACTAATGGTCTTATACAAAAACAAATCGTATCAGCAAAAACAAACATTGGCTGTGGTCATCACCTTCGCAGCACAATCTAATGAAGGCGTTCGTGGTCTAGCACTGACCAGTTTTAATACCACGATCACAACCCCTGCATGTCGTTGTGAAAAACCCACCATTACTAAAACGTTTGTGTAGAGGATTGGCATGATAGTAGAAACAGCGCTTCATCAAGAACATCTCGCTTTGGGCGCAACCATGGTCGATTTCCATGGATGGCATCTACCCTTACATTATGGATCGCAGCTAGAAGAACACAAAAAAGTACGTACCCAAGCAGGCTTATTTGATGTGTCGCATATGACAATTGTCGATATTTTAGGTGCTGGCGGCCGTCAATTTTTGCGCACAGTGCTAACGCATGATATTGATAAATTGCCGCATGTGGGACGTGCGTTATACAGTTGTATGTGTAATCGTTTTGGCGGCATCATTGATGATTTGATTGTGTACCAACGTAGTCCTGATAATTATCGTTTGATTTTGAATGCAGCCACCAAACAACGTGATTTAGAATGGCTGCACCAAAACATCCAAGGTTATGCCGCAGATATCCAAGAACGCAATGATTTGATTATGATCGCAGTGCAGGGTCCAAAAGCCATCGAAACAACAATGCAAGTCCTAAGTGCATCACAAACCGACGCCCTATCCACCATCGCACCCTTTGAATGTGTCGAACCAGATCATTTATTTATTGCCCGTACTGGCTATACCGGGGAAGATGGCTTAGAAATCATAGCGTCACCCGCAGATATTACTCAAATTTGGCAAGCACTGATTGCCAAAGGGGTGAGCCCTTGCGGCTTGGCGGCCAGAGACACCTTACGTATTGAAGCAGGATTGCTATTGTACGGTCAAGACATGGACGAATCAACCACACCCCTAGAATCTAGCCTAGCATGGACCGTCACTTGGGAACCAAATGATCGCGACTTTATTGGACGTGGCACGCTATTATCACAAAAACAACACGGCTTAGAACAAAAACTGGTAGGGATTACCTTGCAAGACAAAGGGATACTACGCGCAGGTCAAAAAATCATGACCGATGGATTAGGAGAAGGCATCGTCACCAGTGGCACATTCTCTCCCACACTCAATCAATCGATTGGATTCGCCCGCGTCCCTCTTGCCGCCAAAGACAACGTTTGGGTAGAAATTCGCGACAAACGCTGTTTGGCCCAAATGGGTAAACTGCGATTTATCAACAAAGGAAAATGATCATGAAACACTTACGTTATACAACAAGCCATGAATGGTTGAATCCAGAAGAAGACGCGATGAGCATTGGCATCACCAAACATGCACAAAGCTTGTTAGGAGACATGGTCTATATCGAATTACCCAGTGTAGGGACTGAAGTCCATGCCGGTGATGAAATTGGAGTATTAGAATCAGTCAAAGCTGCGTCTGAAATCAATGCACCAATCAGCGGTGTCATCACTGAGATCAATAGCAAAGCGATAGAAGCCCCCGCGTTAGTCAACAAAGACCCTTATGAAGAAGGATGGTTGCTAAAAATCAAACCGCATGACAAAGATGCCGCACTCGAAGAAATCAGCGAATTATTACATGAAGCGGATTATTTGGAAGACCTTGCTGAGGACCATTAAGTATGCCTTTTATTCCTCATAATCAACAAGACAAACAAGCAATGTTGGAACGCATTGGCGTCAGTCAAATCGATGCTTTGTTTGATGAAATCCCAGCTGATCTCATCCAGCATGGTTTCAAAGATGTGCCTGATGGCATCAATGAAATGACCATGCTGGCTTTAGCACAACGATTATCCGATCAAAACAAATCTGATCTTTGTTTCATTGGCGCAGGTGCCTATGATCATCATTGCCCTGCTGCGGTCTGGGACATCGCCAGCCGCGGTGAATTTTTAACTGCGTATACCCCGTATCAAGCAGAAGCCAGTCAAGGTAATTTGCAAGTATTGTATGAATTTCAAACCATGATTGCTGAACTCACAGGATTGGCTGTGGCCAATGCATCTATGTATGATGGCGCGTCTGCCTTAGCTGAGGCTGCCTTGATGGCGGTGCGCATTAAGCAATCAAACGAGCCACGTATTTTAGTGGCTGGTAGTTTGCATCCTTTCTATCGTGCGACCCTAGAATGTATTTTAAAAAATCGGCATATTGAAATCATCACCCTACCGTTCGATCCCAAAGTCGGCACCATCTCATTATCTGAGTTGCAGGCGTATCAAGATCAAAACATCACAGCTTTGATCATCCCGCAGCCAAATTTCTTCGGCTGTTTGGAGGAAGTGGATGCATTAAGTAATTGGGCCCATGAACATCAAATCATCAGCATCGCGTGCGTCAATCCCATAGCACTCGCCGTCTTAAAACCACCCGGCCTTTGGGGAAAACATGGCGTAGACATTGCCTGTGGTGAAGGCCAACCTCTGGGCGCCCCTTTGGCATCGGGCGGACCTTACTTTGGGTTTTTCAGTACGCAATTAAAACATGTGCGGCAATTACCAGGCCGACTTATCGGCCAAACCGTAGATTTGGATGGTAACACCGGATACACCCTAACCTTACAAGCACGCGAACAACACATTCGGCGCGGCAAAGCCACGTCAAACATTTGCACCAACCAAGGCTTATTGGTTACCGCAGCAACAATGTACATGAGCTTGCTTGGACCTGAAGGATTAGAACAAGTTGCGCAACATTGCCATCACAACACCCACGCTTTGGTCGAAGCCATACAGCAAATTCCAGGCGTAGACGTAGTGTTTTCTGCGCCTTATTTTCATGAAGTCTTATTACAATTTCAAAGACCAGTTACGGATATTGTAAATGCCATGCACCAACAGGGCATTGCTGCTGGTTATGCAGTTGACGAACACTATCCAAACTTGCAAAATACCCTTTTGGTTTGTGCAACAGAAAAACGAAGTGCTGAAGACATTCGGCACTATGTCGATGCATTGCGCATATGTTTAAAACAAGGGGCCTCATGATCATTGTGCATCTCACCTATATCGCGCCACTGACTGAAGTTGATAAATACTTGCAAGCACACCGTGAATTTTTAGAGTATTACTACAAACAAGGCTTGTTGTTGGCATCTGGTCCGCTGAAACCTCGTACGGGCGGTATCATCATTGCCCTAACCCAGGACAAAGCCCAATTAGAAACTATTTTGCAATCCGACCCCTACTATATGGCTGATATTGTGACCTATGAATTTTTTGAATTCACACCGGCCAAACATCGTGATGAGCTCAAAGATCTCCTCACAGCGTCGGAGGGGCCGTTATGTTGATTTTTGAACAATCACAGCCGTCACGCCAAGCATCTGCACAGGGTCCTGGTGCTATCAAAAGCCCTTATACCATTCCCAATCAATTTCAGCGCAGCGCTCCGCCCAAATTACCTGCGTGTTCTGAGCTTCAAGTTGTACGCCATTATACGCGCTTATCACAAAAGAATTTTGCGATTGATACGCAATTCTATCCGCTCGGCTCTTGTACCATGAAATATAATCCACGCGGTGTCCACAAAGCAGCATCATTGCCAGGCTTTCTTAATCTCCACCCCCTAACACCAGAACGCTATAGCCAAGGAACACTTCAAGCCTTATTTGAATTACAAACTTATTTACAGGACATCACTGGCATGGCAGGTATTTCCTTAACACCGATGGCGGGCTCGCAAGGAGAGTTTGCCGGTGTGGCCATGATCAAGGCGTATCACAAAGCACAAGGTGACAGCCAACGAGATGAAATCCTCATCCCAGATGCCGCTCATGGTACCAACCCTGCGTCGGCACGAATTTGCGGGTATAAAGCGATAGAAATACCTACCCGCGATGATGGTGAAGTCGACATTGAGGTACTACGAAAAAAAGTTGGGTCGAAAACAGCCGGTATCATGCTCACCAATCCTTCCACCCTTGGGTTGTTTATGAAGCAAATCAAAGAAATTGCTGACATCATTCATACCGCTGGTGGCTTGCTCTATTATGATGGCGCCAATTTGAATGCCATTATGGGGAAAGTTCGCCCCGGCGATATGGGATTCGATGTCATGCATTTGAATTTGCATAAAACCTTTGCAACCCCCCATGGTGGCGGTGGCCCAGGTGCCGGGCCAGTAGCCGTCGGGCCACGTTTAAAACCTTTTCTACCCATGCCCATCGTGGTGCAAGACAAAGATACCTATCGTTTTGCAACGACAAAAGATTACCCACAAAGTATTGGACGCTTATCTTGTTTTATGGGTAATGCAGGGATATTATTGCGTGCTTATTTTTATATTCGCATGCTCGGACAACAAGGTTTGGTCCGTGTCGCTGAGTATGCAACCCTCAATGCAAATTATTTGTTAACCGAGCTCAAACACGTGGGTTATCGTCCCGCCTACCCTGACCGCCGCGCGAGCCATGAATTTGTCATCACCTTAAAACATGAAAAAAAGATGTATGGTGCTTCAGCAATGGATTTGGCCAAGCGCTTACTCGATTTCGACGTGCATGCACCCACCACCTATTTTCCAACCATGGTCCCGGAGTGCTTCTTGATTGAACCAACAGAAACTGAATGCAAAGAAACCTTAGATCAATTTGTCAGTATCATGGACACCGTGCTCCAAGAAGCCAAAACTGATCCCAACATTCTTAAAGAAGCACCACACACCCTACCATCCAAACGTTTAGATGATGTTCGTGCCGCACGTGAGCTGCAATTGAATTATTATCAAGCACAAGAAGAAAAAGAAAAAGAGAAAGAGTTGTAAAAATTTTTTTATAGCCCTAGGATAGATAGATGGACTAAAAATTCAATCAGGGAGATTGATGATGCAATACGCCAAAGTGTTTTCTCAACGCTTTAATCGTGAATTAGCTGGAATGGACTTTCCAGATGATTTGAATGAAAAAATAAAAGCCATCGCAAAAGTATTTGGCGTAACCAGACACATGGCCAATGCCATGATCTTCGGTCATCTATCGCCACCGGCGGAACAACTCAATAGAATTGCCGAAATATTAGATGTTTGCCCCACTTGGCTGAGTGGCAAAGTTGATAAGCGTAAAGCTTATTCCGGCCGCGAAGCCCTTGAGACTGAGGCATAGCAAGATTGTTATACCTACGTACGCGAAACATAGGGTAAAAAGTCGTTTAAATATACCGAGAGAAAGATGGAATGCCTGACTTATTGTATTGCCAGTAAAATTGATTTAAGCCGCTTGGATAATTATTATAAAACCTCCGGCTTAAGCAATAATGCAGTACGATTCCGTGATGTCCTGAAACTAAAAACCGAAGGGGGAAAACAGGTCATCTTTATTTTTCGTAATGGGACCATCGTCTCATGGGGCGTCAAGCGCCATCATATTCATGATTATATTGAAACCATCAAACAATTTGCAGAAAAACCTATCCCTTTTGAAGTACATGACGAATTCATCTGTTCTCTGGGTGACAGAACGGCCATTGAACCACACGGCTATTTTGAAGTAGATTGTCTGAGTATCGACAGAACCATGGATACAGATGATCTCAAACTAAGCCTGTCTTACGGCTTTTCACAATCCGTCAAATTACAATATTTCGAAACCATTTTAGAAGCGCTGATTGATAAATACACCCCATTGATTCATAGCATTTCTGCCAAAGGCCAAATGAAAGTCAAACGCAAACAACTGCGCAAAATCGTGGGCGAACTCCTGGGTGCCAAAAGTGAAATGAACCTGATTTCAAACTTTCTTTATCATCCCAAATACTTTTGGCAACATCCCTCTTTAGAAGAATACTACATCATGTTAGAACGCTATCTACACATACAACGCCGTGTCAACGCCATCAACCATCGCCTCGACACCTTAAATGAAATTTTTGATATGTTTAATAGTTACCTAGAAAATCGCCATTCTCACCATTTGGAAATCATCATCATCATTTTGATCGCCATCGAAACCATTTTTTCTGCCATGAATTTTCATTTTTAGTATCTAACGCACACGAAAATGGGTTCCTCGCAATAAAGGGGAATAAAAAGACCATATTGTTCAATATTATTGCAATAAATCTTTTTTTGTGTTACGATCGACTTTTATTTTGTCATTTTGAGAGATTGATATGAATTTTTTCAAGTATGAGATTGATATGGGTAATTCATCAGCACAGTCGGCTGCTCTTGCAGCTCGTCGAACCCTAGTGCATGCATTGACTCAACATTACGATACGCTAAAAGATCAATCTGTGCGCCATGCTTCTTTGGAGGTACTTCGTAATCACATTATAAAAATAAATCATTGCGACCAAACAACGGACGACTTCCTCAACTTCTTAGAAGCACAAAAAGGTAGCTCTAATCCAGTAATCAACACTACCATAGCAGCCAGCATAACAGCTATTAAACAGGAAGTGGCTTTCGCGAAAGAATATCCCAAAACTGTCGCCAGCAATGAACGCAAACGAATTCGCAATCATGCAATTTATGGTGGCGGCGCTACTGGGGTAGTCGCAATTGCGGCTGGCATCGTGGCTGTCTCCAACCCAGCAGGGTTAATCGCCTTAGGTGTCACCGGTGGCTTGTTTGTCACCTCACAAGCTATTTATTGGATACTCAAACATCAACGCTATGCGGAGCTAGGG
The DNA here is from genome assembly GCA_024742995.1 of Gammaproteobacteria bacterium. GTDB lineage: Bacteria > Pseudomonadota > Gammaproteobacteria > Legionellales > Legionellaceae. Next base: position 13,677 of record JANSXK010000014.1, read on the forward strand.
CAGAAAATCCAGGAAAATGATTTTCAACCTGTGATGCCAAGTTCTATGTCTGGATTTGCTGTTTCAGATGAAGAGCTACCTAAACTACCAGTGGAAAATAAACCTGTAGTGGCTGCAACACGTAAAAAAATTCTGGGAGCACAACCTGCAACTACTTCGGCTAATGTTATTCCTGACCCAGGTCAAAACATTGTAGAAAATATGAATTACTATATTGATAAAGGGGCAGTATATGGCGAAGCTGTAGTTACCGAAAGTGGTAAAGTTTACGCAAATGTAGCCAGTCAAGTATGTACTTGGTGGAACTCCTCAGAAATACAAGGCCGCGTGTCACAAGCAAGCAACCTTGTAGGCCAAGTCACCGAATCCACTTATCTACTGGGCAGCGCACATTTAAAACAATCCTAAGACCTTTGTTTTACAGTATGATGTGTATTTACATCATACTGTAAAACAATTCATAATGTGATTGGCAAACTCCTCGTCAAAACAACACGACCAAACGTCCTTTTACCCCTGCTACTTACTAAACCCTATTAAGCATTCATGATGAAGATGGTTGCTCCCAAATGGCAAGACCTTGAATACCACCCTCCGTAGTACCTATATTTGCGCCAGAATCAACACATGCCAAACCACCGCTGCCATTAACGGTACAAAGCGCAACGTAAGGAACCCCTGTTGTCACAGAAAGATTTGGAGATACTGCGACATACAAATGATTTCCTGTGGTATTGATAGCCATGCCAGTCGTAAACTGATCAGTGAACGTTTCCGCTAAGACACAAGATGTAATGAGGTAGCTACTTATCGTACACTGATTGATACCTCCTTGCAGATAATTGCTGACATATGCCAATGTCTCTGCTGGGTTTAGCACAATGCTATAATATTCTTCCCCTATCAATACGTTACCTGATGCTGTACAAGTTTCTAGCGTTCCACTGGCGTTAATCGGACATTGACCCACAAAGTTTTGATCGTCGTTATTGGAACCACTGACAGAATAGAGATAAGTGTTAGCAGCATTTGTGACCATATCATAAGTGCCTGAGGTAGCGAGAGTACCAGTCAACGTTTCTCCACAATTAGTAAAGTCACTGGTATCACAATAGTGCACTTGATTTTCTTCAAACTGCCCATTAGAAATATGGAGCACCGTACCAGCAGGATTTAGAACAATACCAAATGGAATCTGCGTTTCAAAACGCTTGGTTTGTTCTTCATTGCTTAACGAGCCAGTAGAGGTATCAATGGTATACCTTTTAATGCCATTAAACCCCAGACCGTCATTAGCAAATTGAGAAACATATAGATAATTATTCGTTGCATCAACCACTAATTGATTTAAAGGATAATCACTGGTTATTTCATTTGTGCAATTTGATAAAGTCCCATCTGCAGGCGCAAGATCACAACCATAAACTGAGTAACTAACAGACGGCTCCGCAGTAATATTCGCCTTAGCGTAGTAAGCAAAATAGGTGGCTACAGAAATGGTACCGACCACTGTGGTCGTGTTATTTCCATAAATAGGAAAGGTAGTAGCTGGAATCACTGTGGTTTGACCCGAAGCCAATTGATAGGTAATGACACATGTGCCACCAGGAGCCGTCGTACCACTACAAGCGTTTGAAGTGACTTCTATCGCACCATTCAATGCCGTGCCAGAAAAATCAGGTGCAATCCCAGTAACATTTTGATCGGAGTTATTTTGAATCGTCATCGATTGCGTTGTTGTAGAACCTAATGGAAATGAGAGTGCCGTGGGAGGCAACAATTCGAGTGCTAATAAAGTACTACTATCAACCGTAATCGTAGCTGTATCAACCGAAGTATTGCTTCCAGATACTTCGACTGTTTGCTGCGTCACTACCGTTGAGCCCGCCGTGAAAGATAAAGTGCAACTTTCAGGATAATTCAAATTCGCACAATCAGTCGACACTTGAGTCACTCCCGCATCAATCAAGGCCGTGGTCAAAGTAGCAGAAATACCAGTTGCAGTAATCCCAGGGGAGTTATTCATGACTGTCATCGTCCCTGTGCCACCGGGTTCTGTCAGAACCAACGTTTCTCCGCTAGTGATTTGGATTTGAGCATCCCCTAAATTGATGACTTTAATGGCGGCATTTAAAATAGTTGTATTATCACCACTAATTGGAAACCGGGTAAGGCTCACCGCTTCACCCGCTGGTGTAAACAGTAAATTACAGCTTTGGCCCGGTGCCACTGACACACAATTACTCGCATCTTGAGTCACATAGCTCTCTAACGCGGTACCTGTTAGATTGGCAGAAATATTAGTAGCTGTCTCCGTCGAACCATTGGTCACTGTTATTTGGCCAGTATTTCCTGTCGATCCATTGAGTATCAAAAGACGTTGGCTTTCAGAAATAGTGGCGACACGCTGCTGGGTAATAGAAAGTTGATTAGCTAGACTTGTTCGTGAACAAAGAAATGGGGTAGGCGCTGTAGACTGCGGATAAGTTTTACACACTTCGATGGGTTGTGTGAAAACCCGCCCTGAACCAAGCCCTGTTCCATTTAAATTAAACCATACCGTACAAGATTCTGCAGGAGAAAGCGTCACTGGATTAGGGCAAATACCTACCCCAGACGTAATCTGCGTGATACCGGGTAATGTCGGAACAGCAACAACCAAATTACGACCTATTTTGGTTTGATTCGTCAATGTATACTGCACCGCCACATTGGTATTGTAAGGAACACTTACAGCAGTGGGCGTGATTGGGATAAGAGTGAATTTCGGTTGGGTCTGTGCCTGCAATATGCTCATCCAAACAAATAGTAGCGCAAGCCACAGCAATTTTTTAAAAATCCGATGCATCCGACATCTCTTAAACTTTAGTCCATCGCCTCATATTCTCATAAAAAATAAACGAGAGATAGTGGACCTCCACGCAAAAAAACATGTTCTAGATTTTTCCTGTATTGGCTGCGTTAAATATGAGGTACCGTACTAGTCTTAGCCTTAGTGCCAGCATGATCACAAGCGAAGTTGTTCTTGTCGGCTATATGGCGACTAAGCTTGGGTTTTTCTCAAATATAAGGACAACAGCAACAAGCGGCACTGAAATACGCACATATGACTCAAACGCAACACCGTAGAAAACCCGTGCGCTTAATCCCGAAAATTATCAAACTGTAGTGGTAATGCAATATCTGCCTTTTTCAGAAAGGCAATGCATTCTTGTAAATCATCACGTTTTTTTCCAGACACTCGGATTTTTTCCCCTTGAATTGAGGACTGGACTTTAAGTTTGCTTTCTTTCAATAATTTCACAATGTCTTTAGCCGCAGGTTGATCAATCCCTTGCTTGAACGTCATGGTCAACGTAAAGGTTTTACCACTATGCACCGGCTCATCTTCAATGTCTGCACTCGCAGCACTGATACCGCGCTTGCTACAATGATTAGAAAACAATTCTTCCAATTGCCGTACTTGGAAGTCCGATTCGGTTTTCAACGTTACGGTCAAATCCTTTAATTCAATGCTAGCCAAAGTCCCACGAAAATCAAAACGTGTCCCAACTTCCCGGCTCGCGTTATCCACCGCATGACGCAACTCCACCATATCCATTTCTGAAACAATATCAAATGTTGGCATATCTCCTCCTTGCTTTTAGCAGGACTTCCGCAAACACAAGAGCTCGAGGCAAACGTTTTTTTAATGAGGGCGTTTAGATGATGGACTAAATAGCCGAATTAAAAAAACTTTTAACGAAGAGATCGTGTGTTTGCGGAAGTCCTGTACTTTACAAATGCTAAAGAGCATAGCATAATCACCCAGGAAAGGAATACCAGCAATCCAACCATGGAAGTATGACTCATGATCTTACCTACGATCTTGTCCACGCACACGTTGCAACAATTATTACCCTATCGTGAGATTGATGCGCACGCCATCTACCGCAATCGTAATTCGTTAGGATTTGGATACCATTTGTTCTTGTCTCATCCGTCCCATTTAAAAACCGTGCACACCCTGATCTCAGAAACACATCCGCCCAAATCATGCCATACCGCTCTGTTCTTGCATCGCCACAGCGCATGCGAACCATCCTTTCAATATTATCTATTTGTATCCGCCCCCTATTTACCTCAGCAACGACAAGGCTTGAAAGCTTATCGTCAAATCTTGGGCAAAGCGTTAGACACCCAAAATATTCCCTACCAAAACGTCAACGCGACTGATTTCTTGATTTTTTTAAGAACCCTAATTTCCCCCAATCTACACCATACGACCTGGCCCGGCTTGATTGATACACAGCAATTACCTTTCCAGCATCTCATCCCCACGCCCGGCACCCGCATACAAATCACAGAACAGTATTTGGATATTCTAACGACCAATCACGAAGGTGAATCCGAACAAGTACGTCTTGTTTCCTATCACAGTGAACACCCAGAAGATTGCCGCCTATTATGGGCATACAGTACCCATATCAGTGAACGTATTGCGGGTGATATGCTGATCTCGCTTACCGTTGAAAACAATAGACCCATGGCATCCTTGGCATGCTTCACACCATCAGCATCCAATAATGAGCAACATCTTGAAACAGTATGCTCTGATTTAGGATTACATTTACAGCGACCCCAAGAAGTACTGGTATCTTTTTTTAATAGTATGCCTTTTGGATTTACAGAACGTTCGTACAGACGCTATCTCAAACAAATTTGAGACATTTCTTGGGTTGCTGCCATCAATTTGGGCAGTGACATCAAAATTTGAAACCATTATAGTATCATTCCAAGGATGGTACTTTTCGACAGGATGTCATTGTGCAGGACGCGCAACATACCACCAGGCATGACCGCTGCAGGGACGCAGCGTTTTATTCAAATGACACAATGGATTGCACTAATTTCCCTAAAATCTCAGGTTCAGCATGTACTGCCAAACGTTCAAAATTAGGATTGTGGGCATGCAAATAGGTCACCTCTTCACGCTTCAGTAACTGTCTGAATATGGGCTCTGAATGCATAGGATCTTGCGCCAAAATAAAATCGCCATCTCTAGCAGTGGCCTGTGCATCAAAAATGATAATACTACCCGCAGGAAATCGTGGTGACATGGCTTCGGTTTTCAATACAATACCATAAAAATCGCCAGCATACGGCAAAATACAGGTCAACGTATCATAAGGTTGTTTGTGGGTTTGTGGAATATGAGGCAGCAAATACAAAGGCACCGCCAGCGTTATGCCCAAAACCCCGCGTTCAATAATGGCATCTTCGTTGCAACACATCTGCCCTTCGCCCGTGCGCAACCAATGCTCATCCACCTGCAATTGTTTGGCCAATAAAGCAAACTTTCCGGCTGGCGGCGAGCTTTGACCACTGAGCCATTTGCCAGCACCACGATGCGATAAACCAACCATGGCAGCCAATTGCTGAATACGCCCATAATTCTTGGGCGGCAATCCTAGTTTATCTAAACAAAGGTTAAGACGTTCAGAAAATAGTTTTGATTTCATATAGTCAGCCGATAAAACAATTGTCAACGCGCGCCAAACATGATTAACTTAATCAAGTGATCGCCACTGCCAATTCTAGCATAATGGAGACAATAATGAGATGGCTCATCCTCACCCCTGTACTTTTTCTACTATGCTCATGCATTTACACCGAAGGTGAGATCATCGAAGAACCAGAAGATATCGCCGTATCACCCAAAATCTATAAGTATACGCCGGGATATCCTTGTCGTTCTACCAATGTCACTGATCCAAAGCGCACCACAATATGCCACGAACCCCCAAGGTTGAAGCGTCGTTCACCATGTAACAATCCTAAGACTCAATCAGAACGAGAATAGCCACACTCCGCCTGCGGACATACGATTTGTCGACCGCTGCGTTTGGTTTCTTTGAGCGTCAATATGGGCCAAGCACAAGCGGGACACGCTTCTGCAACGGGCTCATTCCATAGGGCGTACTCACATTTGGGATAAGCACTACAAGAATAAAAAATCTTCCCTTTTCTAGATTTACGTTTGACGATGGTTGCAGTGTTGCATTTGGGACAAGATACGCCGGTATCTGACGGCTTTTCTAAGGGTTCTATGAATTTGCATTCTGGATAATGGCTACAACCGATAAAACGACCATACCGACCATGCTTCACATGCAGAGGATGAGAACATTCCGGACAGATGCGTCCTTCTACCACATCTGGCTCTGATGTGTCCGAGCCATCGCTCGCCAAATCTTTGGTATAATCGCATTCTGGATATGCCGTACAACCGATAAAGCGTCCGCGTTTCCCTAAACGTATGGCCAGTGGTTGCTCGCATTTCGGGCATTTCTCATCTATCACTTCCGTGGTCACGTCTTTGCGCTGCACCTGGCCGTCAATCTCGTCAATTTGATGAATAAAGGGCTGCCAAAATTCATCCAATACCGGCACCCACTCTTTCTCACCACGCGCAATCGCATCCAGCGTATCTTCCAAACCAGCGGTAAATTGATAATCAACATAACGTGTAAAATACGTGGTTAAAAAACGGCTCACAATGCGTCCAACATCCGTCGGAGAAAACCTTTTTTTATCAAGCACCACATATTCCCGCTGCTGCAGTCTATGAATGATAGATTCATACGTTGAAGGCCGTCCAATCTCAAATTCTTCCAAGGCTTTCACCAAAGAAGCCTCGGAATAACGAGGCGGTGGTTCGGTAAAATGTTGATTGGCAGCAATATCTAATAACGTCACCCGATCGCCTTTGGCTAAAACAGGTAACATACCTCCGCCCCCGTCATCCTTGCTATCATCACGCCCTTCTTCATACACAGCAAGAAACCCAGGAAATACCACAGTAGATCCATTTGCACGAAATATTCCATCGCCAGCTTGGAAATCGATCGCCACTGTATCCAACAACGCTTCAGCCATCTGACAAGCCAGCGTACGCTTCCAAATCAACGTATATAATTTCAATTGATCCGGCGACAGCGCCTTGGCTAACATCTCAGGTGTACGTTTCATAGATGTTGGGCGAATGGCTTCATGCGCCTCTTGAGCATTTTTGGATTTGGATTTGAATACCCTGGGTACTTTCGGACAATAAGACGCATCGTACTGCGCATTAATATACGCGCGAATATCTTCAATAGCCTCAGCAGACATATGCACTGAATCCGTACGCATATAAGTGATCAAACCCATCGTGCCCGCACCAATATCAATCCCTTCATACAATTGCTGTGCTGTCGACATGGTTCTTCTGGCTGTAAAACCTAGTTTTCGTACTGATTCTTGTTGCAATGTGGAAGTGATAAAAGGCGCCGCAGGATTACGCTTACGCTGCTTCTTCTCAACTTTTACAACTTCTAAATGACCTTTGGCTTGCGCCAACAGTGTTGCTTTCACATCTTCTGCGTGTCCAGCTTCGCTAATGGTAAATTGCTGTAGTTTTTCTTCGCGGAAATGGGTCAAACGCGCTTCAAATTTTGCTTTATCATGCTCACACGCAGCCATTAATTGCCAATACTCTTGCGGTACAAAGCGTTCAATCTCTTCTTCGCGCTCTACAATTAATCGCAAAGCAGGACTTTGCACACGACCAGCAGACAAACCACGACGCACTTTTTTCCATAATAAAGGAGATAAATAAAAGCCCACCAAATAATCCAAGGCGCGTCTTGCTTGTTGCGCATTCACCAAATCCATGGCAATTGCACGGGGATGATGAATCGCTTCTTGAATCGCAGATTTTGTGATTTCGTTAAAAAAGATACGTTCTACTTTTTTGTCCTTTAACAAATTGCGCTTCGCCATCAATTCTTGAACATGCCAAGAAATGGCTTCCCCTTCGCGATCCGGATCCGTTGCCAGTAATAAACCATCTGCTTTTTTCAATGCTTTGGCAATAGCATCAACATGGCGTGAATTGCGCTCAATCGGTTGATAAAGCATTGTAAATTGTTGATCAGGATCAACCGATCCTTTCTTGGGAGGCAAATCACGCACATGGCCGTACGAAGCCAAAACTTCATACTCACTGCCAAGATATTTCTTGATGGTCTTACATTTCGCGGGGGATTCTACAACAACCACGTACTTAGACATAAGCAAAACCTGCTAACAAATGGATACAGCATAATGGGGAGTTCAAATAAGCGCAAGACCTCAGCACACTCTAAGCTCAGATGATAACCCTGTCAAAAGGTTTAGCCTAATGCAACGACAAGCCATCTTCTTTAAAATACAACACCAACTCAAGAAATGCCAATTGAATAGGATCAATCGTTTGTGCCAAGGTATTACGAATGGTCCATTTGGTTTCTTGCAAAGATACAAATCTAGAATCAGAGAAAAACAAACGATTCATCACTAATTCCATTGTATTCGCTGGAATAATACCCAAAGTCGACATCCGCATCAAAAATTGATGTGACGCCTTGGTCAACTTCATTTGCTCATCCGCAGAAAATACTCGCATGGCAGCCGACGTCTGTTCTTTGACAACTTTAATTTCCAAACCAACTTTAGATTCCGTAGGAATGATTTCCGTCGAATCCGACTCCAGTGGCATCAAATCATTTAATTCTTGTTTTTCTTTGAGCTGAGTCAACGTTTTTTCAAATAAACTTAATAGAATCTCAAATAAACTCACTTTCATTTATCGACACCTCATATAGCCACCAGGAACACTCTGTATCCAACCTTCCAACTCTAATTTTGCTACCGCACACAACAGCTCATCCAAAGAAAGCTTACTTCGAATAAGGATGTGATCGACTGTCGTCGTTTCAAATCCGATACAGGACAACAAACTCTGATTGTCGCATATCTTAGAAAAAATTGGTATGTCTTTTACAAGAGGTTCATCTGCCAAACGCATTTCTTCTTTCACCTCTTGTACTGATGTCACCAAACTTGCGCCTTGTTGTAATAAACGGTGACAACCACGTGCTTGGGTTAAATGAATAGACCCTGGGATAGCAAGTACATCCCGATTTTGTTCCATTGCAAATCGTGCAGTGATCAATGACCCCGATCGAACCGCGGCCTCTACAACCAAAATGGCTGCAGAAAGACCTGATATTATACGATTTCTTCGGGGGAAATGTCCAGCATTGGGTGGACTATTTAGGGGAAATTCACTCAATAATAATCCTTGGGCAACAATACGATCTGCCAATGTCCGGTGTCGATAGGGATAAATCAGATCAATCCCAGTCCCCAGTACAGCAATCGTTGCGCCCCCTGCTGCTAAACATCCTTCATGCACCTGTGCATCTATCCCCAAGGCTAGCCCGCTGACAATGGTAAGCGGCACTTGAGCCAATTCGTTTGCAAACTGCCAAGCTGTTTCTGCACCTGATGCACTGGGATGACGCGACCCGACCATGCCCAAGGCAGTTTGTGTGAAACATTGTAAATTTCCTCTGGCATATAAAATGGGAGGCGGATCGTAGATTTCTGCTAATAGAGCGGGGTATTCTGGGCTGCCCCAAGCCAAAATATGATGATCCGGCTGCTGCATCCAAGCCAAATCCGACTCGATCTGCCGAAAATCAAAGGTGGCGATAGCATCTGCAACTTTTTCTGGTAAGCCCGCGTGTTTGAGATCGACAGCGCTTGCACGAAACATATCAGCCAAATCTGGCCAACGTTCCTGACATCGCATCAAACGCCGTGGGCCCAAATCAACAATACGATTACACGCTAATAACGTATGAAGATTGTCCATAACGATTCCATTGTTAAGACATCACAGAGGATGAGGTTGGTTTCCAGCGCCAAGCATAATGCAATTTTCAATGTGTGGGTAGTGTTACTAATGAGAAAACATGAAAAGTTAAGCTAAATCATTATGATGATTTTCGCATACATTCCGAGCATTTAAGGCTTTTGTCTCAGCGCTATCATTTTGTATAAACAGCGTTTGGGTCGGAAAAGCGCATTCAGCGCCATTTTTTTGAATTATTTCTAGTATCTTGATAAATATTTTATGCTGAATAGATTTAAACTGCACCCAGTTTGTGGTTTTTGTGAAGGCATAAACAAGAAAATTTAGCGATGAAGCACCAAACGTATCAAAATTCACAACAATTATTTGGTCATTATCAATATCGGGATGGCTAACTAACATGTCTTTGACTTGATTAACAATGGTATCCATGTAAGAGGCGTCACAGTAACGAATGCCAATACTTTCCTTAATACGACGACTGGACATTCGAGAAGGATTTTCTACGGTGATCGTGAGAAAAACACCATTGGGGACATATAGTGGACGTTTTTCAAAGTTTCTAATCTTTGTTGCACGCCACCCAATAAACTCAACGATCCCCTCAATTGATTTATCGGGAGAGCGGATCCAATCGCCAACCTTAAATGGTTTATCCAAGTAAATGACAAGACTCCCAAATATATTGGCAAGCAAATCTTTCGCTGCAAAAGCCACTGCAGCACCACCAATACCACCGAATGCAAGTAAACCAGCAATGGGCAATCCAACAATTTGCATACACAGCAGAGTTGCAGTCACTATGGTTGAAATACTAATAAGTTGCGCAATGGCATGCGTGAGTGTCACATCAATGTTTTTCTTTCGCGCATCACAGTGTTTGATATATTGCGTTTCAAGACGGGCTACAAAACGAAGCACAAGCCAGGCAATGGCAACAACAATACTGACTTTTTGAATCTCTGGGATATATGCTGAAAGTGGAAAGTGATAAGCCTTGTCAGTAATGAGCGATACAGACAAAGAAAGACCAAACATCCAAATTAGAAAGTTAGCCGGTGTATACGCGGCCTCAACAAGGGGGGCATCGTATACCACGCTTGTTTTGTGCGTGCGCTTATGAATTTTCGACAGCGCTCTGAGTGTCATTTTTTGGATGATCGCAGTGATGAAAATGATGACAAACACTTGCACTGCCAGCCACTGCAACCCATCTTTGGCAAAGAATTCAGAAATCATCATTAATCTGTACATATTGTATAATACATGGGATATATTAACATGTTATATTAAGCAGTGTAAATGATCATGCGCCCAAGGCTTAAAAGTAACGAGCCAATTCTAACTGCAGATTCCCTGGATTTATATTGGTCTTTTTTATTCTAAGATTAGTTATATGGCCTCATCTAAGGTGTTATAAATTTAGACTTTGACATGCTTTCCCTGATTTTTAATTGGCCATTCCAAGAAGTTGGCAAAAAATATTATCCCTGACTACAGCGGATTTTTTTGCGATGTCCGGAATGAAGTGTTGGTGATTTTACATCCCTCCTGACATTGTAAACAACGCCTCAGGCAGATATAATCTAACTCCCTAACCTATCGCAATAATGGAGACTCCTATGGCAAGAGGCATCAACAAAGTCATTTTAATTGGTCATATTGGTGGTGATCCTGAGGTCCGGTATATGCCTAATGGCAATGCTGTGGCAACCATCTCAGTGGCCACCACTGAATCTTGGAAAGACAAACAAACCGGAGAAAAGCAAGAACGCACCGAATGGCACCGCGTGGTTTGCTTTAATCGTTTGGGTGAAATTGTAGGCGAGTACGTACGCAAAGGCTCGAAGTTGTATGTAGAAGGTAGTTTACGTACGCGTAAATGGCAAGATCAACAAGGCCAAGATCGTTATACAACAGAAATCGTGGCGGCTGACATACAAATGTTAGATGGCAAAGGCACGACAAGCGGTGCACAAGACATGCCGGCTCAATCTAGCCAACAGGCCAAAGCCCCACAAGCACAAGCTGCAACCCCCGCTGCTGCAACTGCTCCCCAAGAATCTTTCGAAGCCTTGGATGATGATATTCCGTTTTAAGGTCCTTCTCTTCTCCCCCATGGGGAGAAGATCTCTACCAAAAATGACAAGCCATGTCTTGCCCTGTCAAAAAAAATAAGCAAACACTTTTGTATATTATTGAACAACATTGTTGTTTATGGTACCATGCACGCGTTTACAATTCCTGTGGAGACATTAGTGGTAAATACTCAAGAGAATTTGCAACAATTACAGGATGAAAGAACTGTTCTTAAGCAATTGATAGCAGTATACAATACTGATTCATATCCCGAGTACGAAGCGCGGTACAATACATTTCGCAGGAATAACAGATTTGATTTCAGTGCTCTGTTGGATACCATTGATCTATCTGAAGAGGATCTACAGGATGAGATCAATATTATTCTTAGTGCACTACGTCTAAGTACTTCCATTGACAGACAAAAACTAACCCTAACAACACTAATAAATAAATTAAACGCCAGCCTTAGACAAGAAACATCAATCATACTCGAAGACCCCGACTGTCTTAAGGCGTTCCGTCTTCTTATATTGAAACTAAAGCTACGTCGAGGAGAAAAACTCATACACCATCTACAACAACCCCTAGTACGCGAAAATATGGTGGCAGGTATCATACTAACCACAACTGGACTAGGAGCACTTGGCTTTAGCTTTGCCATTGGCACAGTATTACCCCCAATCGTATTCATTGCGATACTTGTGGTAAGCGGCATAAATTTATTAGCGGCCGGGATACATTTCGTCCGAACAACGCAAAATTATTCGTTATCCACCAAGCCCACAGCTGCAATTGCAGAAGCTTCGTTGATGCTAGGAGGTTACGTATCAACGTTTCTTGCCACACAAACCTATCTCAGTGCATCGTTCTCTGCGCAATTTGCGTTACTCATAGGGGTACCGCAGCTGTTATTGCTCTGGGCGTAGCGGGCGTCATTATGATGCTGGCAGGCGCACACCTTGTTCTTGAACACTCACAACCAGCACCAACTGCTGAAGCGACATCTACAACACCTTCTTGTTGTCAACGCCTCAGCAATTGCTTTGCGCGCTTTTTAAACGCCGCTCCAAGAGGTTCTACCACAGAGGACCTTCACAACCATCTACAAGCAGCTACGTAATCCCCTTCTCTTCTCCCCATAGGGAGAAGAACACCTCTCGCAATTTATGATTTAATTTTATCCAAAAAATATAATATTATTGCATACTATGATTTTTTGTGTAATAATCATCCTCGTTGAAATATTCATGAATAGGAAACATTGTGGTAGAGGCACGCGAAGATGAGACACGACAGTTAGAAAATGAAATAAACATTCTTTCGACTTTAGAATCTGTATATGAAACTGAGTCATATTCTACGTACAGAGCAGCATACGATTTTTTTGTTGGCCAATTTGGTGAACCTGGCAGCACTATTCTCAACGCCATGAGGGTAGACAATTTAGATGCAAATAATTGCCTTCAAGTACACGATATTTTGACCAGGCTATATCCAGAGCAAGCCATTGACATAACCCAACAATCTGTAGCAAGCATGATGACTGAATTAGATACTGCTTTTGGAACATCAGAAACCATTGACGGCCGTCTTAACTCATTCCACCATATCCTTAGCTGCTTGATCTTGAATCGTGAATCCAAAATCAGATCATTCGAAGATGAAGCATCTGTCCAAGCTGACCAAGCCCAAACACGCTCTAATAGGAACATGACAATCCTATCAGCAACAGTTGGATTTGGAACACTTGGTTTGGCGTTTTTGGTGGCACTCCCAGTGGAATCTTTCTTTACCATGGTAGCACTGAGTGGCCTGTGTTTGTTACAAGCGAGCATGATTGAAAATCAGTATTACGCATTAACTTACTCTGCAGTAAAAGCATCTGTAGGACTCACCTCAATGCTAGGCGGTTACGTATTAACCGCTCTCGCAGCGCAAACCTATATCAGCGCGTCGTTCTCTGCACAATTTGCGTTGCTCATAGGAATAACATTGCCACCCGCATCTGTTATTGCTCTGGGCGTGGTTGGCGTCGTCATGATGCTGACCGGGGCGTACCTTGCTTTTAACCGCTCACAACCTGCGCCAGTCGATGGTGCAGAAGCACCATCGTCTTGCTATCAGCGACTCAGCACTTTCTGTGGACGCCTTTTTAATACGACATCAGATCAAACGATTATTGCGGCAACAGCCGTACAACAGGCACCACAACAAAACTAAGCACCCCAGCTGCTACCAATATGGAGGTTCACTGACTTGTCTCAGCGAGTCTCCAGCGAATAGAGGCTATCAGTTGCGCTACCCCGATGATTTTGACAAATTATTTTTAACATTTTTAATCATATTGGTCTATAATTATACTATAATACCCCTATTCCTAAGGACTGCTCATGTGGGGCAACCTACTGTTGATCATCACGCTAGTACTGGCATGTAATACGACGTATCCACTTGAAGCTGAAACGATGGTCCAAGACGATGTTAGTTCAAGCATCGTCCAAACAACAATGCCGCCAACCCCAATCCTTGAAACACTAACCGCCCCGGAAAACCCCAGCAGCCAACGCCTTGCCACTTGGTTAACGCAACGAGGATTTGATCTCAATCCTCAAGTCATTGATATTTTAGAAAGAATTATCAATTATGCCAACAACAATCAAATCGTGCATAATCAGATATTAACCTTGATAGATTATTCCATGCCCGCCAATAAAAAACGACTGTGGGTGTTTGATTTGGAAAAACAAAAAGTCCTGTTTCACACGTATGTATCGCATGGTATCAAATCAGGCGCTTTACACACTTACTACTTTTCCAATCGTTTTAACAGTAAAGCCAGCTCGATTGGGGTCTATCTCACTGACAAAGCATATTACGGTCGACATGGGTTATCCTTAAGATTGGATGGCTTGGATCGTGGATTTAATGATAATGCCGAATCTCGCGCCATTGTGATGCATGGTGGATGGTATATGGAAGAAGATTTCATCAACAAATACGGTCGTTCTGGCCGCAGCTGGGGTTGCCCCGCCGTGCCTGATGATTTATCTACGCCTATCATCAAGACCATCAAAGATCAGTCGCTTCTGGTCATCTATTATCCTAGCGCTGCTTGGTTTAAGAAATCTAAGTTTCTCCAGCGTGACCCCAGTACCTTCTTGATTCACAACGATCCCCCCACCACTGTAACCACGGCCAGTAAAAAATCAATCGCAATAGAAAATGTGTTATTCGCGCAATTACAGAAAAAAAACAAATACCATCAGCACGAAGCCATTTTAGTGATGCCTGTTGAACGTTATACCACTGTCTTTCAAACCCGCGCACCCTTAAAAAGAATGCTGCGCAAACAAATCAAAGACGAAGAATACATTGCATTGACCAAAAATGAGCTTGATCAAATCATCAGCTCACCAACACAGACCCGCGAGCTATTACAAGATATTTATTTTGTGGTCCCTGAAGTTAAAATGGTACGCGGCTATTATGCCACTGAGATGAACAAATTAGATTTAGGAAAAATTACTGCCATCCAACCTAGTGCAAATACCTCCAGCAATGGTGGATACTATATTGTAAGTTTTGATGATCAAGCATCTCTTAAAGTCAAAACCACGCACCGTTTTATTCGTTGGTTAGGATTGTAATTAACGCATCACGCCACTGATCATTAGCATTGAGACAAGGAATCAATGTCAATTGCTCCCCCCCTAAATTTTTCCAAAATTCTTGCCCACGCATGCCAATTTCCTCTAACGTTTCTAAACAATCTGCTACAAAAGAAGGACACACGATGGCGATGCGTTTGATTTTATCTTTTGCCAAACTTTCCAGTACATCCTCTAAATATGGTTTCACCCAGGGTGTGCGCCCCAATCTTGATTGAAAAGCAGTCGTATACTGATCTTTTGTCAACTGTAATGCTTCTGCCAATAATGCGGTGGTTTGGTAACATTGGGCTCGATAACACTCTGGATCAGGCAATCCTTTGGATGATACTGGACATGCAGCTTCACACCCACCATGACATCCGGATTGTGCAATCTGCTGTTGCGGTAAACCATGATAAGACAAAACTAGATGTTCATGATCGGAAACATACGGCGCTATCAAATCAGCTTGTGCTTTAATAAAACCGGGATGATCGTAAAATTCTCGAATCACCGTCACATTGGGAATGACCCTTTTTTGGGCTATTTTTTTTAAGACTGCTTCCAAACTTGAGCCTGTGGATGCTGACGCATATTGAGGATAAAGCGGCAAAATTGTGAGCTGCTGACAATCATCTAATTGTTCCAAGGCTGAGTCAATACTAGGGTGCCCATAGCGCATGGCCAGGGCAATTTGATACTGCGCACCCAATTGGGCTTGTAATGCTTGACATAGCGCCTCACCATGCACCCGTAATGGTGACCCTTGTGGCGTCCAAATGGATTGATAAGCATGACTCGATTTGATCACTCTTGTCGGTAAAATAAGGCCGTATAAAAGTAAATACCGCAACGGTGCTGGCAGCGTAATCACTCGCTTATCAGCCAAAAATACCCGCAAATACTGCCATACAGACCAAAAGTCAGGCCCCTCCGGGGTGCCAAGATTGAGAAGTAAAAAACCAGTTTTCATAAGAATATCTTTATTGGAATCTACTTAGATAGCGCTGATACATTGTATCATACGTCCCATCTGCCATGATTTTTTTAATTGTTGCATTAATCTGCAGCATCAATTTCTTATGATTTCGTTTTGCCATGATGCCGTACCCGTCGCCAATTTTTCTCGTTTTCCCGACATATTTATACTCGCCCTTACTGGCTGTATGCCAATAATGCGCTGAATATTGGTTCAAAAATGCAGCACTCACCTCATGATGCGCCAATCCTGTCAACAAATCTGCATCCGTCTCGTACCCTTTGACGCTTACTTTGTCACCAAACATATGATGGATATATATATTTGACTCCACATTGACTTGATACGCACCCAATCGTATACCAATGGTTTTTTTCACAATATCTGAAACATCATCAATTGCCGCATCCTTTAAAACTAAAAATCGGCCATTACTGGGTAAATACGGTAGACTTAACATCAGTCCGAATAAACGAAATTTCGGAATGATAATCATATTCAGAGCCAAATCAATTTTACCTGTTTCCAACGCAGGAATTATTTTATTTCCAAAAACAGCCTTGTACGAACAAGTTAATTTCAAACGCGTACAAATTTCATGCATGAGTTCAATTTCGAATCCAGTGAAATGAGGCACACTATCTGTTTGTTTTGAAAAAGGAGGGTGACTTTGAGCGACACCGATAACAATAGATTGCGCATAAGCAGTGCCATACAATAATACGACGAGACCCCAAATGATCCGTAATTTTTTCATACGCCTTCCTTAGCAAGCTGAGGTTACGCTCAACCTACCCCATCGAAAATCAAACGTAGACTGCGACTGAACCCATTAATAAAAAGCCAACGATGACAAAACTAAAATAGCGCAAATTACAACATCGTTCTACCATGACACATTGCTCTAAGCCGTGCAAGGTACCCAAATAAAGGAACGTTCCTGCGGAAATAGCAATCAAAATAGGATCAAGCACGGTTTGTGTATGCACACCATGACCCAGATACCAGCCTAGATATATCCCTAATGGACTCATTAAAGCAAAGATTAAATACAATACTACGCTCTGTGTATGGGTTAAGGAACATTTTGACAATTGCATCGCAATGGCGAAACTTTCTGCCCATTTATGGGTGATAATCGCCAAATACAGCATGATGGCCACTGAATATTCTTCACTAAAACCCAAAGCCATCGCTAATACCAAAGAATGCACCGACAACATCAACCAAGCCAACAACGCAAATGCAGGATGATTGCCTTTTTTATGCTGATATAGTTCTGTGCCTAAATGTTCGAACCACAAAAACAGTAAAAATACCGCCCCAGTGATCAAATAACCCCAAGGATAACGGTACCCCAAATTAGCAAATTCAATCGCAGACTCTGGTAACAAATGAACCAAGCCTGCTCCCAAGAACACACCTGTGGCTAAAGTTTCTCCGATGGGAAAATCAATCGCTTCCGCCTTTTTACGACTTCTTTTGAACGGATACCAACCTGCCAAAAGAATCACAGCCACCACCGTGACCGCAAAAAAAAGTTTAAGTGCACCCGATGTCATCATTTATCCTCAACCTTCAATCAAGCGTAATAAGCGCTTGCTGTGACAGCAAACGAACGCTATTAATATCTGAGCATTGGGGCAGATCATCTTGCACCATTGCCCGCAACCCAGAACAGTCTTCAAGCGATTCATCCAAAATAATTTCAACCGTAATCATCCCGTCTAAATAATGTAACACATACGATTTTATCTGCGGAAAGTGCTGCTGCCACTTCTGTAGTATTTGCTGTTCCAATGTGACACGATCTGGTAAATGTCGAGAAGGTGAGCCTAATTCATCATCCTCAGGATCGACATGAACCGTCACATCCTTAATTTGAGCAATATCATGCATCAGAGAATAATGAACGCGTTGTGCAATTTGGTGTCCTTCAGATACTGAGATCCAAGGTGACACTAGAATATGAACATCCACTAAAATATCATTGCCCATTTTTCGATTGCGCAATTGATGAATTTTATCAACACCGTCAATACGATTGATTACTTGTTTGATTGCATCAACTTGCTCAGATGACACCCCAGTATCCACCAATTCTTTGACACTATCCCATCCGTACCCTATGCCCATTTTAACAATCAAAGCACCAACTAAAATAGCTGCGATTGGGTCCAAAAATGGATACCCCATCAAACTACCGAGGATGCCCACCACCACAATCGCTGAAGAAGCAGAATCAGAACGACGATGCCAAGCATTTGCAATCACCAAGGTAGATTTAATGCGTTCGCCCACACGTTTGGTCATGTAAAATAATATTTCATTCGCCACAATAGATAACGCTGCGATAGGCAAAGCCAGACGATTGGGGATTTCGACATTACGATGCAGAATATGTCCTAAGGAATCCCAAGCAATGCCAAGCCCTGTTAAAATCAAAACCAAGGACAGTAATAGGGTTGCAGCAGTTTCAATGCGCTGATGACCATAGGGGTGCCCATCATCGGCAGCTTGGCTTCCAAATTTGGAAGCCAAAAGCACCATCACATCCGTAAATAAATCAGACAAGGAATGCAAGCCATCCGCAATCAACGCGTGAGAAAAAAACACCATTCCACCCACAATTTTAATCGCAGTCAGTACAACGTTCACGCCAGCGCCAAGCAACGTGATATTTTTGGCTTGATGATAACGATGATTATGCGTCACGATCAGCTCCTATGAGGCCCAAGACCCATTGCCACCTTTGATCAAATACAAAAACTCTAAACGACTGCTGGGGTTATCACGCATCTCACCCAGCATCACGGATGTGGTTAACACAGAATTTTGTTTCTCTACCCCACGCATCATCATGCACAAATGCTTGGCTTCCATCACCACAGCAACGCCACGCGCACCAGTAATACTTTCAATACAAGACGCTATCTCCGAAGTCAATCGTTCCTGAATTTGCAAACGCCTCGCAAAATAATCTACGATTCTAGCCACTTTCGACAAGCCTAAAACTTTGCCATTGGGTAAGTAACCCACATGACAAGTTCCTAAAAATGGCAACAGATGATGTTCACATAAAGAATACATTTCAATATGTTTTACAATCACCATTTCATTCATGTCCGATTCAAACAAAGCACCATTAATAATATCGTCCAGACTTTCTTGATAACCTTTGGTCAAATATTGAATTGCTTTTGCAGCACGCTCAGGTGTCTCACGTAACCCTTCGCGATTAACATCTTCGCCAATGCCTTGTATGACTTGTGTAAATAACTCTTTCATAAACGCTTTATCCTAAATTTAACCTGGTGGCCACGACAATTGCCGCCCGCCCAAAAGATGAAGATGGATATGATACACTGCTTGCCCACCATGTTGATTGACGTTAAACACCAAGCGATAGCCTTCTTCATCAATATGATGTTCATTGGCTAGTTTCCGAGCAGCAACAACCAAACGACCCACCAACATTTGATGCTGCTCATCAACATCATTGATGGTCGGAATATGCGATTTCGGAATCAACAAGATATGCGTCGGTGCCTGTGGCGCAATATCACGAAACGCCATAATCTCATCGTCTTCGTAAACGACATCCGCAGGAATGTGTCCTTGGGCAATCTTACAAAACAAGCAGTCCATCGTCATTTCCAAACAAAAATTGCAAGTATACGCTCTAATTTTTATGCTGCATATCATTTAGATAAAATAAAGATCGACAGTTATCAGCAGTTTCGGTACAATGTTCGCCTATTTGTGGGGCCGTTAGCTCAGTTGGTAGAGCAGAAGGCTTTTAACCTTTTTGTCGTAGGTTCGAATCCTACACGGCCCACCATGTTTTACCATCCTAACACGCCGCGCTCGTAGCTCAGCTGGATAGAGTACTTGGCTTCGAACCAAGGTGTCGGGGGTTCGAGTCCCTCCGAGCGCACCAATTTAATCCTTTAAAATCAACATGTTACAATGAGTTCAGTGTGCTAGAGCACTTGGTTTTTATTGTCACTGTGACCAAAACGTGTCTTAACGTGCCGAATTAAGATCTAATTTCACATGAATTGTATTATGCATGCGCTATTATTTGGCCTGTAGTACTTGGTATGACTTTTTGGGATCTTTCTCATGTGAAGGGGCATTCACTTAACAACACGAACGCTTACAAAAATGTGGTGTTTGAATGCATTGAAATCGACTACAATAGAAAACGAGGATATAGTTCGTTGGGTTATCTTAGCCCACTGAATTTTGAGTTGAAAATGTCGCTTAGCAATGTCTCCGTTTTTAGTGGAGCAAACCACATATACATTTGTGAATAGATTTAATATCTAAATGATTTTTTTAATTCTATGGGGCACAAAATGAATTCAAAAGAATGCGCACATCAAGACGCTGAAGCAATTGCAGAAATATATAACCAACATGGCGAGACTTACCATACCTCACGTACAAAAAAAGGGCGTTTTTTTAATGAATATCTTGAAATGCCTGCCACATTATCGCTAATCCCCGAAAACCTTACTGGAAAAACTGTGCTTGATGCAGGGTGTGGTTCAGGTATTTATACGAGAGAAATGGCAAAACGCGGCGCAAAAGTAATAGCTGTAGATATTAGTAAAACAATGATTGAAATTGCACGGCAAGAATTATCCCAATATAAAGATATTGCTTATCAGGTTGGCAATATATATGAATTAACTGTGAAAAATCAGAGTGTGGATTGGATTATTTGTAACTATGTTCTAGAAAATGTATTTGATATTGATGCTGTTTTTGAAGAGTTCAAACGAGTTTTAAAACCTGGAGGCTGCTGTGTTTATTCAATATCACATCCATTACGTGGTACCGCAGAAAAAGAATTTCTTGATGGTCACGAAATTTGGAAGTTGAAAAATTATTATGACAAAGGTGTTCGAATGTCTGATTTTGGCCAGGGAATGAAGGTCAAAAAATATAAACGAACATTATCTGATTATATCAATGCTTCGATTAATCCGGGATTCTTAATTGAACATATGCTTGAACCACAACCCATATTATTAGGTAAAAAAAATGATGTTGTTGCTTATGAAGCAGCAATGCGATTACCACAACTACTCATTGTTAAAATGCGCGCAATACTGAATAAAGCATGAAATATACAATCATGCCTGCTTTAACTAAAATCAAGAAACTGATTGTTCAGTCATATAGTCTTAAGAACGAAAACGTCATTCGACAGTTAGAGCAAGAAATTGTGGTTTATAATGATAGTTCTGACATATTGCAAGCTTATGCCGGCGCGCATGCCAACATGTTACTAACATGTCAAACAGCACCTATACCAATTTCTGTGGAAGAGGCGTACACATTTCGTTATTTGTGGGTGCCTATATTTTATAAGTTAGGTAAAACGGCGTTGGCAGATAGAATAGGACAAACCACATTTGTATATTTATTCCCTAGCTGGAATACTCGTATTCAAACTAAAATTGATAATTTAATGGGTGAGAATAGAGGGAAAAAATTCAGGAAATAATTGATTTATTCTCAATTGAACAGGATGATATTCAAGGTACGTATCACCGAATCAAGTCAATAAATTCGATTTGGAAAAAAGTTAGTTCAATATCTGATTTAGAAGTAATGGACAGCGATAGTTTTGCCACATCAATTGATGATTTTTTGGCTTTTCGATGGAATATGAATATTAGAGAAGGTGAAAATCGATATGATGCTCTAGTTCGAGGGATGGAATTACTGCCACCTAAAAAAGTTATTAAGTTTCGTAACCAACAATTACCTCAAACGTCAGGCTTTGATTGCGAACCAGTCATGAAATTTTTGTTTAATATTAATCAGGTACCTATAGAATTACAAATATTAGGCGGAAGAATAGAAGCCTATATGAGTGCAAAAGGTTATGCAGATTATAAAACTAAATTGAAATTTCACCCTCAAAAAGATAGCCTAACTGAGAAACAATGGAATGCAAGGCTCGGAACATGTATTTATCAATCAGAAATTGATGAATCAAATAATAATCAAGATTTAATGCTTAAAGAACTTTTAGGTGAGAAAATAATATATGACGAAGCATATAGTTTTGCAGTGGATTATGCTCCTGCATTGTCTGAGAATCGAAGAAAGCTCATATCATTTATGAAGCAATTTGCGTGAGTTGTGGTAGTGCATTAAACCTTTTTTATCCGCTTCTTTCATAAACGCTTAAGTTGACGATGTCTTCCCACCTCTTGACTATATACACATCGTGTGTATAATCGAGTTATGAAAAGTGCTGAAATAATAAAAATACTTAAGCGTGATGGTTGGGCCCAATGTCACCAAAAAGGTAGTCATTGTCAATTTAAGCACCCGGAGAAAAAGGGTCGGGTAACAGTACCTCACCCCAAAAAAGACTTACCTATTAAAACAGTAAACAGTATTTTCAAACAAGCTAATATAGATAGGAGGGCATAACATGCGTTATCCCATTGTGATCCATAAAGACAATCATAGTGACTTTGGTGTAACTGTCCCTGATATACCTGGATGTTATTCTGCCGGGAATAGTTATGATGAAGCTTTACAAAACTCAATTGAGGCAATTCAGTGTCATCTTGAAGGATTGCTACTGGATAACGAGTCCTTGCCTGTTGCTTCGTCCATTGATAATTGGGTTGATGATCAGGACTATCAAGATGGTGTATGGGCGATGGTTGATGTGGACTTAGCACAAATTTCTGGGAAAGTGAAACGCGTAAACATCACCATGCCGGAGCGTGTTATAAATCTAATCGACCTTTATGGAAAAAGTCACGCAATAAAAAATCGATCGGCTTTTTTGACAGATGCTGCTTTGGATTTTATTGCTAATCATAAGTAGTCATGTTGGTAGGGTTTATGATTTTTTCGCAAGAAATCGCAGTTGATGGTAGAGTTTATGCATTTACGATAGATTGGATTAAGAATAAAATATAGACAATTAAAGTGAATTTTTACTGTGACCAAAACGTGTCTCAAGTGTGACCGTGCTCTGCCGTTCTAGGCAGTTTTAGGCCGTTTTTGGTGAATTTGACGCTTCACAAGGTATTGATTTATAAGGTTTTTTAAACTCAAGCATAAGGCTTCGAACCAAGGTGTCGGGGGTTCGAGTCCCTCCGAGCGCACCATTAAATTCTGGGTCTATCCCAATTAAGGGGGCACTCACTTAACAACACAGGCAAGTGCTTGTGAAAAACTATCAAGCAAAAGTCACCTTTCTGGCGTCTGTAATAGCTGCTTCTTCTGTATTTTCTGCCTCGATATGAGCAATGCTGCCATCATACGGATTTTCTTTTAAAATATCTTGAACAAATTTGGGTCCCTGGCTAGGAAAAACCCTGTAAATTTGATCTCTTACCATGTTGGTCACTTCGGCAATCATAACTAATGTCATTTCCTTTGTGTATGCTAAATATTCTTCAGCGTGTTCTGTTGGAAAGTTTTCTTGGCCCACCTCAATTAATCTAAGAAACTTCGGGTTTACCACGCCTGTTTTTTGATAATTATTATACTCATCCAACAGTGTGCAAATATTTTCATATTGGCGATAGTAGCTCTTTCTACGACTTATAAAATATTTGGGCTTCCTTTCATTTTTTAGTAGTTGTCTAAAATCATACAACATTGTCAACTGATGCCGATAACTCGGAGAGTCTTTAAATGTTACACATTGTAAACTCAGTGCAAACTCAAGTTTAGCACAAGCTGTAATAGAGGCCTCACGAACCAAGCGCGGAGAAAAAATACTTCCATATTTTTCTCCCACTATTTTCTCTATTTCAGGAAGTCTTCTTTCGCTAAAATCATCAAGCTCTCTCTTTAGCATATCTTTCGAAACATAATCAACTGGCTTTTTAGTTTTTGATTTCGTCACTTCTTACCTCCAAGTAACATAGTGCTATCTAAATTTTCAGTTACCTCTTCTTCGTCGCACAAAACCATGCTGACTATTGAGGCCGATATTTCTTCCATGATTTCTTCTGGCCAGCGCATATCTTTTTTCATAAGACGTAAGAATTCACTGCAAATACTGTGTTTGGCCTCTTGGGGCAAATAATGCAAGCTAGAAAACGCATGGCGCATCAAAATATCAAAATGTTGAGCTACCATCCTCT
This sequence comes from Gammaproteobacteria bacterium, assembly GCA_024742995.1. Lineage (GTDB taxonomy): Bacteria > Pseudomonadota > Gammaproteobacteria > Legionellales > Legionellaceae. The sequence goes on from JANSXK010000014.1 coordinate 38,247, forward strand.
CAGAATTTTCAACAATTTCATCATTAACCTTTTTTAAATTTTTTCTTTCAAGGGCGTTTTCTATTTCTTGTTCTTGCCTCTCAAATATTTTAACAGCATCCGCTGTATCCATGGCATTAAGCAATTCCTCAAAGCCACTACGCTTCGTCTTATTAGAAATTTCTTGCAATATCAATGAAGCCTTATACTCATAATAATCAAGGTCAAATAAATCAAACATCAATTGACCTATTGTTCTAGAGATGCCCTCTAATTTATCTTCAGAAATCGAACCTCTTTTAACCGACTGTAAGAAAGCATTTATCTCTTGAGCACTCGGTTTTTTCTTCCCCAAAAATACTTTTAATCCTTGGTGAATACCACCCTTTTTTAATGCCACCAGTACTTCAGTTTCCTTTTTGTCACTGACCTTCCACTTTATCAAATGCTGCATCGCACGTAAGCTTTGTAAAGTCTTACGAACTTTAGCACCCTCGCGTCCTAAGTCTTGTTTGCTTTTCTTTTTAGGACGTTGATACAATCGGTGTCGATTTTGATTAATACCCTCCAAAACTTCTTGGGATATCATATCAATCAGTTGCGCAAGAAACGTTGCTTGTTGTACCTTTAGGGCTGTTTTTATGATTTGCACCCTGCTCTCAGAAACATTTTTTTGCCTTAAATCTTTTGTGATTCCTTTCCGATTTTTTTTATCAAAATACTCTGGTGCCTCTCGACGCATTGCTTGAATACTCGCATCTAGAACGTGCCACCTTTCTTCAGGAATGAATTTTTTGGCAATTGCTGCAAGTAATTCAGGAATTTCATGAATACTCTGCTCATCAACTGACTCCAGTATCGCAGTCACAAACACAGCATAGGCAGTAATATGTGCCCCTTGTTGACGTCCCAAATATGTATCTGGTCTTAATCTCGACACAGAAAGCGATAATGAACCTGTTTTATAATCCACTCTCGTTTTTATATAAAACTCTTGGGAATCAATCGTGCCTCTTTGTAGACTAGAGTCAGATGAAAATCCTTCTCCCGATGATTTTCTACCCAAGTCACCACTTTCATTATCTGAAGCTGCCTGCGAAGAAATATCCCGCCTCTCTTTTATCTCCGAGGTATCTTCTTCGATTGCAAGTGATACAAGTCCTAAATCACCCTCATCCGAACTTGGCGCGTCTTCTGTGATAAGACCTTGAATAAATGCTGCATAGTCTTCATGGTCTTCGTTTTCTATACGCAACTTTACAGCAAATGGGCTTCTTTGAGCCTCGTCTACAGTATCACCTCGGTGTTTAAAGAAGCTTGACCTAATCTTAATAGGGGTTGACTGAATAGTGGGGTTTTTATTTCTTACAGAAATAGACCCTCTTTTGAACGCTTTCTTTAAGCGTTTCTCAGTCGATGAATCTGATTTTTCATCATCATTATATTCGAGATCTGCTTCAGATTCGAGATCTTCTTCGATCTCAAGATTCTGTCCGTCACGTGTATCATAAAAAATATACCCATCATCTGATAGTTCCAATGCTCGGTGTTGTCCCTCTAGATACTGTTCATAGGCCTTGACTCTTTTTGTTGCTATATCGATAATTTCTTTATCAATTACCATCAGTTGACCCAACACTGTTTGGCATAGCGTATTTAGGGTTTCAAGTAGGGAGTTACCATTTGTTGTATGACGTACATCTCTAATAAAATTAATTAACTCCAAATTTATACGATACGTAATATCATCAACTATAAACGGTACTGGTAGCATACTCTTTGTATCAATGTACTCAATGCTTTCGCTCAAACAAGCTAGATATTTCTTTCCGTTTATACCTTCATCCATAAAACCACGTAAAATACCTATACTCCATTCGCGTGGCGTGTAAGTCAATGCGATTGAAAGAATATCTGCTACATTCCAAACAGCTTGTAA
>JANSXK010000019.1 GCA_024742995.1 Gammaproteobacteria bacterium
AAATATGGCTACAAAATGGTTGTGGTCTTATAATAATGAACGACCAAACACAGCAATTGGAGGAATACCACCCAGATATAAACTCAAATTAGTAGCTTAGTCTCTACTTTTAGCTCCAGTTATATATGGGGGGATTACCCCCGAAGCTTTCAAAGTCAGTTATATTTGCTTGCAAATGTCCTTGTTCAAAAAACACTCTAGAGAATCCTTCCGCAACTTTTAATTTATAATCCTCATCAATAGCGTCATCTGGGAATAAATAATTTGCTATGCACTGCTTCGTTGGGATAGAAGCGTCTGTATCGAAATTTTCTTGATAGCTTAACGTGTATAATTTCTCAAGCGCCCATAGTAATATTCTATCTTGACCCTCAATATATAGCTCATCATAACTTTCTTGTCGTGCCTTAGAAGTAAATTTAATATCGCCATCTAATAAAATTAACTGAATACCAAACCCCACCTTTTGTAATTTATAACCAAGCTCAACTGCTTGCAAACAACCCGCTGAATGACCAATTAACAATAATTTTTGAGTGGGGTTGTCTTCTTTTATCGCATTAAAATAATCCTCTAGCATGTCATGAAAATTATAATGTGGGCAAAATAAGAAAAAACACTCCGCAAAAAAACGGCCAAAATGCAAACTGGGCGCGATCAAGGATATTTAGAATTTCACCTGTCTTGCGTGAAGAATGATATCGTGAAGATAACTGCATTAAATGGTCAAATACCGATAGGCACATCAAGCGCATACCCCTTTCTATCACACGGTTCATAGGAATCATACTTAATTGATTCATAACCCTACTGAGCGCCCAGAAAACGCCGTAGGCAAGCAATAAAATCACAGAAAATAATTTCATTGGAGATGGTGAGGAAATTACATCAATGACGTGTCTCAGAATCAGTGGCACACCAACATTTAACAGAATCGTTGTTAATAGCAAAAAAATCGCTGTTAACAATCTAACGCTTATGCGCCAGTCTTCCAGCCACAAATAAGGATATATTTTTTTTATTGCACGCCATCGATGAGATACAAGCATTGATTTCCTTAAGTTACAATCAGATGAATTATGATGAAAAACACTATACAAAAACTTGCTGCTTATTTAAATTGCTTAAATCAGCACGATATCCGAGGAAAAGTGTTTTTTGAGGATAGTCATACAATCCCACATGAGCAACCTGTAAGCAAAAATAGTATCATGTTTTTAAACGCCAGATGAGTAAATGAGATGTTAGTTTCATTCTCACAAATATCGTTTGCTGCAGCTTGAATACCCTTTTAACAATGAATCATCGCATTTAAACAAACGCTATAAGCACTATGATGAATCAAAAAAAGGAAATATAGAATGGCTCGCTCAGATTGACAGCACCCGAATCACTGCAAGTTAAATTACCGTTACCTGAGTTTATCGTACAGAGCCTAATATCATTCCCATCCTTATTTACAACATAGGCCAAATTATTATTTATGGTAACACCGCGAGGACCATTAAAACCACTACCTGTTGTTCCACAACCTGATAGAGCGCCACTAACTGAATCCACTGTACATCTATACACTGCATCGCCTGAAGCACTTTTGATATATGCAAACCCATTGTTTATGGCAATACCTCTAGGATTGGGTATATTAACGCCCGTGGGAGTCTGAGCACAACCGGTTAAATTGCCGTCGGGAGAGCTTGCAGTACATAAGGAAACGGTATCGTCACCATTATTTGCAACATACCCATGACCATTATGATACACAACATAATATGGGTCAGAAAATCCAGTACCAGCCGAACCACAAGGGATCGTTAAATCACCAGTTGACGCACTCACTTGACATGCTCCAACTGCATCATTACCTTGACTTACGACATAAAGCCATCCGCCATTAATTGTAAGGCCTCGTGGTTGAACGCGACTTACATCCGTAGGCGTGTCGCAATTTCCCACAGCGCCAGTTGATACACTCACCTCACACTTAGTAACAGTACCATCGGAGTGACTTGCAATATAGGTATAATAATTATTTGTTGCTATACCGCGCGGTTGAGTAAATCCAGATTCAGTTGTACCACAACTGGAAAGAGCACCACCAGAAACAGCCACATCACACTTGGTAATATTACCACTTTGTCCACTTGTAATATAGGCATAATGCGTTGAACATAACGTTGGGTTGGCAACCCAAGTTACTGAGTTTGTCGTGTTAGACGTACAACTCGTACCACTACAACTCATATCTGCAAAAGTCTGACAAGAAATGCCATTTGACGAATCATTTCCTCCATCAGTGTAAACTGTCATACAAGCAATCTGACTCGTATCAATACCTTTATTATTAGCAAGCTCATACGTAGAATTTGTATTGATACTAACAGTGTCCGAAGTATTAAAAACTCTCCCTAAATTAGTGTCAACCGCAGAAGCACCACCTAAAAGTGTCGAACAACCTACATTACTATAAAAAAGCGCCTGTAAAAATTGAATTTCACCACCGCTATTGGTAACAGTGAATTGACCACCGCTAGCCAAAATACTACTCAAATTATCAAACTTATCATCCAGGGTTAGTATGCTCTGCAGGTTTATTGCCGGATTATCACCTACCTTTGCCAAAAATTGTGGCGCATGATTCGCATAAGCTACTATATCACTGTGACAAAACCATGCGATTACAGCATATAGTACCCATTTGTTTTTATAAAAGCTCATGATTTCCTCATTAACTTAGTAAACCGGTTCCATCATTACTTTCTACTAGAGTCTGATCGCCACTAGTAATATTCTTGAGATCTAAAAAAGGAGAGGTTTTTGGTTTTTTATAGGCAGGCTTGCGCTGTAATTCTGATTCATCATTTGTCATAGGTTCTGATTTCTGGGACATACACTCAAGTCCTATTTAGACCAATATCACAGCAAAGCAACATGATGTAATCCATCATCATTCATCCCCTTAAGATAACCGTAAATTCTTTTAAAGCACAATTATTTTTTAAGCGATGCAGCAAAACCATTCACGCCACCTCTTTCCTATCAGCAATTTTAAAGGTACTATCATATAGGAAAGAAAAAGAAAGACAGGAAAAGGAAATGAGTGTCAAACACAATGAAAAAAATGTTTCTACACGTCGTTCATGCCCTAAAGCAGTGCAAGATGAGCAACCAGAAATATTGCTCCCTTACATTGCTCCTGCTCTAATTGTTTCTCCTATGAAAGAAGCTATTCGATCTGGGCCACAGGAAATGGATGAAAGTAATAGCGGGGTTTTAAGTTAAGGACAACTAATAATGGTTACCGTGTCAAGAAAACATCTATTTTGTCTTGTGATAGGACTTTTAAGCACAATTAAACTTTTTGCCTCGCCTATAAGTTCGTTCGCAACCAAACACAATCAATCTGAAAAGATACAACCGACCGTTAATAATATATTTGTGCCGTATACCGTAAAACCAGGGTTGCTGGGTGCAAGTGGTGGTCGAATAACATTGACCGGAACAGGCACGATTCGGTTTCTTCAAGCATTTTTTTATAGTGACGTTGCCTGCTCTGCAATACTAGGCATTGCCTCAGTCATTGATAATAGCAGCCAAGCATTTACATTCACGAATGGACAAACGGTCTCAATGAACGATAGTGTGACTTTTACTCTGGCTGATAATCAAAATATTACGACAGGGAATATTGCATGCATGAAGCTCTTTTGGAACGGCAGCAATGAATCGCCTGATGGCGTCTCATGCCAAAGCTTTAATGATATGAGTTGTAGTGGCAGCACATGTACGTCTAGTCAAATCAAGTCTGTAAGCTGGGGTGCTGACCCCACAGCATGTGCCCAACGCTATGCTTATATCACTGATACCACTGATGGTAGTGTCACGCAATGTGAGGTGAGTGCTTCAAATGGTGATTTAACGAACTGCGGAACAACGGGGGGCAGTTTTACTCAACCAACAGAGGTGGGGCTTAATAACGGTCATGCTTATATTACAAGCCTAAGCGCAGAGACAGTTACGGAATGTGACGTGAATGATTCGAATGGCAATTTGACTTGTTCCTCACCTACAGCAATCACAGCCCCAATAGGACTGGCCTTGAATACTGGTTATATCTATATTACTGCAGGCACCACCTCTATTAATAAATGTTCGGTGGCAGCAGATGGTGGTGCTTTATCTTCTTGTGGTGTAGCAAGTACTGACTTTACGGATCCGCATTCGCTAGCTATTAACAATGGCTATTTATACGGTACGCAAATTAACCCCGTTGTGATTACAAAATGTTTAATTAGCTCCTCTGATGGCACTTTATCTGGTTGCGGCCCGGCAGGTAGTGTGTCTGGGAAACAAAGAGGCATTGCCATAAATAATGGGTTTGCTTATATTGTAGTTCGTACAAATAGCCGTGTTGAGCGATGTACAATAAGCGGTGTTGACGGTACTTTTGTTCCCGATAGTTGTACCTCGGTAGGAGAAGGGAGCTTCTCATCCCCAACTGGCATCACCATTAGCAATGGTTTCGCTTATGTTACAAATAGTGGTAATGGTACCGTGACCAAATGTACAGTTGGTTCTGGCGGAGATTTAACTTCTTGTGCAACAACCGTCTCCGGCTTTTCTGATCCGCAAGGCATAGCCATTTATTAAATGAATCAATTTCATCATACAAACACCTACAAATTACTCGGTTTATCCGTAAGCTGTGATATATTGCTACAGGCACCAGACTATGGGCCAATCAGCAATTGTGCAGATGTTATGATTCATAAATCTAATCAAAAATTATTACTGCCTGCACCAAAAAACATACTGACTTTAAACTTAGACATTCCAAGCGTTGCCCAATTCCAAATTCAAGCAGGTAAAAAAATCACTTATATACCCTATGACGATGCAACAGAAGATGATTTACGTTTGTATCTCATGGGGTCTTGTATGGGCGCTTTGTTACAACAACGTGGTTTGATTGTATTGCATGGGAATGCGGTGACTTGGGATAATCAGACTTGTCATATTTACATGGGTAACCAAGGGGCGGGTAAATCAACCACAGCAGCTTGGCATTATCAACGAGGCGCCTCCATTGTAGCGGATGATATCTGTGCTATTCTGTTTAATTCGAAAGGATGCCCATTTGTGATACCGAGTTTTCCGCAACTTAAACTGTGGCAAGCAAGCGCTGATTTACTCGAGATATCAACCGCAAGCTTAAAGCGTGTCCGTGCGCAAAACGATAAATTTATGTTGCCGATAGCAAGCAATCGCTTTGCAAAAGAACCGTGTGAGCTAAAATTGATTTTTGAAATTAATCAACAAGAACATACCCAGAAGCAGATAGTTGGTTTAGAGAAACTTTTAAAATTACAACAGCATAGTTATCGTTATTATTTTTTATCTCAGATGGGCTTAGAGTACGATTATCTAAAACAACTAATGACATTAGCCAGCCAAGTGGCAGTGACTCAAATGCCACGCATCAACTTTGAGGATACGTATGTTAAACAATGACGATTGTTTTATTCAAAATAAGCATTTACTCTCAGTAGAAATTGATGATGAATTAGTGATGATTTCGGAGGACCAAGAAAATTTCATTTCCCTGAATAGCACAGGTAAAGTTATTTTTGATTGTTTGACTTCACCAAAGTCAGTTGATGACATCATAGCGATTGTCTGTGCTAAATTTGCGGTAGATAAAGCTCAGTTTGCAAAAGACGTTGCATTATTTCTTAGTGATTTAATCGCGAATCGTGTTATCCACGTGTGTTGATGTTTTTACAGGTCAAATAAGCAAACCAATTTGCTACCCTCGGACACCACCACCTCATAAGCAACTCCTTACAAATGTACTATAATTATATTATGTGATCATAATTTAAAATATCATGCCCCCTATACAAAAAATCAAGGTCGTTGATCCAGAAAGCGTGGAAAGAGATGTTTGTGTTGTTAATGGACAAGCTTTCTACCAATCTACTGGGACATCAACCGATCTTAGATTTCACAATATATGGATGCCATTTAAGGGTTTTGGAGAGACGATACCTGGTGTTACAGGTATGTTTCACAAACCAGATGTTGCCTCATATACCAATGCAAAAACGAAAACATACTTTCCAAATAGAAAGATTGCAAAAGCGCTTGAAGATAATGTTGGCCGCCAACCTTTAGAATGGGGTCGATTTCAAGATACGGATAGTCTAGTCACCACCTGCCAGCTCTCAAGAGCAAGAATGGAAACAGAATTTCCAGCCGTACTAAGTAGCGTAGAGCGTGCTCATCCAACAATGGGAGATGCAATAATACCGAATTATGCATCTGATTCTGAAGCACCGCACGTATTAAATGCCGGGACAATACATGATTTAAATGACACGTTAAGATCCATGGGGGCAAACTTATCAGAAGATATGAGTAGGGATTATGATCCAGAAGCTGAAATTGCAAACGCTGTACATAACCCCCTGCACAGTGAATCAAGTAGTGACGCTTCGAGCGAGACAAGCAGTGAGGGTTCGAATGAAACAAGATCACGCGCCGACTCAGAACCAGACCAAGACGCGCCCCGAAAACAATCCTGTTGTGCGTGGCTGAGTAGTTTGTGTTGTACACCCCATGATCCAGGGCAAAATGCTACAGATAATAATAGCGCCCCCCGCCAAGAAGCTGATTCTACTGCAGATAAAACTTCAGACAATGTTTCAAAACTCCAAAAATGATAAGAAAAGTGCTTTTTATGAGAAAATTACTGTGCTTTAGGCGCTGTGGGTGAAGAACTTCTGTGTGCGTTTATTCTTGCAATTAAATCCTTATTCAAATTATTTCCATCAAGTAAAAGCTTTTGAAGTGTAGCATTACGCTCAAATGCTTCTGCAGTTCTCGGCTCAATTTTATTGGTTTCTAAATTCAGGTATATTAGTACCGTATTATCAACAAAAGCCTCGGCCCCTTTTCCGACGTCATTAGAACTTAAATCCACTGCTTCCAGAGTCTTGCTACGTGCAAGTGTTTTCGCGCCTTTGCTTGTGTAATTGTTTGCTCTTAAATTAAGGAAATGTAATTTGGACATCCCAATAAATATTTCTGCCGTGGCGTCACTCAACTGACCGTGTTCCAATACCAATTCTTCCATATTTGGATGCGCTTTAAAAGGGGTCACTGCTGTATCATCAAAGTCATTCGCACTTATATCAAGTGCTACTAATGTTAGATCTGCTGCTAAAACCGCAACACCTGCATTCCCCACTCGGTTTCCTGCCAAACGTAGACGAGATATCTGTGTTTGAACCAGACTATTCACACCTGCATCCCCAATGCCACAATAACTCGCATTTAGCTCTCGTATGCTGCGATTACCTTGAAAGGGCTGCAGCGCTTCGTCATCTATAGAGGGATTCGAACTAATATTTAAAGATCTCAGGTTCGGTAAAATCGCTAAACTATGCGTGCTCCTCTTACCCAGACGATTGCCTGAAAGATCAAGTGCAGTAACATGATCATTGCTTCGTAAGGCATAGGATAGCGCCACAATATCACTATCATCCAGTGTTAGGCTGGCAAGAGTCACATCCGTTAAAGTCTTGTCATTCGCTTGGATACGGTGAAATATGTCTTGAAAAGCCACGGGTTTCTTTAGAAGCTGTGAGTCGATATACAGATCAAAAGCATCTTGCGCTTCTTTCGCAGCAGCACCCGTAAGCAATTGATAGCCCCGCTTGTTCCAAAGGTTTAAAAATCTGAGCATGAAGCCTCACGCACTTAGGTTGATTCGGGTAGTATAGCATGGTTTGGGTTAAAATTAAACAAAATACACTGGTTGTTGACACGATACATTAAGTATCATTAATTACTTTGGATATACACTAAAACATGCGTAACCAAACTTACAAAAAAATGATGCAACAAGATCTGAAGCCGCTGTTAAAACTAGCGATTCCGCTGATGCTCACTGCGTTGGTTGGGACTTGTATTGGCTTTTTTCAGGTTGGATTTTTCAATTACTCGTCAAGCTAACTGTCAACGCCCGCAAATGTGTAATCCATTGTATTTGCAGGATCTAAAATCAGTTCGGACTGATGCTCTTTAAAAAATTAGGTAACGTCTCGAAAGTTTTTTGCGCACTACGAATGCGCTTTCGTTAATGCAAGTACCTGGGTGGCTTCAACGAAACTTGGTGTTTGAGGGTATGTATTCTTAACCAGTCGGTGTCGCCAGTTTTTGAAAAAGGTAAAAGCAAGGCCTTACCGGCTGTAATATTCCTTCTGCGTCAAACCACTACGCTTCCAATCAGACAAAGGCTTCTCCCAATGCGAACGCTTCTCTGCTACAATTTTGATAACATCTCCCAAAGATTTAACACGGGAGAGTATCTCTGATATTAAAATAAATTTTTAGGGGTGGTTTACTGAGCGCTTCTAAGTAAGAGGATTATTGGCATTAAGATACGGAGAGGCATAGCATTGGTGCCGAGTGTGAAGTGCAAAAGTGGTTTAATTGGGTGTGTGTATTGTCTGGGCCATTTCATGCTCTCCTATATTCATACTTGGACAAAAGAAATTGATACCCGCATAGGTCGAACTGGTTACAGCTACACCTGTTACAAATTTTATTCCAAAAAATAAATGTGGAGCAATAATTGCTAGAATTACAATAGCAATTAAGCCTGTTAATAATGCGATGTTCACAGAGTTTCGCATCATAAAACCCAATACATCATTTTGCGTGATGACACACTTTTTGGGTTCATACTCAGCTACTCCAAACGGCGCATTATTTAATGAAAAAGAAGCATTTTCCAGTTGATTTAGTTTTGAATACGCTAATCTTAATTCATTCAATTCGTTTTGTGGTAGTTTTTCTACAAATACTCCCTTCCTCAGAGTTATGTGCAAAAAATTATGTTGAGGATTGCAATCAAGGCCTAGCTTTTTTAACTCTAAATACATAAATTCTGCTATATCTTGTATATTCTTAGATTCAACTTCCAGTAAAACATAACCGTTATCTTTAACTATTATCTTTCCAGTTTTGAATGATGTTTCATTTTTCATTTTTTCTGAGGCAATTTTAATAATTTCCTTGCACGCTGCCTTTTGTTTTTGGTTTAAGAGTTTCTTGCTAGGCGCAAAGCTCATAGTCATATGCAGATAATCAGAATCAACCGGGCTATCTAATCCTTCTCTATATTGATTAAATAATCTACCTATTTCAGTATTTGGTCCGAATTTTACAGCTGAAGTTGGTAAGTAAATCATATGATAGAGCCTTTATTCGATATAAATACATAAAGACTTAACATTATACACTTTTGTTATTAAAAAACAATCCTGTTGAGTTTATGGTAATCGCCCCATATTTAACTGCATTGGACTGCCCATGGGTATCATGTATTGTTTTGAAGTGGGATTCTTCTTTGCGCTGACCCTTATTTCCGGTTCTTTCAGTACGCAATTATTGGCAGCAAATCAGATTATGCTACAATACATGGGAACGGGCATGGCCATTATTTTTTCGATTGCGCAAGCCATGACAGTACGGATGGGTCATTTGATTGGTGCGAAAGAAATAGCAGCGACCACACGCGTCAAGAATACAGGTATCTGTCTGTCACTTGTTTTCATGAGCGTTTGGGGCATTGCCTTACCCTCTGGTTATTTCTTTGCCACACACTATCATTTAGGCGGACCAGGATTATGGTGGGGCATGACCATTGGTGCTGGCTTTAGTACGTTATTACTATGGTGGCGTTTTAAGTCGTTATCTTCTGCTTATTTAGGAGACAAGCCATGAACATGCACAAAGCTACAATTGATGATCTGCCCGATATCATCGCCCTGCTTGCCGAAGATGACTTAGGCCAAAGTCGAGAACGTGTAGGAACGACACCAGATCAGCGTTATATCGACGCATTCCACCGTATTAATGATGATCCCAATCAATTTTTAATGGTTGTTACACTGAACGACATAACCGTTGGCACCTGCCATTTAACCATCATGCCGTCCCTAACCTTCACTGGATCTACTCGCATGCAAATTGAAGCTGTCCGTGTATCAAGTAAACACCGCGGACAAAAAATTGGGAAATGGATGATGAATGCTGCCATAGACTATGCAACAGCACAAGGTGCTACTATCCTGCAGCTTACTACAAATCTAAAGCGGCCAAGAGCAAGAGCATTTTATGAGCGATTCGGGTTTGAAGCTGGCCATGTGGGAATGAAATTATATTTATAGTAGGTTAAAACTATTTTTATTAAATGACTTGCAAAGATTATCCATTTCGCAAAGAATAGCAATTATCTGACGCCCTTATAGAATGCGAAACCCTTTTCTAAATGATAAAAATTAACCCCGTTTTTCAGCTGGTATAGGACCTGTGGGTATTGTTTTTTGATTATTTATTGGGGAGGAAGAATAAAGCTACGGATGATAATAAAGTGATGAGATACTAGGAAAAAGGATTAATCCATGGAAAAAGTATTTGTGACACTACGACAGCGCTGCGATTTGGAGCTGTTGCTTGTAGGCGGTTTTAACCCCCTATCCGGTTTCTTAACACAAGCTGACTATGACAGTGTCTTGCATCATCTTCGACTCACAAATGGCGTGCTTTGGCCCATGCCCATTACCTTAGATGTCAACGATGCGGTTGCAGAAAAAATAGCGCTCAAAACAGAAATCATGCTATGTGATGCCGATGGTTCACCGCTAGCTTACATGACAATCACTGATAAATGGCAACCCAATAAATCGGTAGAAGCTCAAGCAGTGTTTGGCACGGAGGATCATAACCATCCTGGCGTTAGCTATTTATTTCATAACACTGGAAAGTGGTATTTAGGTGGGACAGTGCGTGTCATCAACACGCCTTCACATTATGATTTTATAGAATTACGGCATACGCCCACCGAATTAAAAGCGCAGTTCTCAAACTTAGGTAACGTGCCTGTGATAGGGTTTCAAACAAGAAACCCCATGCATCGCGCGCACATGGAGCTGACTTTAAAAGCAGCACAACCAATTAATGGACATCTACTCATTCATCCAGTTGTTGGCTTAACAAAACCTGGAGATATTGACCATTATACTCGCGTGCGATGTTATCAAAAAATTATGCCATACTACCCTTCTGGAAAAGCAACGCTTAGCTTACTGCCTTTGGCCATGCGTATGGCAGGCCCTAGAGAAGCCTTGTGGCATGCCTTGATTCGTAAAAATTATGGTTGCACCCATTTTATCGTTGGTCGTGATCATGCGGGGCCAGGTTCTGATACTAACGGCAATCCGTTTTACGCCCCCTTTGCAGCACAGGATTTGGTACAGGATTACAAAAGCGAACTTGGCATTTGTATCCTGCCTTTTCAAGAAATGGTGTATATCAAAGATAGCAAACAATATTGTGTTACATCTGAGGTACAAACACATGAAACAGCTTTGACCATTTCAGGTACAGAACTTCGCCATGCCTTATTTAATAATAAAGACATTCCTGAATGGTTTTCTTTTCCCGACGTAATACAGGAATTAAGACTTGCCTATCCACCGAAACATGAACAAGGATTCACCCTCTTTTTCACTGGCCTTTCAGGTGCAGGCAAATCAACTTTAGCGCAAGCTTTGATTGCAAAATTAATGAGCGTAAGTAGAAAGCGAATCACATTACTAGATGGTGACATTGTCCGAAAACAACTTGCCTCTGAACTAGGGTTTACAAAACCCGATCGTGATTTGAACATTCTTAGAATCGGGTTCGTTGCATCTGAGGTCACAAAGGCTGGGGGTATTGTGTTATGTGCAGCTATCGCGCCTTATGAAAATGTTCGAAGGCAAAATCGTGCGCTTATTTCGCAATCAGGTGGATATATTGAGGTTTATGTTTCAACACCACTGTCGACTTGCGAAAAACGTGATACGAAGGGCTTGTACGCTAAGGCCCGCTCAGGAAAACTTAAAGGATTTACAGGCGTTAACGATCCTTACGAAGCCCCTATCGAACCAGAAATAACCATTGATACATCCCATCTTACAATTCAGGAAGCGCTGCGTACAATCATCACGTTTCTAAAAAACAGCGGTTATCTAAAATCATCCGAACCAAAACCATCTATAACTAAAAAGGTAAATAATGATGAAAGACTCACATTTGCATAGTATTTTGAAAGCAATCAGTTGGCGAATAGTTGGAACGCTTTCGACCATATGCATCAGTTTCTTGCTTACACATAAAATATCTCTAAGCCTATATATCGGATTATCTGAGTTTGTCGCGAAAATTGGTCTTTTTTATATCCATGAAAGAATGTGGGGGCATTTTTCTTTCAGGCTCAAACCTAAAACGGAATATGACCACGCGACTTAAGGATTTATCACCGAAAGTAGCGTATAATCGAGAACAATTTCATTCCTGTTAGAATGTTGGTGCCCAATGAAAGCCTCTCAAAAACCTTCGAAACATTTTCTGATAAGCGCGGCACCCTTGTTTTTGGTGCTCTTTATCGACAGCATGGGCCTTGGTTTGGTCTTTCCTGTGTTGAATACCCTGATATTTGATCCAAGCGCGCATTTCTTTGCCACAGAACTGCCCCATCACACCCTCAATCTTTTGTATGGAGTAACAATTGGCACCTACATGCTGTGTTGGTTTTTTGGAGCGGCGTTTCTTGGGGATTTATCCGATCAAATCGGTCGAAAAAAATGTTTGCTGATTTGTTTGCTGGGGGCGGTACTTGGCTATGGGTTGACTGCGATGGCAGTCATATTCTCCAATTATAGCTTGTTGATGATAGGACGTATCATAGCCGGATTCACTGCAGGCAGCCAATCGATTGCTCAAGCTGCGATTGTTGATTTAAGTGAACCAGAGCATACCGCTAGAAATTTAGGCTTTATTTTGTTTTTTTGTTCTTTAGGCTTCGCTTTCGGACCTATTATTGCAGGGATCTTATCTGCCTCCTCTCTGGTATCTTGGTTTAACTACGCAATGCCCTTTTATTTTGCAGCAGGTATCTCGTTCTTGAACGCCCTATTGTTACTATATTTTTTTCAAGAATCCTTTACCCATGTACATAAAATTCGTTTTAAACTGCATCATGCCATAAACATTTTCTTATCTGCCTTTAAAAATGAACACATTCGAGAGCTATCTATTGTCTTGTTAATGATGATATTTGGGTGGTCTGGATTTTATTCCTTTATTTCCATGTATCTATATCAAACCTATCATTTTTCATCCTTGCAAAATGGATTTTATATGGGACTGCTTGGGGTCGGTTTTGGTATTGGGACTGGTTTTTTAATCGATCCACTCACCAAGCGTTTTTCATTAAGAACGTGTACCGTTTTTGGTTGTATCGTAACAGCAGCGGCGATAATATTGACGGTGACGGCACCTAAAGAAATACATATCTGGTTTGATGTCATTTTAGTCGCGGTAGCCATGGCTGTCGCATATTCCACCATTCTCACCCTGTTTTCAAATCAAGTCGATGCAGATTCTCAAGGATGGGTCATGGGGGTCACCGGTGCCATCATGGCACTTGCGTTTGGTGTCAATGGCGTCATCTTGGGTGTTTTATCCAATTTCAGCCTGCAAATGCCGCTTCTAATATCAGCAGCTTGTATGCTGGTATCTGCTGGACTCATGCAGGTACTTTATAAAACGAAATAACGACTTAGTATTGATCATAGGAAACCGATAAAGCTATGCTATCACGGTGATGAAATGAACCATCAGCCTCTGAAGGGTCTTGAAATGAAATTAATAAAAATCATAGGACTGTTTCTCTTAAGCAAATCACTGCTTGCAACGCCAGTGCCACATCACCGTTATGATCCCTCTCATCCACAATATGTTGTAGTCAAGCCAGAAGCACTGAAATGGAAACAGGTACCGAATTTACCTGAGGGCATATCATTTGTAATATTAGAAGGTAAAACACTCAAAGCTAAAGGTCCATTTACAATCAGACAAACACTACCTCCCTACACCAACATACTTCCTCATTACCATACATCAGCAGAACACCTTACTGTGTTATCTGGTGTTTTTTGTACTAAGCCAGGAAAGGTCTTTGATAAAAAAGATGGCTACTGTTTGCCCGCTGGCAGTTACCAGGTCAACCCACCCATGTTGGCTCATATGGGTTGGACAGGAAAAGAAGGTGCTGTTGTACAAATTAACGGAGTAGGTCCTTGGAATCGTGTATATATTGACACAGCGCCTGCCCAACATCACAAAACCACGTAACGCATCGATATATATGGTGCGTAATGCTGATTGGTTTCCTACCGAACTTGGCATTGAGCATATTATTTTTAAGTATTATAAAATCGTCTATACTCATATATAAACGATTGGTAATGGGTTTTTCATGAACAATGGAAAAAAACTCATCCTAGATACTGAATCTGGAGAAGCATATTATTGCTTCTTGGACTCAATGCCAACTTTAATTTTTATTCAAAATAGCGATAACGACATCGTATTCTTTAATAAAGCTTGGGTTGATTTTACCGGCCGACCCTTTAAAAAAGCATCCCGCAAACAGCTACAAAACAGTGTCCATCCTGAGGATAACGTTTGCTTGGAAAACGAATTAAACCAATCCGACCAAGATTTATCAGGCTACTTTGAGTTTCGGCTAAAAAACAATCAGGATCAATATCGGTGGGTATGTAATTATCGCACACCGCTATTTGATTCTGATCAGCAGTTTATTGGTTATTTAAATCAATGCTATGACATTCATGACACAAAGCTTAACAGAGATGCTATCGCCACTCGTGAAGAACGTTATAACTTTGCTGTAAATGCGACTGGAATTGGACTCTGGGATTTATTGCTTACAGAAGAGAAGCTTGATACTGGCTCCGGGGATACAAACAAACTGATTTGGAATGACAATATGTTCCAACTATTTAATGTTGATCCTAATGCTTTTCTAGGGTTATATCAGGACTTTGAAAATTGTGTCCATCCTGATGATCGAGACAAAGTGAAGCAACATATTGCTCAATGCTTTGAAACAAAAAATCTTTTGAAAATACAATTTAGATTAATCAGCCATCCCGGGGAAATTCGTTATATCTCAGCCCAAGCAGTGGCAAGTTTTGATGAAAAAAACAAACCCATACGCCTAACAGGGATTAATCAAGATATTACATCCCTGGAAAAAGAAAAAATGAAAGTACAAAGCCTTTATCACCAAGTTCAGGAAAATGAAAAAAAATATCGTGCCTTATTTGAATCTTCTAGTGATGCCATTATGTTGTTAGGTGATAATCATTTTATAGAATGCAATGATGCAACATTATCCATGTTTGCCTGCCCAGACAAAAAGAGCTTTTTAAACAGTCATCCCAGTGATTTTTCACCCCCAAAACAGCCTGATGGACGACCTTCAAAATTGGCAGCAGATGAATATATAGCTAGCGCATTACGTGAAGGAAAAGCCAATTTTTCATGGATGCATCAACGATTAAATGGAGATATTTTTCCAGCAGAAGTTTTATTAACGCCTGTTGATTTAAACGGCCCCAAGATTGTACAAGCAACCGTACGTGATATTACCAAGCTCACTCAATTACAAGAAAAACTAACCTTTTTATCTGTGCATGATCGACTGACTGGATTATATAACCGTAACGGATTCACCAGAATTTTTTCTGAAATATTGGCACATTCGAAACGTTATACGCATTCTTTCTCAATGTTGATGTTAGATATTGATTTTTTCAAGCGCATTAATGATGTCCATGGACATCAAGTAGGTGATAAAGTACTGGTGCACCTTGCAAACACTGTGTCACACATTATTCGAACCAGTGATACTGCTGTACGTTTTGGAGGAGAAGAATTCATCATACTACTCCCCGAAACTGATACCATTAAAGCGAAAAAACTTGCAGAACGTATTCGACTTGATCTAGAGAAGTCAACACTACCGATCTCAGACAAAAAAGAAATCAAATACACCGTAAGTATTGGCATTGCCACCTATCCCAAAAACGGGAAAAATAAAACTCACCTACTCACAGCTGCTGACAAAGCCTTGTACCTTGCAAAAGAAGCAGGACGTAATAAAGTAGTTGTGATTGAGGAGTAATCAATATCTAAAAATCACGTCTGAATTTTACAGTAAAAACATTTAGTATTGACTCAATATATTGTATAATTGTGCTTCACTTTGAACTGTAAAAAAGGAACCAAACATGTTAGGAAAAAAGATATCTATTTCTTGTATTGCTGCTTTAACTTGGGTAGCCAGCCATGCGTATGCTGGATCTGAAGACTGGAACGGCACCTTCAAAATCAGAGGATTGGACGGCAATGAATATAGTGTGCAACACACCCCTTCATTTGTTCATTTTCTGTTTTTCACAATGAAACAATGCCTTCACCTTGGCCAAGGTGCCTCAATCAATGGATTAAAAATACCAGAAGATATTGATCTTTGTACCGCATTTGATGTTGACACCTTTGCTAAGGAAGTTGAAAAGTTAGGCATCATCGTGAATGAGTCCGTCGAAAAAGGACCGAGCTATGCTGCACAAGAACCCAGCGACGCCTAAATCACAGCGCAGTTTCTATCGTACTCTAATCTTCTCTTCGCAAATTGCTTTAATAGACCAAAAGCAATCAAACTTAAGATAAGAATAGGCACGGCTAAAGGCAGCGTTGAAGTCATGGCGAAGCGTGTGACCACTAATCCAATCAATGCAGGCAGGCCATATTGAATGGCACCAAATATACCGGATGCCGTGCCTGCATGATTTGGAAAGGGCTCAAGTGCGGCACTGGTTGCAGGACCTACTGAAAGCCCTCCACCGAGTGTTATCAATAAATTACTGCAAACCACAGATACAACACTAAGACCTAAAAAATAATTCGACACAAGCATCGCAACAGCACCCAAACATACAAACCCATTACCCAATAAAACAATTTGACTGATTTTAAACTTGCTTAAACATAAGGTTGAAAGATAGTTTCCAAGAAAATAAGTACAACCATTTAAGCCAAATAAAATTGAAAAACCATAACTCGAAATTCCCAATTGCTTCATCAAAATAATACTGCCGATTGAAAAATAAAGAAAAAGACCCGTCATTGTTGTGGTTGCACACATGACAAATGTCCAAAAAACACGATGGGTCAGTATGGTTTTAAACATATGTTCACCGGGCACAACATCAATCTGAGCCAGCTTAGGTTGTCTCGCGTGGGTTTCAGGTAATACAAAAAAAACAACTCCAAGTGCGAAGCAGGCAAACACAGCTAAAAAACGAAAAGTAGCTTCCCAAGCTTGGAAATAGTCGCTTAAAATCGCACCCAAGAGTGGTGCAAACATTGCAGTTAAAGCGAGAATACAAGTCACATAACTATACATTTTAGCGGATGCTTCACCATGATATAAATCACGAATGATGGCATAAACAACAACCAGCGTTGTTGCAGCAGATAAACCATGAAAAAAACGAATCATCGTAAACCAATACAGATCATGTGCTATGGTACATAAATAAGATGTCAGAGCAAATCCAAGGGTAGCTAGCAGCAGCAACGGTCTACGACCGTATAAATCTGAGAGCTTCCCCATAATAAGCTGAGGTAAACTAGAAGCAAACACGAAACTGACTAATAAAAACTGAATTTGTTGCTCAGTGATGCCTAGGTTGTCAATCATCCCCGGCAAAACACTGACAAAAATATCCATCCCCAAAGGTTGGAAAATTGCACAGGGTGCAAGAATGAGTAAAGCGTATCGAGTAAATTGTTTCATATCCTGTACCTAATTGATGACATACCCTAAAATGATAGCGCGTTTTTTCATGTTTTGCAGATATTCAATATGCATCGTTGCATCAGAGGGAAAAATCCATGAATCAAGCCATGCTTATAGAACAATTACATCTAGAAGAGCACATCGAAGGCGGTTATTTTTCCAGGACGTATCAATCACCCCATCAAACAGAAAACCGAGCATTGATGTCGTCCATCTACTATATGTTAACAGAGAACCGCCCTATTGGTCATTTTCATATGAATCAATCAGACATTATCCATTTTTTTCACCTAGGTGCCCCTATGACTTACCTGACCATTAGCCCAGACGGTGCATTAGAGACATTCACACTGGGTCCTGATATCGCAGCGGGTCATGTCCTACAAAAAGTAGTCAAAGGCGGCTATTGGAAAGCTTCTTTTTTAGAAACAGGTGAATTTGGCCTCTTGAGTGAAGCCGTCACACCGGGATTTGAGTATGAAGAGATGACATTGGGTGATACGGACACACTTAAAGCGCAATTCCCAAATCTTTGGGATAAGATTGCGCCGTATGTGAAAACTTAGCCGCACTACATGCAACATTCATTTATATCGATGCTGCACGCACTCTAGTGCCGCAAGGTGCTAATTGACTTGCTTCCTTAGGCTCCGCAGTAGGTGGTTGTTTATGAAACATAGATACGATCTTATCAGAAATTTTTCCTGGTATGCTGGCAATCTGATGTCCCGCTTGTGCTCGCACTGATGCTGCAATTTGCTCTCTTGCAGCGCTTTCTAACCCCCAGCCGGCGAAACCATGACCATCTCTATAAAGTTGTCGTGCCTCAAATAAGTTGTCTAAGCCATGATCCAAACGATCTTCGACTTTTTTTTCATCATAAAAACTGTCAGAAATACCTAATAAAGTCAAAGCAGCTCCAACTGGAACAGAAGCCCCTCTAAGAGCAATGTTTAAAACCACACCGATCCCAGCATCAACCACCACATCTGCTACGGCATGTTTTAGCACATCCTCACGAGGAATGCTGTCATCTAAATATGCCAAGCCTGCATTGGCAAATAAATCCAACATCAATCCCGTTTTACCCATGTATATCTTAACCCATGCTTTGCCTTTGCTATTAGAGTCCATCAATAAATTGAGTGTTTTCTCAGCATACTCTGGGCCTAAAGCACCCAACATTTTTTCCAACGCTACAGAACCACCAGCCTTAGCAGTTTTGGTCACTGCAGCAACAACTTGTGATGTCAACTCTTGTCTAGTTGTATCCGATAATTTACCCATCGTTTGATATTCATGATGAGCCTTTGCAACCGTTTTCTCTATCACTGCCTCTTCATCAGATGAAAGAACCATGGGCACATCTGTAGATTTTTCCTGCTCATCTACCATAGGATCTTGCCCAGAATCATCCTCATACTTGCGTCGTCTCCTATGTCCTAAAGACGCTTCTTCTTTGTTCTCATCTACTGGCACAATCGGCTCAGGGCGACCAAAATCAACTGGATCCGGGTGTTTGGGATGCAAAAATGCAGATATTTTTTCTTCAGCTGTATGCACATTCTGAGAAGCTTGGGCTAAAAATGATTTGTTGGTCACAGGAACATCTGCTTGTAAATGTACTGAAGAATCTTTGTGAACGCGCATACCACTATCATGGTTTGTTTCTACTTGCCCTTCAAACGTTTGAGCCTCAAGTACCGTACCTCCTGTTCCATGAATCACAGACACCTGACTTGCAACAAAATTTTCCTTATCTATCTGCACGGTAGCTGTTGCAAATGTTTGTTCACCTGCTTGATTGGATGGGTTGCCACCTAAGAGACGCTGCACATCATGCACATTACCACTCACGCCAAAACCTTTTGATTGCTGTACATCAGTCAAGGTTTCTGTAGAAAGTTTATCCGTCTTAAAATGGTTTTTTCCATCTGTCGTGATTTTGCCCCCTATCATATGAGTTTCATGGACCTGAACTCCATGACCATCTGTGTTAATACCTGCGACCACATCGATCCCGCTATATTGCTGCGTAGTACAACTACTGCTTTTTCCGTGATAAAAACCAAATTGACCGCTCGTGGCAACACTCACGGATATCGTTTTAGTGTGGCTGATATCTTGTTTGTCTCGAATAGTCAGTGTATCAATCTTAGCATCAAGAGTTTGAGCATGGATATTTGCCCCATCCAATTCTACTGTTTGCATCGCCCCATCGTTGTGGTGCAAATGTACATTACCACCCGCTGAAAGTGCCGCATTGATATAGGTCGTCGAAGACGTTTTGGTTTGACTATGAGAAACACCTGCAGACTGAACCCCCTCTAGACCTGCAACCGCTAATGTCTCCGTTTGCACTGTCTGTTTCACAGATGAGTGAAGTTCAGCAGCATGTGCTCTCAGCTCTGGCGCATTGATTTCTAAATCCTTACCTGCACGAACTTGCACACCATTTTCTAAATCTACCCCCTCTCCTGCTTCTAATGTGACATTGCCACCACGATCAATACCGCCTTGTCCCTGGGTTTGGAATCGCTGTTTGGTTTTACTTTGTGATAAAGATGCTGTGATAGATGGCGCAAGCTGACCAGCAACACCTAAACCATATCTTGCCAATAGTTCATCTGTGATGCTTCCTTGACCAATGCCTCGCAGCAAACTATTGCCTGCATTACCCAAATCAATGCCTAAATTTGCAGCACTGATGGCGCGCTCTAAGCCAGACTGACTATGATGGAATGCATTCACTTTGGCCAAAGTTGGGTCAAATGCCGCACCCACGGTCCAAGCACTGCCGCCTTGTTTATAAGTATCCCAAGCAGCCATACCAGGCACTGAGAATTGTAAAGATTGGGTTTTTTGCGTCATGTCATGATTTAGGATATCCACACCCAACAAAATACGTTGCTTTGCTTTGATCTCTAAATCACCACCGCCAATAAAATAAGCACCTCTGGCATCAACATTGCCTTCAGCTGAATGGATACGCGTGGTGCCATTATCGATAAACAGCGTGGGCTGAGAATTTTGATACACATAATCTCGTTCTGATTGGAAAGAATGAAAACGATGCTCAGACCATTGATGGACTTGATTGCTCGTCTGCAAGCTAAACAATTGTACATTACCTCTTGCATAAACATCCGTACCACCAGGCGAGGAGAATTGTGCTGCAGTTGATGTCACTGCACCTTCACCTGAACGAATGATATTACGACCATTTGCTGAATGAATATGTGATATGCCCATATCAGTACCTGTCGTAATCGTATGAACCATTTTTTTCTTTGCTTTGACGTAAATCTTTTCAAATTCATTGCCGGACTTAGGTCGCTCACGCTCTGTCACATTCGAACTAATGTATGTATGGTATCTCGCATCAAAACGAACGCCCTTGAGACCTTCAATGTAATTTGAGCCTTGGCTGATAAAATCAGAAGCATCAGAAACTACCTGACCCTCTGCTTTAACGTATAAGCCGGTCCCATCTGTATCTTCACCTGTACCGCCGGCAATAAGCCCTGCTCGGTAATTGTGTCGTGTGTCAAATTGACCCTGATAAACCTGATCCTCACAAAGGTTGGTGACATCGCCTTTAGCTAACAATTGGGTATATTTACCCGCAGCAATCGCACCACTGTTGACAATATTCCCTTGCGCATCGTAAAACACTTTATCACTGGCAATTACTGTGCCGTTATTAAAAATATGTCCCGCAGAAGTAGCATAAACATTCGACGCTCTTAAACTCTTAGTGAGGGTGATATCTCCCTGGGTAGACGTAAAAGACAATTGATGCGCTTTATCATAATCAAAAGCAGCGCCAATACTTTTGGCTTTGACTCCAATATCACAGTCACGTGCAATTGGATTCGATAAAGAAATGTCATCTTCTGTAGCAAATGTTAAGCTTTGATTCACGCCGTATGTCGCATAACGTCCAATGCCAGCAACAAATTGTGCGGCATCAGAAAAATGGTCAATTTGATACACGGCACTGTCTAGATCACCACCACCGGTCAATTCAGCTGTTTTCGCCTGCACATAGAAAGTACTCTTTTTATCAGAACAAGACGGTAATCTGCTCACATAACCACTATGTTGGTAATCATCAGCCACGACACCAGACTGTCCTGAATAGCCTAATTGGCTGTCGTCTTGCAAAGAATGGGTTATCAAATGACTGTCTATCAATTCAGGATGCGCATCATTTGCAAGTTGTATCGCATCTATCTGTGCTTGAGAAGCCGTCAAACTTAGAATCCCCGATGAGTACAACGAGTCACCTTTCATACTAGAGCTCTTAAGAGATAATCCATGTTGCGGTCCAATTTTACTGTCATCTATAGCAACACTAAAATCGTCCAAACTCATTTTGCCATCAATCTTTCCAGATTTAGCTGCAATAGACCCGTGTTTCAAAGCAATATCCGCGAACTCCCCTACTATTAGTTCATCACACTTAGTTGTTGTTTGTGTGTCATCCGTGACAATTTGTTTACCTTGAATTTGAGTATAATCTCCACCAGTCAATGCACCCTCCAAAACTGTCTTGGATGCTTCTATGATTAAAACATGCTCCGGCCTCAAGGTAGGCTTCACATCAGAATCATTACCGGATGCAGGTACAAACAACTCGTCTTCAGCTGTTTGTTGTCCATTCACCACAGAACCCTGGCTTAAAATTGCTTTTTTTGCTTTGATAGACAAGTGATGATCATAATCAAGCATGCCATCTTCTACAAATTCACCTGTTTCAATACCAACATCGTCTGTTTTAAGTTTCGAACTCTGCGCAGCATGAACATGCTCATCTTCTTGGATATGAGCACGGCCTAACGCAGCACTACCACTTATATCAAGCGTTTTACCCTGCAGGGTGATTTCTTCTAATGTGGTTTTGGCTCGAGTATCATCGGCAAAAACACCCACTTTCATCGTGGAGTGTGTGCCATCTAAATGACCATGCTGTTGTAGTTTATCGAGCGTAATTGCGCTATGGTCAAATTGAAATGCACCATCTATTTGCAAAGTGTGGCCTGTGTAGCTGGAATTATCTATAGATAAATGACCTTTATCTGATGCAATCATGCCTGCATCAATATCAATATTGCAACCATCTAGCTTCGCTTCTCCTGAAATACCGGCTTGCTTGGCTTGTATGGAACCATGTGTCAAAACCACTTGTGCAGAATCCTCGATAGTTAATACATCAGTCTTTGAAGCAGCGGCATCAGATCCCACCTTTTGACCCTGAATTTGGGTGTAGTCACCACCAGCCAATTGGCCACCCAATACCACTTTGCTGGCTTCCACAGTCAAGACATGTTCTGGTTTGAATTCTGATTGTCCTTCTGTTTCGCTTGGTACAAATAGTTTCTCCGCATCTGTTCTTTGACCATTCACAACAGAGCCATGCCCAAAAATAGCGCTGTCTGCCTGGATAGACAAATGATGTTGATAATCGGTCGTACCATTTGCATGAAAATCGGGCGCTTTAATAGAAACATCATCTGTTGAAAAGGTATTATCTGAACTTGTAATGAAGTGCTCCGTTTCTTGAACCTGAGTATGCTTGAAAGCCAATGCACCCAGACTATCTAAGGTGGCACCCTCTAAAAGCACCTGTTCTAATGCAGTATGCGCATGCTTTGTATCTCGAAAAGCACTAATATGTACTCGACCACCTTGCATCACAAGCTCGCCCTTTTGTGCCAATTCCTCAATCGAAACAGAAGCATGCGCTCCTTTGATATGGCCACCTTCATTATTAACTGTATTAGCTCGCATACAAAATTGTTGCGATCCTGATAACACACCCTGATTTTCGATATGAGTCGCAGCAAAAGAGGCTTCTCCGCCAGTCGAATGTCCGTAATTATATAACCTAGAAGTATTGATATTGTGTGAAAATAACGAATGCTCTTCACCAAAATTGGCATGCATCCAACTCGAGTTGGCTGTATTGACCGCCAAGCTTGCACCAACATTCGCATGGAATACCGAGGTATCGGTATAACTCCCAGCAAGCGATTGAGTCACTCTGTATCCAGCCTGCTTCCAATCCGTTTGTCGCAAGGTGGTCTGCCACTCATTCGCATAAGCATAATAATCTGTGCTCGCGCGACTATAGTCCCCTTTCCAAACAGCAGCTTCCTCACCATAATAAGCGGCATTACCATGAGTGGCCATACCATGACCCAAAAGCAACAATGACTTTGCTTGACAAAAAATGGGGATATATTCATGCCGTTTCATTGCGCATAAGCCACTCCAACTTAATTTATCAGAGCTTTGATATAAATTCGCAGCACTCATTACAAACCCAGGCACTGTAAAAGCTAAATGAATACCAGAAGCATGCATGGGTGCCCACATCAACGCCAAAGTTCTTGCTGATGACATTAAATTGGTCCATGAAAAAATATATTTGGGATCGGCAGAAAAATTTGGGGCAATCAAACCCGCGTTGAGTGAGAAAAAACTGTCATTGATGTAATTGTTAGCCGCAATGAGCCCCATATTGATACTTGCCATTCCTGAAGTTGACATCGTTTCTTGTGCGTAAATACGGCCCAGTATATTCATCAAATTACTGTGACACACGATGCTTCTTGCAGAAATCATATCTCGATTCACCACAGCATCATCAAAACCAAAATACATAGAGTCTGCTGTCAGCGGGCCATTATTATCAAATTGCCGACCTTTGGCACAAAATTTTGCTTGCAAATCAACTTGCCCTGATTGACCAATCACGTCCGCAACAACTGTCAAATCTTCATCCCCAGATATCGTGGCTTTGGATGAAATATCTAAGCGAGCTTCGCCGATGATGCTTGGTGTTCCTATCTTTTTGTCTGGAGATTCTTCTGGCTGTTGCGTTACCAAGTCACCACGAATCACAACATCATGCGCCTTAACAACAGTAGCCCCTGCAACAGTGGTTTTGGAATCAGACCATAAAGCCACCTTGTCTTTAGCTTGAAATTGACTGTCTTGAATATCTAAGTGACCGAAAGACTGAATCGTTTGACCGTTCAGTGCGCTGTTACTTAATTTACCTTCGCAGTAACTGCAAACGAAATATTCTTATCAGATTGAACCATACTATGCTGAGCGGTAAAACGCTCATAAATCATAAGCTCTTCTGTTGAAAGCAAACTATCAATCAGCTCGACTGAACCGTGAAGCGTGACGCTTCGAGCGGCAATATTAGAGTGCTCTGATTGCACTTCAGCACCCCAGCCCAGCATCATTTTCTGACTCAAGCATAGTTTGCTCTTTTTTAAGCGTAATTGACTCTGACGACTCACCATCTTTGCAGCTGATACACTGCTATTATCATCTACAATCAATGTGGCTTTTTGTGTATTAATAGTCCGGCTTACATCAATACGACCCCCGCGAACAGTGGCCGTCGTATGATTCAATTGTAAATCAGTACATCGCAGCCAAGCTTGATCTACAGTTAAATCACCAGATGTGTCCACCACACCAGCATGGATGGTACTAAATTCACAAGGATGTATGCTGGTGCCCAGCAACGAATGGATACGACTGTCGGTGAGAAAGCGAGATTTTTCGAGTGTTAAATGGCCGTTCACAGAATGACACATACCTGCATCGTCGACCCCCACAAACGTAGTTTCTTTTGCAACCACATGCTGAAAAACGGTAAAGCTTCTTGCCACCAAACGACTCTTTTCAAATGTCAGTTTTTCTTTTTCAGATCCGCCTCGCAGCAAAATTTGCGCCGCGCTTACATAATTTCTACTGATACAAGCATTTGACACTTGATATTCAACACTTTGCGCATCAACGACGACATCATCAAGATGCAATTGCCCAAAAAATATCGCATGCTTTGCTTTACAATCAGTTCGAATCACTGATGCTTGATCATGTAATTGCAACGTATCGACCACAAGCTCAGATTGTTTTATATTGGTTTCTTGATAAGTAGAAAAAACACTGCCACGAATATGTGCTTTTTCAATATGGGTTGTTCCTTGCAAGGATATCTTACGCTCTACGTTTAAGGATGATGATTTGATTGTAAGCGTCGCTTCTTTGTCTGCTAACAACGCATCACTCAACGCTAGAGTGCTGTTTTTTCGAACCACAAAATCGCCAACAAAAACAACCACTTTCTGGGCTGTCATCTGCGTATCTATTGCTAAAAATTGTCCGGACTCCATGTTAATTGTTTTACTAGCAATAGACGTATGCAGCGATTGAAAAACATTTTTTTGATGCAAGGTTCTAATGGCAAGCTCGCAATGTTCAGCAAGAAAACCACCTTGATTTTCCATCTTTTTGCATTGCATACTGCTGTGATAACACAAAATAGTAGACGACTCACCGAGCACCATTTTATCGTCAATTAACCATTGTGCGTCTGAAGCAACCGTACCGCTCACTCCCACAGAAACCTTAGTCTGACCTTCTATCGCACAATCTCCAACATGAATATGATGTTGCGGAGGTAATTGCATCAAGGTCGTGTTGTCTAAACTTCCTAATATCAGATGTTGTGCGACTAAAAAACTGGATGCATTTACTTCAAAATTCCCTTCGATCCCACAAACTTTGGCTATCAAGCGTAAGGTATGAGCCTTGCTATGAAACGCGCCTGATGTACGAAAAACTTGCGCTGCAATGTCATAATGCTCATGTACAGTGATATTTGCTGTGGGACTATAAAGTCTCGCTGTGATGTGAAGCTGCTTGGCTTCAATCTCGCCTAACACATTCAAGCCTTCTTCGGCATGTAATGTCATGCGCTTTTGGCAATGGATCTGACCACCTAAAATGAGGGCTTGTGCTTCAATATTGAGATCTGATGTGATATGAGCATTCCCCTTGACACAAATTGCACCTTTCGCTTGAATACGACATGAATCCGTATCCATATCAAAAAATAAATTTGTTTGCGTCGTAGTGAACACTTGTAAGGATAGGTTTTGACCGTCATAAATATACGCAAGTACTTTTTCAGCACCATCATAAAATACTCGCGAATCAGGACTTGAAAAACAAAAGGCGTCTTCTGTAAAGGTGTACTCACCATTTGCATCCAGGCCAACTTGATATTGGTTTTTATCTTTGATCAATTCCTGTAATACAATGGTTGCTCCATCACGATAACGTGGCATCACCCCTATTGAAAGCAAAGACAATAATCTTGGCAAATCTGAACCCATCTTAACATCCTTCCTTTTATGTTAAACTCCCTGGCAAACAAACTATCCTACATTACGACGACGTAAGCCTCCTTGAACATTAGCAGGAGGGACAGACGATGAAGCATCTCCCGCTTGCTGCCACATTTGGTTGCTCTCTGATAATAATGGCCTGGTGTCGTCTTCGTCACTAGAATCTGTTGCTTCACCATTCCCTGTTCCGTAATTGTGTCGCATCTCATCCATCTCTCGCACATCTAATCCCACAGAGATCGTGTTCACCAGACCTTCAAGTCTCTCAATACGTAACCTGTCAGCCTGACGCTCTGCTTTTGCTGCTTTAAGTTCTGCTTGCACTATTCTCAATGCAGCAGATGACTCTTCTTCGTCCGCTGCAAACATATTCCTGCTTTGCGCGTGTTGCTCTTGTCCTGCGGTATATTGTGCATTCACTCTATCTGTGCTACTCGATTGCATTTCAACAGCAGCTTCTTCTTCAACATCATTATATACATGCTCTCGGTCTGCGTTACGTTGATTCTCTCTTCGAATATAACTTGCGCCCGAGGCAGCTGCACCCACACCCGTTGCAGTTGTAAATATTTGAACGCCAGTAACCGTCACATAAGCTGCTGCAAATGCTGGAACAGTTGTCATTAATACCACAACACCAACAACCGTAACACCCGACAACACCACTGCAATAGTCCCTGAGTTTTCTTCCAACATATCCAGCATTTTTAGCTCCTATATCCAATTCCCTGGGCACCATTCAGGTTCTGATCCATCCAAACCCCTATTTCCTTTAAAGGAATATTGCATGCCTCAAGCATTTGTTTAGCAACATCCAACAATTTTTGATGATGTGCTTCAAAGTCAGTATAGGCTTGCTCGGCTTCTCTTAACGTAATGGGCCTGCGCTCTGCACG
>JANSXK010000029.1 GCA_024742995.1 Gammaproteobacteria bacterium
AGGGAGAGAAGCACTAAAAGCAGGGATGAGAATCGGTAAAAGGCAACTTGAAAAAACACTAAAGTTACTTTTACACCTCAGTGCCGCAGTACAACTGGAGACTACGGCATATGAGTAAATTTTCTGGGGATCGCTCAGGGACATGCCGCGGGACATTGGGGCTTCTATATCAAACTAAGGGAGTGGGTGTTGCCATATCAAACTGCAAGACATAGGTATTATTATATCAAGCCTGTTGCAAATTTGCGTAAGCCACCACCAACCATTTGGTTCCCTGCTCCGCAAAATTAATTTGTACTCGGGTATGCGCGCCACTGCCTTCAATGGCTAAAATCACACCCTGTCCGAAAGTTGCGTGGGTCACGGCTTGTCCCAAATGAAACCCTGATTCATGCTCCACCTGAGAAAACTTAGGCGTTTTTGTTGCCACAGGCTGACGACTATGCCGTAATTCATCCAACAGCGTGCGTGGCAGCTCATTCATAAATCGCGAAGGTCGATGGTACTCTTCGCGCCCATATTGACGTCGAACTTCGGCATATGACATCACCAATTGCTGCATGGCTCTTGTCATGCCGACATAACATAAGCGCCGCTCTTCTTCCAAACGACCCGGTTCGTCCACGGATCGCTTGGCCGGGAATACACCCTCTTCCATACCCGCTAAAAATACCAAAGGAAACTCTAAACCCTTAGCCGCATGCAAAGTCATCATTTGCACATAGTCTTCATGTTCTGCCGCTTGCCACTCCCCCGCTTCGAGTGACGCATGCGCTAAAAAGCTCACCAACAACGGCAGCTCATCTGCTTGATCATAACGAAATTCTTTCGCAGCACTTACCAACTCCTGGAGATTTTGTAATTTCGATTCTGCAGAATCTGCTTTCAGCTTAGCGTAATGAGCATACAACCCTGAATCTTGAACCACACGATGCACTTGCTCATCTAAAGGCAAGTCTTTGAGCGTTTCTTGCATGGCCAAAATCATATTTAAAAATGTTCTTAGTGCCTGAGTCGCCCGTTGTGGTAGTTGGCCAGCTAAGACTGCAGTATTCGCAGCAGCCCAAAGTGGTATGGATTCTGCACGTGCGGCCTGTCGCAACATCTCCAAGGTTTTTTCACCAATCCCTCGCGCCGGTAAATTGACCACGCGCTCAAAAGCAGCATCGTCATCTTGATTCACTAACAAACGTAAATACGCCAATGTATCCTTGATCTCAGCACGTTCAAAAAATCGCATCCCGCCATGAATACGATAAGCAATTCCTGCGCGCAAAAATGCTTCCTCAAACACACGCGATTGTGCGTTTGAACGATACAAAACAGCGATGTCACATAATGCCCGACCCTGCTGACGTGCCAAAGCCACGCGCTCTGCCACAAAACGCGCTTCTTCCAATTCATTAAACGCAGAAAAAACAATGATTTTGTCCCCAGGCAATCCTGACGTCCATAAAGATTTCCCCATGCGACCTTGGTTATTTTCAATTAAAGCATTCGCAGCTTGTAAAATAATTGCACTGGAACGATAATTCTGCTCCAAACGTACGGTCAACGTATCAGGAAAATCTCTCGAAAAACGCTGAATGTTTTCTATTTTTGCCCCTCGCCAACCATAAATTGATTGATCATCATCCCCCACAACCATCACGGCGATGCCAGGGCCAGCCAGCAGCCGAATCCAAGCATATTGCAAGGTATTCGTATCTTGAAACTCATCCACTAAAATGGTTTGAAACCGAGCGTGATAATGCGCCAGTAATTCTGGATTTTGTTGCAACAGTTCATAAGCTCGCAGTAAAATTTCAGCGAAATCAATCACCCCAGCAATTTGACAGGCCTGCTCGTAAGCTTGATAAACCATGACCCAGGTTTTTGCCGGGCCAAATGAAGGCGTCACCACTTGATGGGCACGCAACCCCTGATCCTTATTATTGTTGATAAAGGCTTGTGCTTGTTTGACAGGCCATTGATCGCTATCTAATTGTAAGAACGCAATTACCCGCTTGATCATGCGCGCTTGATCGTCACTGTCTAAAATTTGAAAGCCAACCGGCAATTTTGCCAATTCATGATGTCGACGCAGCAAGCGATGGCAAATGCCATGAAACGTGCCAATCCACAAATCAGACATTGATTGATGCAAAATACTGCCCAAACGCGCTTTCATTTCCCCAGCTGCTTTATTGGTAAAGGTCACGGCCAAAATACCCCCCACGGAGATTTGGCCGCTATGCACCAAATGGGCAATCCGACTCACCAATACACGCGTCTTCCCTGAGCCTGCGCCTGCTAAAACCAAAAGATGCCCCATCGGCGCCGTAACAGCTGTTAATTGCGCATCATTCAATCCTTCCAACCAAGATTCATGAGTCATAGTTATCCCGAAAAATGTACCCAATGCCATCTTTGCGAACAGTATCCACCAAAGGCGGCGTAAAAAAAGACAGAGTATAATATAAATTTAAACATATCCATTGTATCTCATAAAAAAACCTGGCAGACTTGTTGCACCACTGTTTCAACTAACGTCTTTGAATATGGCTATTCAAAACGATCCTGTGCATATCGAGCTCCTTGCATACATTGAGAACTCTGAGCGCGATATCAAAAACTGTGATAATCCTGACTATCTACCGCAAGAACGTAGAAAACATGTCTGGGATCTCGCAGACATGGGAGATTATCTTCGAACACAAGATATGAACGTTGAAGCACTTGCCTACTATAGGCAGGCGATGAAAATTGACTGTGATGAACCCTCAGTATTAAATCAGGTGGGTGTGTGCCTTATCCAGATTCAAAAAGTTGAGCGCGCTTTATTTTATTTTGAATTGATGAGCAGACGTGTAGACTCTGATACCGATAAGGCGTTGGCGTGGTACAATATTTCGGTGTGTCACCAATTGTTGAACAATTTTAATGAGGCAGTGGTTGCGCTCCGAAAAAGTTTGAAGTTTGAACATTGTGATGAGACTGCTCGTCAATTAGCCATGTTAAAAGCGCAGCACGCCCAAGAAGAATTTATGAATTTCGCTGGAACAATATTTGGCAGCCGGGGTAGTATGACAGGGCAGCGTAAACGCAATGAAGAAGAAGAGCTTTCAGACCGTACAAAAGTCAGCATATAAGATCCTGCAGCAAACCCGCAACCCGTTTTTTTCCGGAACGGGGAAAAAATTAAACATTACCTGGCTTCAAACTTATGTCTCTTTCCAAACTACGTATTGCAACCCGTAAAAGCCTATTAGCTCTTTGGCAAGCGGAGCATATCGCTCAAAAAATATCTGCCGTTTGGCCACAAATCGATATCGAATTAGTCCCTATGGTCACTTCAGGCGATCGCTTCGCAAACGACAAAACCCTTCCTGAAAGTGGTAAAGGCTTGTTTGTCAAAGAATTGGAAACGGCACTACTCGACAATCGAGCTGACATTGCCGTCCATTCGATGAAAGATGTGCCTGCCGCGTTTCCTGATGGCTTGGGGATCCAGACCATCACCACCCGTGATAATCCCTATGATGCATTCGTCAGTCACCAGTACGCTTCCATAGAAGCATTGCCCTTGAACGCTCGCATTGGGACATCCAGTTTGCGACGTCAATCGCAATTACTGCTCATGCGCCCCGATCTCAACATCGAAGTCGTCCGTGGCAATATCCACACCCGCTTAGAAAAACTAAGGTCCACACCTTTTGATGGTATTATTCTGGCTGCTGCTGGACTAATGCGTATGGATTTGCAAGCCCAGATCAGTGAAATCATCCCCAAACATCTGATGCTGCCCGCTTGTGGGCAAGGCGCATTGGGCGTAGAGGCTCGTCTCAATGACAAAGAGATTCAAACCTTATTGGCCTCTATTCATGATCAAAACACCGCGCTATGTGTCTCAACAGAACGGCACGTTAACGCCAAATTAGGTGGCAATTGTCACGTGCCAGTGGCCGTGTACTGTCATCTCGAACAAACACAATTAGAATTGCAAGCCAAAGTCTTAACAGCCGATGGACAGCACCATATTGACGCAACTTGTTCCGGCACCGCTGATACTGCAACTCAGATGGCCGATCGGTGTGCGCAAGAATTATTCGACAAAGGTGCAAAAGAGTTACTGCAATGTCTTTAAATGGGTTACGCATCTTAAACACACGGCCTGAACATCAAGCAGGTGCATTAAGCCAAATGATTCGTGATGCAGGTGGCGTCCCGATCGCCTTGCCAACCCTTGTCATTGAACCATTACCACCGCATTGGCTGGCGACCCTGCCCGCGTTATCCAGTATTGACAGTGCAATTTTTGTCAGCGCCAATGCTGCCGACTGTTTTTTTCAGACCTTTGATACAACCTGGCCAACCACCATCAAGACCCTAGCAATCGGCGACGCCACAGCCAACGCCCTAGCACAACAAGGCATTCAAGTGCATGCGGTGCCCCAAATAGCCGACAGTGAACATCTCCTAGCATTAGCACCCTTACAAACCATTCAACAGCAATCTGTTTTGTTGATTTCTGGTGACCAAAGTCGGCCGCTGATTGCCGAAACACTGACAGCTAGGGGTGCTCATGTCCATCCCATTGCAGTATATCGTCGCCACTTACCCAAAAAAAACATTCCATTTACACATGCCCTATGGCAAGATGACGCCGTCGATATTATACTGGTTCTAAGTCAAACGGCGCTGCACAACCTGTTTATATTATTTGAAGACGCGGCCAAGGATTGGATCCAATCCAAACCCTGCATCGTTATTAGCCCGCGTTTGGTCGACATAGCACAGCGCTATGATATCCGAGACGTCATTCTTTCTTCTTATGACGACCTCTTAACCACATTAACGAGACTGACTCATGACTAAGGACAATATACCCGCTGAAGCAGCACTACCAGCACCACCCAAACCGTCAGCACCACGACTGTCTCTAGCAATCGCAATCAGTATTGCTATCCTCGCTTTATTGCTCAGTTTGGGCGGTATCCTCGTCAATAACCGTTTGGAAAAACAACAGGAAAACAAACTCCAAACGCTACAAAATAAGGTCACAATCCTCACGCAAACCAATCAGAAAGCCGAGCATAAAATCGCCGCAAATGCCTATCAAATCCAAACCGCGCTGCAGAAAAATCCCGAACAAAGCACTGATTGGAACCTGCAAAAAGCTTGCTATTACCTCGACTTAGCCCAAATCAATGCAGCGTGGACGCATGATCTCTCCAAAACATTGACATTGCTCAAGCATGCAGATGCTATCTTCGCAACCCTGCATGATCCACAATTACAACCTGTTCGCCAAGCCATTAGTCAGGATATACTTAGTATTCAACAAGTGCCCAATGTTGACACGGTTGGACTCTTAACCACACTAAAAACACTGCAAAACCAAATCGATACATTAAACACCAAACCTATGAGCAAGCCTTCGGTCATGCCCAGCACCGCGCCTCCGGCTGTCACTTGGCAAGATCATGTGCATGCGAACCTGAAGGAACTACAAAATATGGTGGTCATCCATCATCACGACGAAGCAACCACCACCCAATTGGGACCTCAATATTTGACGTTCCTACGAGAAATGATGCACCTTAATTTGCAACAAGCTGAAATTGGCTTGATTAGCCAACAGCAAACCTTGTATACGCTGGCGTTAGGCTCAGCCATCAATATCCTTGGCCAAAATTTCAATCCCGAGGATGCCAAAACCAAAGCGATCGTAGATACCCTCAAAAATCTACAAGACAAAAACATTGTGCAAGCGCAACCCGCCTTAAACAATTATCTGCAAATACTCAACCAAGCACTGACCACCTCCATTAGTACCGAGGCCGAATCATGATCATCCGCGTTCTGATCTTATTTGGCATCCTCTTAGCCTCCGCTTATGTTGGAACCTGGTTGCGCTATGAACCAGGTTACGTTTTGGTAAGTTTTAATCATTGGTCAATAGAATCTACCTTTTGGGTAGCCGTGGTAGCCGTCTTTGTCTTTGCCCTGGCCCTACATCTGGTATTATCTATTCTCAAATCTATCCTAAGGTTGTCTAAACCATCACCCAAGCAAAACAATTATGATTGGCTTGATGCAAGCGCCAAACCTATTCTTTCCAACGCAGACGTTCATAAACTCAAACAACAAACACATTTGCAATCGCTGCAAGAATGCATTGAGCATCACAATCACAGTGAATTAACCCAATTGCTGGCACATTTACCCAAAAACATGAAAAAAGATCCTGAAGTTATCTTATTGCATGCTCGTTCTTTACTGAGAAATCAAGAACATAAAAGAGCGGAAGAGGTCTTGCGAAAAGCGTTAAAAACAAGGCTGGATGACTCACTTCTCAAATTATATGGTCAAGTATCACCAGACTATGCCCGCATACCAGTGATTGAGTCATTACTCAAAAAAAATCCCAAGTCGGCTGCACTACACGCGTGCCTAGGACAGCTTTTGGTCGCAAAAAAACTTTGGGGCACCGCTAAAACTCATTTGGAAAAAAGCATTGAACTCCAGCCTTCACCTGAAGCCTATTGTGCCTTAGGCATATTATTAGAAGCGTTGGAAGATCCTGATGCTGCCAATGTGGCTTATAAGGATGGCTTGCATTGTGGGCTAGATCATTCTTCAGAGTCACCGTAATAAGACACCCCAATTTTTATACGCTCACGATCATTTTTTTTGCGCCAGGCGTTGGTATCACGTAAAGAATACACGCAACCACAATATTCTTGTTTATAAAAATGTTCCCGCTTAGCAATCTCATACATCCGCGCTGCGCCGCCTTGTTTGCGCCAATTGTGGGTCCAATACACCATATCCGGATACCGTCCAGCAGCACGTGTACCAGCATCATTGATTTGGTTCATGTCTTTCCACCGTGAAATCCCTAACGAACTACAAATCACAGGAAAACCATGTTCATGTGCATACAATGCCGTACGTTCAAAACGCATATCAAAACAAACGGTACAACGCTTACCACGCTCAGGCTCGAACTCTAATCCTTTGATACGTGCAAACCAATTGTCTGTATCATAATCTGCATCAATAAAAGGAATCTGGTGTTGGTTCGCGAACGCCATATTTTCTTGCTTGCGAATTTCATATTCTTGGACGGGATGAATATTAGGATTATAAAAAAAGATAGAAAATTCAATATCCGAAGCCATCAATGCTTCCATCACTTCGCCCGAACAAGGCCCACAGCAAGAATGTAACAATAGTTTTTTGCCTCCATCAGGCAAAATCAAAGGGGTACGATCAATCATGAGTCATTTTCCTGAATAAAATGTTTCCGGTAATACGCCAATTCTGCGATGGAATCTTTGATATCATCCATGGCCAAATGTTTTGATTTTTTTTGAAGTCCCGACAACAGTTTCGGGCGCCAACGCATCACCAACTCCTTTAATGAGCTCACATCCAGTTGACGATAATGAAAAAATGCTGCCAAATCAGGCATGTACCGACACAAGAATCGCTTATCCTGACAAATACTATTACCGCACATCGGAGACTTTCCTGCGTCAATCCACTCTTGTAAAAATTGGATGGTTTCTCGTTCAGCAACGGCTTCGTCTGTCTCACTGGCTTTCACACGCGCCACCAATCCAGAGTGATTATGTTGCCGCGTGTTCCATGCATCCATGCCGTCAAGCCTTTCATCTGATTGATGA
This sequence comes from Gammaproteobacteria bacterium, assembly GCA_024742995.1. GTDB lineage: Bacteria > Pseudomonadota > Gammaproteobacteria > Legionellales > Legionellaceae. The sequence continues at coordinate 7,674 of JANSXK010000029.1, forward strand.
ATCGCAAAAACGGGGCCTTCGGCCAAGACAGTTAATTGAGAATCAGTAACGATGGTCGCTAATTCGATGATGCGATCTTTCGTCGGATCTAGGCCCGTCATTTCCAGATCAATCCAGATTAAGTTTTGGTTGGATTTCATTTCATTCCTTTATCAATACAAGCGACACGCGCATCAAACAATGCTTTTTTAATCTCAGCACCCTTTAATCCTTCTTTAATCGCGGTTTGTGCTGTGATTTTACCACATGCCAGCAAGAGCGCACGCCATTTTTGTGCTTGGCTATAATTTAAACGTGGCGCGCCACCGCGCCCACGTGAATCAGCCTCACATACCACAAGCAATTGCTCAAACAAATCAGCATTCCGAAATGCCTGACAGCGCTCCAATACGTCTACAATTTTTTCAGCAGACAATTCCGACACACGATGAATATACAAATGCCATTGTGCCGCTATCATCGCTAATTTTTGATAACGTTTGGGAATAGCCAAACGCTGACAAAGATCTTGAACAACAGGTATGCCTAAGGCATCATGATCGTGTTGTCCAGGCCAGGTTTGCATCGGCGTACATGCTTTTCCCAAATCATGTAATACAGCAGCAAACCGCACCACGGGATCAGATGACAAGCTAACAGCCACCTGCAAAACCATCAATGTATGTATGCCTGAGTCCACTTCTGGGTGATATTGACGAGAATTTGGTGCCCCAAATAAAGCATCCACTTCCGGCAACACCACACGCAACGCGCCACATTCACGCAATGTGGTGATAAAAGACTCTGGATTGTCCTCAGACAAGCTTTGTTGCCATTCTTGCCAAACACGCTCTGCTACCAAATGCGTCAATTCGCCTGATCTCACCATGTCTTGCATAAGTATTCGAGTTTCTGGTGCCACTGTAAATCCTAAACGTTGAAAACGTGCCATAAACCGCGCCACACGCAACACACGTACGGGATCTTCCACAAATGCGTCCGAAACATGACGCAATACTTTACGCTCTATATCTCGTTGACCATGATAGGGATCAATCAACTGGCCCGCATCATCTTGCGCAATGGCATTGACTGTCAAATCACGCCGCGCTAAGTCTTCTTCCAACGTCACATGAGTACTGGTATCACATTCAAAACCATGATAGCCAACACCACGTTTTTTTTCAGTGCGCGCTAACGCATATTCTTCACGCGTATCAGGGTGTAAAAACACCGGAAAATCCCGTCCTACTTGTTGATAACCCTCACTCAAAAGCGTAGTCACGTCACTACCCACCACAACCCAGTCACGCTCTTTTATTGGCAATCCAAGTAATTGATCACGAACAGCGCCCCCTACAAGATATATTTTCATGGTATCCTCTGTGATTATTACTAAATTATACCCTACTTTCTTATGAGTAAAAGACGCCTCAACAAACAACAGACCGCACGCATTGAAAAACAGCATCAACATTACCGTCATTTGCAAGAGAATGAAGATAATAAAACCTTATGTGATGGGTTGGTCATCACACGCTACAGTCGTCACGCGCATGTTGAGGATCACGAAGGCCATGATATCCATTGCGTGATTCGACCAAATTTAAATAGTGTTGTCGCTGGAGATCATGTCGTCTGGCAACCAGAAGGCCCTGCACAAGGAAGTATCGTCAGTGTCTATCCGCGCGAAACCGTCTTAGGCAGACCTGATGCCCAAGGCCAAGTCAAAGCCATCGCAGCAAATATTAGCCAGATGATGGTTGTTATTGCGTCTGTCCCACCGATTTCATGGTTATTATTGGATAGTTATTTGGTCATGGCTGACTATCTATCCCTACCTGCTGTGATTATTTTGAATAAAACTGATTTAGATGTCGAAAGTATCCAGCACGATCTTCTGCATGATTATGAGCCCCTTGGATATCCCTTGGTTCTGACCAATCGTGTGACCAATGATTTGTCTGCTTTGCAAAAAATTCTACGCCACCAAACCTCTGTTTTTGTGGGTCAATCTGGTGTGGGAAAATCATCACTGATCACGCGCTTACTGCCCCACGAAGCATCACGCATTAAAACGGGCGAGATTTCTAGCCAAAGTCAATTTGGTTGTCATACCACCAGTAATTCTCAGTTGTTCCATTTACCGACTGGCGGCGATCTCATTGACTCTCCCGGTGTACGCGAATTTTCTTTATGGACACTCCCCCCTACTTCTATTGCTGCTGGCTTTCGAGAATTCAAACCCTATCTTGGACAATGCAAATTTCGAGACTGCACGCATGCACAAGATACCCCAAGCTGTGCCATCATTGATGCCGTAAAATCCCAGCAAATTTCGATGAAACGTTATACAAATTATGTTAAAATGCTCGACTTGAAGTAATATGGTGGCTGAACTACTTGTTGCGAGCAATAGCGAAGCAATCCATCCACACTACGTCCCACATGTCAGGAAAAAAAAGACACGAGACGTAGATGTGTGACCAGCAGAAAAGATCAGGACTTACGCAGAACTTTGAGGTCGAGGCAAAGTTAATTTTTAATGAGGGAGTTTAGATCAACGAAATGACCGAATTAAAAATTAATTTTAACGAAGAGATCGAGGTTCTGCGTAAGTCCTGAAGATAACAACGGGAGCATCTTTTGTTTAAGTATTTTTCATTCTCTAATATGGCTGCAGGATTTGTTGCGGTGCTGATTGGGTTTACCAGTTCTGGGGTAATTGTGTTCCAAGCTGCCAGTAATGCTGGCGCCAGTCCAGCGGAAATCAGTTCTTGGTTATTTGCTTTGGCTTTAAGTATCTCAATGACTTCCATTGGATTTTCTCTGTACTACCGCATGCCCGTTTTAACAGGTTGGTCCACCCCTGGTGCAGCGCTGCTAGTCACAAGCTTGTCAGGTGTCAGCATGCCAGAAGCGATTGGCGCGTTTGCATTTGCAGCATTATTGACAGCCTTATCCGGTGTCACCGGAATTTTTCAGAAAGTCATGGAGCACATTCCGCGCGCTTTGACTTCCGCCATGCTTGCAGGAATTTTGCTACATTTCGGAATTAACGTATTTACTGCTATGCAAAACCAAGCATCTTTAGTCGGTGCAATGCTACTTGTTTACTTACTTGGTAAACGTTTTTTCCCACGCTATGTCATTATTTTGGTCTTGATAACAGGTGTCATTATCGCCAGTGGCCAAGGTTTATTTCGTATGGATCAATGCCATTTTGCCTTATCCACACCCATTTTCACCATGCCTGTATTCTCGTTGCCGGTATTAATTAGCATTGGTATTCCACTATTTGTGGTGACCATGACATCACAAAACATACCCGGAATTGCTGTATTGAACACTGCTGGTTACGAGCCCCATACTTCTTCTGTAGTGGCTTGGACTGGGCTCGCAACCCTGTTTTTTGCACCGTTTGGTTGTTATTCAATTAGCCTAGCCGCCATTACTGCAGCCATTTGCACAGGAAAAGAAGCAGACGTTGATCCGACGGCACGTTTCAAAGCATCGGTGTTTGCTGGTCTTTGTTGGTTAGCCATTGCCACCTTTGGCGCCACAGTGGTCGCCGTATTTTTTGCTTTCCCCAAAGAGTTGATCCTCGCCCTTGCTGGCTTAGCATTATTCAGCACTATCGGTTCAAGCATCAACACGGCATTAAGCACTGAGCAACACCGTGAAGCATCCATCATTACAATTTTAATTTCCGCATCGGGAGTGTCGTTATTTGGGATTGGGGCTGCATTTTGGGGCTTGGTAGCCGGCATTACTGCTACGCTATTGCTGAACTGGAAGAAACAACCTGAAGTTATTGAAGAGGCTCGCGCTGCTTAAAGGTGGTGCTACAATAAAGGTTGGTTACACCATACCCAACCTTCGTGGTTGAGTATCCTCCTCCTTCTCGAGCAACAGTTCGATGTGTTCATTACAGACACCACTATTATCAGATTCTATTGATGTGGCTCTAGAAGAGCCTAGAGAAAAATCAGTCACACTCGACGTAGGTGACTCAGTAATAGCTGGCGAAAAGTCCTCATCCCCCACGGGCAAATCCAAGGGTGGAGGACCAACACGCTGCTGCTCCACCATATATGGTTTTTTAATTGATAGTTTAGGTGGCGAGTCTGAAAACATAGAATGTGATTCCACACTAGTAGTCACCGAATCCTCATCAGAAGAAGCTGTGGAGCTCCTAAGTTTATTTTCTGTGTCAGAATCGGAAAGACACCGACGACTACTTGGATGTGTCAAATGTTTGCTAAATGTATTCCCATCGCGCTCTTTTAGTGATAAATCCATATCAATATAGCTTTTCTCATCTAGCTTTGCGCCATGTATAGGTGACTCAGTAATAGCTGGCGAAAAGTCCTCATCCCCCACGGGTGGAGGACCAACACGCTGCTGCTCCACCATATATGGTTTTTTAATTGATAGTTTAGGTGACGAGTCTGAAAACATAGAATGTGATTCCACACTAGTAGTCACCGAATCCTCATCAGAAAAAGCTGTGGAGCTCCTAAGTTTATTTTCTGTGTCAGAATCGGAAATCCGCAGTAAACACCGAGTCTTCGGACTTGCTGAAAAAGAATCATCCCAGTTCATAAAGAATCCTAGCGCTGACAAGCCAATATAATCGGAAAGACGCCGACGACTACTTGGATGTGTCAAATGTTTGCTAAGTGTATTCCCATCGCGCTCTTTTAGTGATAAATCCATATCAATATAGCTTTTCTCATCTAGCTTTGCGCCATGTAAGCGTGCGTATTCTAAATATGTCTGACACCGTGCATCAGATTCCAGCCCTTTACGATATTTTAAGTCTGGCAAATAAACAAGAACCAGCACTGAGAGCAATTTACTTGCTGCTGACATGCACTCAGGAAAACCTCCATTCCATATTTCTTCAAAATCCCAGGTTTTCCCACCAAAAGTTACACAGACTCGATTCAAGCGCTCTCTTTCAGCTTTTCCAAGCTGCTTATAAACCCAGAAAAATGTTTCATAAGCGCAGGATGCATTATAGTATTGATCTATAGTAAGATTTGGCCTTGTGTGTCCCCTTGGTTCTGTCTGATTCAAAATATGCTTTAACCGCTTATCTAGCGTTAGTTTCATAAAAGACTGCAATGCCAGTTTGTTTTCAAACAGCAGTTTACCAGAATAAACAGGAGCATCAGCTGTATCAAATTTCCAAACCTCTCGCACCCGGTACTCAAGATAGTTATTATGAGCCTTAATATAAATTGTCTTGGCCACATACTTTGTCGGAAAATTCTGCATGAACCGAAGGCTGTAAACATCCTTAAGACCATCAGGGCATAAACTGTCATTGACTAGATTTACTAGGGCTTTCAATGTACTAGCCTTTAATTTAATATCAGCAAAATCAGGAAGCCGCCTATAACCTCTCTTGAACCTTTTCGCTGCATACCGTTCAATATCAGAAAATTGTTGTGGGGTAAATGGTACGGTTATGCCACTACTTACAAGCCCAAAAAATTTTTTATTTGGATCTCTTTCCAACTGATAGTGGTCAACCGAGTTTTGCAATACTATCATTTCTGTACGGTTTTCATGTACAACTAAATGCCCGGCTGGATACTTTGAGTACGGCTTCCCAGAAATACTATCGTGAAATCTTGTTAATGTCCTAATTAACAAACCCCATAAATCCTCAATACCATATCGCTGCAAAATGCCCCAGCCTGACAAACATTCTGCAATATACATATATTGTTTGTTCGCACCCTCTCGATAAAAAGTATACTCATAAGATCCTGTCGCAATACCATCACTCTTATCTCTATAGGTAGCAAGCCTATTATGCTCATCTCTAGATCGAAACATCTTTAAAATGGCATCAAATATAACCCTTTCAGATACTTGACCATCTAGCACATCCAATACAGCTAGAATAGATATAATGTTATCCTCGCTATCCTCTCTAAGCTCATCTCTAATTTTTGTCAAAAGTACAGAACACTCTTTTTTTAATTTTTCAAAAGTGAAATAGGGCCCTATTTCCAAATCACGATACTGTAGATCAACATCAGTATGATTCACTACCATTGATGGCTTTTGCTTCGTAATCCATACTGCCAGCGCTACCATTCCAGAAAAAACAGACTCTAACGCTTCCAAGCACATTGCTTTTGATAAAATATCTAGCAAATAAATTGGTTTACCTGCGTCATAACCTATGATTTGTCCGTAAAAACGATTGGCATCCGCAACCTTCAAACTCTTCAGTTCATTTGTATACAATAATCGCAGTGCTTCTTGAAGTTCAGCAAAGCTGCCATTCGATTGTAAAAGATTAAAATAAGCCACAACCACTTCGTAGAGAGGATAGATCACCTCTGTGAAATCAAACGATTTTGTCGCAGCATCAGTCCAAGTTGGCATCATCTCCTCTTGAATATGCGACCACAGTTGTTTTGTTTGAATTTGTGCAGCTTCCCCCAAAGATAAAGCACGAGCATTACCGTTTTTCTCATAACTTGAAAACTGGTTAGAAGGATTTTTTGGGTTATTCAAAAATTGTAAAATGATACCTAATGCCAATAATCTTTTGTGCGCATCATCATAGTATGCGTTGGTGTAATCTTTGGGAGTATTTAAAAATCTACGAGTATTTTTGGATATCTCTACGCCGGAGAAAATATATACTGTAATATGTCGTTGCGATCGTGTGCTGATGTTTTCAGCCATCTTATACCAATGATAATTGGCATGATTATCCTGATTGTGCCAAGGATGCACAGGATTACTGGTAGTCCAATCAAAATCTGTCAGTAATACAGCTTTCAGTCGTCGTGCATACAGAGCCAACCACTGTGATTCATCATACAAATACACAGCAGCATTACCATTAGCCAAAAAATTGCGATCGAACTCACTCTTGATATCACAAGCTTGAAGACCAGCTATAAATGTCTGAATCCATTCTTTTGGCAGGACCATTGCTTCAACTTATGCATTACAAAATGAACATTCTACAACAAGACTGATTTCCATGATAGTCTTTTACGCACCCTGCTTGATGAAAATATAGCCGTAGTGATTTACTACGGCTATATATGAATAAAAACCTGGCAATGACCTACTTTCACATGGGGAGACCCCACACTATCATCGGCGCGCATTCGTTTCACTTCTGAGTTCGGGATGGGATCAGGTGGGTCCAAACAGCTATGGTCGCCAGGAAAACTGGTTCACGAAAGGGTTCCCC
>JANSXK010000060.1 GCA_024742995.1 Gammaproteobacteria bacterium
CTAAAAATCATATATTCGAATATATTGAAATTTACTATAATCGAAAGCGGCTTCATTCAAGATTAGGATATCAATCTCCGGATTTCTATGAGGTCAAAAAAGTTGCTTAGCAATGTGTCCAATTTTCCCGGGCAAGATCACTTGTGTATTTTGACACCTACGTCCCGCAGCTTGCCCGCGGGATCCAGGCTTGTGAAATATTTTCTGGATCCACGGACGAGGTTTAAGTTTCTATGGCGTAGGTATTACAGAGAGCTTCGCGCAAGTATCTTCTACCGCGGCAACGTTTCCACGGCATTCATCTTTGTTATTCGTTGGATGAAATTTGAAGATACTGTTGTGATTTCGTAGATTTTCTGTAGCGAATCGATAAGTAAAATAAGCACCAAAACCGGTGCATGCTAAGAGAACCGCACTTAGAGACTTGATGAAATTTAAGAATATATACCCCCAGTATGTTTTGTTGGGGATGTCACTCTGTTCTATGGTCTTACGCAGGTTTTGACATGTGTTTGTAATCGACGCCATATGACTGCTTAAGTGCATACCAATCTGGGCTGCAGCCTTGTTGTGATTGTTACCAGTCATAGATCCACATAGTGATATAATGTTTACAAGTGATTGAATATCCCGATTATTTCTCAGCGTTTCGCTTAAGTGTTGGAGTGTTTCAATCGCTTGATTCAAATGCTCATAGAGCGGGAGGTTAGAGGACACATCATATATTTGTGCAATATGGTCTGTGAAATCAGCATTATTTAAATCATCAAAACTTATATATAAGGTGTCGCGAACCTCATTAAAGAAGCTGCCTAATTTCAAAGGAGTTTCTATAGCTTCAGAAGATTGCTTTTGTTCTGAGGCATTTCCTGTATGAGCACATACAGGGACTATGTTAAATAGAGAACCTTTTCTTTTCGTTTTAAGTTCAATCAGTGAATTCATCAGATCTGATAGATCAGAAGTATTATTAGGGTCAAAACATAGCAATACCGTTAAGGCTTTGTGCGTCAAATCAGCGCTTTTATTTTCAAGGTCATGATCTTGAAGTGTACTCGCTAATCCTGCTAGGGTTTTCTCCACTAATCTAAAAGTTCTTGGTTTGTTGCCAATCATATGTGTTGCAGTAGTACCGCTGCCTAAGTTCACGGCGGTGTCCGTATCAAGAAACATTGAAGGAAACTGTTTTTCTGCCCCTTTTTCGTCTTCTTGTCGTTTTCTTGTTTGAGTGTCATGAAATGATTTATAAACTAATTTTCTAGTTTTATCATCCCCTACCATCATGATAACTAAATCTTTATTTTGCATAATAAGAGTTAAAAATAATCAAACAGGCTCGCATTGTAACAAAAAAGTGCTTAAAGCAAACATTATTTCGATATTTTTTTATGCCTACGTTCCGCGGCTTGTCCACGATATCTATGAATTTAGATAGATCTCTGGATCCCGCAGACAAGCCCTGAGCGATCCCCAGAAAATTTACTCATATGCCGTAGTCTCCAGTTGTACTGCGGCACTGAGGTGTAAAAGTAACTTTAGTGTTTTTTCAAGTTGCCTTTTACCGATTCTCATCCCTGCTTTTAGTGCTTCTCTCCCTAG
>JANSXK010000006.1 GCA_024742995.1 Gammaproteobacteria bacterium
ATGATTATGACCTTATAATTGTTTGCAAACTTTATTTGATCACATTTAGTCATGCACTGCTAATCGTTTTTCTTCCTAATTTTCAATTCCTTAATCTCAAAAAAAGTGGGGATAGCTCAGGGACAAGCCGCGGGACGTAGGCATTGTGAGTGCAGGGTGTAGGCATTACTCGGCGCGTTCTAAAATCCAATCTATTTTACTGTTCTCTCTAAAACCATTAAATGATTTTGTCACAAAGCCTACCATATTTTCACTGTTTTCTACGGTTCCTTTCATATGATTGGTTGAACGCAAGAAGCCTGGTCGCAAATTACTGTGGGAAAGCAACGTGATTTGGTGGTGATCTTCACAGACATAAGTCAAACGAATGCTTGCACCACGGTCGGTTTCAACCATTTGAAAGTTCTGATGTGAGCCTGGCGCTAAATAAGCTGGTACGCGATTGTTAGAGTGGAGATCCCCATATACGACAGTTTGTGAAGCTAAATCACAATTATATGAGGAATTATTATAGATAGATATATCAAACGTATTCAAACAGTCTTCAGATTCTATGACTACATCCCCGTAGTTACAGGTACCTGTGGCTGCAAAACCATTTGATGCGAGGATGGCAAGGCTTAGTAAGAGTGCTGCATTAATACACTTCATTATAAATCCTAATATTTCAAATAAAGAGCAATTAAATCATAAAATAATCAAAATCTCAATAATTCGGCATATTTTACTGATGAACCATGACAAAAAATTATCTTTTGTCTTTGTTATAGTCATGTTGTGATATAATAGCCCCAACTTGTTTTTGTTTTAATTTTATGCAATTATTTTCATTCTTCAATAAAAATCGTTTCTTAGCGATCGTTATCAGTGGCTTATTTTTATCGGTGTATTTCACGAAAAGTGAAGCAATGGAAGTACCTGTTTATGATTTTCCAATTTCGGCCTACTCTCAAAATGTCAGTGATTATTTATTGGTAGATGGGGATGATATAAGTAAAAACCTATTAAGTTCTGATTATCAACACGCGCAATTAAAGCAATTTTACAATCACTATTATTCGACGGATGAGCAGGGATTATCACCATGGAGTAAGAAAATGGTGCAATCTGTTTTGCCTTGGGTGAAAAAAAACGAGCCTGAAACATTAGATAGTTTTAATAATCAAGACAAATCGGATATTGGCAGACATTATGCGGAGAATTTTAAAGAGCATGACCAAGTCTGGTGGTATAAACTCCAGGAAAACATGGATTTTCCTGCGCTGAATACCAGCGAGTATATTGCGGAACATAGAGCGATTGCCATTACCAACACGTTTGCTCGTACTTTGCCCGAAGCCGCACCGGATTTTTACCATCCCAGCGTGCCTGGACAAGGATTCCCTTTTGATAATTTACAAGAATCAGCGATTTGGGCAGGCACACCACTTTATGTTGTGAGTACTTCAAAAGACAAAGCTTGGTCGTTAATTTTTTCTGCGGGTGGTTATGCTTCCTGGGTGAAAAGTAGTGATATTGCTTATGTTTCTTCTGAATTCATCGCGCAATGGCAACAAGCAGCCCAGCATAAATTGGTGGCGATTACTAAAACAGAAGCCTCGATTGTTGATGAGCAACAGCAATTCCAATTTACGGGTTATATTGGTGCGATATTTCCAGGTGCTCAACGTCACGATCAACAAACCGCTATTTTGATCCCGATCAAAAATAGCAATAATCAAGCAGTGATCAAAGTCGGTTTGATTGATACAAACGCATCAGCCGTGATGCCATTGGCCGCATCGAAAAAAAACATGGCTACCCTTCTTAGAGAGTTACAAAATCGTCCCTATGGTTGGGGTGGGATTTTCTTCTATAACGATTGTTCTCAGGAAATGAAAAGTATTTTTACGCCGTTTGGTATTTGGTTACCTAGAAATTCAGTGCAGCAAGCGCGCACAAGACCGACGCTGGATTTATCAAGCCATACAATGGATGAGCGTCTCCAAATGCTTGAAGAGAAAGGTCATCCTTTGATGACAATGATTTACATCGATGGTCACGTGATGCTGTATCTTGGGTATAAGGATATTGATAATCATGGCTTGGTGGCAATGACGTATCAAAACATTTGGGGCATGTCTTCTGTCACGCGAGATAAGCGATATGTGATTGGACAATCTTTATTTTTTCCATTGCTTAACTATTATCCAGAAGCCCCTGATGCCAGGTCGCTAGCGGATAAACCTTTATTTAAGCTCGTTTATCTTGATGATTCGCATGCGCGACCAGAGTTGCCTCGTGCCTATGCAAGGAAATTGATGAGCAAAAAGGACTAGAAGAATGCCCTTTACTCAGCATGAGGCGTTTGCTAGGATTCACGCTCAAATGATTCGAAGGTGAGTGACTGTTGATGAAATCTATTTTCCAGCGTGGTATTGGTTTGGGCCTGATAACAACTGTTTCGTTGGGATGGGCGCATTCTTCTCAAGATCAGTGCCAATCATTCGATAACGTACCTGATAATAGTTCTCAAATCATGGTTGTGACGCCAATCAAAGGCGTGCGCGCCTCAGTGTCTTTATGTCAGCGGCATAAGGGACATTGGCGTAGGCAAGGGCCTGTGTTGAAAGCTGTGATAGGTAAACAGGGCATTGCTGCACATGGCGAGAAAAAAGAAGGGGATGCAAAAACGCCGGAGGGTATTTTTCCAATTGGAACCGCTTTTGGCACTCATCCTATTGCGGTTAAGATGGATTATAAATATATCACGCCATTTGATAAATTTGTCGATGATGCTTCCAGCAAAGAATATAATCAATGGGTCGTTGGCGCTACAACAGCCAAATCTTATGAGTCAATGCTGATACCGCCCTATGAGTATGGTGCCGTGGTCAATTACAATATGGCGCCCCCAGTGCCTGGTTCAGGAAGCGCCATTTTTATTCACGTTTGGCGTTCAGATGATGCAGGTACTGCCGGTTGTATTGCATTCGAGAAGCAGAATGTTTTGAAAATATTACGATGGTTGGATAAAAACCAACATCCATATATCAAAATTTCTGCTGCCTAAATACTATTCTTTATTGCCAGCTTTGTATGACAATTTTCACCATCAACTGATGCCCTGTGAGGCGAATGTTGTACGGGTAGTGGTTACGGTAGTCGCTATATTCCAAAGTATATCCTGCTTGTTTTAATTGTGTGAGATCTTTATCTTTATTGCGTTTGATCGAAGTAACTGCGCCGGGTGCAGGGAGGCCTTTGATCCAATAATAGAGATAACTTATTGGTAACCGAACTCCTGTTTCTTTGGCCAATAGCTCTTCCGCTTGACGCGCACGTAATATTTTTTTACCTTCGCGGTAAGTGACGGTGCCATTATGAGCAGTTACCTCAGCAGCAGCACTGCCTGCTGGTCCATAAATCAATATTTGATAATCGTCTGCGCCGCGTTGAGCCCAATAAAATGTAGCCGTCCAAGCTTTGCGGGGTGTTTTGGCAGCAATGGCGCCGGAAATTGCGAAGCTACTACGGGTTGCAGGGTTGGGTTGTGATTTGACGGACGGTGGGTGCGTGCATCCGTTGATAAGGAGGATGAGCATCAAACTGAGCAGTTGAATGAATTTCATGGGATTGTCTTAATTAAGGGTTTTATGAAACAATACCAGGAATTTGATAGAAAACCAATGGCTAGGCTTGTAACGATGAACAGTCCAGTGATATACCCAGGCACTTTCGATCCCATTACCAACGGTCATTTGGACGTCATTACGCGTGCCGCTCATATTTTTCCTCAAATCATTGTGGCGGTTGCTGCCAATCTTTCCAAGGCACCCTGTTTTTCTTGCGATGAACGGGTACGCATGACGCAAGAGTCGGTTCAGCATTTGCCTAAGGTTACGGTAAAGCCATTTGAGCAGTTGCTAATTGATTTTGCGGAAGAGCAAGGTGCAACTATCATTTTGCGGGGCTTGCGTGCGGTGGCAGATTTTGAATATGAACTGCAATTGGCGGGGATGAATCGCAAATTGAATAAGACCATCGAAACCATTTTTTTACCGCCTTCAGAACATTCTATGTTTATTTCTTCAACGTTGGTACGTGAGATTGTGGCTTTGGGTGGGGATGTGACCGCGTTTGTACCAGAAGCTGTGGCTCGTGCTTATAAGGCATAAGCATTATTTGGATGAGAGTAATTGTTGCATTTCTTCAAATACTGCCGTAATCAAATGGTCTTTTTGATCCAGATCGAAGCATGATGCGTCGATGGGTTGACCAATGTGTAATTCAGCTTTCTGATCCAGGCAGAATTGATGAGAATGAGCTGGTAAAATGTGGTTTGCGCCTTTGATGCCAATCGGAATAATCGTGGCGCCAGTTTTGATAGCAGTGATGAAGCCCCCTTTTTTAAAGGTACCTAATTTTCCTGTCACTGAGCGGGTACCTTCAGGTGCAATCCACATCACAATGCCAGATTCTAAGAGTCGTTTGACTTCTGCCAAATCTTTGATGGCCTGACGGCGATTTTTGCGGTCAATAAAAGGAAATTCTGCGGCTACCATTCCGCCTCCCATAATTGGAATACGGGATAATTCTTTTTTAGCGAGCATGCGAATGGGATGATTAGGGAATGCTTGTAAGCTTAAGGGAATATCAAACAAACTACTATGATTACACATCAAAATGGTGGCTTTGCCTTGTTGGGGCTCAATATGGTGTGGATTAATAACGGTGCAATGGATGCGCAACAATGCCAGCATTCGTTTGCCCCAGCGCTGGAGCTCTTCACTGCACCATTGGCGCGTGATGGTGCCGCGCAGAGACTTCCAAATGGCACGTCCACACGTATCTGCCATATACCAAAATGATGTCAAAATTATCCAAATTGTGCGTAATATGCCGGTTTTCATGGTGTGAGTTTCAATCATAAAAAAGGAAGATTACAGTGAATTTGTTTGATAGTCTACGATCTTAGTGGTTATTACCGTGGTTTTGCGCCTATATTTAAGCGAAAATCAGCATTGATGGTTTTTATTAGCCCTAAATTCACATCTGAGCCTCATTATGTGGTACAATAGCGGTAGTTTATTTTCTAGGGAGTGAACCCATGTTGTATGGTGTATTGAATTTATCCTTTTGGGGATACATATTTGCCGGGCTCGTTATGGTGCAAGGCACAATTGCGGCGGTCACTATATATTTGCATCGTCACCAAACGCATCGCGCTTTGGATTTACATGCGTCTGTTAGCCATGTTTTTCGACTGTGGTTGTGGTTGACGACGGGTATGGTGACAGGTGATTGGGTTGCAATTCATCGCAAACATCACGCGACCACTGATATCGAAGGCGATCCGCATAGTCCGAAGCTAGAAGGTATTAAAAAAGTACTGTTTGAAGGTGCCGAACTATACCGGAAATCGCGAAAAGATCGTGATATGGTCGAAAAATACTCGCATGGTACGCCAGATGATTGGTTGGAAAACAAGGTTTATAAGCCTCATTCAGCCAAAGGTATTTTTCTGATGTTAGGTATTGATTTGTTGTTATTTGGTATCCCTGGGGTAACAATTTGGGCAATTCAAATGATGTGGATTCCTTTTTGGGCTGCTGGTGTGGTGAATGGTGCAGGTCACTACTGGGGTTATCGTAATTTTGAATGTCCAGATACTTCTACCAATCTTATCCCATGGGGATTTTGGATAGGTGGTGAAGAATTGCATAATAACCATCATACCTTTGCTTCTTCGGCTAAATTCTCTGTCAAATGGTGGGAATTTGATTTGGGTTGGATGTATATTCAGATTTTATCTTTCTTCGGTCTAGCGAAAGTGAAGAAATTACCACCAAAATTGGTACAAAATGAGAGCAAAATTGATGTCGATCTTGATACGGTGAAAGCTGTTGTATCTAATCGTTTTCAGGTGATGTCTCATTATTATCAAGATGTTTTGGCGCCGATCTTGCGTCAAGTCAAACGTCATCAAGTAGACTCTGATCAAGATAAGAAGTTGGTGCAACGTGCTGGTTCGTTATTAAAAAGCGAAGCATCTTTGTTAACGCCAAAATCTAGCTCGCGTTTACAAGCGTTACTAGATCGTTATGAGCAATTGCGTATTGCTTACGATCATCGCCAGTCATTGCAATCTGTATGGCAAAAAACAGCGACGTCACAAAAAGAATTGATTGAGGCGTTACAATTATGGTGTAAACAGGCAGAAGACTCAGGATTGGTGTTATTGCAGCAATTTTCTGAGCGTGTCAAAAGCTATGTGCCAATGACGGTTGCAGGGTAGGTGCTATAACACCCTTATGACTAGGAGATGAATGATGAATTGGAGCTTGGTACTCAATGTTTTCCTTTTAATTGGCACAGTAGTGGCAATTTTCCGCACAGTGAGTGCTCGGCGCCAATCTCAGGAAGGAAAAAAAGAAGTTCAAAATCCTTCTATTGGCCAACCATCAGGTAATCTCTACGATGATGTTATCGTGGTTCGTAAGGTTGATGATGCGCAGCAACCAGTGGCTAGACCGGTGGTATCGGCTTCTGCGCATGTTGCAGCAGCAGGCAGCAGTCGTTTTGTCCCCGCGCAAGCAGAAATCACTTTAGCCCCGGCAGAAGAAGTAAAAGAAACTGTCATATCTGCAGAAGTTACTGCAGAGAGTGAAGCACCTTTGATGATGTTTTTACTGGCGAAGTCCAATCGGCAATTGGCGGGGTATGAATTGTTACAAGCGATCTTATCCGCAGGATTTCGTTTTGGGGAAGGCAATTTGTTTCATCGGCATCAGCACCCAAATGGTCAAGGCCCGGTGATGTGTAGTTTGGCAGCGGCAACGCCTACAGGGGTGTTTGATTTACAAAATATTGGTGGATTTGTCGTTCATGGATTGTGTTTGTTTATCCATGCTTCTGGTGATCCAGCGATTGATGCGGAGCGATTTGATATGATGATGGATGCTGCCACAGTTTTAAGTGAAGAGCTGGATACGCATTTATTAGATGATCAACGTGAACCTTTATCCGAACAAAGTGTCCAGCGCTACCAGCAGCGCCTGATGTTGCCTGAAGCCTGCAGCTTGCAAGAAGCATGATTGAAACGCTGGTTACCCATTAAAAAGAACAGTCGATTTTTTTATGCACGGCGGGTGCATGTGATAGATCAAAGATCAGTGCTTCATTGATGTTTCCGACACCAAGTACAGTAATATAAAATGTATCTTTGCCATTCAAATAGCTGGTGTTTGATCCGAGTCTGATTTTTGATCCTGATTCGTAGAATGGGAGGGTCGCATCGACATTATCCCATCCAATTTTACTAAAATAACTGTTTTTGGCCAGGATGTAGAGGTAGTTTTCGTCTCTATTCTTGTGGATTGATACAGCACATGTCACTCTTACCAATGCACCATCAGGAATCGTTGCGGTTGAGAACGTCACGGTATTGTCATCCGAGTAGATCACTTCTAGTTTTTCTTGAGTATCAGCAAAAAGTGTACTACTGGCTAGAAGCAAGCTGCTGAAGATGATTGTTTTTAGCACGGGATCTCCTTGATGATCTAAAAAAGAGCAATTTATCTTGTTTCAAATTTGGTGTCAATTTTTACACGTATTAAAAATCGCATTTGATATTTCGATCTATGGCTGGCGCATGTGATAGATCGAAGACAAGAGCTTCGTTGAGATTAGAGACAGCATAGATAACGTAATACTCTACATTTTTCCCATTCAAATAATTACTTTCTGCGGGTAGTGATATCTTGGAGCCACGTTCTCGCAACTTATATTTTTTATTATCGAACCATGCGATTTTACCAAAATGTTTTGTTTTGGAGAGAATATAAAAATAACTTTCATCTCTGTTTTTCTTTATCGATAAAGTGCAGATGACTTTCACTAGGGCACCATTAGGAATTGATGTGGTTGAGAACGCCACGGTATTGTCGTCTGGGTGGGGGGCTTCCAAATATTCTAACGTGCTGGCAAAAAGCATACCATTTGCTAGAAGAAATCCACTTAGAATGATTTTTTTGAGCATGGGGTTTCCGTGATTTTTATAAAGTTTTAGGGACAAACCCTATATCAACGCTACATCTTTTGGGCTTGATCCATAGGTTCCAGAAAACTTCCAAATGCAGGATTCTTTGATCCTGCAGATTTATCGCTACCCTTATATCATGGTTTACAGTAAACTAACATGATTTGCGTATTTTATAGAAATTTATGAATCTCAGTGATATTGCTCATGCTTTGAATGGGGATTGCCCCAGCGATTGCGCGTTGTCTGGATTTAGTATTGATAGCCGCACGATTCAACCTGGACAATTGTTTATTACCATTTTTGGTGAGCGTTTTGACGGGCATGATTATGTGGATGCAGCGGTGCAAGCCGGTGCTGCTGCTGTGATGTGTGAGCGGCCAATGCCTGAATTGGGCGTGCCGCAATTGGTGGTGCCGTCCACGTTGCAAGCGTTGGCTACACTTGCCAAATGGTACCGTCAACAATTTTCATGTCCCGTGATTGCTGTGACTGGATCTAATGGTAAAACATCAGTCAAAGAAATGATTGCGTATATTTTGCCGCAACCATCGTTTGCGACACAGGGGAATTTTAACAACCATATTGGTGTGCCGTTGAGTGTTTTTCACTTACAAGCCGAACACCGTTACGCAGTGTTTGAATTGGGTGCCAACAAACAAGGTGACATCGCGCATACCGTTGCTATGATTCAGCCTCAAGTTTCCCTGGTTAATAATATTGCGCCAGCTCATATCGAAGGTTTTGGTAGTTTAGATGGAACTGCGCGAGCCAAAGGGGAGATTTATCAAGGCTTGTGTGCAGGTGGTACGATGGTTATCAACGATGATGATGCTTATGCCCATTTTTGGGATGAGTTTACGATTGACCATCCTTGTATCCGTTTTTCTCGATCCCATGCCGCAGCTGTATGTGCACAGAATTTGACGCTTTCTCCAGAAGGGTGCCCTGAATTCACGTTGGTGACGCCAGCAGGTGAAGCGACAGTACGATTAAAAATACCTGGAGTCCATCATGTGAGTAATGCTTTGGCGGCAGCAGCATGTACGCATGCGGTTGGGATTTCTTTGGCAGATATTGTGGCTGGATTGGAATCTTTTACGGGTGTTGCAGGGCGTATGACGTTTCGTAATGGCAAAAACAAAGCGACGATTATTGATGACAGTTATAATGCAAATTTACGCTCAGCCTTAACGGCAGTGGATGTTTTGGCGCAACGATCTGGCGTGCGAATTTTGGTCTTAGGTGATATGGCAGAATTGGGTGCCTGGGGTGCGCGCCATCATGAAGAAATTGGGCTTGCAGCACGTGAACAAGGTATCGACTGGGTATTGACCTGTGGGAAACTGAGTGTCAAAGCAGCCTTGGCATTTGGATCCGGGGGCAAGCATTACGAAACACAAGCCGATTTGGCTAAGGATTTGTTACGACGCTTGGATGCGAAAACGACGGTTTTGGTCAAAGGATCTCGATCTGCTGCGATGGAAAACATCGTTCATCAACTTATTTAGCGTAAGGAATAAATCAATGTTGTATTGGATAGCACACTTATTGCAAAGCCAATTTCATTCTTTCAGGGTATTTCAATATATTACGCTGCGCTCCATTTTGGCGGCCTTGACTGCTTTATTGGTAGGATTTCTCTGTGGGCCCATGACGATTCGTTGGCTTAAAAAAATGCAGGTGGGTCAGATGGTGCGTGATGATGGTCCGCAATCTCATTTGTCTAAGGCAGGTACACCGACCATGGGTGGGGTTTTGATGCTCTTAGCCATCACTGTCAGTTGTTTGCTCTGGGCTGATTTGCGTCAACCCAGTCTCTGGGTTGTGTTGTTGGTGATGCTGAGTTTTGGCGTAGTGGGGTGGATTGATGATTATCGCAAATTAGTGCTGAAAAACAGCAAGGGATTGGCGGGGCGTTGGAAGTATTTTTGGCAATCGATGATCACCATCGCTGCTTTGGTTTATCTGATGCATAGTCACAGTATTCCTTTACATTCTGAAGTTACCCTGCCATTTGTGAAAGCATTATTTATTGATTTGGGTTTCTTTTTCCCCATTTTTGCGTATATCGTCGTGGTCGGATCGAGTAATGCAGTGAATTTGACCGATGGTTTGGATGGTTTGGCCATTATGCCGATCGTGATGGTGATAGGGGCTTTGGGTGTTTTTGTGTATGCGGCTTCGAATCGGCTGTATGCGCATTATTTAGGAATTCCATTTGTACCCAATACGGGAGAAATCACTATTTTTTGTGCGGCAGTTGTTGGCGCTGGTTTGGGATTTTTGTGGTACAACGCTTATCCTGCAGAAATTTTTATGGGGGATGTTGGGTCGTTATCGTTAGGCGCTTCTTTGGGTGTGATTGCATTATTGATTCGCCAAGAGCTCGTACTGATGATCATGGGTGGCGTGTTTGTGCTTGAAACATTGTCTGTGATTTTGCAAGTGGGCTATTTCAAATATACTCGGGGTAAACGCATTTTTCGAATGGCGCCATTACATCATCATTTTGAACTGAAAGGATGGTCAGAACCGAAAGTGATTGTGCGATTTTGGATTTTGACAGTTGTTTTTGTATTATGTGGATTAGCGTCATTGAAGATACGGTAGAGAGTGACTATGCGATATTATTTGGTGGTTGGTTTAGGTAAAACTGGGCATTCCATTGCACGCTATTTACAACGCCGTAATCTTCCTTTTATCGTATATGACACGCGAGCACAGACAGATGCTGCTGAATCATTCCGCACGGCGTTTCCTTCTACAGAGCTTTTTTTAGGCACCTTTCCTGAATCAAAATTGTCTGAGATTGCTGATATCATTGTCAGTCCGGGTGTGCCATTAGAAACCCCCTGTTTGCTAAAAGCCAAAGCGCTCGGTATTCCTGTGTATGGTGATACGGAATGCTTGGCGCGAGAGATCAAGACAGATGTGATTGCTATTACGGGTACCAATGGCAAATCTACTGTCACGACATTGGTGGGCATGATGGCACAAGCGGTAGGTAAGAAAACGGCCATTGCCGGTAACATAGGTGCGCCGGTGTTGGATTTGCTTGCAGATGATGTTGATTATGAGATCTGGGTGTTAGAATTATCTAGTTTTCAATTAGATCTCATCGAATCATTACAGCCGAAAGCTGCAACTATTTTGAATATTTCCCCTGATCATTTGGATCGCCATCACACATTGGACGCATACGTTGCTGCCAAACAACGTGTGTATCATCATGCGCAATATAAGCTTTATAATCGCGATGATCTGGTGACGCAGCCGCTTACAAGTTCCGATGGCGTGCTGGGTAGTTTTGGTTCGGATACTGCGGATGGACAATGGAGTTTGGTTTGTGAGCAAGATGAAGTTTTTTTGGCGTATGATCAAGAACGCATCCTCTCTGTCAACGAATTGAAGCTTAAAGGCCGACATAATTGGGCGAACGCTTTGGCTGCGTGTGCTTTAGCACATCAGCTTGGTATCTCTTTTAATATCATGCGTCAAGTGTTGACGACATTTGCAGGACTGCCACATCGTACCCAATGGATACGAACCTTGAATGCTGTTGATTGGATTAATGATTCGAAAGGGACCAATATTGGCGCAACCCAGTCATCTATTGTTGGCATTGGTGGCACTTTGTCAGGAAAAATTGTATTGATTGCTGGTGGCCAAGGCAAAGGGGCTGATTTTAGAATGTTGCGGGATTGTGTGACAGCCTATGTGCATGCATTGATATTATTAGGGGAAGATGCGGATAAATTGGATGCAGCATTGGGTGATATTGTGCCAGTCATGCGGGCAGCAACGCTTGAGGATGCGGTGACTCTCGCTCAGAAAAACGCTCGCACAGGGGATGTTGTTTTATTGTCACCGGCATGTGCTAGCTTTGATATGTTTCGCGACTTTAATCAGCGTGGAGATTTTTTTGCAGATTTGGTAGGGGCATTGTGATGTTACGAAGGAAAAAAATCAGATCCACTTTTGGTGCTCCCGTTTTGTATGATCGTTGGTTGATTGTTGCCGTACTGAGTTTGATCGTGATTGGCTTGATGATGGTGGCATCTAGTTCTGTGATGGTGTCTACCAAATACTATCATCAGCCGTTTCATTTTTTAATTCGTCAAGCGGTTTATTTGATCTTGGGGTTTGCAATTGCAATTGTAGTGATGCGCATTGATAGCAAGTTTTGGGAGCAGTACAGTGTGCATTTGCTCTTTTTATGCGTGCTGCTTTTGATTTTGGTATTGATCCCCGGGGTTGGCCGAATGGTGAAAGGCAGTCGGCGCTGGTTGGCGTTGGGACCATTGACGCTTCAAGTGTCAGAATTGGCGAAAATGGCGATGATTTTATATATTTCTGGCTATTTGGTCCGCCAGCAAGATCAGATCAAAAAAAATATTTTGGGTTTTATCAAGCCGATGTTGGTTTTGGGCGTCGTGGCGGTGCTCTTGTTGCAAGAACCAGATTTTGGTGCGACGGTGGTTATTGTGGTTACCGTTATGGCGATGCTGTTTTTAGTGGGTGTCAAACTGCGTTATTATGCTGGGTTAGCATTTTTAGTGGGGATGAGCCTGGTTTTTTTAGCGGTGACGTCTCCCTATCGGATGGCGCGTTTGACCGCGTTTTTAAATCCTTGGGCAGATCAATTTAACAGTGGCTATCAATTGACCCAATCTCTGATTGCATTTGGCCGAGGTGGATGGTCAGGTGTGGGTTTCGGCGATAGCATTCAGAAAATGTTTTATTTGCCTGAGGCTTATACTGATTTTTTGTTTGCCGTATTGGCAGAAGAATTAGGTTTGGTTGGCATTCTGCTTGTCTTGCTGTTATATAGTATACTGATTTTGCGTGGGTTGTTGATTGGGTACCGCGCATTTCAAAGTGAGCGTCAGTTTTCTGCCTTTACCGCTTATGGTATTACGTTTTGGTTGGGTTTACAGGCTTTCATTAATATGGGCGTGAACTCAGGGATATTACCCACCAAGGGATTGACACTACCATTTATGAGTTATGGTGGGGCAAGTTTGGTGGTGAATTGTGTTGTGATTGCCTTGTTATTAAGAATTGATCACGAAAATCGGTGGCAAGCATTAGGATTAAATTAAGATGGAAAAATCAATACCAGTATTTCATTCGCCCAAAATGGGGCGAATCAAGCAGATTCATTTTATCGGGATTGGGGGTGCCGGGATGTGTGGCATCGCCGAAGTGCTTTTCAATGAAGGCTACCAGATTACTGGATCTGATTTGACTGAGAATAAAGTCGTGACGCGCTTGCGCGCGTTGGGTATCGTTGTGTTTATTGGCCATGCTGCAGAAAATGTGGAAAACGCGGATGTGGTGGTCCGTTCTACTGCTGTGCAAGATGATAATCCTGAAGTGATTGCTGCACGTGACAAATCAATCCCGGTGATTCCGCGGGCGGCGATGTTGGCAGAGTTGATGCGGTTTCGGCATGGGATTGCGATTGCTGGGACGCACGGAAAAACCACGACCACCAGTTTGGTTACCAGCTTGTTGGCTGCAGGTGGGTTGGACCCAAGTTTCGTGGTGGGTGGCAAATTAAACAAGTGTGGTTCGAATGCACAATTAGGCACCTCACAATATTTTGTGGTTGAAGCGGATGAGAGTGATGCTTCTTTTCTATTTTTAAAACCAATGATGGCTGTGGTGACTAATATTGATGCCGATCATATGGGGACGTATCAGAGCAATTTTGACCAATTACGCAAAACATTTTTGGAATTCTTACATCATTTGCCTTTTTATGGCTTGGCTATTGTCTGCTTGGAAGACCATGAAGTTCGACGTATTTTGCCTTCGATTCAACGACCTACCTTGACTTATGGTTTTCGCGAAGGGGCGAATTATCGTGCAGTGAATTGGGTGCAAGAGGGATTATTGAGTACCTTTGAAGTGCAAAGGCCGGCGCCACATAAAGCATTGACGCTGAAATTCAATTGGCCAGGTCGGCATAATGTTTTGAACGCATTGGCTGCCGTTGTGATTGCCACTGAATTAAGGGTTGATGATCAATCCATTATCGATGGCTTATATCAATTTGAAGGCGTTGGTCGACGGTTCCAAATTTTAGGAGAACGTGATTTTACAGGTGGCAAAGCATTGATTGTGGATGATTACGGTCATCATCCGCGTGAAATCAAGGCAACCATTGATGCGTTTCGTGCCGTTTGGCCAGACAAGCGTTTGATTCATGTGTTTCAGCCGCATCGATTTTCGCGTACCCGAGATTTGTTCAATGATTTTGTGGATGCTTTAAAATTGAGTGACCAATTATTGTTATTTGATGTTTTTTCTGCGGGCGAAGATCAGATCCCAGGGATAAATAGCGATGCATTGTGTCATGAAATTAATGAGACGGCTTCAAAAGCGGTGTTGGTTAATGAGGATAATCTAGAAGATCATCTGAATCGTATTGTGAGCAGTGACGATGTGATTTTGGTGCAAGGGGCTGGTAGCATCAGTCAAATCATTGGTAATTTAATTCGCCGAGATGAGTCAGTATGAGTTTACCCTTTGGTATCAATCCAGATGTTCTTCAAGGGAAAATCTTGTTAAATGAACCTTTGGCAGGGTACACCACTTGGCGTGTGGGTGGCTCAGCGCGACTCATGTACAAACCCAAAGACATTGAAGATTTGTCGGTTTTTTTGCAAGCATGCTCGCCATCAGATCCTATTTTATGGTTAGGTTTGGGCAGCAATTCTTTGATCAAGGATGGCGGGGTGCCCGGGATTGTGATTGTGACCCTAGGGTGTTTGAATCAAATGACCTTATTGCCTGACCATCAAATTCGGGTTGAAGCTGGTGTTTCTTGTGCTAAAATGGCGCGTTTTTCGGCCCGCAATGGCTTGTCAGGTGGAGAGTTTTGGGCGGGTATTCCGGGTACGATGGGCGGTGCTTTACGCATGAATGCCGGCTGTTTTCATCGGGAAACGTGGGAAACAGTGGTCGCGGTGGAAACGATACTTCGAACTGGAGAACGACGTTTGCGACAACCTCAAGAATTTGATATTGGTTATCGGCATGTGGCAGGATTAGAGCAAGATGAGTGGTTTGTGGCGGCTATTTGTCAATTGACGCCAGGGGAACAAGCGCAGTCAACGGGACGCATCAAAGAACTGTTGGCTCATCGTACGGCGACACAACCGACCAGCGAGTATAATTGTGGGTCGGTATTTCGCAATCCCCCGGATGGCCATGCTGCGAAATTGATAGAGTCTTGTGGTTTAAAGGGCCATCAGATTGGCGGGGCCATGGTGTCAGAAAAGCACGCTAATTTTATCATCAATCATCAGGGTGAGGCGTGTGCAAAAGATATTGAGCAACTGATCACGTACGTTCAGCAAACGGTGCATGAAAAAACAGGTGTTTCTTTGGTGCATGAAGTACATATTCTTGGAGAGGATACATGTCCAAGCGACTCAAAGTAGCTTTATTATACGGCGGTAAATCTGGAGAGCATGAAGTATCGTTGCAATCAGCGGCTTCGGTTTTAGCGAATCTTGATGCCAAGCGCTATGATATTATCCCGGTGGGTATCGATAAAACCGGATGTTGTTTCCAATCCGATTACCAAGAGTTATTATCTTATGAGGACAAATTACCGATTCGCACAGAACATTCCACACCACTGCCTAGTTTGTTGAAAGATGGGCGTTTTTCTTTGGATGTGGATGCGGTATTTCCTGTGGTTCATGGCCCATTGTTGGAAGATGGTTGTTTGCAGGGTATATTAGAGCATGCTGCTGTGGCATATGTGGGCTGTGATGTGTTGTCTTCTGCGATTGGTATGGACAAAGACATCGCAAGACGTTTGGTTGGAACCGATTTGGTGGCAGTGGCGCGTTATCGTGCTTTGTCGAGTGCAGCATCGCCTGAGCATCGTCAAGCCGTGTGCAAAGAAGCCATCGCAGCATTAGGCTGGCCTTTGTTCGTGAAGCCTTGTTCTTCAGGTTCAAGTGTTGGCATCCATAAAGTACAAACTCTAGATGAATTGTTGGCAGCTATTGAAGATGCTGGTCGTTATAATCAAACGGTTTTGATTGAAGAGTATATCAAAGGCCGAGAAATTGAATTGGCTGTTTTGGAAAACAAATTGGACAGTCATGCGCCTCGGGTGAGTATGGCCGGTGAGATTGAAGTTCGTCATCCTGATGCGTTTTATTCTTATGCGGCAAAATATTTGGATAATGAGTCTTGTCTTTTGCACGCGCCCGTGACGTTAGAGCCTCAAATCATGACGCGTTTGCAAGCGATTGCAGCGGAAATTTTTGTGCGCTTGAAGTGCCATGGTATGGCAAGAGTGGATTTTTTTATTGAAGATCAAAGCGGGAAAATTTATTTTAATGAGATCAATACTCTCCCTGGGTTTACTGTAATCAGTATGTATCCCAAATTATGGGAAGTGAGTGGGTTACCTTATGCAGCATTGTTAAATGAATTGATTGATTTGAGCTTGATGCATCAGCGCGCTAAAGAACGTATTGTGACGCATTATTCATAGGGATGAAAAAAAGATTTAACAGGGAAGATGGGACTTAACAAAAAGTAGGATAGTAAATGGCAGCCCTAACCCGACGATTTCGGGACCAGTTTTTTTTATCAATGTTGATTGCTTGTGCCCTCTTACTTGTGGCAAGATTGTCATATATTTATGTGGCCAATCCAGAAACTTATCCAATCAATACGTTTAAGATTGTGGCTAATTATCAACATATTACGCGTCAGCAAATTGAACAAATTCTGGAAAAATATGCTCATGCAGGATTTTTTTCCATTTCGGTTCGCCAATTGCGTACGGATTTGTTGGCATTGGATTGGGCGAAAGCAGTGCGTGTGGAGCGTATTTGGCCTGATACACTGAAGGTTCGTGTGGAAGAAAAGCAGCCTGTTGCTATTTGGAATCATGTTCTCTTGACGGAAGATGGGTTATTATTCGACTTAAGTTCGTCGGAGTGGCAAAAGGAATCAGCGGGGTCTTCTTTGCCTGAGTTGACTGGACCGAAAGATCAGCAATTAGACGTCTTACAAATGTATCGAAAATTGAGTAAGCTATCGGATGGGTATGGGCTACATGCGAGCTCGTTAGCTTTACTTGATAATCAAGCTTGGGAGCTGGGTTTAGCAAATGGTGTGGTTTTGCGCTTGGGGAAACGTGATCTGGAGTTGAGGCTAACACGTTTTTGTCGGGCGTATCCAGTGGTTTTTGCTGAAAAATTGGAGCAATTGGTGGCGGTTGATTTACGCTATATTCGTGGTATGGCGGCACAATGGAAGGACGCTACCAAATAAGAAAAATGGGAACATCATGGCAAAAAAAATTGAAAGAAATATTATTACTGGATTGGATATTGGGACTTCAAAAGTAGTCGCCCTTGTGGGTGAAGTGAATCCTGATGGGTCTTTACAATTGATTGGGATTGGTAGACATCCTTCACGTGGCTTAAAGCGTGGGGTGGTGGTGGATATTGAAGCCACGGTCTCCTCCATTCAGTGCGCAGTTCAGGAAGCAGAATTAATGGCAGGGTGTGAAGTACGCTCTGTGTATACGGGGATTGCCGGTAGCCATATCCGCAGCTTGAATTCGCATGGTATTGTTGCGATTCGTGATACGGAAGTGTCACAAGTGGATGTGGAACGCGTGATTGATGCCGCAAAAGCAGTAGCGATTCCAGCTGATCAAAAGGTGTTACACATTTTACCTCAAGAATTCATTATTGATAGCCAGGGTAATATTCGTGAGCCTATTGGCATGGCAGGGGTGCGTTTGGAGGCACGTGTGCATTTGGTGACGGGTTCTGTGAGTGCTGCGCAAAACATAGCAAAATGCGTGCATCGCTGTGGTTTGGAACTATCTGATATCATCTTAGAGCAATTGGCTTCGAGTCATGCGGTTTTGACGGATGATGAAAAAGAATTGGGTGTGTGCTTGGTTGATATCGGTGGTGGCACCACAGATATTGCTATTTTTCACGATGGTGCGATTCAATATACGGCCGTGATTCCGATTGCCGGTGATCAGGTGACCAATGATGTGGCGATGGCATTGCGTACGCCAAGTAAATCAGCTGAGTCAATCAAACTAAACTACGGGGCAGCAATACCAGAGATGGTGGGTGCCAGCCAAATGATTGAAGTACCAAGCATGAACGAACGACCCGGGCGTAAAATTTCTAGCAAAATGTTGTCGGAAGTTGTGTCTGCGCGTTATGAGGAATTATTCGCGATGGTGCGTGCTGAATTACAACGCAGTGGTTATGAAGAATTGATTGCTGCGGGTGTGGTATTGACTGGGGGTGCATCCCGCGTCAATGGCGCGATTGAGCTGGCAGAGCTTTGTTTTCAGATGCCAGTACGTCATGGTGCTGCTCAGAATCTTTTGGGATTATCAGATGTCATGGATGATCCAAGTTTGGCGACAGCGGTAGGCTTGTTGTTACATGGGTATCAGCAACAGTTTGATATTGGGTATGGTTCACGTAGCGCAGGGGATCGTACCGTTGGGGTATGGACGCGAATGAGAAAATGGTTTAATGTGAATTTTTAGACCCTCACTGAGAGGAATTATATATGTTTGATATGACAGAAATTATGCAAGATAATGCTGTGATTAAAGTAGTGGGTGTCGGTGGCGGCGGCGGGAACGCTGTGGAACACATGGTGGCAGAAAATATTGACGGTGTCGATTTTGTTTGTGCCAATACAGATGCTCAAGCACTGAGAAATTCTAAAGCAAAGATCTTGATCCAATTGGGAGATGAGTTAACCAAAGGATTAGGTGCGGGTGCAAACCCATTGATAGGTCGGCAGGCCGCAGAAGAAGATCGCGAGCAAATCAAGCAGACTTTGATTGGCGCTGATATGGTCTTTATTACTGCTGGTATGGGTGGCGGTACTGGCACGGGTGCAGCGCCTGTATTTGCTGAAATTGCAAAAGAATTGGGTATTTTGACGGTTGCTATTGTGACCAGACCTTTTTCGTTTGAGGGCAAGCAACGTGCTTTGGCGGCGGAAGAAGGCATTCGGTCTTTAGCGCAACATGTTGATTCGCTGATTACTATTCCTAATAATAAATTATTGAGTGTGTTAGGAAAAAATATTTCTTTGCTGGATGCGTTTAAGGCTGCGAATGATGTTTTATTAGGCGCGGTCAAAGGTATTTCAGATTTGATCACCCGTCCAGGCTTGATCAATGTGGATTTCGCAGATGTGCGTACCGTGATGTCAGAGATGGGTATGGCCATGATGGGTACCGGTTGTGCCACAGGTGATCAACGTGCTCGCCGTTCTGCAGAAGCAGCGATTGCTTCACCTTTATTAGAAGACGTTAATTTCTCTGGCGCACGTGGTATTTTAGTGAATATCACTGCTGGGATGGATATGTCTATCGGTGAATTCGAAGAAGTAGGCGATGTGGTCAAAGAATTCATTTCAGATGAAGCAACAGTGGTGGTAGGTACGGTGATTGATCCGACGATGTCGGATGAATTGCGCGTGACTGTGATTGTGACTGGCTTGGGTGACTTGCGTCAGCGTAGTTCTCAGTCGAAGCCATTATTTGACAACCGCAGAGCTGATGGTTCTTTTGATTATCAACAGCTTGATCGTCCTGCTGTATTGAGAAAACAATCTGCTGTTGTACCAGAAGAACCAGCACCAGCACCTGTTCAAGAGGTGTTGCCTGATGTGGGCTATTTGGATATTCCGGCCTTTTTACGAAGACAGGAGGAGGAAGCGTAAGGCTTCTCCTTTCCCCAACCCTCTCTCTAACGGAGAGAGGGGAGATTCTTTAATTTAGTGATTCGTCATGCCTAAACGCACAGATATTCAATCTATCCTCATTCTTGGTGCAGGACCGATCGTTATTGGTCAAGCGTGCGAGTTTGATTATTCTGGTACGCAAGCAGTTCGAGCTTTGAGGCAAGAAGGGTATCGCGTTATTTTAATCAATTCGAATCCAGCTACCATCATGACGGATCCCGAATTAGCGGATGCGACCTACATCGAACCAGTGTTATGGCAAGAAGTGGCGGCCATTATTAAAACGGAACGTCCCGACGCGATATTGCCCACCATGGGGGGGCAAACAGCGCTAAATTGCACCTTAGATTTGGTTCGAGAGGGTGTACTGGCCGAATATAATGTCTCGCTGATTGGCGCAAGTCATGACGCCATTGTGAAAGCTGAAGATCGTGAAGCGTTTCGCTCTTTGATGCAAGACATTGATTTGGATATGCCGCGTTCTATGATTGTGCATAGCTTAGATGAAGCGATGATTGCTGTAGAAACTTTGGGGTTTCCTGCCATTATCCGCCCTTCATTTACTATGGGGGGTTCCGGGGGTGGGATTGCGTATAATTTGGAAGAGTTTGAAAGCATTTGTTTGCGCGGCCTAGATTTATCTCCCAGTCGAGAATTATTGATTGACGAGTCTGTCTTAGGGTGGAAAGAGTATGAGATGGAAGTGGTCCGCGACCGAAATGATAATTGTATCATCGTCTGCAGCATTGAAAATTTTGATCCAATGGGTGTGCATACGGGTGATTCCATCACTGTGGCCCCAGCGCAAACCCTAACGGATAAAGAATATCAACGCATGCGGGATGCAGCGATCAAAGTGTTGCGTGCGGTCGGTGTAGATACGGGTGGTTCGAATGTTCAATTTGCCGTAAACCCTGAAGATGGACGTTTATTAGTGGTTGAAATGAATCCGCGTGTGTCTCGCAGTTCTGCATTGGCCTCAAAAGCAACGGGGTTTCCCATTGCTAAAATTGCAGCTTTATTGGCGGTGGGATATACCCTGGATGAATTAAAAAATGATATCACGGGTGGGAAAACGCCTGCATCGTTTGAGCCGACCTTAGATTACGTGGTCACCAAAATGCCACGGTTTAATTTTGATAAATTTCCACAGACATCGAATGTGTTGACCACACAAATGAAATCAGTGGGTGAAGTGATGGCCATTGGGGCCAATTTTCAAGAATCTCTACAAAAGGCCATTCGTGGCCTGGAAATTGAACGCTTTGGTTTACAGCCTTTGTTTACGGGTGAAGAAATGTCCGTATTACGAGGGTACTTACAAGAGCCAACGCCTGATCGCTTATGGTACATTGCAGATGCGTTTCGGCGAAACATGTCTTTGGAGGAAATTTATCAAGAATCACGCGTTGATCCTTGGTTTTTGGCGCAGATTCAAGAATTGGTGGCGATGGAGCAATTGGTTTCGGATCAAGATGTTTCTGATTTGGATCACACAACGCTCTATTTGCTGAAGCAACGAGGGTTTGCCGATGCATATCTTGCGCGTTTGTTAGGATGTAAAGAGCGGGTATTGCGCGATCATCGATTGTCTTTAGGCATCAAACCAGTGTATCAACGTATTGATACTTGCGCTGCAGAATTTCCCACTGATACCGCTTATTTATATTCTACTTACCAATCTACGTGTGAATCATGCCCGGATCAATCTCGTCCTAAAATAATGATTTTGGGCGGTGGACCGAATCGGATTGGACAAGGGATCGAATTCGATTATTGCTGTGTACACGCTGCGTTTGCGTTACGCGAAGCTGGATATGAAACCATCATGGTGAACTGCAATCCAGAAACAGTGTCTACGGATGTCGATACCACCGATCGGTTGTATTTTGATCCGGTGACGTTAGAAGATGTGCTGGCTGTGTATGCATTAGAACAACCCTTGGGTGTGATTGTACATTATGGTGGTCAAACCCCATTGAAATTAGCACGTGAATTAGAAAATCAGGGCGTCACCATTTTAGGGACATCACCTGATGCGATTGATGAAGCAGAAGATCGCGAGCGTTTTCAGCAATTGGTACAGCGTCTTGGTTTGAACCAGCCCGCGAATGGTACGGTGCGTAGCGAAGAAGCTGCCATTGCACTCGGGAAAAAAATTGGCTACCCTTTGGTGGTACGGCCATCGTACGTATTAGGCGGACGTGCGATGGAGATTGTGTATCAAGAAGATGATTTGCGTCAATATTTGGAACAAGCGGTTTATGTGTCACATGATTCTCCAGTATTATTAGATAAATTTTTAGATGATGCCATCGAAGTAGATATTGATGCCGTTTGCGACGGTCAACAGGTGTTGATTGGTGCCATTATGGAGCATATTGAACAGGCGGGTATTCATTCAGGGGATTCTGCGTGTACGTTGCCTCCATTTAGTTTATCTGTGGTGATTCAACAAGAGTTGACAGAACAGTTGTCTCAAATGGCGATAGAATTAGGGGTGGTCGGCTTGGTGAATGCGCAATTTGCGATTCAAGGCGATGATATTTATATTTTAGAAATCAATCCTCGTGCGTCACGCACGGTGCCTTTTGTGTCTAAGGCCACGGGTTTGCCTTTGGCGAAGATTGCAGCGCGCTGTAAACTGGGCCAATCTTTAAAACAACAGGGCTTATCTAGGGTGCAGCCGGTACCCGCATTTTATTCGATCAAATTACCCGTATTTCCTTTTACCAAATTTTCTGGAGTGGATTCCATTTTAGGACCGGAGATGAAATCAACAGGGGAAGTGATGGGGATTGCGAAACGCTTCGGACAAGCATATGCTAAGGCACAACGAGGCGCCGGTTGTGATATTGTCAAACGGCGGCGCGCTTTTTTGTCGGTGCGGGATACAGACAAATCTCGGATCGGTGAAATTGCCAAACGTTTGATCGCTTTAGGGTTTGAAATTATTGCCACAAGAGGGACAGCAACCGTAATCAAGGCTGCTGGGATCCCTTGTGAGCGTGTCTTTAAAGTGGCAGAAGGACGGCCACACGTGGTGGATTATATTAAAAACTATGAGATTGATTTTATTGTAAATACGACCGAAGGAAAACAGGCGATTGCGGATTCATTTGCTATTCGTCAAGCAACGTTGCAATATAAGGTCAGCTACACCACGACGTTATCTGGTGCTGAGGCAGCGTGTTTGGCAATGAAATATGAAGAACGTGATTCGGTGACACGTTTACAGGATTTACATGAGAGGTTGAGCTATGCAGAAACATCCTATGACAGTTGATGGTGCTTTTACACTCAAAGAAGAATTGCAGCGATTAAAAACGATTGAAAGGCCCAGGATTATTGAAGCGATTGCTGAGGCACGTGCGCACGGGGATTTGAAAGAAAATGCGGAATATCATGCTGCACGTGAGGAGCAAAGCTTTTTAGAAGGGCGGGTCTTAGAATTGGAGGCCAAATTGTCTAATGCACAGATTGTGGATATCAGTCAAATACCCAATCATGGCAAAGTGGTTTTTGGTGCCACAGTGACGGTCTTGCATGTCGAAACTGACGAAGAAGTGAAATACCAAATTGTTGGTGAGGATGAGGCAAACATTAAAATAGGTAAGATTTCTTATAAATCGCCTATAGGTCACGCCCTGATTGCCAAACATTTGGATGATACAGTCTCAGTCAGTACCCCGGGTGGTTTGGTGGAGTATGAGATTATTGCCGTGGATTATGTGTAAACCGTGGGATGAATTAAACTAGGTGTCACAGGGATGGATGCAAAAACAGCTGGTGTTTTTCGATAAATATAAGAAAAAGGGGCAGCACAGTGGTCAGCTTGCTTTTAGCTTTCGAGCCATATTGAGACTGTTTATTTTTACTATTGTCTTATGTGTTTGTTTCGCATGCCATAACTGCCAGTCTCTTTGCAGATTGAGCCAAAATTCGGGTTCTATATTTAATGCATCACCCAAATCCAAGGCTGTTTCTGGCGTGATGCCTCTTTAAATGTAGTGACTTGGGTATTGAAGTCTTAAATAGTGGCTCTAGTTTGGAATTGTCGAAATTTTCGGGTAGCTTTTAATCGCAGTGCTGACAAAATAAAGTTGCTGCATTCAATCCGCCAATCCAACTAACGCTTTGGCTGGATCACTGTCCGGGCACAACACCATAAATTTACTTTTGCTACGCCTTGTCGTTTCAATTGTTTTGCGAGCTCATTGGCAGTTGCCCCAGTGGTATAGATATCATCAATTAAGGTGACGTGCTGATAGGGTAGGGTGCTTGTTTGGAATGCATTTTTGAGATTAGCGTGGCGCTCGATGGCGGATAAACCGGCTTGAGGTAAGGTCGGGATGATTTTGGTGCAGTGAGACAATGTATGAGGTATCTTGAGGGTACGGCTGAGGTCTTGGCTTAGAATGGCTGCTTGATTGAAGCCGCGTTTTTGTAGACGGTTTTTGTGCATGGGCACTGGAATCAGGCATTCTGTGGCCAGTTCCACAGAGGTTTGCAACATCAAATCACTAAGTAATGAACGAAAATAAAGCGCTGACTCATATTTGAAGGCATGCAACACTGTACGCAGAGGTTCGCTGAAGCGAAAATGGGTGATCACGCGATCAAGATAAGGCTGATTCACAGCACATGCGCCGCAAATCAAAGGATTTTGATCAGGCAGTGGTATGGCACAAATTTGACAAGCTGATCCTAAGGGTTCGAAAAGCTCGACGCAAAGTTGGCATATCGCATGTTCGTCACGATGATATTGGTTGCATAGTCGACAGACGGCTGGTAGTCGTAATAATGACCGCATATTGAATTCCATGAATGAGGGTGTTGGACTCCGTTTTCATCACGTATCATTACAGAATTTTTATAAAAACGAAAGCGCTGCGATCTGAGTGATGTGGTAATTTCATGATATATGAATTAGTATAAGAAATTATTTCTCTGGCCCATCGGTCAAATTAGCTCTTCTATATCAATTGGGTATGCAAAATGAGTGAAATTTTAGATGATATTATTTCGAACAAAAAATTAACCAAAGAAGATGTTAAGCAAAAAATCAAAGCCGGTTATTCAAAAATACCTTTGTTTTCGAAGTTAGCCACATTAAAATATAAAACCTTGTTTGAACATATTAATCGATATAGAAAGCTTCGGACGTGGACTTTAGAAGCTCTCATCGAAGCTGATGCCATAAACCTCGAAGAACAAAATGAGAGTGGGCTAACACTTGTGCAGCTGTATATTACACAAAATAACATTGATCAAGTTCGAATGTTGCTGGTTCATGGTGTGCGCTTAAAAAAAGAAGATTTATCTAGTGATACCGAAGAAGAAATGAAGATATTTTTAAACTATCGTCCTGGTAGTGATGAAAGCAGTATTATTGAATTTTGTTCTAAGAGATATCGGAGTGCTGATTATTTGATGCGTGTTAAAGCGCTTGTGTTAGATGCAGCAGATACAACTGATAATGAGAGTAGCGATGCCGAAAGTTTCAGCAGGGCGTCTTTGTCTAGTGCTGAACAAAAAAAGCTCGGTAATTATCGGGATAAAAAATTGAAGGAATATAATAAAAACCCTGAAAAAAATCCTGCCAGCAATCACTTATGTTTAGTCGCAGCAAGAGGGGTGCATTTTTCTCCAAGGTATTTTAAACCAAAAGCGACTAAAAAAGTCAAAGCAGAAAAAAACTTATCTCATACTACGTATAGTCAATCTACTTTGTTTGATGCGGGTTATGCCGCTGATGATGAAGTGAATGAGAAGAACAAAAAGATAGTGGCGCGCCATAAAAAAAATATAAAATTTATCAAAGACTTAAAGGAAAAAGAAGACTGTAAAGAAAA
This sequence comes from Gammaproteobacteria bacterium, assembly GCA_024742995.1. Taxonomy (GTDB): domain Bacteria; phylum Pseudomonadota; class Gammaproteobacteria; order Legionellales; family Legionellaceae. Next base: position 25,660 of record JANSXK010000006.1, read on the forward strand.
GAAGACGAAGAGTCATACGCCTCCGGATTCAAGAAATAAGATTGTTTTTGAAAATCTTTATTATCGTTTTATGCAGGTTTATATCAATAGTTACAGTACTTTGTTTAATACTTGCACCATTAAAAGTGATTTTAATTTTGACAGTCAGTATAATCCAGTGATTTCTGCAAGTTGGAATTTTGAAAAATCAGCCATGTATTCCAGTGGTTTTCGTTTTGAATGGAAAACACGAGACTTACGCAAAAATCCTCATTATCGTAGATTTACTGGCAAAGCCAAACATCCCAACATGGGTTACATTGATACTTACATGCTGGATGTTACCTATGTACGAGCAAATGGATTTGATAGGCAACTTATGTGTCAAAAGGGGCTTCTGCATCTCAGTGCTTTTTATAGAGCTGAAGCTGAAATTATATTTTTTTCTATGCTGCCAAAGCAATATCACGAACATCGATATATCATCAGCTTACCTTCTTTTGACCTTCCATATCATAAAAACGAGGGTTATTTTGCTCGTTATGGCATCGATAAAAAATTGTATGAACAATATAAAGGCGATATTCGATCCTTGCCAGCGAGCATAGGAGATAAGGCGTATGCTTCCTCCATAAACACCCTTACCGAGAAAGTGGTCACTGCGCAGGCTAAGAGTATAGAAAGAACAACCGATTATCGTTTATTTAAATCAGTAGAGCCCAAGGTTATTGTACATGATCATGGTGACTCTTTGAAAAAAGAACCGTTTAAACTATAAAAACCAAGAAAATATTTTGGATGGTGAAACACCAGTTGGTACTGTCCCATTGCTTTTATTTAATCGGTATGGTCATGCAGCGTCACGTGGCTTTATTTTGACCAAATGTCGTTGTTTTGTGTAAGCCCAATTGGTAGAATGGACGTTTGATTTTGAGTATTTTATCTACATGAATTCCTTGTCGGAAATTAGTCGTTCATTTGATGCACACGCTATGGAATATGAGCAGGTGGCAGCAGTACAAATTGAAATCGGTAAAAGATTGGTCGATCGCCTGGATTATTTGAAAATCACGCCACGTTATATTTTGGATATTGGCTGTGGACCAGGGACGTTGTTATCACCTATACAACAACGCTTTCCCGAGGCTCAAATCATAGCGATAGATATCTCGCATGCCATGTTATGTGCCGCAGACGCCAAGCAAGCCGTGAATCCACAGTGGGGGTTGGTGAATGCGGATATGCATCATCTGCCTTTTGTAGCAGGCCAGTTTGACCTGGTATTTTCCAACCAAGTCCTGCATTGGTCACCTGCAATGCAAATGGTGTTGCGCGAATTGAACCGTGTTCTACATCCTGGTGGGTGTTTACTCTTTTCTACATTGGGTCCTGATACGTTTCAAGAGTTACGCCAGGCGTTCCAAACAGTGGATCATCATGCACATGTCAATGAATTTCAAGATATGCATCATATCGGCGATTATTTATTATCTGAATTATTTGATGATCCCGTGGTGGATATGGAAATTTTAACAGCTCATTATGCTTCTTTGTCTGACTTGTTGCGACGTTTGAAAGCACAGGGGGTTAGAAATATTCATCCAAATCGGAATGCGGGATTGACGGGGAAAAATTCTTGGCGTACGTTTAAACAGTCTATGTCTGGCTTCCTGACTGAGGCGCAAAAATATCCGTTGACGTATGAAGTGGTGTACGGACATGCTTGGAAAAGCCAGCGTCATCGTGCTGAGCAGGGGATAGAAACAAGCATCAGTGTTACAGAATTAATGGCTTCATTGGAGAAAGGGACATGACTTTTGTCAGCCGTTACCAAGCACACCAGCCTGATGCGTCAGGATATATTGATTATTCACCGGAAGAGCATCACGTTTGGCAACAATTGTTTAGTCGGCAACAAAAGCTGTTACCTGGGCATGCTGCGGATGAATATCTAGCTGGTTTAGAGGCGCTAGGGTTGACTGCGGACACCATTCCACAATTACCAGACTTGAATTGCCATTTATCCGCATCGACAGGGTGGGAAGTGGAGCCTGTTGCTGCATTGATTTCTGCGCGTTCTTTTTTTGAACTGTTGGCGGAAAAACGTTTTCCTGCTGCTACGTTTATTCGCGTGCAAGAAGAATTAGATTACGTCAAAGAGCCTGATATTTTTCATGAAATTTTTGGTCACTGTCCCATGCTGACCGATCCTGTATATGCAGATTTTATACAACAATACGCGCAAACGGTATTGACGTACCCTGAAGAGGATTGGCCATTGTTGCAGCGTTTGTTTTGGTTTACGGTAGAGTTTGGTTTGATTGCTACGCCACAAGGATTGCGTGCTTATGGTGGCGGGATACTATCTTCTATTGCAGAAACGACCTACTGTGTTGAAAGTCATCGACCGTTACGAATTTTATTTGATCCGTTAGTAGCATTACGGACGCCTTATCGGATTGATCAATTGCAAACAACCTATTTTGTGATTTCGGAGTATCAAGAACTCTATGCGATAGCAAAGGAAAATTTAAAGGATATGCTAGCAGAAGCACGATCTTTGGGAGAGTTTCCGCCTTTATTTGATGTTGAAGACCATAACCCTAGCATTCACATTCATGCGTGCTAGCGTCTGTTTTTAAGGTTATTTTTTTTGCTTCAGGTAAAATTTAGAGGCAGATCTTAGATTGTAAAATAGCGCAAGTCTTGGTACCATGGTCGCATATTTTGTATTGATTGATTCAATTGGAGGAGTATCGTTTGATTAATGTACTCATTGTAGATGACCATGCTTTGGTGCGAATGGGTATTCGACGCTTATTGGATGATTTGCCTGATATTGCTGTTGTGGGTGAAGCAGAAAATGGAGAGCGAGCTTTAGACTTTATTCGAACGCATCGACCTGATGTCGTACTCCTAGATATGAAAATGCCTGGCATTGATGGCTGGGAAGTCACAAGACGATTACATAAATCACACCCCGAAGTTAAAATCATTGCTGTTACGGCATTATCGACCGATAGTTTGCCCAGCCGGGTGTTACAATTGGGTGCTATGGGGTATTTGACCAAAGAGTCAGGGTCTCAGGAGTTGGCTGCGGCCATTCGTAAAGTGTACCAAGGCGAACGTTATTTGAGTGCAGAAATTGCTCAAAAAATGGCTATCAATAGTTTGCAATCCGATCAAGAGACGCCTTTTGATTCTTTATCCGAACGTGAAATGCAAATTATGTTGATGATCACCCGTGGGACTACTGTACAAGAGATTGCCGAACGATTATTTTTAAGTTCCAAGACGATTAATGGCTATCGGTATCGTATTTTTGACAAATTGGGCATCAAAAACGATGTGGAATTAACCTATTTGGCGATGAAACACCGTTTGATTGAGCGTCCAGAAGAAGAGACCTGAGCACACGTCTAGGGTGATGGTGTGAAAAAACCATGATGCATTTACGTCAAGTCTTAAAGACTTTACCATCCCAGCCTGGGGTTTATAAAATGCTTGATGCCCAGGGTGACGTCCTCTATGTGGGTAAAGCATTAAATCTTAAAAAACGCGTGACGTCGTATTTTAGCCGCTCTGCGCAAACTGCAAAGACCAAGGCTTTGGTGGAGCAAATAGCCAATATTGATGTCACGATTACACATTCAGAAACTGAAGCATTGATTCTTGAAAATGCTTGGATCAAATTATTTCATCCTAAGTACAATATTTTGATGCGGGATGACAAAACCTATCCGTTTATTCATATTTCAGAGCATCCTTTATATCCTAATATAGCGGTGGTTCGACGTAAAAAAAGGCCAAATTCCGCAAATTATTTTGGTCCTTATCCGAGCACCACGGCGGTACATCAAACCATTCATTTGATTCATAAAGTATTCAAAATCCGTAATTGTAGTGATGTCTATTTTAATGCGCGGACCAGACCTTGTTTGCAGTATCAAATCAAGCGCTGTAGCGCGCCGTGTACGCATTTTATTTCTGCACAAGATTACCAACGTGCGATTGAAGATACCAAACGTTTTTTACAAGGTAAGAGCCGGCAGATTTTACAGGATTTGACTACGAGAATGCAGGCAGCGGTAGATGGGTTGGCGTTTGAAGAAGCGGCGTTGCTGCGAGATCAAATCAAACATTTGCGCACTGTTCAGGAAGGGCAATCTATGGTGCATGCAACTGGGGAGGCGGATGTCATTGTGTTAGAAGCGTATCCAGGATTTGCTTGTGTGCAATGGGTACAAGTACGGGGAGGAGAAGTGGTTGCCAGTGATCATTATTTTCCAAAGGTGCCAGCGGATAGTTTCGACGATGATCATGAGGCGGCGTTGTGGCAACAAGTGTTTGGTTCATTTTTAACGCAGATTTATGTTGATACGCCGGAGCGGATTCCGAAAACGATCATCACAGATCGTGATGTCAAAGAGCAGGCAGTGTTGCAAACGGCGTTGACCTCGTTGCGTGGCAAATCTTGTCAGATCAAAGTTGGCAAACGTGGGTTACCACAACGTTGGGTATCGTTTGCGCAAAAGAATTTACAACAAGCCATGAGTAAATACCATCATGCCAAAGAAAGCATGCAAGCACGCTTGCAAGGGTTAGCAACGTGGATGAAATTGCCACATCCCATCACTCAGATTGATTGTTTTGATGTCAGTCATTTTCAAGGCGACGCCACGGTTGCTTCTTGTGTGGTGTTTGATGAACAAGGCCCTGCAAAGCGCCAGTATCGACGGTTTAACATTCAGGGGGTTACGCGTAATGATGATTATGCAGCGATGGCACAGGCACTTACCAGGCGTTATCAAAACCCTGAGCAGCGTTATCCTGAAGTATTGATTGTCGATGGGGGTTTGGGGCAAGTGGGGATAGCACGCCGCGTGTTGGCTGATTTGGGGATTGATAGTATTGCTGTGCTTGGCGTCGCGAAGGGGCGTACCAGGAAGTCTGGTTGGGAAACCTTTATTTTAGCGCATCAGGACGAACAGGGATTGCCAGAACATGCTCCATTGCGTCATTTGATCCAATATATCCGTGATGAAGCACATCGTTTTGCGATCACAGCACATCGCAAAAAGCGCGACAAATCCAGTATGAGTAGCTCATTAGATTCTATCGAAGGTATTGGACCGAAACGCAGAAAAGCATTGCTGCAACGCTTTGGCGGCATACGAGCATTACGCCATGCCTCGATAGAAGAATTGATCAAAGTACCTGGCATTAGTCGAGACTTGGCCAGCAAAATTCACCAGCATTTTACGTCAATGTAGTGTTTGTACAACACAAAGGAATCGTCAACTTAATTTTAATTTCATATTTTTGATAATTTAAATTACCACTTAGCTTGAATTAAGTTGGATTTTATGACACTAAAAACCCACGAGAGTATAAATTTCCCCTCAATAACGATTAAAATTTACCACAAAAAATTGCACTAACATTTAACTTGACGGTGTTTTTTTTGACTTAAACATAGATGCTATAGATTATAGTTAAAAACCAGACGGATAGTTCGCATTTTCCCCAGATCTGTAACAACACCCAATTATACAGGAGAGCCCATAAGTGATTGACGTTCTGTATAGCAGGCTCGTTTATCTATGCGTTTTTTTCCTAAATCTAGAAACTGGCCAAGATCTTTTTTGCTGGGGTTTTTAAGTCTTTCTTGCTGCTTATTATGTACAATTCGCAAAGCATTACTAGGTTCCGACGAAAAAAGACGATATTTTTCTGCAAGAGGTAATGGCTCGGGTGAATGATGTTGAGTAGCAGCGAAAGGTTTAAACTGAGGCCTTAAATAACGCGCGTAATAAACATTTAATACCAAACTGATACAAGACAAAGCTGTGAGCACATAATATCCATTCGCAGTATCAGTTTGGTGAATGCCATTTTTCACCGTACCATTTGGATGGTTCGTTTCTGACACACCAGCAAATAATAGACCGGTCGTAAACGCAGATAAAGCACCTATGCCTCCAGCCAAAGTGATGGCCTCACTCATTTTATGACGAATATTGTGTCCTAATTCGTCAAATACACTTCGATTACCTAAGCCATTAAAAATAGAAAAAAGGATCATGATGGCCAAAAGCGTGTGTGAGTCGAGCGGTTGAGAAGCAATCACGCTGGTTGTCACAATCATTCCCAATAACGCAATATTCGTACTATTGATTGGATCACTGGTAAATTTATCAGGAGAAATATAAGCACGTACTAACGAAGAAATAGCAATGATGCTTCCAGTATAAAGGCTTGCAATAGTGTGTGTTGTGCCGTGTTGCGTAAAAGTTGAATTACCAGTTGCGCCAACGACGAGTAATGGGCCAAATGTAACCATGTAATTGATGACACCACGTCCAATTTCTATGATTTCTCGATGTTCTAGACCTTTAAATTTTTTAAAAAAAGTAAGGGATAAATCGCCAGATAAAAAGGTTGTTTGACCTAAGTGAAAAGCCAAGTATTTTGCTTCTCCTTCTGGAATATTGTGTCGGCGAAGCTGATCAAGAAAGGAGTTTTGCAGTAAATAATAAGCACTTAAAATACCTGAGAAAGTCATCGTGCTGATGATCCCGTAAAAACCATTGAGACCAACAAGTGGCACCAGTCCTGCTGCAGCATAAAGTGTGGCAGGGGGTGCAAGATTTCCTTTGCCTGCAATATCGCTTGTTGCTTTTTTGGTTGATGTTCTGCTTGTGTCCAATAACATTCTATCTGTCACAGTGGGTTTGGCGCTAACCATGGTTTCTAATCGTTTGACGTATTCTGAAAACGGTTCGTCTGGGGCACTTTGTAAAGCCAGTGAGATAGCAGAAAATCCACTTATGCCTAAACTAGAAAGTATTCCTCCAAGTAAGATGATTGCGTACGTACTACTGTATTGATCGGCTTTTTCAAGATCAGCAGACTGAATCAATAAAAATACTGTGATCAAGCCAAGTGTGCTTCCTGAGGAGAGTGCTATAACTACTTCTTTTCCATAACCACATGCGGTGGCATAGGCAACGACTAAACGGCCTATGCCACCTAAACCTGTTGGGGCAAGAGAGATTAATAAGCGATAAAAAGAAGGCACTGATGTGAGATGAGCAGCAACGATATTGCCAAGTACACTAGGTGCAAAGCCGCTAGCATAGGCAAAGAGTGCGCCGAGATAATTTGAGTTTGGCGCACTGTTGATGTGCTCTAAGATATCAGCGTGTTCACTCAAATGTGGTGGGAGGAAGGTATGGGGTTTGATATTCTGCTGTTTTGCTGCTTTGATAATAATTTTATGATCACCACGAAAGTTAGGATAGAAAAGCCTTTCTAATAGATCATAAGCTTCTAGTGCTTGCGCTGCATTTTTTTGAGCCAAATCATTTGTAATAAACTCACGAAAAGTTTGTGCCTGACTCGTTTGAATAAGGCTGATTAAGCTTAGAATGTATTGACAAACAACATCATCTTCTTTGAATTCAGCAAGTTTTTGCTTAATGTAGGTTAGCCGGCGTATTTCTGCAAAATTTGCTGTGTCTCTAGCTTCCTCATTAATGAGTTGATCAAGTACGGTTTTTACGTCTTCAACAGATAATAGGCTGGAATCTAGAGATGATATTGTGCGTTGTATCTGAGAAAAGTGTTTGTTTTTAGTGGTGTCCAAGAAGTTTAGAATGGGATGTTTCTGAGGCGAAATAGAATTATAGTTGTTCAAAAAATAATCTTCAATCATAAAAATACAGCAAAAAAATCAAAGAGCAATCGTATCAAACAAATGGAAACGAATCAAACGCACATTGGATGGCCACAATTAGAACAAAAACTTATAAATTTGAAATAAAAAATCAAAGGTTTTTGGAGGTTTGGCCCCGAATATCTTTAGAGATATAAGGCTTGAACGATACTAATGAAGCGTGAATACTTTGGGTGTCTTTTCCACCTGGCCTTTAATATATGTTTTAAATTTGCCCTAAACTTTTTTTCTTATCCGCCGACGTACCTATATAAGCAACGATACATTATAGGTTTAAAAAACGTATATGATGAATTTTCGAGCCAGCTTGTGGGTCATCAGTTGTTTGATAGGTGGGATGATGAATCCTGTGTGGGCGTATGATGCTGCGGCGCCAGTTTATTACGGTCCTAATTTATGCCAATACCCTCAATACGAATGTGTCAAAATCAATTCTGGAGACAGTTGGCAAAAGCATTTTCCGGATGAGACGCAACGTGATTTGGTGCAACGTGTGAATCGCACACATAGTCGATTAGAGGGTGGGCAAACCATTGTTGTTCCCAAAAATTTATCTACAGCAACCATGATTAGTTTGGCTCCTTTTGCGCATGTGATCAGTGATAGAGAGCGTCAAGTTATCGTTGACCAAGACAAATTGGCTTGGGCAGCCTATGATGAAGAAGGGCATTTGGTACGTTGGGGGCCCATCTCCTCTGGTCGAGATAGATGTTCAGATAGTTCAAATTCTTGTCGTACGCTTACAGGTGTTTATCGCGTATTTTCAAAAGAAGGGTCTCGTTGTAAATCTGATCTTTTTCCGCTAGGTCGCGGTGGCGCTAGAATGCCCTATTGCATGTATTATCACAAAGGTTTCGCTTTGCACGGCGCTGAAAGTGTGCCTGGGTACCGCGCGTCGCATGGGTGTGTTCGCATGTTTGTCGAGGATGCAAAATGGTTGAATTATGAATTCGTGGAATCATCCAATGAAGGCAATCATCAAATGGGCACTAAGATTGTTGTGCGTCCTGTCAGTGCGCCTTCTACATTTAGGAGAGGATCATGATCCGGTGGCTAAGTTGTGTCGTATTACTGTTTGGTTTGATGGATCAGTCTATGGCACGTACATCTGCAGAAGAATTAGAGGCGGCGTATAAAGATCCTGCCAAATATCCTTTGGGTTGTCGTGATGAAGGGTATGATTATGTCTTGAATATCGCACGTTTGGTGCATAAACCTGATCCAGAATTACAAGATCAGGAAGAAGGCGGGCAAGCGTTATTTTTTATTTATAATGGCTTATCTCAACCAGTTCATTTAAATCAAATGCTAAGTGATGCGAGCACGCGCAGTACTTATTTGAATCACGTGATTCAACCCAGACAATGGGGCGTTTTGGCAACCAATCAAAAGGAAGTCCGCTATATTTGCAGCGTAAAATCAGGCAAATCAAAATATGGTCAAGTGGTTTCATGTGCAGAGAGCCTGAAAATTTGTGAATACGTCCGGGTGAAATTCGGTTTAAATAATCGTGGTAATTATTGGGTCGTTAATAGCACCACTCGCGGCTCAGCGGTAGGAGGCGTGGTTCGCTATGGCATTATTCCCCGATGATATCAGCCTACGAGGTCAGTTATGAAAAAAACGATCCTATGGTGTTGTTTGGCCATATTCATGCAAGAAACGTATGCATCGACCGGTGTTGAGGCGTATCGACAAGATGATTATGTGAAGGCTGCGGCATTGTTTAAGGCGGCACCTAAGCTTGATGCGATTGAGTCTTATTATTTAGGGCGGATGTATCTATATGGATACGGTGTTTTAAAATCTAATATGCTGGCATCAAAATACATTCATACGGCTGCTGAAGAGGGTATATTGCCCGCACAATTATTAATGGCAAAGATGGAATTGTTTCAAAACAATGATGCCGAGAAAGCTTTGGGTTGGTTTAAAAGAGCAGCAGATGCTGATGATGCTTCAGCACAGTTTTACTGCGCTGGTGCCTATCTATTCGGTGTTGGTACGAAGGCGAATGCCGATAGGGCACGAAAATATTATATTGATGCAGCGCGCGATGACAATGGTATTGCGCAACGCACTTTGGCGGCTCATTTTTTAGAGTCTCGTCAAATGTCTAATAAAAAACTGGGATTGGTTTGGCTCAAAAAAGCGGTTGAATTACGTGATCCTGAAGCTGAAATGATGATCGCGCAGATGTATTTAGAAGGCAATATGGTGACGATGGATCAAGATCAAGCCAAACAATATTTGGAAGATGCTGTGGACCAAGGGTATTTCCCTGCCATGGTGGCGCTGGGACGTATTGAGCAGATGAATGGTCGCATGCGTGATGCTGAGACTTGGTATCGTAAAGCTGCTGAGAAAGGATTTACGCCTGCGCAACTTATTTTGGCGTCATTATATGCCGATCCTGAGAATGAACTTTATTCTGCGCATGATGGATTTTTATGGATGTTGAAAGCAGGACAATCGGGATCTGTAAAAGCTCGACATGCGTTGGCAGTGATGTATGAAAAGGGTCAGGGGGTGGAAGCCAATCCAACCGTTGCAGCATCATGGGAGAAAAAGGCAAAAATCGCTGAGGCCGCATCTACTTCGAGTGATGAGCAACGTATGGCAGAATGGTTGACCAATGGCAAGGCCACTCGTTTGGCAGATACAGCATATCGCTTGCCTGGTATTTTAGGGCAGTGGAAAAATACGGCTGCTTTGAGAGAGGGGATTTACAATCAGCCACCAAAAATAAATCGATTGACTCGACAGGATATTTATCGAACTGAGTTTCGCATGCTCGACCCCAAAGAGATTCCGATTAATCAATACTATGATGCATTGATGATGGCGCAGGGTCCGGTAGTGCAAAGTCGATTGCAATTTCCCCAGTATCCGATTCATATCAGCATCGACAGCAATAGTAAGCACAAAAATTTGTTGCAGGCAGAACGCGATGGCTATGATTATTTACAGAAAATTTCTGTGACCTCGCAACAGATGGATTATGTTAGCGTGTTTAAGCAATTAATGAATCAAGCCGTTTTGGGTGATGGTACCGCGCAATTTGATGTGGCGTTGATGTATCAACAAGGGATTGGTGTTAAGAAATCAACGGAAGAAGCCATCAAATTTTATTTGATGGCTGCAGCGCAAGATGATTCGCCAGCAGAGTATCAATTGGGATTGATTTACTTCCAAGGCTGGGGGGTGACACCGGATGAACTGACAGGCATAGATTTTCTGAATGACGCAGCATTTAAGGGGAACACCTATGCGCAATATGCTTTGGCCAGAATCTATGAACATGGCTATGCTGTGAACGGTAAAGAAATTATCCCTAAAGATCATGAACAAGCTGTGGCAATGTATCAATTATCTGCGGCCAATCATTATGGGATGGCAGAATATCGTTTGGCAGAAATTATGGTGCGTGAGAAGCCTGTTGATCTGAGTGATGCAGGTCTTGAAGATCGACGTAAAGTCATCAAACGTTTGTACGAAGATTCTGCAGAGGCAGGGGTTGAAGCTGCAAAATTACCGCTGGCGTTTTATGATGCCACGGATCCTGATGAAAGCAAACAAGCCCAAGCATTTGAAGAAGCACAGAGAGTGGCAAAGCAAGGATCGTTCGATGGCGCATTTTTACTTGGGTTATTGTATGACCGCGGCATTGCTACTGGCATTAGCCATGAACGTGCCATTCATTGGTACGAACAATCGGCAGCAAATCCGCTGAGTTCCTTTATTTTAGGGACCTATGCCGCTGAAGGCACAGGTCTTAGAAAAAATCTTGAAAAAGCCAGTAATTATTTGCAATTTTCTGCCAATAAAGGATTTGCTCCAGCCAATTTCAATTTGGCAGTGTTGAAACATGATCAAGGCGAAACATTTTTGCCATATTTGGAAAAATCAGTGGCGCAGGGATTAAATCGGGCAGGATTAACGCTTGCTGATTATCTGGTCTCTTCATCAAAATCAGATCAGCAATTAAAAGAAGCACACGATCTTTATGAGCGTTTTGCAACCCAGGGTGATCCAACAGCGCAAGTAAAATTAGGCTATTTATATGAGCAAGGCATTGGTGTTCACCAAGACTATCAGAAGGCACAATCTTGGTATACGCGCGCTGCAGAGCAGGCTCAGAGCAGAGGACAATTTTTATTAGGTAGATTATATCAATATGGATGGATAGGAAAAAATCCAGATATGAATTTAGCAAAAAAATGGTATGGCGAGGCAGGAAGCAAATATGCACCTGCTGCGGTAGCGTACGGTTTTATTGAGGAAACAGTAAATGATGATTACATGCATGCTTTTAATGAATATCAAAAAGCTGCAGACTTGCGTGATCCCATTGCTTATTTTAATTTGGGGTTAATCTATGAAAATGGTAAAGGCCAAGCGATTGATTGGCAAAAGGCAGAAGATAATTATCTGTTGGCTGCCGAACAAGGTGTGGTGAAAGCCATGGTATCGTTGGGCAAATTATATTTGCGAGAACAAAAAACCCAAGATGCATTGCTTTGGTTGCATAAAGCGGAAAGAAAGCAAGATGCAGATGCGTCATACCTATTGGGATTGATGTCGGAAAGAGGGATGACGCAACAACCTATGACTGGAGCTATTGAGTATTATCAAGAGGCGGCGAAGCAAGGACAAGCGAAAGCGATGCTTGCTTTGGCCAGGATATATCAACGTGGTACAGGCGTTAGTAAAAACTTGCAACAAGCCGCTGATTATTATTCACAATTAGCACAGCAAGATTATCCTGAAGCACAATATCAATTAGCGAAGTTTTGTATCAATGGCCAAATCAGTAATTGTACTGCGCAAGAGGGTAAAGCTTGGCTCGCAAAATCTGAACGCAATGGCTGTAAAGAGGCTGCACAATTGTTACGTTTGTACACTGCTAACTCTCAGGATGATGTCAGTTATATTGAATCTGTGACCTTGTCAAAAAGAAAGGTACGTAGGAACGTTGTTGATTTGTAAGGATTGAAATATGCTTACATCAAACACATTGAATCTCTTAGCCACTTACGGCCAAAAACTGATCGATGGGTCGATTTCAGACGTGGAAATGTATCATTTGGCTGCTGACACCTCTTTTAAAGATGAAAAAGGTAGAGTGTCGGGCAAATTAATTTATGATTTTGTGGCGACGCTTGGACCTGAATTATCAGATGAGATATTAAAAGATTTGGTACCACGATTTTTAGTACTGGAATCGTTGTTGTTGCCTTCCGATGTATTCATGAGAGGCTCGAATATTTCTCGTTATTTATATGCTTATGAGTCTGCCAGGCAAAGTCGTCAAGATGAAACACCTGAAGGTAGGCAGCGCCTATTTGCTTACAATCAAGCTTCAACCGACAAAAATGCTCCTAAAACAAAGGGCGTGCTTCTTGTTGCTTATTTAAATGATTCGTCGAATCCTATCACTGCCAATTTGGTAAATGCATCTTTTGCTGAAGACATTCGCACCCATTTTAAGCTATTCGCGATTAATCAATATGTGCATGAGGACGATGAAGCGACGTTTAATCGTTTCCAACAGGACATTGCAGCTTGTCAATCTGCATTAAAGAACGCAGCGTCTGATACACAGCGTGCGGAACAACTTACAGTTTTACATCAGCTGCGAGCGGAGTATACGGCGTATTGTGATGATTTATATCAGCAGTCGGCGAGGCAGCATTGTGGTGGATTTGCTACGATAGATATTGATCCTGAAACCAGCAGCTTCGAAGAGATTACGACAGCATTGAGGCACAGTTACGTGAGCAGTGTGGATAGCATACTGTTACATGATGATAAACTATATTATTTGCAATGGAGTCGTCAGACCGTAACACCTCTTGCGTCTTCTGAGCAAGATGAGCAACTCAAAGAAAAATGCCGGGAAGGGACAGGATCGCATGAGGCGAATGCGGAGGAATTACAGTTGATCGAAGCCAGCTTACCTGAAGGCAGCACATTGCAGACGGTTCAAAATAGGATAGATTTTGCTACTCAAAAGACGCTTAAAAATACTGCTGTGGTTATCGCGCCCAATGATATCGGGTTTCGACAGGTTAAAAAAGTCGATAGTCCTGTCGTGAACTTAGCACTGGCCATTGCAGCATCACCTCCAGAAGATAAAACCACACGCGACCTGCTGATGACATTTATGGGGGCGGCGCAACAACTTTTGGATCATGAAACAGATAACGAGGTGGTTGCTCTTGCGATAACAGCGGTTGATGAGATGACAAAACGCTTAAAGAACGGAGGTCAGGAGGAGAAAGGAGATTTTCAAGACATGCGTAGCATGATAAATGGTTTGTCGAATCGTTTGACTTTAGTGGATGTGGATTTACTTGCTGATAAAGACATACATGACGCTAACTCAGCCGCGGCAACACAATTTTCGTTCATGCAGTTTATCTTGGCAATCATTCAGCTTTTTGAATGGATTTTTTCGAGGGATAATGCCTATGGACACTTGTCTACCGAAGATCCTACGGAGGCAGCTGATCTCAGTGAAAAGATCAGCGACAAAGTTGTATTTCTCAATGCGTTAGAAGCACTTGAGATTCAATATCAACGCGTGACTGAAGAAATACAGGACGTACAACAACGGCCCAGCTCAGACTCAAATTTTAGCATGTAGGAGTTTTTTTAAAAATCGCCCAGTATGAGAGGTCGGATGTTGGGCAACGTCTTCAGGGGTGCCGACAGCGATGATTTGCCCACCTCGATGTCCACCTTCGGGTCCCATATCAATCACCCAATCTGCTGATTTGATCACATCTAAATTATGCTCGATGATGATGACGGTATTTCCTTGATCGCGTAAGCGCGTTAACACTGCTAATAAGAGTTTGATGTCATGAAAATGCAAGCCAGTGGTGGGTTCATCAAGAATATACAATGTTGTGCCTGTACCACGTTTGGATAATTCTTTGGCCAATTTAATTCGTTGTGCTTCGCCGCCGGATAGTGTCGTCGCACTCTGACCGAGACGAATATAAGATAAGCCCACGTCAATCATGGTTTGGCATTTGCGTGCTATCACGGGGATAGCATCAAAAAATTGCCGGGCGTCTTCGACGGTCATACGCAAGACATCGTGAATTGATTTACCTTTGTATAAAATTTCTAAGGTTTCTCGATTATAGCGTTTGCTCTGACAGACATCGCATGCCACATAAATATCAGGTAAAAAATGCATTTCGACTTTGATCATACCATCACCTTGGCATGCTTCACATCGCCCACCACGCACATTAAAGCTAAAGCGACCCGGCGTATAGCCGCGTGCCCGTGACTCAGGTGTATTGGAAAATAAATCACGAATCGGGGTAAATACGCCGGTATAAGTCGCTGGATTAGAGCGAGGAGTGCGGCCAATAGGGCTTTGATCGATATCAATGACACCTGAGCATTGTTCTAAGCCATGGATGCTGGATAAAGTCGCGATACTGCGCAATTTGGAGCGGTTGAGTTGATTTGCTGCCAGAGGGTATAAGCTGTCGTTGATGAGGCTGGATTTTCCAGAACCAGAAACGCCAGTGACACAGGTCATGACACCCAGTGGGATCGTTGCATGGATTTGTTGTAAATTGTGACAAGTGACGCCATGCATTTCTATGCAGTGTTTGGGATCAATGGGGGTGCGCTTGGCAGGGACTGGGATGGATTCTGTGCCAGCCAGATAATGTCCTGTCAAAGATTTAGGGTGTTGGATAATTTCTTCAGGCGTGCCTGAGGCTACCACTTCACCACCATGTACCCCCGCACCTGGGCCGATATCTAAGACAAAATCAGCAGCGCGAATCGCATCTTCATCATGTTCTACCACGATCACGGTATTGCCCAAATCGCGTAAATGTATCAAGGTGCTTAAGAGGCGTTCGTTATCGCGCTGGTGGAGTCCAATTGAGGGTTCATCCAAAATATACATCACGCCGACCAAGCCAGAGCCAATTTGACTGGCTAAACGGATTCGTTGTGCTTCTCCGCCAGATAAGGTTTCTGCGCTGCGTGAGAGGGATAAATAATCCAAGCCGACATCGACCAAAAAGCCTAGGCGGGCAACAATTTCTTTGTTGATTTTATCAGCGATTTCACCGCGATAGCCGGGTAGATGTAATTGTTTGAAAAAAGCATGGCAGTCGTCGATGGGCAGTTCTGTCAATGCATTTAGCGTTTGATCACCTACAAATACATGGCGTGCTGATTCACGTATACGTGCACCCTGACAGCTGGGACATGGCCTGCTTGAGAGATAAGAAGCCAAATCATCGCGCACTGAGGAGGATTCAGAGTCTCGGTAACGGCGTTCCATATTAGGAATTACCCCCTCAAACGCTTGTTTTTTGGTGGTGGTTCTGTTGCTGTGCATGCCATGAAAGCGAAAATTAATGATGTCTTTGCCGGAACCGTATAAAATGATGGTTTGAATGGGTTTGGGTAAGTCTGCAAAAGGTATGTCCAAAGAAAAACGATAATGCTTGGCTAAGGCTTCTAAAATGGAAAAATAGTAGAAGGTGCGCTTGTCCCAACCACGAATGGCGCCATTTGCTAAACTCAAATTGGCGTCATGAATCACTTGGTCGGGGTCAAAGTATTGATCTACACCCAATCCATCACAGTCTGGGCAGGCACCGACAGGGTTATTGAAGGAGAATAAGCGAGGTTCCAATTCACTTAAACTATACCCACATTCGGTGCAGGCAAATTTTGAAGAAAAGACTTGCTCTGGAAAGCTGTCATTAAGCGAGGCGACAGAGACCAAGCCATCGGCTAGGTTCAGCGCATTTTCAAAGGATTCACTCAAACGTTGGGACAAATCCGGGCGAATTTTAAAGCGATCGATCACGGCTTCGATGGTATGTTTTTTTCGCAGCGCCAGGGTGGGGGGAGCGTCCAATTCGTAGATTTCGCCATCAATACGTGCACGGATATAACCTTTTGCTTGTAATTGTTGAAAGATTTGGACATGTTCCCCTTTGCGTTCGCGGACGACTGGGGCTAAAATCATGGCACGACTATTTTCGGGGAACGTCAACACTTCATCTACCATTTGGCTGATGGTTTTGGCTTGTAATGAAATACCATGCAGCGGACAACGTGGTTCACCGACGCGAGCAAATAACAGGCGCAGATAATCATAAATTTCGGTGATGGTGCCGACTGTTGAGCGGGGGTTATGTGATGTGGCCTTTTGTTCGATAGAAATGGCTGGTGACAGACCTTCAATGGTATCGACATCAGGTTTGTCCATCATTGACAAGAATTGGCGTGCGTAGGCGGACAACGATTCCACATAGCGACGTTGGCCTTCTGCATAAAGGGTGTCAAATGCCAATGAAGATTTACCCGAGCCAGATAAGCCAGTGATGACGGTGAGCTGAGAACGAGGGATATCCACGGAAACGGATTTTAAATTATGCGTTTTAGCGCCGCGGATACGAATCATCGTTTGAGGGTCGACTGTTTGAGACAAAAAGCATTATCACTCGATAGTATATTGGTCTGATATTTTAGATGACTGCGGGATAAAATACAACAATTATTTTATTATTAATAAATCATTATGAATTAAAATGAGACAATTGTAGGTTCGGGTCCGTTGCGATTCATGCAGACAATTTTTGTGAGATTTTATGCAGTATACGATTGTCTTTTTAGGGACACTGGATGTTTTTACGCCCGAGGATGATTATCTGAAGGCATACCTGGGTGGGGATTCTGCGCTCAAAATGCAGCAAACCATCTCTGCGCTCAGTCATTATATTCAAGAAGATCTTGAGCCAACATCCAATCCTTTATTTGAAGGTGAGCTTCCAACCACTTTTTCAGATGTGCATTTTATTCCAAACAAACCAATGGTCGTGGTGGATGGGCCTGATCTTTTCGGTATGTCAGTGTATGATAAAATTACTATAGGTGTGCTTTTGAGTGTGAATGCGGTATTGCGAGGCGGATGCACGCTGGATTACGTGGGGTTTAGTCGGGGCGGGGTCATTGCACAGCATGTGTGTGAAGAACTACAGCGAATCAGAGACGCTATTCAGGCTGCTAAGAGAGGAGATTGGACTGTCACTAATATGGCCAATCTTATTTGCGATACGGACAAATTAAGTGATCGCTCAAAATTAGCTTATTCAAAGCATTTACAGCGCAGCTTAGCTACAGATCACATCCAAATTCTACGGGATTTATTTTTCCCAGATGAACAGTTTTGCAATCTGTTAAAATTTGATCCGGTACCAGGGGGGTGTGAAGGATCATCTGTGAATCCATGGGTGTGGACGAGTCCGCGGCATTACACACGCTCATCTGTGGTGAATCAATGCGTTGTTGTTGCCCAAGAAGATGAGTTTAGTGCTGGATTTACGCTGAGCATACCGGAGTTTGCGGAGATCTGGCATGTTCCCGGGTGTCACCCTAATACCAATGGCAATCCATTGGGTCATGATCCTAAAGACGCGTACGTTCAAAAGTTTCCATACGAAAAAACGCGCGATGTGCAAACATGGGCTTTTTACAAAGTACTACAATTTGTGGAAGCACATGGCGCGCGCTTGGTGGCTGAATCTTCTGGACGCTATCTTGATGATTTTTATCCTCACTATCGTGTGGCTACGAATAGCGTACAACAAGCATGTTTGATGTATGACGTATATCAAAGGATTATAGAAAACCTTGCGTTTTATCGTCAATTTCGTGAAAGCTCGTATAAGCAATTCTACGTGGTTGGTTATGCGCCTGAAAGTATCCAAGATGAGCGGAGGGTGATGGGATATTTAGATCAAGAGCATCCTAGGCCTTTGTCAGACTACGTTCATTTTGATATAAACAATCCTGCACGTCAGATGGTCAATATTGATCACTGGTTTTGCGCGTTTGCAAAGCTAGGGTTATATGATGCCGCGTTTGATGCATTGGCCCAACCACAGCGTTGTGTCAAATATGTGGAGATATTGCTCTCTTATTTTGAGCAAGCACATTCGTCCTTGGCTGCTGACTGTAAGAAAATATTAGCACAAATTGTGCAACTCACGCCGGATCTATTGGCGAGATATTATTTTTCACGCAGCTTGTCGGCAGAAGATGTGTCTGCCGTACAAATGGTGATGGTGCGTTTGGCGCAAGAACAGTGTGTACCACCACAGTTGGAAACCGACCTTATTGCGGCTTTGACTCACGAATACAGCCGCTTATTGACTCGAATGAATCAACCGGCTGAGGTTGATTTGTCAAGCACTGAGCAATTTTTACAGCATGCAGAGATTCATTATGATGGGTTAGATCATTTGGTGATGTGTTTACAGCGATTGAATGATAACGGTTTCAGAGACGATCTTTATCGTTACAGGATAAAGCTTCTGGAGATACAAGCAACGTTTGTCGAGGCTTGTGAAAATGTGTTGTATCGTAATGATTTTCATACACTACCAGAAAAAGTTTCAAAATTTTATGAAGCACTGCTTGTGTATAGGGCGCAGCGTTGTCAAAATAGTACTTTAGCGCCAAGTTCACCTGGTCCGCGTACACCCGGTCCACGCACACCTGTGCGTACACCACGCAAGTCCCTTAATGATGAGTCACTTCGACAGCGTTTATTTGCATTACAGGTAGAGCATCTGTTAATCGAAACTCGAATGAAGACATCAAGCATGCTTACAGAGCAGCTTACACCCCAGCGGGCAGCTGTAGCAGACAACGGGAGTGGCGCACAAAAATTACAACAGCTGCTTGAGACTAATGAAGCAGCTCAAGCTCAGTTTCAGCATTCTGGCGTTAAAAATATAAAACGTCAATATCAACTCAGTGGTGTTGTTGCAGCTAAATCTGTGATCGAAGAGCACGGTAATCCTTATTACTTTTCAGGTTCGACTTACCAGCTTATCGGAGGCATTGCCATGGTTTTAGGTCTCATTGTGGCAGCTGTGACATTGATGTGCTTGATTTTGGGGTATGCAAGCTTAGGGACAGCAGCTTCTGGTGTTGTTCTGGGGGGCGGTGTTGCCGCATTAGGGCTGTTTGGTTTACACAAAGGTACGCAAATAGAAGGGGAGCAAGTGGTATTTTCCTCCCTAATACCTATGCCCAGCCCCGGTCCCCGGGCTTCTAACGTTATATAACACTAAAGCTTCTCTGAATCTTGCCGATAAATGAAGAGAGGTAGGTTTGTGAGAAGGTGTACACTCAAGGTAGCATGAGTATATATTTATCACTTCTTACGTAAGATCGAAGCGTTAAAAACGAAAGATAGCATCTTGTTATCTTTTTTGATAAGCTTTTTAGAGAGGACTTAAAAGTTTAGTTAATTGAATAAACACAACAACAACGGAGATGGGTATGAAACGTTTAGGAATGTTAGCTTTGGCTGGCGTCATGGCAGTTGGGTTGGGCGCTTGTGGTGAATCTACGCCGCCAAAACCAGATGTCAATCAGCCTGATATGGCTATTGAGCAAAATCAAGATAATTCAGCGCAGCCAGCGGCACCAACAGCACCACCTTCAGCGACTTCTGAAGAAATGCCAGCTGCTACAACTAACACAGAGGGCGCACCTCCTCCTCCTCCAACTGCTACGGAGTAATATCTACTCCCTTCTTCCCGCAAGGGAAGAGGGGTTTTTTTTATGCCTCGTTGATTCTCTTTTGTAACAAATCTAAAATGGCCTTCTTGGTTTCAGGCGTTGTGCCTGGTGCACGGGCTTCATTTAGGCAGTAATCAACAAATTGTTCTGTTTCTGCTTCTGCTGATAGGGATGAGGTGGCATACAGTTGCTGATATTTTTCATCTAAATGACGTGACAAAGCGTCAAGATTGTCTTCATCCATTGGAGCAGCAGGTATACTTTCTTCTTGTTGAATAAATGCTTTTATTTTTGCTTGCATGCTTTGAGCCAGCGGTAATACTTGCGCCAATTGTCTGGATTGGAGCTTATGATCATTATGGTTCTGCCGGTACCGGCGTGCTTCTCCTTGTCGGTGTTTGCGCGTTTCCTCTTCTCGGCGCCTACGCGCTTCCTCTTCTCGGCGTCTTCGTGCTAAATCTTCCTGATCACCTTGAATGGCCAGTACCGTCATTAAAAATCTAGGATCAATATTTTTCGCTTTTACCCGTTCCATATCTCTAATTTTGATGGTCCAATCATGTTTCCATCTAAAAAAGCTACGAGACATCACTGCTAAGATCTGAGTATGACTCACATCGCCATAAAGGATGAAATCTGTGCCCCAGAAATTCATTTTGGCTTGCCCTAAACGGGTACCGTCCTTCGCATAGAGATCGAAGGTTGGAAAAAACGCAAATATCTTTTCTTCTACAGTACCTAAGATATTGGTTTCGGTGTCATCATAAATATCAAAATGTGCACCAAAAGAGAAGAAACGTGAGTGTGCGCTGGAAATCAGGTTCTTTTTAGTATCATAAAAATCATATTTGGTATTTAAACTGAAAAATCGACGATAGATGGTGCCTAGTCTTTTGTCTGGACTGGAAATTTCATAACTGGTGGTGTAACTCACAATATGTTGAGAGAGAAACATTTTTTTTTCTATATCAAATGCGAAAGCAGAAGATACGAGCGACAAAGAGAGCATCAATACTGTGATGAAGCGGTTCATATAAAGCATCCAAAACCGTTGAAATGGGAGGTATTATATCTTGTGACTACTTTTAAAACAAACTTTATTCTAAGTACTTTAAGTCAAGGGTTTCTTATGATGGACCAATGTTTTTATCCTTTTTTGTAGCAAATTTACAATTGCTTTTTTGGTTGTGAGTGTTGTCCCCGGTGCACGTGCTTCATTCAGACAGTAATCTACAAATTGCTCGGCTTCTGCGGCGGCAGATAACGCGGTATTTGCATAAAGTTTTTGATAGCTTTCATCTAAATGATTGGCTAAGGCATCAAGACTTTCCTGGGTCATCGGTGCAGTTGTTGATAGAGGTTCTTCTTGCTGGATAAAATGATTTAATTTTGTTTGCATGCTTTGAACCAACGGTGGTGTGTGTATTGATTGGCTAAGATTGCTAGAGAGAATGACGATATCTTCCAGATCACCCTCAATGGCCAGCACGGTCATTAAAAATCTAGGATCAATATGTTTTGCTTTCACGCGTTCCATATCTGTAATTGTGATGGCCCAATCATTTTTCCATGCATACCATTTACGTGACATCACTGCTAAGACATGAGTATGATTCTTATCACTATAGAGGGTGAAGGTTGTGCCCCAAAAGTTCTGTTTGGCTTGCCCTAAGTGTGTACCATCAGTGGCATAGAGATCGAAAGTTGGGAAAAATGCAATGACTTTTTCTTCTACAGTGCCTAAAATGTTTTTTTCGGTATCGTCGTAAATGTCAAAATGAGCACCAAAGGAAAAGAAGTGTGCTTCTGCACTGGAAATGAGCTTCTTTTGGGTATCATAAAAATCATATTTGGTTGTTAAACTTAAGACGCGACGATAGATGGTACCCAGTCTTTTGTCTTGACTGGAAATATCGTAACTGGTGGTGTAACTCAGAACATGCTGGGAGAGAAACATCTCTTTTTCTAAATCAAATGCGAAAGCAGAGGATATCAGTGCCAAAAATACGATTAACACGGCAATAAAGCGATTCATATAACATGTCTAAGAGAATGGGATGGGACATAATGTAGCATGTGAAGTATTAAATACAAGCAACATTTTTGCTTAGTCTGGGTTTTTCATGTCATCAATCATTTGCATGACGGCAAACGATAATTCTTGGGTGCCTTCTGCTGTGATAGCAGAAATAGGGAAATAGCGGGAGGTCCAATTTAAACGTTTCAATATGTCTTGCAGCATAGTGTCGCGTTTAGATTCGGGGATCATATCGATTTTATTCAGGACTAACCAGCAGGGTTTGTCTAATAATTCTGGATTATACGCGGCTAACTCTTGCTGAATCGTTTGCACCGCGGTTACCGGATCAGCACCATCTACGGGCGCAAGATCGACAATATGAAGTAGAATACAAGTGCGGCTAAGATGTTTTAAAAATCGGTGTCCCAGTCCTGCGCCTGTTGAGGCGCCTTCAATGAGTCCGGGAATATCAGCCATCACAAAACTTTGGTGGGTGCCAACACGTACCACGCCCAAATTGGGGTGTAAAGTTGTAAAAGGGTAGTCTGCAACTTTGGGTTTGGCGGAACTGACAGCGCGGATTAAGGTGGATTTGCCAGCATTGGGTAGTCCCAGCAATCCTACATCAGCCAATACCCGTAATTCCAAGCGAAGGTGACGTGCTTCGCCAGGAGAGCCTTGGGTGGTTTGTCGTGGGGCGCGGTTGATACTGCTTTTATAGCGTGTATTTCCTAAACCGTGGAAACCACCTTGTGCGATTAAAATAGGGGTGTCGGCAGATTTGATATCGGCAATGCATTCTCCGGTATCGATGTCAAAGGCGAGGGTACCAATAGGGACTTGAATGTATAAATCTTCACCGCTCTTGCCGGTGCAATTAGCGCCCATACCGGGCTTGCCATTGTCAGCCTTGAACTGTCGTTGGTAGCGATAGTCTATTAGGGTATTTAATTCGGGATTGCCAACAAGATAAATGCAGCCGCCATCGCCACCATCACCGCCATCAGGCCCTCCGCGAGGAATATATTTCTCGCGGCGAAAACTCAGGCAACCGTGGCCACCATGTCCTGCTTCGATTTTGATGACAGCTTCATCAACAAACTTCATTCAGTGACAGGAAGTGGAGTGACCGCTACAAACTTACGGTACAACGCGCCTTTATTGATGAATTTAACAAATCCAGTAACCAATGCGAATAGCGTATGATCGCGACCTAAGCCCACACCGTCACCAGCATGAAATTTTGTGCCACGTTGGCGCACGAGTACTTCACCCGCTTGTACAAGTTGCCCATCTGAACGCTTAACCCCAAGGTACTTAGGTTTCGAGTCGCGACCGTTTTTGGTACTACCACCGGCTTTTTTAGTTGCCATTTCGTTTTATCCTCTTACTTGCCAATTGCTGTGATTTTGATCTCAGTATAGTTTTGACGATGTCCCATACGCTTCATATGGTGTTTACGTCGACGAAACTTAATGATTTTGATTTTCTTATGACGACCTTGGGCAAGTACTTCAGCTTTTACAGCTGCTTTGGCAACAAAAGGTGTGCCTACAGTGACTTTATCCCCTTTGGTGATCATGAGAACTTCATTAAAATCGATAGTTTGTCCGATATCCACTGGAAGTTGTTCTATTTTAAGCGTGTCCCCTTCTTGGACTCGGTATTGCTTGCCGCCGGTTTTGATGACCGCATACATAATATTTTTCCCCAGGGCTAAGCCCTAATTTGATTAGCAAAGTGACATATTCTATAAAATTTCAATTGCGACTTCAAGTTGTATTTAATTTATTGTATACTTATGCGCCTAACGTGTTGATCTGGTCGCAAGATTAGCACATTTTTTTTGTATACTTTGGAGTCAAAAATGTCAGTTATTACGCTTGAAGCGCAAACGAGAGAGCTACAGGGGAAGGGTGCGAGCCGCCGCCTACGTCGCCTCCAGCAATTGGTTCCGGCCGTTGTTTATGGTAGTGAGAAGAAGCCTCAGCTATTGTCTTTACCTCATCACAAGGTCTTAAAAGCATTGGAAAATGCAGCTATTTTCACGTCTGTTTTTCAATTAAACGTTGATGGTAAAGATCAACAGGTGATTTTGAAAGATTTACAACGTCATCCTTATAAACCTTCAATTTTGCATATGGATTTTCAACGCGTATCGGCAAAAGACGTGTTGGTGAAAATGATTCCTTTGAATTTCATCAATGGAGAAGAATCTCCTGGACATCGTGATGGCGGTGTGGTGAATCATGTTATGGTGCAAGTAGAAGTGCGTTGCGAAGCGCAACATTTGCCAGAATTTATCGAAGTGGACTTGGGTCATCTAGAATTAGACCAAGTGGTACATTTGTCAGATTTGAAATTGCCGAAGAAAGTAGAATTGGCAACAGAACTCACCGAAGATCAAGATCATCCTGTTGCAGGCGTACATATCAGCCGTGCTGCATTGGTTGAAGAAGCCTTGGAAGCGGAAGAAGCTGCCGCTGCCGCAGAAGAAGCCGCCGCTGAAGCCAGCGAAGGCGAAGAAGCTGCTGCTGATTCTAAAGAAACAGTCAGTGATGAAGACGCTTCTGCTGCTGGGGAAGAAGCTGCAGGTGATGAGGAATAAGATTCCGAAAAGCCTCTGTATTTGCCCAGCGGGCACCTTCTCCCCTTGTGGGAGAAGGCTTTCTAACCCTCACTATTGAATGCTCATGTCTATCAAACTTATTGTTGGTTTACGTAATCCAGGCGCATCATACGCGCGAACGCGCCATAATGCGGGTGCTTGGTTTGTGGAAGCATTGGCTGAAAGCCAGCAATTGGTGTTTAAAAAAGATAAAAAATTCAATGGTGATTGGGTGCGTTTAGACGCATTTGAGGGTCACAGCATTTTATTTATGCCATTATCTTTTATGAATCTCAGTGGGACAACTGTGCGTGCTGTTTGTCAATTTTACGATATTTTACCGCATGAAATGTTAATTGTGCATGATGAATTGGATTTGCCAGAGGGGACCGCTCGTTTAAAAACAGGAGGTGGGCACGGTGGGCATAATGGATTGCGTGATATCATTGAGAAATTACAGACGCGTGATTTTCATCGTTTGCGGATTGGTATTGGGCACCCGGGGCATAGAGACCTGGTGACAGATTATGTGTTGACCAAACCATCGCCTGATAATAAAGAAAAAATAATGACGGCGATAACACATGCATTACAAGAAATGCCAGATATTTTGGCGGGAAATTTGGCGGTTGCGATGACAAAACTGCATATTACGCCGACGTCATCTTGAGGGTTTCTGCATGATGTTCTGAGGTTTTTACTCTATGCCTCGCAGCTTGTCCGGTGTTGTTGCATTAATGAGAAGGTCACATTTCTTCTGCTTACGTACTGCGCATAAAGCACGGCACGTAGGGACTAGATAAGCCACGGGACGTAGGGGTGTAATAAGCCACGAGACGTGGGGATTTAGGGTGGGACGTCGGTGTTGAGACTTGAGGCGCGGTTTAATAAATTTTGACACAAAGATGAGGTGATATGGGATTTCAATGCGGTATTGTAGGCCTACCTAATGTAGGTAAATCGACATTATTTAATGCATTAACCGAAGCAGGGATTGATGCGGCCAATTATCCTTTTTGTACGATTGAACCTAATGTTGGGGTGGTGTCTGTACCTGATCCGCGGTTATCAGCATTAAGTGATATTGTGCATCCAGAGCGGGTGGTGCCTGCTGTGATGCAATTTGTGGATATCGCTGGTTTGGTAAAAGGCGCTGCCAGTGGCGAGGGTTTGGGCAATCAATTTTTAGCTAATATTCGTGAAACCGATGCCATTGCCCATGTGGTGCGCTGTTTTGAACATCATGATGTGGTACATGTTGCCGGGAAAGTCGATCCGATGCACGATATTGAAATCATCAATACCGAATTGGCATTGGCGGATATGGATACGGTAGAAAAAGCGATCCAAAAAGCCAATAAGCTTGGTAAAACTGGTAATAAAGAAGCTGCTTTTGAATTACAAACGTTACAGAAAGTAAAACAGCAGTTAGACGAAGGTTTACCTGTACGTACGCTATCATTGCGGGAAGAAGAGCGTGTTTTGGTTCAACGACTATGTTTGTTAACTGCAAAGCCCGTTTTGTACATTGCCAATGTTGCGGATGATGGCTACGAAAACAATTCTTTGCTGGACAAAGTAACGGCTTTGGCTGCGCAGGAAGATGCGAAAATCGTCGCGTTGTGTGCTGCTACAGAAGCAGAATTAGTGGAATTAGACGAAGCTGATCGCATGGAGTTCATGACGGATTTGGGCTTATCTGAGCCAGGATTACATCGTGTGATTCGTGCAGGGTATGAATTACTGGGACTGCAAACTTATTTTACCGCAGGGGTAAAAGAAGTGCGTGCATGGACGGTGCATCAAGGTGCTACTGCGCCGCAAGCCGCGGGCGTAATTCATACGGATTTTGAGAAAGGATTTATCCGGGCCGAAGTTACTGCTTATGATGCTTTTATTACCTATAATGGTGAGCAGGGCGCCAAAGAGGCTGGAAAATTACGCTTAGAAGGGAAAGAGTACATTGTTTGTGATGGGGATGTGATGCATTTTAGGTTTAATGTTTGAGCGACTTAGTTTGTGATGCAAACAACGCTTCAAACAATGACAGGGGAGTCGTATCAATGAATCAATATAAAGGTGAATGTTTATGTGGTACTTGCCGCTATGTCATCACTGGGCAGCAGCCAGCAGCGATGTACCTATGTCACTGTAGCCGATGTAGGAAAGAATCAGGCACGGTTCATGCATCTAATGTTTTTTTTAATGATGCACAATTATTGTGGGAGCAGGGCCAGGATCAGATTGCCCATTTCAAATTGGAACACACGAGAAAACAACGCGCATTCTGTAAGACGTGCGGTAGCCCGCTTCCTAGACAAGAAGGGGATAGCCATGTGGTTGTACCGGCCGGCACCTTAAAAGATGATATCGATTTAGAACCAACGGCGCATATCTTTTATGGCAGTCGCTCCTCTTGGGAAGACAAGCTTCTGGATGTGAAGCGATTTGATGAGTTGCCAAGTATAGATTGACTACTGGTTCATACCCCAGTGTTTGCAACTGAACCGGTTGCTCAGTTGCGTCTTTACTATAAAAAGCCTCTGCCTCTTCTTCACTGCAAATCGTGAGGGCACTTGTATTGTGCTCTGTGCTGTATGATATATTCTCTGTTGATTTCTTCGGTTTTATCTAGCATCGTCAGTTGTCTATTGGACAACCCCATTTTTCAACACGAATCTTTTCTTTCAAGATCGCATTGATGGGTGTCACGTGCTCTGGAAAATGATTTATATTGACTCAGTTAACCCAATTAAATCACGATATAAATTAAATAAATTCTAATAATAATTTATTCGAACTATTTTTATGTGTTTATCATGATCTTAAAATAAGATCACAGTGGACTAAACAATATAACTAATGCTGGAAGTAGGGGGGATCTGATCGATAGGTGTTCATTAGGGGGAGACGTGTGGTCAAATTCGATGATGGGGGTAAGTTTAGGGTTTCAATACTAGTGATCGCGTTCGCTTGCGCAATCTGCGATCTCTGCCAGCGCCGTTTTATACACTGAGTCTGGTAAAACTTCTAAAGCGGTCACCGCTTTATCTACTTCTTGTCTAGCAATTGTTTTGGTATAAGCAATGGCGTCTGTGCTGACAATAGCATCGAGGATATCGGGCAAATGTGCCAACGTGCCCTCAGAGAGACTGAGTTTGATCTTTTCTTGTTGTGCGGGTGTGCCGTGTTGTAGCGCATGTAATAAAGGCAGAGTGGCTTTGCCGTTTGCCAAATCGTCACCTACGTTTTTACCTAGGGTTTTGGCATCTGAACAGTAATCTAGGGTGTCATCTGTGAGTTGAAATGCATTGCCCAAATGCAATCCATAATCATATAATCCTTGAACGATACTGTCATCCATCTTGGCAATCATGGCGCCGATTGCAGTTGCTCCCGCAAAGAGTATGGAGGTTTTGGAGCGTATCATCGTGAAATAATCATCGAGATTGGTATAGTCTTGATATCGATTGTCCAATTGGGCGATTTCACCCAATGTGATTTGATTAGAAATATCTGACATGAGCACCATGATGGGCACTTGTCCGGTTTGGGCTACTAATTGCATGTATAAACTAAATAGATAATCCCCAACCAAAATACTAGCTTTCGAGCCCCAAATGCCATGGGCAGTTTGTTGACCACGTCGTAGCGTGGACTCGTCTATGACATCATCATGCAACAACGTTGCGGTATGAAAAAACTCAATCATTGCTGCCAAGAGGATATGATCATCACCCTGATATTGACATGCTTGGCTGGATAAGAGTACCAGTAATGGGCGCAAGCGCTTGCCGCCGCTTTGAATGATATGGTTGGCTAAGTCACCAATTAAACCAGTTTGGGCTTGAATTTTTTCGATGATTAAGCGATTCATCGCTTCAAAGTCGTTGCTCACCAGTAGCTTTGATTGGTGAATTGGCATGGGTGAAATCCTAAAAATACTAATCGGAGCATGCTAAGCCGCTAGGCTGCTGTTGTCAATATCTGTGGAGACAAGACTTTTATCGGAGGGCTCCTTAGAAGCTTCCATGTAATAAATTCAAAAAACATTGATTTTCAAATTAAGATTGTGTAAAAAGCAATTACTTTGTTTATTAGGAGTAACTATGTCGATCGGAGGTCCTAGCTTTGTCATTTCTGGTAGCCGAGGCGCTACTTTTGGTGCCATGGGCTTTTTTTCAGCAGGTGTGTTGTCGCTGGGCGCTGCAGCAACTGTGGGTACGCTAGGGACTGCTGCCGCGGCGGGATTTGCGGGGGGGTTGACCTTGCATGCTCCAGCGATAGCTTTGCGTCTATGCCTGCATAAATATGGCGTCTTCGATCAGGCGCATCGTGGATTGGTCGCAGCGGTTGATTTATCGTTGCTTGCATTGACCATGCCTGTGGGCGCTTGGATGTTGGGTCTTGCGGTGCAACCTTTCGTCATTGCAGCAGCAGTCGCTGTGTTACTACATGTGCTTTACAATTGCTTGCAAGCTGTTTTTGGCCTTCGGCAAGCTCAGCGCGAGCAACAGAGCTGGAGGACCCCAGAGCCGATGACCAGCATTCTTAGTGACTCATTAACGAGCAGTAGGCACCAAAACATTGATGAGAGCGAGGTTACTTTGGCAATAGGAAGTTTTTGCTAGGTGCTAGGTTTTGGGCGCGCATTACGCTAAGCTTGATTTGCCAGCAAAGCATTGGCGACTTTGGATTGGTTTTTGCGGCCTAGAATTTTACAAATCATATCGCCTGCGTTGACGATTTTAAAAATGTCAATGCCGGTGGGTATGCCGATGCCGTGCATCAAATACAGCACATCTTCCGTGGCGACATTGCCGCTGGCGCCTCTGGCGTAAGGACAGCCACCTAAACCTGCGACCGCGCTGTCAAAACGGCGGATACCACAATTTAACGCTTCGTGAATATTGGCGATGGCTTGACCATACGTGTCATGAAAGTGCATAGCCAATTGATTGAGCGGGATATCGGGACTTAAGGTTGTGATCAAGTCTTTGGTTTGTTTGGCGGTACCCACGCCAATGGTGTCACCTAAATCGATCTCATCGACCCCCAGCGCCATTAATTTTTGCGCGACTTTAGCCACTTGTGAGGGTGAAATATCACCCTCGTAAGGGCAACCCAATGCACAAGAAATATAAGCGCGTACCCAAATATTATGCCGTTTCGCCTCTGCCATGACAGGTTCAAATCTTGCAATGCTTTCATCAATAGAGCAGCGAATATTGTGTTGGTTAAAACTTTCACTGGCCGCGGTAAAAATTGCAATTTCTTTGACGTCTGCTTGTAGGCCTTGCTGCATACCACGTTCATTAGGAATGAGTGCGGAATAGTGGATGTTTGGATTTTTTTCAATGGAACGAAACACCAGATCATTGTCAGCCAATTGCATGATTGCTTTAGGTGACACGAAGCTCGTGACTTCGATATGTTGTAATCCCGTTTGACTTAATAAATTAATAAAATCTATTTTATATTTGCTTTGCACAAATACAGCTTCATTTTGTAGTCCGTCTCGAGGGCCAACTTCTAAAATGGTTACCTCAGCCTGGGTCATAACGGCTCCAACGCTGCTAAGGTGACGCCTTCTTGGACTTGTGTCCCCACAGGATAAAAAATTTCTTGCACGGTGCCGGCATTGGGTGCACGGATTGTGTGCTCCATTTTCATCGCTTCTAAGACCATTAATGCGTCTCCTGGTGCGACCTCTTCACCTAATTGTTTTAAAATGGCGACCACGGTACCAGGCATGGGGGCTGTTAATTGGGCAGCGTGCAAGCTTTGATCTTGCTGTTGTTGACGCTCCAAATGGCAGACTTCCACCGGACCTTGTTCTAAATATAACGTGAGGGTTTTGTCTAAGCGATCGTAATATAGTTGGTGCCGATCATAGCCGTTATCATATTGAAGCGTGTCTGGACCACAGTTGATGGTGACATTTTGCGATGTTGCAGCGTCGATATCGGTGATGGTGAACTGATCTAAGGTTTTGGGGGTAATACGTAGCGCAATGGTTTGATCCAAACAGCGAAAATGCCATACCCAATGGGTGTTCAAATGCATTTGCCAGGAAAAACTGTCTTGGTAGAGTGGATCCAATTGTGACGATATTTTTGCATATTCAATAGCGGCTGCCAGGAATACAGCTTGGGTGATATTGCTCGAGGGTAGTTCGATGGCAACATCGTTTAAAAAATGTGTGGTAAACGTATTGGCCAAAAACTCAGGGTGGCGCAGGATTGCCAAAAGAAAGGCACGATTGGTTTTGACCCCACCGATTTGGTACTGTTGTAATGCAGCACAAGCGCGTTGGATGGCATCGCCCCGTTGAGTGCCCCACGCAATAATTTTGGCAATCATCGGATCATAATACATGGAAATATCCGAATGTTCGGCAACACCGGTGTCAATGCGGACATGTGCATCACAGGGTGCTCTTAAGAATCGAATCTGGCCAATAGAGGGCATAAAATCATGCGCTGGATCCTCGGCATACAAGCGGCATTCAACGGCATGACCCTTGGCTTGAATTTCAGATTGTTGGCAGGGTAGGGGTTGATTGGCGGCAATGTTGAGTTGCCACGCGACCAAATCCAAGCCGGTGATCATTTCTGTCACCGGATGTTCGACCTGTAGGCGTGTATTCATTTCCATGAAATAAAATTGTTCTTTATCATCCACCAAGCATTCCACCGTACCGGCGCCACGGTAGTCGATGGCTTTGGCCACCTCAATCGCTGCATCTGTCATTTTTTTACGTAATTTGGACGGGAGATCTAGAGCAGGGGCTTCCTCAATGACTTTTTGATGGCGACGTTGAATCGAGCAATCGCGTTCAAATAGATGCACCACGTCACCAAAATTATCTGCCATGATTTGAACTTCGATATGACGTGGGTTTTGAATGAGTTTTTCAAGAATCATGGTGTCATCACCAAAACTGGATAGCGACTCACGCCGGGCGGAGGAGAGTGCTTCTAAAAATTCCTTGGCTGAGGTGACGGCGCGCATGCCTTTGCCGCCTCCACCGCTGGCAGCTTTGATGAGGATAGGAAATCCCATTTGTTTGGCTTCATTCAAGAGCCGATCGTCCGTTTGATCCTCGCCATGATAGCCAGGAATCAACGGTACGTTTGTTTTTTCTAAATATTCTTTAGACAAACGTTTTGAGCCCATGACTTCTAATGCTTGTATGGGTGGGCCAACAAAGACAATGTTTGCATCTAAGCACGCTCTGGCAAATTCAGAGTTTTCGGATAAAAAACCATAGCCTGGGTGAATGGCGTCAACACCAGTGCTTTTAGCAATCTGCAAAATGGCTGGAATATTCAAATAACTATCCATCGCGGATGGGGGTCCGAGGTAAAAGGCTTCATCGGCGTCTTGGACATGCAAACTATGTCTATCGGCAGCAGAATACACTGCAACGGTGCTGATACTCATTTGGCGCGCTGTGCGGATGACGCGACAGGCAATTTCTCCACGATTAGCAATCAATAGCTTGCGAAACATAATTATCCTTTTAAAAATAAGTGCAGCGCATCTTGGGCTTCTGGAGAGACCCGGAGACGTGCAATCCATGCTGCTGTTAAGGTGAGCATCGCCTCATCAATGGGTTGATGATCAACGGCGCGAACCAAAGATTTGGCTTCTTGCAGTGCTTGTTGTGGTAAATTGGCCAGGTGTTTGGCATGTGCAAACCCTTCTTGGTGTAATGACTCTTCGTTTATAATTTTATGTACCAATTGTAACGCTTGTGCTTCTGGCGCATGAAAGATTTCTGCAGACATAAACAAAGCAGTTGCAGTGCGTGCGCCTATGGCTTTGATCACATACGGACTGATTACGGCGGGCAGTAAGCCTAGCTTCACTTCTGAAAAGCAAAATTTGGCGGTGTCAGTGGCGAAAGCAATATCACAAGCACAGATCAACCCAAGCCCACCTCCGTAAGTTGCGCCGTGTACCAATGCAAGCGTCGGTTTCGGGCTTTGGTAGAGTTTATGCAAAATATTGGCAAATCGTAACGCGTCAGCCTGGTTATCCGCTTCATCCAAATCACTCATGCGTTTCATCCAAGCCAAATCAGCACCAGCAGAAAAATGGCGGCCGTTGGCTTTGAGCACAATGACTCGGCTATCTTCGTGAGCGTACGCTTGATCCAATGCGTCGTCTAAAAGCTCTAAAAAAGCATCATCAAACGCATTATGTTTTTCAATATGATTGAAGGTGATGGTCCACACGTGATCTGAGTATTCGCTAAGTAGTTTCGTCATGATTTACATCCTAAATACACCAAATTGCGTCGGTTTTATCGGCGCATTGAGGCTTGCTGCAATGCTCAGGCCTAAGATTTTGCGGGTATCTTCGGGGGCAATCACGCCATCATCCCACAATCTGGCGCTCGCATAGTAGGGATCACCTTGTGTCTCATATTGTTGCCGCAATTGCGCTTTAAATGCTTCTTCTTCTTTGGCTGGCCAAGGTTTATCTTGTTTGAGATATTTTTCTCGATTGATTTCTGCCAAGACCGAGGCGGCTTGTTCGCCGCCCATGACGGAAATCCGTGCATTTGGCCAAGACCATAAAAAATTAGGGGAATAAGCACGTCCGCACATGGCGTAATTGCCAGCACCAAAGCTACCTCCGACGATCACGGTGAATTTGGGCACGGCAGCCGAAGCCACAGCTGTCACCATTTTCGCGCCATGTTTAGCAATGCCGGCGGCTTCGTATTTGCTGCCTACCATAAAGCCCGTGATGTTTTGTAAAAAGACCAAAGGAATACCGCGTTGCGCGCATAATTGAATGAAATGAGCGCCTTTGACTGCCGATTCGCCAAATAAAATACCATTATTGGCGACGATACCGACGGGATATCCGTACAAATGGGCAAATCCGCAGACCAATGTCGTGCCATATAATGCTTTGAACTCATCAAACTCAGAACCGTCGACAATGCGCGCAATGATTTCGCGGCAGTCGATTGGTTTGCGAGGATCAACTGGAATGATGCCGTATAATTCTTTCGGATCATACAGCGGTTCCCGATTAGCAATGCGTTGCAAGGCGTGTGGTTGAGGTCGATTCAATGCTTTAACCGCGTCACGCGTCAATGCCAAGGCATGCGCATCATCATCGGCATAATAATCTGCAACCCCGGATTGGCGGCAATGTACATCAGCACCACCCAATTCTTCTGCAGAGATGACTTCACCGGTGGCGGCTTTGACCAAAGGAGGCCCTCCAAGGAAGATGGTGGATTGTTCGCGTACCATGATGGCGATATCGGCCATTGCTGGGACATAGGCACCACCTGCGGTACAAGAGCCCATCACAACAGCGATTTGTGGGATATTTTTGGCAGATAAATTGGCTTGATTATAAAAAATGCGTCCGAAATGATCGCGATCTGGGAAGACTTGATCTTGCAGGGGTAAAAAAGCGCCACCAGAATCAACAATGTACACGCAAGGGATGTGATTTTCATTGGCTATTTCTTGCGCGCGCAGATGTTTTTTCACCGTTAATGGGAAATAAGTGCCGCCTTTAACGGTGGCATCATTGATGGCAATGAGACAATCTTGTCCAGCAATTTTTCCTAAGCCTGTGATGATGCCGGCCGCGGGCAGGGGATCATCGTAGACTTGATAGGCCGCCAATTGTGATAATTCTAAAAAAGGGCTGCCGGGATCAATAAGTTGTGCCAAGCGTTCTCTCGGTAAGAGTTTGCCATGTTGGCGATGGCGCTCACGTGCGCGTTCTCCGCCGCCTTCTGCGATGGTGGCAATGGTGGTTTGTAATGTGCTAACCAACGCGTCCATAGCAGCGGCATTGGAGCGGAATTCTTGCGATTGTGGATTGATGTCAGTACTTAAGACGGCCATGATTACAATCCTTATTGGCTTAATAAACGTGAAACAGCCGCAATGATCCAAAGTACCCAAACAGCTTGAATCAAATACGGGGGCATTTTATTTTTGATGAGTCGATAGGCAATGGTTGGGATCGCGAGAATCACGATAGGCGTCAACGCTAATGCCACAATTTGTCTGAGTCGCAGGCCTAACGCAGTAGCGCCATCAATGAAATCAAGATAGTAATTGAGCTCAACATTGACCAGGGTGACCCACGAGGCTATTTCACGTGAGTAAGACGCGTAGAAGATGATAACAACGGTCAAAACACAGTAAGCGGCGTAGAGGAAATAAGTTTCGGGCTTGCTCATGACGTGATCCTTATACCATTAACTCAATGGCCATAGCTGTTGCTTCACCACCACCAATGCATAATGCAGCAATGCCTTTGGTTTTTTGGTGTGTTTGTAACGCATGGATTAACGTGACCAAAATTCTGGCGCCAGAAGCACCGATAGGATGGCCAAGCGCGCATGCACCTCCGTGAATGTTAACACGCTTCGGATCGAGTTCTAAGCTTTTAATGGCTGCCATGGTTACCACCGCAAACGCTTCATTGATTTCGTACAAATCCACATCTTGGGGTTGCCAGCCAGCGCGTTCCATGACTTTTTTGATGGCGCCGATGGGGGCTGTGGTAAATTGTTGTGGTTCTTGGGATAGAGTGCTGTGGGCGACAATTCTAGCCAATGGCGTTAAGCCACGTTGTTCAGCGTCTGATGCGCGCATCAAAATTAACGTAGCTGCGCCATCTGCAATGGAACTGGAGCTGGCGGCAGTCACCGTGCCCTCAGGATCAAACACGGGTTTGAGTTGTGACACTTTGGCAATTTTACTTTGATCAGGATTTTCATCTTGCGCAATAATTGTTTCACCTTTACGTGTGGTTAGGGTGACGGGGGTGATTTCAGCAGCAAATGCATCTGAGGCTTGCGCTGCCAGGGCGCGTTGCATGGATTCTATCGCAAATTCGTCTTGTTGACCGCGATCTAGCTGATATTCTTTGGCGGTGTTATCCGCAAAACACCCCATGGCTTTTCCGCGATCATACGCATCTTCTAAGCCATCAAGAAACATATGATCCTTGATTTCTCCGTGGCCTAGGCGATAACCAGTGCGGGCTTTGCTGAGTAAATAAGGGGCCAAACTCATGTTTTCCATCCCAGAGGCTATCACAATATTTGCTGAGCCTGCTTGAATCAAATCATGCGCCATCATCACGGCTTTCATGCCTGAGCCACACATTTTATTGATGGTAGTCGCACCAGTACTGTAAGGCATGTTGGCAAAAATAGCTGCTTGTCGTGCAGGAGCTTGACCAATACCTGCTTGTAAAACACAGCCCGAAATCACCTCATCAATATCGTTGGGTGATAATTTCACGGATTCGAGCGCGCCGCTATGAGCGATGCTGCCCAACTTTGGCGCAGATACAGTGGATAATCCTCCTAAAAAAGCACCAATAGGCGTTCTTTTGGCGGCAACAATAACGATGTCATCCGATTTCATACTATTCCTTTTGTCTGAATCTTGGGTATATACTATACTTCCTGGACGGATTTGGGAAGAAAGAAAAGAATGACAACCATGAATCGTACCGTGCTTTGGGGTCATCATTTGGATGAATATCTTGATATGTTCCATTTGCCGCAAGCGGCGCTGACCACGAGTTTCTTAGAATTCCAAAGTGGTGCCAGCGCATTTCAGTTTGAATTAAAGGAACAAGCTGCACATTTGGTGAGTTATGATGATTGGTTTGCGCTTGATAAATCTGCATTACAGCGTGAAGTTGAGCGTAGTTTCGAAACACGCCTGAAACAAATTCAAGCGCGTCCACACGCTTTTGATTTGACGCGTTACGGTGATTTAGAACAATTGGTTGCCTATCGACGCCAAGGCATGCGTCAATTTTTCCAAGATTATGATCAAGGTCATGCCGAAGGACGTTATTTGTCTGCAGCGCAAACGGCACTCCCTTTTGAGGATTTCTTTTTTGATTACGCGGTGAGCTCGCATTATTTTTTCTTGGCTTCAGCACCACAAACGCCTGAATACCATATCCAAACGATTGCAGAATTGGCGCGGGTTGCCAAAGAAGTGCGGGTGTTTCCACTGGTAGATTCGCAGGGGGTGCCATCTGCTTTATTAGGTCCTGTGATATTAGGGTTACAGCAAAAGAATTATGGCATAGAAGTTCGTGATGTGGCTTATCATCTACAGCCACAAGGTAACGCCATGTTGCGGGTGTGGGCACAGCAGTGTTCTGTTTAGCATGAGAATCAAGCTATTTCGTTCATTGGCGTCTGTTCGGGGCCACACCCAAGATTTTTTTTACCAATGCTTGCATGCGTTCGTACATTCGGCGCCATCGCCGCTATTAGACGCTGAATTGTCGCTTCCTCTACTGCAATATTTGGTCGAAAAGCATCATCTGAATTTAATCTTCATGCGTTTATTTCAAGACGAACCCGCTGTGATTACGATGCTGAGTGCACAATCGACAGTCAATGCTATGATGGAGCGTTATTTACGCATGATGCGTGGCATGTTTGACGTCTTGGATACACTGCAAAAACAAGCCATTCAGCCTATCATATTGAAAGGTATCCCGTTAAATACCCAACTCTACGGTGCGCAATGTTTACGTATGATGAGTGATGTGGATGTGTTGATAAAACCTGATGAACTGATGATGGCGCATGATTGCTTGCTACAATTAGGTTATCAACGACACTCTTTCCTTAATCCCTCAGATTTGGTTCACGACTACGCGTTTTTGATGGATCATGTCAGTGAGTTGCTTTACATCCATCCTAAAACCCGTATCGCCATCGATTTAAAATGGCGTTTATCGCCCGTATTTTGCCGTGCATCAAATTGGTTTGATCGCAGCAAAATCTCCGAAATCACCCTGTTCTCTCAAAAAATTAATATCCTAAATCACGAGCAAAATTTCCTTTATTTAGCGATGCATGCTGCAAAACATGGTTGGGAAAAATTGAAATGGTTGCTTGATTTGGCTGCCTTCTACCAAAAAATGCCACTGTGTTGGCCAACGGTGATTTCTTTGGCGCAAGAGGCTCACGCTGTTCGCCCTTTGTTGGAAGCGACCTTATTGTTGCAATACGTGCTACAAACCAAGACAAAACATGTGCCACACACTGTTTTAGATGGTGTCATGACGCGCTTGCGGTTACATTGTATGCGATCGCAATGGGATCAAAAGCCTCCAAAAACAATATACAAAAATGTAATTTCGGCTTTGTTTTTATATTCAAACTTGGCCCAAAAAAAAGAATATATGATTCAATTGATTTTATTAAGAACAAATGCATTGCGGCGGATTGGCCAATTCAAAAAACCATCCGCATTCAAACTGGTGTTCAAAAAATTGATGCCTTTCGTGGCCAGATAGAACGCTGGCCAAAGTTTATAAGCTTTTATAGTGCCATTTGGTGTTACAGGGCTGGGGAACAACTCTTAGGTATATGGTGTTTATCTTCGATATATTGAGCGCCCCTTTTTACACACTCTTGAAACAAAGAAAAGCTACTAACAGCCTTTATGGTTGATATTTGATATTCGCAAAATGAGTCCATCAGGCTGGTTTTTTCTTCTGGTGAAGGTTTAAAACCCTGATTTTGCGTACCATGAGATAAATCATACAAATAAAGCGGGAGTCTTTCTAAACTATTACAGAGTGTTAGCACTGCTATGCTCACAAGTGTGACCAGATTCAAAATAGCCAAGCTAAGTAATGGAATAGCAAAGTGGACAAGATTGAGTAGAGCCAAGGGTAGACTCAGAAATACAACAATAGGAATAGCCACCGCAAAACGTAACAAGCGTAGTGGGATAGTTAATACTTTATTTTGTTCTGCCGGTACGCTTTGCGTCAAACTCGAATAAATGCTCTGAGTGGCGTACTTCAAATGATTGATTCCAGTATCTGCGGCGGTATTTCTGCTTAGCTGCAGTTTAATTTTGTCCTGCTGACGATGAGAATCATGCTCCCTTCGTAATACCCGTTGAACCTTTGCGTCCATGATTTGCTCACCCAAGGCCGCGATGTCAGACTCAGTTTTTTGATCACCTGTTTCAGTATCAGTATCAATCCGTACAAATTCATTTTCTTTTTCTTTGTATTGTTTACCCAGTGTCATACACGCTGTTTTTTCTATATCTGTGTCATATTGGCCCGTTGTAATCAGATTTAATAATGGACGTTCAATCCAATTACGTAGTGCAAGTACCAAAGAATTAGAAATATTACTCATTACGTTTATGCATAAAGTAATTAAGAATATAGCAACTATGATGAAAGCGGCTGCAAGCACGAGTAATAGAGCTATTATTTTTAGACATAGGACATATAAAAGAAATAAAGGATTATTTGATTCCCGGTACTGAAAGAAACATCGAAATAGCAGATTCTCGGCAAGTCTGGCATTTAAACAAATGAACCAATATTTCATGACATGTTTGTTATGTCGATCGATGTTGGACGCAGAATCATCTTGTTGTTCGTCAGAATATAGTTGCAGGTTAGTGCACAAAAAATAAAATGTTTTTTCAATGAAAGTAGTTTAATTTTGGAAGAACTTACTCATACTCAGTTCTGATGTTTTATTCAGACAATCTTGGAATAAACAATCAGGCAACTGTCTGATTGTTTCGGATGGTGCGAGGCTTAAATTGCGAGTAAAGGCGCCTGCATGACTGAATGATACATTGAGAAAAATAGGGGAGTGCGCTCTTCTTAGGGCATCCAGCTCATCATGGCCAATGGCACTAAGCGTCTCGAAGAAGATGGTTTTTAATTGAAATTCAAATTGCTGAATCTGCGCTTGCGAAACGGACTCATCTTTAGGGATCTCCAGCGCATTCAGATGCGTATGCATTTGCTCCAATGCTATTTCAGCTGCTGGCATGGCAATTCTCCGACAAAAGCGGCATTATATCACAAAACCAGGACAGAGAATATCTACGGGGTCGTGATAGCCTTTTCTACATATTTGTAGGAATCTTGGTCGGAGTTCTGGAGTGTAACAACCTGATCGGCGACATGATGCATCATGCCTTGATGCGCAATGATAAGAATCGTCATTTTGCCGTGTAAGGTTTTGAGTGATTGCTGGATGATTTTTATGTTTTGTTCATCTAATGCGTTGGTACTCTCATCAATAATGAGTAATTGAGGCTTCATCAGTAAGGCTCTGGCCAACGCAAGACGTTGTCGTTCACCGCCAGATAAGCGTATGCCACGTTCACCTATTTGCGTGTCTAGTCTTTGATCTAGTTTGTTCACAAAGTCTGTCGCGGAAACGCTGCGTAAGGCTTCCCATATTTCTTCTTCTGTCACAGAGGGGGCAAATAACAGCAAATTTTCACGAACGCTGCCATTAAATAACACATTATCTTGCGGAATGTATGCCACATGGTTTCGCCAGGAGATTAGGTTATGTTGATCAAGGGGTTGCTGATCAATGGTGATATGGCCAGTGGTTGGGGTTAACAACCCAACGAGTAAATCGGCAATCGTCGTTTTACCTGCGCCTGAAAGACCCACTAAGGTGGTTGTCGTGTTTTTTTGAAGTCGCATGGAAAATTGCTGTATCACCGGTGGTGATAGGCCTGGATGATACGCAAACGACACGTGATGAAACGCAATCGCTTCTTGGAAATGCATGGTTGTGCCATCAGAGGGTAGGATTGTCACTTCTTGATGGGCGAGGCTTTCACGCAGCAAGTCTTGGAGACTGGCATAAGCGGGTAATTGTCTTAACAACTGTTGATAGCTTTGTTGTGTGGATGAAACCATGGGCATGAGGCGTGAAAATACCAGGAGCAATAAAACTAAAGATCCGATAGGAAGGGTAAAAACATGAATGGCCAAATACAGTAAGATAGCAAAAGAAAGGGCGGTACCAACAGAATAGACCCATTTGCTGGTAGCTTTTACTTTGATGAAATACTGTTGTTGTTGCTGCAGAAAACTGCTTTGCTCGGTGATTTTTTCTAAAAAACAGGCTTCTTTATTGCAACTTTTAATTATTTTTAACGCACTTAATTGCTCATAAAAAGCTTGAAACAATCGTTTATTGTGTTTCAAAAAATCATGACTGCGTGCCACGGTGAGCCGGTGTAAAGGGCGCATGAGACCAAGAAACCCTATGGCGATGATCGTTGCAATGCCTGTCATTTGCCATGACACCATACTCGATAAAACGACATAAACGCTAATTAAAATGCATTGACTGAATAATTGCAGCAATTGAAAATGGCATTGCCAGGCTGCTTGTAGTTGGGCTGTGATGCCGTGTAATAACTCAGAGCTGTTGTTGTTCAGGAAAAATGACCATGTGGTGTTTAAGATGGATTGATAGATGGTTTTTCGTAAATGATATTGATAACGTTCTTGCCAACGAGTGCGGATGATTTCTTCCGCAAAATATGCCGAGGCGATACTCGTCATGATCACAACGAACAACAACAAAACAGAAGATAACGTCAATGGCAAATGCAGCTTGGTTAAGAGAGTGGTGATGTATTGATTGAGTCGATCGCTTTCATGCCCTAAAAGGTGGATGCCAATCACATGTAACAGTGGGATAATAAGCAATAATCCGCAGCCAGCAGTGAGTGAGCGAAAGAGCATTAATCCAAAGGTCAGCAAACCATCACGCGGGGCAAAGCGAAACAAGGTTTTGCTTAAGGTTAAAATGGTGTTTAATATAAAGCGTGACATTCGTGTATGGCCATGACATCTTTATAATTCAGTATACACGACTCAGACCTGCGCAATAGTTATTTTGCAAGGATGGGGTTTAAATTTAAAATACTTAGGAGTTAAAATCAATTGTGCAATAATGATGGCGCTATCAATGCGAGCAATTGGTACCGAGATACGCATGCGCATTACATTATTTATTCGCCCGGATTACAAGCGCTGCTATTTGTAAAACAGCAACTAAGCCAATCACAAACCGTTAATATACTGCAATTACCTTTCAAACAGTTTTACCAACCTTTGGCTTGTCTCATTTACGATACGCACAAAGAGACCTTTTTTTTGATCAGGGATCATTTTGGATTCGAGCCATTCTATTACACCATGCTTGCTGATGGAGCGAAACAATTATGTTTTGGTTCAAATTTACCGGATGTATTGGCGTGGGTTAAAAACCCAGTGCAAGATAAACAACAAATTAGCGATACGTTGATAAGTATTTGCGCCAGTGATCTTAAGTATACCGATCAGACTTATTATAAGAAGGTTTATCGAGTTACCCCGGGACATATTTTTCAGATAAGACTTCAGCCTAAGCCCGTTACGCGTCGGCATGTTTTTTGGCGATTAGAACCTGGCACACCGACCATTCGGTATGCCAGTGACGCAGATTATGACGCACATTTTTCTGCGTTATTGCAGGAGGCGTGTCAGGTTTGTTGTCAACAAGCACCCGATGATGTTGCGTTGGAATTTAGCGGAGGCTTAGATAGCTCCACTATTCTTACGGCACTTGATGCAGCCAATATGCCTGCTCAATTATTCATGCACGTGGGCAAGGTGGTGGATGAGCGTCGTTATGGAGATCAATTATTGCAAGCGCTCAGATCACACTATCCCATCCATTACATCAATGCGGATGAATTTGATGTGATGACTGTGATCGATCAGTGCAAGCAATGGTTTGCGGGTGGTGCGCCGTATCTATTTTTTATGTTTGCGCACAATATTCATCATGCGGTGCAACAAAAAAGATGTCAAATATTATTGTCGGGCTTTGGAGGAGATGAATGCGTGTCATCCCATGCGCCGTTACGAACGTATGGTGCTGAGGTGGGGTATAAAAGGTTATGGCAAGAGTTGAGTCTCAGGCAAGACGGTGATTCAGTGATGCGACGTTTACTGCAAGTTTTAAAATTAAATAACCCGCAGTTTTATCATGCGATTCAACGTATCAAGTCATCTCGTTCTTTATTAGCACGCAAGCAATTATTGTCTCACCATAAGCCTTATCATTCGCTCCAAGAACGAGAAGCTGATTGGCTGAGTGGCGGGTTTAGTCATCATGTGCGAATGCGTATTGAATACAGCGCAGTGGTTGCCAAACACATGGGATTTACGTATCAATATCCGTTACTATACCCACCTTTGGTGGAATATTGTTTTGCGCTACCTCCTGAGCAGAAGCGACGCCAAGGGCAACAGCGCTTACTTGTCCGTCGTTATTTGGAAAAAAATACTTCATCAGGCTTGTTTAATACTCACAAAAAATGTGGCGATATTTTGCCGGGTACCATGCCAAAATGTCGGAGCTTATATGAAGAGGGTCATTTGAATCATGCATTAGAAAACTTGTCTTATGAGGATACTTATGACTATATTATCAAGCATCAATTGGTAACAGAGAATAGATTGTTTCATGT
The DNA here is from genome assembly GCA_024742995.1 of Gammaproteobacteria bacterium. Classification (GTDB taxonomy): domain Bacteria; phylum Pseudomonadota; class Gammaproteobacteria; order Legionellales; family Legionellaceae. Next base: position 68,946 of record JANSXK010000006.1, read on the forward strand.
TGATTTATTACGTTATATGTTTGAATAATAGGGTTTAACCTTTTTTAAGATTTATTGAGGAGTAATGATGAAATACCAGGCGGTGATTTTTACGGTGTTTATTGGTATGAGTCATGGTGTGTTAGCCAGTAGTCTTTTGGAACGTGAACCAAATACAGGCCAAGTGCTGCGTCCTAGACAGTCATCATTAACCGTGTCGTCTTATTTGCCATTGATAAATGATGCTTATTCATCTGTTATGGTACAACAACAAGTCACGGTTACACCAACGACTACTTATAACGTGAGAGCAGTGCAAATTACACAACGTTCATCAACTGATGGTTCATGTACAGGAGACATTGCCGGTCATCTTATTGACAATGGTGAGGGTGTTCTTGTAACTTTGACTCAAGGTCATCCGTATACTACAACTGACCAGTCTAACTGGGCGGTGCGTCTGGAAGATGGTTTTTTTAATACGGCAGAAGATAACCTTTTTGAATTATTAGATAATAATTTGGAGCGCATAGGGAATGAAACGTGCATACAGGCAGGTGGACAATGCACAGGCAGTACCAATTGTGGTTGGACTACACCACAATCTTGGACGCCATAAACAAAAAATTCCATTTTGCGGGACACAGTAGAAAATTTGTTATAAGACGGCATTTTGTGACTAGGTTTTGCTGGTGATTGATGCTGGGTTATGCATGTCGGTTTATTGCGGCATAGGTTTAAATAAGGATTGAAGGACATGACAATTAGCAATAAGAGCCCAATCAACGACCATCCTACTGCGAGTGACATCATGTCATCTGAAAACAAGCCTGTTTATCAAAAACCAAAAACATCTGTGTTTCTAAAAGACGTTACGCATATCCTAGGTGGTGGTAGCCGTGTATTGGAAGGTCAAGGTGATGGTTATTTGACCTCTTAATGGAGTTGTAATGAATTCACATGTGGTGCTTTTTATTGTTTTTTTGGAAAGTGACTCGAATGCAAATCAAGATTTCGAGTCAAAGAGTGTGGCAACCTCAATCACTAGCAATTGTGGTTGGATTTCGCCGCAATTTTGGGCATCATCACTTTGTGCGTGACCTATGAGCTTACTACTTTCTCAACTCACTGCATTTGGCATGACCATAAGCTTAATCTGGGAAAAAATAGCGATTCCAGATACAAAGGAAACCACACATCATTGTGATGCAGAGCAGTTTTATCTCGCTATTCCAGGTACAGCGCGTTTTCTAGTCCTTCCAAAAGAAAACTGTATTATTATCGAAAGATCGCAAGCTGAAACGTCTATTCATGTGTTGAACAATTGGTTGAAGGGCACCGTGATGGCGTATATTCTGCAATACCATGGTTATTTGGTGTTACATGGATCAGCGGTTCTTATTAAGGATAGTGCGGTTATTTTCAGTGGGCAATCTGGTGCGGGGAAATCAACGCTTGCAAATGCTTTTTTGCAAAAGCGTTATCCGTGTATTACGGATGATCTGGTTGTCCTCAAACAAAACGCCAAGGGTCAATATTGTATTATTCCAGGGCCAACACAGTTAAAATTATGGCGAGATACCATGCATTATTTTAATCATGACATCGACAAAGCCACGCCAATTGTACTTAGAACGGATAAATATGCTGTTGAAATGAGCCAAATTTGTGATGACGCTATGATTCCTGTGATTGGATTTTATGAATTAAATATTGCTGAACTGGCTGAAACATTTTATTGTGAAAGATTGTACTCAGCTCGAGCCTTAAAAATACTTATGCAAAATGCTTATCGTTATTTTATGTTAAAGCCTTTGGACAAACTGCAAGCGTTTTTCTATGATTGTACGGCTTTGTCTCAGCAAATTACGGTGCATAAGCTTATTAGAACATCTGATTTTCACGAACTCCCGACTATCGTACGGTATATTGAAAATAATCAAGGCGTTGTATCATGAATCATACCCGAAGCCTGATTGGCAGAGATCCACAAGTTTGTTATACACAAATTAATCCTGATGAAATTGTCATCTTAAATCCAGTCGAGGAGACTTTTTATCATTTAAATGAATCTGCGGTTGATTTATGGTTATCGCTAGAAACACCTAAAACTTTATTGGAATTAGCACAAATGCTTGCTGAAAAATATTCAGGACATTCTGAAAAGTATCAACAAGATGTTATCGAGTGGGTAGAAGAGACTCAGCAACAAGGGTTGCTTATCAACATAGATCAGACCAATGCCAGCATGGATGACTAAGCTTCGGAATAAAATCAAGGCATTTTGGCGAATGCCAATAAAAGACAAGCAATGGTTTTTCATCTGTTTTGGTCTTTGTGGCGTCGCGAAATTAGCGATTCAATGTTTGTCTTATCAACGATTATCGGTTTATTTTGGTCGTTCTTGTAAAATGTCAGTGGCATCAAGTTTGGCTTCTAAACAACAGCATCAACAAGCTTTGGTGATTCGACGTGCGGTAGCCTTGGCGTCGCGCTACACGCCTTGGCAGTCGACTTGTTTAACCCAAGCGCTTGTCGCAAAGTTTTGGTGCCAACGGTTTCAGATCCCATATTTTTTTTATATCGGCCTATCTAAAGGAAGCAAACTATCCAACAGTGTCGACGCGCATGCTTGGGTGACCGTGGGTCCGATTGCGGTCACAGGTGGGCAGGGCTTAGAAACACATCACGTGATTTGCGGTTACACCAATGTGTTTTAATGCGTCAAAAGCCATGACCATTGTTTTAATGTTTGTGGTTGCTGTATGTTGCGCGCAAAGCAGTACAGATCCTGCTTGCACTGTGTTGGGCCCCAAGCCTTCATTTATTGTGAAATTGCGTTCCTCTCCGCCATTATTGTTGGCTCGTGAGCAATTGGCGTCTGGAGATTTACACCGTTTGGCCGCACCGGGCCTCATATTCACGCAGGCAAAACGCATGTTCCAAGGATATTATGTAGTTCATGTCAAAGCGGAAAAACAATCACAGTTTCTGTTGCAAGCCAATGCTTCTGGTTTTGGATGTTATTCGAAACAATCGTTATCACGCATGGTGGCAAAAATCAAACAATCACCCTTGGTTGCAGAGGTGACGCCTAATTTTTTATCCACCACCATGGTGGGGCCGCAATCTCACATGCCTGCGCAGTGGAATCTGCAAGGGCCACCAGGGGGAATAGATGCTGAAAACACTTGGATTGATTTCACATCAGGGCATGCGAATACTACGATTGCAGTCCTTGATACAGGCATCATGAACCATGAAGCGTTAAATCCTAATATTTTACCGGGCGTACATTTTACTGATGCCGGAAGCACGGGCATGTCTGCAACGCCTTCTTGTATCGCATGTGCGGGCTATCATCATGGCACTATGGTTGCGGGTATCATTGCCTCTACTGGCGCACTGGCTTATGGTGAAACACTGTGGGGGGTGGCGCCTCATACGAGCATTTTGCCGATAAACGTGTTTACCAAATTTACCGATGAACCAACTTGTGGCATGCCTCCATGTCTTTACTCTTATTTATCAGATCAAATCAATGCCTTAGAATGGCTTGCTGGTATTGACTTTCCTGATTTAAATCCGCCACCTGCAAGCATAGTGGGCATCAATATGAGTCTCGGCAATGTGAGATCATGTCCTGATGTGGCACAGCGCGCTTTGAATCAAACACAAAAGCGTGGTTTGGTTACGATGGTTGCTGCTGGCAATCGAAGTATTGATGCGGCTCGTGATTATCCTGCAAACTGCGATGGTGTCATTTCTGTTGCTGCTACAGGGTTTTATGGAGAGCGCGCGTCTTATTCTAATTGGGGAAAATCTGTCACTATTGCAGCGCCTGGTGGTAATGGCAGTTATAGCGTTTATGCCACCATTGATAATGCTTATGCTCATAGACAAGCCACGAGTTTTGCGGTTGCGCATGTTTCAGGTGTGGTTGCGCTTTTGTATGCTATTGATCCAACGCTTCGTGCAGAACAGGTAAAGCAAATTATTACCGCACCAGACACGATAACCCCTTTTCCATCTGCAGACATGTTACCAGAGGGAGCGGTGTCTTGCATGGACGATGAGGCTTTAGAAAAATATTGTGGGGCGGGCATTATCAACGCTTATAAGGCAGCCCAAAAAGTTTATACGCGTTTGCATGATAAGTGAAGGAGGTTATGGGGCGTAGGTATTGTGGTTGTTGGGATGTGGATGTTGGGTTGTAGTTGGTGTTACACCAACATTTCTACCAAAAGATCGAGTGAATTAGCAATAAGGATTTGATCAGCTTCTGGGATAACTTTAAATTTTTCATCTAGAATATGATGCAAAAGATGGGGGGATGTGCTGACAAACTGTCTGCCTTTGTCGGTTATTTCTATGAAAATAACGCGGCGATCTTCCGTGTTACGGGTGCGCATGAGCAGACCCTTTTCTTCCAAGCGATCAATGATGCCCACAAGCGTACTACAGGCTAAATGGACATGCTTGGATAGAACCGACAGTGTCATCACACCTTTTTCGTAAATTTCATATAAGCAGACCAATTGTGGCACGGTAATGCCTTGCTGTTTGTCTAATTTACGTGAATGGTGATCCACTTGCTGCATGATTTTTCGCAATGCGAACACCATGCGTTTGGAATAGGGCAATGGCGTAGCAATTGTTTCTTGCTGGGTGTGGTGATCATTGATATTTGTAGTTGTCGTCATGATTAATCCTTTAACCTTCTGGGATGAACACATTGTTTATCGTAGAGGATTGTGTTTCCTGTAGATTTAGTATTGTATTATTGCAGGTTGATTTGCAAAAGGTTTCTTTAATATAAAAAACCACGAGTGCAATGGCAGCAATGGCGAAGAGTGGCATTACTATAAACGCTTGTTGATAGTGAAATAATTGTAACGAATGGTGGGCTGTGTGACGGGTTAATAGATAGCCAATCATTGGCGCATTCATGGCAGATACAAGGAGTATCAAGCTGTTATTTAACCCAAGACCTGCGCCTATTGAATCTTCGTTACATTGTTCTACCATGATGGCAAAGCCGATGCTTGATCCACTCGCACCTAAACCTAACAGCGCAAAACATAGGGTGAGTACCAACGCGTTGACAGGCAAGTACGTGATGGTGGTCAAGGAAAGTAACAGTATTATTGCACTGCCAAGCATGAATGGTTTCCTGCGTTGTATTTTATCAGAAAGGTATCCCAGCAGCGGGCAAGAGATTGCATATCCTAACCAAGAGATGGTGATCATGTAAGATGAGAATGTTGAAGTAAATCCTTTTTTAATGAGAAACGCGACGCCTTCATTGTTGGTTAAATATTCAATCGAGAAGTAAGCGAACGCGGAATAAAGTGCAATAAACCAAATTTGTTTTACTTTGATCAAGGGGGATAAACTACTCGCGATTGTTGCGCCGCGAGATAAAATAATAAATTTTCCGCCTTGTTGACGATTTTTTTTGACGTATAACAAAATGAGCATTGAGATGACTATCCCAATGAGCATGAGATCAAAAAATATACTGCGCCATCCTATCCCTGCTCGGGTTACAAAAGAGCTCAAAGGGCCGGCAGCAAGCATGGGGCCCATCGTGCCTAAGAATTGAGACATGCCAATAAAAAAAGCGATATTTTTGCGTGGCATCCAATCATAAATCGCAATCAGTAGGCAAATAAAACCACAGGAGGCGCCAAGTCCCATCAACATTCGGCATAGCATGGCAGAGGCAAAATTATAAGATACAGAAAACCCAAGTGTGGCAACGGTGCAGAGGAGTATAGCGATGATCAGTGTTTTCTTGATGCCTAAATGGTTGATCACAAGCCCAGCGGGAATTTGTACCATGCCATAAATAATCTGAAAAATCGTAGAGCTTAATAATGCGAATTGGACAGAATTTAAGTGTAATTCATGCATCAATTGTGGTTGAAACGTACCTAACACAGTTCGCAGAAAAAAGTCATACATAAAGAAGACGGTGCAAACCAGCCAGGTAACCATGCCCGCTACGGTGATTTTATTATCAATCATTCTACGGTCTCAGCTTGGTTGTGCCAGGTTTCTAATACGTCTTGCGCGCGACTGTTGTCGATAAACGAGGCAATTTTAAAAATGGTTTGTCCCTCATGGATAAGCGGATGACGATTAATACCGACAATGATGCCATCTTGGCTGGTTCTGACTGTTTCGGACGAGTTTGAACTAAAAGGGTCGCTGATGCGTCCGATGACTTGTCCTTTAAAAACCATTTGTCCAAGTTCCACTTCACTAAATAACACACCACTGCGATGCACTCTAATCCAATCTTGATCTTGAGAGATGACAGGTTTAAAGGGTTCTTCTGTTTCATCAGTCGCTGCTGTTGGTTCGATGATGCCTAGCGTTTGCATGACATTATGGATACCGGAGACCCCCAATTTAATAGCTGCCTCATTGAAGCGCATTGCCTCACCTGCACGATAGATCAAGAGTGGAATGTTCAATTGTTCTGTGGTTTGTTGCAATGAATTTTTGACGACGTTCATACTCGTGATCACGGGCGCTGCAAACTGTTGTGCCAGCCTCATGGCTTCTTTGTCATCTTGATTGCAATAGATTTGTGGTAGCAGCTCGTGGTTGAGCGAGCCTGTTTTTAATTCGATGCAATAATCTACTTTGCTTAAAATTTCTTGGGTAAAGATATGCGCCAAACGTTCACCGTAGGAGCCATCTGCAGCACCAGGAAAGCAACCATCAAGGTTTGTTTCGTGCGCTTGAGTGCCTGATTGTGCGACCAATCCAGAAATATTGAGTACAGGAACCAAAATCAATGTTCCGGATATGCGTTGTGATTGATCCGAAAGTAATTGATTAACGATTTCAATCCCATTCAATTCATCGCCTTTGGCTGCAGAAAAAATGAGTAGGCAAGGGCCTGGTTTGTGGCCATGAACGACTTTGATTGGCATATAAAAAGAGGTACAAGAATAGAGTTCTGGTAGTGGTAACGCCAAATTAGCTGTTTCACCTGGGTGGATGGTCGCATTACAAATGGTTAAATTAGCGTTTTTCATTACATTGGCTCCATATATATGAAATTTCTAAACCTGAATTTAAGTTTATTGCGTGGGTGATGTCTCTTGCCTTATTCAGAGGTATTTCTCCTGAGGTTGATAAAAGGGTTGGCGTATTCTCATTTTCCATCTTGAGTATATATGCCACAACAATTAAAGTTCGTGTGCAAATTATTCTTGTGCATATTAATACCAAATGCAAAAATAGTCAAGCTAATTTACCGTGGAGGCTGGGTTTTGTCGTCGTGAGTAGGGGTGAAATTTACTTAGAATCCGCGCTTAATCTACATCAGAATCGTGCGCTAACATTCAACCGTAAGGTAGTAAATAACCAAGCGAGCGCAATGCTTGCATTGAAGATGAAAATCCCTTGTGCGCCGGCATGTTGATATACGATGCCGGCCAATGTTCCGCCCACAAAAATACCTAAAAATTGGCTACTTGAATAGACACCCATGGCGCAGCCTTTGGCTTTGGGATTGACTTGCTTGGAAATCAGCGACGGCAAATTGGCTTCTAGGAGATTAAATCCAACAAAATAAACAAACATCAAGCCCCAAAGCAGGGTGATGGATGCTTGTGGCCACAGTGCTAGTCCCATTTGAGTGCCAAACATACTAGCGATGGCGACGATGAACAGGAGTTTGGTTTTTTGCCGTTTCTCTGCAAGGATCATGATGGGGACCATACATAAAAAGGATAAAAGTAAGAGCGGCACATAGAATTGCCAAGTTTGTGACAAACCGCCATGATGGATTTGGGTTTGCAACATTAAGGGTAGGGCGTAAAAAGTAGAAATCAGGATCAAATGTTGAAAAAAAATGCCGGCATCTAGGCGTAATAAATCTGGATTGCGGAAGACTTGTTTCAATTGTTGCTTATTGATTGTATCATTGCCAACGTGGTTGGGGGTGGGAATACGATAGAGCATGAGCATGCCAAGTACAGCCAATCCGGTGGTCAGATAAAAAATGCCGGCAAGGCCGGAAACTGCAGTGATAAATGGGCTGAGCACGAAAGCTAGGCTAAAAGACACCCCGATGATGCTGCCAATGACTGCCATGGCTTTGGTGCGGTGTTGTTCTGCGGTCAGATCAGCCAAAAAAGCCATCAAAACAGAGCCGATGGCGCCAGCGCCTTGTAAGATCCTGGCTAAGATCATCCCGGTGATGCTGTCTGCGTAGGCACCCACCAGGCTGCCAATGGCAAATAGGATTAAGCCTAAGAGAATCAAAGGCTTGCGACCATGGCGATCGGAAAGGATACCGAAAGGAATTTGCAATAATCCTTGGGTCAAGCCATAAGCGCCTAAGGCAATGCCGACTAAAAATGGTGTGGCGCCGCGGAGATGGTTGGCATAAAGGGTAAACACAGGGATTAGCATGAATAACCCCAGCATGCGACAGGCGTAAATTGCGGCAATACGCAGGGTATTACCAAACCAAGGTGAGTCCATGGCACGAAATAGGGTTAAGAAAACAAGGGTGAATTGTATAAACATTATTATAGAATCACAAGCGTATCGATCTATTTAGGAGAAACCATGCAAACATTTGCATCTAAAGTGGCACTTATTACCGGTGGCGCACGCGGTATTGGCAAAGCGATTGCTTTAAAATTGGCTGCAGCTGGGGCTGATGTGGTGATTGTGTATTATTCCAGTAGCGAAGAAGCAGAGACTTTGGTCAAAGACATACAAGCTTTAGGGCGACGTGCCATGGCCATTCAAGCCAATGTTGCCGATCATGCCTCTGTCAAAGAACTGTTTGCTCAGATGAGGTCCGAGTTTGATCGCTTGGATATTTTGGTATCCAATGCGGCGAGTGGGGTGTTAAAACCTGCTTTAAAAATGACGACCAAGCACTGGCGCTGGTGTATGGAGACCAATGCATTGGCATTAAATCACTTGGTAACAGAAGCGGAGTCCATGTTACAACCTGGCGGACGCGTGATTGCATTGTCCAGCTTGGGGGCAGAACGCGCCATTCCAAATTATGCGTTTATTGGCGCGTCTAAAGCTGCACTGGAAGCTTTGGTGCGTTCGCTGAGTATCGAATTGGCGCCCAAAGGCGTGACGGTGAATGCGGTGTCAGCTGGCGTGGTTGATACAGATGCGTTGAAATATTTTCCCAATCGTGAGCAATTATTGGCAGAATACCAAGCCCATGCGTTGGCTGATCGGCCTTTGTCTCCGGATGATGTTGCCAATGCTGCATATTTATTATGTTTGCCAGAAGCTGATATGATTCGAGGACATACTTTATTCGTAGACGCGGGGTATTCTGTTGTTGGCTGATATACAAACGGATGTTTATTCGGTTTCAGAATTGAATAAACACGTCAAAACCTTCTTAGAACAAGGTGTTGGCGAAGTTGTAGTGCAAGGTGAGCTTTCTAATTTGAGCAAGCCAAGTTCTGGGCATTGGTATTTTACATTGAAGGACAATCAAGCTCAGGTGCGCTGTGTGTTTTTCCGAAATCGCCAAACACGTATTCACCAGGGCATGGAAAGTGGACATCAAGTGTTGGCAAGAGGTCGACTCAGTTTGTATGAGGCGCGCGGTGATTATCAGCTCATTGTTGAAGATTTGACTGAGGCTGGGATCGGCGATTTGCATCAACAATTCGAAGCGTTGAAACAAAAATTATTTGCACTCGGTTTATTTGATGCTGCGCGCAAAAAGCCGTTGCCACGTTTTCCACAAACCATCGGTGTGATTACATCGCCTACAGGTGCTGCGATTCGTGATATTTTAACGACGTTGGCACGGCGTTATCCTCTGGCTGCGGTGAAGGTTTATCCGACAGATGTTCAAGGTAAATCGGCCGCGATGCAATTGGTGGCTGCGGTTCGAAAGGCCAATGCCGATCAAAGTTGTGATGTTCTGATATTGGCGCGTGGCGGGGGTAGCATAGAGGATTTGTGGGCATTTAATGATGAAGTTTTGGCGCATACCATATCTCAAAGTGTGCTTCCGATTGTCACTGGTATTGGTCATGAAATAGATGTCACGATTGCAGATTTTGTTGCAGATTTACGTGCCCCCACACCCACGGCAGCTGCTGAAGTGGTTAGTCCGGTGCAAGAGGAATTATCGGCTGCTGTTACTGCCTTGGAAGTGCAGATGCATCGTGCCATGCAGCGTATGATGCAGCAGAAAATGTTGATGTTGCAGCATTGTTGGCAACAGATCACTTCGCCAAAACAAATGATTGCCAGCTATTGGCAGGCCTTAGATCATCGTGAGTATCGATTACAACAATGGATGACAAACGCGCTGCAATCCAGAACCCAGCGTCTACAAGCGTTGATGGGACGGTTGCACGCAGTGAGTCCTTTGGCGACCTTAGATCGTGGTTACGCAGTTGTGACACAGCAGCAGCGATTGTTAAAGCATGCAGAAGCGGTTAAAGAGGGTGAGCGCATTGATGTGCGCTTGGCGAAAGGGCGTTTATTGTGTGAAGTGTTGGAGCGTCAGTCATAATTATCTGCTGGGCTCTGATAGGAGATGATGTCTCACCTCTTGGGCATCAACTGTGACAGCTATACCAAATAGCTCATGCAGTTGAAAGCGCATCATTTATATATTTCTAATCTTAATGTAAAATATTTGATCATTGTGGGGTGGAATGATTACACTTCATCAGCGCGCACACAATAGTATTTTGAGACCCATGAAATGATGTGTTAGAATCATCCATTATTTGTTTAAATAGATCTCCGAGGATTAAAAATGAATGTAGATGCTGTGTACCCTAAAGTTAAGACGATCATTGCTGATGTGTTGGTTTTAGATGAAGAAGAAGTGACGCTAAGTAGTCGTTTGATCGGGGATTTGGGTGCAGAGTCGATTGATTTCTTAGATTTGGTTTTTCAATTAGAAAAAGAATTTGCCATCAAAATTCCTCGTGGTCAATTAGAAAAAAATGCGCGCGGTGATTTGACTGAAGCAGAATTTGAGCAAGGTGGTGCATTGACGCCAGCTGGGATGGCTGCGTTGCAAGCCTACCTTTCTGAAGTGCCAGCAGAACATTTCAAAGCCAGCATGAAACTAAATGAAATTCCTGCGTTATTTACAGTGGAAACATTTTGCAAATTAATCGTGGCTGCCAAAGCTGAAGCCGATGCTTGTGCGGTTCCAGGATAATGCGTTTTTTATTCGTCGATAGAATTTTACAGCTTTCATCCTCTGAAAATTCTGTTCGAGGAATCAAGCACATCACGCGAGATGATGCTTATCTTTGTCCTGATCCTCAAGGTCGCTTGTGCTTCATGCCTTCTATCATCGGTGAAACCTTAGGCCAATTAGCTGCTTGGGCAGTGATGGATAGAAATGATTTTCGATTGCGTCCGGTGGCGGGTATTGTTGCTGCGGCCGAAGTGCATCGTCCTGCCTATGTGGGTGAAACCTTAGAATTAGAAGCTTGGATTGATGCGCTAGATGATGTGGCCATTGAATACCATGGTGAAGTGCGAGTGGGTTCGGAAGTGGTGTTTCGTTTAAAACGTGCATTAGGCCCGATGTTACCGACAGAAGATTTTATTGATTCTGAGGTGGTACGACGCCAGTTTTCTGAAATCAATCGCCCTGGCGCCTGGCCGATAGCGCCCAAACCAGCAGGTTTGATGCCAGAGAATGTGAGCCATACGCCACTAACCCTACAATTTGATCAGATTACAGAGACGGATCCCGGACAGGGTTTAACCGCGGTGAAATATATCACGCGAAGCGCGCCGTATTTTGCAGATCATTTTCCACATAAACCTGTGTTGCCGATGACGGTTCTTTTAGAATGCAAAATGAATTTGGCGCAAACGTTTTTGGCATCTGCTGGATGGCAAGACAAATATCGGATCAAAAAGATGCGTCGTATTAAAATGAGCGACTTTGTGTATCCAGGCGATGAATTGGCTTGCAAGGTAACGCTGAAAGAACATGACGAAGAACAGATGGTTTTACAATATCGCTCAGAAGTGGCAGGCAAACGAGTTTGTACGCTAGAAGCAGTGTTAGGGGCAGTATAAATGGCAAAAAGACGTGTCGCAATCACGGGACTCGGTGTGGTATCTCCTTTGGGAAACACAGTCGCTACAACTTGGGAACAATTGATGGCACGGCAATCAGGGATCGCGCAGATCCAAAATTTTGATGCCAGTGCATTTCCCGCGTCTATTGCCGCTGAAGTGAAAGGATTTACGCCTGATCTGGCATTAAAGACCAAACATAATCGCTTTGCTTCACACTTTACTTGGTTTGCCTTAGATGCTGCGCTGCAAGCGATGCGAGATGCGCAAATTGATCTTGATGCGGATTTAGATCCACGGTTTGGTGTGGTCACGGGTAGTGGCATGATGACGGCGGAATTTGAAGGCTTACAACGTTTTCAACAAACCTGTGCCATCGATGGCCAAGTAGATTGGGCGCAATTATCTGAAAAGTCTCGAGACTTTTATCAATTAGGTGATTTTGCTAAAAGCACGGCGAATACGGGATTGTCGTTATTGATTCAGCAATTTGGCATCAAAGGGTACGCTTCTGCGGTGCACACAGCGTGTGCCTCAGGCGGGCAAGCATTGGGCTTGGCCATGCAAGTGATTCGGCGTGGCGATGCAGATTGTATGTTGGCAGGTGGCTTTGATTCGATGATTTCGCCTTTGGGGGTGTCGAGTTTCTGTTTGTTGGGTGCGTTAGCCACTGATAACGATACGCCAGAATTGGCCAGTCGTCCGTTTGATGCCACACGTAATGGCTTTGTTTTAGGCGAGGGCGCGGCATTTTTAGTTTTAGAAGAATGGTCGCGAGCCAAAGCTCGTGGCGCGCATATTTATGCCGAATTGGCAGGTGAAGGCAATACATTGAGTTCTTATCGTATCACTGACTCGCCGCCTGATGGTAATGGCGCGATGCAAGCGATTGCGCATTCCATCAAAGATGCTGGTTTGTCACCCGAAGATATCGATTATATTAATGCGCACGGTACCTCGACCAAAATGAATGATTTGAGTGAAACCAATGCCATCAAAGCGATATTTGGCAAGCGCGCCTATCAAATTCCAGTAAGCTCGACCAAAAGTCAAACAGGTCATTTGATTGCGGCAGCCGGTGCGTTAGAAGCGGTATTTTCTGTGTTGGCTATTCAACATTCTTGGGTACCAATGACTGCGAATTTACATCATCCTGATCCAGAATGTGATTTGGATTATGTGGTAGAAGGTCCTCGTGAAAAATCTCTGGGTGCTGTGGTATCCAATTCTTTTGGATTTGGCGGGTCAAATAGTTGTTTGTTATTTAAGCATCCCGAGTTTGGAGATACGCCATGAGTACCAAAAAACGTGTCTTCATCACAGGCCGTGGTGCTGTGACAGCTTCAGGTATGACGGCGGATGCTACTTGGGACGCTGTCTTGAACGGCCAACAAGCGTTAGGGGATCTCAAGCTTTGGGATATTGAGTCATGGTCTCATCGTTTGGTAGGAGAGTTACAAGACTATCACCCTGCCAGTATGTTGCCTGATCGAAAATTATTAAAAGTCATTTCTAGGCAAGATGTGACGGGTATTTCTGCTGGCATGCAAGCCATCGAACAAAGCGCACTACTCTCCTATCGTGATCAATTATCAGCAGAAGCGCAAACGAGCTTTGCAGAAGACTCGGCTGTTTACGTGGGTTCGCCTGGCAATAAATATTTTCAGCAATATGATTTTTTACCTTTAATGGCGAAAGCAAAAGGGGATATGCAGGTTTTCGCAAAAGAATTGTTTTCAGAAGTGCATCCCATGTGGTTGCTGCGGATTTTGCCGAATAATGTCTTGGCTTATTTGGGTATTACTTATGGATTTAAGGGTGTGAATCATAATATTACCAATCATGCCGTGAGTGGGATGCAGGCTTTATTGGAGGCTTATGAAGCGATTGCTTCTGGCCAGGCCAAGCGTGCTTTGGTGGTCGCGTATGATATTGGTACTGATCCACAAGCACTTTATTATTATGAGAAATTGGGGCTATTGAGTGCCCGAGATTTACAGCCGTTTGATGCTGAGCATGATGGGACGATTTTGGCGGAAGGTGCATCTGCATTAGTTTTAGAAAGTGAAGACGCGGTGCAAGAGCGCTCAGCAACATGCCTGGCCGAAGTGATGGGGGGTTGTACCGCCACGGAAAGCCAGGGCTTATTTTCTATTGAGCCACAAGGCTTACCCTTACAACAACTTTTAAATCAAACTTTGCAGCGCTGTGATTTATCTCCAGAAGATTTGGGTGCGGTGATTGCTCATGGTAATGGTAGTCATCTTTCGGATGTGACGGAAGCCCAAGCCTTGGCCGCGGTACTTGCTGAAACCTCGGTGCCTGTGACGGCATTCAAATGGTCGATGGGGCACACGCTTTGTGCGTCAGGATTGTTGGATACGGTGTTGGGCTCCTACGCGATGCAAGCAAATTGTGTGCCAGGTATTTCTAATTTACAGTCTGTGTCTACAGACTGTGCTACCCTGAACGTGCATCAAGAAGCACGAGCTTGGTCGCAAGATAAAGATCATCTTTTGATCATCAACCGTGGGTTTGCCGGGATGAATGCTTGTGTGGTGTTGCGTGCCTGTCGATGATTTAGCGACACAAATCGCACAATTACCCATATCTAGAGCAGGACGGTATGCCTATCGTTTCTTACCCTATCGACGTAAAATAGTCCGTGACAATATTGAGCAAGTTTATGGTTCACAATTGTCTGCTGTGCAAAAAGAGCATTTGGCACAAGCTTTTTATTCACATTTATTAACCTCTATCAAAGAAACCATCCAATTGCGGTTTATGAGTGAAAAGACTTTGTGTGAGCGTGTCGATGTGGTGGGTCATGAACGCTTGCTAAAGATTGCAGCCGAAGGAAAAGGGGTGTTGGTATTAACGGCCCATGTGGGGAGTTGGGAGTTTGCACCCTTGGGTGGCATTCTTAACTTTAAGCAATTTAAGGGCCATTTTCATTTTATCCGACGGACTTTGGGTTTGAAATCCATTGAACGCATTTTGTTTCGCCGGTACTATCGCGCAGGATTGAATGTGATTCCTAAGCGGGATGCTTTACATCAAGTGAAAGCAGCACTAGATCAAAATCATGCAGTGGTTTTTGTTTTAGATCAACACGCATCGTTGGTGAATCGAGATGGTGTCGCGGTGGAGTTTTTTGGTAAAAAAGCGGGGACTTATCGCAGCTTGGCCAGCTTGTCGCGTCATACGGGATTGGCTGTGGTCCCAGCAGCCGGTTATCGCTTGCCCAATGGTCGCCATGTTTTGGCCTTTTATGATCCCATTCCTTGGAATGAATATCCGACCACCCAAGAGTCTATTTATCGTAATACCTTGGCTTACAATCAAGCGTTGGAACGCATCATTTTAGCGCATCCAGAGCAGTGGATGTGGATGCATCAACGTTGGAAGCTTCGGGGCACGCCTTAGTCGTTTTTTAGAAAAACCCATCCGATTTCACTAAAGCTCTTGAAAAAATTTTGATTTTGACTCGTGACAATAGCACGCATATTTTGGGCGTTTGGTACACCATGCTTGATGTGATTACCTCTTCTGCGAAAACTTAAGCGGCTGTGAGAGAAAATTGTAATGGAACGATTGCCTTCACATTGGTAAGCCAAGGCAATACTTGCGCCCTCATTATTCCTTTCCGACATTGTAAAGCGATTGATAGATCCTGGCGCCAAGTAGACAGGTATAGGTGTGGGAAGAAGCACCTGACCCCTGGTGGTCGCTTGAGATATTAAGTCACAGTTATAGGGCATATTATTGTATATTGAAATATGAAAAAGGAGGTTGTCGCCGTTGAACGCTTTGTCTGCGAACGCATGTGAGGCAACCAAACCCCAACCTATGAAAAAGACTACAAGATATTTTTTCATTACGATCCCTGATTGTATTTTAGAAGGCGCGTCATGTGCTTCGTTCATATGCTAACATGCGAATAAAGTCATGACTATGTCTCGTTGTCGTTCGCGAGACACAGATGTTACTTTTTCCAAAAGGGTCGTGTAAACAGGATAAAGATGGGATAAATTTGCAAACGTCCGAGCAGCATGGTGATAATCAGCAGACATTTGCTGGGTTCGGATATGCTTTTGAAATTCAGGCTGGTTTGACCATCACCTGTGCCAGAGTTTGCTAATGCTGCGGCAATAGAGGAAAAGGACGTGATGAAATCATTGCCGAGCGCCATAAAAATCAAAATGAAAAGTGCAAACAAACCCAAATATAGAAATGCAAAACTAGTAATAGATTGGATTATATTTTCTGCAATGGGGTTACGGTCCATTTTGACTGGGATAGATGCTTGGGGATGCAATAAACGCTCAAATTCTCGTTTGCTTTGTTTGCTGATGACCATCAGACGCAAAAACTTTAATCCTCCTGTGGTAGAGCCGGCGCAACCTCCAATTAAGGACATAAATATCAGCAATATTGGATCAAAGCTGGCCCAATCATCAAAAGGAATCAGGGAGAAGCCAGTGGTGGTTGCAATTGAAATAATCATAAATACTGAATCGATGATTTGTTCCTTAGGACGCAAAAAATGATTATGGAGGAGTAAATTACCCACGATGAGTATGATGAGTAGAAAAAACACGATGATATAGGTGCGAAACTCCTCGTCTTGCCAGTAGTTTTTTAAGGTGTGTTGCTGCAAGGCGATATAATGCAGAGAAAAATTGATGCTTCCAATCAGCATAAATACACAGGCGAATATTTCAATAGCATGGCTACGATAATAAAAAAAGCTGTCATCATGCATGGAAAAGCCACCTGTAGATACGGTAGAAAAGCTTTCTCCTAACGCATGAAACCAATCCATGCCGGCGTACCAAAAACACCAAGTACAGGCGAGGGTGATCAGGCAATAAATTGCCCAAAGCAGTTTTGCAGTTTGCGCAATTCTGGGGGTTAATTTGTTTTCTTTGTGAGATGAGGATACTTCTAGGCGAAATAGATGAGTGCCGCCCATACCCAGCATTGGAAAAATGGCAATCGCTAGCACAATAATCCCCATACCCCCGATAAATTGTAATTGTTGACGATAATATAAGATTGCGTTGGGCAGGGTATCTAGATCTGTAAAGGTTGATGCGCCTGTTGTGGTGATACCAGAGACTGCTTCAAACAGAATATCTATGGTTGAATGATTTTGGTGTAGTTCTGGGAACAATAAGAAAGGGAATGATGCAAAAAAGCTGATGGCAAACCAAATCGTCACGACAATTAAGAAGCCTTCACGAATTTTTAATAAACTATGATGATGGCGAAACGGTCGCCATAAAAGATAGCCGCAACCCAGGATGATTCCAAAAGATTCTACAAAGGGCATGCATATGTTTTCTGCAAATTTCCAGCAGATGATCAGTGGTGGAATCATACTAAAGCTGAATAACATTAAAAATAAGCCTGTGAGGCGTACGACAGTTTTATATTGCATACATTAACTCATAAAAGTTAAATTTACTTGAAATAAAGCCTCAAGTTGATGAATATATCTTTTCTTCAGTAAGAGTAAGATGACATGGTCATTGGCTGCTAGTACCAAATCAGCATATTGCAACACTAATTTATTTTTCCTGATCACGCCAGCCACCGTACAATGAGGTGGAAACTCAATCTCTGAGATGGGTCTGCCAATGACGGAAGAACTTGATTCATCTCCTTCCACAATCAATTCAATGGCTTCAGCCTCATCTTCTTGGAGGCGATGAATTTTGATCATGTTTCCATGCCGTATTTTACTTAAAATATTACCGACAGTAATATATTGTGGTGATAACGCGTGATCGATCAAGCTGTCTTCGATTAAGTCGATATAGCTTTCGCGATTGACCAAGCTCATGGCATAATTTGCGCCCAAATATTTGGCTTGCAAACTACTCATGATATTAGCTTCATCATCAGATGTGACAGCACAAAAAATATCCATGTCATCAATGTTTTCATTGACGAGCAAATCGCGATCAGCAATGTCTCCTTGCAGTACGATGGTTTGATCGAGTTGGGCGACATCTTGCTCGATTTGCTCATCCGTATGTTCAATAAGCTTGGTTTGATGGTACGCTTCCAAACGTTTTGCTAATCCAGTGCCGATTGGGCCACCACCGGCAATCATGATGCGACGGTGAGCATGAGTGGTCCGTTTTAATGCTTTTAAAAATATTGGGATGACTGATGTTGGCAGAATACACAAGAGTTTGTCTTTTAATATCAGTGTATAGGTGTCACTTATGGGAACGCATTGTTTTTTTTGAAATATTGCCACGATGGCGACATGAACGTCGCTTAGCTTTTCTTTGACAGCGGCAATGGTTTGGCCATTCATCCAGTCTTGGGATTGTATTTCAAAAGATACCATGCAAACGGCATCGTTATAGAAATTGAAAATTTGAAAAAAATCCGGATATTCAATGACTCTCACAATATGGTCAATAATCAGTTCAGTCGGATAAATAAGGGTTTTAATGGGGATGACATTTTTGGCAAACAGTTCTGGATGCTGATGGTAGTCTTCAGAGCTGATGCGGGCAATAATTTTAGGCACGTCAAAAATTTTGATGGCAATCAATGCACTGATCATATTGATTTCATCATTAGGCGTCACCGCAATTACGAGTTCAGCTTGTTCAATGCCAGCATTGATTAAGATGCGGGGGTGAGAGGCCGATCCGGTAACCGTTTGTACATCTAAACGTTGTTTGACCTCATCCAAACGCTTATTGTTTTCATCTATCAAAATGACATCATTATCTTCCGCGACGAGTACGCGCGCTAGATTTTCCCCGACTTCACTTGCACCTAAGATAATGATTCGCATGTCCCTTCCTCCACCTTTCCATCATATACAAAGGTTGCTGGGCCACGCAAATAAATTACACCTTTCTTATCAGGCCACGAGACGTGTAGCTCACCTCCTGGCAAAGTGACTGTGACATTATCTGCCAATTCATGATATAAGATGCCCAATGCTGCTGCTGCCACAGCGCCGGAGCCACAAGCTTGGGTTTCTCCACAACCTCGTTCAAAGACACGTAAGGCTATTTTCTCCGGGGCAACGATTTGTAAAAATCCAACATTGGCTTGTTCTGGGAAAAATGAGTGGGTACTGATTGCTTGGCCGATGGTCGCCACATCGGTATGTTGCAAATCGTCAACGACGAGCACCGCATGAGGATTACCAATTTGAATGCTATGAAATTGATAGGGTTCTTGGTTTATTGTGATTTGATACCAAATTTTTTGATCACGCGCGGTGGTGGGAATATGTGCTGGTAACAAGTCTGGGATGCCAAAATTGACAGTTACGGTTTGATCTTCGTGGATACTTAAATGCAGGGTGCTGGTTGAGGTTTTAACCCGCAGTTCTTTTTTGGCACTCAAGCCCTGACGCTGGATAAAAAGCGCCAAGCAACGCGCGCCATTACCACATTGACCTACTTCCTGACCGTCCGCGTTAAAAATACGATACATGAAATCAATGTCGGGTATCGCGCTTTTTTCCAGCAGTAAACATTGATCGAACCCTATACCGGTACGGCGTTGACTCCATGTTTGGATTTGCTGTGGTGATAAAGTGACGGGGTGGGTGACGCCATCAATCATCATGAAATCATTACCAAGACCGTGCATTTTAGTGAAGGGTATCATCATGATGTGGTTTGGGGTGCCGGTTCAGGTTCAGGGAAATATAGAGGCCCACGTTGACCACAAGCAGACAAGAGCAACAGGGAAATGATGGAGCATATTAATGTTGTGCGCATAGGGGCATTTGTTTTTGGTGTACCTGAAAATCAGTGTACCACGTTCAGGACTGACACAAAACCACGATTGTTTTACTCAGGTAAAAGTTGTTTTTCTCGTATCAGGAGCTTGTTTGCATCCTTTATACCCCGCGACCTTGTTTTCACTTCCTACGTCACGCGGACAAACCGCGGGACGTAGGAAGTGTGAGGTTGTGGGACATATATAGTGATTTATTGTTTAACAGATATAGATATGGCCGCTTTGAAATGATTCTAAAAACTTGCCATTTGGTCAATGTTTGGCGATAATGCATGATTTTTATGGGTAGGGGTTTTTGTGCTCGATTTTTATACTGAAGAATCGTCTCAGTCGGCACTCGCGTGCGTGATATGGTTACATGGATTGGGTGCAAGTGCTTCCGATATGCGTGGTGTGGTCAAAGCGCTTCCTGCGAATCTTGTCCCAATAGAACATGTCTTTGTGGATGCTCCTGTGCGGCCTGTAACTTTAAATAATCACATGGCGATGCGTGCCTGGTATGATTTAACGGGGTTAAGCTTGCAAGACCGTGATGATCGTGAAGGTATTTTGCAATCAGAACATGACCTCGATGCAGTGATCGATGCGCAAATTGCCAAAGGATTTCAGCCGCAGCAAATTTATTTAGCTGGCTTTTCTCAAGGTGGTGCCATGGCGCTATTTTTAGGATTGCGTACCCAAAAACGGCTAGGAGGCATTTTGGCCTTGTCTGCTTATTTGCCACTACGCGCTGACTGCAGCAGTGGTGGTCATATGACACTGCCTATTTTTATGGCCATAGGTAAGACAGATCCAGTCGTTTTACCTGCTTGGACAAGGTTGTCTTATGATTTTGTGATGTCTCGTGGTTTTACAGACGTGGGTTGGAAAGAATACCCGATGGAACATATGATTTGTATGGAAGAAATCACTGACATGGCACATTGGCTAGAGCAACATATTCGCGTTGCGTCCACACAAGGGGAGATAATATGACAGTTGTAAAAAAAGCGCGTGTGGTCCCCTATACGTGTGAGGAAATGTATGATTTGGTCAATGATATTGAGTGCTATGCTGAATTTCTTCCTTATTTTTCATCAGGGGTGATTCACTCGCGTGATGAAGATGAAGTCCAGGCCACATTGTCCATTACCGCGGCGGGCATGAGTAAATCATTTACGACCCGCAATCGCTTGCAGCCCAACAAAATGATTGAAATGCGCTTGGTGGATGGTCCTTTCAGTCACTTCGAAGGATTTTGGCGTTTTGAGGATACTGCTGAAGGATGTTCGATATCATTAGATTTAGAGTTTGATTTTGCTGGACGAATGATGTCTATGCTCCTAGGTCCTATCTTTGAACAAGTGACGGATAATTTGGTGGACGCTTTTTGTGAGCGCGCTGATAAAATCTATGCGGTTTCAGCCTGACAATATGTCTTTGCTCTGTGAATTGGTCTATGTGCCTAAGGATGCAGCACCATTAGTGTTCAGCTTACCTTGGTCACCCCAAATGATGGTTATGGATGTGATTCAACAGTCGGGGTGGTTGCAAGATTACCCTGAGATTGAATCGCTAGAAGTTGGGATTTTTGCATCGCGTGTTTCTCGAGACACAGTGGTGAAAGCAGGGGATCGCTTAGAAATCTACCGGCCATTAGAAGCGGATCCTAAAGAGAAACGCCGCCGCCTTGCAAAAAACCGTAGCAACAGCGCTAAATTATAATTTTTTTTCAATTTTCACTAAGTGATCATTTTTAAAATGCAACGTCAAATGCTTCACCAGATTAGGCGTGGTGCCTTTGCGCCAGGTATAAACATAATCCCAGCGATCCATTTGAAACATAGGGCTGATCAGGCTGGTACCCATTAATTTTGCCACATCTTCTTTACTCATCCCAGTATGTAAATGCTTGATACGCTTGGGCGAGAGAATATTGCCTTGTTGCACTTTTCTTTTGGAAAAGTCATAGGATAAGCAATGCGTGAGTGATAAAACGATGCAGAGTAGGATAAGAATGGTTTTCATTCGCATTTTTTTGCCTTATAGTATGGCTAGAGATTGTGCGAAGTATAACACGCAAATTTGTAAACTCAACGAAGGGTAAGCTTGTGAATGAAAGCAATCAATTAAAATCGGTAGGTTTGAAGATAACAATGCCGCGTTTGAGAATATTGCAAGTGCTTGAGCAGTCCGATGCACATCATCTGAGCGCCGAAGATGTTTATAGAACGCTGAATGATTTGAATGAAAATGTGAGTCTGGCCACGGTGTACCGTGTTTTGACCCAATTTGAAACTAGGGGGCTGGTGCAACGTCACAATTTTGAAGGTGGTTACGCAGTATTTGAGTTACGCACGGAAAGTCATCATGATCATTTGGTTTGTACGAACTGTGGCCGGGTAGAAGAGTTTTTAGATGAAGTCATCGAGTCGCGCCAACATTCTATTGCAGCCAAAGCACATTTTAAAATGACCAGCCACGCATTGAATATTTACGGTATTTGCTCAGATTGTTAGGGCGTCACAACAACATCAGTAATTCACTCAAACTATTTGTCACTGCTTCGCGTATGGCGCGTCCTTCCTTAGGTGGCGAGAGTAACGCTTGATTCACGCCCAGTTTTATTCCTAAATAATCTTTTTCTGCAAAAGACTTGCGAAAGGATTGGAGGATATGATCATTTTTTCCGGAAAAAGGGTAATTCAGACGAATTTTATAAGCGGGTGTTTCTTGCATTAACAATCCATGGATGATTCGCGCGACTTCCTTTTCACCATGGCGATAAGAATCATACAAAATCCCAATACCTGTGTTTAAGAACATCCCTTTAAAAATAGGCATAAACGTATAAATAGAGACGTGTAAGACTTGCCGTCCTGCCGCAATGTGCGCTTCGATGATGTCTTGTAATTCTTGATAGAATGGATTGTAGTAGGTTTCAATCAAATGGTCTTTTTGATCGGTGGATAGTTTTTTACTGTATTTAGAAAAGCAATGTTTATGTTGCAAACTGTGATCACAGTCGATAAGTAAGCGTGTGATTTTTGTTTTCACATACTCGCAGTCAAGATGTTTTTGCAGATAAGTTGCAATCTGAGTTGCGCCAATATCATACGCACGCGGGGTTTTGAGCAGTAATTTTTTATGGGCAAACAAATCAGCATATTTTGCAGGGACTTTATTTACCGCATGCTCGCAGGAAATCACAAGTACGGTTGGTTTCATTGTATGGCATCCTTTTCATTAGTTTTGCCTATGCTACGCAACAGTCAAATGAGAACGAATTTTTCTAACACCATGTACATGGTGCGCTCGTTTTAGCATCATTGCAATTGATCGCTGATGTTTGACGGTTCCTGTGAGAGAGACAATGCCGTTTGTGGTCGAGGCATTGATCCCAACCAAAGGAATGGATTCATCGTCAAATACTTTTGACTCCAAAATAGCAGCTTCTACTTTTGCGGTGATATACGCGTCTTTAAAGGAAGAGTTAACGGATTTGATATCAAATGCAGTGGTATCAACAGATCGTACGCCTTTGGTATTGGCAACTAGTCTGAGCGCCTTTACAAAGGTCGCCCGGTTTTTTGCATTGCCTGTCAATGTGACAACGCCACTTTGGGTGGATACTGAAAATTTTAACGGATTTATTTGCCGGTCTTTCGTAAATTTTGTTTTGATTTTTGTCGTAATCATGATATCTGACCAGGTTTTTTTCAAGTCTTGCAACGCATGCCCATGGCTTAGGGACGCTGATAAAAACAAACTTAACATTAAAAAAGACCGAAGGATGATGCGCATGAGCACTGCTTACAAATTTTTGAGAATATCGCGATTATATCATAGGATTTGCGTAAAACGACAGGGTCGAGAAGGCGGCTACGTTTTTTATCGTGTACAATGATATTTTGTTTAAAGAACTCTGTTTTTTGAGGTCGCGATGTATGCTTGCATAAGGTCTTTATTATTCCGTCTTGATCCTGAACGTGCGCATGCATGGGCTTTGGGCGGCCTGCATTATGTGCCAGCTATGTGTTTCTCTAAGCCTACACCGCAACCACAAACGGTCATGGGTTTAGATTTTCCGCATCAGATTGGTTTGGCGGCTGGTTTGGATAAATCTGGACAATATTTAGACGATTTAGACAAATTGGGGTTTGGATTTATAGAAATAGGTACGGTCACACCCAAACCACAGATTGGGAATTCTAAACCACGTTTGTTTCGCTTACCACAAGCACAAGCATTGATTAACCGTATGGGATTTAATAATCCTGGTGTTGACGCATTGGTCGCTAATGTTGCTGCTGCACGTTATCAAGGCGTGCTTGGGATCAATATTGGCAAAGGCAAAGAAACCCCCTTGGATCGAGCGGTTGATGATTATCTTTATTGTTTGCATCGTGTGTATCCTCATGCTTCTTATATTGCCATCAATATTTCTTCACCCAATACGCCGGATTTGCGACAATTGCAACGTGAGGGCTATTGCCTGAATCTATTACATACATTACGACAAGAGCAATTGCGCTTAGCCGATCATCATGGACGACATGTGCCGCTGGTGGTAAAGATATCTCCAGACGAGCCAGATGAGTCTTTGTTGGCGATGGCAGATATTATTGTGACCCAGGGTATAGAAGGCATCATCGCGACCAATACGACGTGTGCACGCGATGGTGTGAAGCAATTAGAGCACGGACAAGAAGTGGGGGGTGTCAGTGGCCAGCCTTTATTACAGCGCGCAACGCAATGTTTGGCGCTATTAAAGCAACAGGTGGGCGACAACGTAGCGTTGATTGGAGTGGGCGGGGTAGACTCGCTAGCTGCGGCCCAAGAAAAACTTGCAGCAGGTGCAGATTTGCTACAAGTCTATACCGGCTTGATTTATCAAGGCCCGGGGTTATTGCGTACATTAAGTTAGGACTTTAAGATTTCCACCGAGCCATGATGGCTATATTGCTTAAATATTGATCAATATATTTATATATGATAATATTATATCTTTAAAAATACATTGAGGTTCTTATGAAGGCAGATTTAGAAGCTTTTGTGAACAAAGGTTATGGTGCTATACCGAATTTGGATGATTCGGCTTTGGAAAATAGCTGGTCACAGTGTGATACGACATCTTTCATGACGTTTTTTCAACCTGAGCCAATTCAATTGAACGATAAGTATTTTAATTGTCAATTGTCGCGACTGCAGTCATTAGATTTTGGAGATGATATAAAGTTGCAATCAAATGTCGTCGATTTGATCAATGTTTTTAAGAAGCTGAAAAACGAGAGTCATCGTCAGAACGATATTGATAATTTCGCCACGGTGATGCATGCGGTTGTCCCCTATTTAAAGAAAGAAATGACCGCTCAAGAACAAGAAGAGCTGCAATCAAAACTTGCACAATACGGTGTGGTCATCCAAAAACATCATAAATTTGAGATAACGGGCTATATCGCTGCGGTGGTCGTCGGTGTGATTGCAGTGGCGTTGGGTGTGACTATGCCGTATGTGTTGCTCGCACTTTTATTGGCTGCTGCGATTGCCCTGTATGCTCGCCATCATGCGACTGATCCTTCCCGTATCATTGGTGATAAATTGTTCCATATTTCTGAAGGTAGGGATTTTACTAAACCACAGATGTCTGTTGATACGCCTGATGCTTTATCTGAGAATTTGGGCATTTAGATGATAAAGTAGGAGTGATGTAAGAAAAATTCAACCATCTTTGGTGGTGTCAGTCTTGTATTATCTAAAGCTTGAGGATGGTGTTGCAGCACTGCTTTCTTGCTTTTCTTGGGCGAGGTATTCTTCAAATAATGTTATTACCGCTTGCCGCAATTTTTTTGGCCCCCCTGTGATTTCTAAAGTATCTCTGCCATTCAATGGGGGGATCCCTAGGGCTTCTAAAAACATGATGGCTTTTGCTTGTACTGAAAGAGGTACGGTCCTGTTATTCATGAAGGGCTTATAAACCGTAATAGTATCTCGATTTGCGTCTAGAATGACGTTATTTTGTTTCATAATTCGATAGGTTCCACCTGATTGTGGCGTGTACTGATATTGTCCCGATTCTTGTTGATTCAATTGTTCGGTGATACTTTCGATTGAAGATTGTACATCTTGTGGGGTACGAGATTTTGGGTTTTCTGAAGTGGTCTTGCCTTGCATTTTCTTTGAGGATGATGCTTTTGGGGGGGCATTTTGTCTGGCTTGCATCATGCTTTTTAATCTTTCTTGCATCGTTTGACTTGGTTTTGGTTTGCTATCCCAAAAGCGCACCCTTGATTTTTTCTTACCGTTTATGGGTCGATTTTCTCTTTCTAATTCCTCAGTTGCTTGTGCTTTTAAAGCAGCGGTGATTTGACCGTGAGTATCGTCATGCGATATCGGTGGGCTTTGAATAAACATGCTCTTAGGTTGCGTTGACAGGGCAGTATTAAGAGCGCCACGTAATAGGGTTGCTACTGGATAGGTTTTTTGTCTTTGATCGGAAAAGTTTGAATAAATTATATCTGGCTCACCTGCTTTGGCAAGATAGGGTTGTATGCTTTCTATGTGTCTTAATTGTCGTTTTGAGAGCATTTTTATATATTGCAAATTGCCAGAAGCGTTGCGTTGAACTTGGGATACGCCATCGAGTGTTATTACGGTATCTCCAATGTCTAAACTTTTGATGTCTGGGACTCGACCACAAACCAGTATTTTTTCCGAATGTTGGGGTCGCCAATCGTCGCATTGTTTCTGAAGGGTTTCCAAATCTGCATTTGACCATGTGCTGAGATCGACTGCATCTGGTATTTGATCGGTTTCATAAGCGCTTAAAAATGCAGCATCGCTTTTGAGCTTGAATGCTTTTAGAACTAGGTTATTACGAGATACTTGGCGGTTTTTTTGTTCATTAAGACACATTTGATGAATTGGGGATGATATGTATGCTGAGTTTAGGCCTGCTTGTCCCAAAGTTTCACCCAAATACAATCTATTAGGATTATTTTGCATGATGCTATTGAGCTTCTTCATTAGTTCAAGCGCAGATTGGTATTGTACAACCCTATTTTTGAGCTCGGTTTTATCAGCCGGATCTTCTGATACGTCAAGTTCATATTGAGCTATTTCTATTTTTTGATCACTAACGTCACATACATAAATATTTGCTGGTTCGTTTGGTTCTGGCTGCCATTGTTCTAAATTATGGCTTCGTAATGCTTCAGCTGGCATTATCCTGGTCGCTTGTAAGTTTCCATTTTCTGAAGAAAGTATTTGTAATATTCCTTCCTCAGCATCAACAATCGTATCACCTATGTCCAACTCGGGATCGGTGGAGCTGTTCGCAGTTTTTACTATTATTCTAGGGCTGAGTCTTGGTTGATGATCGAAACTTTCAGTGGATAGCGTATTGAGATCTTTATGATTCAGTTTTCTTAGTTTTGCGCCGTATCTCTCATATAAAAAGTCCAGGAAAAAAGGCATTTGTTCGTCTGCACCCAGAACTTTTGAAGATCGCTTGCGCTTTTCTTTCCAGTGCACTTCTATTTCATCGAAAAGGTGCATCATATCTGCATCGCAGGATACACCTAAGAGTTTATACAGTTGCTCTGGCATGGGGCGTACACACGAACAAATAACGGTACTTTAAGTATAGACTTGATTTTTATTTAATCAAAAAATGAATTTCCAAAGTCTAAGGGCGCAATATCTAGATATTGCGCGATACTTTGGCCGACATCGGCAAAGGTATCGCGGCGACCGATAAAACGACTGAGTGTATTAGGACCAAAGGCTAGGACTGGGATGTGTTCTCGGGTGTGATCAGAGCCGGGAAAACTGGGATCACAGCCATGATCGGCCGCGATGACAATAAGATCATCTGGTTTTAAGATCGCTTCAAGTTCCGGCATACGTGCATCAAACGTTTCTAATGCATGGGCGTAACCAGCAATATCGCGTCTGTGGCCAAATGAAGAATCAAAATCAACGAAATTAGTAAAGATGAGGCTGCCAGGAGGCGCGCTATCTAAAGCCTTGAGTGTCTCGTCAAACAGCGCTTGATTGCCATCTGCTTTGATGGATTGGGTCAAGCCTTGGTGCGCAAAAATATCATCGGTTTTGCCAATGCTGATGACGTCGCGTCCGGCCGCACACAAATGATCTAACAACGTTGGTTGCGGTGGTGGTGTTGAGTAATCACGACGATTACCAGTTCGCTTGAAAGTTTCTGGGTTTTCGCCAATAAAAGGGCGGGCAATCACGCGGCCAATGTGTAATGGATCGACCAAGGTTCGTGCCAATTCACAAAGGGCATAGAGTCGTTCTAAGCCAAAATGAGTTTCATGGGCTGCGATTTGAAAGACACTGTCACCGGAAGTATACACAATCGGACAGCCGCTGCTGATATGTTCTGTGCCTAAGGCGTCAATGATGTCGGTGCCAGAAGCATGTTGTTGTCCTAGGACACCTGGAATATTGCCTTGTTGGACCAAGCCATCAATCAAATCTGCTGGAAAGCAGGGGATTTCTTTAGGAAAATAACCCCAAGGAAACATCACGGGCACGCCTGCTAATTCCCAATGTCCACTGGGCGTATCTTTGCCTAAGCTTTTTTCCACCGCATAACCAAAATGTCCATCTGGTGGCGGTAGGCTGGCCAAATCGTAGATTGCCTCACCAGAGCTTGCAATTGCGGCGTGATAGAGGCCGTGGCGGGCTAAATTGGGTATTTGTAGCGGGCCTGAACGCATGCCCTCTACATTGGCGCGGTCTTCTTGACATGCGGCCACAATATGCCCGAATGTGTTGGCACCTTCATCTCCATATTGATCCGCATCCAAACTGGCGCCAATCCCTAACGAATCTAATAATAAAATACACACACGAGCCTGGGTCATCATTTATCCTTTCAAGCGTTGGCAGTTTGTTTCACGTAATCCAAATAACATACTGAAGGCCACCATCAGTCCCAAAGGTAAAAGCGTCGTTGCGTATTGATAATCAGCCAAAGAATAGGTGGGCACGCCTTTGACCACATGCATGTCACCGTGATGTAGTAATAATTTACTGAATACAATTTGAAATACAATGTAACCGCTTTGCGTCAGGATAGAAACAATACTGACGGCCATCGCTGTGATTTCTGGAGGGCTGGATTCTGCTACCAGTGCGTAGGAAATGATTTGTGTCGAGGTGAATAATCCTAAAAGGAAAAACAGTATTATCATGGTGGTATAGGTGACAGGCAAGTAGAGAATAGCGGCCATCGTCAACAAAGAGGCTAGGGCGCCCAATTTCATGGGGGCAATACGGTAACCCCAACGATCGGATATCCAGCCCATAAGTGGTCCACCAATGATGGCGCCCAAAAACAACATGGTATTGATCACCGAAGCACTTTCTTTGGGAATGCTCAAGCGTTGCATCAGATACAACGATCCCATGACCGCGCCAAAGACAGCAACAGACATATTCATCGTACTGGCATAGATGGCCGCACGAATGTTTTGGAGGTTTAAATAGGCACTTTTGGCACTGGCACGAATATTAATTTTACTCTGGCTTGCTTCTGATTCATGTTTATCTTGGATGAAGACCATCATCAAGCCCAGGATACACAGCCCCAACCAACCCAACCAACCCATGGCAGGGCGCCAACCGATACATAAAACTAAGCGGGTCAAAGGATATTGCGCCAACATCCCTCCGGTCATTGCGATGGTGACAATCAATCCGGTGATGAGCGCCATACGTTTGGGTGGAAACCAACGCGATGCGATACGAATCGGGCCCAGAAAACAAAACGCACTGCCGATACCCGCGACAAAACGACAGATGAACGCGACGACAAATGATTCTGCGTACGATAAAACAAAGGTACTGATGACACAGGACAACATGGCGATTAAAATGGTTTTTTTCGCTGAAAAGCGATCTAAAATGATGCCCGCGCCAAATAGAAATAAGACATTTGATAGATAATATACGCTGGATAAATAGGCCAACGTATCAGCTTGGATGCGAAAATCTCGCATGAGGTCATCTGCAATCGAAGCAAACATATTACCTTGAATAAACTCATAAAAGAAAAACAAAGAAGCAGCAAAGCAAATGCACCAAGGCATCCAACGGGATTTTCTCAATGCTGATTGGTTTTTATAGTCATGCGCCATGTCCATGATTACTCCTGCTGAAAGACTTACAATTCGTTTCTCGCAACAAAATCCCCGCAAGAAAAGCTACAAAGGTTGTGATTGGAAAGATCCAAAAAGCAAATCGAAAATCGTTGGTGCTGATGGCCGCAGCATGACTATGATATTCCATGAGCCAGCCGAACAGAATTTGGGCCAAACCGGCAGAGCCCATGATCAAAACAGATGCGAGGCCTGTGGCAGAACCTGTATTGGTGGCAGGATTACTTTCAGTAATCAAAGGGTATGAAATAACTTGCGTGCTGGTAAAGAGGCCCAAGGCAAAGAAAATCACAGCAAGCTCATAGGTGGATAGGGATAATGGAAGACAGAGAGGGATAAGCGTGATCCCAGTGATCAACGCACCGCCAATCATAATGGGCTTACGTTTGCGCTGTTTGTCAGAAAGCCATCCCATGAAGGGGCAGCCGAGGATACTGCCTATAAAAATTAAACTGACAATATTCGACGAGACCAAGCGAGAGAGATGATGCACTTGTTGCAAATAGCTTCCCCCCCATAAAGCACACAAGACCATGATGGGCAAATTAAGACAGGCGGTATAAATGCCCGCAATCCAATTTTGCAGGTTGCCACTTGCATGACGAATATCTTTGAGCCAAGTATTTGAGATAGATCGGGGGGGAGTTTGTTGT
The DNA here is from genome assembly GCA_024742995.1 of Gammaproteobacteria bacterium. Classification (GTDB taxonomy): domain Bacteria; phylum Pseudomonadota; class Gammaproteobacteria; order Legionellales; family Legionellaceae. Next base: position 99,610 of record JANSXK010000006.1, read on the forward strand.
TTGGGGTTATACACAAACATCGCAATCAAGCTGATAAACACGATGCCCAACACACCATCCAGTAGCATTGCTGTGCGCCATCCAAATTTGGCTTCTAAGTATGCGAAAGGGGTGTGGGCCATCATGCCACCCAAAAATGCCATCGTGACAATACATCCAATGACCAAGGCTTGCTTTTGGGGTGGGAACCACCGTGATACCAACACCACACAAGCCAAAAAGCAAAAGGCATTGCCGATGCCGGTTAAACCATGAAACAATGCTGCCCAAATAAAAGAGTGGGTGAGGGCAAATCCGAACGTTCCGATGATACAGGCGAGCATGGCTGATAAAATCACGGCTCGCATTGGAAAACGATCTAAGATAAAACCAGCCGGTAATAAAAATAAGACATTGGTCCATATAAAAGTGCTAGATAGCCAGCTTAATTGCGTGGCTTGGATCTGAAATGCTTCGAGTAGATTGGGGTTGATGACATCAAATACATTGAGTTGAAAAAATTCATAGAAAAAGAATAAGCCAGCCGTGAGGCATACTAACCATGATCGTTTCAATGAATGCGCCAAGGTCGCTCCTTTCTTATCCTGGGGTGCGAGACGCGGCATTGTATCATAAAAAATGGATAAAAAACCATGTTTTTTTATGAAAAGCGGCGTAATTGTATCGTTTGACTGGTCTATACTCTATTTAACAATGGAGGACGGCATGAGCTACCAAACAGTACATCAGCAATTATCTGCAAAAGTGCGAGACATTTTACCTCGTCATATCGAACGGTTAACCTGGTCACGTGAGAAAATTGAGGTGTTTCAGGAGAAGCAACTCAGAGTATTATTACATCATGTCAATCGGCACAGTCCTTATTATCGAAGGGTTTTGAAAGGACATGATATCGATAAAATGACGGTTTCAGATTTATCAACGTTACCCATGCTGACAAAGTCAGAAGTCCTTGAACATTGGGATGATATCATTTGTGTGAAAGATTTGGATAAGGCAACGGCGGAATCTCATTTAAAAATGTTACGTGATAATCCACAAGCCAATGTGTTTTACAACGACCAATACTATATTACAGCAACAGGAGGGTCGTCTGGGCTCCGGGGGTGTTATGTTTGGGATTTAGACTGCCTCGCTGAAATCACAGCCGTTGATTTTCGGTATCAGGTGCGTGATGAACTGCAAAAAGAAGGGTTTATGCCACGTGTTGTTGCGGTACTGACGGCACCTTCTGCCATTCATGCGAGTACGCCGCTATGTACAACGCAGCTTGATTCGCGCGATAAAATGGTTCATTGCATCATTACTGATGCGATGCAAGATTTATGCGAGCAATTGAATGCTTTGCAACCCACTCATTTGATTGGGTATGCCTCGGTGATCGCACGCTTGGCTCGGGAGCAGCGTTATGGCACCCTTCGCATCGCACCTCTTCGCGTCACGACCAATTCAGAGCCATTGGATGATCGTGCGCGTGAAACCATCTTAAACGCATGGGGTGTGCAAGCGAACAATACCTGGGGTAGTGTTGAAATGGGGATTGCAGGCATTGAAGATGATCGGCATCAAGGTCTTATTTTATCAGAGGATATGATTGTTTTTGAGCCAGCGGATAGGAAGTTGATCATTACAAATCTATTCAATAAAGCATTGCCTCTTATTCGGTATGTTGTCGATGATGTGGTCGAGATTAAAAAAGCATCATTTACGGATTATCAGATCACGCCTACTGTTGAGGGGAGAACCAATGATTGGTTTTTTTATGACGGCCATGTCGAAGTACATCCCATGATCTTTTGGAATATTTTGGAGCAAGAGGCCAATATACGTGAGTATCAAGTGGTACAAACCCCCAAAGGGGCCCAAATTCGAGTGGTAACATTTAAGGATTTGGAGACTGTTCGCATCCAAGAGAAACTTGAGGCAGCTTTGAAAGAAGTTGGATTAAGTCAGCCCGAGATTGTGCTCGAGCGGGTTAAAGCTATTGCACGTCACGAAGAAACAGCCAAACTGAGACGCTTTATCCCCCTAGCTTAACGCCCCTCATCCGCCCTATGGGCACCTTCTCCCCCAGGGGAGAAGGAAAACATTAAAACCCCTGCAGAAAGTACCCATAGGGAGGATGAAAGGGCACATTATCCTCCCTTCTCCCCTCCGGGGAGAAGGTGCCCGTAGGGCGGATGAGGGGAATCAAATGACCTCCCCAAACAAATCATAATCATCTGCATCCTCAATCATCACATTCACCACAGAACCCACATGCACAGATGTATCAGGAGCCATATACACCAAACCATCAATCTCAGGCGCGTCTGCTTGACTGCGGCCAATAATATGCTCAGGCGTGATACTATCGATCAACACCGCTTGTTGGGTGCCAATTTTACGTTGCAAGCGGCGACGGCTGATGATTGCCTGTGTTTGCATGAAGCGATGATAACGCTCTTCTTTAAGCGCTTTTGGGACCGGATCTTCTAGCAGGTTGGCTTTAGCGCCTTCAACAGGAGAATATTGAAAACAACCCACTCGATCTAATTCTGCTTCTTCCAAAAAATTCAGCAATTCGGCAAATTCTGCCTCTGTTTCACCTGGGAACCCTACAATAAAAGTGGAACGAATGGTCAAATCTGGGCAAATACTTCGCCAATGCTGAATACGCTGCAACGTGTTTTCACTACTGGCGGGGCGCTTCATGGCTTTTAAAATGCGTCGATTTGCGTGTTGCAGCGGGATATCCAAATACGGCAAAATCAAGCCATCACGCATTAGTGGAATGATCTCATCCACATGGGGATAAGGGTAGACATAATGCAAGCGTACCCAAATGCCCAATTGACCCAATTGTTCACATAAATCATAAAAACGGGTTTGCACGCTGCGATCTTTCCATGTCACAGATTGATATTTGGTATCAACACCATACGCAGAGGTATCCTGTGAAATCACCAATAATTCTTTGACACCCGCTTCTTTCAAGCGCTGTGCTTCGGTAAGCACTTGCGTCATGGGATACGATTGCAACCGTCCGCGCATGCTGGGAATGATACAGAACGTACATTTTTGATTACAGCCTTCAGAAATTTTCAAATAAGCGTAATGCCTTGGTGTGAGTTTGACGCCTTGTGGTGGCACCAAAGACGTAAAAGGATCAACCGGGGGTGGCAAATGTTCGTGCACTGCTTGGACAACAGATTCGTAAGCATGGGGGCCACTGATATGTAACACCTCTGGACAAGCCTCGCGAATCACATCTGCCTTGGCGCCCAAGCAACCGGTGACAATCACCCGACCATTGTCTTGCATGGCTTCACGAATGGTATCCAACGATTCTTTCACAGCACTGTCAATGAAACCACACGTATTGATGACTACCACACCAGCATCTTGAAAGGTAGAAACCAGCTCATAGCCTTGAGCACGTAATTGGGTGATGATGCGCTCAGAGTCCACCAATGCCTTGGGGCAACCCAAGCTGACAAATCCTACGGTATGGTTCATGCTTCAATACTCATACTTATCCCATATGGGGCATGCATAAAACTCAGCTTTATACTTAAAATTGTGCATTTAGTCAAAAATTTTTAAATATTTCTTCTCATGATGCTCGATAAAAAATATATTGCTTTTTTTTTAGGCTAAAAGTAGCATGGAGCCATTGTACAGATAAGTGATTTAATATAATAAATTCTGATTAAAAAAAATATAAAAGGGGATATTATGGCTCAGGATAAGTTTTATATTGTAGATAAAAAAACTCATAAGGCGCGGATTTTGACAGTGACCTATGCAGATACAGAAGAGGGTCAAGTTTTAGCAACATATCCTACAGGTCAGTTAACAATGATGTTTGAGTCTGACTATCAATTTCAATGTTTATATCAGGACTTTTATATTTACAAGAAGATAAAAGACACCTATTTTCAGCAAAGTATACAGGGTCTTAATACACGAGCCGGCTCAAACACTCTGACAAAAATTAGCTTTCAGTCTTTAACAAAGACAGACAAACAATTATGTCCGCCAGGCTTTGCATTCAGAATTACGGAAAAAGAGTTTGCACAGCATTTTTCTCTTCAAAGAATGGGATCAGATAATGAGCATCGTGTCAGCAGCGTTCCAAGAAAAAAATTTGAGATAACCCCGAAAAAGGATGATCCTGATAATCTTGAAGTGTCTGTGATTACAAAAGAAGGAACTGTTGACGCAGATCCGGCTGCAGCTCTTTTGCCTGTCACTGGTATTTTGAAAGGTGGAGTCAATAGTCCATCGAGAATTAATGTCGATGAGAAGTTGAAGGTAAGTTTTCAACGGAGTGTAGACGTCCATGATATGTTACTACCGGTCACGGGCTCATCTAATGATTCTTCGGGAAATGCCGCGCCGCCCCTCCAAAGCTCAGTTAAGCCCCTTTCTCCAGAAAATACTCTCGGGTCTTTAGTGGAAGCCTCTCCTCATCAAACCCCTAGAAATAATACTGACAACTTCTGTTTTCTATTCTCTTACGGCGCATTACAAACTGGTTTGGGCGCGGTGATATTACTATTGGGTTTGGCAGGATTGACTGCAGCGACCTTGGGTACTTCGACATATTTTGTGTCTGCTGCTGCCGTGATGGCTGGTCCTATGTTGCTGGGGTTAGGGTTATTTAATTCCACTTGTGGGCACCCTGACCGAGAGCATATGGATCAAGGCAGCCGGGCAGCAGTAGGGCTTCAGTAGTTTTGAGTACGAGAGATGACGCCCCTTGCATCAGGGGCGAAGATTTTAAAGGATAGGAAATGGCAAGGATGCGCGCATAAAAATAGTTACCATTTGCAAGCCAATCATCACAACAAACGGCGAAAAATCCAAGCCCGCGACTGCGGGAATGTAGCGTTGCACTCGTTGCAGCATGGGCTCAGTAACACCGTACAATATAGCGGCTGCTGGGTGCTGCCAAGTAGGGTTTACCCAAGACATGATGACGCGAATCAGCACCGCATAAAACAATAAATTACAGGGTTCATTGATCAAATCAGCAATGGTATAAATCCCAATCAAGCGCCATACAGATTCCTGTCCGAAGTACAGGCTTCCAAGGAGGGTGAATTTGATCACGCCTACGACCACCAAAAGACCAAAACACAGCCAATCATAATGTTGCTGGCGTGTGGGGCGTATTTGTAATGCACGTGCCAATGGGTGGCAGATAGGATCTGTCAAGCGATAAATCATTTGACTGATCGGGTTTAAACTACTGATTCGAAAATACTGTAATCCAAAGCGTGTCCATAAGATGAATGTGACTAAGCCAAAGACAACGGAGACCAAAAAATAACCTACTGTGACTAATCCTGACATAATTCTTCCCGTAAAGTTTGAGATCGCACCACGGCTGCTTGCATGGCAGATAATACGATATCAGATAAGTGACGTTCTGCAAAAACATCCAGAGCTGCTGCTGTGGTCCCAGCTTTGGATGTGATACTATCTTGCAAGCTTTGCAGACTGCGAGTTGGATCGGTGGCCAATTGCGCAGCCCCTTGCAGCGTTTGTACTGCAAATGTTGTGGCGACAGTCGGATCTAAGCCTAACGTTATCCCCCCTTGGCGCATGGCTTCCGCAAACGCAAAAATATAGGCTAATCCGCTACCGGATAGCGCGGTAAAGGCGTCCAAGTCTGCTTCTTTTGTTGTCCAAATGGCACGACCACATTGACTGAATAAGGCCAGACTGGCGTCTTGTTGTGTCTGATTGACCCAAGCATTAGCAACCAACGGTGTGGCAGATTGTCCACAGGCGGCCGCAATATTAGGCATGGCACGGACCAAAGGCATGTCGGGGGGTAATTGTGATTGAAACCAAGTAAAACTCAAGCCTGCAGCTACTGAAATCAGCAGCAAATTGCTGCGCAGTTGCGGGCGAATTTCTGCCAGTACTTCTGCCATTTTTATCGGTTTAACCGCCAAAATCAGAACATCTGCTTCGGGTAAGATGGCAAGATTAGAGTGATGGGTCTGACAGCGGGGATGTGATTGTCCAATAGGGAGCGAAGGCGATGAGACTTGCAAATGATACGCAGGGTTTTGCAATAGTCCCTGTGCGATTGCCTTTGCCATATTGCCGTAACCGATGATACTGATGTTCATGGTATTTGCCATATCATAACGTCGTGTCACTGCATTATCCGGGAAATAGGTAATGATTGCTACCCATAAATACTTTCCATTCAATAGAACTTTCAGAGATGAAATAATTGGTGTAAACTTGCACATTCTAATGATTTTAATGAGAGGCATATCGTTATGCATGGTGGTAGTACTAATGGAGGAGAGAAATATAGAAAAAATGGCGATAGGTTGCCTATTAGTACTTATCTGAAATATAAGAAACCTTTATCATCTACAGGTACAGGTTTTGGTTCGGCACCCAGAGCGGCTGCTTTGGTGACGCTGGGGTTTGGATTATCTGCACTAAGTGTGGGCATTTTAGCGCAGGATCCTTATCTAGCAGTTTTGAGTAGTTTTCATTTTCCTGTGGTGCTGCTCATCACGGCCATTGTTGTTGGTGTTGCAATGTTTATGTGTGGTTTGTATATGGCAATGACGCTACGCGATCGCCGCAACGTTGCATCACGCTCCTCGGAGGTTCGTATGTGGACAGATAGTGACAGTGAGGACTCGCACAATGAGACAGCATCACCCACTTGTTTTGAGCGCTTTCTTAGCTGTTGTAGCTGATCTGTGTTGCAAGTCACGACATCATTGTATCCATTCTCGTAGTATTTCCTAGGTTTTACGGCTTGGTAGAATCTCCCTATATCCCGCGGCTTGTCCGCGGGATCCATTTTTGTGCGTCGCAATATAAAGTACCTTTCATTTATTGTATAAATTATTTACAATAAGGTTAAATTATGGTATAATAAAGGTTCTTTAATACCAATGGGGTGAATATCATGGCTACCGATAATAAATCAATGGAAATGACTGGTTCACTACCTGAAGATGTAGGTTTAGCTGTATCTGATACTCAAACAGAGACACAGGATTTAAGGGTAATATTATTACAAGAATTATCAACAGGTTTACAAAAGCGGGTAGAGAACGCTTCGACAATCATATCAATGTTTCATACTTCTGAAACAAAGTGGGATCAGCAGTTTATAATGAGGTTTAAGGAAAGTCTAGATGCATCGGGAAGAAATTTAGATGAGTTATTTAGCCCATTCACAGATGATGCTGATGCGCGTAATGATTTACTCAAAGACACATATAAGCAGGCGGGTATAGCTGTTTATAATGCAGATTCGTTATCAAAAATAGATACCTTGTTTCAATTTTTGTGTTTAAAAGAAGAGTGGGCGCCAAGTATTATTGCATCTGTGCAAAAACTGATTGCCATTCAGATAGCGCTTTATCTAAAAGAAGAAGCCGAAAAAGTGCAGGCTTTAAAACAGTTAGAAGAGGATGAAACGCAGCTAAAAGGTATACAGGAAGACTTTTCTAAGGTTGATATTCCTGTGCTAAATGAGGCTGGTTTGAGTGGTGTGACGCCTATATCTGAATTGCCAGCTCCAGACAAACAGAGTGTTTCTCTCGATGATTTTTATGCAAGTCTTGAGATGGCTGATTTTCTGCGGGGACAAGCAGGTCATTCAGATGATGATAGCCAGAGAAACGTTGAGGACGAGTCTCATGATGCTATGCTACAAGACCTAAAACCACGCCATCCAGAAAAGCCCGGCATGTTAAGGCAAGCAGTTTCTGCTGCTGTAAATAGCCCAACTGTGATGATTGTCGGGGGGGTTGGGTTGGTGCTTATCGCCTCCAATGTCGCGATGCCCATTGTGGCTGCAGCGATTGTAGCTGTGGTAGCTGCGGCCTTGATAGCATATGGGTTGTACCTTGCGATTCAAGCGTGTCGTACTTATAGGAACTCAAAAGCGGTGGGTGAAAATACACCTCTTGTAGCTGGTTCATCATCAGATTCTAGAGGCCAATATGCTTCGATTGTTGGCGAAGAATACGAACGAAGTGACGCTGATGATGGGTTGATTCATGATAAGATCGGTGGTGGTCAAAACGGCACGACAGATTCGGCCACAGAATCAGAATTATCACTCTTCATATAATCAATGCCTCAATCCAACCCCAAAAAGCCGTCTTTGACGGCTTTTTTATTGCCATCATGATCATAATTTTTAATCTTATTTTTGAATCAAATATATACATAATGATCTTATTGTGATACAATATGGATTATTTAAATCTCAACGGAGTGTGTCAATGGATGCTGCGACTGATCAAGCAACCGAAAGTACGGCATTGTTGCAACCAGCGACAACACCGCAAGATCCAAAAATAGCAACGTTGGGATTATTGTATCAATTTTTGGAAGATGCTAAACCATCTTCCTTGTTTTCCAGACATTTTTGGGTATCTAAGCCTAAAAAAATTGAATTTCAAGCGATTAAAGATGCACTGGCTCAGCATCAGTACAAGTCTATAGATGATTTATTTGATATTTCTAATAACCCGGATGTTGATGAAAAAACCAAGTATGTGAAGCAATTGATTCAAACATTAGGGATCAAGTATTCATTTCATCATTCAGATTCAAAAATGAGAATCATGGATGCACTGATTCAGATTGTGCATATGCGTTATTCACAAGCAGGATTTTTAGAGGCTGATCTTGTGGCAGTGTTACAGCAGCTGATTACAGTGCAAATTGCAGAGCATCAAAAGAAAGCAGCAAGGGTTCGGCGTTACATAGAGGTCAAGCTTCCACATGATCTTGATGGTTTGAAGACATCATTGGCTCGTGCTCTAGAAGATATGGAAACGAGTATTACAGATATAGGGAAGGTTGTTGATCCTTCGACAAGGGGTTCCCAAACATTCCCTCCTGAATATCTCGAACTTTTTGAAAATTCATTGGCAGAAATAGACGATGATGCATCGGGCACGGCAGATTGGCGGTCTCTTGATGGTAGTGATTTGGAACACCAGGGAGTTTCTGTTTCTGAATTCAAATATGTCGTATGTACGCCAATGACATTGTGTGTCATAGGGTTTATCGGCTTGGCAATTGTTGCTAATGTGGCCATGCCAATTGTGCCAGTCGTGGTTGTTACCTTGGCAGCCGTGTCACTGATGGCATATGGTGGGTATCTGATGGTTAAAAGATGTTCTGTTAATAGGGCGGATAAGATGGGCTCGCAAGCAGAGATGAATCTTTTTGCGCCACGTAATAATACCTTAGGTTATAGCGCGCTATCTCAGGTAGATCCTAGCACTGTTAATGCAGGGTGCTAGTTTTGTTTTTGAATTTGAATCAATTGCTCAATACCTGATTCAGCCAAAGCTAACATCTCATTCAATTGATTGCGGTTGAAGCTGGCTTCTTCCGCAGTACCTTGTACTTCGATAAATTCGCCTTTATCGTCCATGACCACGTTCATGTCTGTGTCTGCTAAGACATCTTCTGCATAATCTAAATCCAATACAGGCTGGCCACGATAAATACCCACAGAGACAGCTGCGATATATTGAAATGCCAATTTTTTACGAATTTTTTCATGCGTAAACAGCCAATCCACGGCATCTTTAAGCGCAACACAAGCACCTGTGATAGCAGCAGTGCGGGTGCCACCATCTGCCTGGATCACATCACAATCTATGGTGATTGTGATCTCACCGAGGGCTTTCAAATCAAGACAGCGGCGCAGTGAGCGGCCAATCAGGCGTTGGATTTCTAGCGTGCGGCCCCCTTGTTTGCCTCTGCTTGCTTCGCGGTCATTGCGGCTATGAGTGGCGCGCGGCAGCATGCCATACTCTGCAGTGATCCAACCCTGGCCTTTACCTTTCAAAAAGCGCGGGACACCATCAACGACTGATGCGGTACAAATCACTTTGGTTTGGCCAAACTCAATTAAAACAGAGCCTTCAGCATGACGGGTATATTCCCGTGTGATGGTGATGGGACGTAATTGATTGGGTTCACGATGACTTGGGCGCATGAGATGAGGCACTCCTGGAAAAAACAGAGAGTATAGCAGGCTACGTATGTGAAGCATATAGGCTGTTCTTTTTTCATAACCCTGCCAACCATCTTCGTGGCGACATTGCTTTGCCATGTTGTCGTATTTCGAAGTACAAGCCAGATTCTTTTGAAATCCCTTGGTGTCCTACCGTGGCAATTTGCTCTCCTTGGCTGATTGTGTCTCCTTTCTGATGCGTCAAAGTGGCATTATTGGCATACAGGGTCATCATGCCCCAACCATGATCAATGATCAGTAGTAAACCATAGCCATTCAGCCATTCACTGAAGACTACTTTACCTGGATAAACTGCTTGCACGGGGCTGCCGTCAGCAGCGTAGAGCATGATGCCTTGATTGAGCTTTTCAATATGATCAGCATTGACTTGCACGGGGCTGGGTAATTTGTGTTTCATTTTGGTCATTGACTGTCGGGTTTGCACCACCGATTGTCGATTGAGCTTACGTAATAAGCGAGTCAAATTGTTGTGATTACGCTGATATTGGGTCAGTTTTTTCTCTTGTTTTTCGATCCGATGATGCAGTTTATATAATAAGGATTGATGATGATTTTGATGACGTTGCAATTGATCTTGCTCGATTTGTTGTTGGGCTTGCATCTGATGAAGCTGGTGTAATTCTTTTTGTAATGCATTTTGTTGTGCGTCCAAGGCTACTTGGGTCGATTTGACTTGGTTTAAGGTATCCTTGCTGGCCCGAATCACATATTGATAATAGGTTAATAGTTTATCGACAGGCGTATGTTTCTTTTGGAGGAATATCCAGCCCAGTGGTTGGGTGGCAGGGTGTTTGTAGCGGGCTGTAATTTGCTGACTGAGTTGTTGCTGCAATGTGAGAAATTCTTGATTGAGATCCGCTATTTTTTGTTCTAAACGAGTAATTTCTGTTTTTTTAAGGGAGAGTTGTTGTTCAATCTCGGCTAAGTTTGTTTTGTTCTTTTTGATGAGGGCTTCTGTGGTATCGAGCTCTTTTTGTAATCGTGCTTGACGTGCCTGCGTCTTCGATAGTTTTTTTTCTAAGATTTGGATTTTATGGTCTAATTGTTGAAGGGAGCGCTGGGTTTCATGGATGCTGCGGCCATAGGTCAACATGCTGAAGCATAAAATCCATACGGTGATACTGAGGTGTAAAAGCTTAGTTTTTGTCATATGTTTCCCATAATACTTTGCCGGTCATCGCTGCAGGCGGTTGGATATTTAATAACGCTAAGATGGTGGGTGCAATATCCACCAAACTTGCTGAGGTCATTTGAAACCTGCGGTCGGGATCACCCACATAGAGCAGTGGTACTGGCTCGCAAGTATGTGCGGTATGTGCTTGTTGTGTTTCGTCGTTAAACATACATTCTGCATTGCCATGGTCGGCGGTAATCAACAAATGTCCCTTTACTTTTTTTACAGCGGCGCCAATGGCTTCTAGTGCTTTATCAAGTGCTTCAATGGCTTTGACGGTGGCGTTGAAATCTCCGGAATGCCCAACCATATCAGCGTTGGCAAAATTACAAATGATGACATCATAAGCCTCAGCGGTGATAGCGTTTGTCAATGCTTGGGTTAATTGTGGTGCACTCATTTCAGGTTGCAAATCATACGTGGCGATTTGAGGTGACGGAATGAGGGTTCTCTTTTCTAGGGCAAAGGGTTGTTCATTGCCGCCGTTGAAAAAGAAAGTGACATGGGCGTATTTTTCAGTTTCAGCGATGCGTAATTGACGAAGGCTATGGTTGGCTAGAACTTCACCTAGGGTGTTGGTCAAGGGTCGTGGTGGAAACGCAGGTTCAGTCGCTAAGGTAGGATCATATTCGGTCATGCTGACAAAATGAGCTAATTTTGGTACGACCTGACGTTGAAAGCCTTCAAAGTCTGGTTGTAAAAAGGCTTGCGACAGTTGTTTGGCACGATCCGCACGAAAATTATAATAAAACACTGCATCGCCATCTGTGATAGGGGTTGCTGGGCCGATGAGTGTGGGGGGGAAAAACTCATCACTCACGTTTTGTGCATAATGGGCATCAATCGCTGCTTCTGGATTTGGGAAATGATGTTCACTGTTGCCTTGGGTGAGTAAGGCATATACGGATTCGATTCTAGGCCAACGGCGATCACGATCCATCGCCCAATAGCGTCCGCTTAAAGAACAAATTTTGGCGACGGGATATTGCTTTAAACTGTCTTGCAAGGCGCGTAGGTTGCTTTTGACTTGCTTCGGCGGTGTGTCACGACCGTCGAGGAAGAGATGTAAACAGACATTTGAAAATGAGTGTTGGGCACACAGGGCCAAAAATGCAAATAAATGCGCCTGATGGCTATGCACGCCGCCGGGAGAAAAGAGTCCCATGACGTGAATGGCTTTTTGCTGACGTTTTGCATCGTCGATCATCGTCAGTAATACGGGGTTTTGAAAAAAGGCGTCGGTTTCGATGGCGTGATTGATAAAGGTGAAATCTTGCAGGATTTGCTGTCCTGCACCGATGTGCATATGACCCACTTCTGAATTACCCATTTGTCCTTCAGGCAATCCGACTTGGTTGCCCGAAGCTTCCAATAACAGATGTGGGCAGGTTTTCCACCAATGATCCCATTGTGGAATATTGGCTGCGGCAATGGCATTGTGCGTCGGATCTTCGCGGTATCCCCATCCATCCAGAATGATCAAAACGACCGCTTTAAGCTTTGACATAAATTCACTTAATTTTTTTTTACAAAGAGGTTAGACTATAGGACATTTTTACGGATGGATGAAGTAGTTTGACTCAAAAAATACCACAACATGTTGCTATCATCATGGATGGCAATGGTCGCTGGGCAGAACAACGAGGTTTGCCGCGCAGCGAAGGTCATCGTGCAGGCTATGATGTGGTGAAACGCATTTTGCAGGCGTGTGCTGATCATAAAGTTTCAGTCTTGAGTGTTTGGGCGTTTGGTCGTGATAATTGGGGGCGGCCGCCTTCGGAAGTTGATTTTCTCATGCAATTGTTATTGTCGGGTTTGAATACGGACTTGGAAGAATTGCACGCGGCTGGGGTGCGATTGATGTTTACAGGTTCGCGTACAGAATTACCAGATATGTTACAAATGGCAATCCGTAAAGCAGAAGAGTACACCAAAGACAATCAAGCGTTGATATTAAATGTGGTGTTTAACTACGGCGGGAAATGGGACATTCTGCAAGCCGTCAAACGTATCAGTCAGGACGTGCTTGATGGCGCGATTGAGATTGCTGATATCGACGAAAAGAAGTTTGTTCCTTATTTGAATACTGCAGCGTTGCCCGATCCAGATTTATTCATTCGAACCAGTGGTGAGCAACGTATCAGTGACTTTTTTCTGTGGCAATTGGCATACACAGAATTATTCTTTTCTGAATTGTGCTGGCCTGACTTTACGGTTGAGGAGCTTTCTCGAGCTTTGGCGTGTTATGCACAACGTGAACGGCGGTTTGGTCAAACCTCGAAACAATTGGAAAATACTCATGTTTAAACAACGTTTTTTGACGGCTTTGGTTCTGATTCCTTTGGTATTGGTGGGTATTTTTTATGCCAATGATGCATTTTTAGCGGGGGTTGTGACGACCTTGGTGTTGGCGCTGGCTTGGGAGTGGGTTGCATTGATTCCACTGTCACGCTTGTCGACTAAAATAGGTTTTTTCGCTGGGTTGATTGGTGTGATTGGTGGCATGTTTTGGCTATTGCCCATCAGTTTGTTGGTGGATGGCTTATTGTGGTGCGGTATTTTGATTGCTTTGGTGACTTATCCAAAATCGACTGCGGTTTGGGGTAAATCCTGGTTGGTCATGGGTTTGGCCTGGTTTCTTTTGGCGTTATTTGCCAATAGTATTTGGGCGTTGTTGCATGTGTCACAAGGACGCGGTTTGTTGGTCTATTTGTTATGTTTGGTATGGGCGACAGATATTGGTGCTTACGCCGCGGGCAAGCTTTGGGGTAAACATCGTCTGATTCCCAATGTCAGTCCAGGTAAAACAATAGAAGGCACTTCAGGGGGGGCTGTATTGGCATTGCTCGTTGCGGGCTTGGGGGCATTTTATTTTCAGCCACAACAGTTGATGTTTTGGTTTTGCAAAGCGTTGGTTATCATCGGGTTGGCGATGATTGGGGATTTATTCATCAGTATGTTAAAGCGTAGGTGTCAGGTGAAGGATACGGGTCATATTTTGCCAGGGCATGGCGGGATTTTAGATCGTCTAGATAGTCTGATCGCAGCGGTGCCGTTTTTTTACTATTTTTACCAGAGTATGATCTAAATGTTGTCCTCCATTTTCTATTTCATCGTTACCCTGTTTTTGTTGATTTTGGTGCATGAGGCCGGTCATTTTTTTGTGGCGCGTTGGTGCGGGGTGAAAGTGCTACGTTTTTCATTTGGCTTTGGCAAAGTATTGGCTGCTTGGCATGACAAAAAGGGTACAGAATATACATTATCGATCCTTCCATTAGGGGGGTATGTGAAATTATTGGATGACAGTGAAGGTTTGGTGCCTGTTCAGCAACGTAGACAAGCATTAAATCATCAGCCACTTGGGATCCGGGTCGCGGTGGTATTGGCAGGGCCATTGTTTAATTTTTTATTTGCTTTTTTGATACTGTGGTTGGTTGCCGTGATTGGCATCAAATCGTTTGCTCCTAGAATCGATCACGTGCGTGCTGGTACTGTTGCGGCACAGGCGCAATTAGGTTCTATGCAAGAAATCATTGCCATTGATGGTAAGAAGATCAACCATTGGCGCGATGTGCATTACACCTTGATGCCGTTGCTCGGATCTAAACAATCGATCACGGTGACGGAAAAATCATTGCGAGATGCGACAATCACTGAGCACCGCTTGTCTTTGGCATCCTGGCACATGGATTCGCAGCATCCTGAATTGTTGGCTAGTTTGGGCATTGTCCCTTTGTTTCCTAAGGTGCCACCGGTTGTGGATGCTGTCATACCAGATTCTCCTGCGCAAACCGCAGGATTGGAAATAGGGGATGAAATTATTGCAGTGGATGATCATCCCATAACGGACTGGCTGGATTTGGTCGCTTATGTGAAAGCACGCCCAGGGACACGTATTGTGGTGAAACTGCGACGTCAGGGACAGATGCAGCGCTTAGTGGCAGAGTTACGTCCAGCAGCGGAGGGGGCGCAAAGCCTTTTGGGGGTGCGCACTCGTCGTCCAGAGATTCCACCTGATTGGTTGCGATGGGAGCGAAGTGGTCCTATTGATGCGATCGGTCAAGCGTTTCATCAGACCCTATCGTTAACGACGATGACATGCACGTTGATTGGGCGAACGTTGGTTGGGGCTTTATCGCTCGATCATATCAGTGGTCCCGTTGGGATTGCGAAAGCAGCTGGTGAATCTGCACACACTGGCTTGGTGTATTATTTGTTTTTTATTGCTTTATTGAGCATCAGTATTGGGGTGTTAAATTTATTGCCCATTCCTTTATTGGATGGCGGACATTTGTTGTATTACCTCATAGAATTTGTGATTCGTCGCCCGTTGTCTGCGGGGTTTAAAAGCGGGGGTGCAATGATTGGGATAGGATTGATTATCCTTGTCACGGTGATTGCTTTGGTGAACGATCTTCAGACTTGATAATGGTCGGAACTCGTGTTAGGGTCGCCACACTGAATTGTGAAGACAGATTCTGAGTTTAAAACTTGTTTTGCAGGATTAATAATAAATATGAAAAATATTCGTAAAAGCCTAGTGCTACTGGCATTTTGTGCCAGTGCCTGGTTTTCAGATGTGTCTGCAAGTCAAGGATTTGTTGTAAAAGACATTAAAGTGACCGGTCTTAAGCGTGTTAGTGTGGGTACGGTGCTTAATTATCTTCCAGTTCAAGTGGGCGAAGAAGTTGACTCTGAAGACACGCCGCGCATTATTCGCGCATTGTACGAAACAGGGTTTTTCCAATCCGTGGTTTTGAAGCGCCAAGGCTCAGTGTTGATTGTACAAGTGATAGAGCGTTCTACCGTAGGCTCTGTGACTGTGGTTGGGAATAAAGAAATTCCTACTGAGAAAATGAAGGATTTGCTCAAAGAGATTGGTTTGGTTAAAGGCCAAGTGTATCAGCGATCTGCTTTGGAATTACTGAAAAAGAATTTAAAACAAGCTTATAATGCACGTGGTAAATACAATGCGCGTATCACGTCTAAAGTGACGCCGCTGACTGAAAATCGTGTGGCCATTAGTGTGACCATTTCAGAAGGGCGAGTATCGCGCATCAAAGACATCAAGATCGTTGGTAACCGTGATTTTTCTACGCATGAACTTATGTCGCAAATGTCACTGACCAATAGTAATATTCTGACCTATTTCTCTAAAAAAGATCAGTATTCTAAAGCTTCTATGGACGCTTCTCTGGAATCCTTGCGTTCATTTTATCTGGATCACGGCTATTTGAAGTTTAAGGTGATATCGTCACAGGTGTTGTTGGCGCCAGATCGCAAAGATGTATTTATCAATATCCACATCGAAGAGGGCCCTCAATACCATTTTTCTGGCTATGAGCTGACGGGTAAGCTCATTTTGCCTAAAGAGAAATTACAGCCTTTGGTACAAGTCAAAGAAGGGGAAGTTTTTTCGCGTAAAAAAGTAACCGAAACCATTGCTGACATCAATGTGGCCTTGGGAGATATTGGTTATGGATTTCCAGCAGTGAATGCAGAACCACATATCGATGAAAAAAATAAAACCGTGTTCATTCGCTTTGTGATTGATCCAGGTCGGCATGTGTACGTGCGGCGTATTAATTTTCATGGTAATACCAAAACTTCTGATGAGTTATTGCGTAATGTGATTCGGCAAACAGAGGCGTCGTTATTGTCATTACATCATATTAAAGAATCAGAGCGGCAATTACGCTTACTCAGTTATTTGAAAGATGTCGATATCAAAACCACACCGATCCCAGGTGCCAACAATCAAGTGGATTTAGATGTCGAAGTGGCGGAAGCACCTTCAGCAGAAGCGAGTGCATCTGTGGGTTATGGTTCGACAGGACCCCAGGTCAATGCGTCCTTCAATCAATACAATTTTATGGGAACCGGCCGGACCGTTGGTTTGTCATTTAATGCGAGCTGGTGGGGTCAAAATTACTCATTCAACTATTTCAATCCTTTTTATACGCCAACGGGCATTGGTCGTGGTATGAATGCATACTTTCAAAAAGTGGATCCGAAACATTTGGATGTTAGTATGTACAATTCAGATCGCTACGGCGGTGATGTGAATTACACCGTACGTCTCAGCGATGCCAGTAGCTTGCAGTTGGGTTATGGTTATCAAGGTATGTCCATTCGATCCGTCGGTTGGGTGCAGCAGATTCAAAATTTCGTAGATTTACATGGTTGGCAGTTTGATCAAATACGATTGGTGGCAGGTTGGAGTCGTAACACCTATGACCGGATGCCTTACCCGACAAAAGGGGTGAATCAACAAGCCGTGTGGTCGTTTGTCTTACCCGCATCAACGCAATCCTTAAATTATTATAAAGGGTCTTATCAAGCGCATATGTATTACCCCTTAATGAAAGGGTTTATTCTCTCTCTTTTGGGGGATATCGGTTACGGTAATACATACGGCAGACAAGGGTTGCCTTTTTACGAAAACTTCTTCGCAGGTGGTATTGCGCAACCTGGTCAAGTCAGGGGTTATGATAACTACTCCTTAGGTCCAATAGACAGCACAGGTCGTGCGTTGGGTGCAAACTTTTTAGTGAATGGTTCAGCCGGAGTGGTCTTACCCTACCCATTCAGTCGTGAAACCATCCGTACCACTTTATTTGTAGATGGCGGTAACGTGTTCGCAGATGGCATCCCAGCAAATTTGACAGGAACAGCTTCAGGTCCACTACGGTTTTCCGGTGGTATTTCGCTAGAATGGCGTTCACCAGTAGGGCCATTGGCTTTCAGTGTGGCAGCACCGATTAATAAGCAGCCAAATGATCAGACGCAATACTTCCAGTTTACAGCCTCAACAGGTTTCTAAAGTCAGGACTGCCGCAAAGCGACGATCTCTTCGTTAAATCTTTTTTTTAATTCGGTCATTTAGTATGTCTAAACTCCCGAATTAAAAAAAAGATTTGCCTCGATCTCGTTGCTTTGCGGCGGTCCTGGTATAACGCCCTTTCATTCGGTCCTTCTCTCCATTGGACGGATGAGGGCCATTAATATCCCTTCTCCCCCCAGGGGAGAAGGTGCCCGTAGGGCGGATGAGAGGGATAACGTTCGCTTCGACCTCTTCCCTTTCTTGAAAGAATAATTAAAACAGTCTTTTCAGCTGGTGTGGAATTGTGCTACGATCAGCGCTGTTTTCAGCATATCTTTAAACTTTGGAGATTTTATAATGAAGCAAGTCAGTGGTTGGGTAATGGCGGCGATCTTTGCATTTAGCAGTGCATCAGCGCTTGCAGAGAACGCAAAAATTGGAGTCGTGGATTTGCAAAAAATCATGCAAACCTCGTCTCAAATGAAGACCGTTCAGGAAAAATTAGAAAAAGAATTCAAGCCGCGACGTGACAAACTGGTTGAGATGGAAACGACTTTGAAAAAAGATATGGAAGTTTTCAAGCGTGATACCTCTGTTTTGAGCCAATCTCAGCGTAAAGACTTAGAAAAGAAAATTGTGGGCGAGCAACAACAATTTGAACGTGATGGCCAACAATACCAACAAGAGTTAAGTACAGCTCATAATGAAGCAATGGAAGCGTTTTATAATAAAATCCGAGCTGCAATCGCAAAAGTAGCTGAATCAGAAAAATACGATTTGGTTTTCCAAAAAGATGCTGCACCTTTCAGTGTAGATAAATTGGATGTGACAGCTCAGGTTATGAAAGAAATCCGATAAATCTGGATTTATTTATCCCTGCTTTCGTGGCTTGTCCTACTCCTACGTCCCGCGGCTTGGCTGCCATGTGCCGGAAGGCGTCACGGCCGGCTTGGCCGTCCATGGCCATCAGCTCCTTGTCTCCGACGCTCTGTCGAAAGGCTCGAGCGAAGTTATCATACAAGTACTGGTTGGCGCACAGGTTCAGCGCGCTGATCCGTACCGTAGCTGGCAGCGCCGCATTCTGCAAGAGAAGATAGCTGCGGATCGCTGGGTTAACTATGTAGCTGTCC
>JANSXK010000021.1 GCA_024742995.1 Gammaproteobacteria bacterium
AAGTTGAAGCTATTCATGGGGAGAAATTTTTATCACGCGCTATCGCTAAAAATCATATATTCGAATATATTGAAATTTACTATAATCGAAAGCGGCTTCATTCAAGATTAGGATATCAATCTCCGGATTTCTATGAGGTCAGAAAAGTTGCTTAGCAATGTGTCCAATTTTCCCGGGCAAGATCACTCCTCTGATAACCGTGTATTCTCTCGTTTTAAACGAGCTAACTCAGTTTGCTGGATCTTTTGGTTTTCTAACGAATTGCCGCATTGATTACGTTGCTTGCGCCAGGAATAAAGCATTGATTCTGCCAGCCCTAGATCTTTTGCTACTTGAGGTACTCCGTCTTTTGCTGACCGCTCTAAAGCTTGATCTTTAAATTGAGGACTATATTTCTTTCTGATTGTTTTTTGTTCTGATTCATTGTTCATTTTTCACCTCTGCTCAAGAATTTTACTCTCTTAGCAGGGTGTCCGACAAATCAGGGTAAGATCAGTTACGTGATCCCAAGCGTCGCGAACAATATGATAACGGTGATAACAACTGTTTTGATGTAGAACATCCTGAAAAAATATATGCATTTGAATCAAATAGATAATATTTTATACAAATTATCCTCAACGGTAAGGTAAAATTAAATGGTTTTAGCAAAAGCGAATTTGTTTAAAGATTTATTTTTCACTATGGTTTAGTTCTACCTTCTTTTTAAGCTTTTGAACCGTGTCTTGACTTTACCCTTTCTTGTTTATCCACAGTTAAAGCATCCTGTCTCTCATTTTCAAGCCTTCGTTTTCTGCTTCCACTAAATAATGCTGATGATTTACCTTTATTTGTTAAAGCTGAAGCAGAAGTTTGCAATAGAGTATTACGCTGTTGTGCCTTCTGTTTTATTTCTTTAGTGGACTGCAAATAAACCCTTTTAAACAAAGATAACAGCTCCTCATTTTGACAACTTTCTCGGTCAAGTCCAAAAAGTGCTGTAAATTCCGATCAATTCATCCCACTGAGTCCATTTTTTAATTACTCAATTTGTTGAGTTCAAGAACATTTGACTTGCCCGTGTCTTTTTCAGACAGCCAATCGTTAAATTCATCCATGTCCAAGTAACGGCGAGTTTGCCACTGCTCATTGAATTCAGCAAGTAGAGCACCAATTAAACGCAAAGCAGAATCGTCGTTAGGGAAGATACGTATCACCCGTTCACGGCGCCTAATCTCCTCGTTAAGTCGCTCTTGCATGTTCGTTGTCCGTAACCGTTTGCGATATTTATCAGGTAGCACCATAACAGCCATAGCATCCTCAAAGGCTTCTTCAAGGCAATTTACGGCTTTAGGTACTTTGCCCTCAAACTCCTCGACAAACTCGTTCAGTCGACGTCTTGCTTCGGTCATATCTGGCGATTGCAAAATTAACTTGGCTTTATCCGCGACGGCTTTGCGGTGGCGAACGGCGCAAAAACCTAATATATTCCGCATTAAATGAACTTGGCACCGTTGCCAAGTCGCGCCTTGAAAATGCTTTTTAGCAGCCTCAACAAGACCTGCATGTTGATCTGAAATGACATACATAACACCGGTTAAACCACGGTCTTTAAGCCACCGAAAAGTCTCTTCCCATGTGGCGTAGCTTTCTGTGTCGCCAATTTGAACGCCTAGAATTTCGCGGCATCCATCGTCTCTAATACCAGAAATAGTGAGAGCAGCCCTTGATACAACCCGCTCATCATCTCGGCATTTAATAAACATTGCATCAACCATGATGAATGGAAATTTAAAACCATCAAATCGTCGTTCGTTAAAGGCCCTAACTCGAGCATCAAGGCCTGTACACAACTGGTTCACTGTTGACTTAGAAAAACTAACGCCACAAAGCTCCTCTGTAATGTGAGTTACTTTTCTCGTAGATACACCATTTACAACCATTTCCATCAACGCTAGGACAAATGCTTGTTCACTGCGCTGGTAACGTTTAAATATATCCGTTGAAAATGAGCCATCCCGTGTTTGAGGTACTTGCAATGTAATAGGCCCAACACGTGTGTAGAACTGACGCGCACGATATCCATTACGGTAGCCAATTCGCTCATCTGCACGCTCATGCTTCTCTGCGCCTAAAGATTCAGTTACCTGTGCCTCTAATATTTGATTCAAGATACCCTCAACAACTTTAGCCAGTCCATCCTGACTTGATAAAAGTTCTGGCAGTATTCCTTTTCCAACTGTAACATTGTAATCCGTCATCGCTAATCTCCTCGGTTTTGTTGTTTCTCACAACTCAATAGTACCGAATTTTAGCGATGACTCAATCTCTAACAAGCCATCTCGAATTTACAGCAGTTTACGGACTTAACCACTTTCTCGAGCAAGCCTTAAGAATATATCATAAACAAAATTATCCCTTTCATCTTGTGTGTCTAAATTCACTCCTCGAAGCATCGCTTTGTATTTTTTATCAAATTCTCCATTATCCTGATCTCCCAATACAAACCAAACGACCCCAGTTATAAGTTTGGAAGAGAACGAGGGAAATTCTTTACGTAACTGTTTGTATAGTTCTTGTGATATTTTCATATGCCCCTCTTTAAACAATATACAAAAATTTTATCTCTTAAACGATGGCCTAGTCTCTTCATTTAAATCACCTATCTTTCTCTTTTTAACCCACTGTACTGACTCCCTGTGCATTGCTCTTGCACGGGCATTAACTTGCTTTCTTAATGCTATAAATTGCGCATCCTTTTTTAGTTTTTCTTGAGTAAGTGGCATAGCTTCATCTTCTGTACTAGAATTATGACTACTCAAACTGCTTTCATCAGAATCTTTTTGAATGACTTGTTGTTGTGTTGCTCGAAGCATTAATGAAACCTCAGAAACGCTGTGATGTCTTTTTTTAGAGTCTATGAGATCACTCATACCTCTCCTCATATCATGATGAAACTGTGAAAAAAGCTGACAAAAATTGATAAACCGTTTACTGCTACTTTCAATCCACTTAGAAAAAGAGGTTTTAAGATCAAGATTCCCAGGTTGAACTAAGTACAAAACACCATCCTTATCAAGCGTTTGTCCGTGATCTTCCAGGTATTTTAAGTAACCTCATCCTAAACTACTGTCCTTAAGCCATTCAATTGGATCAGTAGCAACTTTACCACCCCCTGCATTATCCGAGCCTAACAAAAACCATAGATTTTGCATCGCATTATGATGAGCCATATAAAGCCAATAACTACCTACCACTTTATCCCCTTGTGGCACAAAATATCCATCGTTATATATAGAATTCTCCATCTCTCTTCTAAAATCAGGATCATAGTTCATCAGTTCAACCATCTCTTTTAATCATTCAATTAATTGCGCAGATGGTAAAAAGTGGTCTGCGTGCAATTGCCCCAGCTGATAATATTCACAATCCGACAAATTTAAGTAATGGGTATTAGGTCCTAACTGTACTTTGGCAGATGAAACAGTATCTGCAGCAGCTTTCAATGCAGCTCTCACAGACGAAGTTTCTGAGTCATCACGAGATAAAAAAGTAATTTTTCCACCTTCAATTGTTTTTGCACTTCTGCTTGGATTAGGACAAGCAACACGCTTCCACTTCTTTACTGTACTGACATGCTTTTTAGGCAAAAACTGCGGTAGTGGTAATTCAGGATGACTCTTGAGACGCGGGACTACTCCAATATCCTCAGAAATCCCTCGCATCGTGTCTCTCAAAGCCTTTTTATCAAGTCTAGTAGAAGACGATGATAATATCTGCACTTCATATTTATCTAATAAAAATATGAAGTGCTTAAGTAATTGTCTTACCCTTGATAACTCTTTTTTGCTTAACATCTCACTTAATGCACGAATACGCTTTATCGCTGTCGTCAGCTCCGCTGCAGTAGGATGTTCAAACATTAAGTCGCCACCAGATTTTAAATTTTGACTCACTGTATTCAGGTCTGATTCAAGACTGCTGATGATTGTTTGACTACGCGCCTGTAGAATTCTAAATTTAACCATGTGACTGTCCTAAAATGGCACAATTACCCATGATTCATTGTACCATAATTTAGTCAAATGATATATAAAAAGCCTCTATTGTAATACCTTGTATCATCAATCAGCTAAAAAATAGGCATGACCTCAGATAGGTTTAAATCTTTTGTGAACGCACATATCATTGACCCGCTAAAAATATATGTCGCAGTTGAGTTTTTCGCAAGTCCTGATACTCTGTGGTAGTATCTTTCGGGACGATGACAAGGATTTCGTATTATGGACAAACCACTGTGGAAACCCACGCACCCTCAAAATAGCCAATTATGGCAATTTATGCAGACACTAGGTCAGAAGCAAGACCGTAGTTTTGACGACTACCAGTCCTTATACGAATTTTCACTGCAAGAACCCAAATTATTTTGGCCCGCAGTTTGGGATTATTTTAAACTGAAGTTTACAACCCCGCCGACAGAAATCCTGAATAACTACACCCATATGCTAGACGCACAATGGTTTCACGGCGCGTCTTTTAATTTTGCTGAAACCTTATTGCGTCGTGATGATGATCATCCTGCGCTCGTATCTGTCGATGAACTGGGCCGACGAGATGTGATCACCTTTCATGAACTCCGAGAACGTGTGGCCGCTTGTGCAGCGGGTTTAAAAAAAGCAGGTGTTCAACCCAACGATCGCGTTGCCGGTGTGCTGCCCAATACCGCATTCACCATCATTGGCATGCTGGCAACTACGTCCATCGGCGCCATTTGGTCTTCTTGCTCTCCCGACTTTGGTCCTGCCGCTATCGTGGACCGTTTAGAGCAAATTGCACCTAAATTGGTATTCATCAATGATGGTCATAGCTATCATAAAAAACACCACCCTGCAGCTGAGAAAATCAGAGCGATTCAAAACCAACTGCCCACTTTAAAACATATCGTCATTTATCCAAATTTGCCTACCGATGCTCTCACAGCAACACCCTCTACAGATACAACGGGTACGATCCAACTCGCTGATTTCTTAATTCCAAACCAGCCCCTCACCTTTACGCCAATGCCATTTGCACATCCTGTCTATATTTTATTTTCTTCAGGCACCACCGGCAAACCCAAATGCATCATGCATGGCGCGGGGGGCACTTTAATCCAGCATGTCAAAGAATTGGGATTACACTGTGATATCACACCTGAAGACAATATGCTCTGTTACACAACTTGCGGCTGGATGATGTGGAATTGGATGGTATCGACGTTGGCTTTGGGCGCCACATTGACCCTCTATGAAGGATCACCCACTTCTCCACATCCCCTCTATCTATTGGAAGTCTTGGAAAGAGAACACGTGACGGTATTTTGTACCAGCGCTAAATTCATTTCGACCTTGGAAAAAGAACAATTATCTCCTAAAGCATCCTACCCGCTCAAAGATCTACGCTTGATTTTATCCACTGGCTCACCACTGATGCCCCATCATTTTGAATACATTGCGCAACACGTGAAAAAGGATATTCCCATCTCCTCTATCTCGGGCGGCACTGATATTGTATCTTGCTTTGGGATGGCCAATCCTTTAGTACCCGTGTATTCCGGTGAATTGCAATGTGTTGGCTTAGGGATGGCCGTAAAAATTTTTGATGATGCTGGTCATGCCGTTGAAGGAGAACGTGGCGAATTGGTATGCACCCAGGCATTTCCTTCGATGCCGGTGGGATTTTGGCAAGATTTCGATAAAACACGCTATAAAAGTGCTTATTTTGAAAAATTTCCCAACATTTGGGCCCATGGAGATTATGCCGAACTCACGCCCCATCATAGCTTGATTATTTATGGCCGCTCCGATGCAACCCTCAAGCCTGGCGGTGTAAGAATTGGTACGGCAGAAATCTATCGACTCGTTGAAACCATTCCTGAGGTTGTGGATGCTGTGGTTATTGGCCAAGAATATAAAGATGACGTGCGCGTGGTTTTGTTTGTCAAACTCCAAGAAAATATGAGCTTAGATGAAGCCTTGCAAGAACGCCTGCGCAAAGTGATTCGCAGCGGTGCTTCCCCACGCCATGTCCCCGCCGTGATTTTGCAAGTGAAGGATATCCCTCGCACCATCAATGGCAAAGTGGTGGAGTTAGCCGTGCGGCAAGCCGTCCATGGACGCCCCATCAAAAATATGGACTCCATTGCCAATCCTGAGGCGTTGGATGAATTTAAAGATCGGGCGGAATTACAAGATTGTTAATTTGAATGACTGCAGTATAATGGGTGATTGCTTTGCGGGTTTTATGAAAAATGATTGAATTACACCAACTTTACAAATCTTATGCCAAGCATACTGTATTGCAGGATATCAATTTATTGGTCCAAGAAGGAGAGATTTTTGGTATTATTGGCCGCAGTGGCGCTGGTAAATCCACCCTATTGCGCTGTATCAATGCGCTAGAGTCTCCCGATCGTGGCCAAGTCCTGGTTGATCAACAAGATATTAGTCAATTACGAGGCAAAGCCCTACAAAAAGCCCGCCACAAAACTGCCATGGTCTTCCAGCAATTTAATTTATTACAAACCAAGACGGTATATGACAATATCGCATTACCCATGCGCATTCAGGGCATCTCAGACTCGCAAATTGATAGCAAAATTAATGAATTGCTGCCATTGGTAGAATTAGGCGACAAAGCTCAAGCCTATCCAAACCAACTCAGTGGTGGACAAAAACAACGTGTGGCCATTGCCCGAGCATTGTCTTGCTCTCCTAAAATTTTACTTTGTGATGAAGCCACCTCAGCATTAGATCCAGAAACCACGCACGCTATTTTAAATTTATTACATAAAATCAATACCCTATATGGCATCACGCTGGTGCTCATCACGCATGAAATGGATGTCATCAAACAAATCTGCCACCGCGTCGCCATTATGGAAACTGGGAAAATCATTGAAACCACCGATTTGGCTTCCGTGCTTAGTCAAAAAAATAGTTTGGCGCGCAAAATGCTGTATTCGCAATTAAGTCCGCAATTACCTACTTGCTTACAACGGGATTTAACCAACGAATTAAATGGGCGACCTTTATTGCGTCTATTGTTTGAAGGTGAAACAACTGCTGGGCCATTCATCAGCCAAATCAGTCGAGAATTAAATATCGACATTAATATTTTACAAGCCAATGTTGATCGCTTTAACGGTGTAACCTGCGGTGTGCTCATTGTCGAATTGCATGCAGATGAACATCACTTGCAACCCTTTATGCAGCGCTGTCAGCATGAAAATTTAAGTGTGGAGGTTCTGGGTTATGTCCACAATAACCATGTCATATGAAGTTTGGGTCGCCACAGGGCAGACCCTGTATATGGTCCTCGTCAGTACATTTTTGGCTGTCCTGCTAGGCCTGCCCTTGGGTACCGCTCTTTTTTCAAGCCATGCGGTGAAACCGAACCCTAAACTTTTCCATATATTGTCATCCTTTATCAATATCGCACGCTCCATTCCTTTTATCATCTTATTGGTAGCGCTGATTCCTTTGACCCGGATCTTAATTGGCACGTCTATTGGCATTCATGCCGCTGTCGTCCCACTCACCTTGGGCGCTGCTCCTTTTTTCGCACGTCTGGTAGAAACAGCCTACCGCAGTCTGCCGCAGGGATTGATTGAAGCGGGATTTGCCATGGGTACGAATACCTGGCAAATGATCCGTCATATTTTGCTACCTGAGGCACGCCCAGCAATCATCCAAGCCATCACAGTTACTGCTATTACGTTGGTAAATTATTCTGCTATGGCCGGTACGGTAGGTGGCGGCGGGCTAGGAGACTTGGCCATTCGTCACGGCTATCAGCGCTTTAATTTGAGTATCATGATCACTACTGTTATTATCCTCGTCTTGATTGTTCAAGTATTACAGTGGCTTGGCGATCGCTTAGTGAAGGCTTTAGAAAGAACATAGGAGCGTATGGTGCGAATCAAACATAAAAAAATTCGTCAAATCAGTCGATCGTTAATGACCTTATTGTTGAGTACTATCCTAGGTTTAAGTGCCTGCAGTGAAAAATCTAATCCCAATACAATCGTCGTAGGCACCATGGCAGGCCCAGAAACCGAACTAGTAGAGCTGGCCCGCAATATCGCACATGATCAATACGGCTTAACAGTTAAAATCATCGAGTTCAGTGACTATAATTTACCAAACGTCGCACTCCAAGATGGCACCCTGGACGTCAATATTTTCCAACATTTGCCCTATTTAAATGATGCCATCGAAGCGCATCATTATGATCTAGAAGTTGCCGGCAAGACTTTTTTATACCCTGCCGCCATTTATTCCTCTAAAATAAAATCACTCAAAGCATTACAACCTGGTGCCATCATAGCCATCCCTAATGATCCCAGCAATGAGGCTCGAGCATTGGTTCTCTTGCAAGAAGCAGGCTTGATTCGACTTAAACACAAACAATCTGCTGCCTCGTTAGATGACATCAAACACAACCCCAAACGCTACCAGTTTCGTGAACTTGATGCCGCACAATTGCCACGGGTGTTGCCAGATGTTGACATTGCTGTCATCAACACCAATTTTGCCATCCCTGCTGGCCTGAATCCTAAATACAATGGCTTATTCACAGAAAACAAAAACTCTCCTTACGCCAATTTGATTGTCGTGCGTAAAGACACCCCTAAAATGGATAAAATTAAATTACTGATTGACGCGTTACATTCAGAAAAAGTTAAAGAAAAAGCCAAAAATTTGTTTTCTGGCGCAGCTATTCCGGCGTGGTGATCACCATGGGTGTTACGTTTTTGTTGGCATCATCATAACAACGATATTGTTACTCTGATCACGCAGGCAATGCCTGCTGCCTCTATCAATTTTACTCGTTTTACACTATAATTCATCCATATTGCTCATAATTATGGTGGTTTTGATGGCTTATGGAAGCAAAATGCGCGGGATGTTACATGTCCTTGGTACTTCAGTAGTGAAAAATACTGCTGATTTATTTGGCCTTGAAATGCAACCATCTGAAGAACTGCTAGAAGCACATCATGCCCCTAAAGCTCGGGAAGAGATTTATCGAGCAAACGTCGCTGGGGTGAAAACCAACGAACTCAATGGCTTGGTAAAACGGGCACTCACCTCATCAAAAACGCATCTGGCTGATTTGACCCCGGGAAAAACTGGGTTTGAAGACCAAATATCAGAGTTGCGAGCACATATCGCTGCAAACCCTGCTGATATGGCTGCTGCTGGAAGAGTGGCGCCACTCACTGCAATAGAACGTGATTTACTTCCAAGTCGCGTACCCTCATTTGAGATCAATCAATTTGAAGAACGTCTGGCCGTACTACATGAATTGCTCGAAAGAAAAGATGTCGATGATCCTCGTGTCATCATTGCCTATATTAAAGAACAGTATGCGAAACTCAGCCAAGAATTAGACAGCAAAAAAACCAGCGACTTGGCGTTAATTGACGCTAAAATAGCTGACATTCGAGCTGGTAATTTGTTATCAGAAGACGCGACCGTAGCATTAGAAAAAAGTTTAAAAGATCGAGTCAATGAAGCACATGATAAAGCAAAAAAAGGCTTAGAAACCGATTTCAAACAGGGCGTCCCTGCTGCCAAAGAAGGTGAAAAAGCCACACCTAGTCTCTTTGCTGATTTTGATAAAGCAGCGCAAAAAGCCGAAGCCGAACTATTTTCCTTTGTCATGTATGCGGAAATCATAAAAACCAAAGCAGCAGTCGATCCAAGCTTAACCGCCGGTGTGGGCCCAGGCCTCGCGCCTGATGATCCCAAGCGTTATCGTAATATAAAGTTTGAAGATTATATCCAAGCCCAAGCCGAACGTTCGCATGACCTCTTCTCCGCTAAAGCTTGGTCACAGTATTTTTCATATTTGCTAAACCAAAAAGCCGAGCTCGAAACTACCAGTGGCTTACGTATGAAAATTGACCCTGGCAGCGGATCTGTGTCTATGACATTCCCATCTAACTCGATCTTCTCTTCGTATTATAGTCTTGACGAAAGTTATTTAGAAGACGATATGATGATGCTGGTCAATGAAATCGTAAGACAAGGCAAAGATACCATTTCATTGAGTGTAGAATCCGATGATCCGAAAATACGTGCAAAAGTAATGGAAGCATTTTATGTCGCAGCCAAACTGGCAGAGCCCCCATTCGACGACAGCAAAATAAAATTTTCTGCTACCATCACAGAAGAGCAGAAAAATTCGTTTCAAGATAAAACCGCGACTGAAATCATGGGTCAATTAGGATCAGCACCTTCGCGTGTTGCCGCTAAAAGACAGAAGTGGAATGCTGAAAAAGAAAGTATTAAAAAAGAATCAAATCAACAGCAATTACGAGATATGGCAAGCTTAGATCGTAAAATAGAAGATATATTAGATCATCGACGACACCTTCATGCTGCGGCCGGTCCAGCAGTAGGTGGTCCCTAACCTCCCCATTAAGATTTATGGACTATTTTTGCTTCTGACATCAATTGTGCGATGTATAAATCGTAATCCATCAAACCGTACGTCGCTTCGACTTGCTGCGGAATCGTAGCCAATTGCTCTTTATCCGCTGCATTTAGTTTACCAGGCTCAATCTTTGTAAGACGAACCACGGCGAAGTCACCATTTTTTAGCGTATGACCGGCGTAATCCCCCATTTTTGAGATAGAAAATGCCAAAGCATTCAATTGCGGATCCAAAGACTCTGCATCACGTCCTGCAGCTTTCACTGCTTGCCACCGCAATGCATTATCATTCGGATGTGCGATCAATTGCTTTCCATACACCGCAGCCGCCATATCCGCCTTCTGCCGCAACAATGCTTGCTTGATCTGAGATCTCACTTGAGCCATGGCTTGTCGTTTTGCTGGAAGATGCTGATGAACACGTAAAACGATGACAGTATCAGCATCCAGTTGTAACGGTTCACTATTATTGCCATACACCAAAACATCGTGACTGAATGCAGTCTGCACGACCGCATTATGCTGTGCAATGCCTTTTACGTCAGGTGCATCACGTGTAAACAGATCAGAATGCTGCATGGGCAACTGTAGTGCCTTAGCCACGGGCAACAAAGCATCAGGATTTTGATAAGATAATTCAGACAATTTCTCTTCAGACGTTGCAAATTGCTTTTGTGCTGCTTCTTGTTTCAATTGGGCCCGAATCATCGTGGCGACTTTGGAAAACGGCTGTACCAGCGCTGACTGATAAGACACGACTTGCACCACCTGGTAGCCCTCTGGGGTACGGATAGGAGCTGAAACCTGCCCAGGCTTGGTTAAATTCACCAAAACGGCATCCATCTCCGACTGACCCGCTACCACCACAGGTAAACGACCCTGCTGGGCAGCATGGTTACTTGCGAAACGTTGCCCTACACTATCGAAATGCTGAGGATCTGCAATCGCTGCTTTATAGGCATCATTTGCCAATTGCTTCGATTGATTTTCATCCGCATCTGAGGCTTGCGCCGCAAAAGGAAACCGAATGTATGCCAGCTGCCACTGTGCTGGAGTCAAATAATTGGCCTTATTCTCTTCGTAATAATGCAATGCTTGTTCGGGTGAAATGGTTATTGCTTTTCTCATATCCGCCAAAGACAAGCGGATGTAATCAATACTCACCTGTTCTTTTGAATAAAAATCCTTTTGATGGGCGTTATAATAATCTTGTATTTCTTTATCAGTCACTTGCACTTTTGACTCAAACGCTGCGGCTTTGATAACAGCATAATCGTAGTCACGTGTCTGCATCGATAAGCTGATAAATTGCTTTAATTCAGTGGGTAATACAAATGCGGTACCAACCAACGCAAAACGTTGCTGATTCAGCAGCATACCTTGGCGCACTTCTTGCTGGAACATCTGCGGTGTAAACAGGGCGTTACTTAAAGCTTGGGTATAGCGAGATGAAGAAAAGTGCCCATCTTCTTGAAATTGAGGAATGCTGACAATCGCTGCTGTCGCTTGGCGCGCATCTACAGCAAATCCTTGCTCTCCAGCAGCCGTCACACGTACCGTATTGCTGATCATATCGGACAATACTTGTTGCTTCAGCGCTTTTTCCTTACCTGCCGTTAAAGTGCTAGGATCTTGGCTTTGGCTCATGCGTCGATAATTCAAGTCATACTCTTGCTTTGAAATGATTTTACCATTGACCTGCGCCTTCACATCCGAACCATTTCGAGACTGTAGAAAATAATCTAAGCCAAACAACGTAAACGTGATGGTCACCAATATCACAATAATCCAGGCCACAGCACCCTGAATACGGTCATTCAATTTCTGAAGCATCTAAGTCTCATCTCATTAAAAAAATGCGCCCTAAGGCGCATTTACGATGGCGGAGTGGACGGGACTCGAACCCGCGACCCCCGGCGTGACAGGCCGGTATTCTAACCAACTGAACTACCACTCCAATTCTTGGTGGGTGCTGCAGGGATCGAACCTGCGACCCTCGCCTTGTAAGGGCGATGCTCTCCCAGCTGAGCTAAGCACCCGAAATCTTATCTTTCGGAAACAGCGTCCTTCAACTTCTTGCCTGCTTTAAATTTAGCAACGCGTGACGCTTTGATTTGAATAGCTTGACCTGTTTGCGGATTACGACCTGTGCGAGCGGAACGTACAGATGTTGAAAAAGAACCAAAACCAGGTAAGACAACTTGCTCACCTTTTCTCAAAGCATGTGTGATTGTATCTGTAAACACTTCAACAATTTTACTTGCAGCTACCTTTGTAATGCCTGCACCATGCGCAATCGCTTCAACCAATTCACTTTTATTCATTATTTCCCCTTGTTGTTAGTCATCCTTTACTGTTAGTTTGCCTGACCGTGTTTGTTTGCATATGTCAAAGGCGATATCAGCAAACCTCTCGATCTGACTTGATTAAACCAGATCTCAAGTCGCTCGTCAAACGGCAATACCGCAGCTATTTTTATTTAAAATAACTACTGGACGACGGAGCGCAATATACGCTTTATTAGCCTGTCTGTAAATCTTTTTTAGCAAAGTATTTTTTATTTACACTAATGATCTTCATATTGATCAAATGTAAAACAAAAAATCACTTGTCTACGCCTCAACCAAAGGATTTTCGGTCACCACAGGACTGCGTTGTAATGCGAGTTCTAACACTTGCTCAATCGTATTTACCGGATGCACTGTTATTTTTTTCAAAATATTTTGTGGTATTTCTGGCAGATCTTTGCGATTTTCTTCTGGAATAATCACATGTTTGATCCCGCCTCGATGGGCCGCTAATAATTTTTCTTTCAACCCACCAATTGGCAATACTTGACCCCGCAACGTAATCTCTCCAGTCATCGCCACATCAGCACGTACTGGAATATGCGTAATCACCGATACCAAAGCCGTACACATCCCTATCCCTGCACTTGGGCCATCTTTGGGTGTCGCACCTTCGGGCACATGAACATGAAAATCAGAGCCTTCATAAAATTTGTCAGCAATACCCAATTGTTTGGCACGGCCACGGACCACGGTCATAGCAGCATGTATCGACTCTTGCATGACCTCACCTAATTGGCCTGTATGCAAGGTTTTACCCTTCCCTGGCATCATAGAAGCTTCAATGGTCAACAACTCTCCACCCACACTGGTCCAAGCCAGCCCTGTGACTTGACCTATTTGGTCAAATGATTCCGCTAGGCCATAACGACATTTGCGCACACCGAGATATTTTTCAACATTTTTCGCAGTGATGCTGATTTTTTTCGATTGTTTTTTAGATGTCAAAATGTCTTTGACCACTTTACGACACACATGAGAAATATCACGCTCCAACGAACGAACGCCTGCTTCACGGGTATAGTAGCGAATAATTTCTAAAATACTATCATCAGCAAGCGCAATTTCTTCGTCTTTTAAGCCATTCAATTTCACCTGCTTGGGCACCAAATAATTCTTAGCAATATTTAATTTTTCATCTTCGGTATAACCCGCAAGACGCATCACTTCCATCCGATCTAACAATGGTGCTGGGATTTCCAAAGAATTAGCTGTGGCAATAAACATCACATCACTAAGATCATAATTGACCTCTAAATAATGATCGTTGAACGTATGATTTTGCTCCGGATCTAATACTTCCAATAATGCAGAAGCAGGATCTCCACGAAAATCCATCGCCATCTTATCCACTTCATCTAACATAATCAGCGGATTTTTGACGCCTGCTTTACATAATTTTTGAATGATTTTTCCTGGCATCGAACCAATATAAGTCCTGCGATGACCGCGAATTTCCGCTTCGTCTCGTACACCACCCAAGGCAATCCGAATAAAAGTACGACCCGTGGCATTCGCTATCGACTGCCCCAAAGAGGTTTTTCCCACCCCAGGAGGGCCTACCAAGCATATAATGGGGCCTTTCAAGCGCTTGACACGCTGTTGTACTGCAAGATACTCAATAATACGCTCTTTCACTTTCTCTAAGCCATAATGGTCTTTATCCAGCATTTTTTCTGCTTTACTCAAATCAAACCGAATACGGTTTCTTTTTTTCCAAGGCACACTCAGCATCCAATCCAAATAACTGCGGATCACTGTAGCCTCTGCTGACATGGGTGGCATGAGTTTGAGTTTTTTTAATTCCGCATGTGCTTTTCCATGAGCTTCCTTAGGCATGCCGGCTTTCTCAATGGCGCGCTCTAATTGTTCTAATTCGCTCCCCTCATCACCCATTTCGCCTAATTCTTTTTGAATTGCTTTGATTTGCTCATTCAAATAATACTCGCGCTGACTTTTTTCCATTTGGCGTTTGACACGACCACGCACGCGTTTTTCAACTTGCAACAAATCAATTTCATTCTCAATCAATGCCATCAAACGTTCTAAGCGCTCACCAACATCCAGAGATTCTAATAACGCTTGCTTGTCATCTACTTTAAGCGTCAAATGAGCAGCAATATTGTCGGTTAAACGACCCGGTTCTTCGATACTAGACAACGAAGCCAGTACCTCAGGCGGAATTTTTTTATTGAGTTTGATATATTGTTCAAATTGAGACATCAAAGAGCGCATCATGATTTGCACTTCTTGATCCTTGAAGGTCGTGCTGTCTTCTTCTACCAATTCAAGAGAAGCGGCAATGTAGTCTTGCTCTTCCGATTCTGTAAATTCGGTGATTTTTGCGCGCTGCTCTCCTTCCACCAATACCTTCACAGTACCGTCTGGTAGTTTCAGTAATTGCAGTAGACTGGAAATGGTTCCAAATTCAAATAATCCGTCTGGGGTCGGATCATCGTCAACTGATTTGCGTTGTGCGACCAACACAATACGCTTATTTTCAAGCATTGCTGCTTCTAGCGCTTTGATAGATTTTTGGCGCCCAACAAACAATGGAATGACCATGTGTGGATACACCACAACATCCCGGAGTGGCAACACTGGTAAATGAGAAAGATCAACTTCTTCACTCGGTGCCAATTCAATTTCAACTGACATATATCATCAACCCCTTCTCAAGATAAGCTCAGGATTGACACAAAACCACGCGCTCTTTGTTAAAACGACCCTGTTGTTTTGTATCAGTCCTGAAGATTTCACCCCTCATTCCACCAGCTCTTCTAACTGTTTCCTAAGAAAACACCGTAGAGAAGATGTGACGAGGTCTCATTTTACACCGCTTTTTTCTCTTCAGGATCTGCGTACACGATGATGGGAGGCGTTTTACCTTTCACCACCGCCTCGTCCACTACAACTTTTTGCACATCCTGCAGAGAAGGTAATTCATACATGGTGTCTAATAAAATATTTTCAAGGGTTGCGCGCAATCCTCTCGCCCCAATTTTGCGTGCAATTGCTTTTTTTGCAATCAAATGCAGTGCGTCATCAAGCACTTCCAAGTCAACATCTTCCATCTTAAACAAAGCGTGAAATTGTTTGACCAAGGCATTTTTGGGCTTGGTCAGAATATCAATCAAAGCATCTTCATCCAATTCATGTAAGGTTGTTACCACTGGCAATCGACCCACAAACTCTGGAATTAAGCCATATTTAACCAAATCTTCTGATTCTAGAGACTCTAAAATGACCTCGAAATCATTGGCATCTTTTTTATTTAGTTGCGCAGAAAAGCCAATACCGCTTTTCTCTGAACGATCACGGATCACTCTATCCAATCCAGCGAACGCCCCGCCACAAACAAACAAAATATTCGACGTATCAACCTGTAGAAACTCTTGTTGCGGATGTTTTCTCCCACCTTGGGGTGGCACTGATGCAACCGTGCCTTCAATCAATTTCAATAAAGCTTGTTGCACCCCTTCACCTGATACGTCACGCGTAATAGAAGGATTGTCCGATTTACGAGATATTTTATCGATTTCATCAATGTAGACGATACCTTTCTGTGCTTTCTCAATATCGTAATCACATTTTTGCAATAGTTTTTGAATGATATTTTCTACATCCTCACCAACGTACCCTGCTTCCGTCAATGTCGTAGCATCCGCGATGGTGAATGGCACATTCAAAAATTTTGCCAACGTTTGAGCCAAAAGTGTTTTACCACTACCGGTAGGACCAATCAGCAAAATGTTAGATTTGCCCAGTTCAATACCTTCTTCAGTCTTATGCTGCAAACGCTTGTAATGATTGTAAACCGCCACCGACAAAACCTTTTTAGCATGTGGCTGACCGATCACATACTCATCCAAAAAAGCATTGATTTCTCTTGGTTTCGGTAATTCTCGTTCTGCAGTCTCTGGCTTTTCTGGCGCTTCTTCTTGAATAATGTCATTGCACAAAGCCACGCATTCATCACATACAAATACAGAAGGTCCGGCAATTAATTTTTTGACTTCATTTTGGCTCTTACCACAAAAAGAACAATATAATGTTTTGCTTCCAGATCCACTACTTTTCGCCATGCACTCACCCTCGATTCATTTGATTCTACAACGCATCCCGACCTTCAAGCACTTTGTCGATCATGCCGTAATCTAGTGCTTGATGCGCACTCATGAAGTTATCGCGCTCAGTATCAAGCATGATTTGTTCTGGTGTTTTTTTAGTGTGCTGCGCCATGATCGCATTTAAGCGCTCACGAACCGCCAATGTTTCACGAGCATGAATTTCAATATCAGTTGCCTGACCACGATATCCACCAAGAGGTTGATGGATCATCACTCGTGAATTTGGCAGGCAAAAACGCTTGCCTTCCGCGCCTGCACATAATAATAATGCTGCGGCACTGGCTGCTTGACCAATACACAATGTGCTCACATCAGGTTTGATAAACTGTATAGTGTCATAAATCGCCAAACCGGCAGTCACCACGCCCCCTGGAGAATTGATGTAAATGAAAACATCTTTTTCAGGATTTTCTGATTCTAGAAACAACAGCTGAGCCACCACCAAATTGGCCATATGATCTTCTACTTCGCCCAATAGAAAAATAATGCGTTCTTTCAAAAGACGCGAATAAATATCATACGAACGCTCACCTCTCGACGTTTGTTCGATGACCATGGGAACCAGACCACTTGCGGCTCTGATAGCCTCTCCCGTTGTCCCTGCCATCTTAGTCTCCTTTGTTCTCAGATTGATTCTGGGCATTCATGATTTCATCATAAGCCAAGGTTTTCGGTACCACAGTAGCTGTAGATACAATTTGATCTGCAACCAACTCTTCCATCACCAACGCTTCAATCTCAGCCAGTCGTTCTTTGTTGCCTTTGTACCATGCTCGAACTTCTTCTGGCCGCTCATATGCACTAGCGAACAATTCAATCATAGCATCAACTCGCGTTCCATCAACCTCAATTTTGTGTTTTTTTACATATTCAGAAAATAACAAGCCCAAATGTACACGACGCGTGGCTTTGTCTTCAAACATTTCGCGAGGAAAATCAGGGATTTTCTCATCGTCAGAATGCTCGTTACCAAACACTTTATGGTACATCTCGTGCTTCAAGTGCTCTATTTCTTGATTAATCAACGCTTCTGGAATCTCAAATTGATTTTTTTCAATCAATTTATCAAAGATGGCTTCGCGATTCACTGAGCTGACACGACGCGTCAATTCACGCGCCATATTGTTTTTGATATCTGCTTTCAACGCTGCTATACCACCTTCTTTGACATTGAAAATCTCAGCGAAAGCATCATTGACTTCTGGCAACGTTCCTTTCATCACTTGTTTCACCGTTACATGGAAACGTGCGGCTTTACCTGCCAATTCAGCATGACCATAATCTTCTGGAAAAGTCACATCTAAATCTTTGGTTTTCTCTGCCTTTAAGCCAATCAAACCATCTTCAAATCCTGGAATCATCGATCCTGATCCCAAAACAATTTCAAAATTTTCAGCTTTGCCACCCTCGAAAGGTTTGTCATCAATAAAGCCGTCAAAATCAATCACTAATTTATCGCCTGATTTGGCTGCACGCGCAACAGCTTCCCACTCTTTGTTTTTCTCACGCAGGCTTTCAATCATTTTGTCGACATCGCTGTCTTGAACTTCGGATGAAGCCAAATCCACTTTTTCACCATCCAATTCAGCAACTTCAAATGTTGGGAATACTTCAAACGTTGCGTGATAAGAAAACGGTTGGCCTGGTGCCATTTGCTCTGGCTCAATTTCTGGAGATGCAACTGGTGATAATTTATGTTCTTGTAGTGCTTCATACAAGCTTGATTGAATCAATTCTTGTGCCACTTCATTTGTCACTGAGAAAGAATAGCGCTGCTTGACCACCGTCAAAGGCACTTTTCCAGGCCGAAATCCATCGATTTTCACTTTTGCAGCTAATTTTTTAATTCTTGAGTCATACTCTTTAGTAAAATCTTCGGCAGGCACCGAAATTGTCATTTTACGTTTCAAACCACTCAAGGATTCAACTGAAACAGCCATTTGCTCACCTCATAAAATTAAAATAATTTACTACAAATAATGGTGCGAAAGGAGAGACTCGAACTCTCACAGGTTGCCCCGCTGGAACCTAAATCCAGTGCGTCTACCAATTCCGCCACTTTCGCAAATAATTAATGGGGTGAACGACGGGACTTGAACCCGCGACAACCGGAATCACAATCCGGGGCTCTACCAACTGAGCTACGCCCACCATATGATTTCCTCCGAAACACAGTGACAACATGTTTCGAAAAAAGCCTATCCAAACACTGCTCTCGGCGACTGGTACGCCCGGCAGGATTCGAACCTGCTACCCTCGGCTTAGAAGGCCGATGCTCTATCCAAATGAGCTACGGGCGCAAATATTGGTCGGGGTGGAGAGATTCGAACTCCCGACATCCTGCTCCCAAAGCAGGCGCGCTACCAGGCTGCGCTACACCCCGTCTTAAACCCGTCTCAATGACAGAGGGCAAATGATACCTTGAGTCGAATTATAGGTCAATATAAAATATTTAGTTCACAAAGTCATTTATTGTCTGTGACAACCCAAAGTATTGAAAGTTGACTCGAGGTCTTGCAAGAGTTCTGCTATGATCGAGCTAGATAATACTGGCACGGATCTTTGATGAAACTCCTTCCCCTCTTTGATAGCCTCAGCTTCATCCATAAAAACAGCGACCATGCCATCCTGCCCGATGCCAAATTTCAGCCTGATTTTCACAATGGCTTACAATTCCTAAAAAGTTATACAGGCAGTTTGGGCACCTTTAATTCTTATCGCCGCGAAACGGAACGTTTGTTGCAATGGACGTGGTTGATTCAGAAAAAAACCCTCCCTGAGCTAAAACGTGATGATATCGAACAATTCGTTCGATTTTGCCAAAATCCCCCACGAACCTGGATCAACCTGAAAAAATGCCCGCGCTTCATAAATGCGGAGGGAAAACGCATCCCAAATCCAGAATGGCGACCCTTTGTCAGCACCGTCAGTAAAACAGCCCGACAAATGGGTAATACTCCAAAAATAGAACAATTTGAATTATCTCAAGGTGCTATCCAAGAACTATTTGCTATTTTAAGCACCTTATTTAACTTCTTAATTGCCGAAGAATACATGATCGCAAACCCCGTCACACTCATTCGCCAAAAAAGCAAATTCGTGCGCAAACGTCAAAGTGCGACCCCAGTGCGACGTCTTAGCTTATTACAATGGCAAGCCGTGTTGGCTGCTGCCGAAACCCTAGCCACCAAAGATCCTAATATGCATGAACGCACGCGTTTTATCTTAAATATCTTATACGGCATGTATTTGCGCATTTCAGAATTGGCGGCCAGCAAACGCTGGATCCCTACCATGAATCATTTCAGCAAAGATGCAAATGGTTATTGGTGGTTCACTACCGTCGGCAAAGGCAATAAAGAGCGGCAAATCGCCGTTTCAGAAGCCATGCTGCAATGTTTGATGCGCTGGCGCCGTAGTTTGGGATTAACGCTACTACCCACGCCCGCTGACAATTCGCCCTTGATTCCTAAAATTCGTGGCACAGGTCCTATGAGTGATCCTGCACCGCTGCGACGATTGATTCAACAATGTTTCGATCTCGGCGCCGCGGAATTACGTGCAACAGGCCACGCGGAAGATGCAGATCATTTGTCCGAAGCCACAGTTCATTGGTTACGCCACACCGGCATCTCTGAAGACGTGAAAACGCGTCCTAGAGAACATGTGCGCGATGATGCAGGACATAGTTCTAGCGCAACCACCGATCGCTATATCGATGTTGAATTGGAAGCCCGTTATTTGTCTGCGCAACATAAAACGATTTATCCAGAAAAATTGGACCCTGGCACCCCTAAAACAAAAAGTAACAAAACCAACACCCAGATCATCAATCCCGAAACATAACCTCGCTTCTTCACCTTTGATGACACCACTAAAAAACGTTTTTTTTCTCTTTGTTCGAGCGCCCATCCTATCAGGATAGGACAAGCAGCCATAACCAAAGCCACTACAATTTGAGCCAATTGATTGGCGCCTGGTACAGGCAAATGCTGCGCTAAATACGCCACGCATTTCAATAAAGCTATCCAGAAAAAAATCAATAACCAAAGCAAGTGTGAAGCATACATTTCGATAAGCGCCGAAGCCAATAGGATAGAAAAGGTTAAAAACACGTAGGGTCTGGCCCTCAATTTTTTGCCATACGCCAAAAATTCATCGATAAAAAAAACCAAAATTGCGGAAATAATAGTCACAAATGCGATGGTTGCCATCATGATGTGGATTTCTCCTTCAAATCATTCTACAAAACCTACGTCCCGCGGTTTTTATAATCCTTTCTGACTCTCTAGAGTCTCCCATCTCTCGTACATCTGCGCAAGTTCCGCTTCTTCTTTGGCCAGATCCTTTTGGAAACGCGCAATTTCAGCCGCAGGACGCTGGTAAAATTCTGGCGCGGTAAACGTTTGGGTTAAGGCTTGGATTTTCTGCTCTAAAGCTTCAATGCCCTGTGGCAAGCGTGCTAATTCGCGTTGCTCTTGAGAGGTCAGGCGTGCTGCTGTTTCGGATGAGCGAGGCTTAGATGCGGGAGCACGTTGTGGCTTTTTAGGCGCAGCTTGAGCTTGCTGCAATTTATACTGTTGATAAGTATCATAACCCCCCAGATATTCATGAAACCGTTGATCCGCTTCGTAGACCAAAACACTGGTCACAACGCGATTGATGAACGCACGATCGTGACTAATCAACAATACCGTACCAGCGTATTCTACCAAAAGGGTTTCTAGTAATTCCAAGGTCTCAATATCTAAATCATTCGTTGGCTCATCCAAAACCAAAACATTTGCTGGCTTCGCTAATAATTTTGCTAATAATAAGCGATTACATTCGCCGCCTGACAGTGAGGATACCGGTTGCTGAAACACATGTGGAGAAAACAAAAAATCTTGCAAATATGACGCCACATGTTTGGATTTTCCCTGAATGGTCACATGCTCTGCGCCATCAGCTACATTGGCCATCACTGTTTTGCTCGGATCGAGCTGCCGCCGCAGTTGATCAAAGTAGGCAATTTCTAAAGCAGTCCCACGTCGAATCTGACCCGAATCTGCCTCCAACTCACCTAATAACAAACGCACTAAGGTGGTTTTGCCGCAACCATTGGGACCAATAATCCCTAATTTTTCGCCACGATGTAACACCAGGGAAAAATCTTCGATCAATTTTTTGCCCTGCATCTCATAATTCACATTCTGGGCTTCAATCACCAAAGAACCTGAGCGCTGCACATCAGTCTGCAATCCTTTGACCGCTCCCTGTGCTTGACGACGTTGTTGATAGGCATCACGCATGGCTTCGAGCGCACGTACCCGCCCTTCATTACGGGTACGCCTGGCTTTGATACCTGTTCTGATCCACACTTCTTCTTCTGCCATACGTTTGTCAAAAAGGGCGTGCTCTTTTTGCTCGCTCAGGCGAAACGCATCACGACGTTCTAAGAAAGTTTCATACGAACAATCATAAGATTGTAAACGACCCCGATCCAAATCCACAATTTTAGTAGCTATCTTTGATAAAAACGAGCGATCATGCGTCACCAACACTAGCGCCCCTGAATAGGATGCCAAATAAGATTCCAACCACTCAATCGAGGGTAAATCCAGATGATTGGTTGGTTCGTCCAATAGCAACAGTTCGGGTTGCGTCACCAACGCTGCGGCCAACAACACTCGGCGTTTCATCCCACCAGATAAATCACGCATAATCGCATCTAAGGGTAACGACAAATGAGAAGCAATGGTTTCAACCCTGGGAAGACAATCCCAAGCATGTAAATCATCTAAACGTTGATGACTTTCAGCAATGCCGGCGTAGTCTTCCTCTTGCGTTTGTTCCCGCAACGCCACCAAGGTTTCTCCTGCATCCCCCAACCCTTGGGTCAATATAGAAAAGATGGAAGCATTATCATCTAAGGGCACGTCTTGGGCCAATCCAGCGACGCGTAATCCCTGTTGCATTTGAATTTGTCCGTTGTCTTGAACCAAATGACCTTGTAATAAATTCAATAACGTTGATTTACCGGCACCATTGCGCCCCACCAACGCGATGCGATCTTTGGCATGAATTTGCCAATCGACATCCTGCAGTATCGCTGTATTTGCAACATTCAAAGTAACATGATGTAACAACACTACCGTCATCGCAAAACCATCACCGCATCCATTTCAACTTGCGCACCACGAGGTAAGCCAGCCACTTGTACCATGGCGCGAGCCGGATAAGGTTCAGCAAATGCGGCCATCATAGCGTCATTCACCAAGCTGCTATGACTGAGGTCCATCACATACACTGTGACTTTGACCACGTTCGCTAAAGTCCCACCTGCCGCCACACACAATGCTTCCATATTATGAAGCACTTGTTTGATTTGGGATTCAATCTCTTCACTACACAGGACCTGGGTTTGCGGATCCAACGGAATCTGACCCGATAAATAAACCGTATCTCCCGCACGAATGGCCTGGCTATAAGAACCAATCACTGCTGGTGACTCTGTACTGGTAATCGCTTGCATGATGTTATTCTCCCTGTTTTTTTCGATATAATCGTACGACCAATGGATTCGAGCGCAAACGACGCATGACTCTGGCCAAATGCTTGCGATCCATCACTGCTATGGCAAACGTCACGGCATTATGGCGACCATCTTTAGGATCCACAGAAATATTACCGATATTAGATTCTGCTTCGGCAATCACGGTGGCTAATTTGGCCAAAACACCACGTTCGTTGGTCACATCCAGGGTGATATCCACCCAAAATTCGCCAGATACTTGCTCATCCCAACGCATCGACACAAATTGCTCAGGATTATGAGAAGACTGCTTGATCATCCCACAATCGCTAGTATGTACTAAAATACCTCGACCCTGTTGAAATCTGCCGACAATACTATCCCCAGGAATGGGCTGACAACATTTGGCAAACTGTACCACCATCCCTTCAGTACCTCGGATAGCGAGAGAGTTCAATCCCTGTTCAATGACAGAGTCAGATGATTCTTGTTTCACTACCAAACGTTTCGCAATCACCATAGGCATTTGATTACCTGTTCCCAGCGCATAAAAGAGATCATCAACTGATTTATAGTCCAAGTCATGCAGCAATGCTTCTAGGGTTTCAGGAGGAATATTATCAGACTGACTGGCCAATTCCGCCAAAGCTTGATCCAACAAGCGCTGACCCATATCGATAGATTCTGTATGGTGTTGCGCTTTCAAAAAATTACGAATGTTAGAACGCGCTTTTCCAGTAACGACGAAATTTAACCATGCTGGATTAGGGTGCGCCGACACTGACGTGCTAACCTCGACCGTCTGGCCATTGGTTAATGGCATGCTCAACAACACCGAGCGACGATTCACCTTGGCGGAGACGCAGTGATTTCCCACATCAGAGTGTACCGCATACGCAAAATCCACTGGTGTCGCACCTTTTGGCAATTCCATAATGTGGCCTTTAGGCGTAAAAACATACACTTCGTCCGGAAACAAATCCACTTTAACATTTTCGATGAATTCGATAGAACTACGCGCACTGCGCTGCATTTCCAACAAGCGCTGAACCCACTCACGTGCACGCAATTGTGCTTCATTTACTTCTAAACCGGCCGATTTATAAATCCAATGTGCCGCCACCCCATTTTCAGCCACCCGGTCCATTTCACGGGTACGTATTTGTACTTCTAAGGGCACGCCAAACGGGCCAAATAACGTTGTATGTAACGATTGATACCCATTCACTTTGGGAATACCAATGAAATCTTTAAATCGCAACGGCACCGGCTTGTAAGTTTGATGCAAGGCACCCAAAACTCGATAACAAGCATCGATGTCGTCAGTAATCACGCGAAAGGCAAAAACATCAGATATCTCCGTAAAAGATGCCTTTTTTTGCTTCATTTTGCGATAAACACTATACAAATGCTTTTGGCGACCAAACACATGTTCGTAGGGAATATCTAAATCTTCTAAGGCTTCTTGTAAATCATTTTCAATTTTGTGGGTCAATTCTTTGCGGTTGCCGCGAGATTTATCAATGGCAGACTTCAACGCCTGATAGCGCATAGGATATAAGGCTTTAAACCCCAAGTCCTCAAGGCCTGTGTAAATTGCATGCATGCCAAGACGATTGGCGATCGGTGCGTAAATTTCCAACGTTTCAATTGCAATGCGTCGTCGTTTTGCGTTAGGCATGACGCCCAAAGTACGCATATTATGTAGGCGATCGGCCAATTTGACGATGATGACACGGATATCTTTCACCATCGCTAAAACCATTTTACGAAAATTTTCTGCTTGCGCTTCGGCCCGCGATTCGAATTTGATTTTGGTAAGTTTGGTAACCCCATCAACCAGGGCAGCCACTTCTTCACCAAACAATTTGAGTAATTCTTCCTGGCTGATTAAGGTATCTTCGACCACATCATGTAATAACGTTGCCATGATGGTTTGATGATCCAATCGCATGCCAGCAAGGATTAATGCTGCTGCGACAGGATGAGAAATATAAGGTTCGCCGGAACGGCGCATCTGTCCATCGTGCGCGCGAGTCGCGACAAAATAAGCTTGATGGCAGGCT
Source organism: Gammaproteobacteria bacterium (assembly GCA_024742995.1). GTDB lineage: Bacteria > Pseudomonadota > Gammaproteobacteria > Legionellales > Legionellaceae. Next base: position 25,519 of record JANSXK010000021.1, read on the forward strand.
TCCACTTGATCGGGTTCTAAATAGTCCTCTAGGGCCTCTTGGAGCTCGACGAAGTAGTCCACGCATTTAGTCTTCTATTAAAATATCGGCTTTGACCAAACCTTCTGCAATTTCGCGTAATGCCACAACGGTAGGCTTATCATTTTCCCATTCAACCTGAGGTTGTGCACCGCGCACAGCGATATCACGTGCACGTTTTGAGGCAACCATCACCAATTCAAAACGATTTTCCACATGGTTCAAACAATCTTCTACAGTTACACGTGCCATACTTTCCTCCCAAAAAATTGAACAATGGACCAACAGAATTTAAGCAAAAATGCGACATCGAGTAAAAATATCGCGACTTTGCTTAAGTCCTGTCCTATTTTACTGCGATGCTAAAAGGAAAGATAGTAGTTTCCTCTGACTAATTTCTTGGCGCCCTGTGCGCAAACGCTCCGTCATGACAATCATTGTCAGTTCTTTTGCGGCTTTAGAAAAATCATCATTCACAATCAAATAATCAAACTCAGCATAATGCTGCATTTCAGCCTGCGCACATTGCATCCGATGTGCAATGACTTGGCTATCATCTTGTTGACGCTGCATGAGACGTTCTTGCAAAATGGTCAATGACGGTGGAATGATAAAAATGCTGACCGCCGTTGGAAAACGCTGTTTGATTTGCTGCGCACCCTGCCAATCAATATCCAAGACCACATCAACGCCTTGCTGCAAATGCTCAGTAATTTGCGCATAGGATGTGCCATACTCATGCTCAAAAACAGTGGCATGCTCAACAAATTCATCCTTTGCCACCATCGTTTCAAACACATCATCCTGAACAAAAAAATAATCTTCGCCCTCAGTTTCTCCAGGACGTTGTGACCGTGTGGTATGTGAAATCGAAACAGCGATGTCTTTGGTATGGTCAATCAACGCCTGAATCAACGTCGTTTTCCCACCCCCAGAAGGTGCTGACACAATAAATAAACAACCCACAGACGTCATGTATACCCCGATATACCACGGACAAAATGCCAATGATATCATAAAATAACTTGTATCAAAATAACCCTGAATCCATAGGGGATATCATCATTTTATAGCGATGCATCTGGATGACCCCTTGCATCCAAAACAGACTAGGCTCGCACATCCCATGGCATGTGCTATCGATGTCCCGCAACGCCACCTCCTATGCCTCTCAACACCTACCTCCCTTGATCTCACCATACCTACGTCCCGCGGCTTGTCCCTGAGCTATCCCCACTTTTTTTGAGATTAAGGAATTGAAAATTAGGAAGAAAAACGATTAGCAGTGCATGACTAAATGTGATCAAATAAAGTTTGCAAACAATTATAAGGTCATAATCAT
>JANSXK010000090.1 GCA_024742995.1 Gammaproteobacteria bacterium
CTAGTGCCTCCGGCACTAGATTATAGTATTTGAATTATCTTTATGCTCAATCATAAAGATAATTCAAGTATGGCAAAAGCACTCCCACCCTTAGAAGCAAGTCCAAGACAGCGTTCGTTGGTAAGCAAACGCCTAAAGCAAGGTCATCTTAGCCATCGGCTGCATCAACGCTATGCTCTCCTCCACGGTATGCTAGAGGGCAAAAGTGCCTTTAGCTCAGCTAAGGACCTAGGGCTGCGTGCGGATGTAGGCATACGCTGGTATACTCGATGGGCAGACAATCAGGGGCGGCTCGAAGCCCTGGAAGTGGATTGCGCTGGAAAACCAATCAGCGACCATGAACTAGGCAAACAAATGGATTTAGTCCTTTCTGACCGTGCACGTAGCGGGGTGAAGCCACGCATCACTCAAGCGCAAAAGGAACAAATTGTCGCTCTGGCGTGTAAAAAGCCCTCTGATTATGGGCTTCCTCAAGGGGCCTGGACTAGAGACACGCTCGCCCAAATGGCCATGGAACAAAAAATAGTAGATAAGATTTCCCCCAGTCATGTGAGGAACATTTTAAAAAAATCGGGAGGTACGTCCGCATAAGAACCGTTATTGGCTCTTCCCCCACATCGACGATTGGGAGGCCTTCGCCCAACGGGTACGAACGATCTGCAAGCTAATCATATTGGCCGTCTCAGGACTGGACAAGGACATACGCCTGTTCAGTGTAGACGAGAAAACAGGCATCCAGGCATTAGAGCGTAAGAGCCAGCCTCTTAGGCCAGGCAGAGACCGGCGTGTAGAGTATGAATACAAACGCCATGGCACTACCACGCTGATGGCGGCTCAGGATGTCGCTACCGGACAACTAATCAGTTACCGCATTCATCCTACTCGTACCGAACTGGACTTTCTATGCTTTATTCAGCGTACTACTGCTGTGTTGCAGGAAGGCCAACAGGCCGTCTTTCTTGTTGACCAGCTCAACACCCATATGTCAGCATCTTTGGTCGAGTGGGTGGCTTCTCAAATTGGTTATGTGGGAGA
>JANSXK010000013.1 GCA_024742995.1 Gammaproteobacteria bacterium
AATAATTTCATCAAGTGCATGATTATGACCTTATAATTGTTTGCAAACTTTATTTGATCACATTTAGTCATGCACTGCTAATCGTTTTTCTTCCTAATTTTCAATTCCTTAATCTCAAAAAAAGTGGGGATAGCTCAGGGCATGTCCGCTGGATCCAGAGATCTAGCTAGATTACTGGAGCACTCGGACAAGCCCCAGATACGTCAATCAACTCATTGTGATACAATATAAAGTTAGGATCTAGACTTTTGAACGGTCAACGGGTGTTGCCAAGAACTGATCTTGATAATTGATTACGAAACCCGCAAAAATTCGAATCATACGATCATCAATGATTTCAGGGACAGTAACTGTTATCTTCCAAGCATTCTTTTTCATATCGCGAGTTAATTCGGCAATGGATAGATAATTTTCCGGATTTGTAATGGAAAAATGGGTGAAGTCTGCATTGGCTAAGGCAACGCCTACTTGAGTGGAATGGCCAGTTTCATCATAGTGATAAAGGTCAAATCTTGCGGATTCAAGTGTGGCAATACTGCCATCGATAAAGCCAATTTTAACGCCTCGTGTATCATAAATATCGATATCTGTTGCCCAAGGGTACACGATGCCCATAGAAAGTAATCGAGTGATGCCAGTTGCTTGCCAACCGTTTTGGTTTGATAAATCATAATTTGTACGAATTCTAAAGGCACTTTTTTTAACCATTCCTCGATAAGTTGGTTGATAAGATGTGTCACTTTGTGATGGTGCAGAGATAAGGTAGGTTTCAGAAAACTGAAAAATATTTTTCTTGATTAAAAATTCATACGGATGAGTTTCATAAACCCCAAATTCTTTGGCCATAACTATTGAACTTAGAAATAATAACCCCCAAAAAAAAGTTTTCATTAATTGTTGTTGCATCTTCGTATCCTCATTTTTTAGTGTTCATAGTAAATTTAAGTATGGGTCTCGTGATTTTTTGTGGTTTCTGTGATTGCCAATCGCGATTTAGGGGTTAACAACCAATAGCGCCCATGATTTTTCATTTTACCTGCGATGGCTGCTGCTTGATTATCGTTGCCCCAAAAGACATCTCCACGGACAGTTCCTTTGATGGCGCCTCCAGTATCTTGGGCAATCATCAAACGATTTAATGGGTGGTTGGTATTAAGTTCGGAGTCTGGTCTGGTGGTGTTGAGCCAAATAGGCATACCCAAAGGTACCCAAGACGGATCAACTGCCAACGAATAGCCTGGGGTGAGTTTGGCACCTTGTGTGCCATATGCTCCTTCTTCCGTCATGGTTTTAAAAAACACAAACGAGCGATTTTTGTTGATGATGTTATTTCTTTCTGCGGGGTGGGATTCTAAATATTTTTGAATATTTTGCATCGATACTGTTTTCGAATTTAAAATACCACGTCGTATCAGGACACGGCCAATAGCGGTATAGGACAAACCATTTTTGCCAGCATAGCCCAGATTTGCTTGGCTGCCATCCTCAAACTTTAACGTTCCCGAACCTTGGATTTCTAGAAATAAACGATCAATCGGGTTGCGAACATAGGCAATCACGGGCGCGGTATGCTTGATGGCGCCTTGGTCAATCTCTGCTCTGGAATAGTAGGGCTTCATACGGTTATGTTTGATGTGGCCCATCAATTTTCGCGCAGGTAGGGCAGGATCGAAATCGTTTAATTTGATGACGATTAAATCTTTTGGCACGCCATAAATAGGGGTGGGGTAGGCTTCTGTTTTTTGTAAGCTGGCTGCAATTTGAGGTGCGTAATATCCTGTGAATAAACCAACAATGGGTTGTTCTTTGACGAAGGTTTGAGGTTGAAACCAGGTTTCAAAAAAAGACTTGGCTTTTTGCTCTGAGGGAGATTTTAATTTTAAAGCTGCTCGACAGGGGCGGAACCAATCTTTTGCTTGTAGAGGTAACCATTCATTACCAACTGGGCGCGTTGGCTTAAGATGGATCAAACGCTGGCAAGACAATTGAAATGCTTCTAATGATTTTAATGTTTGCGTCGTTGACCAGCCAGGAAGCTCTGAAAAGGAAGCTGGTTTGAGGATGACCGTTTCGACAGGTTCAGGGATGAGCTCAGGTTGCGTTGGGATGCTGGGGTGTTTGGGTGTTTGCCAATAAAAAACCAAAGCTGCGCATAGAGCGACGATGCCAATGGTGAGGAGAATGAATTTGCTGCGTTGGGTCATGAGTTTACGTTCCGACTTTCTTGTTCTGTTTTAAGCCAATGGTGGATCTTGGTTTTGGTTTCTTCCAAATTGCTCATCATTTGAGTATAAAGCTCTTCTAATAACTTTTGGTGTCCGGCTTTATGGTATCGTTCTAGATATTGGCATGCGTGCTGGAGTTTTATCAGGCCAAGATAGACCAATCCACCTTTCATTTTGTGCGCCAACTTTTCAATTTTATGCCAGTTTTTCGTGACAAAGGCTTGTTCTAATTGTTTTTTCTCAATTGGAAGTTCTTTTTCAAAGAGTTCCTTGAGCATGGAAATCAACAAGTTTTTATTGCCGCCCAAGTTTTTGATAGCAAGATCAGCATCAAGCACCGCTAATTGATCAAGCGCGAATAATTGCTCTTCAAAATTAGGTAAGTCTGCGCCCAGCTTAGAGATAGGTGGTACGGTTGGTTCTGTGAAGTCTTGTTGTTCAGGATGTGATAGAAACTGTGAGACAATCCGTTGTAACACGGGCTTTGTGAGCGGTTTGGTGATGACATCATTCATATCAGCTAATAAACAGTCTTTACGAACATTTTGTTCTGTATGAGCCGTTAGCCCTATGATAGGTACTCGTGGTTGGCGATGAGATTTTTCCCATTCACGTAGTTTTCTAGTAAATTCTTGGCCAGATATGCCAGGTAAACCCAGATCGGTAATAATCAAATCAAATAATTGGGTTTTTGCAAGTTCTAGTGCGGACTCACCATTGATGGCAGATTTAAAATGATGGCCTGCGTGGGTGATGATGGATTCTAAGACTTTCAGTGCAATTTTATTATCTTCTACCAATAACAGGGTATACTCATTTCTAGTGTTTTGTGTGCCCAATGTGTTGGATTGAATGGGTTCAGACTGAGGTAGGTCAGTCGTTGCAAGGGGTATATCACTAGATTTGTTATTTTCAGGTTGGCCAATATCTGCCAACAATTCGAAATAGAACGTCGTGCCTTGGCCTTCTTTACTCATCAGTTTGATTTCACTGCCGAGGAGTTTTGCGTAGGATTGCGCGATATGTAATCCTACACCATGGCCCTTGTATAAGCCTTTGTAGGATGGCGTCGCTCGAAAAAAGCGATCAAACACTTTGTCGCGTTGGCTTGGTAAAATACCAATGCCGGTATCACTCACGGCAAAATAAATGCGAGCTGCTTTTTTGGTTTGACTTAGTAGCTTGGTTTCGATAGTGATATTGCCGTTTGGTGTGAATTTAATAGCATTACCGACCAAGTTTAAAAGGATGCGATGGATTTTAGTACGGTCACTGATTAGATATTGTGGCACGTCTTCATCTAATTGTTCGATCAAATTCAATTTTTTTAATGTAATCGTTGGTTTTTCTAATTGAATGATATCGTGCAGGCATTTGGACAAATCAAACGCTTCATGAGCGACATCTGTATCATCGATATGATCTGCTGAAACAACATCCAGAATATTATTAAGCATACTCAGCAATTGCTCACCACATTCGTGCACGTCTCGAGCATATTGTTTTAACTCAGGATCCGTTTCTAATTCTTCCAGTATATTAGAGACACCTACGACGCCGGTTAAGGGCGTGCGGATATCATGACTCATATTGGCAATAAATTCTGTTTTGACACGGTTGGCTGTTTCTGCCGCTTCTTTGGAAAGATTTAATTCTCGTTCTACTTCTTTTTGGTGGGTGATATCTGTGGTAATACCTAAAACGCCAATCACTTGACCCTCTTTATTACGTAATGGTACTTTATTCGTTAGCGCAGTCATGGTCGTTTTTTTTGAGTGCGTTACTTTTTCTTCACGATTGAAATCTGCTTTGCCTGAGTGCATCACCATTTGGTCAATTTCAATATATTCTTTAGCGCGGTTTTCCCAGTGTAAGTCATAATCACTTTTCCCAACCACATCATCTCGAGATTTTAATCCAGATAATTTGGCGAACTCCTCATTACATCCTTGATAAATACTATTGAGATCTTTCCAGTAAAACAGGCCGGGTGCATACTTCATGATGATATCTAATTGTAAGTTTTGTAGTTTTTCGTCAGACAAGGCAGGTTTTTTTTCTCCCACAATCAAAAAGCTATTGCCATGCTTTTGCTCTTGGATGGGGAATGTGGTCCAAGCAATTTTCAGTTTTTGATTGCCGCTGCCCACATCGCAAAGTATCGTGTTTTGTGAAGTAGAGACATTTGATTGAAAGAAGGGTGTTAACCCGCCTTCTTCAAACAAATCAAAAATTTTTTTATTGAGCACAAATTTTTTTTCCCAACCTAAAATTTTTTGTGCTACTGGGTTGATGTCGAGAATACAGTATTCGTGAGACAGAATTAAAAATAAATCACTCGTGTTTTTTAAATACGATTTGAAAATATTTTGATAATTTATATCCACAAATCACTCCAAAAATAAAGGTGGATTTTTCATTTAGGCTAACAGTAACCTGTAATACGCAACATTGAAAGTAGTTTTCCGAGAGATTTTTATAATTAATGCTGACAATGAATTCCTCGATATGTATAATGAGCCAAATTTTTAGCTTGACGAGATTATTAGACGTTTTCCCTGGTTTGAATAGCAATACTTTGTATGGCCAAATGACTTGGCTGTGTTTCCCCTTTAGCAACAGCTCTATGGAGAAGAAATAATGGGCTCAAACTCTCGTAGTAAGCGTATTGCAGATAAAATGATTGTCTGGTTAAGATCATATGCAGCAGCAAATATAGATTCGTTGCAGATTGATGAACAAGGCAGTTTCCCGCCACATGTGTTTTTAGATCTTGGTAATCAAGGTTTTTTTGGTATTCATGTTTCCCACCAGTACGGTGGTTTAGAACTACAAACTTCTGACAAACTACGATTGATTGAACAGGTCGCGGCTATTGATTTGACCCTGGCTTTGGTGCTTATCGAAAGTATTCAAGGCGCACATACGTTAGAAAAATATGCGACTAAAAGCATGAAAGAACTGTACCTGCCACAAGTGGCTGCTGGCCGTATTTTTACAGCGGGTGCAATGACGGAGTCAGAAGCTGGGTCAAACCCGAGAGCGATGAAATCTGTGGCAGTGTTTGATGGCAACGCTTGGTTATTACATGGTAGCAAGCGCTGGGTAGGTCTGGGTTCTTCTGCGGCGGTCACTGCTATTTACGTGAACCAGGTGGATCCGGAGCATAATTGGCAAGGGATGACTGCGTTTTTGGTGCCCCAAGGTACGAAAGGATTGAGTATTGGTCCAGATGCGCCAATGATGGGTTTGCGTGGATTTTCCAGAAATACGATCCATATGGATGATCTTAAAGTGACTCATGATCATTTGCTAGGACAGCCTGGGGAAGGTATGGAAATTGCTCAGGATAATATGATGTACGTCAGACTTTTCCTTGCGGCCGCAGCCATTGGGGCAATGAAACGAAGCATCCAATTGATGTTGCGTTATGCACAGCGCCGTATCATTGCAACGGGATTATTGTTGGATAATCCCGTAACACTGGTCCATTTAAGTGAAATGACGGCAGTTGTGACAGCGATAGATAATTTTGTGTCCGTTATCGCACATTTTTGTGATGAGAATGCTAGCATTGTGCCAGAAGAATCATTGGTGGTTTCGAAAGTGCTTGGCGCCGAGTATTTAGATTGGATTGTGGATCGCTTGGTTCAAATGCTTGGCGCTAGAGGGTATGAAGAAGCCAGCGGGGTATCAAAAATGTACCGAGATGCGCGCGCATTTCGTGTTTTTGAAGGCCCGACAGAAGCATTGAATATGTATGTTGGATCAAGAGCCTTGGTGAAAAACCCGATGCTTGAAGCCTTTGTTTCCGAAACCCTACAACAAAAACAATTGTTTCTTGATATGCAATCTGTGGTAGATCGGATCTCTCACTATGCATTGGCACAGAAACAAACATTATTTGATAAACCTTTTGTAGCGGTGTATTGGATTCAGGCTTTGGTAGGGGAAGTGATATCGTATGGCTTACTCATGGCGGGTTTGACGTACCAATTGCAGCAACAGCAATCAAAAGATTTAGACCGGGCTTACAAATGGGTAAAAGATAAATATGATTTGGTTGTGCAAAAAGCCTTAGGGTTTTCTTTAGGGGAAGAAGTGTTGATGCCGACCAACGATTTGCAAGATTTGGTGGCGAATTACAGTAAAAGTATTGGTAGCGTTGAGCAAGTCAGGCAATCAGATGGCAAATCTGTTGATCATTTATTGAAGGCAATTCAGGAGGTGGAACCTAATTCTTGCTGTTTAGAGATGAAGCATAAATTATTTTTAAACTCTCTATGGCACCCTGAAGAAGAGGATCAAAGTAGTGCAGTGTTTACAGACATTGTTTCTCAAGAAGCCATTTTGCAATTAAGTCATAATAAAATGCGGCATAAAGCGTTTCCCGAATTATGTGTGCATCAAATATTTTCAGCACAAGTGGCACTACGGCCGGATAGCATTGCTTTGGTTTACCAGGATAAACACCTGTCGTATTCAGAGCTAGAGCGACAATCTAATCAAGTAGCAAATGCCTTGATTGCCGCTGGGATTAGCGGTGATAAATTGGTCGCGATCTATGTTGAACGTTCCATAGAGATGATTGTAGGGTTATTGGGTATTTTAAAATCTGGCGGGGTGTATTTGCCGTTGGATTATAATTATCCAGAAAAAAATCTTACCTTTATGTTTGAAGATTCTGGTGCTGAAATGCTGTTGGCGCAACGAAAATTAGCTGCTGATGTGTCATTCGATGCCAAAAAAATTATTGTGTTGGAAGATGTGTTAGAAGATCCTGCTGCCAATGATGAGCCCGTGCTTTCAACCGTGAGCTTGGATAATATTGGTTATGTGATGTACACATCGGGTTCGACTGGCTATCCCAAAGGCGTGAAGTTGCCACATCGGGCATTGAGTAATTTGATTTACTGGCATTTGCATCAAATTAAGGGCAAGCGTAATGTCTTGCAGTTCGCCACTTTAAATTTTGATATGAGCTTTATCGAGATATTTTCGGCATTTGGTTCTGGTGGCACGTTAACGCTGATTTCTGAGCAAGATCGTCTCGATCTGTTTGAGTTTGCTCGTATTGTGAAATCGCAAGCGATTCAGCACTTGGTGGTGCCAGTGCCTTTTTTGAAGAGCTTGGCAGAAGCACATTTGGATACCGATTATTTTCAAAGTTTAAAAGAAGTGATTGTAGCAGGGGAGCAATTGGTTATCACCCCAGCGATTTTGAGCTTTTTTAAACAGATAAAAGCTTGCAAATTGATGAACTACTATGGTCCTGCCGAGACACATGTGGTGACCAGTTTCACTTACCCCAATGATAAGAGCAATTGGCCTGATTACGCACCTATTGGCCAGGCGATTTATAACACAAAAATTTTGGTATTGAATGATGAGCAGCAATTGTTGCCCACAGGTAGTGCTGGTGAAATTTATGTTGGTGGTGCAGCGTTGGCAAGTGGTTATATCAATCGTAGTGAATTGACCCATGAGCGTTTTATCCCTGATCCTTGGGGAGAAACGCCGAATGCGCTTTTATATCGCACCGGTGATTTTGGTAAATATTTGGATGATGGACAACTCGTTTACCTGGGTAGAAAAGATGAGCAAGTAAAGATTCGCGGTTTTAGGATTGAATTGCAAGAAATTGAATTACATCTCATTAAGCATCCTGCAGTGAAAGAAGTCGCTGTTATCACGAAAAAAAGTGTGCTCTTAGACAAGCATTTGGAGGCATTTATTGTGACGGATAGCGAGGTCAACAATAGCTTTATTGATGATATTTTTTCATTCCTGCGTGAGCATTTACCTTCGCATATGCTGCCGTCGAAATTTAATATCATCAAACATATGCCCTGGACCAATAGCGGTAAAATCAATCGCAATGCGTTAGAAGAGCTTGAATGTCCGGTGACGTATTCCATTGATAGTATTGCAGAGCCCGATACTGAAACAGAAAAGGAGCTGGTTGGTTTGATGGAAGATATTTTTGAATTAAAACTGGGTACCAACAGTAGTTTTATTTCTGTAGGGGGCAATTCCTTACTGGCTATGCATATTGTGTCTGCACTGCGAGATAAATTCGCAGTTGAAATTCCAGCGCATAGTATTTTATCCGCACCGACGATTGCCCATACTGCCAAACGGATTGATGATTTGTTGCTGGTTGATTAGAGCGTGCATTTGACAGCATAAGGGTTTTCAGCCTAGAGTGAATTATCGGGACTCATTTTGGTGGTTTTATGTCTGAAGAAGACGATAAAAAAAAGGATCTGGCTAAAGAAGTTAATAAACCCGCTGATCAAGCAAAGAATTTAGTTGATCAAACAACGAAGGCGCCGGTTGATTTAGCAGAAAAATTAGGTAAAGTAGCAACGGATCTTCCGAAGAATGTTTTGAGTCCTTTGGGCAATACAAAAGGAGCTGCTCCAATGAAGGAGCATTCGAAAGAACAGGGTGTCTCTCCCGCCCCCAAACCAGATGCTGGTCCTAAATCTCCAACCCCTTTTAATATGAAGCCTGAACTCAAACCCAAAGATTGACACAGTACCTGTGCTTTATCTGGCTAGGCGAGGCCTATTGACAAAAGAAATGTTTCAGCCTAGAGTAAATTTCCGTAATCTATTTTGGTGACTATCATGGCTGGTAAAGACGCGAAGGGCAAACAGATAGATACTAAATCTCCTTTGAGTGCTACGCAACAGGCGATATGGAACAACAAGGTTAAAACGAACCTAGAAAACCCATTGAACAAGAAGTACAACCTTGGACGAGTTGATACGCCGGATGAAGAAAAGCGCAATAATCCTGGTCGGGATGATACAGTCGTAGAGGCAAAGGAAAATGAGGCGAATGCTGGTAACTCTTCTAAACCTAAATCTGGGACTGGTGACAGTCAGCTTAACAAAGAGCAAGTATCAACAGCTCCGAATCCCCTCAAGACCACATTTTCACCCTTTAGTCGAGGGAGTGGAGGCTAGACCAGTAGATCATGTTGCATTTTGTATCGCCTTAGGTTTCGCCTTTTTATCCACGTCCCGCAGCTTGTCCGCGGGATCCAGTTATTTGCTCAGAGCTAACAAACATCACTTTTTTCTGAATCAATTCCAATTGAATGGTTTGAAATTGCTCATGATCCAACGCTTGGGTGGCATCTTCGATCACAGTGCATGTGAATTGTGCTTGGATGGCATCTAAAATAGAATAATACACACAAATATCTGCACACAACCCTGAAAAGTATAATTCGCGTACTCCCCGAGCTTGTAAAAATCCTGCCAAGCCCGTATTTTTTTGATGGTGATTATCATAAAAAGCGCTGTAACTATCTTTGTCAATATCGGTACCTTTGCGAAAAATAGCTTCGACTTTATCCATGTTCAACGCCGGATCAAATGCGGCACCTTCCGTGCCTTGAATACAGTGATCGGGCCACAGCGTTTGTGTTTTGTCTTGAATTTGTATATTGGTAAACACGTCGTGGCCTGGATGTGTTGAGGCAAAACTTTGATGATGCGGTGGGTGCCAATCTTGAGTCGCTACCACCAACGGAAAATAAGACTGTATCTGATTGATGACAGGAACAATCGTATCAGCACCTGCTACCGCCAAGGCACCTTGAGGCATGAAATCATTTTGAACATCAATAATGAGAAGTGCTTTCATTGGGATGAGAAAATTAGGAAGGTTTGTTTCAGTCTAAGTGATTTTTCCGCGATTGTAATGGTTTTCTCTTGAATTTTTTGAACTCGAATGCTACGGTGCGTGGGTTGATAATTTTAGATGAGGAAGGAAGATGAACATCAGTAAACGTTTGCCTTTGGCTTTGATGGTAGCTGCTTTAGGGGTGTCTGCCGCTCATGCTGAACCCAAAATGCCGCCAGCGCAAAAAAAACAAATTGAACAAGTGGTGCATGATTATTTGGTGTCCAATCCAGAAGTATTGATTGAAGCGTCACAAGCACTACAAAAGAAACAACAAGAAACCATGCAAACACAAGCCAGAACAGCTATTGCTGAACATGGCAGTGCATTGGTGAGTGGTAGCCTCACGGTGGCCGGCAATCCCAAAGGGGATGTAACGTTGGTTGAGTTTTTTGATTACCAATGTGTGCACTGCATCAAGATGAAGCCAGTGATCGACGCATTGATTAAGAAAAACCCGAATCTGCGTGTCGTATATAAAGAGTTCCCCATTTTTGGTAAAGAGTCTGAATTGGCGTCTCGTGTGGCGATTGTCGCAGCGAAACAAGGCAAATACATGGCATTCCAGGATGCGATATTTAAATCGGGTCAACAACACTTAGATGAAGAAAAAGTGATGGCCATTGCTAAGAAAGTAGGCTTGAATATGGAAACTCTGAAAGCCGACATGAATACGCCAGAAGTTACGAAACTATTGGGTGAAAGCCGTAGCCTTGCAGAATCTATTCATTTGATGGGCACACCAGCATTTGTGATATTAGCGACACCAAACGGTAAATACAAAGCCGGTGGAGAAGTGTCGTTCTTACCTGGTGCTGCCGATGAAGCAGACATGCAAGTGTTGATCAATAAATCTGCTAAAAAATAGAGCGGGTTGAAGCACTTCATGTTTAGGTCCAAATATGCTGAGGGTGGTGGATGCAATTAGCCACCCAAGCAGAAGAAATTGCCGCAGAATACGGTGTGGCGTTGAATCAAGAAGCTTATCCTCGTTTGCGCGCCAGCGCACGAGGGTTGGTTTTAGAGTTGGCTGGTTGCGCACCAATGACTGTTGATTTTGACGCAGTCTTGCAGCGTACATTAGATAAAAAACATGGATTGATTCGTGCTTGTAAACCGCAACTTGATATGCATATTCTGGATGCGACGGCAGGTTGGGGGCGAGATGCGATTTTATTGGCAAAATATGGTGCCAAAGTAACGCTTGTGGAACGACAAGCCCTCATGGCTGCCTTGCTAGCGGATGGTTTACAACGCATGCAAACACCTGAGGTGGATGTCTCTCTCATTCACCAAGATGCGCTGGATTATTTACAACAACTCACTCCGAACAAGTATCCCGATGTGATTTATATCGATCCCATGCATCCAGTACGTCAAAAATCTGCTTTGGTTAAAAAAGACATGCAAGCATTACAACAATTATTTGGTGCAGATGAGGACGCAGAAGCCTTGATTGCATTAGCGTTAAAGCGCGCACGTAAAAAGGTGGTAGTGAAATGGCCGCAACGGTTACCACCTTTGATCAAACCGAACGGTAGTATTCCAGGAAAAACAGTACGCTTCGATCTATACAGGACTGACGCAGAGCCACGATCTCTTCGTTAAAATTTATTTTTAATTCAGTCATTTAGTATATCTAAACTCCTTCATTAAAAATAAATTTTGCCTCGACCTCGTAGCTCTGCGTCAGCCCTGGTTCAAGCTACGATCTCTTCGTTAAATTCGGTCATTTAACGCCTTCATTAAATACTAAATCTGCCTCGACCTTGGGGCTTTTCGTAAGTCCTGTTTATTTTTAATTCGATCTTGAGCGTGAGATTATCTCTGTCTTTGCTCTGGCCCGATCCTGTCGCTTGCCTAAAATTGCCAAAAAAAGTATCATCACTGCACGATAATGACGGTAATGATAGGAAAGTGCTATGCCTGTAAAAACATTGGAAGATGTGGTCTCTTTATGTAAACGTAGAGGATTTATATTTCAAAGCGGTGAACTCTACGGCGGATTGCAAGGTGTTTATGATTACGGTCCTTTAGGTGTCGAACTTAAAAATAATTTGAAAGCTGCTTGGTGGTCTGCGAATGTTTATGAACGCGATGATATCGTGGGGTTAGATTCTTCTATTTTATCACACAGAGGTGTTTTTTGTTATTCCGGTCATGAAGATACATTTGCTGATATGATGGTCGATTGCCTTGAGTGCAAACGCCGTTGGCGCGCTGATCATATCGTTGATGGCAAATGTGATTTTTGTGGTGCAAGCGAATTTACTGAGCCACGTCCTTTCAATATGATGTTTAGAACCAATGTTGGCCCAGTTACAGATGATGATTCATTTGCGTATTTGCGACCAGAAACAGCGCAAGGTATTTTTACTAATTTTAAAAATGTGCTCGATTCAACGCCACAGAAATTACCTTTTGGGATTGCCCAGATTGGTAAAGCGTTTCGTAATGAGATCACACCACGTAATTTTATTTTTAGAGTGCGTGAATTTGAGCAAATGGAAATAGAATTTTTTGTCAAACCCGGCGAAGACGAAAAATGGCATGAAACTTGGGTGGAAACACGTTTGGCATGGTGGAAAAAGCAAGGCCTTACCTCTGATAATTTAAAACTGGAAAACCAAGAAAAAGACGATCTTGCACATTATGCTAAGAAGACCGTCGATATTTTATATAAATTTCCACACGGTTTTGAAGAGCTTGAAGGGGTGGCCAACCGCACGGACTTTGATTTGGGGTCACATACTCGGCATCAAGCTGATCTAAATCTGAGTGCCACTGTGAAACAAAATCCTGAAAGTGTGTCTAAGCTTGCGATCATGGATCTTGAGACCAATCAATTTGTTGTCCCTTACGTGATTGAGCCTTCTGCAGGGGTGGATCGTGGTGTTTTGGCCGTTTTGGTTGAAAGTTATACCGAAGAGGATTTGGGTGATGACAAAAAGCGTGTTGTTTTAAAATTAATGCCACATTTGGCGCCCATCAAAGTGGCTGTTATTCCGTTAGCGCGGAATAAGCCAGAGTTGGTAGAAAAAGCCAAAACCATCCGCAAGCACATCCAGACCTTAGCGATTGGTCGTGTGGCGTATGAAGACAGTGGTAATATCGGTAAAAGCTATCGCCGTCACGATGAAATTGGCACGCCATTGTGTATTACGGTTGATTTCGACAGCATCGGTAATAGTGATGATCCTAAATTAAACAACACCGTGACAATCAGAAATCGCGATACGATGAAGCAAGAGCGTGTAAATATTGACGCATTGCCTGAGTATCTTCGGATGTTTTTTCTAGGTTAAGTGTGATCTTCGTCATTGCAAGCGGATCACCCGAAATTTTAAGGTCCTTGCTTGCAGTGATGGTTTTTCTTAGGTGAGGCAAACCAAACACTTAAAGAAGCCATTAGCACAGCATATCAACCGTGCAATTTATTTTCTCTGGTAAATGTCATAAGGTGGAATACGGGTCAAATACGTATAATGTGACCATGCTGCATGAAATTTTTTGTCTTGATCATATTCTTTTGGAAAGTTGATGGTTTGTTTGAGATAAGTTTTGGAAGACGGGACATCGACGATGATGAATTGTGGTTTTTTTGTGTTTAAATCGTGGGTGATAAAATTCAGTGCATAAGAGCGCATGGCGTTTTGAAAAGGTAATGAATAATGGCCCAATCTTGTATATTCCCAAATACAATTTGTAAAACTGCCAATTTGTTGAACCTTTGAATAAAATTCTAAATGACTGAGTTTGTGCGTCATGCTAAAAAACATATACTTGTTTTGGGTTGAACCAAATAGTGCGATTAACTTTTTCTCGGGATTATTGGTATGAAAATAAAGGGTGGCACTGATGCTGCGCAAGATGCTTTGATTGACGGGTATGAAAAAAATAACCAATGTTAAGAAACCTATACATCCTAAATTGGTTTTATTGTTGGTGTTGTCAGCGAGCTCTCCCAAGACTAAGGTAAAATATAGACAGCTCATAGCGAGGGCAGGGAAAATGTGATAGTACCAGGTCACTTGTGGGATGACATAGGCGATGAGATTGCCGGTGATGCTTAATATCAAGACAGTTTTCAGTTTGGTATGAGCTGTTTCTTGCTTTAGAACGTATAAAAAAATCGCAGCGCAACACCATATGAAGCTAGGGGTGAGGATGACAGTTGTCCATGGTACAGCTAATCCTCGGAAATAGGGCATCCAGAACGGCAAAATAGTAGATAGATACGCGGGGTAAAATAATAGTACACATAGACCATAAAGCATGATAATTGAGATGCATATCCCTGATTCAGGTCTAAGCCATCCCCGCGCATGTCTTTTTTGAGCGACAAGCAATAATTCAATCAAGAGCAAAGTAAGTAAAAAAAATGGTTTGATTGCAAATCCGATGCCTGCCGAGACGCCAACGAATATCGCAACAATATGACTCACATGTTTGTTATCCAAGCGACACGCGGCGAGAAAAAGATAAGGTGTGGTCAAAATGACGTAGAAATGTTCTCGTTGTCCAAATGTGTCCGCAGGTAAAAATAGTAAAGTATAAGCCAAACCATAGGTTAATAGGTAGGCCATATTCTTATTGCAGCGGTTTGTGGGTGGTCCTAATAATGTTTTGATGAATCCATGTGAACAGAGTATTGATAGCATTATCAAGAGGAGGATATACGTTCGAAGTGTATAGATCACGGCTATACCACTGAGCTTCGAAACGATGATAGGTACAAAATATAGATAAAAAATCATCGGTGGGTTTGGATCAGAAATATTGTGTGCGTACGTTTCGCCTTGCAAAAATTGCTGGGCGATATGTGACACTAGGGCAACATCTTTATGCAGATAAAGATGGGTTTGTAGCCAAAAAGAGAGTAAACAGAGTACAATGACAGATAGCCAAAAAACTTCTGTTTGTTTTTTCAGTGCAGCGTTCATTACATTAGGGTATCAGGGTTTTGAAGTCAATGGCACCCATCCATTGCAAGCCGGCCTGCAATTGTCCAGAGGCACCTTAAGTGGGGCGATGACGAGAGCAATGCTTGGGTGCGTCATTGACTCTCTATGCCCGTGATAAAGACAATTTTTATATAAGAAGTTGTTTTTATGTGACACAATAAGTTTTTTATTGACCATTTACATATAGGATCAGTATCATGCAAGATCGTTTACAAATTGTCCGAAATTATGGTGTGGCTATGGACAAAGTGCGTCAGACTTATGAGAGTTTAGTAGCGACAAAGGCTGTTAGCCCAGAGAACTATCTACCACATGCTAGCAATAGAATCTCGATTCAACAATTGGATCTTATGATTGGCATCAATAAGCGCCTGATCAACTATTTAGAACAATTCAACAACTATAATAATAAGCATACTATTGCGGCGTTAAAGAAACTTTTATGTGAGGATATTACAAAACCGGAAGAGAATATTCACTACTTTATCAGCAGAGTAATGGATTTTGTACAGGGTCATCAGGGCGAAAGCTTGACTATTTCTTTGATTGACGACTGTTTCAAAAATTATATGTATTGGCTCATGATGATGGTTTCAAGTTTGTTACTCGGGGCCATATTCGCTATTTATGCGCCCGCGATTTTAAGTTCTTTGTTTGCAGTGACAGTAGCGGCGAATGGGTTTGTGCCTGTGATGGGTATTGTTGTTGGGCTGTTTTCTGCGATGGTATGCGCTTTTCAAGCCGTATCCTATTCTTTGGGTTTTAAGCTTGAGCTGCGTGGTGGTCAGTTTTTCAAAAGCGACTTAAGAACACCTGAGAAAGTTTGGGAGAACGCAGATGCTGATATAGGGTGGCCATCTGAGCTGTGCAATAACAAAGGATTTAGACCTCGTCTGCAAGACTGCCTACATATTTATTTTTTCTCAGATGTTGAGAACCAAAAATTAAGAGACGAGATTGGCGCGGAATATCAAAAGTTAGCCACACCTTAAGTATCAATCACCACATGTATTCTGGACAGTAAGGTTTGAAGGTCAATGACCCCTACCCATTGTAAACCAGCCTTCAATTGTCCAGAGGCATCGTAAAAAAGAAACGTGGGTGGGGCGATGACATTGAAGTATTGAAGCAATGCTTGGGTGTCGGCGTCGTTTTTAGACAAATCAATTTGTATTAACATTATCTTATCTTGCAGTGCTGCAATTTGTGGTGCATGCATGACATCTTTTTCCATGTGTTGGCAATTGTCACACCAAGTGGCATAAAAATCTAAGAGGACAGGTTTTTCAGCTGTTTTGGCATCTGCCAGTAATTGTTGTGCGTCTGTTAGCGTGCTGACCACATGATAAGTGACCGCAGTGGTTGTGCTTGGCGCGGGTTTACTCAGGGGCTGCCAGGGGTTGGTGTGACCGGCACTGGCGCCGTATAAAATGAAGCCACCAAAAATAATCAGCATGAGCGCCAAGGCTTGCATTAAAATAGGACGGCCTGACTTCTTGGGAATGAAAAAAGGCTTGAGACCCAGACCAGATGCAATGAACAAGGCGGACCATAAGAGCATGCTGACCATCGGTGTCACCAATCGTGATAACAAATGAATGGCAATGCCTAAAAGTAGGATACCAAAAATATATTTGATGGTATTCATCCAAAGCCCAGCTTTGGGTAATAATTTCCCTGCAGACGCCCCAAGCAATAACAACGGCGTACCCATTCCCAAGCCTAAGAAAAACAAGGCCAAGAGCCCCAGTATCGAAGAGCCTGAATCCGCGATATAAGAGAGCGCACCGATTAAGGGTGGGGTGACGCAAGGAGATAGAATCAATATGGACATCGCACCCATCAATGCTGCGCCCCAATAATGTCCACTTTCTTGGCCGCGTGACATGCCAGCAAGGTGTGTTTGCCAGGACAATGGCAAACGAAAGGTATACACATCAAACATTGACAATGCCAAAATCACGAAAATCAAACTGAACAGACCAATGATCCAGGGTGTTTGCATCAGGATTTGTAAATTGGCACCCAGTGATGCAATGAGGGCGCCAATAACACCATAAGTGAGAGACATGCTGAGCACGTAACTTAAAGACAGCAAAAATGCTTTGCGGGTGGAAATATCTTTACCATGACCCACAATGATACTGGATAAAACTGGGACCATGGGTAATACGCAAGGGGTGAATGCCAATAATAAGCCAAACCCAAAAAAACTGAGGATGATCCAGGCCGGATTGGCTGTGCGGAATAGTGATTGAATATCTGCGTCAGAGGTCATTGAAGTGGAAGGCGGAGCTTCGGTAAGGGCTGTTGCTTTCTTTTCTTTATTGATTTGACTCAAAGCATGATCACCATCAAAGGTGAGTTTGAAGGTTCGATTTTGTGGTGGGTAGCAAAATCCTGCATCCGAACATCCCTGATAATGCACCTTAATTAAAAATTCTCCGCCCAAATCAGATAACACGGGTACGGCTAAGGTGAGTTGATCGCGGTAAATTAAGGTTTGCTTACCACGCTTGGAGACTTTGATTTCGGGTTCTGGATATTGAATGGTGCCAATGCGCAAATAATTTTTATGGACACTTTTCACCGAAATACGTTTTTGATATAAAAAATAACCGCTTTTTATGGTCCAATCCAATTTGATGGTATTCGCATCGAATTTTTTGACCTCCATATGAAACGCTTGTGCCTCAGGTAATGGGGCTGAGATACCATACAAAGGTAGCAGGAGTAAGATCAATAATCCGATGGTTTGTCGTAAGCGCATGAGGTATTTTTACCCGTAGTGTAAAAACTCAATCATAGCTAAGTTTGGCAGCAAAATCACCTGGGATTTAGGGTTGTGTTTTTTTAGACGACGTTTGTGGTTTGTTTCATTTAGGTTGAAAGAGATGATATCTATCGCATAGCTTGCAGCACGTGTTTCATACTTGAAGAATGCCGGCTGAATAGTAATTTTTCAGCGTCTAATGCGCAATGCAGTGCGGCTGTATCTTTGATGATTTCTTGTGCCCAATCAATCTTAGTTATGCAATAAGAACCTTGGGATAGATGAGATAAGCGTCTGCTATTGTCTAGCCTGATGATCTCTTGAGCGATAATATTTAAGCGTTTGGTAGAACGAGATGATGCGCAAGGAAGTAATCGCTGTATTTCTTCCAGCAACGCGTTGACTATTTTTACCTGGCTAGGATTAGACGATTGTTCTTTGGTTAAAATGGCAATGGCTTTGTGGACGGCATCCTGTTCGGTCGCGAGGATGGCAGCAGTGGCTTCGATATTATGTAATTCAAGTGTACTATCCATATGTACCATGTTTGGATGATTGGTCCATTTGACAAAAGACGTTCTTGCGAGTGAAATTTGAGCTTTCTCCATATCGGGCGTTGCAAACTCTAACGTTTTGATCATGTTTTCAAGATCAGCCCATCGTTGTTTATTATTGTTGGAATTTTCTTTGCCGATTGTAGGGTTCGCTGTGGTGTTGTGATCGAAAGTTGCGTTGAGAGGTTCTTCCTTGGGTGTGTCAATGTAATTATTCACAAAATGCTGTCCTTTCATTTGTAAAACACTGTTTATAGTAAGTATAGACCAAAAAACAGACATCGTGTTTTATATAAGGATACAAATGCTGTTTGTTTGAGTTTTTTGACTACGTTCTGTGTTTTATATGGCTTAGTTTCATATGGTGTTTTTTCTTTCTATGTACCACGCTTTATGTGCAGTATTCGGGTGATGTCTAAGTACAGCAGTTTCGCGAAAAAACTGTGGGATGAGGGATTTTACAGGGCTATGGTTTTTTAAAAGCAAATTACAAAAGATCTCAATAATTTTTTGCAACAACCCTTGAAAAATGATTTCTGCATCCCCATATTGTTGTCATCAGCGTGATCAACACTGAAAAGTTATCATTAACAAATCAGGAGATTTTAAGTATGAGTATACAAATTCGTCCATTACACGACCGTGTTGTTGTACGTCGCTTGGAAGACGAACGCACCACTGCCGGTGGGATTGTGATTCCAGATAGTGCTGCAGAAAAACCAATGCGTGGTGAAGTGGTTGCCATTGGTACTGGCAAAGTATTAGACAACGGTGACACTCGTGCCCTAGCGGTGAATGTAGGTGAGATAGTGTTGTTTGGTAAATACAGTGGTACAGAAGTTAAAATTAATAATCAAGAATTGGTTGTGATGCGTGAAGATGACGTCATGGCTGTGGTTGAAAAATAATTTAAAGACTTAATTGGAGAGGATATCAAATGGCTAAAGAACTACGTTTTGGCGACGATGCTCGTCAACAAATGCTGGGTGGCGTCAATGCATTGGCAAATGCCGTTCAAGTAACAATGGGACCACGTGGACGCAATGTTGTCCTAGAAAAATCTTACGGCGCACCTACAGTGACAAAAGACGGTGTGTCTGTTGCGAAAGAGATTGAATTTGAAGATCGCTTTAAAAACATGGGCGCACAGATGGTCAAAGAAGTGGCGTCTAAAACATCTGATACTGCTGGAGATGGTACAACCACTGCAACGGTATTGGCACGTGCTATTTTGGTAGAGGGTCACAAAGCAGTTGCTGCTGGCATGAATCCAATGGATTTGAAGCGCGGTATCGACAAAGCGGTATTAGCTGTGACAGAAAAATTGAGTGGTATGTCTAAACCTTGTAAAGATGGCAAAGCCATTGCGCAAGTAGGTACGATTTCTGCTAATTCTGATGAAGCCATCGGCGCCATCATTGCTGAAGCAATGGAAAAAGTGGGCAAAGAAGGTGTGATCACTGTTGAAGATGGTAATAGCTTGGTGAATGAACTGTCTGTGGTTGAAGGTATGCAATTTGATCGTGGATATATTTCTCCTTATTTCATCAACAACCAACAAAATATGTCTACAGAATTAGAGCAACCCTTCATTTTGATGGTTGATAAGAAAATTTCTAATATTCGTGACATGTTGGCTATTTTGGAAGGCGTAGCAAAAGCAGGTCGTCCATTATTGATCATTGCTGAAGATGTTGAAGGTGAAGCATTGGCAACCTTGGTTGTGAATAATATGCGCGGTATCGTTAAAGTCTGTGCGGTAAAAGCACCTGGATTTGGTGATCGTCGTAAAGCGATGTTGCAAGATATTGCGATTCTAACGAGCTCACAAGTGATTGCTGAAGAAATTGGTAAGAGCTTAGAAGCTGCGACGTTGGAAGATTTGGGTACTGCAAAACGTGTTGTGGTTACCAAAGACAATACAACGATTATCGATGGTAATGGTAATGCTACAGATATCAGTGAGCGTATCACACAAATTCGTGCACAAATGGCGGATACAAGCTCTGACTATGATCGTGAAAAATTGCAAGAACGTGTTGCCAAATTGGCTGGCGGTGTTGCGGTGATCAAAGTAGGCGGTGCGACTGAATTTGAAGTAAAAGAAAAGAAAGCACGTGTTGAAGATGCATTACACGCAACCAGAGCTGCTGTTGAAGAAGGCATTGTAGCTGGTGGTGGTGTTGCATTGGTTCGCGCACAAAGTGCATTGGATGGCTTGAAAGGTGATAACCATGATCAAGATATGGGTATTGATATCCTACGTCGTGCTATCGAATCACCGATGCGTCAAATCGTAGACAATGCTGGCTATGAAGCTTCAGTGGTTGTAAATCAAGTTGCTGAATCCAAAGGAAACTATGGTTTCAACGCGTCAACTGGTGATTATGGCGACATGGTAGATATGGGTATTTTGGATCCAACCAAAGTAACTCGTACTGCTTTGCAAAACGCAGCTTCTGTTGCCAGCTTGATGTTGACAACTGAGTGTATGGTTGCAGATTTGCCAAAGAAAGATGAAGGTTCTGCTGATGCTGGCGGCATGGGCGGTATGGGTGGTATGGGCGGTATGGGCGGCATGGGTGGTATGATGTAACCCAGTCGTTTATATTAGTCCCTTTTAAAACCCGCCAAATGGCGGGTTTTTTTTGTGCTATATTTATTAAACAAGTTCATGATAGGAAGAAGGATGATCTCGAAAACCATTAGCGCGCTCATATTCATAGCCGCTTCAACAAATGCTGCGGCCTACTATACTGGACAAGGCAAACTTTTTTCAGAAGATGATGAAGCAGTCAATATCAATGGTGTATCCTGGTCTGGGTTTCAAGATACCAATGTGTTTCAAGGATTACAGTCCAATCCCTTTTATGCAATGACCGCCACTTCTGCCAACAAGCGAGATTATGGCATGATGGATGTGCTGATTGGGGCTGAGTCGGTACCTGGAGATTTTCCTTTATTTAAAACGGTTAGAATTCCGATTCAACCCGGTGTTTTGTATGATACCGCAGGCAAGGTTGATTTGAATGCGTCGTTTGCAGATAAAAGTAATCCTACAGAAGGGAACGGATTATTTTGTAAAACATGGGCAACGACTTGGGATGGTTGTCAAACGTCGGTATCGCCTAAGGATGCGTTTTGGACGGTATTGAGCGAAATGCAAAAGAAAAACATGAGAGTTTTGGTCGACATGCATCATCGTTATGGTTATGGCGATGGTATGCGCGATGGCACCGTGTATGATATGACGCAATACGGCAAAGACATTGCTTTATTAGCGGAGCAGATCAAAACTAATGAATTAGATAATGTGGTCGGCATTGATGTTTTTAACGAGCCACATCAATTGTCTTGGTTTCAAAACTCAAACGGCCAAGTGCCTTGGACCAAAGTCATTGCTACCGCAGCGAATGCAATCTTTGATGCAGATCCAGAATTGGTCTTATTTGTAGAAGGTGCGGATCAGGGCAGCAATGATCCGGATACCCCAGCCATTTGTGTCAACAGTGCTGATATCACGGATGATCCGAATGCTTATTCGCATGGTGCTGACGCA
Organism: Gammaproteobacteria bacterium; assembly: GCA_024742995.1. Lineage (GTDB taxonomy): Bacteria > Pseudomonadota > Gammaproteobacteria > Legionellales > Legionellaceae. The sequence continues at coordinate 21,774 of JANSXK010000013.1, forward strand.
CAAGCGTGTGGGACTTTGGATCGCGTGTATTTTAAAGGCAATTGGGGCGAAGATTTTAAACCACTGCTTGAAGCTGCATCAGCAAAACAAGGCGTTGCCAAATTTGATCGCGCCCAATTTGAGCGTGAGCTCACCAAGCAAGGTATCGATGCAGATACTTTAGATTGGTTATTAGGGGATGAGTTCGGTAATCATGGACACCTCGTGTTTTCTCCTCATGTCTATCCAGCTGAAGTTGCAGGCTGGGAATCCGCACCTGGTGCGCCTTCCAATCTACGTTTCGATTGGACTTGGGGTTTTCTAGCCAAAGCCAATTACCCTGTGATCTTGGGTGAAGCATCTTGGAAAACAGATTCAGGCAAAGCATTTGTGACAGATGCGTTGATGCCATATTTGAAAACCAATATGCAAACCTCTAATTTGTTTTTCTGGGGCATAGGATTTTTGGGAGATACAGTGACTGCCATTGATCCACAAAACGGCAATATGAACTCTGATGTATGGAATACCATGAAGCCTTATTTTGTAGGGGAGTAGTGGGTTGCGTTGTTTTGAACATTGCAGGTTTTTTTGTGAACACATGGATTGTTTGTGAAGTCTTGAAGGATTATAAAAACAGCCTTTTATTGGTTTGAGCTTAGGTGTCGTTGGAAGCGCTACAATGGATTGAAACGACTTCCATCTGCATTAAAAGATGTTGTATTTAGAATCTCTTGTGCGACAACATCACATATGGATTTAAATACTTGTTTGAATTGCTTCTCCTCTTGTTCCCCATCATTAAAAAGGAGGGATATACTCTCACCAAAACGGGCATAAAATCCTTCGTAATATTCTTGGGCATCTGAAAGTTTATTGTCGAAATTCTTAGGTGAATCGTATAATTTGATTAGTTCTTATGGTATTTGCACCAATATTAATTTTCTGTATGAAATACAAACGTCGAAGCTCTGGCTAATACGCCCCGCACGCATTTCGATAATATTTGCTGACCGCATGAATGCGCGTTTCGTTTCTAAAGGAATATTGAATTTAGAAATCAACGCATCTAACGAATTAGTGTTGCGTCGTTCTGTATGATCAAACATAGACACCTTTTTGTGGTCAAAAAAAATGCATATTACATGTTTTGCGTCTCCATTGCAAACACTATGTTACATAAAAAGACAAACACTGATTGCGCCCTAGATTACGTTACAAGCAAGTCATCAAACTTTGCTGCACAAATAAAATCATTCAATGACAAACCCTGTAACGCATGGGTCATCAGCGTGATGTGGCAATAATTGTAGCCAATTTCCAAATCTGGGTGGTGGTTTTCGGTGTTTGCGATCCATGCCAAAGCATTCACGAAGGCCATGGTTTCATAGAAATTTTGAAACGAAAAAGAGCGTTTGATCTGGCATTGATCGGGTGTCACTTGCCACGTATCTTCTAATTGTGGCATGAGTGCTGCAATTTGTTCTGCTGTCAGAGGGTTGCCAATGCCTTCACATGATTCACAACGTTTGCTACTTAAATCACTACTCATCGTCGTATTATCCTTGTTGTTTTGTGTTTGTCTTAAGAATGCTAAAAAAGGTTTCTAAAAAGCGTTGATTTTGTGCTTCAGTACCAATCGTAACACGCAGATAAGAACTCATGCCATAGGGATGTAAGGGCCGAACGATAATACCCTGGCTTTCTAACGCTTGAGCTATGGGCAGCGCATCACAACCGCAGTCGATGGTTAAAAAGTTTGCGGAAGAGGGCAAATGGTGGATGGCTTGTTGCGTCAGTGTTTCTGACATCGCATTACGATAGGTTGTAATTTTTTTAATAGTGTCATGAATAAAAGATTGATCGGTTAAAGCCGCGCGAGCTGCAGTCAAGGCCGCAATATTAGCAGTAAAAGGCAGGTGAATTTTTTGAATGGTTGCAATGATTTGTGGATCGGCAATTGCATATCCCAGACGCAAACCAGCCAAACCATAGGCTTTGGAAAAGGTTCGAGTGATGACTAAATTACGATAACGTTGTAACAGGGAAATGGTATCGGGTAGGGGTGACAAAAATTCGTAATACGCTTCGTCTAAAACCAGCAACGTCGAGGCTGGAATATGATCTAAAATACGTTGAATTTCATCAACATCAACCACAAGGCCAGTCGGATTATTTGGATTGGCAATAAAAATTAATGCTGTCTCATCACTACAGGCCTGTATGAGGGCATCGATATCAACTTTCCAATCTTGGGTTGGCGTAGATACCACAGCCACACCCAAACCATGTGCTTGAATGGCATAAGAGCTGAAGGCATAGTCGTGGGTTAACATATGTTTGTTTTGATGTAAGGCAAAACAGTTCAACAGTAGACCAAATAGTGAATCTGAGCCATTAGCAATACTCAGCATATCGGGATCGATATTTAAAAAATCACTCAATTCTTGATGTAACGGATGATGCCTCGCTGAAGGATAGGATGCAATCGTCATAGGGTTGAGGTGTTGCAAGGCTTCGATGGCGTTAGGGCTACATCCAAAGACATTTTCATTTGAAGCCAGTTTAATGATATCGCTGATACCGTGTTCCGCTGCGACTTCTGTGACGCTTTTGCCTGGTACATACGGCGAGAGTGTTTGAATCCCGGGGTGGGGTAGAGCATTGTAATCATATTGCATGTACGTCTCCTTGCATTCCATGTACGAACCACGTTACAGTTCGTCACCAACCTGAGCATGGAAGATTATGAAGGAACGCGGCTTTTCATTCAGCGAAGTTTTACTCGCTTTATTGCTGGTGACTAGCATATCACTAGCTTTGTTAAAACAACAATGGAAAATGCATCGCTGGATGATAGAGATGCAACGTCAAGATCGTGCGTGGTTAGATCTGAGTAATGAACGCGAGAGATCCCAGCAACAAGGCTTTTCTTTGATTGAATGGATGATAGGATTGGCGTTGTCTTTGAGTCTTATCACGGCATGTATCCAGCAGTACGCCCATGTGCAGCGGCACTTTCATTGGCTCGTCGTCAAAATGGCAAAAGCATCAGGTTTGCCTATCACCTTGGATTTACTTCGTAGCCGTGGTCATCAGGCAGGATTTACCCCGTGCTTATCGTTACCTGCGTTACAGACGCTAGATCGGCGTAGTGGTCATGCGTTGCAGATGTTGAGTTTCAGCGATCATGATAGCAAAATAACATTTCGACGCATGCATGAGGTCCATGTCCCTGTCGCAAAGATTCGAGGACAAAGAAGAGTGACCCTCGCGGCTTCTATGACGTGGCATACGGGTATGCCGTTGATCATTGCTGATTGTCAGCATGCAGAAGTTCATGCCGCCTATCAAATCTCACAACGGAGTATCAATTTAGCGCACGCGTTGCGCTTTGATTATCATGCGCCCATTTATATTGGGGCGTGGGTTGAAGAATCGTTTTGGATCAAAAATCATACCCTGTATTACCAACAGCAGCATGCCGAAGCATTGATGTCAGATATTGTCGCATGGCGTTGGCAATTGGCGCCCCATTTATTACATTTGGATATAGATAGAGGTGACAAAGACAGTATCCCGCTAGATATTCGGTTGCATGCATGATGAAGACAAATCGTGGCTTTGTTCTAATGACAGTAGCGTTGCTCTTAACAGTGATGACTTTATTGGTGCTGATTAATATGAAATGGGTGATGCGGTATCACAAACACCAACACCAATGGCATGCTTATCAAAATCGTATGGCATTGCTTGATCAAGCCGCAGAGATGTTGGCGGGACAATTGGAAGCGCGTGGGGCGCAATGCATGACGTCGATACAAAGCGATGTGTCACTTTTCCATCATTTATTACATCAGGGTTGTAAATTTGCAAACAATTATCAGTATTTGATTACCGATCTGGGTGCTTACGCGTGTTTGAAAATAAAGGGTTCAGGGGATGAGTCGAGTACCCGGCATTGGTTACTCTCAGTGTTAGATCCTCAGCTTGGTCGTCGCTTTGTGCAACTGCGGATCGCGACGCCAATACCGAATCAACCCTGTCTTTGGTCAAAAGAAACAGTGATTCAAAAAGGAGTTTTGACTTGGAGATATGTAAGCTATACCCTAAATAATCACAGGACTTACGCAGAACCACGATCTCTTCGTTAAAATTAATTTTTAATTCGGTCATTTAGTTGATCTAAACTTCATCATTAAAAATTAATTTTGCTTTGACCTCGAGGTTCTGCGTAAGTCCTGAGTCAGTAATATTCCTTCTCCCCATAGGGGAGAAGGTGCCCGCAGGGCGGATGAGGGAGAACATAAAAATGCATCATACTACATCAACAGACTCTATAACGCTTCATCCTGATAAAGACGTTCGCGTCACTGAACAAACGTATCATGACCTTTATCGCCAATCCATAGAACAGCCACGCACATTTTGGGCAGATCAAGCAGAAAAAATCTTGACTTGGTTTCAGCCATGGGAAGAGGTTTGTACCGGAGCATTTGAAACGCATGATGTGAATTGGTTTGTGAAAGGACAATTAAATGCTTGTTATAATTGTGTCGATCGGCACCTAGAAACACGTGCAGATCAAACAGCATTGATTTGGGAAGGTTCGGATCCCAGCGACAGTCGTACTTATACTTATCAAGCACTACATCAGCAGGTATGTCGTTTTGCGAATGTGCTGAAAGCGCAAGGGGTGAAAAAAGGAGATCGGGTTTGTCTCTATTTACCAATGCTACCAGAGTTGGTGTTTGCCATGTTGGCTTGCGCACGCATTGGGGCAATTCATTCTGTGGTATTTTCAGGTTTTTCTGCTGCAGCGTTGCAATTGCGTTTGCAAGATACGAAATCTGAACTGTTGATCACTGCTGATCAAAGTGTGCGCGGTGACAAAATGATTCCTTTAAAAAGGCAAGCGGATGAAGCATTGAAAGCTTGCCCGCAGGTCAAATCTGTCATTGTTGTGCAGCGTACGGGTACGACAGATCTTGTTTGGTCTGAGTCACGAGATGCCTGGTATCATGATTTAGTGAAGACAGTGGATGCAGATTGCCCAGCAGAAACAATGGATGCAGGTGATCCATTGTTTATTTTGTACACGTCAGGATCCACAGGCAAACCCAAAGGCGTGGTGCACAGTACGGGCGGATATATGGTGTACGTGGCGCTGACCCATCAAGTGATTTTTGACCATCGTGATGGTGATGTTTATTTTTGTACGGCTGATCCTGGTTGGATTACTGGGCATTCCTATCTCGTGTATGGACCACTGGCCAATGGATCCACCACGCTTTTGTTTGAAGGGGTGCCGCAGTATCCTTCGCATGCAAGATATTGGGATATTGTTGATAAATATGATGTTACCGTATTTTATACTTCACCCACCGCACTGCGTTCTTTGCGTTCCCAAGGAGACGATTGGGTCCAGAAAACACAGCGTAAATCTTTGCGTTTATTGGGATCGGTGGGTGAACCCATTGGGGCAGAAATTTGGTGGTGGTATTACAACATTGTGGGAGAAAAGCGTTGTCCCATCGTCAATACTTGGTGGCAGACGGAAACGGGTGGGATATTGATTTCTGCACTGCCTGGTGACACACAGGGCGTGCCTGGATCTGCGGGATTACCCTTCTGGGGGATAAAACCAGAGATTGTGGATGAAAAAGGGGGGCTGGTTCAGGATGATTCGCCAGGACGATTGGTGATCGAGCAGCCTTGGCCGGGTTTGATGCAAACCATTTATGGCGATCGACAACGTTTCATTGAGAGTTATTTTAAACCAGTTCCCGGCTATTATCTCTCAGGTGATGGTGCGTATCGTGATGTTTCTGGTAATTTGATTGTCACTGGCCGAGATGATGATGTGATCAAAGTATCAGGGCATCGGTTTGGCACTGAAGAGCTAGAAAGTGCGTTGGTGTCGTATGCCGGGATTTCTGAGGCGGCGGTGATTGGGATACCACATGAGGTGAAGGGAGAGTGCATTCTTGCGTTTGTGACGCCGATGTCTGAGGTTATGCCCGATGATGCCTTAAAGCATGCTTTGATACAACATATCAGTCATACCATTGGGCCCATCGCCAAACCTGAGCACATCTATTGGGCCAAAGGCTTACCCAAAACACGATCAGGCAAAATCATGCGACGTATTTTACGTAAAATTGCCAAACATGAATACGATGATATTGGCGATACTTCTACATTGGTGGACGCGACTGTGGTGGATGATTTGATTGCGGCTCAAAAAGAATAAGTTAATTGTTCCACTACGCTCGCAAAGATGGTGTGCAATATGGTAGATTGCGGGCTTGTCATTATTTGGAGTGTATATTTCCATGAAAAAGTTAATCTTATGCGTTTTATTTGTTATCACATCGAATGCTATTGCCGCCAAGGGCTCTGTCATCTTAGCCGTGTCGGTTAAAAATAGCACCAGCTCTAATTGTTATCTGATTTCAAAAAATCTTGAGCTAGGCGTGTTTCTCCCTGGCGCTGAGTTGGCAGTAAAACTGGTACCTGGTGAAGAATCTCAAACCGTGCAAATTCTTCCAAAAGGGGTGCGCGCACAACAAGCACTCACATTGACATATGATTGTGGTACAGGGCAGTCCATCACGATTAAATCATCGAGAGGCACAGGTATTGGCGCACGTGGCCGGGCAACTGGCGAGATTGTGGCGTTCCAAAATATGTACGCAGGTACCGATATCGGTTCTTTCAGTATCTTAAGACCAGCGACGATTCATTGGAACTTGACTTGATCACAGGACAATCAACAAATCACGTCATCTATGTTTTTCGACTAAGTCAGCACGTAGGCTAAAAGCGGATATTCTCCTTTTGGGTTTCAATTTGCCTAAAAATAGGTTACCATAGCACGCTTTTAAAAAAACCTTGCCTTACTTACGTGAATTTGAAGCTTCACAAGAAGGCTTTATCCATAAGGACCGAACATGAGACATTATGAAGTAGTATTTTTGGTTCACCCTGATCAGAGTGAACAAGTGCCTGGTATGATTGAGCGTTATGAAGCAATCATCACCAAAGATAAAGGATTGATTCACCGCAAGGAAGATTGGGGTCGAAGACAACTAGCTTATCCTATCCAAGATGTGCATAAAGCGCATTATATTTTGATGAATATTGAATGTGATCAATCCGCATTAGATGAGTTGAAAAATGCATTCAAATTCAATGATGCGATTTTACGAAACTTAATCATCAAGAAAAAAGAAGCGATCACTGAAGAATCGATCATGATGAAGAAAGATTCGAAAGATACACGCGAAACCGCATAAATTAGGAGAGCAAAATGTCCACATATTTTCGTAGAAAAAAAATGAGTCGTGCTGATAGTGCGATGGTGATTGATTATAAAGATGTGAATTTGTTGAAAAATTACATCAGTGAAACGAGCAAGATTGTTCCTAGTCGTATTACAGGTTTGAGTGCACGTATGCAACGTCAAATAACGGAAGCAATCAAACGTGCGCGTGTATTGGGATTATTGCCTTATTGCGATAGTCATCGGTAATAATGGTGTCTAGCAAGAAGGGTGTGATCACAAAGCAAGTTGAGCTTATTTTAAGTTCGAGGCAACATGCTTTCCTGTATGCCCTGGTATTTGCGTTATTACCTTATACTTCCTGGCTAGCTATGGTAGTGGTTGCATTGGTGACATTGCGCAAAGGGGAGCATGAGGGCGGTCGTTTGGTGTTGGGGGTGATGGTTGCCCATACACTAGTATCTTTGGTATCACAAGCACCATTGGTGGCTATTGCAAACACCTCGATTTTCTTTGTGCCGGGGTTTATCGCGGCTTGTACTTTACGAGTGACCTCGGCGTGGTTGGCTGTGGCGGCAGCATTATTTTTACAAGTGTTGATCGGCGCAGTGGTGATTCAGCTTTTGATCCCTGAATGGATTGGCGCGCAGTATGCGGTTATACTATCCATTTTAAAAGCGTCGCAACCCGATCAGGTGATGTCGAAATGGTTGAGTGATCCGGCTCGATTGCCTGATATGGTGATGGCGAACTATGCATTTGGTGTGCAATTGATGACTGCGGTGTTGTCGATTTTGTTGTCGTTGATGATGGCGCGAGCACTGCAAGCAAAGGTGTGCAATCCCGGCGGGTTTGCTCAGGAAATGCTGACCTTTCGAGGTAATCGTTTCAGCTTTTTGCTGATGTTGGTGTTATTGGTGGGTGCATGGCAATGGAATTCAGTTGCGATGAATGTGCTGCCAGTATTGGCATTGTTCTACTTGATGGCAGGATTGAGCTTATGTGCCAGTTTACTGATCAATAAAGTATCTCGTTTTTTGCTGGTTATTTTGCTACTGCCATTGATATTATTGCCTTTTGTGATGGCACCGTTATATGTTTTTTTGGGAATGTTGGATAGTGTATTTAATATAAGATTGGCTTTTTGCCGTTGAAAGGGGTTAAACAATGCAAGTAATTTTATTAGAGAAAATTAGAAACCTGGGTGATTTGGGTGATAATGTCAAAGTGAAGCCTGGCTATGGCCGTAATTATCTTATCCCACAACACAAAGCAGTATTTGCAACTGAAAAAAATATTGTGGAATTTGAAAAAAAGCGTGCTGAACTAGAGAAAAAAGCAGCGCAAGAATTTGCTAAAGCAGAAGAACGTGCAGCTAAGCTTCAGGACCTAACAGTCGTGATTGCTTCTCAAGCGAGCGATGAAGGCAAATTGTATGGTTCGGTGGGTCTCAATGAAATTCAAGAAGCCATCGTAGCGAAATCAATTGAAGTGAGCCGTCGTGAAATCATGATGCCAGATGGTGTATTCCATTCAGTGGGTCAATATCCTATTGATATCCAAGTACACAGTGATTTGGTGGTTACTATTCAGGTTGAAGTGGTTCCTGCGAAGTAAGTATTTGTACATCGCGAAATTCATGTTTTTATTGTCATTATAATGCCTGCGTTCCGTGCTTTATACGCGGGACGTAGGCAGTTGCGTAGGATATTGTATGCCTACACAAGAATCATCTTCAATCCTTTATCCACTTAATATTGCAACCTATACTAGGCTTTTGTGTCACGGTGACGGGTTCGTCTTTGACGAGGGATTGCAAGGTTTGGCGGATAGACTCTCCTGTTACCGGGTGGTCATTGCCTATTCTAGAGTCGTCTAATTGGCCGCGATAGACCAATTGTAGGTTTTTATCAAACACATAAAAATCCGGGGTGCACTGCGCTTGATATGCTTTGGCTACTTCTTGGGTTTCATCATATAGATAGGGAAATCCATAGTTCATTTCTTCAGCTATGGCACGCATCTTTTCCGGCGAGTCGTCTGGATATTGGCTGATGTCATTAGCATTGATTGCCAAAAACGAGACGCCTTTTGAGGAAAAATCTTTGGCGATACGTGGTAATTCATGCTGAATATGCTTTACATAAGGACAGTGATTACAGATAAATGCGATGACTGTTGCGGTAGTGCCAGCATGTTTTTCTAGCGTGACAAGCTCTTCTGAGCATACATCTTGTAATGCAAAAGATGGTGCAGCGGTGCCCAGGGGTAGCATGATAGATTCTGTTTTAGCCATAATATTTCCTCAGTCTTACTTATTTACCAACGTAAAAAAATGCCTTTTTTTGTCGCTTCGCGTATCACTTGTTTTTGATCTTTGTTTGTGGAGACCCAATAATTACCTTGATTACTTAATGCAAATTTCACGCGAGGATATTGGCAAACCTCGAGAAGACTCGCGCAGTCCACAGCGTTGAGTACTTCTCCATGCATCGCGAAGCATTGAAAGACCATGTTTTGAACATCAGAAGCGAAGGCTGACCATCGTGTGGATGATAATTTGGATTCCAATTTGGGGCTCATGAAGGCATCAGGATCTGGCTCATAATGTTCCATTTCAATCTGTTGGTTGGAACGATTATGCAGCATATAAAATGATTGCTTACCTGACTCATTCAACACAAGGTAACCATTTTTAAACACAAAGCCTGAACTTTCACATCCGCGTGGAAATGCCGAAGCTTTTGCCATGCTGATGCAAGATAGGCTGATGGCAAAGACAGTGATTAATTTTTTATAAAATGACATAATTATCCCGATATCAATAAAAAGGTGGATGGTAATGTGATTTTCACTGCTTTCCAGTTTAGCAAAGTCTAAAATTTTATGATAGATTTCGTGTAGGTAAAATTTGGAGAGTGTTGTTCATGAGTATTCAAACCGTTAATCCCGCTACCGAACAAGTATTAGAAACCTATCCGTTGTGTACTCAAGCCGCTCTTGATGAACATATTGAAAAGGCACACGCTCAATTTCATGCGTGGAAAAAAATTGATATGCAAGCGCGTGCTGATTTGATGTTGCGTTTGGGTGCTTTGTTATGTGCAAAAACAGATACTTATGCAACGTTAATGGCTCAAGAAATGGGGAAGCCCCTCACAGCAGGGAAAGCAGAAATTGAGAAGTGTGCGCGGGTGTGTGACTATTATGCCGAGCATGCTGCTACACATTTAGCAGATCATTTTGTTGAAACTGAGCATTATCGTTCCAAAGTTTGCTACGAGCCATTGGGTATCATTTTCGCGGTGATGCCGTGGAATTTCCCATTTTGGCAAGTGTTTCGTTTTGCGGTGCCGAATATCATGGCAGGGAATATTGCTATCCTAAAGCATGCCCCTATTTCTACAGGGACCGGTTATGCGATTCAAGATGCATTTATAGAAGCAGGGTTTCCGCAACATGTGTTTTCAAGTTTAGCACTTACCAATGAACAAGCAGCAACAGTGATTGGCCACAAACATGTCATGGGAGTCACGTTTACGGGTAGTGAATCCACTGGAAAAATTATAGCGGCATGCGCGGGTTCACATTTGAAAAAAGTAGTGATGGAATTGGGCGGTAGTGATCCTTATGTGGTACTGCATGATGCTGATTTAGATCTGGCGGCACAAATCATTGTCGCATCGAGATTAAACAATAACGGCCAAACTTGTATTGCTGCTAAAAGAGTGATCGTGGTGGATGAGGTTGCTGATGCTTTGTGTGAGAAAATCGTGGCTTTGACGAAAACCTACCGATTTGGTGATCCTATGGACATTGATACCAAATTGGGTCCGATGGCGCGTGAAGATTTGCGTTCGAAGATACATCAACAAGTGCTCGATAGTGTGGCTAAAGGTGCAACGTTACAATTAGGCGGCACGATGCCGGAGCAACGCGGGTTTTATTATCCGCCAACCATCTTAACGGATGTGCGTCCAGGTATGCCGGCATTTGATGAGGAATTATTTGGCCCAGTCTTTGCCGTTATCACGGCCAAAGATGAAACAGATGCCATTGCTTTGGCCAATCAGACGCAATTTGGTTTGGGTTCTGCAGTGTTTACCCGTGACTTGGTGCGGGGGGAACGGATTGCGAGTTTAGAATTGCATTCGGGTCAATCTGCGGTCAATAGTTCAGTGGTATCCGATCCGCGCTTGCCATTTGGTGGCGTGAAACATTCTGGGTATGGGCGTGAGTTGTCTCAAGAAGGCATCCGGGAATTTGTGAATATCAAAACGGTGGTGGTGCATGAGTCCAAAGCTTAGTAAACATCTTGTCATTGATGCGGCAACCCAGCAGATGCAGTGTTATCAAGGAGATACTGTCGTCCATACGTATCTGATATCGACCGGTAAAAATGGTTTGGGTGAACAGCAGGGTAGTGAATGTACCCCACGTGGCTTACATGAAGTACACAGTATTTTGGCGCGTCACTATCCCCTCAATAGCGTGTTTGTGTCGCGCCAATGGACGGGTGAATTATACAGCGCAGCTTTGGCGGCACAGCATCCTGATCGCGATTGGATTTTAACGCGCATTATTCAATTAGAGGGTTTAGAGCCTGGACGTAATCGTGGTGGTGACGTTGATACACTTAGTCGTTACATTTATATTCATGGTACGCCGGATGATACCAAACTAGGCACACCTGGATCTAAGGGGTGTATTCGCATGGCAAATAGGGATATTGTGGAATTGGCGGAATGGATTAGCGTTGGCACGCGAGTTTGTATACAATAAGTACTTGAACTATCGTCCCATAGTCGATTGATTGCCATATAATATTTGCTTTTTGGAGCATTTGCATGTCCCATCTTCGTACAGAAAAAGAAAAATTCTCTATTATTAACACAGTTATTACACGTATTAAAAAGAAACTACCCAAAAAACAAGCTGAGCTATGCAGTGAATTTGTGCGTCAGTTTTACGTCACGATGTCTCTGGATGATCTTAAAGACTTTAGGATTGATAGCTTATACGGTATGGCCGTAAACTTTTGGTCACTGATTGCAGTAAGAGCACCTGAAGAAATCAAGATTCGCATTTATAATCCTACGATTGAGAAAGATGGTTGGAAGAGTCAGCACACGGTCGTTGAGCTGATTTGTGATGATATGTCTTTTTTGGTGGATTCGTTACGTATTGTGCTCAAACGATTAGGTATCGGATTGCATCTTACCATTCATATGGGGTGCATTTATTTATTGCGTGACAAAAAACAACATGTCACTGCCGTGTTGCCACGTGATGAAGAGGCTGCTGCCAATGTATTGGTGGATGCGCCGATTATCATGGAAGTAGATCGCGTGACTGATCCTAAAGTCATGGAAGAATTAGATCGTGAAATTCGACGGGTATTGATTGAAAACCGTGCTGTCATCGAAGACTGGGCATCGATGCGTGAAAAAGTGTGTGCGATTGCAGACGAATTACAGCATGTTCCGGATACGATTAGCCGAGAGGAAGTGGTAGAAACACAGGCATTTTTACGCTGGATCGAAGATCATCATTTTACGTTCATTGGCGTACGTGATTATGAATTGGTGCAAGAGAAAAATGACATGGTTTTGAAAGCCATTCCTGGAAGTGGTCGCGGTGCTTTGCGCGATGAATTTTCTAAAGGCAAAAGTTTTCATGCGTCTTCTATGACACCACAGGCACGTGCGCTGATGTTGTCGCCACAGATTTTGGTGATGTCCAAAACAGACACATTGTCTAGTATTCATCGTGATACGTACACCGATTACATTGGGGTAAAACGTTTTGATGCGAAGGGTAAGGTCATTGGAGAGCGGCGTATTTTAGGCTTGTATACTTCGGTGGCTTATCATTCCAACCCGATGCATATTCCTTTTTTACGTCACAAAGTAACGTCGATTATTCATGCTTCACGCCTGAACCCTCGTTCACATGCAGGTCGTAATTTATTGAATATCTTGGAAACGTTACCGCGCGATGATTTGATTCAAGCAACAGAAGAGGAATTGTTAGATATCTCTTTAGGCATTTTTTATATGCAAGAGCGGCGGCGCATACGGATGTTTGCTCGAATAGATGTGTATCATCGGTTTGTTTCTTGCTTAGTATTTGTACCCAAAGATATGTTTAATACAGACTTGCGCAGTGATTTGTTGAAAGTATTGGCGCGTAGTTTTCAGGCGACAAATATTTCTTTTTCGACGTATTTCTCTGAATCAGTCATGGCTAGAATCCACTATATTGTGCGTATTGATCCTGATAAGCCCATCGATTTTGATTTTAAAGCCATTGAATCAAAATTGGTGGAGGCAGGGCGTTCTTGGATAGATGATTTGTATCAACTGTTATTAGAAGAACACGGAGAAGAAAAAGCAGCGGTATTATCCGCACGTTATAAAAAGGTTATTCCCCCAGTATATAAAGCCAGCTTTTCACCCAGCACGGCTTTGATTGATATTTCACACATCGAAGAGCTGTTGCCAAACAAGACATTAAGCATGAGTTTTTATCACAACGCGGATGATTTGTCAGGCAATTATCGTTTCAAACTGTATCAGCACGATCTCACTTTTCCTTTGTCAGATGTGTTACCCATAGTTGAAAACTTAGGCATGCGTGCGATTTCTGAGCGGCCTTATGTTTTTAAATTTACAGATGGAACGGTGACTTGGATTAATGATTTTTCTCTTTTGTACACCCACGATGAGCAATTAGATGTCACCGAGATTCAAGAATTATTCCAGCAGGCGTTTGCCAGCATTTGGTGTAAAGAAACAGAAAATGATGGCTTGAATCAATTGGTATTGGGTGCGCGCTTACCTTGTAGGGAAGTTGCAATTTTGCGGACTTATGCCAAGTATTTCAAGCAAATTGGTTTGACCTTTAGTCAGGAGTACATTGAAAAAACTTTGTTGACGCATGCGCCGATTTCACGACAATTGGTTCAAATGTTTGCGCTCAAATTTGATCCTGCTCAATGCAGGCCAGATGGCGTGGCATATGAAGCAGTGCAACAATCCATACTGGAAGATTTGGAGTCTGTATCCAATTTGGATGAAGATAAAATTTTGCGCCAGTATATGCATACTATCAACGAAACCTTACGGACCAATTATTATCAAAAAGACGAAGAAGGCCAGTTTAAACCCTATATCTCAATCAAATTAAACAGCAAAGCGATCCCCGGGATGCCTCAACCATATCCTATGTTTGAAGTCTTTGTGTATTCAACGCGTTTTGAAGCAGTGCATTTACGTTCCAGCGCGGTGGCACGGGGCGGATTGCGTTGGTCCGATCGTCGTGAAGATTTTCGTACGGAAATTTTAGGTTTGATGAAAGCCCAGCAAGTGAAAAATGCAGTGATTGTGCCCAATGGCGCGAAAGGTGGATTTGTCTTAAAGCAGACCTTTGGCCCGTCTGCAACACGTGAAGAAGTGATGGCGGAGGGGGTCAGCTGCTATCAACAATTCATGCGTGGGCTGCTGGACATTACTGATAATTATGTTGAGAGCGTGATTAAAAAACCTGCTGATGTGATTTGTTATGACACCGATGATCCTTATTTGGTGGTGGCAGCGGATAAAGGAACGGCAAGTTTTTCTGATATTGCGAACGCGATTTCTGCCGAGTATCAATTTTGGTTAGGAGATGCTTTTGCTTCAGGTGGCTCGGTGGGTTACGACCATAAAAAAATGGGTATTACTGCGCGCGGGGCTTGGGAATCGGCGCATCGCCATTTTTACCAAATGGGTATAGACAATAATACGACAGATTTTACTGTGGTAGCGATTGGTGATTTAGCGGGAGATGTGTTTGGTAATGGCATGATTTTTTCGCCACATATCAAATTATTAGCGGCATTCAATCATCAACATATTTTTATCGATCCCAAACCTAATGCGGCTAAGAGTTTCGCAGAGCGGGAGCGTCTGTTTCATTTACCACGATCGTCTTGGTCTGATTACAATGTGAAATTGATTTCTAAAGGCGGGGGTATTTTTCCGCGTTCAGCGAAATCTATTCCAGTTAGTCCAGAAATGAAAGCTATTTTTGATTTGAAACAAGATGGGATTGAGCCCAATGAGTTGTTAAGAAATATTTTGCAAGCCAAAGTGGATTTGTTATGGAATGGAGGCATTGGGACGTTTGTCAAAGCTCGCAATGAAAGCAATGCAGATGCGGGTGATAGGACCAATGATTTGATTCGGATTAATGGCAAACAATTACAAGCCAAATCTGTGGTCGAAGGTGGTAATTTGGGATTAACCCAATTAGCACGTGTTGAATATGCGTTGAATGGTGGCTTAATTTATACGGATTTTATTGATAATTCTGCAGGCGTCAGTTGTTCAGATAAAGAAGTCAATATTAAGATTTTATTAAATGATGTCATGGCTGAAGGTGATTTAACTCAGAAGCAACGTAATACGTTATTAGAGAAGATGACAGATGAAGTGAAGCAATTGGTGCTGCGAGAAAACTATCTACAAACACGCTCTATTAATTTATCAGAATCCCAAGCACTGCGTGCCAATGGGTGGAACATGCGCTATATCAATGAATTACAGCGCACCGGTAAATTGGATCGTCATTTAGAATTTTTACCAGAAGATAAGAAATTATTAGAGCGCAAATCTCAAGGTAAAGGTCTAACCAGCCCTGAAGTTGCGGTTTTGATGTGTTACAGTAAAATCATTCTTAAAGAAGCGATTTTGGCATCTGATTTGCCTGAAGAGCCGTATTTGAAACAGTTTTTAGTCAATGCCTTTCCTGTACCTTTACAGAAAAAATATAGCGATACGATGCAAAATCATCCTTTGAAACGAGAAATTATTGCAACCAATGTCAGTAATTTGATTGTTAATGAGATGGGTTTTGGATTTGTGTATCGTTTGCAAACAGAAATAGGTGTTTCTGCACCAGTGGTGATACGGGCATATATGATTGCCAGAAGTATTATGGATATGGATACGGTGTGGCGAGACATCGATGCACTAGACAATCAAATCAAGTCAGAAGATCAAATTAAAATCATGATGGCATATGTGCGATTATTGCGTCGTATTACGCGTTGGTTTTTGAAGCGCAAACATAAGCATATTGATATTGAGCAAGCAACTCTGGAATACAAGTCGCACATTTGTGAGCTAAAAAAGGCTATCCCGGATTGTTTTGGACCTTCGGTTAAAGCGCGCTTTGATAAGAGTTATGAAGATTATTTGGCATTAAATATTTCTACACCCATGGCGTTAGCCTTAGCAAGGACCCGAGGATTGTTTGTTAGCATGGAGATTTTAGATATTGCGCACCAAGTCGAGACCAGTATTGCTGAAACCGCGGCAGCGTATTTTGGCCTCGGAGAATTTTTAGATTTGGGGTGGTTGCGTGAGCAAGTCATCATTCATCCTACTGAAAACCATTGGGAGGCTTTGTCTCGTGAAGCGCTACGCGATGATTTTGATGGTCAACAACGCAAAGTTACCTTGAGCATTTTTAAAAGCAAACCCAAAGAAGTGAGCTTTCAGGAATACTTGCAAGTATGGGCGGCGCGTAATGCGACCAAATTAAAACGTTGGCACGAGATGATGCGGCTGTTGAAAACGACTGAAAAACTGACATTTACGATGTTTTTTGTCGCAGTTCGGGAGTTTATGGGGTTTAATTTAGGGGTTTCAAGGAAGTCTTAAGGATTAGGTGTGAAGCAAAGGATTGCACGGTATTCAAATCAATTTAAGTGGTTACATTGGGGAATTGCTGTGGTCGTGATTCTCCTTTTGTCGGTCAGCTTTTTTCTAGAAGATTTCAATGCCACATTGAAACCTACCGCCATCATGTTACATAAATCTTTTGGCTTGACGGTCTTGATATTGATGTTGATTCGTTTGGTATGGGTTATTCGAACCGGCCGACCTGCTTTACCCAAAGTTATGCCATACTGGGAAGTGTTATTAGCGCGCCTGGTCCAAGCTGCAATGTATCTGGGTTTGATTACGATGGCTTGTATCGGTTGGCTGATGTCAACCTGGGCTAATCGTGCGCCTCATTTCTTCGGGTTATTTTATTTACCGATTCCCGGGCTTTCCCCGAATCAAGCCTGGGCGCATTGGTGCTTCCAAGCACATTATATTTTAGCGTGGATTTTGATTGTTTTGATCAGTTTGCATGTGGCAGGCGCCCTCAAGCATGCGTTGATAGACCGCGATAAGGTCATGGAAAGCATGTTGCCATGATAGAAGTTTGATATACTACTTTGTCACCAAGGGCCGTTAGCTCAGTTGGTAGAGCAGGAGACTCTTAATCTCTTTGTCGTAGGTTCGAACCCTACACGGCCCACCATATAAACAAGGGTTGTAACGATATTTTCAATCCATCATTAAATTCCATGTAGACACTATGTAGACAAAAAATAGGGGGTCTTTCCCATATAAGGGGGCACTCATTTAACAACACAACACCCTAACACGGGTCCTATAATTTGAACGCAAGCAATTCAGAGGTTTGATTTATAGATATCAAATAGTATTATTTAATGACATTTATGTTTTTAATTAAACAAAATTTGACAATCCTTTGAAATCAGATCAATAATTCATACGGACTTTGAAGAAGTTATTTTGTAACCTATTAAGGATGCTATAGCTTCTAGGAGTAGTTACCAAAGTTTATAGTCTTCTTGAGCCTCATAAGGGGAACAACTGAAGAAGGAGGTTAACTGATGTGTCAAATAGCGGGTAACAAGCGCTGATTGGCGAGATTTTTGTATCACTTAACGAGGCTATCTATATGACTACTCATAAACTAACACGTATACAACTTTTAAATGAATTTGAATCTGCACCTCATTCCGCACTCTTTAACCAAAATACTTTAGCTGCCATTTTAAATTGCTCTACGCAATTACTGGAGCGTAACCGATGGGCTGGTGAAGGCGTACCTTACATCAAAATTGGGCGAAAAGTATTGTATCGAAAAAGAGAAGTATTAGATTTTATCCAACGGCAAAAAACGTATCACTCCACCAGCGACGCGGGTCATTCCACAGTTTGTGACAACAATCTGGTTTGATAAAAAAATCTAGTTCACAAAAGACAGCATATATTGTCTTTTTGAGCATCGTTGGAGAATATCATGACTCATTGTAAGGTACTAAATCTTAATATCGATCGTCAGCGTTCGTTGAAATTCAATTATGGCAGTGGCTGTTTTGAAGTTTCAGACAGCGGGCTATTTTTCATTGGTACTGACAAAGAAGGTAAAGCATTGCCACCAATCTGGATTTGCTCCCCTCTATTTGTTGTCGCTAAAACGCGTGACGCAAAAAGTGGTGAATGGGGTAGGTTTTTGGAGTGGTACGATGATGATCACATCAAACACCAATGGGCCATGCCTCTTGAATTATTGCAGGGTGAAGCCTCAGATGTAAGACGGGAGCTTGCTCGTTTAGGATTGAGCATATCTCCGAATAAAGCATCGCGTGATTTATTAGCTATTTTTCTGCAGGTATGTCCAGTGGAATCTAGAGCACGTTGCGTAGAGCGGTTGGGCTGGCATGGTGATGTATATGTCACTGCTTCAGAGTCTGTGGGACAAAATGATGAGTTGGTTGTATTTCAAAATGCTCATGCTATTGAACCTGCACTGTCTAGCTCTGGAACGGTAGAACAATGGCGTGAGACGATTGGTGCTATGGCAGCAGGTAACTCTAGATTGGTATTTGCCTTATCTGCCGCTTTTGCGCCATCCTTAGCTAAAATCATTGGTGAAGATTCAGGAGGATTCCATTTCCGTGGCGTTTCTTCCTCAGGAAAAACCACGGCTTTGAGGGTTGCAGCATCTGTTTGGGGTGAGCCTGTTGCTTACTCACGATTGTGGCGAGCTGATCTTGCCCGGGAAAATTGGACACATTGCTAAGCAACTTTTTTGACCTCATAGAAATCCGGAGATTGATATCCTAATCTTGAATGAAGCCGCTTTCGATTATAGTAAATTTCAATATATTCGAATATATGATTTTTAG
>JANSXK010000070.1 GCA_024742995.1 Gammaproteobacteria bacterium
CTGAATCGCTCCGGGTTTGTCGGAGGCTCCAACACTTGAGAGGATTGGAGCATGAGCAAACAAAACAGATATTCCCCGGAAGTAAAAGAGAGAGCAGTTCGCCTGTATTTTGAACAACGCGAGTCGTACGTATCAGATTGGCAGGCCATGGAAGCCATAGCACCAAAAATTGGCTGCACAGCCGAGACGTTGCGCAAGTGGGTGCAGCAAGCTGAACGTGATTCAGGCCTTCGAGACGGGTTAACCAGCGATGATCGCGAACGGCTGAAAGCGCTGGAAAAAGAAAACAGAGAACTACGCCGTGCCAATGAGATACTCAAAACGGCTTCAGCTTTTTTTGCGAAGGCGGAGCTCGACCGCAAACTGAAGTGATGGTTTCGTACATTGATGAACACAAGGATCGATTTGGGGTCGAGCCAATCTGCAGTGCATTGCCGATTGCCCCATCGACGTATTACACACGCAAGGAACACGAACGTGATCCCGCAAAACGCTCAGATCGTGCCAAACGGGACGAGGCTTTGACGCCAGAAATTCAGCGCGTGTGGGACGAAAATTATCGAGTTTATGGTGCAAGAAAAATCTGGTTGCAGCTAAATCGTGAAGAAATCGAAGTGGCGCGTTGCACAGTGGCTCGTTTGATGAAAGACCTTGAAATACAGGGTGTTAGACGAGGCAAGAAGGTGATCACAACACTGCCTGGACTCGTTGAAGAACGACCCAGAGATGCGGTGAACCGAGATTTTGCTGCAGATCGCCCCAACGCCTTGTGGGTTGCAGACCTCACTTATGTTGCCACCTGGCGTGGCTTTGTTTACGTCGCCTTCGTGATCGATGCTTACGCCCGCAGGATCGTTGGTTGGCGTGTCTCGAATTCCTTGAAAACAGACATCGCCCTGGATGCTCTGGAGCAAGCTTTGTATGACCGTGAAGTCCAAGATCAGCAACTCATTCATCACAGTGATCGCGGCGTTCAGTACGTCTCCATCCGCTACAGTGAACGATTATCAGAAGTTGGCATCACGGCCTCTGTCGGCAGTGTTGGCGATTCCTATGACAATGCTCTGGCTGAGACCATCAACGGGTTGTACAAGACGGAGTTGATCCGTCAGCAAGGTCCGTGGCGGAATATTGAAGAGGTTGAATTTGCCACGTTGAAGTGGGTGCACTGGTTTAATACCAAAAGGCTTCTCGAACCGATAGGTGATATGCCGCCGGCGGAGAAAGAATCGTTGTATTATCAACAACAGGAAGAGTCAGCCGAGGCAGCTTGACTCAAACAAAACAGCCTCCGGTAAAACCGGGGCGATTCA
>JANSXK010000026.1 GCA_024742995.1 Gammaproteobacteria bacterium
CAGGGATGAGAATCGGTAAAAGGCAACTTGAAAAAACACTAAAGTTACTTTTACACCTCAGTGCCGCAGTACAACTGGAGACTACGGCATATGAGTAAATTTTCTGGGGATCGCTCAGGGCTTGTCCGCGGGATCTAGAGAGGAGGTAGGGCGTAGATGCTACGCGACGTGCACAAATCCAGAGTGATGTAGATAATTACGATCTGGATAATAGGCAAATAGTACAGAACCGCCTTTCAAAAGATTGATGATAGGCTTCGATATTTTTTCGCCAAGTGCGAGACAACCCCAACTACGACCAGCATGTCCGCTTGAATGAATAAAACTGGGATTCATATACCATGCACCGTGTATGACCACACGTCGATTATAAGCATTGTCGTTAAATCCTTTTTCTAAGCCTTTGATGTTTAAAGATAAACCCTTAGAGCCTATATAGGCGTCTTCGGTGACATAAGTGCCTAAACTGCTGGCTTTGCTTGAGGATTGGTTAGAGAAATGAGTGGGTGTGACATTACCTGAATTCACACCGTGTGCGACGTAAGTCTGATACAATAATCGGTCTTTATGCAGGTCAAAAATCCACATGCGTTGTGCAGAAGAGGGCAAAGAGTAATCAACAACCGTTAACAACGGTTTTTTTACATCGCCTTTGAGTACGGCCTTTTTGTATGCTGTTAATGCAAGTTTTAGTACAGATCGATTTAATTGTGGTGCAGCTTGGCTTAAATGTTGAGTCTCTGTATTAATATCAAGTGGGCTATTGGCAAATCCAGTAGAATTGGATATCAGATTTACACTAAATAAAATGATCGCTAAAAACGGGATTAAAGTGTTCATAATAGTCCATTATGTTATTAAAAAGAACTTATTATACCAAAAAATAGGATTAATGTAAAATTTAAGATCTTACCATATCACATAAAATCTGTGCTTCGGTGTGTTTTTCAGATATAATTCTCGTTTAACTGTATTTGAAAAGCCAATATGTTCGATAAGTGTCAATTAAAATTACCCCAAGGTTTGCGATCGCAAATTAATCAGCATTACCGCGCACCAGAGTTGCAGGTGGTGACTGAACTTCTTGAAGCTGCGCGTTTAGATCCACATTTGACGAAAGCCATTCAAAATATGGCGATTAGTTTGGTTGAATCCGTGCGATCCAAGCGTAAAAATATTATAGGTGTCGACTCTTTTCTAAGGGAATACTCGCTGTCCAGCGAAGAAGGCATTGCAATGATGTGCTTGGCAGAAGCGTTGTTGCGTGTGCCTGACAATGCTACCATCGATAATTTGATCAAAGATAAAATCGCATCTGCCAATTGGAAAGCGCATCAAGGTCAAAGTGACTCCTTTTTTATTAATGCCACAACTTGGGCGCTGATGATGACGGGGGCGATTTTATCGCCAGAAAAAGCGTCGACACGTATCAGTCAAGTTTTGATGACGGTGTTGAATCGCTCTGGCGAAGGCATGATACGCCTTGCCGCTGACAGAGCGATGCACATCATGAGTAAGGAATTTGTGATGGGTCGTACCATCCAAGAGGCATTAAAGCGCGCGAAGGAAAAGGAAGCGATAGGATATCGCTATTCATACGATATGTTGGGAGAGGCCGCCTTGACCGCGGTTGATGCCGAACGTTATATGCAATCGTATACCGATGCCATTGAAGCGATTGGTAAAGCGGCTGAATTGGTACCTAGTGTTTATGACAAACCAGGTATTTCTATCAAATTATCCGCGTTACATCCGCGTTATGAAGAAGCTCAGCATGGGCGTGTTTTAGCTGAATTGAGTCCTCGATTATTAAAATTGGCGCAAATAGCGAAAAAACATGGGATCAGCATGACTGTAGATGCTGAAGAATCTGAGCGTCTTGAGCTTTCTATGGATGTGATTGAGCAGGTGTTTGAAGATCCTTCTTTGGCAGGGTGGGATGGCTTTGGTTTGGCCGTACAATCTTACCAAAAGCGAGCGTTTTATGTGTTGGATTGGTTGGCTGATTTAGCACGACGCAATAAGCGTCGTATTTTAGTTCGTTTGATCAAAGGGGCATATTGGGATAGTGAAATCAAAAACTCGCAAATGGATGGATTAGACGACTTTCCCGTATTTACCCGTAAAGCTTTTACTGACGTGTCTTTTCAAGCGTGTGCTAAAAAATTGATGACCATGACTGATGCCATTTATCCACGATTTGCGACTCATAATGCTTATTCTGTGGCGACAATTTTAAATATTGTTGGTGACTATCGTGATTTTGAGTTTCAATGTTTACATGGGATGGGCAGTGATTTGTATGAGCATATTGTCCCTAAAGATCTGTACAATATTCCGTGCCGTATTTATGCCCCAGTGGGTAGCCATGAGGATTTGCTGCCCTATTTGGTGCGTAGATTATTAGAAAATGGTGCTAATTCGTCGTTTGTGCATCAAATTGTGGATGAAACTGCACCTATTACTGATTTGGTCGAGGATCCAGTAGAAAAATCTTCAAGATTGTTGACTAAAATCAATCAGAATATTCCATTGCCAACGGCAATATTTTCACCAGAACGACTTAATTCTAAGGGGATTGATTTGTCAGACCGAACAACAGTAGCCAATTTACAAGCAACCTTTGCAGCCATGGAACCATTTTCTTGGCGTGCAGGCCCGATTGTGGGTGATACCTTTATCAAAAAAGGTAAAGAGAAAGAAGTGATGTCACCCCAAACCAAAGAAGGTATTGGACATGTGGTAACGTCTAGCGCGGAAAATATTGAACAAGCATTGGTGCTTGCAGATAAAGCATTTGCCAAATGGCGATGGACCCCTGTAGAAGAGCGTGCTGATTGTTTATTGCGATTTGCCGATTTATTAGAAGAAAATATGCTGACTTGTTTGGCAATTTTATGCTTAGAAGCAGGCAAAGTTTGGTCAGATGGGATTGCTGAAGTGCGTGAGGCGGTTGATTTTTGTCGTTATTACGCAGCCCAAGCTAAAAAAATCATGTCGGAGCCAACACCTTTGCAAGGTTATACTGGTGAAACCAACCTTTTGAGTTTGCACCCTAGAGGTATCATCGCCTGTATCAGTCCGTGGAATTTTCCTTTGGCTATCTTTGTTGGACAAATTGTTGCAGGTTTGGTGACTGGAAACTGTGTGATTGCGAAGCCAGCAGATCAAACACCGATCATTGCACATCATGCTGTAGAGTGGATGCTCAAAGCTGGGTTTCCGCCGGGTGTGGCGCAATTATTACCTGGGCCTGGTTCTGTTGTGGGTGCTGCTTTGGTGGATGATCATCGGGTCAAAGGGGTTATTTTTACAGGGTCGACGCAAACCGCGAATCGCATTCATCAAAGTTTGGCTAAGCGTGAAGAAATCATTCCCTTGATTGCCGAAACAGGGGGGCAGAACTCTATGATTGTGGATTCTTCCGCTTTATTAGAGCAAGTCACGGTCGATGTGTTGACATCGGCATTTGGATCAGCAGGACAACGTTGCTCGGCGCTGCGCGTTTTATATGTCCAAGAAGATGTGTACCCGCGGATGATAGAATTATTGAAAGGTGCGATGGCAGAATTGCAATTAGGCAACCCACGCTGGTTGGCATCAGATATTGGCCCGGTGATTGATGGTGGGGCATTGAAGGAATTACAAGCGCATGTGGCGGCCATGACCGAGCGTTATGAACTTATTTATCAATGTGCCTTGGATAAAGATTGTGAGGAGGGTTACTATATGGCCCCCACTGCGATTGCCATTGATCATATTAATGCCTTAGAAAAAGAAGTTTTCGGTCCGGTATTACATGTGATTTCATACAAGCAAGCGAAATTAGACGACGTTATAGATCAAATCAATCAAACTGGTTATGGCTTAACCCTTGGTATTCACAGCCGTGTGCAAGCCACAGTGGACTATATCCGCAAACGTGTGAATGTCGGCAATTGTTACGCAAATCGCAATATGACCGGCGCTGTGGTCGGATTGCAGCCATTTGGTGGCGAAGGATTATCCGGCACAGGTCCGAAAGCAGGTGGTCCGCATTATTTACAGCGTTTATGCGTGGAGCGGACGTTTACCGAAGATACGACCGCAGCAGGGGGGAATGCTAGTTTGATGTCAATTCCTGAAGAGTGATGGCCACGAAGGTTAATTGCGCCTCATGGCGTTTAACGCTTGTTCTAATTCTTCATCCGTCATATTATCATGCAGTTTGGAAGGATCGAAGGTGTCAGCTGAGCTTTGTGCTGTTTGGCTTGTTCTTGGTACGGCATGTATATGGAGTGCAATATGGGCTGATGTTGTTGCTGTGTTTAATTGTTGATTTTCTGGCGAAATTACTGCTCTTTGATTTGGTTTCGTCCTATTAAATGCCTCAATGGCTTCACAGACGGCAAGACTCAGGGGATGAGATTCAATTTCTTGATAGGAATGATACCGGTATCCAGTGGTTTCTCCCTCTGGAGTGAAAAAAGGTTGACGGTTTTGAGGATGCAACATTGGACTGTTTGCTTCTATCTGTCGAAACACAAGAGGCATATTTGCTGGAGACGGATCGAAAACACATGTTGTTCCCGGTACCGTATGCTGTTGTGAGTTTTCTTCATATCGCTTTTCCATCACCATGAAACCAGGTGCTACAGGGTTAAGCGTTGTGGGGCAGGTTGCGTGTGATAGTGTTAAACTGGTTTCCAAGTACTTATCAAACTGTGTTTTTTGGTTTGCAGTCAGCGTTTCTCGATAGTGTTTAAAAAGCTCCGTTTTTTGCGCGACAATACAGTCCTCTGAGTTAGAGTAAAAATGAACCCCCAATGCCTCAGCTTCATCTCTTGATCTCGCGGTATATATCGTTTTGTGTATCTGTGCATAAAGTGATTTTAATGCCGGAGGTAATTTTTGAATCGCCAGTGTTTGTTTCGTGATCAGTGCTTTTTTTTCCTTTTCTGTAAGTGCCAGATCTGTATAGTGGGTACGACGGCTTTGGGCGGCGGCAGGATTGGGGTTTTGTCTATGCCCATGATTATTGTGTGGCTCAGCAGCTCTCCTATTGGTCATTGCGCGCCAAGAATTAAGAAAATCCAAATCTCTGAGATTGATGTCGTTGATATGGAGAGTTCGTTCGGATGCTAGCCAAAAGTATTGTGCTCGTGTATTCAATAGCAGTTTGACTAGAGAATACTTGTTACCCAGTTCAGGGTGACGACGAACCAGGGTCTCAAATAGAGCAAAGAAAAAGGTGGTTGCAGCAATCATAGGGAAGAAGTAGGGGGTAGAGGCGAGGGTTAAAAAGAGAAATGGGCTAATCGTTAGGTTTGCATAATAAGCTGTCGCTATAGCTGCAAAACCAAGAAACATCCGTGTTGGAGTGGGAATGGGTTTGTAAAGCTGGAATAGCATTGCAACTGCTAGTAGGTAAATGCTGAAAAGACTCGCCATGATCAAGCCTGCCAGAACGCCAGGGTAAAGCCATGGAAGAGCGACCATCATAGCTGTGCAGGTAATAGATAGGAGAAGTAGTTTATGAACTCTTCGTAGATACCAAAGGTACAGGTCCATTTTTTTCCATTTTTATACAATTGTGAGTGATTTTAATACATAATATATCAAGGTGCAATGATGTTGTCAGGAGGTTGAGCCTTGTCCTGTGGTGCCAATATCTTACGTCCCGCGGCTTGTCAGCGGGACGTAGGGGAGGCAAACGATGCGACACACGCGACTTACATATTCCTCAGCACATACTGCAAGATACCACCATGCTTGTAATATTCCAGTTCATTGCCGGTGTCTATGCGGCAGAGGACTTGTATGGTTTGTTGATTGCCATCGGCGTCTTGAATATTCACAGACAGTTGTGCAGCGGGTTGTAAGTCTTGATCCACTGTGATACTGATACGCTCCACCCCTTTCAATCCTAATGTTTTACGAGTAGTGTCTTTGGCAAACTGTAATGGCAAAATGCCCATGCCAATAAGATTAGAACGATGAATGCGCTCAAAGCTTTCTGCAATTACGGCCTTTACTCCAAGTAACAGGGTGCCTTTTGCTGCCCAATCCCGTGACGATCCTGTCCCGTATTCTTTCCCTGCAATAACGACCAGCGGTTGTTGTTCTGCTTGATATAACATCGCAGCGTCGTAAATCGGCATCATAGTATTCGATGGGACATGCATGGTCACACCACCGACGACTTCGGGTGTCATTTCATTGCGAATACGAATATTGGCAAAGGTACCGCGCATCATCACTTCGTGGTTACCACGACGTGATCCATAAGAATTAAATTCCGATTCTTTCACCCCTTTGGAGGTGAGGTACAAACCAGCAGGAGAGTTGGCTTTGATTGCGCCGGCAGGAGAGATATGATCGGTGGTAATTGAATCACCAAACACACCCAATATATAAGCGCTATCAATGGCTTGAATCGGATCTGGTTGTTTCGTTAAATTTTGGAAAAATGGGGGGTGTTGGATGTAAGTAGACTGATCAGACCATTCATAAGTACTGCTTTCTTTGACTGGAATAGATTGCCAATCTTCATTGCCAAGGAAGACCTCTTCATATACTTTTTGGAACATCTTGGATTTGACTTGCGTGGTTTCATTTGCAATTTCAGCATTGCTTGGCCAAATGTCTTTCAAAAAGACGTCGTTGCCTTCTTTATCTTGACCCAGTGGGTCTTTATTCAAATTCAAAGTGGTACTGCCTGCCAACGCAAACGCGACAACCAACGGTGGCGATGCCAACCAATTGGCACGAACTTGTGGATGAATGCGGCCCTCAAAATTACGATTGCCAGATAAGACCGCACTGGCAACAATATCATGTTCGTTAACTGTCTTGGCAATGGGCTCAGCCAATGGACCTGAATTACCGATACAAGTGGTACAACCATATCCGACTAAATTAAAGCCTAAGTCATCTAAATAGCGTTGTAGATCAGCGTGGTGCAAATAATCCGTGACTACTTTTGATCCGGGCGCCAACGATGTTTTGACCCAAGGTTTGCAAGATAATCCTTTGGCAATCGCTTTTTTGGCAACCAATCCAGCTGCCATTAAGACTTCTGGATTAGAGGTATTGGTACAGCTGGTAATGGCTGCAATCACAATATCCCCGTGATGCATGCTGTAGTCTTCACCGGGTACTTGGAAATCAGTATCTTGTTCTGTGCTCTTGCCTGTTTCTTTCAATAGCTCATGAAATGCTTCAGGCAATGTTTGTAATGTCACTTTGTCTTGCGGACGCTTGGGGCCTGCCAAAGAAGGCTCTACGGTTGCCAAATCTAATTCTAAGGTGTCTGTAAAGATAGGATCGTCTTGCGCTGGATCATACCACAAGCCTTGCGCTTTACAATACGCTTCCACCAATTTCACTTCATGCTCATCACGGCCAGTCAGTGTTAAATAGTGCAATGTTTCTTGATCCACGGGGAAAAAGCCGCAGGTCGCGCCGTACTCAGGTGCCATATTGGCGATGGTGGCACGGTTGGCCAAGGGTAATGCAGCCAAGCCGGGTCCAAAATATTCTACAAATTTTCCAACCACACCTTTTTTCCGCAACATGGCGGTGATGGTGAGTACCAAATCAGTTGCAGTGATACCTTCTGGCAATTTGCCAATTAATTTAAAGCCAACAACTTCTGGGATCAGCATTGATACCGGTTGTCCGAGCATGGCCGCTTCAGCTTCAATACCGCCGACGCCCCAGCCTAAAATACCCAAGGCATTGATCATCGTGGTATGTGAATCAGTTCCGACCAGAGTGTCGGGGTAAGCATAGGTTTCTTCACCTACAGGGGCTTGCCAGACGGTTTTACCTAAATATTCTAAATTAACCTGGTGGCAGATCCCAGTGCCTGGTGGCACCACTTGGAAATTATCAAATGCTTTTTGGCCCCAGCGCAGAAACTCATAGCGTTCTAGATTACGATGCATTTCAATGTCAGTATTGGTTTCCAGGGATTTATTATTACCAAAGGTATCGACCATTACGGAATGATCAATGACCAAGTCTACAGGTGACAGAGGAGAGATTTTTTTAGGATCATCACCCATGACTTCTAATGCGGTACGCATGGCGGCTAAATCGACCACTGCAGGCACACCGGTAAAATCTTGCATCAATACACGTGCAGGGCGATATGCGATTTCATGATCAGATGTTTTGGTTTGGGTCCATGCGGCGAGGGCGGCAATGTCTTTGGTCGTGACTGATGTGCCATCTTCATGACGTAGCAAATTTTCTAATAAGACTTTTAAGGAGTAGGGCAAGCGTTCGAGTGCTTGATCATGATTTTGCTCAGCTTTTTTTAAGCTAAAATATTGGTAGGATTTGCCATCGACTTCTAATACATCTTTGGTTTGTAGGCTATCTTTGCCAGTACTCATAAATAATCACTCCTAAAATAAACTGTCATTAGAATTTTTGGGGTTGTCGGATTCAGGGACTGATTCTTCATCCAATGGGGGTAATTCGGTTTCTCTAAAATATTCGGTAATGGTATTGACCTGATTAGGTCTGGCACGCAAGCCATTGTCTGGGTTAATGCCGAGAGAGACCACGCCGGGCGGTTCTGCTAAATTGTGCTCGGGCTTATCTTTCAAGGCGATTCGCATGAAATCAATCCATAAAGGTAATGCCAATCGCGATGCATATTCATGTAACGGCAGCGGGTTATCAAATCCTACCCAAGTGGTGACGACCAAATCACGATTGTATCCGGCAAACCAAGCATCGAGTTGATCATTAGTGGTGCCTGTCTTGCCAGCGATGTCTTGGCGGTTTAAGACTTTTGCAGCACGACCGGTCCCATTTTGAATCGCAGACTGTAACGCGGAATTGATTAAGAAAGCATTTTCGGGTGGGATAACTCTGGGGGCGACCAAGTCGGTGCCGGTATCTTGATATGCTTCAGGCACTTCGGTTGGTTTGGCTTGGAGTAAGACATAACCTTTGGTATTGGTGATATGATCAATCAAATAAGGTTCTACTTTATAACCGCCATTGGCAAAAATGGCGAAAGCAGCGGTGAGATCCATCGGCGTGACTGTCAATGTGCCTAATGCCAGAGACAAAGCATGCGGTAAGTTTTCTTTTCGGAATCCAAAGCGAGTTGCGTAATCAATGGCGTAGTCGATGCCAATATCATCTAAAATACGAATGGATACCAAATTGCGTGATTTTGCGAGGGCTTGTTTCAAGCGTGTGGGTCCGCCAAACTTTAAATTGTCATTATGGGGTCGCCACTCAGGTTGGCTAGGATTGCGAATCACAATAGGGGCATCGTTGATGACGGTTGCCAGGGTGTATCCTTTGTCTAAAGCCGCAGCATATATGAATGGTTTGAAGCTAGAGCCCGGCTGGCGCTCAGACTGGGTGGCACGATTGAATTTGCTTTTTTCAAAATTAAAGCCTCCTACCAATGCTTCAATGCCACCATTATTGGGATTTAAAGCAACCAAAGCGACTTCTGCATTTGGGTTTTGCGCGAGTTCACATTGATCGTCATGGCATTGCACATACACGATGTCAGTCGCATGTAGTACTTGATGTGCATCAGTTGGTGCGCGTCCTACATAGCCTTTGTTAAGCGCGGGTCGTGCCCAGGATATGCCTTCCCATGGTAATGTGATCGTTTGATTTTTTTGAGTCACGGCTGTGGCACTGCGCTCATCTACGGAAAGAATGACCACGGGCTGGAGATTACCAATGATCGGGAAGCGGCGCAGTTTTTGTTTACGAGTAGTGGCAGAATCTTGTGGCGAAGCATGGCTAATAGGACCACGGTATCCATGACGACGATCATATGCCAGTAAATGTTCTACAGAGAGTCTATTCGCAGCGGTTTGTAAGTGGCTATCTATCGTTGTATAAACTTTATAACCGCGGGTATAAGCATCCTGTCCAAAATGTTCTACCAAGGATTGACGAATCATTTCCGCAATATAGGGTGCGCGCACTTGGATTTTGGTACCGTGATATCGCTCGGTCAAAGGTTGTTGTGATGCCTCTTCATACTGGGCTTGCGTGATGTATTGTTCTTCGTAGAGACGCTCTAAGACATGATCACGACGTTTTTTGCCTGCTGCGGGATTGGCGATTGGATTATGGGTCGAAGGTGCCTGGGGCAGGCCGGCAATCATGGCCAATTGGGCGAGATTTAATTCTTTTAAATTTTTGCCGTAGTAAATTTGTGCCGCAGCGCCTACCCCGTAGGCACGATTACCCAGATAAATTTGATTGAGATAGAGCTCTAGAATTTTTTCTTTACTGAGTTTTTGATCAATTTTGATGGCGAGCATGATTTCATTAAATTTACGTAAAAATGTTTTTTTACGATTCAAAAAGAAATTGCGCGCGACCTGCATGGTGATGGTACTGCCCCCTTGGGATTTTGTACCTGTTTGGATCATACGCACTGCGGCACGGCCTAAACCAAACACATCCACACCAGGGTGTTCGAAAAAGCGTTGATCTTCCGTGGCTAAGAGTGCATGAATTAGCGTGGCGGGAATTTGATCATACTTCAAAGGAATACGGCGTTTTTCGCCATATTCTTGGATCAACAAGCCGTCTTTGGTAAAAATTTGCAGTGGTACTTGTAGCTCTACCGTTTTTAAGGAGACCACATCAGGTAATTGGCTTTCCGCATAACCGTACAATACGACCGTGGCAACGATAACCCCGAACAGTAAGCTTAGTGAGCCCCAAAGGCCTGATTTCCAAAAGTAGGACAGTTTTTTCAAAACAAAAGTACCTTTTAAAGGTGTATTCGTGCGCCACTGGCGAAACACAATATCCAATTATAACCGTTGGGCCTCAGGTTGCAACCTTATCTCTATGTCTCTCAGGGCTTGTCCGTGGGACGTAGGGATTCCGTTAAATATATTTGATGCAAGGCTAAGACCTGCGCTTCTAAATCTTTCAATGAATCATGGTTTACTAATACATCATCTGCAACAGCTCGGTACGTTTCTTCACTGGCCTGTGCTTCCAGAATGGCATTGGCTTGTTTCTCAGAGCATGTATCGCGTGCCATCACACGTTGAATACGTATCTGAGCTTCCGCCATAATCAACAACACGCGATTTAAATAAGGATATTCTTTTTTGGAAGTTAATAATGGAATTTCAATCATATAGTAAGCATTAGGTTTGATTTGAATTTGCTTATTAATTTCTTGGCGAATCAATGGGTGTAATAATTGTTCTAACCAGACACGTTCTTCAGGATGTTGAAAGATATATTCACGCAACAGGGTCCGATTGAGTTGCTCGGTTGCATCAACGAAACTGTGCCCAAAATGCTGCACGATGTTGGTGTAAGCGGGTTGATCGGGGGTGGTTAATTGACGAGCGATATGATCGGCGCTGATCAAATTCACACCTTGTTGTGCGAATAATGATGCGACGGTTGATTTACCACTGGCTATCGACCCGACAAGTCCTACGCAGTACATGTTTCCCCCTGTAGCACTGTTTGAATCGCTTGTGCCGTGATATCGGCAAGCTGGTCGATGGTAGCATGTGACGTCGTGAGTGGTGGTAGCCAATATAAAGTTCGTCCTATGGGTCGCAGCAAAGCGCCTCCATTTTGTGCGGCGCGCGCTAAGCAACGCGCAAAATCTGAATGTGAGCCCGTAAAATCAGCAGCCACGATGGCGCCTAAGCTACGCAGAGGGGTAAATTGCCCAGATTGTTCGATGACAGCTTGAAATTGTTGGCGCATATAGTGTCCTAATGTTTGCGCTGTTTGATTGATGTTTTCAATTCGCATGGTTTGGAGGGTTGCCAATGCTGCTGCCATGGCCAAAGGGTTGCCGCCATAAGTATGCGAATGCAAAAAAGAACGTTTGGGATCGGATTCGTGATAAAACAAATCATAAATCTCATGATCGATAAGCACACAACTCATAGGCATGCTGCCAGAGGTTAATCCTTTGGATAAGCAAATCATGTCAGGGTTGATTTGAGCATGTTCAGAAGCGAACCACGTACCGGTGCGTCCTAATCCTGTCATGATTTCATCTGCAATAAGATAGAGTCCGTGTTGCTTGGCGAAAGCCGCTAATTTTGCTAGGAAATCAGCGCTATAAGGTCGCAAGCCATTTGCACCTTGTACCATCGGTTCTAAAATGATGGCGCAGGCTTGGTCTTTTAATCCTTCCAATTGGGGTAAGATTTCAGCCCATTGTGCATTCGCATCATCCCATAAAGGATCGTCCATACCCGACACATAAGGAATGGGATCGAGAAAATGACAGGTGACGCCAAATGACGCCCATGCATGTTTATACTCACCCATATCACTGACACTTAAGGTCCCTAAGGTTTCACCATGGTATCCCCGTCGCAATGCGATGAATTGGTTGCGTTCTGGTTGGCCTTTGAGCATAGTGGCTTGAATAGCTAATTTGAGTGCGATTTCTACTGCAGAGGCACCATCATTGGCAAAGAATACATGTTGCTTATGACTGAGGGCAGCCAATTCTTCTGCCAAAGTAACAATGGTAGGGTGAGTAGTATTCACTGGCATCACATGTTCAAAACGATTGAGTTGTTCGTGGATGGCTGCTAAAACAGCGGGATGGCCATGACCCAATGATTTACACCACCAACTTGAAATACCATCAATCAGTTTACCTTGCGTAGTTTCGATATATGAGCCTTTAGCGGCAGTGACGACCAGTGGCGGGTCTTGCTCGAATTGCTTCATCTTAGCGGCTGGATGCCAAATATGTTGAAGGTCTTTGCTGATTAAGCGATCAGTATTCATTGTTTTAGCTCAGTTCTTGTTGACAAACAATCTAAGCACTTTATCATGTTTACCATTCATAAAACACAGGACATCTTTACAATGACTCAATTGCCGCGTTGGACCATCGAGCAAATCACAGCTATTTATACTCTGCCTTTTCCCGAGCTATTGCACCAAGCACATACGGTTCATCGTGAGCACCATGATCCTGCTGCTATCCAATTGGCGCAGTTATTAAGTATTAAAACAGGCGCATGTCCAGAAGACTGCGGGTATTGTTCACAAAGCGGTCATCGAAAAACCCATGTTGAAAAAGAAAAATTAATGGCAGTGGATGATGTTTTAAAAAAGGCACAAGCGGCCAAAGACAATGGTGCGACTCGTTTTTGTATGGGAGGTGCTTGGCGCAGTCCTCCGGAAAAGGCGATGCCAGCGTTGGCGGAAATGATTCAGGGGGTGAAAGATCTTGGGCTTGAGACTTGTATGACCTTGGGCATGCTTTCCGAAGATCAGGCTGTTAGATTGAAGTCAGCAGGTTTGGATTATTATAATCACAATATCGATACGTCTCCTTCTTATTACGACAAAGTGTCGACCACGCGTACGTTTCAAGATCGTTTGGACACGGTGGAGCGGGTGCGGCAAGCAGGTATCTCTGTATGTTGTGGTGGTATTTTGGGTTTGGGTGAGACACGCGATGATCGCATCGAATTTTTATGGACGTTGGCAAATTTAGAAACGCCACCAGAAAGTGTGCCTATCAATCGGTTGATTCCAGTTGCAGGTGCACCCTTGGCCAATGCAGAGCCTGTGGAAGGTATCGAATTGGTTCGAACTGTGGCGGCTGCACGCATTTTGATGCCAAAATCAGTCGTACGTTTGACAGCGGGTCGCACCGAAATGAGTGATGAATTGCAGGCACTATGTTTTTTTGCAGGCGCTAACTCTATGTTTATTGGTGATGTATTACTGACAGAAGCCAATCCTCAGATGGCCAAAGATGAAGATTTGTTTGATAAGCTAGGTGTAAAGGCTTGTGTCGCCTGAAGATGAGCATTGGATGACCCATGCCCTGACCCTTGCTCAGCAAGCGAGAGATGAGGGCGAAGTACCGGTTGGTGCTGTTTTGGTGACTGAGGATCAGCAGATTTTAGGATCTGGATATAATCAAGTCATTCAGCGGCATGATCCTACGGCGCATGCTGAACTATTAGCCCTACAATCTGCTGGGGCGCAGTTAAACAATTACCGCCTCAATCAAACAACACTCTATGTGACTTTGGAACCGTGTTGCATGTGTGCCGGTGCAATGGTGCATGCACGTTTAAAACGTTTGGTGTTTGGTGCGTTTGATCCCAAAACAGGGGCAGCAGGATCTGTGTTTGATCTTTTGAATGGCCAGCGTTTGAACCACAAGGTTTCGGTAGAAGGAGGCTGTTTGGCCACGTCTTGTGGAGAGATTTTGAAGACCTTTTTCAAGGAAAAACGGTAAATCAATTTTTTTTTCCCGAGTTTTCGGATAACATAAGATTCATCCCTATTTAATTCATAAAGTTGGTTACGATGGTCAAACCCACGGACGAGTTACCTGAAGATTCTGCTGAAAAAAAAGAAGAGTCAAATACTGAAAACCAACAACCTTTCCAGTCAGAGCCTGTTGTGGATTTTGACGACGTTGATGCTGAGCCTGAAAACCCCAGCACTGAACCTAAAGATCCTGTGTTAACTGCCGAGGGTCATGATCCCGCTGAAATTGCCGCACAAATCAATCAAAATGAGGGTGGAGGCGGCTTGGTATTAGATCAAATGGATGAAGACGGTTTGTTACAACAAGTGGCTGGCGTGTTTCTTTTGTGGTGGGATTGGGCTTATTTTGAGATCTCAATCGTTACGCCTAATTTTCCAATTTATGAACCACCCAAGCTGGTGCCTCCGGCTGCAATTAAAGGCAGCGACGAGCTTGAGTTTGTATATGATATTCATGATTATGGTAATAAACTGGTGACGTCGAAAGGAGCAGAAATGTATTCTGCTGGTATGTCGATGTGTCGGCTTTTTTATACCATCGAAAAAATGATTGCTATTTTGGTCAAGCGTTTACAAGATGAAGATGTGGATGGTGGGACAGAAGTTCAGGTGACCTTTGATGGTCATCTTCTAGCACAAAGAAAAGCGTTCGAATCCATCATTAATTTGGCGTATAACGTGGTGGTGACTAATTTCGATCCTGGTGCTTGGGGTGAGCGATACTTAGAGATTGTCAAACGTTTGGTAGAGCGCAATTACGGATATCCTTCAGAAGCACCACGCGATATCTACAAAGTTCAAAAAGGTGGTGCTGCGCCAACGAAAAAGTAGGCGACTCACGAATGAACAGCTGCTTAAAACAGGAACGAATGTTCATTCATGTCGACATAAAGTTCGTACCAATAATTGCTATCATAATTCAAACTGCCACTTAAGGTGATCCATTGCTCTTGCGCATCTGTACAATCAGCGGCTTGGACGGTCAATCTTGCTGTGGGTTGACCGATGGATCCATAACTTAGGGCTTGGGCGACGCCAGTTTTGGTTTCTGTACAAGGCGTTTGATAGGTGACCGCCGAACCATCGACAATCAAGCGGAATTTATGCGCGTGGTTGTTAGGACTCGGACCCAAATAAAAATTGACATCTCCTGAGACTTGGGCTGCTAGGACTTGAGCCGTCATGATATATAGAATACCTGCTATAATGGATGTAGATCTCATGTTTTCTCCCTGCAAACAACTAAAAGCAACCATCATAATGAGGAGTGCTATATGAAGCAACACAAACCAAACATTTTTGCACGCATCAGCCTAGGAATTGCAGGCTGTATTTTAGCGCCAACGGTTACCTTGGCCGCTACCGGTGCGCTTGCGGCGTATTGTGTGGACAAAGGTGGGACAGTGACACGGATGACGGCTTGGTTTTCAACGTTGAAAGGTCCTGTGGCTGGTATGACCAAACGATTTTGCACCTTTAAGCGCGATCATGGATCAATTGCCATTGGCTTGTCGACCTTTTCTTCAGAACATCCCAGCATTGCTGCCACCTATATGAAAAAATTATCACCTCTAGGAGAGGATTCTAAATTGATGGAAAAAGGACCGGGTAATCCTTCCTATTCTGTGTGCAAGAACTTAGGTGGCACTGCAATTGGATTTGGGTTTACCGGCAATTTTAAGCCCAAGGACGGTGGTGACTCAGATATCTGTGTCTTTGGTGATGGCTCGATGGTAAGTGCATGGTCATTGATTTATATGGCAAATCATCGTGATGGTTACGATGAGGTTAAAGACAGCGTGAGATCAGAGCCTTTGAATGTAACCGTACCTTAGCGGCATTTCTTTTGTCCCACGACTTGTATTTCCCCTACGTCCCGCGCTTTATGCCTGAGCGATCCCCAGAAAATTTACTCATATGCCGTAGTCTCCAGTTGTACTGCGGCACTGAGGTGTAAAAGTAACTTTAGTGTTTTTTCAAGTTGCCTTTTACCGATTCTCATCCCTGCTTTTAGTGCTTCTCTCCCTAG
>JANSXK010000072.1 GCA_024742995.1 Gammaproteobacteria bacterium
CTAGTGGTCTGTCAAAGTTAAAGATAGGGGTTGGAAAAGACATCTAAAAGGTTGAACTTACCTGCAACGAACCTCAGTTGCGATGAATAAAAAATACATTATCAGGCTAAGCGAATCAGAGCGCGAAGAAGCTCTGCGGGTCACTACACAGCTAAAAGGGAGCAATCAAAAAGTACGTCGGGCTCAAATTCTTCTACAGGCCGACGTTAACGGCGCGAACTGGCCCGATAAGCAAATCTCGGAGGCTTACCGCTGCCGCGTCAGCACTGTAGAAAATACACGCAGGCGCTTCGTTGAGCATGGTTTTTCGGAATGTTTGAACCGTAAAAAGCGGGACACCCCACCAAACCCCAAGCTGCTTGATGGAAAACAGGAGGCGTCCATCATTGCCATGCGGCTTGGGGCTGCTCCCAAAGGCTATGCCAACTGGTCTTTGCGGCTGCTTGCCCGCAAGGTGGTGGAATTGGGAGTGGTTGAGCAGATCAGCCACGAGACGGTACGCAATACGCTAAAAAAAACGGTATGAATTCGCAGCAGAGCCTTGAGTATTGGGTTATCCCACCAGAAACAGACGCAGAGTTTGTGGCGTGTATGGAAGAGGTGCTAGATACCTACGAATTGCCCTACGACCCTCTGCGCCCGATGGTGTGCATGGATGAACAGCCAGTCCAGCTCGTAAAGGAGACACGCAAGCCCATTGAGGCTACTAAAGCACGCCCTAAACGGGTCGACTATGAATACGAGCGGGCTGGGACAGCCAGTATCTTTATGTTTTGCGAACCCTTGGCAGGCTGGCGCCAAGCCACAGCACGCGATCAGCGGACCAAAGCCGACTGGGCCTTAGAAGTTGCACAGCTGCTTGATACCCGATACGTTGACTGCAAACAGGTCACACTAGTTTGTGACAATCTGAACACCCACACTAAAGGGGCATTCTATGAGGTGTTCACGCCTGAAAAAGCAAGAGCCTATGTCAAGCGCATCCATTTTGTGTACACACCAAAACATGGCAGCTGGCTTAATATTGCAGAGAATGAGCTTAGCGCAATGACAAGGCAGTGCCTCAAAAACCGGCGAATAGGGACATTGGAAACGCTACAAGAAGAAATAGCAGCATGGGCGACGGATGTCAATCTAACTCAACGGGAAGTTGACTGGCAAATGAAAGTCGGTGATGCTCGCATCAAACTCAAGGCGGTCTATCCTAAAGTCAAGACATGAGCCTTCCATAGCCAACCCCCATCTTTTATGTTGACAGACCACTAG
>JANSXK010000089.1 GCA_024742995.1 Gammaproteobacteria bacterium
GGTTGTCGCTCCCGAGCCTAGCTGGCCAGGAGGAGGTCGAGCGGGATCGGCTCGGTCAGCGCGTTGTGCCGCAGGCGCATGCGTACCGTGCCGGCCGGGAACACGACGTCACGCTCGCCCTTGTTGAACCGCTCGAGGCATGCACGGTAGTCCGCCAAGAACCTCCGCCGCTCGCGCTTCATCGCGATGCGCTCTTCGACCGTCTCGGTCGCGAACGTGGGGTTGCGGTCGAACAGCGTCTCGCCCTTCAGTGGCACCGTCCTCCAGGGGATCTTCAGCACCTTCGCCATCCCCAGCGCCTTCTTTCCGCCCCGTTCCTTGCGGATCTCGGCCTCCCGAACCTCCAAACTCTTGCGGATCTGCGCCCGCAGCTGGGTGTCCTCGAGGTCAGGACGGATCCGCGGGCGGTCGATCATCATGATCGCGACCTTGGGCGTCGTGATGCGGCCAGCGAACCGCGCCCGGCCCGAGCGCTGCGACGACTTCCGCTTCGCATGCTGCCGCGCCGTCGACCACAGCCCGACGCTGGGCCGCTCGACGGGGTACGGCTTCCCATACTCCATCTTCAGCGAGTTCAGGCCCTTCCAGCGGCTCGTCTTGTGCACCAGGCCGGCGGCCACGGCGTTGGCCAGCGTGTAGATGCTGGCCTCGAACACCCGCTCGTCTCCGCGCACCGTCTGAATGCCCGGCTCGTCGGCGAAGAATTTCCCGCCCTCGCCCCGCGCCGCGTTGAGCTGCTTGGCGATCATCGAGTTGAGCTCCTGGAGAAAGTCGCTGACCTTGCCGAAACGGTCGTGCAGCAGCATGTGGTAGTGCGTCGAGAGGAACTCGAACTCGTAGAACTCCATCGCGTACTTCTCGCGATACTTCGTGGAGACCACCGCGTAGCAGAACTTGCAGACCTTGCGCACCACGGGGGTCGGCACGAGCCGATAGCTGCGGTGCACAGCGCGGCACGTGACGTACAGCGTGGTGTCAGGATAGAGGTTTCGGGGCATCGTCATTGCCCCGAACAGGTCGGCCGTCGCCGGCGACCGTTGCA
>JANSXK010000057.1 GCA_024742995.1 Gammaproteobacteria bacterium
GCAGGCAGCAAAAGCCAGGCTTCGCCATCATCGCCTTTTGCTGCCTGCGCTAGCATTTGTGAAATGAAACGAAAATGGTAAATTTAGAGTCCGGCACGGCACGTAGCCGGGCCGTTCACAGACAATCGCGCAACTGTAAAATTGTATCGGTAAGAATTTGAAAGAAGGATTCTCCCCGCCTAAAACTGGAAAATGCCCGAATAAGAATTTTCAGAAGCTGGGTTTAAACTGGTTAGTCCATTGGAGAAAAAGTCTGATAAGGCGGGGTAAATGGAAATATCTACAGTTCTTTAGTTGGTTTACGAGAATCGGGATAGCCCAAATTGAAAATTAGATCAAGAGTTACCGCGGCCCCGTCCGATGGAAAGGAAAACGGTATCAGGAAAAGAACCCGCGTCCAGGGGGCTTATGAAAAACAAAACGGTAAATGAAAATCAACGAGCAAATATGGGTTTTATGCCCGAATAAGATTGAATCTTAAGGGTTCGCAGGTGCATTGAATAGATTTAGCAGGAGAATAATTGAATGATTTTCATTGGGTTAAGTTGGTTTTTACGGGCGATAAAACAAATGAGGGTATCAGTTTTGCCTGAAAATCGGTTATCAAAATCGGAGAATTGGGTAAACTTGGAAAAAGCCCCCTTATCTCGTCTCCGAAAATAGAAAGATGGCCGCTTGTTATGGTAAAATCGAATAAAACGCGAATGCTGTGAACATTGGCTACACACAAGCCGGGTAAAATCCTCCATTGAAAAATTAGAAAAAAGAGTCCGCTGCGGCGGGCAAAGCCAAGCTACGCCAATTTCGCCTTTGCCCACCGCAGCTATTTTGGTGAAATGGGATGAAAAGATTATTTTCAGGAATCCCGGCCTGCGTGTAGCCCGGGCCGTTCACAGACAATCGCGCAACAGAAAGAGGTATCTGTAAGAATTTGAGATAAAACTTGTCCCCGCCTAAAAAAGGTAAATGCCTGATTATCAATATTCAGAAACTGGGGTTGAATTGGTTAGTCCATTGGAGAATTGATCTGTTAAGGCGGGGCAAATGGAATTTCTACAGTTTTTTAGTTGGTTTACGAGAATCGGGATAGCCCGAATTGAAAAATTAGATCAAGAGTTACCGCGGCCCCGTTGAATGGAAATAAAAACGGTATCAGGAAAAGAGTCCGCGTCCAGGGGGCTTATGAAAATCAAAACGGTTAATGAAAATCAACGAGCAAATATGGGTTTCATGCCCGAATTTGAGATTTGCTCAAGAGTTCGCAGGTTCATTGAATAGATTTAGCAGGAGAATAATTGAATGATTTTCATTGGGTTAAGTTGGTTTTACGGGCGATAAAATAAATGAGGGTATCAGTATTGCCCGAAAATTGGTCGTCCAAATCGGATAATTTGAAAAACTTGAAAAAGCCCCCTGATCTCGTCTTCGAAAATAGAGAAATGGCCGCTTGTTTTGGTAAAATCGAATAAAACGCGAATGCTGTGAACATTGGCTACACACAAGCCGGGTAAAATCCTCCATTGAAAAATTAGAAAGAAGAGTCCGCTGCGGCAGTCAAAGCCAAGCTTCGCCAATTTCGCCTTTGCCGGCCGCAGCTATTTTGGTGAAATGGAATGAAAAGATTATTTTCAGGAATCCCGGCCTGCGTGTAGCCCGGGCCGTTATGGGGTACCGCATCAGAATTGGTATTCTATGGAATTGAAA
>JANSXK010000063.1 GCA_024742995.1 Gammaproteobacteria bacterium
CTCCAACGAGAAGATGGACTCCTCTTGATCCAACGATATCCTGAACGTGCTGTCGTTCTAACAAGATTAATCAAAGAGGAGTCCATGTCATGGAGCTTAACCCAGTTGCCGTCGATCTCGCAAAGTCCGTATTTCAGCTGTCTTTGGCCGATACAAAGTACCGCGTTCAGTCGCGCAAAAGATTGTCTCGAGCACAGTTTAGAAAGTTCATCTGTACCCAGGCACCCTTGCATCTGGTGATGGAGGGCTGTGCCACCAGCCACTACTGGGGTCGGTTTGCTCAATCGCAGGGCCATCAAGTCACCCTGTTGCACCCCAACTATGTAAAACCTTACGTACGTAGAAATAAAACCGACAGTGCAGACGCCGATGCGCTGTTGCGAGCCGTACAAGATCCAGAGCTCAAACCCATACCGGTCAAGAGTGAAGACCACCAAGCGCTGCAGTCGCTACACCGTCTGCGGGAAAGGCTGAAATCAACACGCGTTGCACACCTGAATTGTGCGAGGGCTTTACTGGCCGAGTTTGGTATTTCCTTACCCAAATTGTGTGGAGAAGGGCGCCTGGTAGAAGCGGTCGAGCAAGTGCCAGAGTTGATGAGATCTGCGTTGCTTAATTTTATAGAGCAGAGCAAAACGCTGATTCAGCAACTGAAAGGCATCGATATGCAGCTGACCGCCTTCGCCAAACAAGATCCTATCTGTCAGCAGTTGTTGCCCATGCCTTCGTTGGGCGTCACCACAGTGACAGCGATGGTAGCGAGAGTGCCGGATATCCATGTATTCAGTCGGGGCCGAAGTTTTTCTAACTGGCTGGGAATTACTGCACGTGAACACAGCTCGGGTAATACGCGGCATATGGGGCGTATCACCAAGCAAGGCGACACCTATCTGCGCACCTTGTTGATTCATTGCGCACGTTCTGGATTGTTGCTTATTCGCCGCAAGGTGGCTAAAGAGGCGTCGCTCACCCGTCTAGAACGCTGGGCGTATCAGTTGGAACAACGTGTGGGGCACAACAAAGCTGCGGTTGCATTGGCCAATAAGCAAGCACGGATCATCTGGGCCATATGGACCCGGGGCACGGTTTTTGATGGGAATGATGCAGAGCGCTTCGCTCACTAGAAATGAATAACCCAACCCTTCAACCAGGAAAGCGTTAGCGATCAGTTAGACAATTACACGGTTCATCCGTGCTACCTACAAGACCGATAACTTGAGTGTTTTATGAAAACGTTCCAACGAGTGGTGTCGGGTAGTGCGGATCTTTCTCTTAGGCCCGCTGGCAAGGCCAGCACAAGGAGGCCGAATACACGACTGGCTACCTGAACCTCTTATCTAACAAATCAAATAACGCTGGAGAAAAGAAATGAAGTAACTACTTGACCCGAGGAGTCCATACACTACTAGTTAGGGGGCGCGGATTCAATAAGTAAGTGCAACACATATTTTCTCCAAGCGAGATGAGCTGGAATACTTGGCCATTCCTAATCCTGGCAGAAAAGGGAAAGCTTATGAAGTATGTCCAGCTCACCTCTAATGAGAG
>JANSXK010000082.1 GCA_024742995.1 Gammaproteobacteria bacterium
CGCCAGCTGGGCGAGAAACTCTATGGCAAGCTTCCAGCAGTCAGGGAGGTGCGCCATGGCCGGTGATTGGACGCGCGCGATGGTGGCCGACCGGCTGGACCTCGCAGCGGATGTGATGAAGTCCATGCCACCGGTCCGCCCGCAGGGCTATGTCAGCGCATGGCCTGAGTATGTCACCACCTTCGCCGATCAGGTTGAGCAGGAGCCGCGGATGAAGCGGCCCTTGCCGTCGCCGCGGATGATCACAGAGGCGGACGAGGCGATGCTGTGGCTGCGGTGGGTGGACAAGGACATCGGCCAGATCCTCTGGGCGCGGGCCAACCGCAGGCCTTGGAAATGGATCACATGGAACCAGGGCATCAGCCGCTCGGCGGCGAACCGGCGGCACGAATATGGGCTGGCCGTGATCGTCTGGCGGCTGAACGGGCGGACGGTGCCGCGCAAGCGGTCGATGCAGTTCGTGATCGAGCAGACGGTTTGATACTGGGCACCGCGTTCATGTTGCGTGGCGCTCGGCATGTTAAGCGTTGCTCATGCTGTGAACGGGTTGAGGACGTCGACGCCCACTCCGCGCACATCGGAGCCATTCCGAGTGACGAAGGTGAGGCCGTTGGCTCTTGCAGTGGCTGCAAGCAGGCCATCGATGATGGGAAGGGGTCGAATGGCGTTCATTCGTCCCCACTCATCGGCCACTTGCTCGTCAATGTGCAGAATGCGGTCACCAAACCCGGTGACAACCTCTTCCAGCCAAGCCTCCAAAGCCTTTGCTTTCTGAGGGTCGCGCCGCCGTGCAAGTTCAACGCCCCGGCGGATTTCAACGAGAATCAGCGCACTGGTCCAAAGTTCATCGTCCTCAACCTTGTCCCACCATGCGGTGACCGCTGGATCGCATCGGGCACCCTTACGCAATTCGGATATGACGTTTGTGTCGATGAGGTAACTCAAAGATCAAGCTTGCGGCCGAAATCTCTCGGTCGATCAACGTCGATGTCCTCCAAGGGCGCAGAGGCAAGAAGGTCCTTGAAGCTCCTCGAAGGTGAGCGCGTGATATGTTTGTGCAAGATCACGCGGGTTGCGTTGTGCCGGGCTGGATCACCAAGCGCGCTGGCAATCTCCCGCACCAAACTGGCATCCTCTTTGCGGACTTTGACCTCTAC
>JANSXK010000004.1 GCA_024742995.1 Gammaproteobacteria bacterium
CCATGATAGGAGCATAGAATGCTCGGCTGTGCTCTAAATTTTCAACTTTTATTTGAACATGATTGAATAGTTGCATTTTTCCTTTCATCCCTTTGGTTTCAAGTAGGGGTTCTTCTGCACGACCCCTTAATGGTAAAAAATGTCCGGATCAATCGCATTCTTCCGCCACTTCAGGTTCTTCGGAAAGTTTAAATCAGATAAATACACTTTAAAAAAAATAAACATTTGATAACTTTTTACCAGGATCGGGGCCGAACCTCTTACTGATGCGGTTTCGGATGTGACAGCTGCAGCTGCTGAAAATGCTCGTACAGCAGAAGCATCCATCATCAACAGGTAAGTATTTATCGCATCTGATTTGCCAAATGGTGTCATCAATGCTGATTCTACCAGTGCCGTTTGTGATGGCTGATTGAAGCGTGAAGTTACGATCTATGTATTGCTCCATTCTTTTATTCAAAAAGGATTGTCTTATTTTTATACGCGCCTGCGTTTTGAAAACATCTTCCAGCCTAATGCGCTAAGCACAGCAACAATAGAAAAAACAACAATCTCGACACTCAAAGGTATCGTCGAAATCATCAAGGGCAAAAGAGCGACAATGAGCGCTGATGCGCCAAAAAACAGCAAAAAACCTGAGCTGGTGAAAAGTTCAATTAATAAAAACAACAGTGAGTCTGTCCAGAATTCTGTGTAACTAGCCATCCTGTTATCCGGTAACTCTATCGCTGAATTCGATCATAAAGCGATTCATAGCTGGTTTCTAGTTATGAATCGGCATGGCCCACTTTTGAGAGATTCGTTCAATCGCCAAATAAAGCAATTTAAAAACGGCTTCATCAGAAGGAAACATGCGTTTATTTTTTATTACTTTACGTAAGGTGATATTCAATGACTCAATTGCATTGGTGGTATAAATTGCCCGGCGAATATCCGCGGGATAATCAAACAAGGGAATGGCTCGCTCCCAATTCTTGCGCCAGGACGCGCTGATATATGGGTACTGGTCATCCCATTTGGCAGAGAAAGCATCCAGTGCCATTTCACCTTCACTAACTTGAATCTTCTTTTTGCTGTAACTGTTACGAGAATTATCCTTGCGTGATTCTGCTTTATCATGCTTTTCATAGCCCAGATGGTTAGTGAGCTCACCCGCTAAGGCAGCCTCCAATCCTCGTCGTTTTAATTGTTTGAAAA
The DNA here is from genome assembly GCA_024742995.1 of Gammaproteobacteria bacterium. Taxonomy (GTDB): domain Bacteria; phylum Pseudomonadota; class Gammaproteobacteria; order Legionellales; family Legionellaceae. Next base: position 1,198 of record JANSXK010000004.1, read on the forward strand.
ACTCCGTGAAATCTTCAGGTATTTTGCAGTTTCTGGCTATTTCTTTTGCCAATTTATCTATATCTTCAGTCATAATTAGTCCCTGCATTTTATCGGTGCTACTCAGCACCGACAGATTATATACTATGACTAATTACACAAAATTATTTACAGACCCAAAAAATACTTTAATTCCTGCCCTCAATTTCATTGTATTTTATTTGGGTATTTTGTCACAGTTTCTCAAATTCACTCTGTTCTAGTTTCAAAGCTTGAACAGAAATATTTTTAATTAAAGCGCTCATTTGAATCACTAAAAGACTACAGTGTTTGCCTACCCCGCTGTTTTTGTTCACCCTGCTTTCTAGGTGGTCTGTATGAAAAAGTTGGGCAATCTTATGATATAATCGCGTTCTATTTTTGGTTGGTGTTATGCTAAATCCTTTTCTCAAGGCATATGTGATGCCAGCAGGGATATGTTGATTCGCTTTGGCTTGAATATTTGGAGCGGCGTTGTGTTGGATGTGATTTAAGTGCGCTGACATACTGATAAAATTTTTTGAAATTACAGTAGGAATATCTCGTTTTTTTGAAAAGGGTATTATGTTTCAATTGGGGATGATTTAAGTGGCGATGATTATAAATAGAATCGAATACTAAAACAAATTATCCGGAGTAATATGGTAGGCTGTATGTTGAAAAAACAGTTGTTACAAAAGAATTAAAAGCCCTATGGCTGCGACAAGAATCTGTGATTGAAGTGAATATAAATTTTGATAAATCAACAAATTATATGGTGGAGGCGGCGGGAATTGAACCCGCGTCCGCAAGCACTCTGCCATTAGATCTACATGCTTAGCCGAGTCATTTGAGTTTCACCCTCTAGTCTCCGACGGGCAGGATACGATTAGGCTAGTCCTTGAGTTTCGCAACCTAATCCAGGACAAATTAGGCCACTAGCTTATCTTTTATGACCGCCGATCCGATACCAATAAGCGAGCTCGGTCAAGCGGGGCGCTGGTTTTTGGCAGCGCACAATGCTTTCAATGAAAGCTATCGTTACAATTAAGCAGCGATAGAACCGTCACCTTCAGCATATATTTCATCATTTGCATTTATGTTTATTTGAGTCTGATTTACGAGAAGTCTCACTCTCGGCATGCACCTTTGGTTTTGCAACCCACGTCGAAACCAGGTCGCCCCCATTCTTGTATTATACCATATCTGGCTTTTTTCAGCAATTTTATCCGCGAGGTTACGAGATTTATTGATGACTCTCTTATGATTGCTTAGCGTGCTGTTTAGGGTTGTTTGGGGCCTAATTTGCTTGTTTTGTCTAGAATTTTTATAAGATCGTTGATGGCCGTCGTCACTTTTTCTACCTTAGGTGATTGGGGATTAATTTTATAGTAATTCCAATTTCTTTCTTGTGCGGTAGAAAAAAAGGGTGCGGTGCTTCTCGCGTTATTTATGCCTGCAACAGGTTTTCCTGTGGTGCATAGGGTGTATAAAATATCAAAAATTCGAAAAATTGATCTCATTGCAACGACAAGAGTATAAAAAACCGGTTCATTACTTGGTTTATATGGCTGTTGATATTTTTCCAAATGCTTCAAGGCTGTTTCAAGTCTACTAGCATACGCTTCATGTAATGCTGTGGAGTCCATGCCTGCCGCTGGTTTGTTAGAGCCCCATTGTAATTGATTATTCCCCCAATAAAATACTGGGTAGCTTTGAAGATCAAGTGCATTACGGTCATTGTTCATTATATTATGGCGACCGCATCGGGTTCGTTCAATGAACCCGGGGTTTATCGCATCGTATGCTGAAGAAAATTCGCGATATGCTTTATTAAGATCTTGTTGAAGGGTTTTTTGAAGATCGGGGTTAGTAATAATAAGGTGAGTTTCTTGACGATAATAGCCATGCGCTATTTGTTCTTTTTCTTGGTTCATATTGGTAATGTTGCGCCCGAGCCATTCAGGTTCAGGACCGTAGACGGTGCCTTTATCCGAATCAATATAAAATTTATAAGGAAGCCCTGCCTTATCATTATAATAATCTCGTTTTGCCGTATAATATGTCATGGTTTCAACCATAGCATCTTCGTGATTAGAGCTTTCAATAAACTTTAAAGTTTCTCTTGCATCATCGTCATCCATATGAGTTATTATAAAACATTGTGTGTATAATTTTATTATAGCCTAGATTTATGAAAGAAGTGTTGTTGGCCGGGGTTTCGTTCTAGAATAGTTTATATTTGCCAATATTCAGCAATTTCATACACACGCCATGGTTTTAGCTCGTTCCTCTAAAATAGCCACTGCTGGCAATGGCTTACCTTCGAGGTACTGTAAAAAAGCGCCACCACCAGTGGATATATACGACATTTGATCGGTGAGATCATATTTATCAATCGCGGCTAACGTATCGCCACCGCCTGCAATACTTAGCGCCTGACTATTAGCGACTGCAATCGCGACGCTTCGTGTACCATAGCCAAATTGTGGGAACTCAAAGACACCCAGTGGACCATTCCAGATGATAGTATGAGCGGTCTGAATGATGTCTGCATAATGGGTGACTGTTTCCGGCCCAATGTCCATAATCATATCGTCTAGGGCGACATGTGAGAGGGTTTTGTTATACGCAGGACATGTATCTTGTACGCATTTTCCTACGACCACGTCGGTGGGTAATACAATTTCACAACCAGAAGCTTCGGCGATTTTTAAAATCGTACGTGATTCTTCTAGTAAGTTGGGTTCGTATAGCGATCCTCCTATTTCTTTGCCGCTGGCTTTTAGAAAAGTATTAGCAATGCCGCCGCCAGGAATGAGTACATCGACACGTGTCACCATTTGTTTGAGCAAAGATAATTTAGAAGAAACCTTGGCGCCACCTACGATGGCAATGATGGGTTTTTCTGGGGCACGGAACACGCGTTCTAAAACTTCTAATTCTTTCATCAATAACGGGCCCGCCACGGCAATGGGTGCGTGTTGGGCTAAACCGTAGGTAGAGGCGTGGCATCTGTGGGCAGTGCCAAATGCATCCATGACGAAGACATCACATAAATCTGCTAATTGGCGTGCTAGTGTGGGATCATTGTCTCTTTCACCCAGATTAAAGCGGACATTTTCACATAAGACTAATTCACCGGGTTTGACCTCGATCCCTTGTAAATAGTCGGTCACAAAATTTACCGGACGATCCAGTTGCGCCGCTAAATAATTGGCTACTGGTTGTAGCGACAGTTTAGGATCAAACTTACCCTCAACAGGACGACCCAAATGTGACAGTACCATCACGCCAGCGCCAGCACCCAGTGCTTTTTGTATGGTCGGCAACGCGGCTTGCAAACGTTGATCACTGGTGATGATGCCATCTTTGATGGGCACGTTCAGATCTTCTCGGATCAAAACGCGTTTGTCTTTTAAGTTGACCTCATGCATGCTGATGATGCTCATGGTTACCCCTTTATAGGTTCATCATATGATGAGCGGTATCTAACATGCGGTTAGAAAACCCCCACTCATTATCATACCACGCAATTACTTTGACAACATTGCCTAAAACACGTGTTTGCGCAGTATCAAACACTGCCGAAGCAGGATAGTGATTAAAATCACATGATACCAGTGGCTCTTCATTGATATGTAAGATGTCACTCTTGGCAGCATGCATGATGTTATTGATTTCTGCAACTGTCGTTGCTCGTTTGGGTGTAAATGTTAAATCAATCGCTGAAACATTTAAAGTGGGCACGCGCATGGCAAAGCCATCTAAGCGTCCTTTGAGCTCTGGTAATACCAATCCTACAGCGGTAGCTGCCCCAGTTTTCGTGGGGATGATTGAATGTGCAGCCGCACGAGCACGGTGCAAATCAATGTGATGCCCGTCGAGAAGCAGTTGATCTTTGGTGTAGGCATGAATCGTGTTTAATAGACCATGTTCGATACCAATGGCATCATGCAACGGTTTGACCACAGGGGCTAAGCAATTAGTGGTGCAAGACGCGTTGGATACGATGAGATCTTCTTTAGTGAGAATTTGCTGATTGACACCATAGACCACCGTTTTATCAGCGTCTTTGCCAGGTGCGGAAATCAAGACTTTCTTGGCGCCAGCCTTGATGTGCAGCAGGGCATCTTCGCGTTGGGTAAAACGCCCGGTGCATTCAAATACTAGGTCAATATCCAACTCTTTCCAAGGCAAATCACTGGGATGACGCTCGCTGGTGATCACAATGGAGTGTCCGTCAATGATGAGCTTGTTATCTTCAATACTTACATCGCTAGAGAAACGCCCATGCGTGCTGTCATAGCGTGTCAAATGTGCGGTGCTTTGAATGCCTGATGTGTCATTGATGGCGACCACATCAAAATCAGTTTGGCGCTTTGATTCAAAAATTGCTCGTAACACACATCGGCCTATTCGGCCGTAACCACTGATTGCAATACGAATACTCATATGTTCTCCACAGAATTTAAATTAGGCGAGTGCAGCCGTATGATTTAAGCGCAGTCCTTCTGCTTTGATACGTTCAGCCGTGAACCCTAAGTTTGCAAAGATTGTGTCTCCGGGCGCGCTTTCACCAAAGCGATCTATGCCAATGACAACACCATCTAACCCTACGAATCGATACCAGAACGCGCTAGCCCCCGCTTCGATGGCGATACGTTTACGCACGTGCGGAGGTAAAACTGATTCTTGATAAGTCGGATCTTGGGCGAGGAACTGTTCAACACAAGGCATAGAAACCACGCGTGTGGCGATGCCTTCTTCGCGCAGTGTTTCTGCACCAGCAAGCGCGATGCTCAGTTCTGAACCTGTAGCCATGATAATCAAAGTTGGAGATTCTGCGCTATCGCTAACAATATACCCACCCTTGGCGATCTTGGCTTGCTGCTCTTTCGTTCTAGGAATATGAGGCAATGTTTGGCGAGATAGTAAGAGACTGCTTGGCCCGGTATGATGTTCTAGGGATTTTTCCCAGGCAACTGCTGTTTCTAAAAGATCTGCGGGTCTCCAGATTTGGATATTGGGTATCAAACGTAATCCTGAGGTTTGCTCAACCGGTTGATGTGTGGGCCCATCTTCACCTAAGCCGATGGAATCATGGCTAAAAATAAAAATGACCCGTTGTTGCATCATGGCTGCCAGACGTACCGCTGCACGTGAATAATCAGAAAATACTAGGAAAGTACCACCATAAGGGATAAATCCACCGTGTAAGGCGAGGCCGGTCATGATGGCAGACATGCCAAATTCACGGACGCCATATTCTAAATAATTACCTAGCCATTGATCTTTTGTGATGACTTGAGTTCCAGGCCAGTCCGTAGAATTGGATACGGTGAGATCGGCAGATCCACCAAATAATTCAGGGCAGCTTGCGGCAAAATGTGCAATGCAGAGCTGAGATGCTTTTCGTGTGGCCATGGATTTGGCATTTGTTTGGCATTGGGTGAACCAGTCTTGTGTTGTATGCGCCCAATTTTCTGGTAAATCCCCATTAATACGACGTAAAAACTCAGCATAATCATTGGGGCGTCGTGCTTTATATTCAAAGCAACGTTCTAACCATAACTGTTCTTCATGGGCGCCTTGTTCTGTGTGATCCCATGCCGCATAAATGTCAGGGGGAATCATGAACGGTGCGTGTGGCCAATCAAAATGTTTGCGTAATGCTGCAATAGCTTCTTGACCCAATGCTGCACCATGAGTGGATGCATCCCCCGCTGCTGGTGAACCATAGCCAATGATGGTTTTGCAAATGATCAATGTAGGTTGTGTCGTATTTTTCTGCGCTGCTGCAACCGCTGTTGCGATTGCTTCGGCGTTATGGCCATCAATAGGCCCAATAATTTGCCAGTGATAGGCATCAAAACGTTTGGCAGTATCGTCGTTAAACCAGGTTTGTACCGGGCCATCAATTGAAATGCCATTATCATCGTAAAAGACAATCAGCTTACCCAGGCCCAAAGTTCCAGCAAGGGAGCTTACTTCATGTGAAATACCTTCCATCAAACAACCATCTCCAACGAAAGCATAGGTGTGATGGTCGATCAAGGTAGTAAGCGTATCATTAAATTGCTCAGCCAACATTTTTTCTGCAAGGGCCATCCCCACGGCATTTGCCAAGCCTTGGCCCAAGGGGCCTGTGGTGGTTTCTACCCCTGGTGTTAGGCGATACTCAGGATGACCAGGTGTTTTAGCGTTCAATTGTCGAAAATGTTTGAGTTCGCTGATGGGTAAGGCATAACCTGTTAAGTGTAATAGTGAATACAACAGCATCGATCCGTGGCCATTGGATACAACAAATCTATCACGGTTAAACCAATGTGGGTTTTGAGGATTGTGCTTCAAAAATTGATGCCAGAGCACGGATGCAATGTCTGCCATGCCCAATGGCATGCCTGGATGCCCGCATTTGGCTTGTTCGACTGCATCGACACTTAAAAAACGAATGGCATTGGCCAGTGAGGTTAACATGTTTTTATGTCAATCCTAAATATTGAGAAAGGCGATATTGTCGCGCAATTAGCTTGTTTCGGCAAGTCATCGTAGTATTGTTTATGTTCGTATCATGATAAAAACATATTGCTCATAAAGAGGGATGTATAGAACAAAAACTTTCTTTATGCTTATTTTATGGCATAATGGCCCGTCATTGACTATGGGTGTACTAGCATGGCTGAAAGTTTTGTTTTGGGTTATTTACATACGGTTTGTAGTAAACAATATGCCGCTGCCAAGCATACTCATCAATTTTTTGAAAACCGTTTGTCTTTTGACGCTCCTGCGCATGAAGAAGCGATGGCACAGCAAAATGCCCTAAAAGATTTACCGATTCATACGATATTGCTTGAAGTGCACCGGCATGCAACTGCGAAAACAGATGAGGAATTGAAAGCAGCAGCAGTATTTTTTACCCCCTTAATTTTACATCATTGGCAATTATTGCGTTTGGCTGAGATGTTACGTTGTCAAATTAAGGAGAATTTAGCAGATTCCTTGTCATTTGGAGAAGAACAAAAAAAGGCGTTGCAGTCAGCCTTGTTATTGACGACATTATTGAATACCGTTTTCAGACAAGGCATGTCAGCAGCGTGGCTCAGTGATCGTTTCAAATTAGAAGAGCGGCGTAATGAATATGGAGAACTATTAGCCGCGCATTATGGTATTGCATTTGGTGATAGGTTTACCGCAGTTTTTGCAACGCATGCCTCAGTCCTGGGCACAGAAGAAAATACGTTTGAATTTAATAATATTTGTGCATGGCTTGCGGGTCTTGTGAGCAAGGCTAATCGATATATTCAAGGGGTACATCGACCCGGAAATACTTGGCGCTTGGGTGCGTTGCGATTACAGCGTTGTTTGATGTCTTTGATTCCTTTTTTGAATATGGAATTTTATACCAATAACATCACTTATCTTAATGGATTCGTACAACCTTTTTTAACCTACTTTAATTGGCTCTTTTTTATTCCTCGTTTGGCATTAAACTTTAGTATTTTGGGACACCATATATGGAATGATGCAAAACTGGCTCTTTTAGAAAAAAATATCGATCGAACAACACGTTTTCGTGCGCATTGGACACGTGTCTGGGCTGAAGTGCTGATAGATTTGCATTGGTTTTCAAACAGTTGGATTCTTTGTTTTATTGTAACAGGGGGATCTGCGTCTTTGGCGTGTATTTACGTACGTATGGCTATCCAAATCCTTGATTTACTGGTGGCTTTAGCGCAAGCAGGTTTTAATTTATATAATCTATATACGATGAGTACAGCGATTAACGCGGGTAGCTTCGCCGCTGATCCTTTGCGGGACTATTTATCCGAGCGCGACAGCTTTGAATGGCGTTCGGCGGGATATAATCTCTTTCATTTCAGCATATTGTTGGTGGCATTATGTTTGACCTTACCTTCTATGGCTGCCATCAGTACGATGTTGCCTGTTGTAGGGGGAACTACCGCAGTTCTGATGACGATATTGACCGATTATGTCCAAGGCTCAAAAGAAGGGTTCAACCAAGAGCGCGAAAAAACCTATCATTGCCTCAGTGCTTAATACGACAGAGAAGGTGTTATTGTCGTGTTTTGAGTCTTTTTTGTCAAAGCATCACAATCTTGTTTCTTTTTAATTTGCTATGTAATGACTTGAAACATATTTGCAATTTATGATAAAACGCATGTTTGCTCATAAAAAATGGTGTTTATAAAATAACCTGTTTTATGTGGCAGGTCGTTAATTTAAAGTTAGGTGTGGTGGTATGGCTATCAATTCTGTTTTAGGGTATTTGGGTACGATTTATGGTAAAGAATCTCCTAAGGACGGGCGTACACGGACATGTTTTGAGACAGTACAATCTTTTGAGGATTTACCGAAGGAGGCTAATCATGCTGCATATAGGGATACTTTGTTTGCAGCTGGCATGTTACCTATTCGGCCACCAAGCACTGGCTTAGATGGTCGTTTTTCTTCTAACGGCGAAACACCCTTTGTATCATCTTCATCCTCTAATAAGGGCTCTCCGGAAGGCACTGGCGGTTATTATTTTGGGTCACCGGCTATTTCGTTGGATCAACCGGAGTCATTGTCTAGCCCTAAAACTTTACCAATTCATGAAATATTATCTGAAATTCAACAACATCTTATTGATATCACTGAGGATGAGGCAGAGGCTGACGCATCGGATGTGCGAAGGGCTGCTGTATATTTCACACCACTGGTTTTGCATTATTGGGAATTATTGCGTTTGGCTGAAATGTTGCGCTGTCAGATTAAAGAAAGTTTGGCGAAGCCATATCAATTGCATTGTCTGCAAGAAAAATGTAACCGTTTAGAGCAAAAGCTACAAGACATAGGGCCTGATTCAAAAGAATATCCTGCGCTTATGGTAGACAAATCAGAGCTTGAACGGGATATGAACGTACTTAAACAAGAAATTTCTAAGAGGGCGGCAGAATCGAAAGAAGAGCAATTGGCCGTCAAAGAAGCGTTACAATCAGCTTTGGTGTTGACCACTGTATTGAATATTGTTTTGAGGCAGGGCATGTCGGCAAATTGGCTGGGTGATCTTTGGAAGCTGGAAGACCAACGTGATGAATATCGAGATATGTTGTCTGTGTTTTATGGAATTGACTTTGGTTTTAGCTTTCGTACTCTCTTTAGCAAAACTTCATCTGTTGTAGAAACGAAACAAGATCGTATTGAAGTCAATGGTATTTCCACTTGGATTACGAGTATCTTGAGCAAACTATATCAATGGCTCAATGATCATGTGGCGATGCAACGTGGTATCCAGTCTTTTCATAGAGCGATAAATCCATGGCGTTTGGCATTACTGCGGATGCGGCGTGAAGGTGTGTTTTTTATGCCTCTTTTGAATAGTGAGGCATACAACACCCATTTTAACGAGATGAATGGCTATGTCAGGCCATTTTTAGCTTATTTTAATTGGTTGTTTTTCCTGCCGCGTTTGATGTTAAATTTTTCTTTGCTGGGACACCATACTTTGAACGACGCAAATCTGACCCTCTTAGAGAAAAATCTGGATCGAACAACCCGTTTTCGTGCACATTGGACTCGTTTTTGGTTTGAGTTGATTTCAGATATTGGTCGGTTTTCCAATGGTATTTCTCTATGTCTGTTTGTGGCAGGTGGGGCAATGTCTCCAACCGGTGTTATCATACGTGTGCTCATTCAGGTTTTTGAACTGGCGTTATCTATCGTACGGGCAGGTGTTGAAATGCATCGATTGTATGCGATGAGTTGTGCGCTTGGGTATAATCCACTTAAGGATGATCCTAAATCTTCGATGCAGTTGCACCTTAAGGAGCGCATGAAGTTTGAAGCCGGTGCGCTAGGGTATACCATGGCACATTTTTGGATACTACTTATAGCAACGTGTATGACATTGCCATCCATGGCGGCCGTTAGTCTGATGTGGCCAGTAATAGGCGGCGCTATCACAATCTTGATGATAGGAATTACCGCTCATAAAACAACGGGTTCGAAAGATGGTTTTGTTCAGACGCGTCAAAGATTATTCGAAACCAAGGCTGCTTTTTATAAACGTGATGGTGATGAAGAGAGGACCATTGAGTGCAGTCCCTCTCAGTATGTGCTCAGCCATTAAGGGGTATGCGTTAGTGCTTAGGGCTCATACTTCACGCTGCCTAGTTATTCCATTCTCACTCTGCTATGCTTCAATTTTTCGTTTATTGAGGCCGTTATGCAGCAAGCCGATCTTCCCTTGTTTGAGTCGATCCAAATCGATACATTTCCAGCTCGTTTAGAGGCGCTGTTGGCCCAGCATCTCCAGAAAGTAGCGCAGTTAACGCAAGAAACAACGCCCACATGGGAGACCTTGATGCGGCCGTTAGAAGAGATGCAAAATGAATTAGAGAAATTTTGGTCGCCGTTATCACATTTACATGCGGTTGCTAATACGCCGGCATTGCGGACGTGTTATGAAGCCTGCTTACCTAAACTCTCTGCTTACGAGTCAGCGCTGGGGCAAAATCAAGCGTTATATGATGCGGTCAAACGTATTAATACCGCATCGTTAAATGCGGCACAACAAACGATTCTTGCTGATCAATTACGCGACTTTGTCTTGGCGGGTGTTGCCTTATCAGATGAGCATAAAAAACGTTTTGAAGAAATTTCAAGTCGTTTGTCGCATTTGGCCAATCAATTTGAAAATCATGTCTTAGATGCTGTACATGATTTTCACCATCATGTGACTGATCTTCAAATTTTGGCAGGATTGCCGCCCCATGCTGTTGCCAAAGCCGAAGCGCTGGCGAAAGAAAAAACCCTAGAAGGTTGGGCGATTGGCTTGGATGCGCCGACAGTGGTTGCGGTATTAACTTATGCTGACGATCGCAAATTACGAGAAACGATTTATGAAGCGTATGTCACTCGCGCGTCGGATCAGGGTCCTTCCGCAGGTCGGTTTGATAATACTCTTGTGATGCAAGAAATATTAAGTTTGCGTCTTGAAGCGGCGCAGTTACTTGATTTTCCCAATTATGCGGCATTATCTGTGGCAACGAAAATGGCCAAATCACCGCAAGAAGTGATGACTTTTTTGCAAGATCTGATTCCTCAAGCGCATCAACAAGCCAAATCTGAATTTACCGAATTGCAAATTTGGGCGCGTGAAACTTTGCAGATGGGTACACTTGAACCCTGGGATGTGTCTTACGTCTCTGAGAAGAAAAAAGAAGCGTTGTTTGCCATATCTCAAGAGGCATTGCGTGCATACTTCCCTTTGCCGAAAGTGTTGTCAGGATTGTTTGCCATCATCGAGCAACTTTATGGGATGCGTTTTGAAGAAGTAGCAGATATCGATCGTTGGCATCCTGATGTCATTTGTTATTGTTTGGTGGATGAAACCGACGCCGTACGTGGTTATATTTACATGGATTTGTTTGCCAGAGCGCATAAACGGGGTGGTGCCTGGATGGATTCTTGTCAAAGTCGTTTTGTAGGCGCAGATGGTAGTATTCAATTACCCATAGCCACTTTAACGTGCAATTTTGCGAAGTCCGATGGTGTTGCGCATTTATCGCATGATGAATTGGAGACGTTATTTCATGAAATGGGTCACTGTTTACATCATGTATTGACGAAAGTGGACTATATCAGTGGTTCGGGGATTCATGGCGTAGAATGGGATGCTGTGGAATTGCCCAGCCAATTTTTTGAAAATTGGTGTTGGGAAGCGTTACCGATTGAAATGCTCACAGCGCATATGGAAACAGGAGCATCATTACCTGCGGACATGTTTCAACAATTAATGGCGGCTAAAAATTTTCAATCTGCCATGGCCTTGATTCGGCAATTAGAATTTTCGTTGTTTGATTTTCGCATTCATGAAACGTTTAGCGAGGCGTCTGATACGCAATGGATTGGTGATGTTTTGAAGGACATACGCCAGAAGATTGCGGTCACGCCTACGGTGTCTTATGGGCGTTTTCAGCATAGTTTTTCCCATATTTTTGCTGGGGGATATGCTGCGGGTTATTACAGTTATATTTGGGCGGAAGTGCTGTCGAGCGATGCGTTTGGGCGGTTTGAAGAAGATGGGATTTTTGATACCAAAGCCGGGAGAGATTTTCTGCATCAGATTTTAGAAGTGGGTGGGTCAAAGAAAGCCGCAGATGCGTTTGTCGCATTTCGGGGCCGGATGCCGACAGTAGATGCGTTGTTGCGGCATCGTGGGATAAATAGCTAATAGAGTCAACTGTGCGCGGTTTTGCTACTCGATAAAATATCTTACGCTGCAGATGTAACTATTCTTTTATTCAATACATGCCACTTTTGTTTCAATTTCTTTGATGATGGAAATGAGCCCTTCTCTGAGCGTAATCAATGGTTTCCAACCCAACGTTTTTATGGCGGCTGGGTTTGCGCATGCGTCATCTAGCTCATTTGTTCGAGTAGGTAGCGCTCCAAAATTTAGAGTCGCGCTGTTATTACAGAGGCCATTTACAGTTTCAACGACAGATCGAATACTGCAAGAATGACCAGAACCAATGTCATAATGATGATACCCTGCATCAAAAGTATTGCTTAGGATGAGCGAGATCGCTTGAACGACATCATCAAGGTAAATAAAATCACGCTTTTGTTCGCCCGATGTCAAATCAATATGTTCTCCTGCGAGACAGCGTTTGATCACTGAGGGCATAAATTTGTTCGGATTATCATTAGGTCCGTAGAGATGAAAGAGTTTTAGATTGATAAAGGCAAGTTTTTTAAGTTCGGCACAATATTTCCCCCATTCCTGAAAATGACGCTTAGACAGCGTGTAAGATCTTAAATAATTATAATCTTCTGTCCCAGTATTAAAAAAAGTATCCATATTGATAAATAAAGGCACGTGATACTCTATCGCGAGCGTCATTAATCTTATGGGGAATGCTTCATTAGACCAGAAGGTTCTGGTGGGCATGGTGGCATGATGGCCGTAATCTGTTGCAGCGTGAATGATTGCTTCTATATCGGGATGCGCTTGAAAAATATCCGCCAGATCAAAATCATCAATATTCCATGCTTCAAATTTATGAGTGTGGGTGCTGAATGGTGTCATATCAGAATGCGCTCGTTTTGTGATAATGACTTGATGTTTTTTGGCAATAAAGTCGTGCAGTAGCCTATTACCTAAAAATCCACTTGCACCGGTTAACAGGATCTTCAACAATCTCTCCTTGATAATGTTTACAGCGGCGAGATAGCATCATGCTATCTCGTAGAACATTTGAACTGTGATGATAAGAATAATTGTATGCGATGCCATAAGCCTCGTTGCACAATTTTTTCTAATGCACCCATAAAACCGAATGTTAGCAATAAATATGAACCATATAAATATACAGGAACGGGTGGAAAATAAAACGTGAAACTTGCGCTGAGTAAAATACTTACAATCCAAACCCATTGCTGCGTACTATAGAATAACCCAATTACAAAAATGCCCAGGCCCATACTTAATAGCCTAGTCCAAAAATGTTTGGTGTCATAGCCAAAACTAAATGCTTGAATCGTATTTAAAACAGCGTTTTTAAGCAAAAGAACGGGAGATTGCTGCCAAATCTCAAAATAGCGTTGTTTGATTGCTTGGTTATAATCTTGCATGACAGTTTTCTTTTTCCAATTCCCATGAATGGGATGTGTGGAAATGGTTACCCCTTTTATTTTTTTATAATATTTAAATCCCTCTGTGTCATCTAATTTGTCAATGTTATAAGGGTTTGAATATGCGCCGATGCCAAGATAAATCGTATGAAATAGTGAGCGCTGTGTCGGTTGATTAAAAATCATAAATGAACCTATGACAAAACAGATGAACGATCCAGCCACCATTGTACGAGAACCATTTTTTTTGTTTATCATAAATGCAAGCACATAGATAAACGCAGCAAGGAAGATGGATGTGGGCCGAATGAATAAAGAAAGCAATATGATGGGTGTCAGTATTGGCATCCAAATCTGAATCTTATTTGGTTTGAGCCAAATAATGGCCAAAGCGAGGCTTGGTAAAACGGTCCAAAAGTAATAGAAGGGGAAGGTTGTGATATGTAAAATCAATGGGTTAATAGCATATAAAACAACAAACAACCTTTTTTGCAACGTTGAGTCCAAAAGGAAATATAAAACAAACAGGCATAGAAACAGGTGTACTAATGTTTGCAATACTACCAAGGCTTGGAGATCGCCCAGCATGGGGAAAATATTTCGGGCTGCCAGGGCAATTAAAACATAACCATATTCATTGACGGCATGTTTTACGGTGTGTGTGCTGGGTTGATATCGATAAGCGCGATGTGCTGTGTTTGACATAGATGATACTTTGTCGTATTCACTTGGACTAATGCGCCAATCAAAGAGGGCTTCATAGTTTGCAGCTCCAGAACAATAGGGAAACACCCAATCTATATGTTCTATTTGTCCGTTTTTGAATACATACGAACAGATCAAAATGAGTGCCGAGATAGAAGCCAATTTTATGGTTTTTATTGCGAATGAGTGTATGGTTGTGCTTCGTGACATAAATTGTTTATTCCAACACTTTTCTATTGAGAAAGCTATTGCCTATTAGGAGCTGTTGACAGCAGATATTAGGCCATATAACTTAGGGTAATGGTAAATTTTATGTAAGTAAATTAAATTATGGTGTTGCGTTATGATTTGCCTCCTGTGGCTTACGAGGATTCTTTGACACAGAGTCAGTGCCTTGTTAGAAATAAAGATACAGGCAGTGTTTTTCAAGAAAACCATCAGGTTCAATTAAAACAAGTCATCAAAAAATTGCTGTGGGTAACTTACTTAAAATTAACTGGCAATTATGCGGGGTTATCTGCTGACATTGTTCCCCCTGATGCACCCAAAGCGGTTATCATTACAGCTGGTGGAAATTTGGGGGGGGCAATTATGTCTATTCCCTTGATTGAAGCGGCACGTGAAAGATGGCCAAAGACGCATCTTGCTGTGGTTGCTAATACGCAAGCAGGTGCGGATATCATAAAGTTTACGGGGTTGGGTGACAGTCATCATGTGGCCCCGGCGGTTGTTTTGGACAAGTCCTTGTTTCATACGGGCTACCGGGCCATGAAAACAGAACTGCGGTCTTTTAAAAAGACGCTATCCAAATTGCAGCCTGAAGTGCTAATTGACAATCATAATTATGGCATTGCTAGATTGATGTTGGATTTAAATATACCCACTAGAATTGGGCATGTAGGGGTGACACCTAATGCTGAGGTTTTAACTTGGGATGACTTTTATAATATTAAAGTGCCTTGTCACCAAGGATTAAATTGGTTGGCGGCTTATGCTGATTTAGCGAAATCGTTTGATGGCGTATTGAATCATTATCCTTCCATTATCGTGGATAGTGCTTCTCGTGATTGGGCGACAAAGATGCTCAGAGAAGCAGGATTGCGGGACAATCAAAAAGCAATAGCAGTTCAAGCTGGGGTTTGGCAAGTGCAGGATTTCAAACAATGGCCCATCGCGAGCTTGGTAAAAACATGTTCTGATTTATGGTCCAAAGAGAAAATTGCTCCAGTTGTGTTTGGAACACCTGGGCAGGAGGATGTATTTGCTATTATCAAGGCCGAGTTGCCTCCAGAGGCAAATCCCATTAATATGATTGGGAGAACCACAAGTGCGGAATTCGCATGTTTATTATCGGTGTGTGCGGCAACGCTCGCGAATGACAGCGGTATCATGCATCTTAGTGCAGCGGTTGGTACGCCAACGATAGCGATTTATGGTATGACAAATCCAGAGATTACGTGGTGTTATGGCAGTGATCCCAAACATCGCATCGTTCGGCGCCCAGATATTTCTCCATGCTATGGGTTGCACGATCATTTGATTCAGGCGTGTGAAGATCGTCCCTGTTTATCAGGGATCAATCATGACATCGTTACAAGTACCATTCGCGACGTTATGAATTAAGCGTTGATGCATCGGGCATATCTAATGGTGTACGGGAGTCCCCATGAATACCCCTCATAGACAAAACAATTTTGATATCATTAGACTATTTGCTGCAATACAGGTTGTTTTCATTCATACACGTTCCTGGTTAGACATTCCCATAAAATCTTATGTATATCACATGATGAGCATGTTCTCTGGCGTCGCTATTTTTTTTATCATCAGTGGGTTCCTAATAACAAAATCGTTTGTTGAAAGTGGTGGAAATTTAAAACGCTATACTATGAACCGCGTGCTACGCATTTATCCGGGTCTCTGGGTTAATTTTTTGTTCATTATTGTGTTGCTTTACGCTACGGGAGCAATCAAAGATATCTTTGCCATTAATTTTGGTTTGTGGGGGTTATGTCAATCGTTAACAGGTCTTAGTATGTTTGGTCAGAGACTTTTTGATTGGGCGGGGTTTTATCATTTTTTCCCCAGCGGGGTTACATGGACCATTGCGGTTGAACTTGGATTTTATGGCCTCGTACCATGGTTTTTTCTTCCTTTTATTAACGAACGTAAAAAGCTGTTTAATATTATCTTTGTGCTTGTTTTTATTGCATCAATTTCTTTCTCGTTATTAAATGGTAGGCTAATTGCTTCGCAACCAAGCAACAAATTAGCACTATTTTTGCAATGGTCGATTTTGCCGTATTTGTGGATTTTTATGATAGGTTCATTGGTATACCTCAAGTGGTCTTGCATACATATGTACATAAAAAATAAATTTATATACTGGCTGGCGCTGCATGTGCTTATTAGTTTGTTAGCTTTTAGTTTACATGGCAGCATGGGCATTGATTTTAAGACCATGGGGCTTTTTAATGTGATAAGAGTTTTGGTATTGGCGGGTTGTGTTATTTCTTTCGCCTACTCATTCAAGTCGTTGAATTTTTTGAATGGCAAAATAGACCTTTCCTATGGGGTTTACCTTTATCATATGCAAGTTGTTTGCACACTAATGTCTCTGGGCTTATTACATTCTCAATATTTGTGGATTTTGGTTTTTGCTAGCACATTTGCATTGGCCGCCTTGTCCTGGTTTTTAGTGGAAAAACCAGCGTTAACTTTAAAATACAAAGTGAAATTCGGCAACGACATCCGAGAATCCATCTCTCCAGCATAGCCAGTAGCGATATTATGATGAGCTGAGAGGTGATTCGCCCAAGACTTCTAGCAGTGTTTTTTTGAAATCAACTTCAGGAGAGTCCCAGGATTTTTTGACTTGCGCTTGCAGTTTCAGCGCGTAGTCTTGATTGGTAAGGAGTTCTTGAATGAGGGGTATCAGGTCATTGATATCGTCTAGTATGAGCATTTCTTCCATTCCGGGTTGTTTGCCCATATCATCAAGCTTCAAATCGAAACGCGATTTTTCAAGGCATCCTGATGGGTCATCAACCATTGTAACTACGGGTTTTCCCAGATAGGCGAAATCTACGGCAAGAGAAGAAATAAAGGTCATCACCAATAAGTCGGCTTTTTGTAGTTGTTCAACGTAAGTTTCCCAATCATGTTTAAATCCGGTTGTAGGGGACGGGGTCGCGCCCATTCCGATGATACCTAATTGTGGGAATTGTATTTCTATAATATTGCTTGCTCCCCAGCGCTGCCGTATTTTTTCTTGCGCTTCCTTTGTTGCTATGGATGGTCTATAGATAATCTTGATATTTTCAAATCCTGGTTGTTGCATCGCTGTTTCTAAATGAGCTAGCATTCTATATTCGGAAGTTGTTGGGAAATAGCTATTGCCGGCAAATAAAATATATTTATATTGGCCGCTGTTTTTATTGTTACTATTTAAATTTTTGTTTTTTATATTCTCTATGATGGTGTCGTAATTTTTAAACCATGCGGAACCTAATTCGACTATCTTGGATGCAGGTACCTTGTGCAAAAAAGCAGCGCACTTTTTTTCAAATTTTCCTTGTACACAAACGGCATGATAGTTTGTTAAAAGGAACCCGTTAACATGAAGCTGGTCAGTTGTATATGGAATCAATACCGCATTTATCTTCTTTTTTTTTGCATACCAAGCGAGGTATATATCCTGTCTATCCCAATTGCTAGATTGAATTAAAGTAATCTGTTGGTAATCAGCGAGCATTTTATCGAGTTCATTCGTATCTCGACGAAACATCATGCCCAGTAGTGTATCGGTGATATGCCATGTTCTTGGCCAATAGCCTGTTAGGATGATTAATTTGTCCATTATTTTTTTCAGGAAGCCAGTTGCCCCGGAGGGATTGACAGCGGGATTGAATATATTGCGGCAATAATATTGAAAACCCATGTTTTTAGCTTTATTTCTGAATCGAAACCAGTAGCCACAAACTCGTTGCGTGTACGCAATTTTTTGTAAGTATCCTTCCATCAGGTTTGATTCAGAGCTATCAGTCCACGTGTGAAAGGTTGTTCTGGTCCCCCCAAACTCCTCTCGAAAAGCTGATTGGGTACTTAATGGACTAACAATTAATACATCACACTTGTCTCGTATTGTTTCTAAGACGTGGGTGCAAAGAAGTACACGACTTATACGCGCAAGGGGGACAGACAAAATAACCATATGTTTTTTTTGTAGACTCATTTTTTTAATCTAAAAATAACTGATGCCCTTAATATTTTTTGCTTTGGGCAAGGATATTCTTCTTGCCAAAAGATGTAATCAATATGGTCTTTGTATAAGGCGAGCAGATCAGCAAGTGTTTCTAATCGTGATCCATCTGGTACCAGGCGCGGATCTCCATTACTGCCAAAGTTAATGGCAATCAATCCTCCAGGTTTTGTAACTCTTATTGATTCTGAAATGCTTAATGTGATATTGGGACTATATACGATCACAGCCGAACTATAATAGACATCAAAACTATTGTCTGCATAGGTTAATGCATTCATATCCATTGTTTTGATAAGTGGAGAATATGAAAACAAATCGATTGCGGCTATGTTTTTTAAAGGGAACCCATAGGCAGGGAATAATAAAATCTCCCCTTCATTTCTTGGTCCAACACAGAGTAACTTTGTTTCCATGGGATTAACCATCATAATGGTTCTTAAGATATTCATTAATCCTTCTGTTCGATATCGATGGCTAGTAAAACATAACACTTGTTTAAAATTATGCTCAAAGCCGCCGACATTTGTGTTATCTATACTTCGCAGAGGGTTCCGGTTGGTCAATTTAGCCGTGATATAGTAATACGCCCATCGTATCCTGAAGCGTAGTGCTAAGATGACTGGAGTTACCATCAGGTATTGATACATTGATAACGGGAACCTAGCTTTGGGAATGATATTGATCCAATAGCTATGCAGCAGCCTTTTTGCTCTTTCTGAGGCTTGTGCCGTGTTCAAAATTGTTTGTAGATATTGATCAAATAATTTTTTTGGCAGGTGACTTTGAAGGGCATCTAAGAATGCTGTTTTTCGTATAAAATGTTTATTTTCTATGGGTAATAATATATTGACAGTTTCTTCTGGTATGCCTGAATCACGCAGTGCACTAAAAGCGCAAGCATTAAGTTTATACCCCACGAATTTTTTTGTCAGTCCCAGCATTTTTTTCTCCTAAGATTTACTGCGTCATACGTATTAAAGTGTTTTTGACAAGATATGAGGTCGTCTCGAATTATCTTGTTCTAGGCACGATGGGCCTCTGTCAGGATATACTACAAGAGGAGTTCTTGACAAGAATGAGGTACATTATCAAATATATCTTGTCCTAAGCGTAATGGATCTTGGCTGGGGTATATGACAAATTGAAGCATATCGCGATGGGTTCCCAGTTTAGGTACAGTTGCGGAGTGTAAGCATTCCTGTGGATTAACGATACAGATGTCGCCACAATTGCCCTCAAAAAATTGCAAGGTTTTAGGATCATGTAATCGTTGTTGCATTTTTTTGCTCAATAAATAACGATGAAAATAGCGCAAGCGACGTATCATTTGTCTGGATGTATTTTTATCATGGAATCGGAAGGCACCTGTTTCTCGAGTAACCTTATCGGAAAGGATCACGAAGACTCGGAGCCCTGTTACGGGAAAGTTGTCATGATGAAAAAAATTTGAAAATTTTTCGGTTTCCTTTTGATCAGCCTCAGGTACATGATAATTACGCCATATTTGTAAACGATCTATTTTACATGCGCAACCGTAATAAGATGCGATGATCCGGAGAATGTCTTCGCTTAAAAATTGTTTTATCTCTGGTATTTTATCTAATGGGTCACGTAGAAAACGACTGGCATTAGTCGAGTTCATGACAGAATGTTGTTCTGTTTCCATATACTGTTGCACTTTACTTTTTATCTTTAGTAAGAGCGTTTTAGAGTGGTTTGATTGCGGAATATAAAACCCGTTCTTTTGTAATAACGCTGCATGAGGTTTGTGCGTATTTCCTAACAGTGCTCTTTCTGCTGAAGAAAACTTTTTTTGGAACCGCGCTATCTCTCTACGAGGACCGAAGTTATTTTTGTAACTGATTGTATTGGCGTACCAAAGCTTAGTAGGTATAGATAAAGTACCTTTCCTAATATACTTTATTTTTTGAGAAGTATAGCAATGAATATTTTTTAGAAGAGTAATGCTTTTATGAAAATTCATCCTGAATAACCTTTAATTTAAGTCTTGTTTCAGAGGCTTACACTTATCATTACAATAGGGATGCTCATGACCGACCTTGCATCCTGCATGATCACTCCTTAGCACCATAACCTCTTTGTATCATTTTAGCAAATCATACAAACTAATTTGCACTATTATGATGAAGACACCTCATAACGGTGGTTCAATAATACGTGTAAGTATTTGTATCTTTACGTTCTGACCGTCTATCCGATCAACTCCCAAGTGGTTGGTGTTCCTTTTTTCACTGATTTAGATATTTTTTTCCCTAATAATTGATTTAAATATTTGGGTGATAAGCCAAACCCTGGTCTAATCGCTCTGAGATTTTGATCGGTTAAAACGTCACCTGCTGCAAGATCCTCACAAACATACAAACTGCGGCGAAAAACAAGAGAAGTTTTTTCGGCTTCGTTTGCTTCGATTTGCGCGTTACCTAGTGCTTGCCATGCGGTACGTGTTTCACTAACTAATTGTTTTAATTCGTGTGGTTCCAAAGAAAAAGCAGCATCTACACCACCTTCTGCACGACTTAAGGTCACATGTTTTTCTATCACAGTTGCGCCCAAAGGAATGCTTGCAATTGCTGCGCCAATGCCTAAAGTATGATCCGATAAACCCACTTCACAGCCAAAAAGTTGGCGTAGAGGAGGTAATGCTAATAAATTAGAGGTTGTGGGGTCTGCGGGATAGCTGCTTGTGCATTTCAGCAGAATAATATTGTGGCAACCCGCATGTTTTGCCGTGCGGACCGCATCGTCAATTTCACTTAAGGTAGCCATGCCAGTAGAAATAATGAGTGGTTTTTGTGTGCTGGCTGTTTTGCGAATAAGAGGCAAATCAATATTTTCAAAAGAAGAAATTTTGTAAACAGGGACGTCTAATTTTTCTAAAAAATCTACTGCTGTAGCATCAAATGGAGTACTAAATGCAATGAGACCTCTTTTACGTGCCTGCTCAAATAATGGTTTGTGCCATTCCCACGGGGTGTAAGCTTTTTGATACAAATGATACAGACTATGGCCTGCCCACAAATTTTGGGGGTCATCAATAAAAAACTCTCTCTCTGACAGATTAATCGTCATCGTATCTGCGGTATAAGTTTGCAATTTGAGTGCATGTGCGCCGCTGTCAGCAATGGCATCCACAATGGCCATTGCACGATCTAATGATTGATTATGATTGCCTGACATTTCAGCAATAATAAAAGGAGCGGTAGATTGGCCTATAATTTGTCGATCAACTTTGATGGTCATACAGTACTCTCCTTAGCCTTTTCTGGTTGTTGCAATTGAGAAACTCGCGTTTCCCAGCCCGCATGCAGTAGATACGCCACTTTTTGGCGATCTTTTAATTTATGTGCCGATCCCATCGTTGTTTGAGGGATACAAGGACATTTTTCAGCTAGAATCTCTGGCCATTTTTTCATAAACAATGCTTCAATGGCAATCGATAATTGTTGGTAAGTACTGGCCAAAGTACCTTCTGGGTCGAGTGCTACCTTTTCTTGATAAATGATTGGGCCAGTATCTAAGCCCGCATCCATATAATGGATGGTAACGCCTTTCACCGTATTTTCAATCCAACTCCAAAGGTTTGGATCTTTGCCTCTATTCCACGGTAGGTAAGAAATATGTAAATTTATGACTTTTTTAGGATACACATTTAGAAAATTAGGCCGCAAAATATGCAAATACCGGTAGCTAATCACAAAGTCAAAGGTTCCATGAGTCATTTCATTCACGGGTTCTTCGGTTTGGACAACTTCTCCAAATGTCTCTAGATAAGATGTTAATACATCTTGTTTTCCCAAATATAAAAACCTCACCTCAATCGCTCCAAAAACCGAATTAAAATTTAATAGATTGAATCATTCACTCTTCTTTTATTTCCTTAATATTGACCATGGCCCGCACATGATCTGTATTTTCTTCAGCATGAGTAAATTCTAATTTAAAATTTCCAACCGTCAAAAAAGCTGATGGATAACCGTCTGCATCTAACATCCGGATTTTATCGAATACATCGCTTAAAGTGTTTGCGTCAATAAGATTACTGTTTTCTGGTTTACAACGTTTGAATGGCGTTGCTTCACCTGACTGAGGCTGCGGATGCGGCTGTGTTTCTAAAATTTCGACGATCATTTCTTCTATGACACGATCAGCACGATAAAATATTTCAGATGCTGAACCATGTAGTGATAGTGGATACTTCAAATATACATCGCCCGCATCTAAATCTTCTACACATCGTAATGCGCTAATCACTGTATCTTTATGGCCACGCATAATGAGATTTTGTAAAGGACTGCCCCCACGCCCATAAGGCACGTCTGTCATATGAAAAATAATAGACTCATAATTTTGCCAAACCTGTTTTTCTATCTTTTTTGACCAGTGGGGGAAAAAGATATATCTGGGATTTATTGTAGTTAAATGTTCTATTGATAGTTCTTGTTCTTTCTGAATTAGCATAAACTGTTGACCGGTTCTTTGTGCCAGTCGTCCTGCTAATTCAGCATTCCATGGACGTTGAGATGCAATAAAATGAGTTGAGTTACAGTCCATTATTTTTCCTTGTTATGGCTTGGACAACTCGTTGTGCACCTAAAGCATCAACAAGTGTTTTTGTTTTTTCCGCTAATACTTCGACATCCTTTGGATGCTGAAGTAAGTGACAAATTTTTTCTTCCCATGCTTCTAAAGACGCTGCTTGTCCTGAAGGCAATGACCATTGATAGCCTTCATCTACTAATGCTTGAGTAAATTGCCGCTGATTGTCAGCAATACTAATCACCAACGAAGGTAATCTCAATGCCATTCTTTCCCATGTTGTTGCACCCCCTGCTCCTATCATCAAGTCTGCATTAACCATAAGTCCGGCTAATGAAGGAAGGTTTTGATGCAAATATGTATTAGAACGTTGTGCCACTTGTTCTGCAATAGCACGTGGACTGGGATGATTTATCCCAATAACCACATCAACGACTAAGTGTATTAAATTAGGGTGTTCTAATGCACGCAATACTTTCTGGGTTTGGTTGCCGTGATCACTGCCGCCAAAAAATAATAGCACGCGGCGAATTTGTCCCGTATGTTTCTCTATATTTTCGAAAATGCTCGCATAGTCGGATTGCAGCAAAGCGTATTTAGGCCCCAATAGACATAAACATTGATCTGGTGTAAGCGCTTGATAGCGATCAGGGGTCATGGCACCGAAATAATTTTGATCAAGCAATATATCACAATCATGATGACGATTAGCCAAATCATCAATTGCTAAAATATGTCCAACAGAGGGTCGAACTGCTTTTTCCCATAATTTATCTAAGCCATAATGATCTACAATCAACCAATCACAATGCACTCGATTTAATTCAACCAAAGTTTCTTCTATGTCTTGCTCTACTTGAACACCCAGCCAGTCCGCATAATTTTCTGAATAAGCATCAGTACGAACTGTAGGCGGCGGTAATCGACACATACGATAAGATAAATTTGCTATTCGTTGCATGATATGACCAGGATGTTCTCGACAAATAAATACAATATCTGCGCCACTGCGTTTTAATGTGTCTGCTAACGTCAAACATCGAATGACATGTCCACTTCCTATCATCGTACTGCTGTCTACTCGAAAAGCAATACGCATCATGTTGTCTCAAGATGTAAATGACGACCCAGCATAAATGCTTCTGCAGCTTCGACGCCCACAGATGCACCGCGCCAAGATGCAAGATGTTCTGTGGCAAGAAGTGAACGACTGTGAGGCCAAGCGCGCATTTCTGCTTCATAAGCATTTAGTGCTTGCGTACGAACCTTCGTATACGCACTAATATCGACAAACCAATTCGGCGCAAAAGTCGTAGTCGTTGATGGCAGTTGCCATTCTGTACTAGAGGGCACCTCAAAAAACAATAATAACTGCACACAATGCCCCGGCTGAGGTCGACAAGCAGTCACTGTTGCCTGGTGTACTAATCGATGATCAATATTTAAATCATTAGCGTGATGCGTCAAAATCATGTTTGGTTGATGTTGATGGATGTGTTGTTCCACAAACTGCACAATATCGAGCAAATCAACAGAATCCATACGATTATCAGGAAACGCACCAAAAGTAATGGAGCGAACCTGTAGTATGTCAGCTGCGGATTGTGCTGCCTTTCTACGAATAACACTTTCCTCAGAACACACTTCAGATTGGCGCGCACCTACACCATCGGTAAAAAATACGATATGTACATGCCATCCTTCGGCGGCATAACGTGCGATTGTACCTCCGCAGCCAAGCACTTCATCGTCAGGATGGGCTGCCAAAATAAGCATGGTTTTTTGCATTTAATTCAACCTTTTAAATCCCGCATGACACACAGGTCCTTTTAACAAATCCCCAATAGTTCGTCCTGTTTCACATTCTGCTATCAACGCGAATATGGGCTCCAATGCATAGAAATATTGTTCTATAATATCTGGTGTATGTGCAATGCAGGCGTACACACTATTACTTGCTAAAAATCCTTTTGCCAGCATTTCTTGGGTAATCAGCGTTTTATATTCAAGAGCATATTCGCCTGCAAACGTGAAGCTTGATAATGCAGGTAATCCAGACAAATTAATCTTTAATTGATACTTCTCAGCCAAATTTTGCCAGCCCTGCTTGATTTGATTGCCAATGGCCGTAATCAGGTCCCAAGATTTTAATTGCTCCATGACTTCTAATGTTTTTAAGGCAGCCGTAGGTCCAATGCGTTCTGTCCAAAACGTACTGCTAATAAAACTCGTCTGAGCAGCCTCCATAATGTCACGACGTCCTAAAATTGCGGTGATAGCATATCCATTGCCCATGGCTTTACCAAACATTGCCATATCGGGCTCAACCCCATATAGCTTATGCAACCCACCCAATGTTTGACGAAATCCTGAAGTACACTCATCAAATATTAATATAATATCTTTATCGTTTGCTAATTGACGCACTTTTTCTAAAAATCCTGGTGCAGGACCTTGATTCCTCGAAACTTCCATTTTGATAATACCGATATCATGTTTTTGGATCAGTGCTTCTAGTTCATCAAATCGATTATAATTAAAAGGGTACACGGTATCTTGCAAATTATCAGGCACACCATTGGGCTCCAGTCCCGGTAATAAATGGCCAGCAAGGGATGCGTCACCGCTAAGGTTTGCAGCTAAATACCAATCATGCCATCCGTGATACCCACAGACTGCAACCTTATCTTTACCACAAGCAGCGCGAGCAATACGAATCGCAACGGCATTGGCTTCCCCACCAGAACGTGCAAAACGGACCATATCTGCCCAAGGATGTAGTGCCACTAGTCGTTCGGCCAAGTACACTTCTTCTGGACAATTCAGTGTGCACATATTTCCAACATCGATGGTCGAACGCACTGCATCATCAATCTCGGGATGTCCATACCCAAGAATATTAGTACCAATCCCCATAATAGACATATCAATATACTGTTTGCCATCTAAGTCCCAAACATGACACCCTTGGGCTTTAGAAAAATAAGTGGGCCATAAATCGGGTAGAAACATCTCAGCACGTTTAGACAACAACATATTCCCACCAGGGATGAGTTGCTTGGCACGTTTCCATAATTTTTGACCCGTGTTTAAATCAGTACCTTCATTTCTTTTCAAATGCTGGTTTTTCATAAAAAGCTCTGGTTTTTTCTGTTGCAAGGCGATTATCTCTGCCCAAGAAAAATCGCGTTTAGGATGAAAATGGTTGAAAATTGCTTCAACAACGACAAAATCATCTAATTCATCCACCGTCCAACGATACATAGAATGATCTTCTGTATGTGCATGATTTGTTAGCAAGAATTCAGGTGAATCTCTGATATACGGCGTGACATGTTCTCGTTGCTGCTCCATTGTAACTTGCTGCTGGCTTTGCTCTAAAGCAGCGAAACTAAAAACTTCAACATCCAAGCCGTCTGGGTATGAAGGTGGATTGATATTACTTGCATAATCGACTTCTCCAGCCATAAATTTATGGACAACCGTATCAACCAATTCAGCATCTACCAAAGGACAATCTCCTGTGATACGCACAATTACATCTGCTGAAGTTTTTACCGCGGCTTCGTAATAACGATGTAACACATCGGTTTCACTGCCAATATGAACTTGATACCCTAACGCCTGTACATAAGAAGTCAACACTTCATTACGAGAGTCTTCCGATGTGGCCACAATAATTTCATGGATAGATTTAGCACGAGATAGTCGCTGTAATAATAGCCCAATCATAGGAGTGTCGCCGATCGGTCGCATGACTTTGTTTGGAAATCGTGTTGAACCCATTCGTGCTTGAACAATTGCCACTGTACGCATATCCCTATCTCTCTTTTCTAGGTCAGGACTTACGTAGAGCCTCGATCTCTTCGTTAAAATTAATTTTTAATTCGGTCATTTAGTTGATCTAAACTCCCTCATTAAAAATTAATTTTGCCTCGACCTCGAGGTTCTGCGTAAGTCCTGTAAGTGTTCACCCAACCATATTTTCGGATTACTTTGGCCAACATCGCGGATCAATGATCGATGGATCACGCATCGCAAGTGTTGGGGCGTGTAATGCCGTACATCCCGACCAAGCTTCAACAATACTTTCTAATTGAGACACACAATCCACCCCTACAATGCAGTACCTCAGTCTAGGAGATGCTTTAACAATACTCAGAGCTGCTTGTAACGCGCTCAATCCATGCGTTTCACAGAACGCTTGCCATGCTAATATGGCCGGTACAGCTTTTGGTAATCGGACACCCACTTCGTGAGTACTCAATAACAAAAGACCTTGCAAAAACACACTGCGCACATCTATGGTAACGTTATCAAAACCATCTTCATTTATAAAACATTGATCAAATGCATTTCCCGGTATTTGCACTGCAGACAACGGGTAACGTTCGCATAAAAGTCTAAGCTCGTCAAATGAATAACATGACACCCCCAGTTGAATATCAGTGTCATCCACAGCTTTTTGTGCCGCTTGCCAAACATCATGTCCAAACTCACTGAGCAAATCCGTAGTTTGATGGAATAAAATAGTTTTTAATTGCTTGCCCAGTCTCGATATCGTTTTATCAATGGTTTCGTTAATATATTCTTTTACGGCGTTACTTTGATTCAATGGCACAGACAACCCTGGTATTTTGGATATTATCGAAAAAGGATGATCTTCCATGTATTCCAATAGATCTGCTTCAATTGTTCCATATGCTTGGGCTGTATCCAGGGTTCGAATTCCAAGAGCCCAGGCTTTTGCAAAAATTTGTTTGACTTCATGCGAAGGCACTTTTTCCCCTCGTCCTGCTATACCATAATTCATGCCGAACTGAGCTGTGCCTAACGCGAGTTCAACCATATCAATGTCCGTTATTGTAATATTTTTGACAACACATGAACAACTTCATCCTGTTGCGCATCTGTTAAAGCAAAAAACAGGGGTAGTGTGATTGCCCTTGCATAATATTTTTCTGCCTCAATACATGTTTTTGGTTGGAATTTCAGTTTACGGTAATAGGGCTGCATGTAGACTGGGATATAATGAACATTCACCAGAATGCCTGCTTCACGTAAATCATGAAATACCTGTTTTCGCGACACAGAGGAAATGGTGTCATCAATTTGAATCACATACAAATGACAGGCTGAGTAGTTGTCTTGATGCTGAGAAGGTAAAATGACGGGCATATCTTTTAATTTCTGGTCGTAATTTTTTGTAATCTCTTGTCGCCGACTAATAAATTTATCTAAACGTTGAAGTTGGCTTAAACCCAATGCGGCTTGGATATCTGTTAACCGATAATTACATCCTAACTCCAATTGTTCATAATACCATCCACCAGGAGATGTGGATTCCATTTTGTCAGCATCTCGAGTAATACCGTGTGAACGTAGGTGTTGCATCCTATCGGCAAGCATGGCATCGTTTGTAAGTGCTAACCCACCTTCTCCCGTAGTGATGATTTTTACAGGATGGAAACTAAACACAGTAATGTCACTGTAAACACAGTTACCAATTGGTTTAGATTGATATTGCCCACCTATGGCATGAGAAGCATCTTCAATAATTTTAAATCCGTACTGTTTCGACAATGTGTGAATGGCTTGCATATCGCATGCTTGCCCAGAAAAATGTACTGGCATCACAATTTTAGGGAGTTTTCCCAATTGTTCAGCTTTTTCAAGCTTATCACGGAGTGCCTTTGCACACATATTGTAGGTTTTTGGATCAATGTCAACAAAATCAACTTGAGCACCGCAGTGCAGGGCACAATTTGCAGAAGCTACAAATGTATTTGGTGACGTCCACAGCCAATCCTCCGAATGAAGGTCCAAAGCCAGACAAGCAAGATGTAGTGCACTTGTTGCTGAATTCACAGCAACAGCATACTGCGCTCCTACTTTTTGGGCAACGGCTTGTTCGAATTTAGGTCCTACTGGTCCTTGTGTTAACCAATCAGAACGCAATGTTTCGATGACGGCATTCAAATCTGTTTCGTTGAGATCTTGTTTACCATAAGGAATCATACAACCTCCGCTTCTGAAACATTTAATGCCGCGATTTCTTCTACACTCAGAAAATGCTCGTTAGTTCCAGAGTTATAGGAAAATCCTGACGTCACCAAGCATCCTGCTTCACCTATTTGATTAGGCGTAAAGTCATTTTCACCATTATTGAAAAGAATAGTTGGCTTAATTACATAATGATCGTGAAACTCTAAAGTTAAATGAGAGTCGTCTTCCGGACACATCACTTCATGGATTTTTTCTCCTGGTCGGATACCTATCACATACTGTCTTATATCAGGGGCCATTGCTGTTGCTAAGTCTACAATCCGCACAGATGGAATTTTAGGCACAAAAATTTCTCCGCCACTCATGCGTGTAAAAGATTTTAAAACCAAATCCACACCTTGTTGTAACGTGATCCAAAATCGTGTCATCTTATTATCTGTGATAGGCAGATATTCCGCATTCTCTCGAATCAGTTTATTAAAAAAGGGAACAATCGATCCTCTAGATCCAACCACATTTCCATAACGAACAACAGAAAAACAAGTTCGATGAGCTCCTGTAATATTATTTGCTGCAATAAATAATTTATCAGAGGCCAATTTCGTTGCGCCATAAAGATTGATAGGATTCGCCGCTTTGTCTGTAGATAGCGCTATTATTTTTTCAACTTTCGCTTCAATCGCTGCTTTAATTACATTCTCAGCACCATAAATATTGGTCTTTATGCATTCCATAGGGTTGTACTCAGCCACAGGAACATGCTTCAGTGCTGCAGCATGAATCACATAATCCACTCCATGCATTGCCATTTTTAGTCTGCTTTCGTCACGTACATCTCCAATAAAGTATCGCATGCAATCATAGGTGGTCGAAGGAAATACCTGCGCCATTTCAAATTGTTTGAGTTCATCTCGTGAATATATAATCAGTTTGGTAGGTTGATACCGCTCTAAAATAGTACGCACGAATTGATGTCCGAACGAACCGCTGCCACCGGTGATTAAAATTGTTTTTCCATTAAACATACACACCATTCCTTTAAAAATCCCAATCAACTATCGTCCAAATTGGATAATACGCTCTAATGTTAAGGCAAGTTCCTAGGCGGATGATTCGCAAGCAATCTATAGCTCGGGAACCATAACCTGCTAAAGTCACATCCTCCTATGTTTCCATCCTAATTTGAATACCCGCATTACGAATTTGGGCTCTTGTTTGCATGGGGTTCTGATCGCGAAAACAAAAAAAAGTTCCTGCAGCAATTGCTTCAGCGCCACCATCTTCAAAACCAGCAATAAAGTGTTCTGCTAGTCCGCAGCCCCCAGACAGAATCACTGGAACTGAAATCAGGTCAGTTACTGCACGGCTCATCATGCAATTCAACCCTTGTCCAGTGCCATCTCGGTCAACATCTGTTAACAAAATTTCTCCAGCCCCTGCTTCAACCACATGTTGCACCCATGTTAATACGTCCATTTCTTTGGAACATGCATCTTGTTTCGAAAACACTATCATTTGATTATTTTCATTTCTACAAAAATCGATTGAGACTACCAAACATTGTGTGCCAAATCGATTTGCTGCTTCAGTAATCAGCGCAGGATTAGAAATTGCAGAAGCATTCATACAAACTTTATCAGCACCGTGTTCCAGTAAACAAGCAATATCGGATAAATTTCGAATGCTGCCGCCAACTGCTATTGGCATAAAAGTTTCACTTGCGAGTTGTTCTATCAAATCCAACATGAGTGGATCGTCTGAAATTGATGTGCTCGTACTATTGATGTTAAGCACAATCAGTTCATCAGCCATCTGTGCCTCATAAATTTTAGCTTGGGAAACAGGATCACCGACATCATAAACATCTTTGTATTGATTCGTTGTTACGAGCACGGGACGTACGCTTGATCCAATGTTTCGGTGACGGATTAATAGTTTCGGGATGATTCTTTTTTTTAAGTGTGTAAAAGTCATGTTTCAAGAAAGTCCTTTAAAAATCGTAATCCGGAATCTTGGCTTTTCTCAGGATGAAATTGAACAGCAACAATATTGTCACATTTGACAACTGCGCTAAATTTTACGCCATGAGTAGAAGAACCTATGGTCATACCATACTGGGGAGAGCCGTAGGCAAAAGAATGATCGAAATAAAAATCTTGTTTTTCCCCACAGGGAAAAGAGTTGTAATCCTCTTCAAACACAACGCTATTCCAACCAACATGGGGGACACGAATGGTAGAACTTGGGGGTATCTTATGCACAGCACCACCAATCCAACCCAGACCAGAGATACCTAATGACTCCGCACTGTGATCGCTCAATAATTGCATACCTACACAAATACCCAGTAAGGGTTTTTGTGCATCAAATGCCCATTGTTTTAAACTAGGAATTAAACCACTAGCTTCTAATTGATTTGCACAGAATCCAAACGCACCTACGCCAGGAAGCACTATATGACTGCAATGCTGGAACTGCTGTTCGTTTGTGATTCGCATAACATTGGCGCCAAGATGTCGGATCGCATTTTGCAGAGATTGGAGATTGCCCGCTTGGTAGTCAATGATACCGACTGTTTTAGTTCCTGGCATCATTTATTCGTGCGCCTCTAATACTTTTTTCTTGTTTGCCCGCCACTGTGCCATCATATCAGAGACCGTCACAGAAGCCATCGAGCCTTCGCGGGCCCATTTATCAAAGTCAGGTGTTTTTTCGCCCATTTTTGTTTTGCTGTGATCGTGCACATGAGGACTGACCTGATGACTCAATGCAATCTCCATAAATTCTTGCTCAGTGATGCCAATAAAATCTAAAAACAAATCAAGACTAGGCGGACGCCTGCCTTCATAGTCATCAATGAATCGTTGTCCTTCTTCTTTGCTTAATCTACCATTTCTAATATCTAATGCGACAAGGTGTGAGGGACGCGAATAACCCCGCTTAATATATTTAATATAATCACGCACCCCCTGCATATAACATTCAATTTTTTCGTATTGGTATTCAGGTGGGACATTTTCAACATGATCACCTCTCCATCCTAAGTCCTTCTGAATAATCCCTGATTGCCGTTTCACATCCCACGGTATGTAAGAACCCAAACATACAGATCGATAATTTAATGCACGAAGATCTTTCAGAGGTGGATAACTATACGGTTTGAAATCTCGAGAATCGATGTTGCCTCCAAGCCTAATTTGCATATCTTGCGCACTGATCCCAAGGTTGATAAAACGATTGAATCGTTTCTCATCTACCTCTTCTGCTTGTTCGTACGTAAAATAAGCCGTGTATTCTGCTGAAGGTTCTCCCCAAAAAATCAATGGGATTTTCTTTTCCAGCGCAATCCACATAGGGTAAGAAAAAATACCTGTATGGCAGTGCCAACAAAAATCTCCTTTCTCAAGAAAACTTTGCAACATCAGTTTTTGAACAACTTTCCAATTGGGTGTAAAAGACAACATATCTACACCCAAATGACGGATTGTTTTTTTTATATTTTCTTCTAAATTAGGTCGCATAAAACCGTGGTCAAACCGCACGACTAATGGTTTGAGCTGATATTCTTTCATTAAATAATACAAGGTCCAAGTGCTATCCTTACCACCACTGAATGGCACGATGCAGTCATAATCGTATTGGCCTCTGTACTGTGAGACCAATTCATCGAGCATTCTTTTTTTAGTAGGCCAATCTATTTGGGTATTTTTATGGGTTTGATGCATGCATATATTACAAACACCGCGATCATTAAACATGATTGTTTCATGTGTTTCTGGAAGGTTGCATAAAATACATCTTTTCATACTTAAAATTCCCTATTCGCGTACCATACAAAATAACATATTCTTATGGTTTTACAATCCTACAAGGCGAAAGCTTTGTGCTATTTTTAAATAATTATGGTCTTTTTCAGCAGGATGAAATAGTTATTTCAAAAATAAGTTTGAATTATTTGAAAGATGAACCTATGTCTGCTTGTGAGAGTGGTGGTAGCATGATATCAAGGGTTGATTAAATATGTGATATAACAACGCGTCTGGACTTAAATGAGGCAGTATAGTAGATGACAAATAATACAGAGTATGATAAAAAACAAGCACTCCTTGAGGGTGGTTTGTGGGGAGAACATATCAATTTACGTCTTGTGACGACAGAGGATTGTAATGAAACTTATTTGAGTTGGTTGCAAGATCCTAAAGTAATCCGTTTTTTAGAAACGCGCTGGGTTGAGCAAACGTTAGAGTCTATTACTGAATTTGTTATCCATATGATGAGGGATCAATATTCTTATTTATTTGCTATTGTGGATAATCATAGCAAGAAACATATAGGGAATATTAAAATTGGTCCCAATAACCCTTATCATCACGATACACAATTAAGTTATTTTATTGGTGAAAGGTCGGCCTGGGGTTGTGGGTTTGCTACCGAAGCAATTCGGTTGGTTTCTGATTTTAGTTTCAACGTGTTGCATATGCGTTGGATTTATGCCGGATCTTATGGCAGGAATGTTGCCAGTCAGCGTGCTTTGGAAAAAGCAGGATATGTTCAGCAAGCAGTTTTTAAACAAAAAATGGTTGATGGTCAGACTTACGATGATCATCTGTGGTATGGGTTAAGAAGGTAGGGTTAAGTGACACTTTGATCGTTGTGTGATTTATAGGCTTGCATGACATGAGAAAAACTTCCTTGAGCAACAACAGCTCCTTTTTCCATCCGATAAACATAGCTACAATTTGCAATGGTTGAAAAACGATGGGCAATAATAACCACGGTTTTATTTTTTTGTAGGCTATACACCGCATCCATGATTTCTTTTTCGGTATCAATGTCCAAAGCACTCGTCGCTTCATCGAGCACGAGTAATTCTGGGTCATGATACAGCGCACGTGCTATCCCAATTCGCTGGCGTTGTCCGCCAGAAAGACGCAAGCCGTGTTCGCCAACAAACGTATCCAAACCTTGTGGTAATTCATTGACAAAAGTTTCAAGTTGGGCGGTCTTAATAGCTCGTTGTACCGCTTGCAAGTCGATGGCGTCATTGGACAATCCAAATGCGACATTGTGTAATAGGCTGTCGTCTGCAAGATAAATAGATTGAGGTATATATCCGATTTTATCCTGCCATCCTCGGAGATTTGTTTGTATATCAATGTCATCGACCGTAATGTGACCATTTGTGGGGACCAGTAATCCTAAAATAAGGTCAATAAGCGTGCTTTTACCCGCACCACTGGTACCTATAAATCCAGTAGCGGTTCCTTGTTTTATGGTAAGGTTGATATTTGTTAAGACATTACTCTGTGTGGGTTCATAGCGATAATACAGATTTTTGAGAGTAATATCTCGAGCAAAGAATAATGGCGCTTTAGGTTGTATGGGTCTTTTTGATTTTTTGAGAAGCTCCAGTTCATCATATAAAGATTGAACCACAGGACACCCGTAGCGAATACTTTGTAATGCAGCCACGATTCGATTAGCTGAGGGCATGATTCGAAAAGCTGCGGCAGCGTATAATGCTAAGGTTGGCACTATGGCTGCCATTTCCGTATTAGCATTGGCACCATAAAATGACATGGCTATCACTGAGAGGCTCAAACCAAACACGGCGAAAAACTCAAGTCCCAATCGGGGTAGCTCGGTGAATGTTTGTACTTTCTCGTTAGATTGGGTCGATAATAGGTTATAGGTTTGATGCCTTTCTAATATTTCGGTTTCACGACCCAATAAAATAATGTTTTTGGCTCCGCCAAAGCCTTCTTGAATACACTGAAGCCGCATGCTTTCATTGTGATATCTTGTTTTTCCATAGTTTAAAATTTTCTCTTTGATCATTCTAAGGTATAACCAGGAACATAAAGAAGTGGATGTTGCGACAACAATTGTCCCGATAGGATGGATGATCAATAAAAAGCCTCCTATACCAATCAGAACCATCACTTCTGATATCAAAGCTATCGTAGGCCGTAATGCGTTTGTAATAAACATATTGGGGTCAGAGGTGACTTTTAGAGAAAGGTGGGCTGAATGGTGTTTTAAATAAAAAGCCCAAGGTTGCTTTAGATAATAGGTGAAGAGTTGTTGAGATAGTGTTGATGCTACATTATATACAAATTTAGTTTGCTTTGAGATGGCATACATCATGAACACCGTCTTGAGCAAATAAAATCCTACGAGCGCTGACATACCGGCAATGACGAGGTGTGTTTGATTGATATGAGATAATGGGATAGAAAAAGAGCTCAATACGGACATTTTTTCAATCAGCGAGGGATCTACCATAAAGGCAATCAACGGGACAACCAAACTGACGCCAATAATTTCTAGTCCCATACTAATTAGCATTAGGGCAATGATAGAAAATCCACGGCGGCGATATTCATGACCCAATATTTTTATTATTTGTTGAAATGTATGTAACATATGCTCACTATTCTTGGGGAGTAACCGTCTCGTCATGATTCGAATAACTTCCATATCCATACCCATACCCATATCCGTACCCATAATAGCGATGATGGCGAATAGAATTCTGTTTATGAAAATTAAAGATCGAACCATTTAAAGAGATGCCAGCGTTTGTTAATCGTTTTATAGCCAGCTCAATTTCTGAAGGTTGATGAATGTTTGCGCCCAACACCAGATAATTGGTACTTGCATGGGCGCTGATTAATGCAGCATCAGTCACAAGTAAAATGGGTGGGGTATCAATGATAACGAAATCAAATTGTGGCGATAAATGATTTAACAGTGCTTTAAAATTTTCTCCCGTAAGTAATTCTGATGGATTTTTTGGATAAGTTCCTCGGGATATAAACTTTAAGTTTTCATGATTTGTTGTCGCGATTGCCTGCTCTGGCGTAATTTGATGGTTTAGGATTTCAGCCAAGCCGGGCGAAGCTGGTCTATCAAAATAGTTGTGGGCCGTACCACGTCTAAGGTCAGTATCCATGACCAGTACTTTTTTCCCTGCGGTCGCCAATAAGTAAGCCAAGTTTACCGATATGAATGTTTTCCCTACACTGGGACAAATACCAAGAATGGCTACAACATTATTTGGGGCGCAACTTAATCTTATTTGTAAGGTTGTGCGCAAACTGCGCAGCGCTTCAATGGCTAAGCTTTGAGGAAAATTTTCTGCAAGTAGTGGGATGGATTTCGTAGCATGATCTTTTGTGGCTTCGGCATTTATTTTTTGTTCTTTGCTGAAAGGAATAATGGCCAAGTTTAATAACTCAAATTTTTGCTCACTCCAAAGGGGGTCGTCAACGCGAGTTGTAGCAATTTTACGAATAAAAATAATCGCGAGACTCAGAATGAGGCCAAAAAAAATGCTAGAGAGGTAAATTAAGTATTGCCTTAAGGGTAGTGGATGCTGCGGATTGGTTGCTAAGGCAAGAATTCGTATGTCGCTGACTATGCCTGCTTTCACAACTTTCAATTCCTGAATTTTGTTCAGTAACAGGGTATACAAAGCGCTTTTAACTTTGACATCTCTTATATAATGAACTGCAATTTGATCGGAAGCCGGTAATTGTTTTAATTCAGATGCGTATCTCTTACGTTCTGCTTGCAACGCTTTAAGTTTTGTTTCTAAGGTTAGGATAAAGGGATGTATAGGCGTGTACTGTTGCAATTTATCTATTTTTTCTATTTGCAGTTCGTTAATCTTGTTATCAATACTCGACAATTGTGTTAATAGATGTCCTGCTTGTAATTTAAGATTAATTTTCCCTTTTTCAGCCCGGTAAAGGTTTAGTTTTTTTTCGGAAATTTCCAAACTATGCTTGGTAATGGGTAATTGTTTGTATAAGAATGCTAAGGTTTTGGATGCTTCAACGGCATTTTTTTGCACATCTTTTTCTTTTGTAACTTTTGCGATTGTATTCAATAATAGGGTCGCTTTTTTGGGGTCGGGATTACGGATTGATAATTCTAATACGCCTGTATGTTGCCTGTTTTCCCCTAGGTCACTGATTTTTAGTTGATGTTGCAAGCCGGCACTGATATTGACGGCTGGTGTTTTGGATACTATAAAAGTAGTATTCAGTGGTGCATCAATACTATCGACCATGATTTGAATGGTTTTTTCATGATTTGTAACCAGCTTACCTACTTCACCTTGAAGCGTAAACGAGCTATTTGCTCGGTGTAGTGAGAAATGATTTTTTTTATCAAAAACCAATTGATAAGGTTTATCGTAATCGCCCTCCAGAATATCAAATTGACTTATTTTAATTGTGGCATGTGAACGATGAAAATACTTCTCAAGGAAAGATTTTTTGGTAGTGACTTTGATATTCAAGCCTAATTGCCTGACCACTGGTTCCATGATAAAACGTGATTTGATCAGTGCGATTTGTGTTGGGACCGCAGAATTAATATTCCCTATGTTCATTGACCGTGATAGTTGTCCAACAACTTCAGAATGACTTTGTCTTGCAGGGTCTATTTGCAACAAAAGGGTAGATTCGTATTGAGGTACTTTTCTTAGTTTATAGAGCATCCCGATTGCGAGCGAGATAATGATGGTTATGAGAATAAGCCATTTTCCAGCCCACAATTCTGAGAATATTTTTTTAAAATCAATATCAATATCCTCTGGTTTTGTCATTCTGTCATTTATGATGCTCATGCTATTCCTTTATGAATTGCAGCTTCTTGTTTTTCACCCCATAGTTTCTCATACCAATCCTGAACCCCTTGTTCGATTAAAAGCAAAGAATGTTCAAATGCGCTTTTTGGACGGAGATAGGGGTCAGCAATATTGTATCCTCCCCATTCCCCCAGACGATGAACACGTCCATGAGCAGCTGGATATTGTTTTTCTACCACCATGTGTTGTTCTGTGTCCATTGTAAAAATGATATCAGCTGAGTATATGATCTCAGCAGTCACTTGACGAGCCCTATGATCATGAATGGATAGTCCTCTGTCTGACATGAGTGCTCGACTGTGAGGGTCTGCCTCTTTATTTACCAAAGCACCAAGGCCGGCAGAGGAGATACTGACGGGCAATGACCTTTTATTTGTTTTTTCTAAAAATAATGCGGCTGCCATTGGACTGCGACAAATGTTACCAATACAAATGATCAGCACGTTTTGAACCATATTCATATTATAAATCCGTTACCGTGTTTTTATGATGCTACGTATCATAAATACCTATCATCTTTATTTTTTATTTCGCTACGCATTTTTCACAACTGCTTGCGTGTACCATATTGCTTGGATTGTTGGTAGCAATTGGTTTAGAGCCCTATTCCAACGTGTAGCGGGTGCTGATGATACAAATAATATATCACGGGGCCGCAAACTGAAATGCTCTGCTAGAAGCAGTTTATCGGGTGTTTTTGCATTCAACCAAAATATCTGCGGGTTCGAAAAACTACCTCTGACAACATAAATAAAGCGAGTGTCAGCAGAATCGGGTTTCATCCAACCCGATAAAGACAAAGCATCCGCCAGGGTTAGTCGTTGATCAGTGATGGGTAAAAACCCTATTTTTCCTAGCTCTCCTAGAGTGTACACTTTTTGTCCTCTAAAATCAGCAACTCGAGCACTTACTTGAGGGTTTGGTACATATTTTTTGAGCTTTTCGGTGAGTTTTGAACGTATCTCATCTACAGTTTTGCCTGCAACATGTACGTAACCTATTAGTGGAAAAAAGATATCCCCTTTCGCGTTGACCAGGAAGCCAGCTTGGCCCGCAGCCCCTTGTACTGCTTGGGAAGTTGAGGTGACGGCGGAAGATGCAAGTAAAAACTCTGGGTGTTGCCACACTGTAATTTGTATCACATCTGATGGTGCTATTTTGTAAAAATAAGTACTGACACGTTGATCAGAAATGAGGGTGGGTGTTATTGGAATTAAGGTGGGGTTAATTTCAACTTTTTCCGGCGTACTGTATGCTTGCATACCAGAGGTATTTAAATTATCCATCCCGGGCATCAACCCACAGCCACATAGCAACGCACTTAAACCAACAATACAAATTATTCGATACATATACTTAAGCTTAGAGCACCCTCATCCTTTGATTCTATCAGTCTGCCCTAAACTAAGGTCAGGTCCTTTTGCTCGATCTTTGAGTGCAACATTCAAATTACACTTTAGTTATTTAGCATGTATTGATGGTTCATACCATACGACATAATTTGAACATTAAACAAATTTGATGTAAAACACAAGCTTTATGTCACATCAGAACTTGTTTTAATTTGGTAGGATGATAGTGCAACTGATGTTAGTATGAGCAATAAGAAACATGGAGTAATCATAATGTTTGTTGACTTGGGACGTAGGCTGTCAGGCATCCAATTATTTTGTATGGCAGGTATTATTGCTGCTTGCTCGTTTTTCTTCAAATTAGATACCATCATGCACATTGATTGGACGTTCCCTTACCTTTCTGGGGCTGCTAATTATTCGACATTGTTTGACTGGCAAATTAGCCCAAGTGACTATGAAAAAGTAGCAGTGTTATCACCAGAGAAACATCGTGCTTATCATTATCACGCCACCAAGGAAACAATGACTTACTCGACGTTAGAATATGG
Source organism: Gammaproteobacteria bacterium (assembly GCA_024742995.1). Lineage (GTDB taxonomy): Bacteria > Pseudomonadota > Gammaproteobacteria > Legionellales > Legionellaceae. The sequence continues at coordinate 40,930 of JANSXK010000004.1, forward strand.
GTATGTACTCGTTGTATTACTGGCTCGACATTTGTTTCCGTGGCTGGGGGATATTCAAGCACTGATAGTACTTCAAGTAGGGTTGCATATTTTAATCTCGTTATTAATGGTGCAGTATTGTTTAAACACCGGCTTGCGGAGAGGTTTGTTTTTTATCCTGTATGCAATTAATCCAGTGGTATTACATATCGTGACGCTTCCATTTTATAATTTTTGGACTGTATTACCAAGTGTGGCACTTGCAGCTGTCTGGTTTAAACCAAGGCAATCGCGTTTATTGGTTCCTGTTTTTACATTCGTAATGCTCTTTTCTTTGTTAATTCGTCCCTTAACAATTTTTTTGACACTATTCGTTTTTGGCGTCGCATTTTATAAAGATACTAGCTTGAGAGGTCGTCAAATTATTGCGGGGTCCTTTTTATGCTTTGTTGCAGGTTTGGCAGTTATTTACCAGCAGAGTCACCGTACACATCGTTCATTTTTTCATACTGCCTATATTGCGATAGGAGCGTACTCGAATCCTCATGGTATTGATACATTTACGGACAAGACTGGTTATCAATACTACTATCAGAAAACAGGAGAGCGTATTTCAACCAATGTTTTACATGGTAATTTTAAAGAACAAAAAGTGATGGCGCGTTATAACGAGACTTTGAAGGCACGTTATCTGCAAATTCTACATGATACGCCTATGTTATTAATTAGAAACGCTTTGTTTAATACCGTACAAGCATTTGGAGTGGGCTATGTTATGGATCATGATTGGCCACGAGCACTAACGATATTAATCGGATTAAGCAGTATGTGTTTGTTGTTCGCTACGAGGCAGTGGGTGTGGTTATCAGCAATATTGTTATATTCAATGAGCTATACACCCTACTGCCCCCCTATTTCTTGCTATCAATTTGGCGCTGATCTTTTAGTGGTGCTGGGGGTATCTGCCGCTTTGGACAAGTTGTTTGAAAGATACAAAGCAAGCTTTTATATGAGGTTTGCATAAATGTATTCACGCTTTCTAACATTCTCTCATTTATTGGTGATATTGGGTGGATTGTTCGCTTTTTCAGATGGTGTCTGGAGCAATGCGGTGCATGGATTTTTTTATAAACTATTAGATGATGGATTTATGCTGTTGCAAGAACAAACGCTTCTGTTGTTTGGTAGCACAATGATGCTGATTTTATTGGGTATTCGAGCAAGGCCGGAGTTTTTGGTGATTTGCTTTTTATCCGTATCTGTTGGGGTGTATGAGTATATTGTTTCTATCTTTTTTGATACGGCATACTATGGATTTTGGTCATTAATCAATGGGTTTCTATTCCCTGCCATCTGGATGTTATTTTTATTAAGAACAAAAAATCAAAAACTATATTTTCAGTCCTATTATATTGGAGCAATTATTTTCATGGTTGCGGCACTGGTCGTATTGTTTTTCTTTGATGTAAATGCTGGGTTTCTAAAACAAGACGCAGCAGGTAGTGCGATCACTGGATTAAAAGGTCAATATGAGGGTAGTTGGTTTTTTCTGATTGTTGGCAATGTGAATAAACAATCAAATTACTTGCTGATGTCCATGCTTCTAGGGCCCATGTTGTTGGAGTTAGAGGAGCCTGATAGGTTGTATTCAGTATATGTTGTGCTGGCAACTGTCTTATTGATTTTATTGTGCTCGCGCGCTACTTTAATGCTACTGCCCATCGTACTGTTTCTCAACAAACGTTATTTTTTGCCTTTATCAATGAAAACTAGGGTTTTAGCTTGGTTATTGCTGGTGATTTTATTGGCGATGACATTCGACCATTTGCTTACTATTTTTAAGTTCGTTTTTTTAAATATAAGAAGGGAAGGGCAGGTTGTTGATATCATGGGTACAATGAACAATCGACTCAGCCAGTGGGGTGCGCTTAGTGAGATAATTGAGGATCCTTCGGTACTTATACACGGTATTGGGATTGCAAATTATGGGCTGATGCTTGGTGGTGGGCCGGGTACTGGAACCCATAATTTATTTCTTGATCATTTGGTTGCTTCCGGGTTGTATGGTGTTATTGTGCTGGGTTTTATCGTCGTTTACGGCCTCATTAAAGCACTATTTATATCTGATAAACGTGTACTCATGGGGTATATATTTTTTCTTGCGCTTGCTTTTAGAGAATATACATTTGCGTATGCTTTTGTCACATCCATGGGAGGATTGATCTTTATTTTTCTGCTTTATGTAACGTTTAATTACCCGAAAAAAAATGAATGCGTTGCGAATTTGGCATTGCAAGCGGATGCTTAGCCAGTATTAGCGTGTCACGCTTTAGAAATATAGCCATAATACTTAGAGGGTTTACAGTGAAGAAAGTATCCAATGAAGAGGCACGTTCACTAGTGCCGCGATCACCTAAAAAAATTGTGATATTAGATAGGGATGGCATTATTAATGAAGACTCCCCTGCTTATATCAAATCAAAAGAAGAGTTTGTTTTTTTGCCAGGTAGTATTGATGCTATTGTTCAGTTGACTGCAGCGGGTTATCGAATAGGGGTCGCAACGAATCAATCTGGAATTGCTAGAGATTTATATGGTGAAGTGCAATTGGCAGAAATTCATGACAAAATGATTGCTGGCATTGCGCTTGCTGGGGGTAGGATAGACGAAATCATGTATTGTCCGCACGCACCGGATGAGCACTGTCAGTGTAGAAAACCCAAGCCAGGAATGCTATTGGATTTGGCTCGAAAGTTTGATTGCGACGCTCGTGATCTGGTGTTCATTGGGGATAAAATTACCGATATACAAGCAGCAGAGCAAGCAGGTGCTCAGGCAGTATTGGTTCTATCAACCATGACGAAGATAGATGAGTTCTCTACCTATCATCATGTTCCTGTTTATGATTCCTTACAACAATATGTACATGCACTTTTGGGGACCGCCAAATCATAAAATTGGAATAAGCTGTATCGTTATGTTGAAACTTGGCGAGAGCAATATTGGTTTATCCGGTGTGCGGTATAATTGTAACTTTTAATTGACTGTTACCTATAATGTTTGCTTGCCAAATTAATTTTTTACTAGGAATAAGCACACCATAACTTGGAGATATTCTTGTGGTTTCCACTATGAGTTGCCATGGTTCCGAGCTCTCCCAGACAAGCTTATATTTTTGCGAAGATGCTTCCAAACTAACGGTATGACCCTCAGATGAGATTGTTGCTTTCACATTGGGGTCTAAATGCAACGGGATGCTGATGACATGCTGACCTTCACATAAAATTTCATCTTGAATGATCAAATGATGATTTGCATGATTGAGTTGTATCGTTCTTCTGGGTGTTACTGGGTCGGCCAAACGGTGGTACCCGGAATGAGAGCCAATAAAGCAATCATAATCATCCCCAACATGCCACGTTTCGATCGTGGGTTTTGCATCATTGTGTAATGTCCATAGATAATCCCATCGAATGAATCGATTGATTTCTTGGTTATCAATACAGGGTGTATTATGGCTTGCAGTGGCGCGAAATTGATTGCGCTCTTCATAAGAGGCAGTGTATACGTAGGCGCCACAATCGGAAATAAGTTTGACGCCATTGAGCACTGCTTCAAATGACAAGCAATCATTATGACCATGTCCGCCTCTTCCCGCTAATCCCACTGGACCGCAATCAATAAAAATATGATCACTTTGGTTGCGCATGATATAAAAACCACCTTCCGGAAAAGATATGGAAGATAATCGTGGTATCGTGGTGTGAAGTGTGGGTGTTTTATGGTTTCCATATACCCAAAAAAACTCACTTGAAGTGTCGGTATGTTGTAATAGTGTCTGATTTTTGAAAGCATAACCTACCAGCGCGCAGATATAACGATGATCGTTGACCGCCTGATAACCAAATGGCAATGCTCTGGCATCATCTGCATCTCCCCAGACGGGTGCATTGCCTGAAGGTTGTGTATAGGCGGCGGTAAATTGAGCCATTGAGCAAAGGTATGCGCTATAATTTTCGGGTATTTCTAAATTGAGTACCTGCCGGTATCGTGCAGGTAAGAAAAATAATTCGAGCACCAATCGGTGATAGGGTACAGATGCTTCAAAATCGACGCCATCGCTGCAAATTTGTCGTGGAAATTCGCAACAAAGGATGTGCCATCCCATACGCTGCCAACGATCTGGTGCATCCCCTTGCCCGAAAAACAGGCCAGCAAACACCAAGCCCGCCGCGTTAGCTGTGTAGTGGTTGCCGTTAATATCTGAATACTCTAAATGCCGTTCTGTAAAATCAGCATGCAAATATAGGGCGGTTAAAAATTGTTGTCGGAAAGCGTTATCATTCCAAGCTTGGCTGGATTTAAAGACGTGAAACAACCAAGTCCAAGTCAGAATACGTATGGCTACTTCCATGGTGCAGGCCCAATTTATACTCTGTGCGTAGGGGTTTTCTCGGATCCAATCGATTAATATGGCTTTAACACTTTCAGCATAGGTTTCATCCTGTGTTAATAAATAGGCCTGTCCTACTGGAATCAACCACTGCATTCGAGAAACTTCCCAAGGAAATTTCACATCGCTTGGACGTCCTGGATTATTGTAGTCGATATCAAGGATGTAATTTGGGGGCCAATCGTACTGCGATTTGTAATCTTTATGCCAATTGATGGGGGTGCCTAATTCGATTAACCCCGATCCTAATAAATTTACTTTGTGTGCCATCGCTCTATTCGCGCGTTCAAAAATTACGGTTGTTTCATTAGGAACGCAGTTTTCTAGTGTTGCCAGATCAATTAAGGTTGTCAAAGTGCAATAAGCACGCTCACCGATATGTGACCAGAGTGTTTCTAAGTCTTGATGTTGGGTTTGTTTCAGTAGAGAGGCTAATGTAAAAGAGTGGGCGCGGCGAGGAGCAAAATAGCGTTCTGCTTGACTGGAAACTTCTTGTTTTAATCGCTTAAAAATGACTTTTGGTGGTTTTCGTAAGCCTCGTCTTATTTTCGCTAGCATCTCTCCACTCATATTATGCTATGACCGCGTCATGCGAGGTGACGGTTTCTTTTTTATGAGTGGTCACCAGTGTTTGCGGTTGAATATATTCCTTCCACCACAATGCAAAATTTAAAATGTACCATACTTTTGCACCTTGATTTGTATCCATGAGGCGCTCTATTTCTGAATACTCTAAAAAATCAGTTTCAGCACAAAATGTTTGTAATTCTTCACGAGCTCGCGCGCCTAAATTATCTAAAAGCCATTCGCGAATGGGCACTCCAAATCCTTGTTTTTTTCTGTGGATCAAGTTTTCGGGAATGAGGCCATGCACTGCTTTTTTTAAAACATATTTCAATTGACCTTGTTTTGTTTTTAATTTTTCAGGGATACCAAACGCATATTCGACAAATTTATGATCTAAAAAAGGTACCCGTCCCTCCAAGCTGACGCCCATACTCATTTTGTCAACTCGCATTAAAAGCAATTCTGGCAGCCTAAAGTTTAAGTCCAAATATGACATCCAATTCAAATCTGATTTATCGCAAGCGCTCCGATGGAATCGATCCCAAATAGGTTTGATGGCTTCCCATGAGGTGTGGTTTTCAAAGCGTTTACGTAACCGCGGAGAAAGCAAACGACTTTTTTGTTCTTCAGTAAAGGCTTCGGCGCCACCCCAAAAAATAGGTAGATCTGCAGCAGCGCGCCGGAGTATTTCATATTGAAGGGGATATTTTTTATTCATGAATTGATAGGTTTTTAATCCCAGGCGTTTCAGCCATTTTAATCCAGGTATATTACTACAGCGTTGCAAATATAATTTGATTTTCCAACTTGAGTACCCCCAAAACAATTCGTCAGCACCTTCGCCCACCTGGCATACGATAGCGCCATTGTCTCGAGCCAATTTTGAAACAAAATATACTGGGAAACAGACAGGATCGGCAATGGGCTCATCTTGCAAACGGATCATTTCGGGTAGGAAATCTAATAAGTCACGCTCAGTCAGTAAGCGTTCATGGTACTGTGCTGATATAGACGTGGCCATTTCTTTTGCATAATGTAATTCATTTTGATATGTGCCGTATTCTTTGTCGTAGCCAACGGAAAAGGTATGGAGTGTCGTATCGGAATGTTCTGAAAATAAGGCTGCATTCACACTAGAATCAATACCGCCAGACAGAAACACACCGACAGGCACATCACTGATTTGTCGGAGGTTTACAGAGGTACGTAATTCATCTAGCACACCCTCGACCATTTCATCCTCGGATAAGTGGCCCAGAGATTTCGCATGTTCCGCAATGTCCCAATAACGATGTTCCTCTGATTGTCCTGTTTTTCCCGAAATTTTTAACCATGTACTGGCTGGTAATTTATGAATACCTGCAAATAAAGTTTGAGGGGCGGGTGTGGTTAAAAAAGACAAATAATGAAAAAAAGCGTCCTCATTTACAGCGCGTTCCTGAGCAGGATCTGCAAGTAATGCTTTGATTTCAGATGCAAATACAATGCGTTGGTGATGTATACTGTAGTATAAAGGTTTGATTCCAATGCGATCTCGTGCCAACCAGAGTTCTTGCTCTTGAGCATCCCACAAAGCAAATGCAAACATGCCACGGAGTTTATGCAGGCAGTCTATTCCAAACTCAGCAAATGCATAAAGAATGACTTCGGTATCTGAATGGTCTGTTTTCCAAGTTGTGTGTCCCAGTGAGATGAGTTCGTCACGAATAGCTTGATGGTTATATATTTCACCATTAAAGGTTATCCAATAACGTTGATCAGTTGTTGACATAGGCTGTGTTGCAGCATCAGACAGGTCAAGAATAGATAATCTACGGTGTCCCAGGCCAATTTGAGCACGTTCGTCAATCCATGTGTCAGCACCATCAGGCCCACGGTGTATCATGGTATCTCGCATTGTTGTGATATAAGGTTCCGTAATCTTGAACGTTGACCCCGGGAAAGCAAGTGCTCCAACTATTCCACACATAAAACATCCTCTGAATGGGCGGTAGATTTTTGAAAAGCAGGCTTGCTCAGTTGCTCTTCAACTAAAAAACTGATCTGTGTTGCTTGGTGCTGTTGCCAAAGGGGGATAGGCCAGACACCGGTGTGTAAAATAGAATCAGAAAAAGCAATGAGTTCTTCTGTTTGACCTTTCTCTATCGTGGTGTGCTGCATTCCCTTTGTTTTAGCACCGAAAATTTGTAACTTTTTATAGTCTTGCATCGCAATCGTTTTGCCATCGAAAAAAATGTTTAAACATTCTTTAGGATACTCTTTTGAGCCCAACGCGGTATAGGTCAATGTTGCGATTGATCCATCAGCAAAGGATAAGGTCGTTATAAAGTTGTCATTATTCGTATAATAAGCATTTTTCGATTGGATGGTTTGACTGTTCACGGCAACCACTTTGCTGTTAGTTAAAAAGGTGAATAAATCATAGATGTGGCAAGCTTCACCAATGTTGCGGCCACCACCTTCAGCGCCGTGTACCCAATGATTTAGTGGGATATGGCCCGCATTCATCTGATAATTTAAAATCATGGGATGGCTTCGTTTGTCAGTGAATTGGCGTATTTTCTGCATCATGGGTGAAAAACGACGATTAAAACCAGTAAGTAAAATTGGAGCATCGCTTTGATGTTTCTCATAAAAGCCCGTGATTTTTTCTAACGCCTCTTTGGATAATGCCAATGGTTTTTCTACCAGTACATGTTTGCCAGCCTCAAGAGCTTGCAGCGCCATGTCTGAATGTAGATGATGCCGAGTTGTAATGAGTACCGCATCAACATCTGGATCTGAAAGGACGTCCTGATAATCTGCGCTTGCATAATGTGCATCAAATTGTTTAGCTGTGGCTATTGCATTGTGACCGGTGCGAGAAACGATTGCTTGTATGCGATAACGGTCATGTAATTTTGCCAAATTTGGTAAATGCATCCCTTTCGCAAAACCACCTGCTCCGACGACTGCCAAACGGAGCAATTTTTTATTTTTGGGCTTGAAGTTTGGGTTCAATATTTTTTTATCTAGCTCTTTTTTATGTAGAGGATATTTTAATAAGACCATCAAAGGTTTGTTGGGACCTCCTTGTAACTCTTGGTACGCATCACCAGCAGCGTCAATATCAAAAATGGCCTCAATCAATGGATTGATGCAGACTCGTTTCTCAGCCAACAAACGTAAATACTCTGCCATATTACGATTTTCGGTCCATCGCACGAAGGCTACCGGGTAGTCTAGTCCTTCTGTTTCATAATGTTGATCATATCGGCCTGGACCGTAGGAAGAAGAGATAAAAAAATCGAGCTCTTTTTGATAAAAATCACTACGTTTTATATCCAGGCCAACATCGCCAACGAGAACCACCCTGCCTTTTTTCCTACAGAATTGAAAGGCAGTTGAAATAATTTCATTGGATGGGGAAGCCGCGGTGATAATCACCCCATCAGCGCCAATACCTTCAGTTAATCTAATCACATGTTCGACAGAAGGCCCATGCTCAGGCATTAATCCAATATCCATGCCCAAAGATTCAGCAAGTTCAGTCCGTTGTTTTTCAAGATCAACACCTATCACCCGACAGCCATGGGCTTTTAATAATTGTGTAGTAATCTGTCCTAATATCCCGAGACCAATGACAACAAAACACTCGCCAAGGGTGGGGGACGCGCGGCGCACACCTTGCATTGCAATAGCGCCTAAAGTCACCGTAGAGGCCTCAGGAAATCCAAGTGCGTCTGGTAGTAGAACAGCAAGATTTGCTGGTACTCGGATAAATTCAGCATGGTGAGCGCACTCTGCACCTGCGCAAGCAACACGGTCTCCAGGTTGAAAACACGTGATACCGGCACCCACGGCAGTTACTGTGCCGGCAGCAGAATAGCCTGTTGCTGATCCTGCTTCTAATTGTCCTTTCACAAAACTATGCGTGCGTGACACGCCCGAAGTTGCGGCCATCGCCAAGACTTTTTTGACGTGTTCTGGTTTTTTCAAGGCCCGTTTCCATAATGGCGCACCACTCATTTTCAGGCCGCTGAGTTCGGTTCCAATAGAAATACAGGAGTGATCAACACTGACTAAAATGGTATTGGCTTCGATTGATGGTAATGGTACCGTTTCGACAGTTGCTTTGCCGTTTTTAAGTAAGACTTGTTTCACGCTTCCCTCGCAAATTTTTGAACCACAACAATGGTGGTTAACAGATAACAGATCCTTAAACAGGCCGCAAGTGAGTGATTACTTGAGTTTTGCCAGAAAAGCCTCGACATGATGTTGCCATGTATATTCAGCAAGTGCTTTTTTTCTAGCATTGTTTCCTAATGCTTTTCGCCATTGTTCGTTTGTTACCAAAAAGCGAATGGCTGTCACTAACTCATTGATATCTCCTGGTTTACATAACACACTTAGTTCACTACTGAGCGATTTAGGTGGTTTTGTTGGCAATTGGTCACTGTGCAAACTGTCTTTTAATACAACTCCAATTTGTTCTAAGTCAGAGGCGATGATTGCTTTACCCATTGCCATGTATTCAAATAACTTTGTAGGTGATCCGAAAAAGGGACTACCATCTGCATTAGGCACATGAGGTGAGAGAAGGATATCAGAAGCAGCTAAAAAGTCCGGAGCACTTTGTTGTGGAACTAATCCAGTGAGCGTGATTCTTGATGTGCAATGAATAAAATCTCCGAGAATATTTTTAAATTCTAACATTTTTATACCATCACCGATCAATAAAAAATGCACTTTGTTTTCTTGTAGCCAAGTATCGGCATGCTCCATTAAGGCGCGAATAACTTTGGCCAACACAAGTATGCCATGCCATTCTCCAAAGGTTCCGATAAATGTGATTACTATTGCATCTGATGGGATGTTATAGGTTGATCGCAAGGCGTTATTTTGTTTTTGAGAAAACAAATCAGGATTAAATATTGTCGGGTCAATACAATTTGGATAGTAAACAATTTTTTCTGGTGACACACCTCTAGAAATAAGTTCTTGTTGCAGCACCTCCGAAACGGTTACGATAATGTGTGCGTGTTTAAGACAGATTTCTTCTGCTTGAATCATCGCCTGATGAACCGTTCGTTTGCCCCAGTGCTGGGCAATCCAAACTTCCGAGCCGTTATATTCAAGCACTAGTGGAATTTTTAATTGTCGTGATAATGTCACGCCAGAAAAATTAGCGACAGACATTCTTTGATAGATAAAGCGCCAATTTTCTGTGGAGTTTGTATATAAAAAGTGATTCGCAATTTTGTTGAAATGGTAATAGTTAAGCGCGGCGGGTATACCAAACCCATTTAAATTTGGTAAAGCAAGATAATTGATGGATGATTGCAGTAAGGGTGAATGCTCAACCGCAGCATAATTGACTTTCAGTCCTTTATTCACCAGACCATTAATGACCCCAGCAATATGCCCAACTGATCCACCTGCTTTTACACCGAACCACAAATTAGTATTTAGATAAAGAATTTGGTTGCTATCACGAGGTGAATATTGACTAAGGGATTGTTTTAACAGTGTTCGAGGTTCGCGACGATGTCTCCAATAAAAAAGATTGATAAACAGGGTGTTTTTAAATAAGCCATAACAAGACCTTATCATATAACGTAACGTTATTTCCTGAAATTTCAGGTCAGGAGAAATAATCCAAGCTTGTTTTGAACGGGGGATTTTGGCAATTAATTGTAGAATTGGCAGTAAGATTTGACTGCCCTGTGATTCTAGGGGTATAAAGATTTTTTCAGATTGGCATGCTCTTAAAAACTTCCACAGTACAAGTAGTGGTTTTTTTCTTAATTCACTGAGGAGTAAATACTCAAGAGGGTCATCCAAATGTTGCTCGATTTCTTTTTGAAAAGTAGTGGATAATGGATAAGGCACCAATGCATAATTTTTTTTCAAGAAAGCCACCTTTCAAAATCGTTCTTCTTAAGATCAAATTGTAAGCTCTTGTTGAAGTGATGCGTCTTGAAACATACTCCAAAGCGAGTGCTTTGAGTATAACCGCCCAGGTTTTTTCTTTGCAATACATTACTCACAAATTTTTTTGGCGTCTTGACTGTATTAAAATTGGGTTAAGTTAAAAACAGCCTCGACAATAGAGGGGCATTATGGCAGGATAACTTTTCAAGCCATTTACTATATAAATTGGGAACGCTCTGGCCTGTTTCGATTGGTACGGTACCTGCTGAGTGCTGCACGAAATAGTGTAGGATGTTACAAGCATCAAATTTTTTGATTTGATGTAGATGTTTCCTCAGGACATCATAAGGAAGGTTTGTTTAAGGATAAACAGATGGAAGATTTTTTTGAAGGCTCATTGCAGCAACATAAAGCAGCAATTTCTCATGTTGAAGGTCAATTTCAAAACATAATTAAATTTGCGTCATCAATCCGTGATGCTTGGGGAGATGGCGGCAAATTAATTGTCATGGGGAATGGAGGGAGTGCTGCTGATGCACAACATCTAGCTTCAGAGTGTATGGGGCGTTTTCAAAAAGAACGTCGAGCCCTTCCGGCCATAGCGTTAACAACGGATAGTTCTATTCTGACATCCATAAGCAATGATTATAGTTTTGAGGTTGTTTTTTCAAGACAAATTGAGGGACTTGCAACTCATAAAGATATTATTTTGGGGATATCAACAAGTGGTAATAGTAAAAACATCATTTTGGGGATTCAGGCTGCTAAAGCGCTTGGTGCTCAGACGTTAGGATTAACGGGCAATCCTGGCAAGCTTGCTGATCTTGTTGATCGCAATGTTACGATTCCTGATTTACCGACCGCTAGAGTTCAGGAAGCCCATATTTATGTGATTCACTTACTTTGTGAATTATTGGATTATGATCTATCTCCAACTATATCTACTACTTTAAAAATAGCTCAAGATGATCAATTAGTTGAGTCAATATAACGGAAACTTCAATATGGACAAGAGGACACTTGATTTTTCGAAAGCTCGGATTTTAGTTTTAGGCGATGTTATGCTTGATCAGTATTGGCATGGCTCGGTAGCAAGGGTTTCACCCGAAGCCCCTGTTCTGGTAGTGAAAATTCAGAAAGATGACTATCGAGCTGGGGGCGCCGCTAATGTGGCTATTAATATCGCGGCATTGGGCGCAAAGGTTCATCTTGTCGGGATTGTTGGCAATGATACTGCAGCACGCAAACTTGAAAACAGTCTCATTGACGGTGGTGTGCGCTGTCATTTGAAAACCATAGATGCTATTTCTACGATTACCAAATTACGAGTTTTAGGTAATAATCAACAATGTGTCCGCTTGGATTTTGAGGAACCGTTTCCTCCGGTTAGTTTTATCGAAGATGATACGGTTCGATCATTATTGCGAGACATTGATGTGTTGGTTTTGTCGGACTATGCCAAAGGTACCTTACATAATATTCTTCCACTAATCGATGAAGCAAAAAAACTAGGGCTACCCGTATTAATTGATCCGAAATCAAACGATTTTAATTGCTACCGAGGCGCGACAGTAGTCACCCCAAATTTCAAGGAGTTAGAGGCTATTGTTGGATCATGTGCTGATCAAGATACGTTGATTTCGAAAACCCAAAAACTATCAGAGGATTATGAAATAGAAGCCATTTTGGTTACCCGAGGAGAGCAGGGTATGATTTTGGCTGGCAGTCATATTGAAACGATTATATTCCCTGCGATTCAGAAAGAGGTTTTTGATGTTACTGGTGCGGGTGATACTGTTTTAGCGGCTTTCAGTACGTGCATTGCCTGTGGTAAAGACTTAAACGAGTCAATGAGGTTAGCCAATTTAGCAGCAAGTATTGCCGTCGGGAAAAAAGGGACATCAGCTGTTTCAATTGAAGAGTTGCGGTCGGTATTGAACGTTCGATCTGGGATAACGGAAAATATTGTGGATGAAGAAACGCTGCTCAAATTTGTAAAAAAATCAAAAGCGGTAGGAGAGCGTATCGTATTTACTAACGGATGTTTTGATGTTTTACATCCGGGACATATTGCGTATCTTGAGAAGGCTCGTTCCTCAGGTGATAGATTAGTCGTTGCCGTTAACGATGATGCATCAGTTCGTGCCTTAAAAGGTAAAAATCGTCCCGTGAGTTCCCTTGAAGCACGAATGACAATGCTGTCATCGTTGAAAAGTGTGGATTGGGTTGTGCCATTTAAAGATGCTACACCTGAGCGACTTATTCGTTTGATTACGCCGGATATTTTAGTGAAAGGTGGTGACTATAAGCTGAACGAAGTTGTTGGTAGAGAATACGTGGAGCAATCGGGTGGCGAGGTTTATCTTATCGATTTTGTAGAGGGATATTCTACGACTAAGCTTATTAACAAAATTCAAAAAAATGTAGGCATAACAGAGACAGCGTGATTTCAAGGACAATAGGAGTGCATATGATTGTGGTGACTGGAGGTGCTGGTTTTATAGGCAGCAATCTGATTAAAGCACTCAATTTACAAGGAATTAGTGATATTTTAGTTGTGGATTGTTTAAGTGAAGGGAAGAAATGTTGTAATTTGGCTGATCTAAATTTTGTTGATTATATGGATAAGGATGAATTTCTTTGCTTCCTTGATAGTGAAGAGTTTCCTCAATTCGATGCCATATTTCACCAAGGTGCTTGCTCTGATACAACAGAATGGGATGGGAAATATCTCATGGATGTTAATTTCACCTATTCAAAAAAATTGCTCCATTATTGTTTAAACCAAAAAGTGCCTTTTATTTACGCTTCATCGGCCTCAGTATATGGAAATGGGACTACCTTTATTGAATCGAGACAGTATGAACATCCGTTGAATATGTACGCATTTTCAAAGTTTCAATTTGATCAATATGTACGTTCTCTAGGTAAGCTGGATTCTCAGGTGGTTGGATTGAGATACTTCAATGTGTACGGCCCTCGTGAGGGACACAAAGGGCAAATGGCAAGTGTTGCTTATCATTTTTATACGCAAATTATGCGAGGTGAATCTATTAAACTGTTCGATGGGTTTGATGGATATAGAGCCGGAGAGCAAAAAAGAGATTTTGTATATATTGATGATATTACCGCGGTGATTTTATGGTTGTTTGATAAATCTTCCATTTCTGGAATATTTAATCTGGGTACTGGTTGTGCGCAAACCTTTAATGAAGTGGCTCAGGCAGTGATTGGTTTTTTTGGAGAGGGGAGCATAGAATATATTCCGTTTCCGGAACATTTAAAAAAAGCTTACCAAAGCTATACCCAAGCAGATATGAGTCAATTGAGAGCCGAAGGTTATGATTTTTCTTTTGCGCCAGTTGCAAAAGGAGTTGCAGACTATATGACTTATTTAGAGGCCCAAAAGGGTGTTTTTTGATGGGATGGATGCAGTGCTTTTAAGGATGTAGTATGAAACAAGTTTTACAAAGTCTTCGTAAAGGTAACACCCGAATCATCGACGCCCCTATCCCCAATCTCCCATCAGGTCATCTTCTTATTGCTACTACAACGAGCTTAATATCAGCAGGTACTGAGCGTATGCTAGTGGATTTTGGTAAAGCATCTTATGTGTCCAAGATGAAACAGCAACCGGAAAAAGTTAAAGAGGTGTTGAGTAAAATAAAAACAGATGGGTTGTTTTCAACATTCAACGCGGTGCAATCGAAATTAGATCAGCCCTTGCCGTTGGGATACTGCCATGTAGGGCAGGTTGAACAAGTAGGGCACGGTGTACAGGGCTTTCAGTTTGGGCAGCGTGTGGTTTCTAATGGTGCGCATGCGGAGGTTGTCCAGGTCCCTGCAAATCTTTGTGCACGCATTCCTGATAGTGTGGCAAATGAAACAGCTGTCTTTACTGTAGTTGCGAGCATTGGATTACAAGGTATTCGTCTGGCCAATGTTGTTTTAGGGGAGTCTGTGGTCGTGATTGGGGCCGGGCTTATTGGTTTACTCAGTATTCAATTGTTGAAAGCGCAAGGATGTCGGGTGTTGGCTATCGACATGGATTGTAAGAAATTAGCTTTGGCCGAACAATTTGGTGCAGAAATTTGTGATATATCAACCGGTGCGGATCCTATTGAGCACGGGGTCGCATTCAGTCGTGGTCACGGTGTGGATGCTGTATTAATCACGGCTGCAACACCATCAAATGATCCCATGACGCAAGCGGCGCGTATGAGTCGTAAACGTGGCCGTATTGTTTTGGTGGGCGTGACAGGATTATCTTTAAATCGCGCTGATTTTTATGAAAAGGAATTGAGCTTTCAAGTGTCGTGTTCTTATGGTCCTGGCCGATATGATCCTATTTATGAACAAAAAGGGATTGACTATCCTTACGGTTTGGTGCGGTGGACAGCGCAGCGTAATTTTGAAGCGGTACTGGATATGATGGCGGATGGTCGTTTGAATGTAGCGCCCTTGATTACGCACCGATTTGAGCTTGAAGATGCAGCAGCTGCTTATCAAGTCCTTTGTGAAGAACGACAAGCTTTGGGTATTGTACTGCAATATGGTGGTGATATCGCAGCTCGGATGACGCAAGAACACCATTTTTTATCGGACGTGCAGTTTGATCCAACGCTCCCTGCGATTGGATGTATCGGTGCAGGCAATTATGCTGCCCGTGTTTTGATTCCAGCGTTTAAAGCAACTGCAGCACAATTGCACACCATTGTTTCTGCCAATGGTTTACATGGTTCTGTTGTCGGTGAAAAAACTGGATTTATGAAGACGTCTACAGATGTGGATACGGTGTTTGCTAATGAGTCGATTAATACGATTGTGATCGCGACACGTCATGATAGCCATGCACGCTTTGTAGTGAAGGCGTTGCAAGCTTCGAAACATGTATTTGTCGAAAAGCCGTTGGCATTGGATTTGGCGAGTTTGTCTGAGATTGAAGCGGCCTATCATCTTGCTAGCATGCAGGGTAATCCCACGCAATTGATGGTAGGATTTAACCGGCGGTACGCCCCTCATGTGCAGACCATGAAGCGATTGTTACAGACAACTGCGACGCCAAAAACCATCATCATGACTATCAACGCTGGTGCTGTGCCTAAGGAGCATTGGACGCAGGATAGTGTTGTGGGTGGTGGAAGAATTATCGGCGAAGGATGCCACTTCATTGATTTGATGCGTTATATTGTCGGAACAGCAATCACGTCATACCATATTTCTTCCATGCAGCATTCAACTGTTCAGGATACGGTTTCGATTATTTTGAATTTTCAGGATGGTTCGATGGGGACCATTCATTATTTTGCCAATGGTGCAAAAAGTTTCCCCAAAGAACGTGTTGAAGTATTTACTGGAAATCGGATATTACAATTAGATAATTTCAGGTGTTTACGAGGATTTGGTTGGCCAACCTTTCATAAAAAAACGTTATGGCGTCAAGATAAGGGACAAATGGCATGTGTGAAAGCTTTTTTATCTGCGATAGAAACAGGGGTGCCGGCCATTCCGCTGAAAGAACTTTTTGAAGTTGCACGCGTGGCAATTCATTTGAGTCAAGACATAAGCCAAGGAGTAGAGCAGTGAGTATTTCTGTTATTGGGTTGGGTTATATTGGACTACCTACCGCAGCCCTATTTGCATCGAGAAAAATACCTGTACATGGTGTGGATGTTGAGGCATCCGTTGTGGCTAAAGTGAACCGTGGAGAAGTGCACTTCATTGAGCCTGATTTAGATATTGTTGTTCGTGCTGCTGTGACGGAAGGGTATTTGCATGCTAGCACAGAGGTTGCACCTGCGGCGGTCTTTATCATTGCCGTGCCCACGCCATTTAAGGAGGATCGTCAACCCGATTTGACGTATATTGAAAAGGCCGCACAATTGATTGCCCCTGTATTACAGCCGGGTAATTTGGTGATCCTAGAGTCAACTTCACCGGTAGGTACAACAGAGTCTCTTAGTCGATGGTTGGCAGCTGCGCGTCCCGATTTGACATTCCCTACTGAGCAAGGTGAACAAGCGGAGATTAGGGTGGCTTATTGCCCGGAGAGGGTCCTTCCTGGTCATATCTTGAAAGAGTTAGTAGAAAATGATCGGGTGATGGGTGGGGTTACGTCATTATGTGCGCTAAAGGCCAAAGAAGCCTACCAAGCATTTGTTGAAGGTAATTGTTTTCTCACCGATGCGCGTACGGCAGAATTGTGTAAACTAACTGAGAACAGTTATCGAGATGTGAATATTGCTTTTGCGAATGAGCTTTCTATGCTTTGTGATACCTTGGATGTCAATGTGTGGGAATTGATTCGTTTGGCGAACCACCACCCAAGAGTCAATATTTTGCAGCCAGGTCCCGGCGTGGGTGGGCATTGCATTGCCGTTGATCCGTGGTTTATTGTTAGCTCTGCGCCAGAGGATGCGGTTTTGATCAAAACAGCGCGTCAGGTCAATGATCATAAACCACATTGGGTATTAGCCCAAACCAAGAAGGCGGTGGATGCGTATTTGAAAACCCATGAAAATGAGGCCGCGACAGATGTGGTTATTGCTTGTTTGGGGTTGTCATATAAGGCAGATATTGATGATTTACGTGAGAGCCCCGCAATGATGATTACACAAGCGCTTGCGGTGCAACATTCAGGACCGGTGTTGGCTGTTGAGCCCAATATTACCCAATTACCAGCGTCGTGTGCGCAATTTCTCGAGCTATGTCATTGGCAGGCTGCTTTGGAAAAAGCACATATCGTTTTAATCATGGTGGATCATAAAGCATTTAAATCGATTCCTGTGGCGGTATGGCAGAATCGTCATGTGATGGATTTGCGCGGCATTTTAGAGCATGCTTAAGCGCTATTTTCATACCATAAAGCATTTGCGCTTGGAGCAAATTTATTTTCGTCTGTATTATTTATTACGCAAACCTATTATCGTTAGGTCACTGCAAATTCCGACAGTTCAATCATGGTTGAAACCTTGGGCGGCACCCAAATATATTGCACCAAAACTTTCGTGTGAGGGGGTGTTTTGTAGTTTGCAGCAGTCGGGCAATATCCACGATCCAACGGTTTGGTGTGATACGCAGTATTCACAACTTTGGTTGTATCATTTGCATTATTTTGATGCTTGCAATGCCAAAGATGCTGTGTCTAATGAACCTATATTAACGGTATATGTCGAGAAATGGATTCAGCACAATCTCCCCATATCGACCCCTGCTTGGGATCCGTACCCTATTTCTCTAAGGGTGATCAATTGGATCACTTGGTTTGCCACGCGGTCTGTTCCACCAAAACAGCATTGGATTGAAAGCTTGGTTTTGCAGGCTGATATTCTAATGCAACGTATTGAATATCATATCCAGGCAAATCATTTATTCGTGAATGGTAAGGCTCTAATTTTCCTAGGGTCTTATTTTTCAGGTTCGCAAGCCGACTGTTGGTTACACAAAGGGTTAACGATTCTTGACCGTGAAATCAAAGAACAGTTTTTGTCTGATGGAGGTCATTTTGAATTGTCTCCAATGTATCATGCGCTATTGCTTTGGGATTTATGTGATATTTGTAATCTTGCTCGACATGTGTCTTCTGCAGCATTACAGCAACGTGTGCCACATCTGAGACAAGTTATTACGCAAGGATTAGCATGGTTGTCTCAAATGAGTCATCCGGATGGTGATATTGCTTTTTTTAATGATGCGACATTCGAGGCAGCGCCAACTCTCCGTGATTTACAAGATTATATGGAAGTTTTGGGATGGGTGCAGCCGGAAAAAGTAGATACTTCGTTTGTGGTGTATCACCTGCAAGATAGTGGGTTTGTGGTGGCCAATCTTCCATCCGAGGGTAAAGCAATTTTGGATGTGGGACAGCTTGGTGCAGTGTACCAGCCAGGACATGCACATGCTGACACGTTAAGCTTTGAACTTTCTTTGTATGGTCAGCGTTTTTTCGTGAATTCCGGCATATCAGAATATGGTATTAGCCCATTACGAACTTGGCAGCGTGGCACACAAGCTCATAATACCGTTTGTATCAATGACACGCCTTCTTCAGAGATTTGGTCGGGTTTTCGTGTGGCGCAACGTGCGGAGCCCGTTGCTTTTTCTATGGATGCTGATGAGGATAGTCATAGGGTTGCTTGCGGCCATAATGGCTATATGAAGGGGCCACATCCAGTGACACATCATCGTATTTGGACCATGACGAGCAATACAATGGAAATTCTCGATCGTATTGATGGTCGTTACCATTCCTGTAAAGCGTACTTCTATTTTCATCCAGATGTGCGTATTATGGAAAAAGGTGCGCAGGAATTTGAATGCACTGTTGCGACACGTACCGTAAGGTTGGTATTCGATGGCGCGACGGAGATTCATGAAAAAATCGTATCTTGGTATCCTGCCTTTGGAAAGGCAGTTCCTAATCGTTGTTTGATTGTAACCTTTCATGATCATCGATTAGAAACCAAGATCTTATGGATGTGATTTGCATGGATGTGTGTGGGAATGAAGCTATTAATACTTTCCTTTTATTATGCCCCTGATTTAGGGGCTGGTGCGTTTCGAACTGCAGCTTTGGTTGAGCAATTGGCGCATGCCAAACCCAAAGATATGCAAATTGATGTTATTACGACGCAACCCAATCGCTACGTTTCGTATCAGGCGCAAGCGCCTGAAATAGAGCAATATGACGGTGTCAGAGTACGACGCATTGCTGTACCACAACATAGCACTGGCATGGTAGCACAATCCTTATCGTTTGCTCATTTTATGTTAAAAGTGCGACAAATGGCCAAACAAGAAAAGTATGATGTGGTGTATGCGACGGCATCGAGACTATTGATTGCGACTCTAGGCGCATGGGTAGCAAAATGCCAAAAAGCATGCTTATATTTAGATATTCGTGATTTATTTGTGGATACCATCGGGGATGTATTTCCTCCTTTCCTCTCTAAAATGACACAACCTATCTTTGCTCGCATAGAACAGTGGACGTTTACAAAAGCGCAGCATATGAACTTGGTTTCTAAAGGGTTTGCGCCTTATATTCAACAACGCTATCCAGAAAAAAAACTCAGCTTCTATACCAATGGCATAGATAAGGATTTTTTAAGGTATTCTTTTAATACGGAAAACAAAGCCAGCGAACAATTCGTAGTATTGTATGCGGGTAATATTGGTGAGGGCCAGGGTTTAGAACGTATTATTCCGCAATTGGCAAAACGTTTGGAAGACTGTGCTCGGTTTATCATTATTGGAGATGGCGGTAGAAAAGAGCCATTACAGATTGCAGTCCAAGATGCACAGTGTGTTAATGTGGAGTTTATGCCACCGATGAGTCGCATTGATTTGATTGAAGCGTATCAGCAGGCTGATGTGCTATTCCTACATTTAAATGATTACGCGGCGTTTCGCAAAGTGTTGCCTTCAAAAATTTTTGAATATGCCGCGACAGGTAAACCCATATGGGCTGGGGTTGCTGGTCATGCAGCGAAATTTATGCAAGAGGAAATTCCTAATGCGGCGGTATTTCCGCCGTGTGACGTTGAAACTGCTGTGCAAGAACTTTCCACGCTACAGTTTGGGGCACAAGATCGACCTGTTTTTGTCGAAAAATACCAACGGGATGTCATCATGAAAACGATGGCTACGGAGTTATTATCCTATTGCACGTAGGGAGTGGATATTTATGATGCCAATTTCATTTGTACCACAGGCGGGTTTTTTGTTGGTAAAATCATTTTTTATGACAGTCGTTTTTTTATATGGTGCTCGATGGTTGGGCATTAAAATTGGTTTGGTTGATAATCCTGGTGGTCGTAAAAAACATCAAGCACCTGTCCCCCTTGTGGGTGGATTCGCTATTTTTCTTAGTTTGACTATCACGCTTGGTGTGCTTGAGCCTATCAATACTTGTTTTATTTTTTGGGTGATGTGCTGTGCTTTGGTGTTGATTTCTGGGGTTGATGATAAAGTTGCATTACGTGCGAGCCATCGTTTCATATTACACTTTTTGATCGTTTGTACGGGCTCGTTATTTGGTGGCTCTTATATTACCCAAGTGGGTGATTTAGTGGGCTCTGGTGTGCTTGTTTTAGGAATGGGGAGTGTTGTTTTTACGGGTGTCTCAGTGGTAGGTGTCATCAATGCAGTTAATATGATGGATGGGATCGATGGTTTGACGGCGTGCGTTACTTTGGTTGAAGTAGGATTGTTATTCATTTTATCTTTATTTGGACATTATCAGGTAGAAACAATGGTTATAGGGGCTTTTATAGGGGCATTGCTTGCTTTTTTAGTCTTTAATTTTCCATCACAATTATTTGAAAAATATAGGGTTTTTTTAGGGGATACAGGAAGCATGCTAATCGGCCTTATGCTGGCTTGGTTGTGTATACGCTTAACTCAAACAGGTGAATATCGATACCCTCCTGCGCTGATGTTATGGATACTGGCGCTGCCCTTGATGGATACCCTATATTTAATGGTTGATCGAAAATTACGAGGTGTCTCACTCTTTAGACCCGATAGACATCATATCCATCATCTTTTTCTGCGCTTGAATTTCACCCCACGCCAAACCGTAAGCATTTTATCTTTAATCTCCTTATCGATTGGGTTAGTCGGGATAGCATTGTATCGATTGAAAGTACCTGAGCTTTATCTTTTCTTAGGTGCATTAATTGTGTTTGGCTCATATTCTATGGGGGTTTACACCCTTAAAAGAAGACTGTTGATACACAACAGTTTGATTCAGGATTCAATCGGTTCTTTTTAATTTTTGGTACCTATTTCCCCTTATTGACCTTTAAAATAAAAACACAAATAAAAGACAAATTGACTGTTTTTTGCTATAATTAAAGCAATCAATTGATGGATTTTATTAAAAATGCCTAAAAGTACCGTAAGTATTACATTTTTAGGGACACAACAACATCGGGATACTCACGCATCTGGGTTGGTGGGGATGTATAATCAAATTCAAGTCCATGCGCAACAACCTGGTTCTGATGTCGCCGCTATCTTGATTGATGGGGTGGGTTGCAAAGGAACAGCAGCGCATCCGATGCCAGGAACGTATGTCTATCAAAACGGTCAGAAACGCAGAGAAACGCGAGAGGTTATCTCTCAGAGGGTAAACAGTTTTGCTCAACATATATCACAAAAATATAACGCTCTGACGGGAGAGGGCGCGTTGGATACGGTGTTGGAAGCAGCGATATTTTTAGAAGAAATTATTCAGAAAAATGGTGGGGTGGTGCCAGAACAAGTCAATTTACAAGGATTTAGTCGTGGTGCGGATTCGTGTGTGCGCATGGCCAATGTGATTCGTCAGTACCATCCAGAAATTAAAGTAAATCTTTTTTTAGTAGACAATGTACCCGGACCGAATCGTCGAGATGATCTAGAATCTTATATAATTCCAGATAATGTTGAAAGCTGCAATATGGTATTGATGTTGAATGAGCATAAAGAACCCCTTAAACCTCAGCATTACCGTCGATTCAAATTTACGAATACTAGGATAAAGTTAGCAATCAATTATTTTGCGGGTAAACATGGTGCGGGTCTTACAACTAACTATGGGAAGAATTCTCGAACCACACCGCCTGAAACTCAAACGTTAACCCAGGATTTGTTATTAAAATTTAATATCGAACATGGCTCACTGCCTGTAGGCAGTAGGGTAGAGTATACGCACATATCTACGGGGGGCGGGCCTATTAGTATGACCCCTTTGGTTGTTTCTAGAGAAGCACTTACGGCACGGGAGCGTTTTGGACAGTTATGCGAGGCCATGGAACATTTCAAAGCATTGGCCAAACGTCCGGTGATGAAAAGTGCTACTTATGCAAAGCGATATATCTTTGCAAATCGAGATGATTATCTTTTGAATCCTGAGTTATTTCTCGATCCAGAGCATCGAGCACTTTTTAAGGCAGTGTACCCAGCTTGTTTTAATTGGTTTTTCGAAGCAGGCTATACCTCAGAAGGTGGGAGAGATAGTGCGGATACTAGAGCACAGGTATTCGAAGAACTACAACAATTGCGACAAGACCATAAGACTTTTTATGATAATTTTTTAGCGACCTTTGGGATGAAGGATACGAAATTTCATGATGAGAATGATCTTATTGATCCACAAGGGATCCCAAGGATGGAACGTCTGGCCTATAATCAGCCTTTGGTTACAGATGAATTGACATATTTACAATTCGTTTTGCGCAGTATTGTGGATAAATATCATTATCGGGCACCAAAGAGTGATAAGCAATCTGATCAATATGAAAAAGAAATCAGAGAGACACTCAAGGCGTCTTTAAGTTTACCTGACACAGATGCTAAGGCCATTTTAAGGCATCAAATTAATAGAGTGAAACGATCTGTAAAGTCATCACCTTCAAAAGCAGGCATGATTGCTCAAGAAACCTGCACGATCATCCCTGATTCTGATGCTTATATGTGTTCGGTACTAAGAATGTTGCAACGATATCAACGTGTTTTACCTGAAACACAAGCGCGACTAGTGGCGCAAACTATTCACGTCATTAGAAGCCAAATGGAAGATCATGGGAAAGATGGCTATGATAAGCGTCTTGAAGTACAGCAATCTGTTATGCAATTGCACTCGAAAATATATCAACAAAAGCGCGCAGACAAATACATGGATACAAGTGCATTTCAGCGCCTATCGCATCGTTTGAACCGCTTAACTACGCCCAGTTATGCGGAACATCGACTCATCGATGATATGATTAAAGAGACAAATAGTTATTTATCTTGGCAGTCATTTTTAGCTTGTTTTCCTACAATATTTGGTTGGCATAAGCCCGAAAAATTTGCGTTAGCACAACGTTTGTTGGTAGCTTTGACAACGTTAAAAGCACGGGAAGATAGCAATGATTTGTTTTTAATAAAAGCAACGCTAGAGGAATTTCGTTTAGAATATGGTCAGTTGCAATCGCCAGCCGGTAGTGGGGGCAACTCAGATCAATCACAACCTAAAGCGGACACCTTAAGTACATTTTTCGATAAACATATAGGAAGGCTTAGCGCTTTAACAGCAGACCCAATGCACCATGCATCAGCAGACAGTGCGCTCGATACGGCACATTCTAAAGTAGGATTCAGACGCTATTAAAGCATATTGTTAGATACGATGGTTTTATATGGTATTCCTGCGGTTTCACGGACCAAACGTGGTAGCAAATAGCCAGGTACGTCGCGTTGTAGTGCTGTATAAATGGATAATGCCTGTGCCAAAGGAATATCAAAATGATGCGCACCTTGTACCGGATCAAGGAGATGCAAATAATAAGGCAATACCCCAAATTGAAATAGCTTGTGGCTGAGTGCCACTAATGTTTCGGGTTGATGATTCACATGGCGTAATAAGACCGATTGATTTAGCAGCGTCCAGCCGGTTGTTTTCATTTTCACACAAGCATCCCTAACAGCATCGTCTAATTCACGCGGGTGATTGCAATGTAATACGGTGACAACATGAAACCGTTGGGTATCAATGATGTCGAGCAAATGGGATTGAATGCGCTCAGGAAGCACCACTGGTATGCGACTGTGCAGACGTATGGTTTTGACGTGGGTGATGGGGGTCAATTGCGTTATGAGCCGTTCTAATGTTGTATCGGAGGCCAGCAAGGGATCGCCGCCACTTAAGATGACTTCGTGGATACTATCGTTCGTTGCGATATACTCAATTGCTTGTTGCCAGCCGTTCTGGCCGGGGTTGTTTTCCGCGTAGGGAAAATGTCGTCGAAAACAAAATCGACAATTAATGGCACAAACGCCTGTTAATGTGAGCAATACGCGTCCTGCGTATTTATGAATTAAGCCAGGAATTGGGTTGGCCGTCACTTCTTTTAAAGGGTCGAGACTGAATTCTGGTGGGGAATTTAATTCTTTAGCAGTGGCCAGGACTTGTAATAGTAAGGGATCTTTCGGATTACCCTGTTCCATTTTGGCTGCAAAGCGTTTGGGTACTTGGGTTTTAAACTGTGCTTCAGCCAAGGGCGAACCGCATTCAAGCGGAATATGTAAGTATTCGAGTAATGCCTGGGTGGAAGTAAAGCCATCCGCCAGAATTTTTTGCCAATGTATGGGGGAATCTCGCATTCATTATACATAATTGATAAACTGAGCGAACTTTAACGAAAACCCGCGCAAATCGCAAATTCGGAGTACAAATGGCTAATTATAATGGTAATGACTTGAAAAATGGATTAAAAATCATGGTTGATGATGCGCCATGCAACATTATGGAATGCGAATTTGTGAAACCTGGCAAAGGCCAGGCATTTACCCGCCTCAAAATCCGTAATTTGAAAACCGGTCGTGTGGTGGAGCGCACGTATAAGGCTAATGATACATTTGTATCAGCAGACGTGGTCGAAGTCGAAATGCAGTATTTATATAATGATGGTGCCCATTGGCACTTTATGGAGCCGGAAAGCTTTGAACAATACGCGGTTGCTGCGGCAGGGGTCGAAGACGCTGCGAAATGGTTAAAAGAACAAGATACTTGTGTGGTGACATTATGGAATGATGCGCCTATTTCCATTTTACCCCCGACATTTGTGACGTTAACGATCACAGATACTGATCCGGGTTTGAAAGGCGATACGTCAGGTGGTGGTGGTAAGCCTGCAACTTTAGAAACAGGGGCTGTGGTACGTGTGCCTTTGTTTGTGCAAATCGGGGAATTAATCAAAGTTGACACGCGGAAAGGGGAATATGTGTCGCGGGCTAAGGATGCATAGGTCGCCCATACCATTGTTTTTCAAATCGCGCCAAGTCTTGCTCCAATTGCCATTGTAAAGTCGCTTTAGGACTACGTTTGATAAAATTTTGGCAGCTTGAGCTGTTGGGCATGTCGCACTCTTTTACCGCAATAGCTTGATCAGGGTTTTGCCACAAGCTTTGGCCGGGCATAAACCCATAGGTTAAGGCGTTGCGGTTGATTTGTTTGAGCGTGTCATAATCCAAATCATGTTGTACCACTGCATTGAAGTATTCTCGGGACAGGGTGGTACGCAAAATGCCTTCATCATCAGTTGATAATACCACCGGTACGTGATGCTGGAGATAGAACTTCAGTGGATGCTGCTTGCCTTTGACTCCCAAAACCCAGCGATTACTGGTTAAATTGGTTTCAACGGCGATGTTTTTGTTTGCCATCATCTCTGCCAAAGCGACAGGATTGGGTTCATCTTGAATGTCGACACCATGACCAATGCGTTCAGCGTGTCCAATCATGATAGCGTCACGTATGGGTGCAATGACCTTGTGGTGCGCAATATTTTTAGGGAAGAGCTCACCGGCATGTAGCGCGATATGGACGTTAGGGTATTGTTGATGCAAGAAGGAAAATATTTCCATTTGTGCCACATAATCTCGTTGTGCAACGGGAGAGTCTTCAATATCTACGAGATTGATGCCGACAATGGTTGGGGAATGTTCTGCTGCCATAAAACCAGCCAATGCTTGGGCAAAGACACTATCAATAGATTGGACACGACGCACATAAGCTTGAAAATTGACTTTGATATGACAGGCCGCTTGCTGGGGTTGGGATGCGCAATGCAGGGCAGTATGTGCCTGGGGTAAGAAGGTTGCACTGTCGTCAATCATATGCTGAACACGGCGTTGAAATGCCGGATTGGCAATAAGAACGGCACGTTTTTGGGCGAGCGTGGGCGTCTTACGAATGAGTTTGGCATACTCATCTTCTTCTGGAAATCCAAAGGCGATAATTTCCAAGTACAATTCATGTTGTGCGGCTGCTTTTTGCAAAATAGCGGCCAATAAGGGCCCTTTTAGGTACTGATAAAATGCTCCAATCTTTGGGAATATTGCAAAAAAATGATCGTGTCCGGAAGCCGTTCGGGGTACAAAATCTTGCATCGACCAAGTGTGCACTGTTTTCTGAAACAGTGTTGAATTTTTGAGGACTGTTTTGACAGATTTATCTGCGGAATGGGGTTGACAAAATTGAGCACACATCGCAGAGGGGTTGATGCAGAGATTACTTTTGATGCCCAGTTGCAGCATGGTTTCTGCGTACACAGAGCCATCGTAATGATAATGTAACTCCCCTCCTTTGGGCATGTCTTTTAAGAAGGTATAGAGGGCACGAGGTTTGGCTTTTAGTGTTTCGAAGTGATCTTGGACGTCTGCGTGCCCAAGAGACCAGGCGCAGGTGAAAAGCAGCCAAATCGCAAAAGCAAACTGTCGCATAAATAGATCCAGTAAAACGTTAATTGTCGCATGAGTGGGCGTATTTTTCTATACTTCGGTGGGTAATCTCGTTAAAATAGATCCCGTCATTATGACGTAAGTTTTGAGAGACTGAGGCGTGTATGTCGGCAGAAGATACCATCAAGCATTTGCATGCTTCTCATTTGGGGAAAGCAGTGGATTATGACGCACCCTATAATCCGAAATTGCTGTTTCCTTTACCACGCATGACCAAGCGGGAAGAATTAGGCATTGGTGCGGTATTGCCTTTTACCGGATTTGATTTGTGGAATCATTATGAAGTGTCGTGGTTGAATGCCAAAGGCAAGCCAATAGTGGCTTTGGCCGAAATCCGTTACCCCTGTGAATCCCCTCAAATCATTGAATCAAAATCGATGAAGCTTTATTTTAACTCTTTTAATCAAAGTAAATTTGCGCGTATCGAAGCGGTTAAAGCAGCGATTGAAGATGATTTGACGACAAGCGTTGGTATGCCGGTTGACGTGACGGTGACCAATTTAAGTGATCTTCAGGATCAAACCCTATATGCGCAGATGACAGGGGTATGTTTGGATGCTTTGGATATTGATTGCTCAATATATACCGCGTCTCCTCAGTATTTGCAGACGCATTCAGATGCCACTAAAGTGACGGAAACCTTGTGTTCCAATCTACTCAAATCTAATTGTTTGATCACCCATCAGCCAGACTGGGCAACAGTACAAATTCAGTATACGGGTTTGCAAATCGATCATGCTGGTTTGTTACAGTATTTGGTTTCTTTACGTAATCATAACGAATTTCACGAGCAATGCATTGAACGGATTTTTATGGATATCATGACGCACTGTCAGCCAGAAAATTTGAGCGTATACGGTCGTTACACGCGGCGAGGCGGGTTGGATATTAATGTGTTTCGAAGTTTACAGCCCATGCAATTAGAACATATGAATCAACGTTTGATTCGTCAATAATCAATTACGGAGTAACCATGGAAACATCTATCCTCATTTTTATTGCCATGCTTTTATCTTACGTCATTGGGTCTTTATGCTCAGCTGTGATCGTGTGCCACTTGTGTCATTTGCCTGATCCGCGCTCAGAAGGATCGCGTAACCCCGGTACGACCAATGTGTTAAGAATTGCGGGCAAAAAATACGCCATCATCGTTTTGTTGGCAGATTTATTAAAAGGATTATTGCCAGTACTGGTGATACAATGGACTGATTTACCGCTCGTATATTCTGGTTGTGTTGGTTTGGCCGCAGTTTTGGGCCATATTTTCCCTATTTTTTTCAAGTTTAAAGGTGGCAAAGGTGTTGCTACGACCCTAGGGGTACTGTTTGGTTTAAATTGGTTATTAGGCCTTTTAGCCGTATTGACGTGGTTAGCCGTGGCGGCCATAACGCGTTATTCGTCTTTGGCTGCCATCATCGCATTAGTGGTATCACCGCTGTATTTGTGGCTGATTGAACCGATACGAGGTCCGGTGATCATTCCTATGTCTGTGATTGTCGTTTGTGTGCTGTATCAGCACCGAGAAAATATACAGCGCTTGTGGCGAGGTGAAGAATCTAAGATCAAACTGAAGTAAGTTCGGAATAAATACAACTATCATAGTTGTTTCCAGGTACCGCAAAAAATATTTACATCCGGTGGTTCTTTTCATCTGGTTTTTACAAAGACCAGCGTGCATGGACGTCGATGGCCCAAGTTTCATCTTTACGACCGGCCAATAAATGCAAACATCCGGTATAAGCAATCATGGCGCCATTATCTGTGCAGTATTCGATACTGGGGAAATAGAGCGCCCCTTCTTGTTCTGCCATCATGTGTTTCAGGCCTGTGCGTAAGGCTTGATTGGCACCCACGCCACCGGCGACTACCAAGCGTTTGTTGGGTTGATCTTGTAAAGCGCGTTCACATTTTCCAACTAATATATCTACCACAGCTGCTTGAAATGCTTGCGCAATGCCAATTTTGGCGTCTTCATCTTGTGTGCTGTTAAGCCAGGCATTCAATGCATGTGTTTTAAGACCACTAAAACTGAAATCTAAACCAGGCCGATTTAACATGGAGCGAGGGAAGGGTGGAAACTGTGTTGCGGTGTTTTTTTCTGCAAACTTGGCCAAAAATGCACCACCTGGATAAGGTAAACCGAGGGTTTTGGCGGTTTTATCGAATGCTTCGCCCACCGCATCATCCAACGTATCTCCCAGCAAAGCATAATCACCTAAAGCACGTGCTGCGAGTAGTTGGGTATGACCACCAGAGACCAATAATGCTGTAAATGGGAATTTTAGGTTTGGCATGGCAAGTTTGGCAGCCAAGAGATGCGCTTCCAAATGATGTACTGCGATGCTTGGGATCTGCAAAGCAAACGCTAAGGACTTTGCAAAACAAGCTCCAGTTAACAGTGCACCGACCAATCCGGGGCCTGCGGTATAGGCAATGGCATCGATGTCTTTAAGCCGTAATTTTGCTTTGGCTAAGACGGTTTCCAGCAGTGGGATTAATTGCTTGATATGATCACGGGATGCTAATTCGGGCACCACACCGCCATAAGGACGGTGCATGGCAACTTGGGAATATAGGGCATCTGCCAACAATCCTTGTTCGGAGCAATAGATTGCAATGCCTGTTTCATCACAAGACGACTCGATGCCCAGCACACGCATCTGATATTACTCAGCGTGATAACGATTGATGGAGTCCATGATTTCTTGGTGTGCAGCGTCTTTGGTATCCCAGCCATCTATCTTCGCCCATTTGCCATCTTCCAAATCTTTATAGTGGGTGAAAAAATGATCGATTTTAGCCAGCAACGAAGCGGGGACATCGGTATGATCTTGGATATCGTCATAGTCTTTGCATAATTTGGACACAGGCACCGCCAGCAATTTGGCATCCACACCCGATTCGTCAGTCATGCGCATCATTCCAATCATGCGTGCACGCACCACACAGCCAACTGTGACGGGCATGGGGCTCAGCAATAAAACGTCCACAGGATCACCATCTTCAGAAAGTGTTTGCGGCACATAGCCATAATTGCAGGGGTACACCATCGATGTGGATAAAAATCGATCTACAAATAATGCGCCAGATTCTTTATCTAATTCATATTTTACTGGCAACGCATTCATTGGAATTTCGATGATAACGTTGACATCATTGGGGACGTCACGACCGCTGGAAACTTGTAATAAACCCATAGTAAAAATCCGTAGCAATTTAAAGAGGCCCTATTATGCTAAAAATTTTGAATTTATTCACTATCTAATCATCATTTTATCTCAATAGACTATACTGATAGATATGCAATAATCTTTGGAGATGATAATGGCGCAGTCAAAAAACGAAGTGATTCGAGAAGTTGCTCGGCAATTTGTCTTGGGACTGAACAAAGAATATTTTGATGCAAAAAGAGCAAGCGGTGCGATTACAACAATTTTAAATGATAAAAGTAGAATGAATCGTTTGTTAGATAATGTTGGAATTACGCCAGAATTGACGCAAGCATATTATGATTTGGCCATGCGATCAGATAATCCAGTGGACGAAATTTTGGAGCCTTTGGTTGAGGCTATTGCAGCACAATTGTTTGAAGGTTGGTGGAACAAAGACGTTGCGGCTGGAATCAAAGAGAATCTTCCTGAATACCAACAAATTCGTGATTTATTTGCAAATGAAGCTGAGTTTCAGGATACGTTGGTACGTGCCCTTGCTAGCGGTTGTGCAGCAATTCTTACTGATCAAGAAGTCAAACGGCTTGAAATGGCCAGAGCAGCGGGAGAACCTGATGATGGTCAGGCGTTTTCAAATAAAATTTCGATGCCTTTTGACAATTATGCAACGAAAGCTTCTAGCGCTATTTTATTCTATCCAGCTTGGGTACGTCATCTTTATGAGGGTCTTTCACAGCTTATTGCTCGTATAACACGCAGGAGAGAGCCCACTATTGAAGAGAAAATGATGGATTTAATGACGGTCGCTCAAACTGCAAAAACACAAGTAGATACTTATGCCGATAATCTACCAGAAGAATCTTCGGAGAGAGCACAACTGGGTGATTTATCTAGACAATTAAATAAATTAAAGAATAATTTGAATGATGCTTTGGACACCATGAACGATCAAAAAATTGAGGGGATGCCTTATCAAGAAGCTGGAGAGAAGCTTTTTGATCAGCGTATTAAAACATTTACAGAATATTTGCATCAAGCCCAAAAAAAAGCGAATGCTCAGAATCCTACTAAAGATCGAAGCATTGTCGAAGAGGTTATTGGCATGCTGAGCCGAGACACCTCAATTGCAGCCGGTCTCACAGCCGCCTCTGCGGATAAAGAAGTTGAGAATGATACTCAAGCTGGGAGAGAAAATTCAGGTGGGGGGATGTCACCATCATAGTGGTGTACATCATCAAATCTAATTTGTGGTTAAAACTTGCCAACCTGTTGTGGCTAAATGGTTTGCTTGGCTTTGCACCTCTTCCTGCCGCATCAGCAACAAGAGCACATCTGCGCCCATGGCACCACAGCCTTTGATGGCCAATGCTTGAGACTCAGTGTTTAAGCGTTGGATCAATTGCTGCGTATGTGGCGCAACCCAGCCTTGTGCACTTAATGCTTGATGATAGCCTTGCACCGCCATAATCAAATCTTGGCTGGACTGGGTTTCAAATGCATATCGGGCGTGCTCGACGAGCTCAACCAAATGGGGCATTGAGGTTGATAACGCCAAAGATTGTAAATGTTCGTGCGTGGATAGTTTTTCTTGAGTGTGAATTAAGATATAGCCAATATCTGTAAATGGCCACGTGTTATGGTCCTGTGTGGAGAGTGTTTTCAGCGTGTGGTTTTGGCGATTAATATATACGCATCCGCGCATCCACTGTGCTAGGACGTCATAGCCACTGGGTGGCGTGCCTGCAGTGCTGGTTACCGATTGATATGCTTTTAATAATGACTCGGTTTCAATTGTTATCGCTTGTGATTCAGCCCAGGCTTGGTATACGCCAAGAAATTGAGCACTGGATGCGCCCAGCCCGCCCAGACCTTGATACGGATCATGCCAAGCCAAGCCAAAACTAGGGGTGGGATGCTGGGTCCACCAGCGTCCAGCAGGAGATTGCGGGTGGATGCCATGCAAGCCGGGTTCTTTGACTTGCCGCAATTCGAAACTGGGGTTTGTTGTTAAGATTATCGCAGATTGACCTAATAATGCTGCATATTCACCTACCAGAAAAGTTTTGGCAGGAATAGACCAATGCTTCACGCTGTCGCCTGTTCTCTAATTTGGGCCAGTAAATCGGTCACATGTCGTAAACTGATGCCTTTGTGTACACTTAAATGTTGGTGTAATTGTTGTTTTAGCAAGGGCACCTCGTGGTCGGTGGCACCTGCCACTAATAAGAGATTTGAAACGTGCAATCGCATATGGCCTTGGATGATGCCTTCGGTACATAATGCGGTGAGGGCACCTAAGTTTTGCACCAGGCCTACTGCGGCGATGACGCGTGATAAATGATTGGCCGAATCGACTTGGATGAGGTTCAAGCATAATTTGGCGGTAGGGTGTAAGCTGGTTACGCCGCCCACCGTGCCCACGATCAACGGTGCTGAAAACTCTCCAATCAACGTATTGTCTGTGTAACGCCAGCGCGTGATGGCTTGATATTGCCCTGAACGTGCGGCATAAGCGTGTACGCCCGCTTCTACGGCGCGCCAATCATTGCCAGTTGCGATGACAACCGGATCAATCCCATTCATCACACCTTTATTATGGGTTGCAGCGCGATAAGGATCTTGTTCTGCAAATAAAGAAGCGTCTTGAATGCGTTGTCCTAATGCGGGCTCAACATCGTGGATGGTTACGCGCGCGTGGGTAATTTTTTGATCATTCAAATTGGACAAAATGCACATGGTGACATCTTCGCCAGTCAGTGTTTCAATTGGAGTTTTCAAATATTCCAATACTTGGTTGATGATATTGGCACCCATGGCGTCACAACTGTCTAAGGTCAAATGAATAACAGCCGTATCACCACCATCTGCACGGGTATGGCGATGCACCTCTAAACCAAGTACCCCACCGCCACGTTTGACCATATTGGCAGCCACAGTTTGATTCGCGTTATGGATGAACTGTTGGCGATTTTCTAAAATCAATTGTTCAAAGCGCGTAAAGTTTTTGACATGGGCCAATTGGATTTGACCTAAAATCCCATGGCCAGTGACATGGGTGGTAATCGTGCCTCGTTGTTTGATCCATTTAGCGGTTTTGGATAAGGCTGCAATAATAGAAGTTTCTTCCACGGCCATGGGAATCACATGCGCTTGACCGTCAATATAAAAATTTGTGGCTACACCAAGGGGCATTTGAAAATGGCCAATGACATTTTCAATCAGATGATCCGCGAGATGACAATCTTGGAGGCCACCGTTTTGCAGATACGTCACTTCCGTAGAGGTAAGGGCACCCATTGCGACGAGGCGGGTATAGCGCTCGTCTTGATTTAATTTGGAAAATCCCTCGAATAAATCACTCATGTTGGTATTGGACATAACTTCCCCTGCAGTTCGGACAACACGCGACTACCGGTGCAAAACATCGCGAGCTTTAATTCATATTCAATGGCTGTCATTTCTGCAATCACTGCATCAGAAGATTGCAGTGCTGCAGCCAGCATGTTTTTGGCAAATCCAATGGTGGTGGCACCCAGCGCAATAAGTTTGGCAGCATCTAGCCCGTGACGTACGCCACCTGATCCCCATATTTCATAGGAGGGTTGGAGCGCTTTTGCAAATTGGATGCTTTGTGCTGTATCCATACCCCAGACGCTAAAGATTTGCGCGGCACGTCGTTCGTTGGAAGTGGGGGGCGCGCGATGGCCTTCGATTCGACCCCAATGGGTGCCGCCCAAACCGCTGACATCTACTGCATGTACGCCAATGTCGTTCAGTTTTTTTAGCGTTGCGGGGGAAAATCCACAGCCGGTTTCTTTGACAATAATCGGTAATTCTAAGGTTTTAACCGCTTGTTCCAGCGCTTGCCAACATCCTTCGAATTCGGGTGTGCCTTCGGGTTGAATGGCTTCTTGCAGCGGGTTGCAGTGCACAATCAATGCTTGTGCCTGAATTGCGGAAGTCAGGCGTTGTAAATCACTCAATGAACAAGTAATAAGCTGGGCAATGCCTAAATTGCTGAATAGGGTCACATCTGGAAAGGTTTGTCGCAGGTTGCGCCAAATGGCTGATTCGTTGGGGTCGGTCAACTCTCTGCGTTGTGATCCCACCCCCATGGCCCATCCTTGAGCGCTGGCAGCGGCCAAGAGATTGGTATTAATGGCTACGGCAGATTGATGTCCTGCTGTCATGGAGCTGATCATAAAGGGGTTGGGTACGTGCTGATTCCAGCGCCGGGATGAGCAATCAATGTCAGCAAAATTCAGATTAGGCAATGCTTCGTGCCATAAAGCAATGCGATCAAGCACGGAAGCCTCTGTGGCTTGATTGGCTGGCAATAATGCAAGCTCAATGTGATCTTGTTTGCGTTGTTCAAATTGCCTAAAATCATCGTTCATAGGAAAGCTATTAAAGGATAGAATGATGAATTTTAGCATACATTACATTTGCTAGACTAGGCCGATAATAACTTTAGGAACGTTGCCTATATGCTTCAATATGTGTTTCAATGTCGATAAGGTGTGTATCTACAATAGCCTATTGTTGAGACCAAATAATCATGACTGTTGCGCAATTCGTATTTGATGAGGCTCAAAACCAATATCGATGTGTTGGTCATTGGACGACATTGCACATAAGAAGTGTGCAGGAAAAATTACATGCCAGTCCCTTGCCTGAATCAAAAAACATTTCTATCAGTGGGAAAGACTTAGAACATCTCGATAGTGCGGGTGCTTTGGCATTAGTGCGCTGTATGGAACAGTTAACCAAACACCACAACCAGCTCAAATTATTAGACTTCTCCAAACAACAATTAGATTTGATAGATTTGATCACCAGTAAAAAAGCGAACACCCAATCTAAACCCCATAAACAAAAAAAACCGACGATTGTGTACGCCATTGGCAAAGAAACTGTACACAAAATATCCCAATTGGATGGTCTGTTGACCTTAATTGGCGATATGACCTGTAAAATAGGCAAATTGGTGAAGCATAAGCGTCGGATGCAGTGGGCCAGTATTTTCTCCGTGATGGCGTCTTCTGGGTTGTATGCGCTCCCTATTTTGGCCATGTTGTCGTTTTTGATTGGTGTGGTATTGGCCTATCAAATGGGCTTGCAATTGGAAACTTATGGTGCCACGATTTTTATTGCTTATTTGTCAGGGATGGCGATTTTTCGAGAATTTGGGCCTTTGATCACTGCCATTATTGTGGCAGGGCGGACGGGGTCTTCTTTTACCGCGCAAATTGGTAGTATGAAAATCAATGAAGAGATCGATGCACTGCATACAATGGGATTATCACCTACCGAATTACTTGTGATTCCGAAGACGATTGGTTTAACAGTGATGTTTCCATTAATGATTTTTTGGTCAGATTTTTTTGCGGTGATTGGCGCGATGGTGATGTCAAAATATAGACTGCATGTTGGCTACGTCGATTTTTTGTTGCGTTTGCAAGATTCCGTTGGTTTCAAACAAATGGCACTAGGGTTATACAAAGCGCCATCATTTGCAATTTTGATCGCATTGGTGGGTTGTTTTCAGGGATTTCAGGTGAGTCATAGTGCTGATAGTGTGGGTAGCCAGACCACGCGTGCTGTGGTGCAAGCGTTGTTTTTGATTATTGTCACGGACGCGGTGTATTCTGTGATTTACAGTTGGCAAGGGTTATAAATGAGTGAGCCGGTGATCAAAGTCAGTGGTTTAAAAAACCGTCTTGGTGGGCAATGGGTGCACACCGATGTTAATTTTACGGTGGAAAAAGGTGAGATTTTCGCTATTATTGGAGGGAGTGGGAGCGGAAAAACCACACTATTGCGTAGCTTGCTGATGCTTTTGAAACCCACAGCGGGAGAAATTCGCATATTTGGCAAAGATGTACTTAACTTAGATGAGCATGAAGCAAATGCAGTGCGTCGTCGCTGGGGGATGTTGTTTCAACACTCTGCCCTATTTTCCGCGATGACCGTATTGGAGAATGTGATTTTTCCAATGCAAGAGTTGAGCCATTTGAGTAAGAAAATGATGCTGGATTTGGCCAGGTTAAAAGTGACGTTGGTGGGCTTGCCTGATGAGGCAGCTGGGAAGTATCCTGCGGAACTCAGTGGTGGTATGCAACGACGCGCTGCGGCGGCGCGTGCGATTGCGATGGATCCAGAGTTATTATTTTTAGATGAGCCGACGTCAGGTTTGGATCCATTGGGTGCCAAACATTTTGATCATTTATTATTGTTTTTGCGGGATGTATTGAATTTGACAATTGTTATCGTGAGCCATGATATTGAATCATTAGAGCGTGTTACCGATCGCGTGGCTTTTTTGGGGCAAGGGAGGGTGCTAACTGTGGCACCCATGCATGAATTGATGCAAAACAAAGATCCCATGATTGTTGATTATTTTAGCAAATGATGGATTTAAAACGGGAGCACCAGCTTGGAGTCTAAAACAAGTTATACCACTGTTGGTATTGCGGTCGTGACATTGCTATTTAGTTTGCTCATAGCAGCGCTGTGGCTTTCAGAAGGACTTGATCGCAAAACGTATCTTTATTATACGGTCTACATGCAAGAAGCGGTATCTGGTTTGAGCGAAGCCTCTTTGGTGACATATAATGGGGTGACGGTTGGAACAGTGGCTAAAATCAGTTTAAGCAGGGTCGATCCGCAGTTGGTGAAGCTCACCCTTAAAATTGAGAATACCGCACCAATTACAATTTGTACGCAAGCCACTTTAATTGCACAGGGGATCACAGGGACCACCTATTTGGGATTGTCTGCAACAGGTGCAGATACGACACCACTTGGCAAAACCGCCGGAGAACCTTATCCGGTGATTCCGTACAAACCATCGTTTTTAAATAAACTTGAGACAACACTTAACAGCTTAAGTAAAAGCCTGAAAGAATTTTTGTCTGAAGAAAATGCAAAAAATTTCAGTTCATCGTTGAAGAGCTTACAAGCAGTGAGTGCAGTGTTGGCGAAGAGTGATAAATCTTTGGAAGAAACACTGAAGCAAATGCCTAAAGTGACGGCAGAGTTACGCGAAAGCATTGCTCACTTCAGTGAAATGTCGCATGATGTTTCTGATGCGGGTAAACAGTTGAATGTGACCATGAAAACCGGCAAAGATGCGATAGATGTGATTGCGCAACAGGCGGTGCCACCTGCGGTATCTTTATTACATCGCTTGGATGTGATCGCCGCAAATATTGAACAAGTGAGTGCAGAAATGCGGCGAAACCCAGCAATATTGATTCGGGGAAGTTCCCCACCTAAAAAAGGGCCTGGCGAATGAAGCGTGTTTATTTTGTATTATGTTTGATGATGGGGTGTTTCACCGCATGTACGCCACTTTCTACGGGGAATACGCATCATTTTCAATTGACCGCAGTGGGTCATGTACCGGCCACTAAAACTTCGCGTCATCTATCGTTATTGATAATGCAGCCTACGGCTATGGATGGCTATGATACGGAAGAAATGTTATACGTGAATAAACCCTATCAAGTAGGCGTGTTTGCAAATAATACCTGGATAAGCCCACCCGCGACCATGTTGTTGCCTTTGATGATTCGCAGTGTGGAGTCTAGCCATTATTTTTATGCTGTGGCAACCGATCCTAATGTCAGTGTGACGGATTATCGTTTAGAGTCCAAATTGATTCGCTTACAACAAAATTTTTTGACCAAACCCAGTCAAATAGAGTTAGTGATGCAAGTGATGTTGATGCGCAGTTCGGATAACCACTTGGTAGCGACCCGAACGATTCGTGAACGTGTCCCTTGTGCCTCAGATACCCCCATGGGGGGTGCGATGGCCGCGAATCAAGCCACTCAGAAATTGACAAGTAAAATCACCCATTTTGTGATTAAGCATATTCAATCTAGCACTTCTTGAGGTTGTAATTGTTTTGGGTTTATTCATAAAATAATATATTCGGTGCTGTTGTATCAGCACTGGCCTGAATACTGTAGTGTTGATTGATACCAATAGCTGATAAAAAATCCTCATCATGCGAAATCACTAGCATTGCGCCTGGGTAGGTTGCCAATATTTGTATCACGTGTTCTCGTGTTTCCAAATCCAGGTTATTGGTGAGTTCATCGAGGATTAAAAGCTTCGGTGGTTTAGCCGCAATCTGCGCCAATGACAAGCGTGCTTTTTCACCTCCAGACAGGTTTGTAATTGGGGTATTGATTTCTTCATTTTTACGAAATAAAAAATCGTTCAAATGCTTTCTAATGTCAGCATGGGACCAATGGGAAACACAATCTTGCATGGTCTCTAGAACAGTTTTTTGTGTGTCCAATGTTGCATAGTGCTGGTCAAGATAGCCAACCTCTTCGTGTCTCAATACTTGCCAAGATCCTGTTTTCTCAATCGCTTTATCTTCCAAAATAGCGCGAACCAAAGTCGATTTTCCAGAGCCGTTATCACCCAAAATGGCGGTTTTATCACTTGTGGTTATTGTTAAGTGGATATCCGTCAAAACGGGATGATCAAACCCCACGCAACCGTCGCTAATGGAGACCAACACTCTGCCACTATCTTTTGCTTGGATTGAAAACGTTGGTTTGATGATTTCCGGTTGCCTTAAATTGGAAAGTTGATCTGATAGAGACGTTTGTTTGGATGTGATCGCGCTTTTTTTACGCCCAGATGTTTCTGCAGCGTGACGTGCTTTGGCGTCAGATACGACAGTTGGCCATTTTCTATTCGCAATCTTTTTCTCGCCACCTAGTCGACTATTTTTAGCGCGCGTTTGTTCTTTCATCAAAGAACGATGCGCTTCTTTTTTCTGTCGTGATAATTGCGACAGTTCTTGCTCAATCGATTGATATTGAATGGCTAATTCTTGGAGATAATCGTCATATGACCCTGAAAATACACGAATGTTGCTCTGATTAATATGCCAAATGGTATCAACGGTATGACGCAACAGCGCCACATCATGGGTCACAATAATCAGGGTTCCTGAGAATGATTGTAACATTCGTGTGAGTGCGTGCCGGTTTTTACGGTCCAAATGATTACTTGGCTCATCCAGCAATAAAATATCAGGGGAGCAAGCCAGCGCCTGAGTTAATTTTTTATTAAACCGCTGCCCGCCGCTTAAACTGTCAAATTCTGCAATCAATTGTGGTACATAACCCACCGTCAGGTTATGCGGGATGATCAGCTCGCCGTCCGTGGGTGCGGTGATGCTTTGCAGCATACGTAATAAGGTTGATTTGCCGCTGCCATTTTGGCCGATGATCGCAATACGTTGGCCATAAAAGATTGTCTCGTTGAACTGATCGAAACAGCATTTATGGGGTAGTGCGAAGCCAACGTCTTTAAATTGAATCGGTTTATGGGTCATGTCAGTCTCTCTTAAGTTAGGGCGTTTTGTATCATCAACAAAAACCAAATGGTTTTGAACCAAAGCCCAGTGCCTGGGCGAACTTAAGAAATAATATTCATGATTGGATAGACCCCTAAACGATAGGAATGACTAAAATGTGGTTGTAATACTAACCTGTTTTGAGAGAAAAGTCCATCTCTGCGGCGTCTTACGTGAGAAACAAAGCCTGCAGATCATTGGTAAATCTACGTCCCAAGGGTGTGATTTGCCACTGAGATGGATAGCATATTAGCAGGCCTAATGCTTCGGCTTGTTGTAGTTGGGGTAAGAGCCATTCGATGTTTAATCCGGTTCTTTGCGTGAAAAGTTGGTGTTCAATAGCTTGTTCTAATCGTGTGGTATTGAGCATGAATTCAAAGATCAAAGTTTCTGGAGATAGTGTGGTGTGTTGTTGGGCTAAAAACGGTTTTTGAGGATCTAAATAATCTTTGGGTTGACGGTATTTTTGGGTACGATAAATATTGTCAGGTATTTGCAGACTGAGCTTGCCGTGTGCACCAGCGCCAATGCCATAATAATCCCCAAATAACCAATAATTCATATTATGCTGGGCCATGTGATTTTCCTGACAAAATGCAGAAATTTCATAGCGTTGAAATTGATGTGCCGCCAGGAGTGCCATGCCAGCTTCTTCAAGTTCAGCACTGATCTCTTCGTGCGGCAATTTGGGTTGGGTTTTATGGAATATCGTGTTTGGCTCAATGGTTAATTGGTACCAAGACAGATGTTTGGGATGATAATGTAAGGCTTGTTCTAGATCGTCCAAGGCTTCTGCTACGGTTTGTCCGGGGAGCCCATGCATGAGATCGAGATTCAAATTTGTGAATCCTGCGCGTTGTGCTTCTTCGATAGCGTGGTGTGCTTGTTTATCGTCATGAATGCGCCCTAATGTTTTCAGATGGTGGGGATTGAAGCTCTGGATGCCTAAGGACAAACGATTGATACCCAGTGCACGATAATCGCTAAAACGACCGTGTTCTAGGGTTCCTGGGTTTGCTTCTAAGGTAATTTCAATCTGATCTTCAAATGCAATGCGCTGCTGTAATCCTGTCATCAAGCGTTCATATGCGTCAGCAGACAGTAAACTAGGGGTGCCTCCTCCTATGAAGATCGAATGCAATTTTTTTGCATGATGTCGTGTTAAATCCTGGTCGAAGTCGGCCAATAAGGCGTCGATGTAAGCCATTTCAGGTAATTGTTCTGGGCTTTTATGGGAATTGAAATCACAATAAGGACATTTGCGAATGCACCAGGGGATATGAATGTATAGGGACGTTGGGTTCATGAGTGCAGATGATACGGCGTTTTTAGAGGTTTTGCTATTTTCATAGACATATAATGTGCTTTTAAATAATTTAAACTGTGATAATTTGGATTGTCATGCCCGGGCATTGTTATTGAAGTTTAAATGGCAATCTGATAAATTCGGCGTACTGGGATGACGAACTGTTCCAAAGGAGTTGGGCATAATGTTTGATTATTACGCGGATCATGAAAAGAGCTTCGCTGAGAATTTTATTAGTAAAAAACATGTTATTTGTTTAGCGGAAGAGGCTTCTCTATTAAGTAAAATCCGCAGTTCAATTGCTCAAATAGCGGCTAAGCATGCTGGGATAGCTGCGCCAAGTGAATCTGAAGAAGCGTCATTTCTCAATACCTTTCATCACCATGTCAAACCAAATGAACTAAATGATATTCGCCTGCACATTATTTCAGATATGAATCAAATCACTTGGTTTCGACAGGCGTATTTTAATTTGGGGAAAAATACCCTATTC
The DNA here is from genome assembly GCA_024742995.1 of Gammaproteobacteria bacterium. Classification (GTDB taxonomy): domain Bacteria; phylum Pseudomonadota; class Gammaproteobacteria; order Legionellales; family Legionellaceae. The sequence continues at coordinate 82,465 of JANSXK010000004.1, forward strand.
AATTTAGTCGGTAACGAATTAGCGATGCAACGCCGGGTGAATTTAAGCATTCAGTTTCCAAATGACGACAGTTCCATCCTTCCTGTACATGCTGATGTGTGGTCTGGGGACTCTCCATACGAAATTGTGATGTGGCTACCTTTGGTTGACTGTCATGACTCCAAGTCGATGTTTTTTACGCATGCGCAATTTGATGAGGAAGTACAAGAAAATTTTAGTGTATTTAAAAATAAAAGCACGGAAGATTTATATCAAGCTATTCAAGAAAAAGTTGAGTTTTTGAATGTGCCTTATGGGTCTGCCTTATTTTTTTCACAAAACGTGATGCACGGTAATCGGATTAATCGTACTGATGAAACACGCTGGTCGATGAACTGTCGATTTAAACATATTTTAACACCTTATTGTGGCAAAAAGTTAGGTACCTTTTTTGACCCTATCATTGTTCGCCCCGCAACCCACTTGGGTTTGAACTATAAATTACCTGCGGGTTTGCATGAGTAAGCATCAAACTTTGGGTTATCGTGGTTACATAGGTAGTCGTCCTTATGCCGGAGGAGAATTCCCCCAAAGCGTTCAAAACATGCTGATTCGTAATTTTTGCCAGAAAAATAAATTACATTTTTTGTTAAGCGCCACAGAGTATACGATGCCTGGATGCTATATGATGTTACAAGAAGTCGTGAACTCGATGGATAGTTTAAGTGGCATAGTGTTGTTTAGTTTAGATATGTTACCAGATAAAAAAACGGTTAGGATGGCCATTTACAATAAACTGTTGCCTTGCGAAAAAACACTGCATTTTGCTTTAGAAGATATGTCAGTCAGTACATGGGATGATATTGAATATATAGAAAATATCATACAATTAAATAAAATTGCTGTGACAGAAAAAATGATGAGGGAATTTTACGCTATTTCTGATGTTCGGGAAGAAGTCGTTTTTGGTTGATTTTTGATAAATATGACAAGGAGTTAGGATGTGCGCAGGTAGCGTTGAAGAGGCCCAAAAACACAGTGAAACCAAACATCACACAGGCAATACGATATCGTCAGACACAACAAAGCATAAAATACATGCTTTCGAGACCATTCGACAAACTTTAGCAGAAGTCAGGGCGCATAAAACCGTAGTGCAATGTCATGGTGTATTTGATTTGCTTCATATTGGCCATATCAAGCACCTGCAACAAGCTAAAAGTCTAGGTGACATTTTGGTGGTGACCGTTACCGCCAACCACTTCGTGAATAAAGGTCCTGGCAAGCCTTATTTTTCTGAGCATTTACGCGCGGAAGCACTTGCTGCATTGGACTGTGTTGACTTTGTGGTGATTAATCATCATGCCACATCGATTAAAGCTATTCATGAAATAAAACCGAACCTTTATGTGAAAGGCGTAGAATATCAGTGCTCAGAAAATGACATTACAGGAAAAATTCTAGACGAAGCAGAAGCCGTTAAATCAGCCGGTGGGACGTTGTTTTTCACAGAAGATATCGTTTTTAGTTCGTCTACATTACTGAATAAATACTTCCCGTTGCACACACCAGAAATCAACGCGTATCTTGAAACCATAAAGAAATCTTATCACATCAACGATATTTTGACTTTTTGTGAAAAAATGCAAGATATGAAAGTGTTAGTGATTGGGGAAGCGATTGTCGATATCTATCATTTCGGAGAGGCGATTGGGAAATCGGGGAAAGAACCTGTGCTTGTCACCAAATATCACCGAGAAGAAATGTATGCAGGGGGTATTCTGGCTGTTGCGAATCATATCAGTAGTTTTTGCTCTGAAGTACATTGCATTACGATGCTGGGAGAAAACGGGGATTATGAAGGATTCATTAGAGAGAATGTTAAGGAAAATGTAGGCATCACTTTCCATTATAAAAAAAATTCACCTACGCCAGTTAAGCGTCGTTATATTGAAGAATATTCATCACAGAAATTATTCGAAATTTATGAAATAGATGATTATTTTTTTGAGCAGGAGCAGCAACAGGCATTGATGGATTCTATCAGTGAAACGATTGAAAATTATGATCTTGTGATCGTAACTGATTATGGTCATGGCCTCCTAGATTCTGAGTGCATTGAATTAATTGAAAGCAAGGCAAAATTTCTTGCTGTGAATACGCAAGCTAATGCTGGAAATCATGGTTTTAATTGTATTTCAAAATATAAAAAAGCAGATTTTGTATGTATTGCTAATCGGGAGCTGCAATTAAACTTTCGTCAGAAACACATTACTGTGACGGAACAGATGCAACAATTAATGAGTGACTTTGATTACAAAAATGTAATAGTGACCAGTGGTGTGCGTGGGTCATACGTATGCAAGGCAGGTGAGGATATCGTGACTTGTCCTTCTCTTACCGTTTCTGTGAAAGATCGCGTCGGTGCTGGCGATGCTGTTTTGGCCATCACCAGTTTATTTATGGCGCAACAAGCATCCTCTGAACTGACAGGATTTCTCAGTAATGTCGTTGGTGCTGAAGCAGTCCATATTATGGGAAATAAAAGCTCAATTGAAAAAGCTTCTTTATTGAAACATATCACGCATTTGATGAAATAATGGATCTGGAGTATGTGATGAACGAAATCAACTTTTTGGAAAAATACCAAAATAAAACAAATAGAAATTATATAGAACGTGTCACGCAATATGATAAAGCGGAGTGTGCTACGGTTGCGAAACAATGGGGCTTTGATTACTGGGATGGAGACCGTGGTTTTGGATATGGCGGTTATCATTATGATGGTCGATGGCGGGCAATTGCTGAAGAAATAGCGGCGCATTATGATCTGAAGTCGGGTGACAAAATATTGGATATAGGGTGTGGTAAAGCATTTCTACTCTATGAGCTTACGCAGGTTGTTCCTGGTATAGAAGTGACTGGTATAGATATTTCTGCTTATGCTATTGAAGATGCGAAAGAGGAAGTTAGGGATAAACTGCGGGTTGGTTCTTGTGTAAGCCTACCGTTTGATACGCAAAGCTTCGATTTTGTTTATTCAATCAATGCGTTCCACAATTTAACGATAAATGAATTAGAACAGGCCGTGCGTGAAATGGAACGGGTTGGGAAAAATCATAAAAAATGGTGTTGCGTCGAATCTTTTCGTGATGAAAGCGAAAAAGTGAATTTATTATATTGGCAATTAACCTGTGAATCTTTTTTTAGACCGGAGGGTTGGAAGTATTTATTCCAACAATGGGGTTACAAAGGTGATTGTGGATTCATTTATTTTACGTAAGAAGTTATGAGCGGCGCTATGTCTAATATCCTTATTATTGGTTGCGATGGCAAGATTGGCTCTGCTTTATTTTCTCATTTAAGTTTGCACCAAGGTATCACCGTATACGGCTCAACTTATCGTGCTGTAAGTGGTATTTCAAAAAATGTATTTTATCTTGATCTGGCTGGTAATCCGCAAGATTGGCAGATACCTGATATTCCTTTTTCAGTCGTATATTTATGCGCTGGCATATCTAATATGTTGTTTTGTGAAGATAACCCTGAATTAAGTCGGAAGGTGAATGTCACAGCTATGATACGCTTGGTAACTTACTTCGCAAACAAAAATACAATCATTGTTTATCTTTCAACAAATCATGTTTTTTCAGGAGAAAAACCTTGTGTTAAGGATTCTGAGGACTATGAACCACGCAATGAATATGGTCGCCAAAAAGCAGAGGTCGAGCAGTCGATTAAAATAAATTGTAAACATTACGTCATTGTGCGCCTTACAAAAGTTTTAATGCCACGGTCTTCACCACTGTCACAGTGGATTGAAGCATTACAATCATACCAGCCTATCGAAGCTTTCCATGATATGGTGCTTGCACCGGTGTCACTGCAGGATGTGATTGCGTTTTTAGATGCAATTTGGCAAAGAAAACCAACAGGGTGCTTTCAAATTTCCGGTCCAGAAGATTTCTCTTATTATCAATTGGGCATTGAGTTGGCGATTTTATTAGATCGTCCTCAGGCATTGGTTACTGCGGTTAGTGCGCTTGATAGGGGTATAAAAAATAAGTTCTTACCTTCATTTACAAGCTTAGACTTTGCGAGCATAATCTCTTTGGGATGCAAATTACCGTTGCCTTGTATAGAACTTATTAAACAGAACTTATTAGAACAGGATGTGGGAGTATAGTCATGGATGTTGTCACTGGTGGTGCTGGCTTTATTGGCAGTCATTTGGTTGATGCTTTACTAAAAGAAAACAGAAAAGTTCGAGTTGTGGATAGTTTGATTACGGGCAGTCTCAGAAATTTAGAGCAACATCGTAATAACCCTAATTTGGAATTGGTAGAGGCAGATATTGCCGATATTACTGCTATGGACGAAGCCGCTGTGGGTGCTTCAAGGATTTATCATTTGGCGGCGCGTGCTGATATTGTTCCGTCTATTCAAAATCCATTGGAATATTATCGTTCTAATGTTGACGGTACCTTTTCAGTTTTGGAGGCGGCGCGCAAACATGAGGTTGAACGTTTAATTTACATCGCTTCTTCGACGTGTTACGGGATTCCGGACAACTATCCTACACCTGAAACTGCACGAATTACCCCGCAGTATCCTTATGCTTTGACCAAAAATATAGGGGAGCAGATGGTGATGCACTGGAGTCAGGTGTATAAACTACCAGCTGTATCCTTGCGTTGTTTTAACGTGTATGGTCCCCGAGCGCGTACGTCTGGTAGTTATGGTGCCGTTTTTGGCGTTTTTCTTGCGCAGATCCTTGCTGATCAACCCTTAACAATTGTGGGAGATGGTCAGCAAACACGAGATTTTACCTATGTAAGTGATGTTGTAGATGCCTTGCTTTGCGCTGCAAATAGCGATATTTGTGGCGAGATTTTTAATGTGGGAAGTGGTATGCCCCCTGTCTCTATAAATCGTTTGGTTGAATTGCTCAATGCAACGAAAAAAACGCATATTCCTAAGCGCCCTGGTGAGCCAGATACGACTTGGGCCGATGTCACTAAGATTGAATCGGTTTTGAATTGGAAAGCGAAAATTTCGATTGAGGAAGGCGTGCAAAGAATGATGCAGCACATTGATTATTGGAAAGAAGCACCTGTTTGGACGCCAGGGTCTATTGCTGAGGCGACCAAAGTTTGGTTTGAATGTTTGGGTGAAAAAGATGAGGTTACGATGTGATATAGCAAGTGCATACTTGTTATTTTCATGAAAGATCACAATAGGGAAAGGATGTCTCATGGAGCAATGGATAAACAATTATTTTAATAAATTGTGTGATTTGCAATTAAATACCAGTACGACCATACAAAATGGTCAGGATATAACTTTGGCAGATGGATTTAACTACTTCATACAATTCGTCCAAAATATGAGCCAAAAACGAGGTAAATTACTTTTTATTGGGAATGGCGGCAGTGCGGGCATTGCCAGTCATTTGGCTATTGATTATTCAAAAAACGGTCACATACCTGCTTTGACATTTAGTGATCCTTCGGCATTAACGTGTCTTAGTAATGATTTGGGTTATGAACAGGTGTTCGCAAAACAAATTGAATTTCATGCTCAAAATACAGATATATTGTTTGCGATCAGTAGTTCAGGCAATTCTAGTAATATTCTTAATGCTGTAAAGTCTGCACGTATGCTTAACTGCACTGTGGTAACACTGTCTGGCTTTGATTCGGACAATCATTTGCGCCAATTGGGTGATTTGAATTTTTACATCCCTGATACTGCATATGGTTTTGTCGAAGTATCGCACTTAGCTTTAGGGCACGCGCTTTTAGATTACATCATTCAAGAACAGTGTGTTTTTACGAAATCGCAAGAAACAGTTTCCTTACCCATTTAAGAAGAGAAGAGATAACTATGACAAATAAATTTAAACGCGTTCTTGTAACTGGTGGGGCCGGATATGTAGGTTCTTGTCTTGTTCCGAAACTATTGGATAACGGCTATGACGTTGTGGTCTTGGATTTATATATTTACAATAAAAAGGTATTTGAACCATATAAAAATAATCGTGCTTTAACGGAGATTTGTGGTGACATACGAGATCTTGATACCGTTAAAAAGGCCATGCAAGGCTGTGATGCAGTGATTCATTTGGCGTGTATATCCAATGATCCTTCATTTGATTTAAATCCAGCGTTAGGACGAGCCATTAATTTAGATGCCTTTCGACCTCTGTTAAAAATTGCTAAAGAATTCAAAGTTCGTCGCTTTGTTTATGCGTCATCTTCTTCAGTATATGGTGTGAAGCATGTACCAAATGTCACAGAAGATCTAAGCTTAGAACCTTTAACTGATTATTCGAAATATAAAGCAGAATGTGAATTGATTTTAGCTGAAGAAGCGGAATCTGGATTTGAAACGGTTGTCATCAGACCCGCGACCGTTTGTGGTTACTCGGAGCGATTAAGACTGGATCTTTCAGTCAATATATTGACCACACATGCCTATTTTAATAGAAAAATAAAAGTCTTTGGGGGTGAGCAACTACGGCCTAATATTCATATCAAAGACATGGCGAATGCTTATTTAGTTGTATTGGCGGCAGAGCAATCTCAAATCGATGGGAAAACATATAATGTGGGTTATCAAAATTTCTCGATCAATCATATTGCCGATATGATAAAAACCTCTTTTTCAGAACCTATCGATCTAGAAGTTTTGCCAAGTAGCGATAATCGGTCTTATCATATTTCTTCTGATAAAATAAAAAACGATCTGGGTTTTGAGCCTCAGTATTCTTTACAAGATGCTATTTCGGAATTGATTGCGGCATTTGAACAAAATAAAGTAATGGAACCTTTAAGCAATGATCAATATTACAATATAAAAAAGATGCAAGCGCTTGAAATGAGTTAAATGATTAAACTGGGTATAGACTGATGGCAAAAGATAAGGCCTGCATATTACTTGGCATATGGGGCAAAAAATATATTGACGATTTTTTTCGGTATAGCTTGCCAAGTTTGCTTGCTCCGGGAAATATTCCTGCTTTAGCCACGTCTTACGAGACAACTTTTTTATTTTTAAGTAAAAAAACCGACGTTGCACTTTTCAAAAGGCAAAAAGCATTTAAAACACTGGAGACGCGTTGCAAGGTTGCATTCCTTGAAATTGATGATTTGATTGTAAATGGTAATTATTCTACTACATTAACTTTGGCTTTTGACCGGGCTATCAAGCATAGTCATGAAGCAATGTTAGAGACTTATTTTATTTTCTTAACCGCAGACTACATCATGGCCAATGGTTCATTTCTGGGTTTGATGCGGTATATGGGTAAAGGATACAGTGGTATTTGCACTGGAAATTTCCAAGTCAATGCACACGACATTGAACCTTTTCTTAAAAAGCAACTCGATGCTAAAACAGGTATGTTGTCGATCGAGCCACGCGAATTACTTAAAGCCAGTTTTGAACATTTGCATCTTATGACTGTCGCTAGCTTGATCAACCACAATATAATAAGAAATTATAAGCTGAATCGATTTTTTTATAGGCATTATAAAGAATTGATGCTGGGTCGTTTTTATTTATTACATATGTTATGTATCAAACCTGAAACCATGGACTATACCATCGGTTCGTCTTGTGATTATTCTTTCATTCCGGAAATGTGTCCCTCTGGAAATATAGCAGTCATTAATGATTCAGATGACTATTTGGTTGTAGAAATGCAACCACAGGACCATGAAATACAGTATTTAAGTTGGGGTAAGTACAATATGAACCGTTTGTGTCATAGTCTTCGCGAATGGACAACGAAACAGCATAGGTGCAATATTGAACATACTGTTTATTTTCATACAGATGATTTGCGACCATCAGATGTAAAGGTTGCAGGTGAACAATTTCAAGCATTTCTTGATCCGATCATTGCCAAACTCAAAAAATATCGCGCGGCCCCTCATGTGAATCATCCTTACTGGTTGTCTGCTATCAAAGCCTTTAATTATGAGCGTAAAAAAAATACTGCCAAACTATTGCCTCACAAACGCTTGGCATCACCTAATCTAAGAGCTATAAGAGATTGTGTTTATGGGGCTGCTCCTAATGTATTTCCATGGCATTTTCGATGGAAAGAATATCAACAGATGCGAACAATATTTCGAGATGTCATCAAGAAAAATCCTCAAGACGTGTTGATACTTCATGCCCCACAATTAGTTGAATATAACGATTGGTTGCGAGACAAGTGTGGGATCACGCATCAGTATTCACTTCAGTATTTAGCACAGCTTGTATCCCTAGCGGGGCTGAAAAAAGGTCAATTGTCTTCCTGTGTCTTGATAATCAATGCCACTTATTTTAAGAAAGTAAGGGCACTGCTTCTAAAGATATGCCCCTTTCTAAAAAACAATGGTGAACTCAGTATCATTATTTTTAATGACAATAATCATTGCAGTGCTCGAGAATTCAATTTTCCTGGGGAGTTAATACAAGAAATGGGTCCCATCACTGATGAAAGATATAATGTTCAAAATGTTATATCTGTGTATAGTAATTTAACCAATCTTGGATTAAGAATGCATAGGGCAATTAATCAAAGTTTTTCCCATAGCAGAATTTTAAGAGGGCTTGCCCTTTCCATCACTGCGTTTTTTGGGAGTATATACAGTTTGATTCGAAATTTATTATCATTGATTTTTAACTTCCAACACGGGCATTGTGTGGCGGTATGTTTAACAGTGATACCAAATAAATACGCGTAGGAGTACCATGAGTCTCGATAATAAGAACATTCGAATCACTGCTATTCTCCCCAATTATAATGACGGACAATGTCTTGAAACAGCCATGGACTCCTTGTTAAATCAGACCACAGCCTTTGATGAGATCATTATTGTAGACGATGGTTCCACCGACAGTAGTTTGACTTTAATTCAAGCATACGAAAAACGCTACAAACATCTGCATTATGTAAAGCACGAAACAAACCAAGGTGTTTGTGCCGCACTCAATACTGGATTAAAGGCTGCAACAGGAGATTTTATCATGCTGTGCGCAGCGGATGATTTCTATGATGAACACTGCGTGGATATTGCCAAACGTGTTATGTATCAGCATCCTCATGTTGGATTGATTTGTGGCGATGCTATTGTGACTCGTTTTGATCTTAAGACTTCTTTTTTGCGATCGCTACCTTATCCTTCTCAACACTATATTAAGCCTCAACAATTCCAAGATTTCACAAAAACGTCTTATGTAGGATTTAACAGTGCAGGTAGTATGTTTATTAATAAAGAAGCTATCGTTTTGGCTGGTTTTTTGAAGCCTGAATTAAAATGGCACTGTGATTGGTTACTATACTTTGTTATTGCTTTGCGCCAAGGTATTTACTATACCGGCCAGGTTTTTACTCATATCAGCATTCGAAAAGATGGTTATTCAAGTGGTTTGCATCATAAAAAATTTCAAAATAATGTCATGATGGAAACAATCAAAGCAGCGCGCTGGACCTATCCAGATTTGTGGCCGGCTTTTAAAGAGGCCGCGTTGCTTCCTCATTATGCTGGAAGATATGTATGGTTATTTTTGTTTTCTGCGCAAACCCGTTCATTTTTATCGTGCAAATTAGTTTGGAAAATAGTAATCAATAATAAAATCATAACGAAGATTGGTCGCTTGTTTCCTTACCGAATCATTTTAAATGTACGACAGTGGCTACACGCATAATTAGGGAGTGATCATGTTAGTTAAAGATAATACTGTAGAACCTCAATACAATGATTGTTTGGAAATCATGAGACAACAAGGCCTCACGAAATTAGGCATCATGACCAACCAAGTATGGCATGATGATCCGAGAAGATTAACGTTTCTATTATCACGCTATAAGTTTGTCTCCAAAATGTTGAGTGGTAAAAACACCGTTGCTGAAATTGGCTGTGGCGACGCGTTTGGTAGCAGGATTGTGAAACAAGATGTTGAAAATTTGTGTGTATATGATATTGACCCAGTGTTTATCGATGATATCAACACACGTGCCACAGACCATTGGACATTCAAGGCCGGTGTGCATAATATACTCGAGGGGGCATTACCAGATAGATATGATGCGATTTACAGCTTGGATGTGATTGAGCATATTGAAAAAGCGCAAGAGCATTTATATATTAATAATATCAAAAGTTCTTTGCTGCCACATGGTGTTGCGATTATTGGCGCGCCTTCCTTAGAATCACAGCAGTATGCTTCCCCACAAAGCAAAATAGGCCACATTAATTGTAAATCTGGCAAAGAATTCAAAAAATTCTTTCAAGCGCATTTTCACAATGTTTTTTTATTTTCTATGAATGATGAAGTTGTCCATACGGGATTTTCACCTATGGCTCATTATTTTTTTGCAATTTGTTGTGAGGCGAAATAATTGATCCCCATGCGCCTAGGTCTTGATTTTGACAATACCATTGCTTGTTACGATAAGGTTTTTTTGAACTTGGCTAAACAGTGGCAATTAGTCAATCAAAACTTTCAGGGTAATAAGCGTCAATTAAGTGACAAACTACATAGCCTCCCTGAAGGTGATATGCTTTGGCAGCGTTTACAAGGAAAGGTGTACGGAGAATACATGCATCAAGCAGTTTGTTTTTCTGGATTTAAAACTTTTATAAAAACATGCGCGCTACAATCCAATATAGAACTATTTATTGTGAGTCATAAAACGGAGTTTGGGCACTTTGATGACAAAAAAATAAATTTGCGAATGGCGGCAAAAAACTGGTTACTTCAAGAAAAATTACTGGGGGATAGCGCATCACTCATCGCCGAAAAAAATCTATTTTTTGAATCGACTCGCGAGGAGAAAATTGCGCGTATTCGTACTTTACAATGCACCCATTTTATTGATGATCTCGTTGAGGTACTGAATGCGCCCCAGTTCCCTGTTTCTGTAAAAAAAATGTGGTTTAATCCCATGGCCAATAATGCAGACACGGACCAAACCATTGAACAATTTCATCAATACTCGGATTGGACATCGATTCAATATGCACTCTTTAAATGACCCTTATTGGCAACAGCCTACACAACTTGAAAAACTGAAAACTGTATTGGGGTGCGAGCAAGTCATTGTTCTTTCTAAACAGAGTGGCGGTAACAGTGTTGTTTACTGCATTCAAGCTGATCATAAACGATACGCTGTCAAAATTTATCCGCCTTATGCGCCTGGAGGTCGCGATCGATTGACCTCAGAATTATTGGTCTATCAATTTTATTTAAAGAAAAAGATATGCACGGTACCAAAACTACAGGCATTTTGTGAAAAAGAACGATGGTTAATTATTGAATGGATTGATGGGAAAAAAATCGATCACTATACTACATCTGATATCCAACAAGCCTTAGATTTTATTCATTTGACTGCTAAATTGGGTCAAGATCCTGAGGCAGCTACTTTACCGCAGGCAGCTGAACCTTGTCTCTCATTGAAGGCTTTGATTGACCAAGTGGATCGTCGTTGGCAGCGGTTATTGAACCAACCAGAACAAGATAAAAGCCTGTATGATTTTTTATCCAATGAATTTCGTGCTGTTTTTCAACAACTATGTCAACGTGCTGTCCATGGTTATCAGTCTTTGGGCGTAGAGATTGATACAGATATTTCTTTTGAAAAGCGTGCCCTTATTCCTGCTGATTTTGGTTTTCATAATATCATTTGCGATCAATCCGGCCAATTGTATTTTTTTGATTTTGACTATTTTGGTTGGGATGATCCAGTAAAACTTTTATCCGATATCTTATGGCATCCTAAGATGGACTTGTCTGAACCTCAAATAACACAATTTATTGATGGTTTTGCTGTGATTTTTGCGTCAGACGCAAATTTTTTAGCCCGATTTGATTATCATTTTCCTCTATTTGGGTTAAGATGGGTACTGATTTTATTAAATGAATTTATCACGGAGTTTTGGCAAAACCGCCAACACGCGATGGTTTATGATAATCGCCATGAGGCGAAAAACGCACAATTACAGCGCGCGAAAGTATTGTTGCAAAGAGTACAACAACAAACAGGATGTTTGATATGAATAGGCTGATACAACAAGCCACGGAGATTGCCTTAGATGAGCGCTCTCTTTCTTTAAGAAGGCAGGTTCTTCGAACATTAGCTGGGGGTGGTCGAGGGCATATTGGTTCTACACTCTCTCTTATTGAAATCTTACGCGTCTTATATGATGATGTGCTGCGATTCGATGCCAAAAATCCTACCTGGGAAGCGCGCGATCGTTTTATTTTAAGTAAAGGCCATGGATGTATCGCGCAATATGTCATGCTTGCAGATAAAGGTTTTATCGACCCAAATCATTTAGACACGTTTTGTAAATTTGATTCCATTTTGGGCGGACACCCTGAAACAAGTAAGATACCTGGTGTTGAAGCATCTACGGGTTCCTTGGGTCACGGTCTATCAGTTGGGTTTGGATTTGCATTAGCAGCCCAAATGAAGCAACGCGACAACCGTGTGTTTGTGGTCATGGGTGATGGTGAAATTAATGAAGGTTCTGTTTGGGAAGCGGCACTTTCCATCGGCAAACATAATTTATCTAATCTGACGGTACTGATTGACTATAATAAAATTCAATCAGCCGGCTTTACCAAAGACATCCAAAACTTAGACCCTTTAGCGGACAAATGGAAGAGTTTTAATTTTGAAACGGCGGAAGTCAATGGTCATGATACCCATGCTTTAAAGTCATTATTACAATCGTTACCTTTCAATAAAAACAAACCCAGCGCGATTATTTGTCATACGGTAAAGGGCAAAGGCATTTCCTTTGCAGAAAATGATCCCAGATGGCATCATAAAGCGCGTTTAAGCGACGAGTCTATTCAAGAAATGTATTCTGCATTGGAGAATCAATAGTGCGTGCAACATGTGTCAAAATGGTATATGAGCTAGCCAAGCGTGATGATCGCGTTGTGTTTATTGGATCTGATTTGAGTCCTGGTTTGCTGAAAGAAATGCAAGAGGATTACCCTGATCGCTATTTTATGGAAGGGGTGTATGAGGCGAATTTAATTGGGATGGCTGCAGGGCTAGCTATGGAAGGCTATATTCCATATTTCAATACCATTGCCACCTTCATTACGCGAAGATGTTTTGAACAAATTGCCGTTGATTTATGTATGCACGATTTACCTGTTCGCTTAATTGGTAATGGTGGGGGCGTTGTATATGCACCTTTAGGACCTACTCATTTGGCTACAGAAGATATTAGTATCATGCGCGCGTTGCCAAATATGACTATCGTTGCAGTGAGTGATGCTGAAGAAATGAAACGTTTTATGCTGGCATCTATTGATTGGCCGCATCCCATCTATATTCGATTGGGTAAAGGCGGGGAGGAAGTCGTGCCCATGCCAAACGACTCATTTGAAATTGGCAAGGCTATCACAGTATATCAAACCAATCATACCGAGAAAACAGACGTACTTTTGATCTCAACCGGTGTGATGACACAGCGTGTTATTAAGGTCGCGCAGCAGATAGAAAAAATGTCCCTTCGTACCAGAGTCTTACATTTTCATACGATCAAACCTCTCGATGAAGTCTGTTTGTTACAACATGCTAAACACACGCAACTCCTAGTCACCATCGAAGAAAATTCGCTTATTGGCGGATTGGGATCTGCTGTCACTGACTGTTTGGTTGCTTCTTTAGGACGGTCTATTCCATTAATAAAACGTTATGGACTACCAGATCGTTTTCCTGATAAATATGGCAGCCAAGAACAACTATTGAATTATTATGGGTTAACAGTTGAGCATCTGGTTGAAAAAATAAAGACTACCTTTATGCAACATTTTGTCAAAAGAGAGAATCATTGTGTTAGTGACCAACTTTAACCTTAAATATGCCCTCTATAAAATAGTTTTACCATTGTTTCAATTATATGATACAGGTCAAATGCATCCTGTGCGTGAGCGAGCCAATCGTTCGCTACAAAGAACTGTTGATTATATCGATGCCCATATGTCTCAGGCCATTGGTTTTGAAACTCAGAAAGAATTGATACTCTATGCACTTAATTCAGCAACCGTACCCGGAGTTTATTTAGAATTCGGAGTATTTACTGGTGGCACGATCCGATTTATGGCAAAAAAGAAACCCGGTGTTTTATTTCATGGGTTTGATAGCTTTGAAGGTCTACCCGAAGATTGGTTTGGCATGCCGCTAATAAAAAACAGTTTTTCTCTCAATGGGCGCTTACCAAAGGTTCCTAAAAATGTGATGCTTCACAAAGGATGGTTCAGTGAGTCTTTAGCGTTATGGTGCAGAGATCATCAAGATAATGTTGCTTTTGTACATATTGATTGTGACCTGTATTCTTCTACCGTAGATATTTTAGAGGGGCTGGTTACTCGCTTACAAAAGGGTACCATCATACTATTTGATGAGTATTTTAATTATCCTAATTGGGAAAATCATGAGTATAAAGCTTGGCAAGAATTTGTGAGAAAATATAATCTCCAATACGATTATATAGGATTTGCAAGACAACAAGTCGCGGTAAAAATTACTAGCGTGTGTCCCTAAGGTTTTACCGGGAAGTTGATTTATGGTTTTTTCCGGCCCGTCGGCCTAGTCAGCTATCGCTGTGAAGTGCCTCAATTGTCGTATCAGGTGTGTTCTTTTTGAATATGGAAAACCCTATGATCATCCCTGGTAAATAAGCCACTAAGTTCATCAGCCGAAAAGTAAAAAAAATGGTTGCATAGGAAGCTAGGATTTCAGGATTTAATAGAATAAGTGTATTAGCAAAAGCGACCTCACCAACACCTATCCCTCCCGGAGTAAGCGGAATATAGCTAGCAATTTGTCCGATGACCATAGCAAACGTATAATCTAATACAGGGATGGTTGGAAAGTTCATCACTTTACTGATGATAAGAATTGCAAGCACTAACAGCATCTGATTTACAATAGAAATAAAGATGGCATATAAAATAATTTTTTTTGGTGCGTCACTCGTCTGGATCGTTTTTAGAGCTGTTCTAAATTTACTGTAGTGATGGTATTTATTGCATAAGCGAACGCATTTTTTATTGTAAAATAAAAAAGTAACCGTCCCAATAAGGGCCATAAAAAATCCCAAACAAATAGCCATAAAATGTAATAAGCTGTTATTTTGTTGCAAACAATTAAAATAAAAGGCTGTGCAAAAACAAGCGATCAATAAAATCCCGAGGGTACTGATGATCCGATCCATGAATGCAGCGAGCACTATAGCACTTTTTTGCGAGGGAAAATATTTTATGGTTTGGTATATTCGTCCAAGGTCACCACTACCTCCTGGTAAGATACAGTTCAACGCACTACTATGATAGGTTAAAATGAGACTACGTAAAAATGACAAAGGAATATTTTGCATTTGATTAAGTAAATACCAGCGCCAGCTATTGCCCAATGCGATAAGGTAACACAATCCAATAATACTGAGCATCATCCAAGGATCGTAGAAAAAAACTTGGATTAAGCTCCAATTAAATTGCCCATGATGAAGCAATGACCACAATAACCCCAGTATGATAAAAATTTGGAGATAAGGCAGTTTTTTGATATGGCTTATGCTCTTTTGCAACATGATATATTATTAACGCCTTGCTTTCGTATCCCAGGGGACATCAGGAGGTGCATGACCTGAGATTTCTTCATATTTATTTAAGGCCAACCGGATTTCCTGAGAAGGAAAAGATGCTATCTGAGCAGAATCCTTGATTTGAGAAGCGTAATTCCTGACCCATGCTGCATCAAGCGGTGTTTTTGATTGTTCTTTCCAAGTCAGCAGAGTGTTGTCACCATCCGTCCAATAAATTCCCAAATAATCAGCAATATGCTGCGGTGAAAATAATTCGGATCGTGGAAGTGGATCAGTCAATTGCAGTGTTTTAGCAAAGAAAAAATAATTTAATCCCTCTTTTTTTAAGATCTCTTTTGCTATTGCTGGTTCACCAAAATAGACTATCAAAGGTTGTTGGGTAAAACGAAATGAGCTGTAGCTTTCCATATGACAGTCGGGCAGCATACAGTAGCTGTGGATATGCATACTCCAAATACGTGTTTTAAGCGGTAATTGTTTCCATACGGTTTCTGCTGCGGGATATATACCACCCCACGGCATCCGGCCAGGCCATCCTTGTTGATTTTTATAAGCTTGTGCAATGCTGTATTGACCACCAACAAATTTTTTACCATTCTCGATAATAGGTTTCATGGTATCAACATCATAATATCCTTCAATAATTTTTAAGGGGACTTGTAAGCTAGATGTGGCATTACTGTTTAGCCTTTGAAGGTTAAATGGTAATATCAAAGCAGTTAAAACCACGATACTAAAAAGTATTCGATTCTTTAGCGCTGCATCCAAAAGTAGTAAACATACACACAACATAGGTGCATAAGTAAATGTGGACATCCTGTAAAATGAGATGGACTGATCGCGACCTATAAAAATGGCGATGATGATCACTACAAATAAGAAACCACCACAAGCATACAATGATGATTTATCGAATTTCATCGTCATTTTTTTGTGAATCGCACCCCAAATTACTCTGAAAGCAACGCAACTTATTGATAGAATAAAAAGGATACCCCAAACATCTAATCTTATATATGCTAAAATTTTATATATCAAATCTTGGGTCATTGGCACTGAATTGGCCGCCATCCCTATCCTTGACCAATGAAGAAATAGTACCTCAAAGGGCACACCCCAAGCTGAAATTTTTTTAAAATTAACCCATGGCCAAAACTGTAGTATTGTTTGATCGTCAGGTAAACCTGTTAAAAAATAACTCATCACGCTAATAAGCGTATAGACAGCCCCAGCTACTAATATGCCTTTCCCTATCCAAAGAGCAGATGGTTTGTTTTTTGTAATCAAAAAATATATAAAAACCAGGCTCAAATATGCACCAGTAAACACTATCATTGTAGGAGAGAAAATAATCATAGCAGCTATGCTAAAAGATAAGGCTATACCCCACATCCGCCACTGAGTTGTTGTGGCCAGTCGTGACACAATCCAAATAATAGACAACATCATTATGGCTGCTGGCTCATGCAGTTTCTCTAGGTCTCCCCAGCCTCCCTGGCGCATATTTTCCATAGGACCAGGTGTATAAATAAATGCGATGATATAAAGTGATGCACCTATCCATGGAAATAATTGCCATGAAGCGGCCCGATTTAAAAAGGAGTATACGATCATCGCACCACCAAAAATCATGGCAGTCGTCACCAATTGAGGTGCCAAAGGATCGGTCAATAACATAGCGAGGAAAAATAGGCCTGCACCTTTAGAATAATAAAAGTGATACCAAACTTCATTGGGTAAAATGCTGCCGCTATCTATCACTTTCCTATAAAAATGAAAGTAATGGAGATAATAATCATGGCCCCCTGCAGGGTATAATCCTTTTGTAATAAGAAACAAAGAGATGGCGCAAACCATCACTGTGATCCCTGGCCAATACCAAGGATGCTTGGGCTGTATTATCTTATGTATACACTCGTTCAGCTTAGAGAGTGACATTACAAATACTATTATGCTCATCCCGACCATAAGTGGGCGCGTGTATAACCCTACAAACCCCAAGATGAATAAGATAATTTGCCAAACACCGATGCCAGTGAAAAGTCCAAGAAGGATCGATTCATTCGTGATTGATGTATTATAATATGGCTTTGTGGTACGTGTTAAAACCCAGTCACCAACAGCGTAAAACAACCACATCAAATAAATAATGAAGCATACACGCGCCATATTGTAGATGACAACAGTTGTACCCGTAGTAAAAAAATGTTTGTGATAAACATCAATGACACTAAAAAAATAGATAAGGGCGATAAACCCTATACAGAATCCCCAAGCAATTGGGGACATATTTTTGATATGGTTCAACAAAAACTCCAAAAAAATATGTTTTACTCGGGTAACCATTGCAACGACAAGTCATTCAAGCTTATATTGCTATCCGACGTAGTATGATACTTCCCAGGATGTGAACTACAGACCTAAGATTTTTCAAAGTCAACGCATTGCCATCGCCGCCCCTACGTTCAACTGTAATGCATGATACCTGTTGATAAGTAAACCCCATATCCAGCAATAAACATAATAGTCCTGCCTGAAAACCAAAGCCACGTGTATTAGGATGCCAACGCATGACATTATGTCGCAAGTGAACCTGTAAGCCATTATAATAGTTCAATTTATTACCGCTAACCCAATTAACAATCGTTGTATAAAAATGAGATATAAATCGTCTATACGCACTTTTGCCCTCAGCAGAAACATAGTACGGTACAATAATATCTGCGCTTCCAATCATTTTGAGCACTTTGGTAATGGTTTCAATTGGTTCAGCATTATCTCCACAAATCAGACGATAATACTTACCACATCCTATAAAAGCACCGTCAATATAGTTTTGAGCTAAGCCCTTGTTTGTTTTATTAATACGAAGACTAATATTTATATGGGGATGATTTGCAATGAATGTTCTAACAATATCAGCAGAGTGATCTTTCGAACAATCATCAATCACAATAATTTCATAGGTAATTTGAACAATGTCTAGGGCTTGTATGATTGTGTTAAGCGTATCCTCAATAAAAGCAGCTTCATTGTAACAAGAAACAAACAATGTCAGTTCGATCTGACAAACTTCACATGGAGGAGTGACCGTTTTTTGATGACGAATAGCCGTGCTTTGAACGATTTCAGCATTCCAGTAACGTTGGAATGCCTCATGATTGTTGGTAGAAGTTGTGGTATATTCCTGAGAATCAGGACAGGTAGCGTTTACAGGAGCTGAGCTATATTTGCTCCCATGCTTTTTGCTTGGTTTGCATTTTTGGGGCCGCACAACTGCTCCTTATAGTATCTATTCATCCTTGTGACATAGTGTCATATAGTGTCATATAGTACCACTATATATCAAGGATTCGTTCCCATTTTTTAATGCCGCATTTGAGTGCCTGTTTTATATGGCTCTGAGCGTTTATCATCAATTTTTTTTTGACTCACATGAGGACCAAGAAACATTGCGTTTCTTAACGCCATCAGGTAGATTGTATCCATGATTTCGCCCGCTATTTTTTAAATATTAGGATGTATAGGGCGTTGAACTAATGGATTTTAGAGTAGGCCGGTATTTAATGATAAGGAGATATCATGAAGTTGGTTAATTTTTTGCAACAATTTTTAAGGAATAGTAATCAATCAGCACAAATGGCAGTTGAAATAAGGACTGGCCTCGCCAATCATTCCGAATTGGTCAATAGAAAATTTGATGCATTAATTCCGATGATTGAAAATCTAAATCAGAGTATTGCCAATCTAAACCATAGTATTAACAATCTAAATCATCAAGATGCTGACCTATCAGGTTTTCAAAGTCCGCCAGGGGCAGCGAAAACAGCCCCAACTAAACCTTTATTATTTTCTGAAAAAACATTGAACGTAGCCCATCCTGATTATAATGCAGATCTGGTTCGTAATTTTCCTGGAAAATTGTTTAATATGGACACGGGCATCAACAATGTTGTGTACGATGAACTGAAAAAAATGATTTTAGGTAACGAGATTTCTGAGGATCAATGGCAGGACATCTTAAAGCAAAGTTTAGCAGAGTTGAAAGCGATTCCACACGCAGAACAACTTTTTCAGCGTATTGCATACGTCGAAAATTATATGACTGAATTAGGAAGCAAATATGGATCTGTCTATAGGCCTGGTTGGGTGAATCTGGATGACGCAATATTCCTATATTGGGTTGTCAGGAATTTAAAACCAAAAACAATTGTACAAACAGGTGTTTGTAATGGCTTATCTGCGGCGTTTATGGTTTTGGCAATGGTTAAAAATGGTGGTGAAGGTAATTTGCATACGGTTGATCTTGCGCCTACATTTAATGCTGACGATCCTGCATGGACAGCCAAAGGCGAAATTTACGGGGTTACGATTCCGGAAGGCAAAACATCTGGTTGGCTGGTTCCAGATGCTTATCAAGACCGATTTTCTGTGATTCAAGGTGACGCAAAACTAATGTTACCTGAATTATTGAAAAAACTAGGCAGTATCGATATGTTTTATCATGACTCTGATCACACTTATGAACACATGATGTTTGAGTTTATGGAAGCCAAAAAATATCTATCAAAATCAGGCGTTTTTGTTGCAGATGATATTTCTTGGAATGCCTCATTATGGGATTTTGCAGATGAGTATCAAGTGCCCGCCTATAATTATAGAGGATCTGTCGGGATTGCTTGTTTTTAAAGCGCATCATTGGCGAATTTAAATGTAATCCCAGAGGATTTATGCGCCGGCTGTAACTCGGTGCAGGTTCTAATTCTGTGCGTTCGGTTGGCTCAAAATAATGTTTCGACATATTCCATTAGTGAGTCAAAGGTAGGAACGCCAGGATAGGGTCGGGTTAGTTTTGAGATCGCATCTAGACTATCGGGAAGAAAAATAAGCTTATCCGGGGTTTTAATAAAGCCTGGGGAATCGTAATTTATGACGCCATTCCCATCTAGAATAATCATCATTTATCATGAATCGCTTGCTGTATTCTGATCATAATATATTGCGTAAGCATCCTCTACCGAGCCAAAAAATTGAATCTCTCCGCCATTTAATAGCAGTGCCTTGTTACAGCAATCACGTATTAATCCATCTGAGTGGTTGGCAATCACAACAATGCTTGATTTATTAAGCAAGGAAGTCATGCGTTCAGTCGCTTTTTTTATAAAATCGGTATCTCCCACACCAAATACTTCATCAATCAATAATATATCTGGTGTCACGCTAGTGGAAATAGCAAATCCTAACCGTAGTTTCATGCCGTTAGAGTATGTCCTAACTGGCATGGAAAGGTAATCACCTAAACCAGTTAATGCAGCGATGTCTTGTTGTTGTTCTTTAATTTGCTTGTGAGTTAAGCCCAACATTATGCCGCGCATCACAATATTTTCGTTCCCGCTACATTCGCTCTCCATGCCTTGCATGATGTCAAACATAGAGGATATATGGCCATTGATAATAGCATGACCATTTGTTGGTTCATAAATGCCGGCTAAAACGCGTAATAAGGTGCTTTTCCCCGCGCCATTATGTCCAATCAAGCCAATGCGGTCTCCGTGATTGATAGACATGCTGACATCACTGAGTGAACGTACCACCATATAATCTTGGGCGTTGACTGCGACACGGCCACCTGTTGCAAGACGCATAAATTTTTTTTTGAGAGATTGTGAATCAATATTATATACGGGGAATTCTACGGAGACGTTGTGTAGTTGAATACTTGCCACGATAGTCCTTATTATAACCAGTAAATAATACGTGCTCGACATCGAATAAAAATATGAGCGCTCATTAGAAATCCTAAAATAGTCATCATGCCTGCAAAACATATATTCGCTGCAGAAGGAAGATGGCCTAGTAGCGGTTGTCGAATCAATTCAAGAAAAGCGTAAAAAGGATTCAAATCTACAATCCAATGTTTTATCCCTGTTAAACTTTCCGGTCCCCACATCACTGGAGTTACAAAAAATATGACTTGTACTAAGCTTTTAACTACGGGGCCAATATCTCGATAGCGGGCACCAAGAACGGCTAAAAAAATGCCGTAAAATAAACAGTTCAAGTAGATAATAGCTAACGCGGGGATTAAAAATAGGGTACAAAGGTCGATTTTTATTTCTTTGTGAAAAAAGATAAAAACAGGAATCATCACTAAAATATTGTGAAAAAAAATCAGGAGGTTACGTGCGATGACACGGTGAATGTGCAAACTGTATGGGAGCTTCATTTCTTTCATGGACTGGGCTGTAAGAAACCCATCTGTACTTTCTACGATTAGAGCGGAGAGGAGCGACCAACTTAAGATACCGGACACAAGAAATGGGAAATAATGCCGCATGTCTGTTCTGAAAAGATTAGAGTACAAATAACCCATAGAATAAACGGTGATGGCCATGCTTAATGTTATCCAGAAGGGTCCCAGCACAGAACGACGATAGCGTAAACCAATATCTTGATAGGCTAGCATGATCCAAATTCGCCATTGTAGCATGCCATCTTTTAAGTCTGACCAAGCTAAATTGAGTTGAGAGACACGCGAAGTTTCAAAATCTTCGGTTGTAATTAGTGTTTCTACAGACGGTGTCGAATCTGCGTGATCAACAGTCATAACTCTAATATATCCCTATAGTTTAGCTTAAGACTTTGCAAGGGTAGCATTTGGTTTTTGAGTAATCAATGGTATGTCGACTATTTTGTCTGAGCTTTGCATTTACATAGGTTACCAATGCGGTTGCAAATAATATGGAAAATCAGCACGATTCAGACGGATCTGCTGGCTAAAAAATAGTGATATCGTGAAGAACGTTGCACTTGATATCGATTGGTGTAGAATATTTTCTACGCATCTACCTCGTTTGAGTAAATATCTATTAAGGACATCCATATGAGTGAAAAAGTAAGAGTTGTTGTTTCTGGCGCAGCTGGACAAATTGGTTATGCATTGTTATTTCGTATCGCTTCGGGACAAATGTTCGGGGATGTGGATGTCGAACTCAATTTATTAGAATTAGAACAAG
This sequence comes from Gammaproteobacteria bacterium, assembly GCA_024742995.1. Classification (GTDB taxonomy): domain Bacteria; phylum Pseudomonadota; class Gammaproteobacteria; order Legionellales; family Legionellaceae. The sequence goes on from JANSXK010000004.1 coordinate 105,092, forward strand.
CCTTACCTGCGCTGCATGGTGTGGCAATGGAATTGGATGATTGTGCGTTCCCGCGTTTAAAACGAGTACTGTGCACGTCGGATCTGAATGAAGCCATGGATGGCGTTAATTGGGCATTGTTGGTGGGATCTGTGCCTCGTAAGGAAGGCATGGAGCGTTCTGATTTATTGAAGATCAATGGTGGTGTGTTTATCGGCCAAGGCAAAGCACTGAATGAACGTGCTGCGGATGATGCGCGTATTTTTGTGGTTGGTAACCCTTGTAATACCAATTGTTTGATTGCCAAGCATTATGCCAAAGATATTCCGGATGATCGCTTTTATTCAATGACACTTTTGGATGAATTGCGTGCGCGTACGCAATTAGCTCAAAAAGCACAAGTAGATGTGACGGACGTGACTGAAATGACCGTCTGGGGTAACCATTCTGCGACCCAGTTTCCTGATTTTGGTCATGCGAAAATCAATGGTATTTTGGTGCCTGGCGTGATCACAGATGAAGCTTGGTTGAAAGATACGTTTGTACCAACAGTTCAACAACGTGGTGCGGCGGTGATTAAGGCCCGCGGGGCTTCTTCAGCTGCGTCTGCTGCTAATGCAGTGGTCGGTTCGATTCAACATTTATTGACAGACACGCCGCCGGGAGAATCTTTTTCTATTGGTCATTCTTCCAAAGGCGAATATGGGGTGGATGAAGGCTTGATGTTCTCTTTCCCCACACGAATAGAACAAGGTCAGGTAAAAATTATCGAAGGCTTAGAATTTGATGCCTATGGTAAAGAGAAATTTAATGCAACCCTAGAAGAACTTCGTTCAGAACGAGATACTGTGAAAGAACTCGGTTTATTGGATTAAAGCATAGGGTTGTATCGTGATGCAGATTATCCCAATTCCAGCATTACAAGATAATTATATTTGGACGATGATCAATCCGGCTGAGAAATTGGCCGTGATTGTCGATCCGGGGGAAGCTGTGCCTGTTTTGGGGTATTTGCAAGCGCATGATTTGACCCTGGCGGGCATATTTTTGACCCATCACCATTGGGATCACACCAATGGGGTCAGTGATATTTTGACTCATACGGCAGTGCCTGTGGTGGCCTCAGCGTTGAGTCAGGTTGATGCGGTAACACAGCGTTTGCAAGATGGCGAGCGTATGATATTGAATGAGCACTTCCCAGAATTTACAGCAATCACCGTTCCGGGGCATACCCTAGATCATACTGCTTATTGTGTAGATACCGCTGTTTTTAGTGGTGATACCCTTTTTGGTGCTGGTTGTGGGCGCTTGTTTGAGGGTACGGCATCACAGCTTTACCAGTCTTTGCAAAAATTTGCCGCTTTATCAGATGATACCCAAGTCTATTGTGGGCATGAGTATACTTTGGCAAATTTGAAGTTCGCGCATTTGGTTGAGCCGGGCAACCAGGCCATTTTGCAGCGTATGGACAAAGTGAAACGATTGTATGAAAAAGCGCTTCCGTCATTGCCATCTTCATTGGCTGAAGAAAAGGAAACCAACCCTTTTCTACGTTGTGATAGTTTAGAAGTGATTCAGCAAGTAGAACAGCATGTGCAACGCAAACTTCCTAATCCTGAGGAAGTGTTTGCTGCGTTGCGGGGATGGAAAGATACTTTTTAGCGTGTGGGAGGCAGATTGCTGCCATCTTAATGTATATTATCCTATCTTTACAGCAATTGGCGTGGTTGCAATGAGTGATTCCACGCTTTTTTGAACTTCAGCACGTCCTAGCTCACAAGCTTGCGCCACCAAAGTGTTGACATCAATCTCTTCGCCACCATCATGGTACTCATTAAATTTGGTCCAGAAGGCATGAAACATAGGTTTCGTCTGTACTGCAATCATAAGATCAGTAAGTTGGGCTACGTTTTTTTCTTCCAAAAGTTGTGCATAATTTCCTTGTTGCAAAGCAGTTTGTATTTCTCCTCGATTATTCTGTACCCAATTTTCTCCGAATACAGTCAACAACCGCTGAAAGAAGTGCTCTGAAATACAATCAGCATTATCTTGTTGATCAGCTTGGACGCATGCCGCATCAAATTCTGCGCTAAGATTGAACTCATCCGCCATTTTAGCTATGGCACGAAGTTGATAATCTCGGTCGCTAGGTTTGATTGAGTGAATGTCTTCAAATTGGATACGACAATGATCTGTGAAATCCGTATTAAACGCATCAACGAGCTCTTGGATATCAGCTGCACCAGAGTTATTGGTAATTTGCTGATATCTCTCTTTTGAGTCTGATGTATGTTCTCCAAAGAGCGTGAATCTGTAAGAATGAGTTTCAGTTGTATTGAAGCGGGCGAGTCTATTTAACGACTCTGATCTTGTGTCGGTCATTTTTTTCCCTTTTTTAAAAAGTGGTCTTTATTTTATCACAATGGGTGTTTATGGCAAATAATTTCTTCATGTGACAATTTAATGTTCTAAATTAGCATCGATTTTTTCAAATACTAAAAGCGCCCAATCGTTTTCGCGTTCTGAATTGAGCATTTGAAAATGGGATTGATAGGCTTCGATAAGTGGTTCTGCTTGATTGGCTAAGATGCCCGAGACGACCAAAATGCCATTAGGATGTAGCAAACGGTGGAAGGATGGTTTTAACTCTAGTAGTGGGGCTAATAAGATATTGGCTAGGATCACATCAGCATTGGTTTTTAAGTTTTCAGGATAATCAATGGTCAATGTTCGAGGGGTGATGGCATTGGTAGTGGCGTTGTTTTCAGTGGCAGTGAGTGCTTGGGGATCAATATCTATCGCAGTTACATGTGATGCGCCTAATTTCAAAGCAGCAATACTCAAAATGCCGGATCCGCAGCCATAATCAATCACTGTTTTATCTTCAAGCTCCGCTTGCTCTAACCAGGTCAAGCATAGGGATGTCGTGGCATGTGATCCTGTGCCAAATGCTAAGCCTGGATCTAAGATAAGATTGACTGCTTCTGGTTTGGGCGGCGTATGCCAAGAAGGGCATACCCATAAATTTTCGCCGAAGCGTTGGGGTTGAAATTGATCCAAACATGTTCTTTCCCACGCTTGTTGTTCTAGGGTTTCTACAGAGCAGGATGTTTTCGGATATTGCTGTGCGATGATTTGGATGATGCCGGCAACGTCAATATTGGGTTCGTATAATGCTTGCATGACCACGTGCGGCCATAAGGGTACGGTGCCAGGTTCGGGTTCTAAGATGGGGTCGTCGAATTGATCCGTCATGGTGACGGAGACGGCGCCATATAATTCTAAGAGATCGGATAGTAGATCGGCGTCACTGTGGGTGCAGTGTTCTATTTTTAGTTGTTGCATGTGTTGTTACCCCCTCCCTCATCCGCCCTGCGGGCACCTTCTCCCCTGAGGGGAGAAAGGAATTATTCTTTTAGCAATGTTTCTAAATAGTGGATATTGGTTCCACCTTCGATGAAATCGTGGTTGTGCAGGATTTTATGATGAAGGGGGATATTGGTTTTGATGCCATCGATGACCAACTCATCCAAAGCTGAGCGCATACGTGCGAATGCTTGGGCACGATCTTCGCCGTAAGAAATCAATTTACCAATCATAGAATCATAATGAGGTGGTACGGTATAGGAGCTGTATAAATGTGAATCGAAGCGAATGCCAAGCCCGCCGGGTTGATGTAAGAGTTTGACTTGACCAGGGCAAGGCATAAAGGTTTGTGGATCTTCTGCGTTAATTCGACATTCTAAAGCGTGGCCGCGGATTTGGATATCACTCTGTTTTAATGTCATAGGAATGTCACTGGCGATTTTGATTTGTTCTTTTATCAGGTCGACTCCGGTGATCATTTCTGTGACGGGATGCTCGACTTGGATGCGTGTATTCATTTCGATAAAATAAAAAGCACCGTCTTGGAATAAAAATTCAAAGGTGCCAGCACCACGATATTTTAATTCTTTACATGCTTTGACAACGATGGATCCCATTTTTTGGCGTAATTTGTCTGAGATGCCTGGTGCAGGGGCTTCTTCCAATACTTTTTGATGACGGCGTTGCATGGAGCAATCACGTTCACCCAAATGTATTGCATGTCCTTTGCCATCTCCCAGGACTTGGAATTCGATGTGTCTGGGGTTTTCAAGAAATTTTTCCATGTATACCATGGGATTTGAAAAGACTGCTTTGGCTTCGCTACGAGTCAAGGCAATGGCGTTTAAGAGATGTGCCTCACTGTGCACCACACGCATGCCACGTCCACCACCACCGCCTGCTGCTTTGATGATGACAGGGTAGCCTATCTTTTTAGCCACAGAGAGATTAACGAGATTGTCTTCAGTCAAAGGACCGTCCGAACCTGGAACACAAGGCACACCAGCTTTTTTCATGGCGGCAATGGCAGAGACTTTATCGCCCATCATGCGAATGGTGTCACCATCGGGACCGATAAAGCGAAAGCCACTTTGCTCTACGATATCGGCAAAATCAGCATTTTCAGCTAAAAAGCCATATCCGGGGTGAATGGCCACAGCATCCGTAATTTCGGCTGCAGAAATAATAGCTGGGACATTGAGATAACTTTTTTGCGACGGTGCGGGGCCAATACATACGGTTTCATCTGCCAAACGCACATGTAACAAATCTTTGTCGACATCAGAATGCACGGCAACGGTTTTGATGCCAAGTTCTTTGCAAGCACGTAAAATGCGCAATGCAATTTCGCCACGGTTGGCGATGACTATTTTAGAAAGCATGTCATATCCCCTTATTCGATAATAAACAAGGGTTGGCCAAACTCTACTGGCTCGCCGTTGGCAGCTAAAATGCCAGTGATAACGCCCGAACAATCCGCTTCAATTTCGTTGAACATTTTCATTGCCTCGATGATACATAAGGTATCCCCTGCTTTTACGGTTTTGCCCATGGTGACGAATGCGGGGGCATCAGGAGAAGGTGATGTATACAATGTGCCGACCATTGGGGACAATACTGGATGCCCTGTAGGGGGGGTGTTTTGACTGGCAGGTTCGGGATCGGAGCTGACAGGAACAACCTGTTGTGGCGGTGCGGCAGGTAATTGCACATGGGCGGGGGAATGGTGGTGGCCACCTTGCTGACCTTGAGATTGACGGCTTAGGCGTAAGGACTCTTCGCCTTCCTTGATCTCAATTTCAGTAAAGCCAATATCTACTAGCCATTCAACTAACGGTTTGATTTTGCGAATATTCATTGATAGCTCTCTTCTGCAATAGTACAATATTTTGGCGATCTTGCCTGAATTCTGAGGGGATGTCTAGATGCTATGTTCGTAGCACAATTTTAGTTACAATTTTTCCTTAAGATAGTAGAATTGTCAACAGACCCAAATGAGAGTGAATCAGGACTTACGAAAAACACCGATCTCTTCGTTGGATTTAGTATTTAATTCGGTCATTTAGTTATCTAAACTTCCTCATTAAATACTAAATCCGCCTTGACCTCGGGGTTTTTCGTAAGTCCTGTGAATATTAAGAGGTGAAGGATGCTGCTAACCCAAAGAGCAACATGGAAGAAATTAGAAGAGCATGCTCAAACGATTCACTATAAAACGGTTGAGTCGACTGAAGAACCCTTGGTATTACGCACTGATACCATGACTTTGAATTATAGCCATCAGAAGGTTGATGCGGCTGCACTGCGGTTGTTACATGCCTTAGCGGTGGAGTGTCAAGTGAAACAGGCAGTAGCGCAATTGATGACCGGTTGCTCATTGAATCATGATTTACCAGCATTGCATACCGCGTTACGTGATCTGAGTGACTCGCCCTTATGGTGTAACGACATAAATGTGAAAGCTGATATTCACGCGGTGTTGGAACGCATGCGTTTGATCTCAGAGCAGCTTCGTCAAGGGCAGTGGCATGGGCATACTGGCAAACCCATTACCGATATTGTCAATATCGGTATCGGAGGGTCGATGCTGGGACCGCAATTTTGTATCGATGCTTTGGCTGATCACACGGACAAGACCTTAAGATTTCATTTTATTTCAGAATTTGACGCAGATGCTTTTAGTCGTTTTGTTGAGGTATTGCATCCTGAGACAACGTTGTTTATTGTGTCTTCTAAATCTTTTACCACAGCAGAAACACTGTTGAACGCACAAAAAGTTTTAGAATGGGGTTGTTATGAAGGGTATATGTCACAGCACTTTATTGCGGTGACGGCGCAGATAGAAAAAGCGCAAGCGTTGGGGTTTCAACATATTTTACCTATTTGGTCTTGGGTGGGTGGGCGTTATTCGGTGTGTTCGGCTATCAATTTGATCTCGTGTATTGCAATTGGTTTCGAGAATTTTACGGCCTTTCTGCAAGGCGCAGCCGCGATGGATGATCATTTTCGCTCTGCTGAGATTCCAGAAAATTTACCCATCATGCTGGCTTTGCTGGGTATTTGGAATAACAATAATTTAAAAATTCATAATTTGTTGATGCTAACGTATGCACAATCATTGCATGGATTCGTCCCTTATGTACAACAATTGGAAATGGAAAGCAATGGCAAATCGTTGGATAGACAAGGCCGGGATTTAAACTACGCTACTGTGCCTATTATTTGGGGCGGATCGGGCAATCAGGCGCAGCATAGTTATTTTCAATTATTGTCACAAGGCACCCATTCTCTCTGCGCTGATCTCATCGGCTTGGATTCTTTGGATGATCATATCATCGAGCAACACAAATTGGCTCTATTATTGGGTGCTAAAGAAGGTCTTAATTATTCCCAGAGAGATATCCCTTGCAATCATATTCAATTGGTGGATAATTCACCACGTACCATTGGGAGCTTGATCGCACTCTATGAACACAAAGTGTTTGTGCAAGCAGTGATTTGGAATATTAATCCATTCGATCAACCTGGTGTGGAACAGATGAAGCAAAAGATGGAGCAATTGCACATAACATAAGGTGTTTTCAATGAAAGTAGTTATTTTGGCTGGTGGTTATGGTACTCGTTTGAGTGAAGAAACGGATTTGCGTCCTAAACCTATGGTGGAAATTGGCGGTAAGCCTATTCTGTGGCATATCATGAAATCTTATGCGGCGCATGGCTTAACAGAGTTTGTCGTTTGCTTGGGTTACAAAGGGTATGTTATCAAAGAATATTTTGCGAATTACTTTTTGCATACCTCTAACGTGACGTTTGATTTGGCCAGAAATCAAATGGAAGTGCATCAAAATAGTGCGGAGCCGTGGTCTGTGACTTTGGTTGATACTGGCGAAAAAACCATGACGGGCGGACGCTTGAAGCGAGTACAGCCGTATTTGGATGACCAAGATTTTTGTTTTACTTATGGCGATGGTCTCAGCAATATCAATATTCAAGAATTAATCACATTTCATCAAACGCAAAAAAGACATGCAACTGTGACAGCAACGCAAATGCCTGGTCGATTTGGTGCGCTTACGATTGATCAGCAGCGTGTTTCAAGCTTTAGTGAAAAACCACAGGGAGAGGGTGGTTGGATCAGTGGCGGATTTTTTGTGCTGTCTCCGAAAGTTTTTGATTATATTGAGGGCGACGACACGACTTGGGAAAAAGAACCGGTGGAACGTTTGTCAGCTGAAGGACAAATGTCTGCATACTTTCATGAAGGATTTTGGCAGCCTATGGATACATTGCTGCACAAAAAGCAATTAGAAGATTTGTGGAGAAAGGACCAAGCACCCTGGAAAGTTTGGCATGAAAAATGATCTGCAAACCTTTTGGCGAGGAAAGAAAGTATTTTTAACGGGTCATACAGGGTTTAAAGGCTCATGGTTGGCGCTATGGTTACAGCATATGGGTGCCGAGGTTTATGGTTACGCTTTAGCGCCTGAAGGTGAGGTATCTTTGTTTGCTCAGGCACGGGTTGCTGAGGGGATGCAAAGTTTGCTGGCAGATATTAGTGATGCAGCCCAAGTTGCCAAAACCATGCAAGCGTTTCAGCCGGATATTGTGATACATATGGCAGCCCAATCATTGGTGCGGCATTCTTATCAATATCCGTTGGATACTTATCAAACCAATGTGATGGGCACAGCCAATGTCTTAGACGCTGTTCGTCATACACCATCTGTGCGTGCGGTGGTGAATATCACTTCAGATAAATGTTATGCCAATCGTGAAATGATTTGGGGCTATCGTGAAAATGAGCCCATGGGTGGTTTTGATCCTTATAGTTCTAGCAAGGGGTGCGCAGAATTGGTAGCGGATGCTTATCGTAATTCATTTTTTATGCCCGCGGGGATTGGTTTGGCATCAGCGCGTGCTGGTAATGTGATTGGTGGCGGAGATTGGGCGGTTGATCGTTTGGTGCCGGATGTGATGCGTGCTTGTATCGCGCAACAAAATGTTGTTTTGCGGTTTCCGCATGCTGTGCGGCCTTGGCAACATGTACTAGAACCTTTGATGGGATATTTGCAGCTCGCACGTTTACTCTACATTGATCCTATTCAATATTCTCAGGGTTGGAATTTTGGGCCAAACCAACAAAAAACCCATCCTGTAGGGTGGATTGCAGAGCATTTGTTACAATTTTGGGGAGGCCCTTCTGTGGTGGAATACGAAGCACAGTCCCAACCACATGAGGCGCAATCCTTGGTTTTAGATAGCACCAAAGCCAATTCATTTTTACATTGGTCACCACGTTGGGCATTAGAAGATGCGCTAAAAAATATTGTGGCCTGGCATAAAGTGGCTTTGGTTGAAGATGATATGCGCGCATTTACGTTACAACAAATTGATCAGTACTTAGAAACCACAGAAGAGAGGAATGAGGTATGTCAAGAGAATATTTAAGCGTCCCTTACGGTCGGACAGTGCATGGCGAGGAAGAAATTGCTGCTGTGGTAAATGTGCTTCGAACATCGACGCAAATGGGTAAGCATGTGCGTGAAATGGAAGCAAAAGTTGCGACATTGTTTCAAAAACAACAGGGTATTATGGTCAATTCGGGCTCTTCTGCCAATTACCTAGCGATTGAAATTTTGGATTTACCCGAAGGGTCGGAGGTGATCACACCAGTATTGACGTTTTCAACAACGGTAGCGCCTTTGGTACGTAATAAATTGATTCCTGTGTTCGTGGATGTAGAGCCTGGCACATATAACATTGATGCTAATAAAGTCGAAGCGATGATCACGCCCAAAACCAAAGCGCTCATGATTCCCAATTTATTGGGAAATTTGCCGGATTGGAAACAACTACGTGCATTGGCCGATAAATATAATCTCATTGTGATTGAAGATTCAGCGGATACGTTGGGTGCCACGATCGATGATGCGTCATCAGGTCGTTTCACAGATGTGAGCACCACCAGTTTTTATGGCTCGCATGTGATCAACTGCGCTGGCAATGGCGGTATGTTGTGTGTGAACACCGCGGAATTAGAAGACCGCGCAAAATTACTGCGTAGTTGGGGTCGGAGTTCGTCACTGTTTGTAGAGTCTGAAGCGATTGAAAATCGTTTTAATGTTGCTGTGGATGATATTCCCTATGATTCAAAATTTTTATTCGAAGCGTTGGGTTATAACATTGAGCCATCAGAAATGGGTGCAGCATTTGGCCTAGTGCAATTGAATAAACTTGATCAAAATATTGCAACTCGTGAGAAGTGGTTTGCTGTTCAAGATGCGTTTTTTAAAGCGTACGAAGACTGGTTTATTTTCCCCGAACAATTACCGCAATCTCGTACCGGATGGTTGGCTTATCCACTGACCATCAAAGAAAACGCGCCATTCACGCGGACGCAATTACAAATCTTTTTAGAAAAACGTAATATTCAAACCCGAACAGTATTTACGGGTAATATTTTACGTCAACCAGGCTTCAAGAACATCGCTTGTCGACGTGATCCTAACGGTTACGAACACACAGATGCAGTGATGCGTGGTGGTATTATGATGGGATGTCATCATGGTTTGAATGCTGAAATGATGGCGCATATTCATGAATCGTTTAAAGTATTTGCGGATGAAGTGACGAGTGCAGCGGTGGTTTGATGTTTTCTCTTGCTGACGATGATTTGGCACATATTTGGCAACATGCGCCAGTGTGTTTGCAGGATTTAGATGCGGCCAGAATATTGATCACGGGTGGCACCGGATTTTTTGGGACTTGGTTGGTAGAATCATTATGTTTTGCCAAAATGCAATGGGGGCTGCATACGGAAATCGTGGTGTTGTCGCGCGATCCGGATGCGTTTCTAAAAAAATTGCCGCATTTGAGATCATTGCCGGGGTTGGAATGGATTGAAGGTGATGTGACCGACTTCAAGTTTCCTGAAGGCCCGTTTACCCACATGATTCATGCTGCAACGGCTGCTTCAGCTGCTTTGAACGAAGCACAGCCAATGATTATGCTGGATACCATCATTCAAGGCACACGACGTGCTTTGGATTTTGCGGTACAGGCTGGCGTTAAAAAATTTCTTTTGACCAGTTCTGGGGCGATTTATGGTCCGCAGCCGCCAAGTTTGAACCAAATTGAGGAAACTTATTTAGGCACAGCAGATCCGTTGCAACGGACGTCAGCGTATGGCGGTGGCAAATGGCTGGCCGAGCATATGGCGACGATGTATGGCCAGACTTATGATTTGGATGTAAAAATTGCCCGCTGTTTTGCTTTTGTTGGCCCTTATCTGCCATTGGATACTCATTTTGCTATCGGCAATTTCATGCGGAATGTATTGCGCCAAGAACCTATTCATTTGCACGGAGATGGCTCCCCTTATCGTTCTTATTTGTACGCGGCGGATTTGATGATCTGGTTGTGGCGTATCTTATGTGAGGGGGTCTCAGGGTGTGTGTATAATGTTGGCTCGGAAGATGCAATTGCGTTAGGAGATTTGGCAAATAGAGTGGCGCAGTTTGCAAAAGACACGGTTCCGGTTGTGATTGCAAAAACCCCCAATCCAAATCAATTACCATCACGATATGTCCCTTCGACACAACGTGCGCAGCAAGAATTAGCGTTACAACAATGGGTGAGTCTGGATGATGGGATTCAACGAACCTTAGAGTGGAATATGAAATCATGCAAAAATTAAGTGAATTTGTAGCACAATTTTTATTTGAGCAAGGCTTGCGCCATGTCTTTATGCTGACCGGCGGTGGTGCCATGCATTTGAATGATGCATTTGGCCGTCATCCTGAACTAGAAAAAATTTACAATCATCACGAGCAAGCCTCGGCTATGGCGGCAGACAGCTATGCACGTATTAGTCCATTCATTCCTATTGTTAATGTGACGACAGGACCTGGTGGCATCAATACCCTAAATGGCGTCTTTGGGTCTTGGGTGGATTCTCTGCCCATGTTTGTGGTGTCTGGGCAAGTCAAATTTGAAACCACCGTGGATAGCACCGATATCCCTTTGCGCCAACTGGGGGATCAAGAGTGTCGTATTGTTGAAATGGTCAAAGGGATCACCAAATATGCAGTGATGGTTACCGATCCAAAGGATATCAAATATCATTTGCAAAAAGCATTGTTCTTAACCCAACATGGTCGTCCTGGGCCAGTATGGCTTGATATCCCGATGAATGTGCAAGGTAGCTTCATTGATCCAGATACCTTGCGGTCGTTTGATCCTGAAAAAGAAGCGCTTTTGGAATCCGTACCGCAGATTGACTCTGCTCAGCTTAGTACCATTTATGAAATCTTGCGCACTGCAAAGCGGCCGGTGATTTTGGCGGGTGCGGGGGTGCATGTGTCCGGCACGCATGAAGATTTTTTGCAACTTATTGAAACCTTAAATATCCCTACCACTTGTGGTTGGAATACCTATGATATCATTCATAATGATCACCCCTGTTATGCAGGTAGACCTGGATCATTAGGCGATCGCGCGGGTAATTTTACGGTACAAAATGCCGATGTGTTGTTGGTCTTAGGATCGCGTTTGAATATTCGTCAAATTTCATATAATTGGACTTCTTTTGCGCGACATGCGCATATTATCATTGTCGATATTGATAAAGCTGAATTACAAAAACCGACGTTAAATCCTGATCTTGCTGTGCACGCAGATTTGGCTGCATTTATCCCGCAATTATTAGCGCATGCTAAGGCACGCTCGTTTCCTGATAAATCAGAATGGTTGTCTTGGTGTCGTGAGCGCGTGGAGAAATATCCGGTTGTATTGGATGACTATTGGCACCTTAAAGATAAGGTAAATCCTTATTGCTTTATGCAACGTTTGAGCGAGCATTTGCATGAAGGACAGATTGTTGTCAGCGGCGATGGTACTGCTTGTGTGGTGGCTTTTCAGGCTATGATATTAAAAGCCAAGCAGCGTTTGTTTACCAATTCAGGTTGTGCGTCGATGGGTTATGATTTACCCGGCGCGATTGGTGCGTGTGTTGCGACAGGTCATCAAGACATTGTGTGTTTGGCGGGTGATGGCAGTATCATGCAAAATATTCAGGAATTGGCCACGATTGCATTTAATCGCTACCCCATCAAAATTTTTGTGTTAAATAATAATGGCTATCATTCGATACGTCAGACACAGCAAAACTTTTTTGGACAACCTTTGATTGGGGTGGGGCCTGATAGTGGTTTGGGTTTCCCGAGTTTTGAAAAATTAGCAGCAGGCTTTGGTTTGCCGTATGTGGGTTGTCACAATCATACCGAATTGACAGCGAGCATTGAAAAAACGTTGACGCATACGGGGCCGATGTTTTGTGAAGTTTTTTTAGATTTGGAACAAGTGTTTGCACCGAAGCTATCATCGCGACGCTTGGAAGATGGTCAGATGGTGACCAGTCCGCTAGAAGACATGGCGCCATTTTTATCGCGAGAAGAACTGGCTGACAATATGTTGGTAACTGAGGAAGCGTGTGTGTGATGAAAAAACTATTAATTACGGGTGGACGAGGTGGTATCGGGCAGGCAATTGCAGAACGGTTTCAACAGTCTGACTATCAAATTGTAGCGCCTAATAGTACGCAATGGGATTTGCGCCAGCCAGAATTGATTGCGGCAGAAATCCAGAAACTGCCTGAAGTGGATGCTTTTATTCACTGCGCTGGTATTAATGTGCCCAAGCCGTTCGTAGACATTGAGTCGCAAGATTTTACAAATACGGTTACCGTAAATGCAACGTCGTTTTATCATATTACTCAGGCATTGATGCAGTATGAAAAATTGCGTACTGATGGCCACATTTTGGCAATTTCATCGATTTATGGTGATATTTCACGGAAGGGGCGATTCTCTTACACGGCCTCAAAATATTGTTTGAATGGGATGGTAAAAAATCTGGCATTAGAATTGGGTGAACACGGGATCAAAGTCAATGGTTTGGCACCAGGTTTTGTTGAAACCAAGATGACGCGAGACAATAATCCGCCAGAAACGATCGAACAAATGAAACGTGCTATTCCGCTCGGGCATTTGGCCGATGTGAGTGATATTGCCAAAGCAGCCTATTTTTTGGCGTCCACAGACAATCGTTATATTCATGGACAAATTATTATTGCAGATGGTGGATATACAGTGGGAGGATTTCAGATATGAGTTTTAGTATTGATGGTACGGCGTTGGCGTTGTCAGCCGAGGGCTTGGTGGGAGATAGCTTTGAAGTTGCCTCTGTGCCCAAACCTTATACCGTGACATGGGATACCACGCCTAATCCTTGTACCACGATCAATGCATGCTTGGCAGAAAATCCTAAAAATATTTTAATCATTGATGAGAAAGTATTGGGTTTATATGGCAAAGATATTGTTTGGCCGGAAGCACAAATTTTTAAAGTGTCTGCGACGGAAACGTTTAAAGGAATGGATGGGGTGCTATCTCTATATGATTTTATGCATCAACACCATATCACCAAAGGGGAAACCTTAGTAGTGGTCGGGGGTGGTATCACGCAAGACCTTTCCGCTTTTGTTGCGGCAACGTATAAACGGGGCTTGGATTGGGTGTTTTTCCCAACGACATTGTTGGCCATGTCGGACAGCTGTATTGGTGGTAAAGCAGGCGTGAATTATAAAGGCTCAAAAAACCAATTGGCGCTTTTTTCTGCGCCGCGCACGGTGATGATCAATCCTGCTTTTTTGGAAACCCTAGCATCACAAGACATGCAATCGGGATTAGGCGAAATTTTAAAGCTCTGTATCATCGGAGGGTTGCCCTGGGTCGAATTTTTTGACCAAGTTGTACAGTCTGGAAAAGTGCAAGATGCGACACAATTAAAACCTTTGATCATGAATGCATTGGCCGTGAAGCGTGCAGTGATTGAAATGGATGAATTTGAGCAGCATCTGCGTAAAGGTTTGAATTATGGCCATACCATTGGTCATGTGATTGAAGCAATGGCTGATTACGCGATTCCTCATGGTATTGCAGTGGTGTTGGGTATGCTGATTGTGAATCAAATGAGTTGTGAGCAGGGTTTGTTGTCTCCTGAGCATTGTCTCGCTGTCAATACATTATGCTTGAGCTTGATTGATGAGGCTACTTTGACACATTTGAAAGCGTTGGATACGAATCAACTATTGCAGCGTTTAAAACAGGATAAAAAAGTATCTGGAGATAAGATCACCTTGATCCTTTTAGTGGCACCAGGACAATTAGGTTTTGTCAAAATGCCGATGGATGGGGTGTTGGAACAGCAGTTGGTGACGATCATGGGCACAATTTCTTAGGGACATTTTATGTTGCGTTTCGTTGGTATTTTTCTTCTTGGTTTAGGATTACCTTGGCAATGTGCTTATTCTGAATCACTTTCAATTAAAATAGATACGCTCATCGAACAACAATTGCCGCATGCAACGGTTGGTATTGTTGTTAAAGATGCCAATACAGGTCAATTAGTTTACAGTAAAAATCCAGATAAATTATTGTCTCCTGCCAGTAGTATGAAACTGTTTACCGCTGCTGCGGCATTTTATCAATTGAAGCCAGACTATCATTTTTTAACCGCTCTTTTGCGAAAAAACCAAGATTACTATATTTCTTTTAGCGGGGATCCCTCGTTTACTGAGCATGATTTAACAGCGTTATTACTTGAATTGAAACAAAGCAATGTAAAAAAAATTGAGGGGAATATTGTTTTGGATGTGTCTCGGTTTAAGGCGCCATTTTATCCTGATGGAACGTCCATTGATGATCTGGGTTGGTATTATTCAGCGCCAGATACTGCGGCTATATTGGATAAAAATACGGTAGCTTATGATTTTATCAGCGCAAAAAAACCAGGTTTTCCGATTCAAATAAAACCCAAAACCGCATCCGGTGATATAACGATCATGAATCAAGTCAAAACTGTTACCAAGGAGCAGGCAAAAGAGCATTGTAATTTGAATATAGAAATAAAAGCTCATAATACGTTGCGGCTTTATGGATGTTTGGCTCAAAATAGTGAACCTAGAACGATGCGATTGGCCATTCCCGACCCTATTTTGTCGATAGAGCAGGTTATTAAAAAGATACTTGTTAAACAAGGTGTGATATTAAAAGGACGTATTATACTTGGCAATGTGCCCCGAGATGCGAAGCCTATGGCGCAGCATCAATCTGCTGATTTAACAACGCTGATTACTTATATGTTAAAAGAATCCGATAACCTTTATGCCAGTAGTGTGACCAAAGCGTTAGGTTATGCCTTAACCAAAGAAGGCACGAATAAGCAGGGTGTTTTTGCTATTAAAACCAGCTTATTAAAACATACCAACCTTGATGCATCCCAAATTGAGATAGCTGATGGGGCAGGCACTCGGTATAATTTGGTAACGCCAGGGCAGGTTGTGGTACTGTTGACTAATCTGTATCAGAATCAAAGCTTACAAAATATTTTTACAAATGCGTTGCCTCAAGCAGGTGTGTCGGGTTCACTGCAAGAACGAATGAAACATACAACCCTTGAGAAAAAGGTATTTGCAAAAACGGGGACCATGCATGATATTTCTTCTTTATCTGGCTACCTTTTGGATAAGCCAGACAGACCCTTAGTTTTTTCCATAATGATCAACGGTGTTAATAAACCCATTAGCACAGCAAAAGCACTTGAAGAACAGATCCTGTTTGCCATTTCCGAAGCACCGGTTTAGACAATGAAATAAATTTTTTTAAGAGTAATCAAATGATGTTACAGGGAAAGTGTTTTAATCATACGGTATGTAATAGCAAGCTTGTATTACATGTTTTCTGCTTTTGCTTAAGTCTACTACTGCTAAGCAATACGATATATGCTGCGTCTTTTGTGTCTAATACGGATGTCAATGCTAATGAAGAAATGCGACGCACTAAGGCTTATATTGACGATCAGTTGCCGCAATTGGCTGCTTTAGACGATTATCACAAAGCAGTAGCGCTCAGAAATTTTGTATATGCCAAGGTGAATCGTAAAGGGCCACTTACTTTTGCTGTCCCAATGACTTACGAAAAAATTTTACAGTATGCGGCTGGTAATGCAGCGCCATATTGTGGCGCACTAGGTGTGGAGTATGTTGCTTTATTAACATTATATGGCATTCCTTCGCATTATGTTTATATGACATCAGATACTAGTGTCAGAGGTGGCCCAAGGAAAGACGGGCACATCGTAATTGAAGTCTATGTTGATGGTAGATGGATATTACAGGATCCCACATTTAATATACACTGGGAATGGCAGGGTATGCCCCTCAGTGTTATTGAGCTTGCAAAGGCCTTCGCTGATGGACAAACTCCAAACCCAGATTCTGATGGGTATCCATTTAATGATATGGTACTTGAAACCTACGGTGTGCCTTACCAAAATTTTTTGGCACATATTGTGATTACTCATTATTTTGTATGGGGAGATGAGCCTTGTGCGGGAAGGCTTGCATATGATGAGTATTACCCTGAGGAAGATGGCATAGAACCCAACAACTTTGTACGTCCAGTCGCAGGCCAGACTTTATTTGATTATGATTTTAGCGATGGGGTGCCAGAAGATTGGATGATTTCTGATTCTAGAACGACCCTGTTTTCTACATTATCGCCCTCTGATTCTCAAGAGGCTTCATTCATACCTGGTGTTGATATTACAGCGCTATGTCGTCCCAATGGCTACGTTCTGAATTTAAAACAACCTCTTGTGTTAGAGCCCGGCAAATATCAAATGATTGTTGATGGTAATATTAAGAATGGTGGCATGAAACTGCTTCTTTTAGATGTTAAGTTTGATCATATTAAAAACAGATCCGTGTATCATCATGAGATAGCGCAGCAAGATAAGCCTATGGTTCTCTCTTTCGACATTGAAAGAGCGGGTCGATATAACTTAGTGCTAGGTAATGCTGCTATGACTTACGGAGAACAATCAAGATGGCGTATTTCAAAAATCATACTGCAATCTATTTAATTACTAGGCTGACGGGTTTCCAAATATTTTTCGTTTTTGGAAAAAATTTAAAGAGTAGAGTCTCAGTCCTAGTCAAAATTCACGCGTTCTTTTTCAAATACTAGTGGTCTATTTTGAACTTGAGTATGAATAGAAACAACATATTCCCCAAGCATGCCAATAAAAAACAATAAAATAGAGCAGAAGAAAAATAACCCGATCAGAATAGGCGCCACTCCAAGGTTAAAGTGTTTCCAAAACATTAATTTCAATACGAAAAACGTGATTGATAAAATAAAACTGACGATCGATAGGGCGAATCCTGAAAATATGGCCAAGCGAATTGGGACTTTGGAATGGTTTGTGATTCCTAAGATTGCCATATCGTATAGTGAGTAAAAATTATTTTTACTAAAGCCACGTAGTCGCGAGGGTTGGATATAAGGGATGGTTTTTACTGGGTATCCAATTTCACAAATTAATCCTCGAAAATAAGGGTACGGATCATTTATTTTGCGCATGGCATCCATGACTACTTTATCGTATAAACCAAAACCAGTAAAATTTTTAAATAAATTGATGTTGGCAATTCTGGTTACCAAATGATAGTAAAACTTTCGAATCGCTTTTAATATAAAAGTTTCATGCGTTTGAATTTTGACGCCAATTACTACTTTTTCGCCAGCTTCCCATTCGCGTAGAAAGTCTACAATCATCTCAGGTGGATCTTGCAAGTCCGCGACAATCGAAATCACCGCATCTCCTTTTGCTTGCAACAAAGCATGGATTGGAGAACGGATATGACCAAAATTACGAACATTAACAATCAGCTTGACGTGTTTATCGGTCGCGGCAAGTTCTTTTAAAATAGATACCGTTTTGTCTTCTGAATTGTTATCGATGAAGAGATGCTCATACTCATATTGTGGTAATGTTTCAAACACTGCTTTGACTTGACGATGAATCTCTGCGATACAATCTTCTTCATTATAGCAGGCGGTTACAATGCTAATCAGTTTCTTCATAGGGTGCCCATTCTTTTTCTATTGACAGGTTTGCTGTACAAGTCTGTGGTTGAGGTTCAGTTTTAGCTGATATCGATTGTAATTTGATCGAAATAAGACCGTCAGCAAAAGAAATATGATGTAGTCGCGACTCTGCTTCTTGATTATCTGTTTGTGCCAAGTCAAACGTTGCAATAGGTAGCGACTTGCGTCCATGCCAAGGACATTGTAATTTGTGGTTCACACAAGGTTCTTTATCTAAACTAGCACCTTCGTGATGGCACATTCTAGCAAACATTCGCAATTTATCGCTGGTTCGCACTAATCGTAAGCCCCAAGCATCATCCTTGCCCCAAAAAAACTCACCTTCTTTGGGCAAATTCTCGTCTAATTTTAAGGTAATGCAATGGTCAGGAAGTTCTTGTTTAACAGGTAGAATGACATTATCTGGTCGAATATTCACTGATTTTGCGTAACTGTATGTGGGTGCATCATTATGAAATTCATATCCCCAATTACGCAATTGCCCACGTCTTTCACGCATTGGGATATCGGTCGACATTAAGTCTCGATAATTTCTTTTTATGAGCCAACGCAACATTGGAAAAGTCCATTTGAGCCATTTAGCTGAACCAATAGAATATGTGGTTGTCACGCGCGTTCGATTTGGCTCAAGCTCAGTATATACGGACTCGACAATTAAAATAAAAAAGAAATTTGCAGTGTAATACAATTGCGACGTAGGGGTGTTTTCATAAATGAACACAGACAAAGGAATCGTAAATCCTGGAATTTTTTGAACAACTATAGAAGCAATTTGATCATCACTCGCATAAGAGGGTGCTGCTTCTGCTAAGCGATGCACATAGTGCAGATGTGGGATGTCTTTATAATTCCAATCAGCATCTGAAACCGAGTATACACCTTCATTGATTAGAGAAAATTCAGAGAAATCAAAGCCCTCAATTTTGAGGCGCTCGATCAATTGAGCTTTAGATTTTTTCATCACCATGGCGCATTCTCCTATTTTTTTGCGATTGTAATCATATTTCCTAGCTTCAGTGGTAATTGAAGCCGATTCCAATCGGGAAATATTTTTTTCTTAAATCCCAATGCCCAAATCAAGTGATTGAGCAGGTAACCCATAGGGAAATAATTGTATGTTTTCTCAATTTCGACCGCTTTAAATCCAACATTACTCAGTAATTTTGATATGGAACTTGGGCGGTATAATTGGGGATGCTGCAAACAATAGGCTGGCCAACGTTTTCTTAATACTTGAGCTAATAAGGAAGACTCATCATGAGTAACAATCATTAAAACAGCACCTTTCTTCATTTTGGCATAAAGATGGTTTAAAACTTCTACGGGATCTAAAACATGATCTAGAACGTGTATCATGACTGCTGCGCCCAAAGTCGCATCTGGGATTGGCGCTTCCTTTAAAAGATCAGAAAACAGGTGATGAGCGCGCGCGCCCAGTAGTTGTTTTAATTGTGGCCATACGGCTTGATTAGGTTCTGCTAACCAAAGGTTATCAAATATGTTTTTGTCTGCTACATGTTTTGTAAATAAGCCAATATCTGGGCCCATTTCAAAATAATCACCATGAATATCACCCAGATAAGGCAAAAACTGCTTAAAATAACCATATTGCGTTTTCTGCATGGCACTCAAATCCACAGTTGCTGTATTATCCGGCATATCTTGATATAAACAATCAAGTTGGTGGGCCGAAAAATAAGTAGGGCAAAATAGTAGTTCACATTGTTGGCAACGCAAATAAGAGAAAAAAGATCGGTCTGTATCACCGTCTTTAAAAAAGCCGTGCCACTGTTCTTTCAGATCTTCAAATAGGGATAGCTCAGCAGGAGCGGTAGTATTCATGGCCGTTTTCCATGGTGCGCTGGGTCCACAAATACAGCATGCTCGCTTTAAATAGTCCATTATTTATCTCTTAGGTATTAAAAAAACGACTCTATCGTACCAAAAAAAACTTGAAATCACTACCAATACACTGATACTAAATTGTACGATTACTGGATTACAATGAGTACGATCAACAAAAAATGGAACGAGGAAAATCATAATCAAAAAATATAAGAGATGAAAACTGGTAAATTTCATGATTTCTGCGAGGCTTCGTTCTTGTGATCGGAACACCCAAACTTTATTGGTAAAGTAAGCAAATCCGACTGTTGATATATGGCAGGCGACCATCATCCACACATAGTGGCTACGGTAATTTTGTAACAACCAGTACACCAAAGGAAATAGACTAAACCCCAGCAGGGTATTCAATCCTCCCATGATTAGGAACCATATTTTTTTTTCATTGGCAGTTAATTGTTCTTGCATTTATACACCGGGTTTTCTTTGATATACAGTGAGTAATCCACCTTTTTGAATCGGTTGATAATTGTCTTGTATGAGTAAAAATAATTCTTTCATATTCAGATAAGCAGAAACTCTGCCATAAGCCTCTTTGGGATCGCCAAGTTGAGGGTCGCCATGTTTTTCTGGTATTTCAGAGCGCAGGTTTCTCAGAATATCTTTATCCACAAAAATATATTGGGGTTGGGCTTTGTTGATTTGTTCTATACATCGTTTGATATCATATTTTGAAATCAAATCTAAAGCCAGATTGATGACAGGTAGGGCTTGATAACGATGTGCCAGCACGGGAAGAATGCTATCATATTTTGAAATCAGGTACATGGACGGATGAGACTCATACCGATGGATCAAATGGATGGTTTCTTCAAACACCTGTGGTTCCATCGTTGTTTGAAACCTGCCATATTCAAATTCCCAATTATGAACCACATGTGTAGAAAAGTTTTTTTCATAGTTTAATTTATTCAGATAAAATCCTAGCAGTGTTGCCAAATAAATACCAAATAAAAGGATACATGAAATCAAGCCAATGCTTGGCTTTGAATGCTTTTTATTACCTAATAACATCCCCCATGTCAGCCCTAAAGTAACCACTGCAGATGTGGAAACCAGCAAGTGATGATAGGATGGATTCCAGATATAATAAATAAGTTGTAATTGTACGTAAAAAAATACGCATAAAGATAACCAATAATAGGCAGAGGCTGTGTTTTTATATTTAAGGTACAGGAGGTAAATGAAACTTAAAATGCCTAATATGAAACCAACCATAAAAGTAGATGTGCCAGGAATCGTATACCCTAACAGCATATAGAGCAGATTATGATTTTCGCCATGGTAGGGTAAAGCATACAGACCCAAGCCCATCGTGATTGCGACAGTCCAGAATATTAGCTTCTTCCACGCAAATTTTTCAATTGATATCAATTTCAGAATACTGGTACCGCTTAAAGACAAAAACAAAAATAGCCCAAAATCTTTGCTCCATATAATACTGATATAGCCTAAGAGGACAGATGTTAACAAATAAATGATTTTATTGTTTTTGAGATACAAATAAAACAGCAAAATAATCATCATATCAAAGAAATGGCGCATCGGATTATAGCCGGGTGCAAGCAGGATGACTTGATGGTGCAAGACTAAAACGCTTGCACTTAGTAACAGAGCGCCAATACAAACAAAATCTATACGTCGAAAAATGCCATACAAGGCTGCCAAAAAAATGAAAAAATACAGCGGGTAAAAAATAAAGATCGATTTAAAGTAATTTTGAAAACTCATCCCGCCTAATAATGACAGTGCTTGTTTTAAAAATAGGGTGCTACCCCACCCGTAGAGAAAAACCTGATGCTTCGCATCAGCACCTAACGATAAAGCCAACATCGGATTTAAGACCCAACTATGATGAAAGAAAAACCACCCAGCTTTTACTTTGAGGTTGTATTCTAGCGCGTTTTTTTTGAGAAAATCTTGTTCTTTTGCTGTATACGTTTGGGTTTTATAAAACTTTTGTAATGCATTTGACTGAGCAAATAGAAGGTTTACCTTTTCTAGGTTGACAGGTTGATTGCCATAAACTTTGAGTAATGCTTCATAGGCTGCGTAACTCATGTTTCCCTTTACAGAGAGGAATTGTGTCTTATCATCATAAAAAAACATAAGATGTTCAGGATTTGCTAAAAAGTTATTCAGAAGTGGTGTTTTGGGTACGTTGATACCGGCAAGGTCTAATTTTTCTTCGGGTTTTTGAGGATCATAGAGGTGTAAGCCGCCTAAGCGGTGTTTATTAACAAATTGAATATTATCAACAACATGACCATTTTGGAGTATGGTTTGTTCTGGGATAGACACAAACTCATTAGCGATTTGTATTGGTTTGAAAATAATTGGGAAAAATATCAGGGTGAAAATCAGGGAAACGATACCGGTGGCTATCCAGCATCCTCGAGAACCTATCTTGAATTTGTTGTGCGTACTTAAAAGAAGATTTTTAACCTCCTGCAGACTCAATATGGCTGGCAAGGTGATAAAAATTAACACCCATAGCATGGCTGATAGCGTTCTAAGGTGAAGAAAAACCCACATATTGATTAAAAAAATACAAGAAAAATAACTCATCCAATATGATGGCTTTAGTGTATTTAGCCATAATTGTTTTTTCTTGTTAATACTGTGAATTGTAAGAAGAGCCAACCCATAAAAGACAAATAGTGCACATAAAGAAAGAGTAAAAAATAGTAATTGTGGTAGTTTTTCGTGATTAAAGGCTGCAATCCAATCACACATATGGCCGATAATGACATCAAAATCGAGGTGTCGATATAAAGCTCGTGATACAGCCCAGGTAAGTTTAAATAATCCTATGCAACACAGTGCAAAATGAAGCAGGATGATATTCTGGGCTGTAAGAAATTTTTTCAATTTTTCCTTACCTAGTATTTCTCCTATCACTGTTAGATAGCATCTGCGGGAGTCAACTCGTGATCAGGCATCGTGGCTTTAAGGGTTTGCAAAGAAGTTTCATATCGCTCTTGCATCATTTGAAGCCGGTCTTCGTCTTCTCGTGCGATCACAGCATAATAATTTCGTTTGTTTTTCAACCACATGAGCTCGAATTGCACTGCTTTAATAAAGGCAACTTCAGGATTTTCAATGGCAGCTGGGCCGTTAAAAATAATTTTTCGCGTTTCGAAGCGGTCAAGATGATCAGCAGGAAATGCTTTAAAGAACGGAATTGCGTCCGCAGAAACCCCCCCCCCGACGACAACTTTTAAGCCGTGGGCCTTCGCTTTTTTAGCCAAATCAAGTGACAAATCTAACACTTGTTTCGAGTTGACTTGCGCACGACCAATGCCCATCGAACCCACCATATCGACGCGTCCAATAACAATCCCATTTAAATGCTTGATTTCTGGAATAGCCAGCATTTGATCGAAACATTGATATGCAGCAAATGTTTCAATATTTACTAAAATTTCAACTTGGTCGATATTTTCCCCATAAACCAATTGTGCGGCACGAATAAATTTCTGTAATGCGTAGGGTGTTTCTACCATGGGTGCAATAATGCGCTGAGCGCCAAGACTGATGGCATCAAACATATCTTTGATGGCTTCACAACCTCCGATTTTGATATTTAGCCCTAAGCCTGGAACGGATGACGTGACATCTTTTAAGCGCATGGCTTCTTCCATCCGCGTGCCTTCTGCTTCAAATTCAGCTTTGATGCCACTGACATGATAGTTTTGCTTTAAATCCAGCAACAATTCTGTCATCTGAAGTTCCAGTTTATTCATTTTTTTCTCCAAAGCTAGACCACGAGTTAAATCCGCAGATAAGTTCTAAAATTTAATTAAAGTGCTGGTATGTTAAATGGTTATGTGTTTCGGAACAAGAAAAATAATGTTCTATTTATCAAGGTGTTATTTTGTAGTTTATTATTTGATCATAATGAGCATGTTGCGTATTGACTGTAGGTTTACCCTAAGATCGTTGTTTGTTGAAAACCAATTTGAAGGCATTTATGGATGGGTATTTTAAAATCAGGTTATTCAAAATCTATTTTTTATCGAAATTTCAAGTAAATATGTTGTATCTATTCACATCCAGGTGCAAAATAGACCATTGGTATTTGAAGAGGAACGGATGAGTTTTGAATGATTTAGTTTGGCCTAATGATCTTTGTGAACCCGTCATCATTACGTATAACCGCGCAGACAAGCTTGAAAAAACCTTAGCCGCATTTGCTGCTTGCAAAGACAAACAGATGATCTGTCATGTTTTGGACAATTGTTCGACTGATGAAACTGCGGATGTGGTTGCCAAGTGGCAGGCAGAATGGCCGGGTCTACGTTATCATCGCAACGCTTATAATATTGGGGGTAATGCCAATACGTTACGTGCGCTAGAAATCTCTAATGCGACTTATTCTTGGGTGATCGGCGATGATGATGTTTGGCATATAGAATACATTGATTTGCTCATTCAAGCTTTAAATGCGCAACAGGCTGACATCATTCGTTTGGGTTGGTTGGTGCCAGATGCGTGTGCTGGAAAAACAATGGATGCCACACAATTATTCCAGAAAGAATCATTTTTCTTTGCGAGTTTGAGTATGATTTCGGCAACGATCGTACGCCGAGACATCATGACGGCGCATTTGAATTGGGCTTATCAAAATATTGCGTGCTCCTATCCACAATTAGTGCCATGTATCCGTACATTCCAAAATCGCCCCATGCAAGTGCATAATTTAGCCCAAGCTTTGATTACCCATACGCCTAGCAATGAACCCGGTTATTTTCTGGGCGATTTAGAATGGTATGTGGGTTGGTTTAAAACAGCGCGGTTTTTTACAGATGCGCGGCAACAAAAAGCATTTATTGCGGAAATCGTGCACTATATGATTCGTCCCAAACAAGGCAAAGGTGCAGAATTTTTCTGGTTGCTAAAAGTAGCGCTCAATGCTAAAGCGCAAGGAATATCACAGTGGCAATATTTGGTCGAATTGCTATTGATAGGGAAAGGATGGCGCTTGAGATTATTGGGCTTAATCCCGTTGTATTTATGTTTTCCTGGTAAACTTGCCCGATGGGCGCGGCGCTTGTATTTTTATATGAACAAGAAGGAATGGAAAGAACTTCAATATGATCATTCTCGCTTATGATTAAACAAATAGCTGCTCGTTTTTTGCAAATTGATGGCACGTTGCGTTATGCCTATAGCGCGCGTTTGTGGCAAGCATTATCTGCTTTGGTAACCTTGACACTGATCTTACGTTTTACTCAACCGTTGGAACAAGGGCTTTTTTACACGTTCAATAGTGTTTTAAATTTGCAGATTTTTTTTGAATTGGGTCTGTCCTTCGTTGTACTGCAATGTACGCCGCATTATTTTCAATCATTAACTTGGGGCGAACAGGGGCAAATCCTTGGCTCAGAAGATTGTCGTCATACGTTTTTAACATTTGCCCAAAAAGGGGTGCGATTGTATGGTGTGATCGCGGCCAGTTTTTTAGTCTTGATGTTGCCAATCGGATGGATTTTTTTTGGCGCCAGGCAAGCAGAGTACGCGGTATCTTTTTGGGTGTTGCCATGGATATTGTTGGTATTAGGGACGGTGGTAAATTTGTGTTTATCGCCTGTTTTGGCGTTATTAGAGGGCAGCGGTAAAATCGAAAAAATCTACCGTTTGCGGTGGCGTTTTTTACTATGGTCTAATCTAGCGGCCTGGATTATTTTCTCTCTCACGCATGCGTTGTATTTGCCTGTGGTCAATGTGTGGCTCACGGCGACAATCACGGGTGTTTGGTTATACAAAACCCATCCCATATTTTTGAAAGCATTGTGGCGCACACGGTTTGATCACAGTCAGTTTTCATGGTTCAAAGAAATTTGGCCGATGCAATGGCGGATTGCCATCACTTGGATGTCGGGTTATTTCATCAATCAAATTTTTACCCCCTTGGTTTTTTACTACCAGGGCACGATCGCTTCAGGACAGATGGGTGTTTGTTTGACCGTCATGAATATGTTGAGCTTGTTTGCAATCACTCGGGTGACCGTGCGATCGCCAAACATGGGTGATTTGGCTGCGCGTAATGAGCGTGTTGCGTTGAATCAAATGTTTGCCACTGCATTTTGGCAATCTGTGGTGATTTTTCTCTTAGGTGCATTTGGTATTGGGTTGTTATTGTATCTTTTCCACACACATGCGATCATGGCGAAGTTTTTAGCATGGCAAGATATTATTTTATTGCTCATGGGGTATTTATTCGTTCATATCATCGGTGCGTTGTCTTTATATTTGCGGGCCCATAAAGTCGAATTATTTACCCCATTGTCTGTGATCGGGGCTGTATCTTTGGCCCTTAGTGCTTGGTATGGCGCGATCCATTATGGCAGTTTGGGGGTGTGCTGGAGTATCTTTTTGGTCAATGCGGGGTACGGTTTTCCCAGCGCGTTGTGGTTATGGGTGAAATTTAAACGAACACGTGATAATTATGAGCAAGAATCAGATATCTCCGAAGCTTACCGTTAGTATTCCTACTTGGAATCGTGTCGAGTTTTTAAAAGAAAATGTGTTGTCTATTATTGAAGCCATTCAGAAAGTACCTGAAGGCAGGGTTGAAATTTTTATTTCAGACAATGCATCCACAGATGAGACCGCCTGTTTTCTACAGGACATCAGTCACCAATACCCGTTCATTCGTTTCATCAGTCAAGCTGAAAACATGGGGGCGAATGCTAATTTTTATACTGTTTTAAAAGAAGCCCGCGGAGAATATGTGTGGTTGTTAGGGGATGACGACCAAATTGACGCGGATTGTATGAGCAGGATTTTGGCGGATATTGACGTCCATCATCCGGGGGTTATCATTGGTGGTACCGCGCATGATACTACTGGGGAACGTGTCTATCTAAAAAAAATCACACAACCCTTGTTGACGGATCAATCTATTTTATTGGATTACGACGGCTTTGCATTGGCCGGTAAAATGAGTGTATTGATTTTTAAAAAATCAGCGTTGGATCCGGTATTAGAAGCAGGTTGGGCTCAGATTCAAACCACCAGCACACCGTGGCCACATTTACTGTGGTTGTTTAAATTATTGGCTTGCGGCCATAGTCTTTTGGTACTGCCTTATGCGACCAATTATATTGTTGAAAAAAATCGTTACAATTTATTGCAGTGCGGTGTGGTTAGGATTGATTTGATGTTTATCGAGTACACGCTAATGGTACAGACGGTATTGTCAGAATTTGAACCGCGTATTCAAGCAGGCATCTTGCGTTGCTTGGTGGATGGCAGAGTTGGAGAATTGGGAAAAATACTAGCGTATGCAACGTTTTTAAATACTTACAGAGAAACACTGCGCAATGCTTGGCTTGCAATGACAACCTTGCCCTTATGGCGCAATCGCTGGAAATTTTTTGCGTGCTATATTTTGCCGGCGTCTTCGCCTCGTTGGTTGCGTTATGGTTTGTTGCTTACGGTCGGTAGATTGATGCCGCGCTGGCAAGCCTACCATGATTTTATTGATTATTTACAAAACGTGAAGATTTTAAAACAATCGGCTGGCGATCGCGCAGTGTTTAATAAAGCTTATTTGAATAAATCTTAGTGTTGGCATGTCAGAAAAACCGTTTAGGATCATGCTTCGTATGAAGCATAAAATGATTGAAAATATAGCGTGATACGGTTACATTGGGCATCCTTGTTATGATTCATTAGAATGGTGGATATTCACGGGGCCGAGAATGGACTTAGTGTCAGATAGACAATTGGAGGGAGTGTTCGCGTTATGCGCTTTTTAACAGAAAGTGACAACGAGTCCTTTTTAGTACCCAGCAGTACAATATATACTAAAACCACATCGTTTTCGGCTTGGTGCCTCGTTTCAATCGCAATCATTTTTATATATAACCTTTATACGTTCAATCGATTTTTGCCACTCACAGAGGGATGGTTTTCTACCTATGCAGAACTCATTTTGCAGGGGAAAATGCCTTACCGAGACTTTTATTTATTTTTACCCCCTTTATATCCTCTGACAATTGCGGGATTAATGACCGTTTTTGGCAAACAATTTCTTGTACTTAGAGTAGTGGGTGTCGCATTAATGTTACTGATGGCGGGGGCGCTGTATGCATTATTAGCTAGATCTTTTAAGCATGTGATTGCGGCCATGGTCACGGTTATTGTGATGATTTATTTTCAATCTGGTGTCGCACATATCCCTTATGATTTCACACAGTTTGTGGTCACTTACGCGCTGTTATCCGCTTATTACTTTATAAAGTATTACGATGCGTGTCATCCAATAGACTACCGCATAGATAGGTGGACAAAAAAAGAAGCTAATCTTTTATTATCAGGGGTGTTCAGTGCTTTGATGTTTTGGACGAAACAAAGCAATGGCTCTGTGATATTGGTTTTTATTGCTTTTGGCATTTTTTGTGCCACATTACCTATCAGTAGACGCTGGATGTATAAGAGTGTCATAGGGTTTGGTGTTGGCACATTGATTCCAACCTTGTTATTACTATTTTGGTTGCAATGGAATCATGCCTTGGTTGCATTTTGGCAACAAGTCGTAACCGGCGCGATTCAAGCCAAAGGTTCATTGGAGCCGATTTTTTTTTCATGGATGAGGGGCTTATTTTGCAAACAATATTTTTATCAGATTTATAACATCATTGGTGGGTTATTGTTTCTCGGATATTGGCGTTTTCTTATTGGCAAACATCGGTATAACGTTTGCAATGATTGGCGCAAAGAGTGGCATTATGTTTGGGTGTTTTTGCTGATGGGGCTGGCTTTATTTGTGCCGTTATGGATGCCAGTGATGGTTCAAAAAACGCAAAATATAGCACAATTGGTGGTTAATAATCTTATTGTGGTTGCTACTGCTACAGCATTTTTATTGGTACTCAAATATTGCTTTAGCCCAAAACGTTGTTCTCCTGATGTGGTTCTCACGATGCTTGCTGTGGGATATATCTTTGGTGGTGGTACTTCTGCGGGGCTTTCAGAAGCATGGGTTTTTATGGGGTTGGCTCTTTTTTTGTGCCATGTCTTGTCTTCAAAAAGTTTTTTTCATCTAGGACGTGTTGTTATTTTGGGGTTATCGTTATGCGTGATGATGTTTTATGCTCACAAAAAACATACAGAACCTTATGCTTGGTGGTATGTTAATACGCCGCAGATTTCCCAATCAAAATCCACCACGCAATTACCTTTATTAAAAGGATTTTATTTGCCCCATGACACGATAAGCATATTAGAAACCGTAGATAAAATTGTTCAAAAAGAGACAACAGCGCAGGATGCTATTTTAACTTTTCCTAATATTCCCATCTTTTATCTCATAGAAAACCGTTTTCAAAATATCAAAGCGGTGGTTCATTGGCCGGATTTTTTGCCGGATGATCTTGCGCGACTTGAAGCGCAGCGAATCAAAAAAGAGTTACCCAAAGTTATTATTTATTTAGATCTCCCTGAAATTGTTTGGTCCACACATGAGCGCCTGTTCCGGCATACACAACGCTCGGGACAGCGTGATATCATTGATACCATTACACAATTAACCAAAGAGGAGCGGCGCTATCATTTGCAGGCAACTATGCCTGTGTCAGAAGGTGTTCATTTGTATGTGTGGGTGCGTCAAGATGATAACCAGTATTCAAGTTCGACTAAAATAGGATAAGTGTTGTGATAAATCGAAGCATAGTCATCGAAAAACCTTATTATTTCAGACAATTATTTGCCGCTGCTGGTGTTATTTTGATGGCGATAGTCAGTCAGTATCTACCTTTGAAGACTGAAATGCTGAGAGAATGGCTGCCCTTTTTTCTGATTGGGCTCATGATTCCACTAATGTTTTTTATACATCAACAATTATTTTATCCAAATTGGAAGAGTATTCATCTTCATCGAATCGTAAGGATATTCTGTGGTGTGAGCTTTGGTATGCTGTTTGCAATTATCATCAAAGCATATATTGCGTTGTGGCATATCAATACTATAGAGGTTGCGATTTGGATCATTGGGTTCACATTCTGCACCTCATTTATGATTGCTAAGACGATATGTCACCGTAACCAGTCATACTTTTTGCGACCACAAGATCGTCATATCATGTTAGGCATCAGCTTTATTTTTACATTGATGGCATGGTGCTCTTTGTTTCAATTACCTAATTGGGGTGCTTACTGTACAGCGCTTACAAAACATAAATTTGTAACTATCCTATATATGATGATTTGCTTTGGATTAGCCAAGCTTTATGTGTTTGTTCCCAAACCAAATCATTCAAAGACTATGGCTAATCATCGCCTAGGGCATGGGTTACTGTACGCACTTGCTGTCACCTTGTTTTTTGTTTTGGGATTTCGTAGTAATTCTCTTTTTTCTATTGAAGGATCTGCCTTTCATTGGGCTTATTTTGTGGGCCCTACTGCGACAATTCGGAGTCACGGGTGGTTATTATGGGACACGCCTTCTCAATATGGGTTTTTGAATATTCTAATCGCGGCCATGCTTCCAACGAAGAGTGCTTGGCAGGCAGTTTATGTATTGCAAAGCACCTTATTGGTGATTGTGGCAATGATCATGTTTTACATTGCGGCTTACAAAAAAAACCTGGTTCAAACCGCACTGTCTTTATTGATTGTGATATGCGCATTACATTTTGCCGATCCGGTTTTGGAGGGCCCAGCACCTTTCCCATCTTCATCTGTGATGCGATTTTTTTGGTGTTATATATTTATGTTTCTATGTTATCGATATTGGCGTTCTGAACAATGGTCTTTCAAAAAATTTGCTTGGTATGGTAGTTTTTGTTGGGTGCTATCAGTGTTGTGGTCAGCTGAGAGTGCCATCTATTGTACTTGCGCGTTTTTTCCGGCTTTATTGACAGGTTGTGTACAACAGATGTTACGCCGTAATCATACTTTGGCGTTGCCTCAGCGGTTTAGAGATAAAACGTTTTTATATCTCGGTCTACCTCTGGGTTTGTTATTTATAGCGATGATAGGCCTGACAATTTATTATCAATTACGTATCGGACATTATCCTGAGTGGTCTAGCTTTTTCCTTTATGGATTTTTATATGCAGGAGGATTTGGTTCTTATCCACTAAATCCCATAGGATCTGTGTGGATGTTATTACTCTTATTGCTGGGGTTTATGACGTTGGTGGTGCACATGATGCAACAAGATAGTCAAAGCCGTGGTTTGGTGTTGTTGCTAGGTTTAATCGGATGTTTGTGGGGTATCAGCAGTTATTTTGTGGGCAGAGCTGTGCCCAATAATATTACGGCAGTGTTGCCTGTTTTGACGCTGATGTTGATCATTGTGTTGCAATTAAATCGTCACAAATTAGTTCAGCAGACCGTCGTGATTATCCAAGCTATTGCAGTGCCTTTTTTGTTTATCGTGTTGGTTACGGTACTGGCTAATCCATCGTTATGGAAAATGATGAAATCCTTTAAAACGTTTTCCCCGCATATAGAACAAGCAGTCCCTCTGGCAAATGCTGAAGCAGAGTTGTTGGGATTGGCGCAAAAAGCAGATATTCATGCTACGGATCATATTGTTTATACAGGTTATGCCGCGATGATACCTCGCGTGCACTCACCTTTCCAATTTGGAGAGCATACTTGGCTGCCCAGTCCGCTACAGTTACTTGAGCAACCGATCTCAGCTGATCGGCAACAGCTGATTATTCGACGTTTTGTTGAAAGGGTGCGACCTAAACTGGGCTATGTGATCCATGCTAAAGGAGAAGCAGAAGATCGGTCTGTGGTTTGGATGGATCTTTTCAATCAATATTTTAGTCGGACAGCTACTTTTGAAAGTCAGCATTGGATAATTTCTCGGTATTCAAACAAGTAGGACATACCTACCAAACCAAGGAATATCACTTAGACTTTATAAGAGATTACCAGTATACTTCTGATTGATTTGGCTATGAATGGCATAGGTGTGCTTATCAACATCGAAAAGGGATTTCGGTACTATGGTGGGGCTAAGTAAACAATCTAAAATTGATATCATCTCTACTGTGATATTAATCGGTTTTGTATCTACTTTCTTAAGTGGGATGGTGCTAAGCGCCACCGGTATGATTCTTAATCTTTTTTCTTTTTTGTTTGCTTCGGCAGATGTTTTTTCTGATTTTGCGCTGACACATCAAGCTACACTTTACACTACTCCTTATACATTGCATATCTCTCAGTTTAATTATTTTGCAATCACCTACCAGCTTGCTGCGCTTTTAGGATGTCTCCCAGAAGATGTGGCACTGTACCTTGTATGCAGCATATTCATTCTTTTTTTTATGGGACTTTGTAAAAAATATCTTACCCAGGGTGGGCGTGTTGTAACGCTTAAGAATATGCTTATCTTTTCATTTCTGAGTTATCCTTTCGTCTTTGCATTATCTCGGGCTAATTATGAATGTATTTTATTTATACTTATCTCTTTATTTGTTTTTTTTTATTCGGATGTTAGGAAAGCGAAGTTAACAGCAATTTTTTTGGCGCTTTCTATTGCGATGAAATTATTTCCTGCTGTTTTTTTGATTCTATATCTGGGTGATAAAAGGTACAAAGAGGTGGTCTACATCTCGTTACTTGCATTGGCTATCAGCATTGCAGGGTATGCTTTTTTAGAAAATGGTTTGATAAAAAATATTCAAGATCATTTGATTAATTTAGCGTTGTACAATAGAGATTACGCAATTGGAAATGGCGGGCTTGCTTTTGGTCATAGCCTATATGGTTTAGTAAAGTTTTTTATGGCTTACTGTGCCCCGCTATTTTATATTCACAATATAAGCCATATATTCAAAGTTTACTCTGTTGTTTCTTTTGCGATATTTTTTTACATCACCTGGTATCTATTGAAAGTAGAGACGGTATTTTGGAAAAAAATCGCTCTGCTGGTGTTTTGTATGGATTTATTGCCACATGTATCAGCAGATTATAAATTACTGTACTTATATCTTCCCATCTTCCTTTTTATTGATGCAAAAGAGTCGTCGTGTTTTGACGGATGTTATGCGGTTGTATTTGCACTGCTCTTAATGTTTAAGAGTTATTGGTATTTTCAATTTGCTCCCGAAGCACAAATTGTGCCTTTTTCTGTTAACACTTCTGTTGTTTTGAATCCCATCCTTATGCTAGTTGCCATAGGTTTTATTTTGTATCAAGGACTTTCTCGACGACATAAGGTTGCCGATTCGACTACACTGAGTTTATAGAACCATATGAAAAATGCTATTTTAGTTACAGG
Organism: Gammaproteobacteria bacterium; assembly: GCA_024742995.1. Lineage (GTDB taxonomy): Bacteria > Pseudomonadota > Gammaproteobacteria > Legionellales > Legionellaceae. The sequence goes on from JANSXK010000004.1 coordinate 138,601, forward strand.
TGGGACCGGATACATTGGCGGACAAATGCTTCACCCTTATGTCGGTGATATATTACCTTTTTGGACACCTACTGTCTCACTTGAAGTAGGAATAGAGCGATTAATTAAAAATGAATTAACTTGGGAATCTAATAAGTATGCCTAAAAAATTAATTTCAATTGTATTACCTGTTTACAATGAAGAAGACAATATTCCCGCATGTTATACTGCCCTATGTCGGGTGGCTGAAGACAATGATCAATATGATTTTGAATTTGTGTTTACGGACAATTGTAGTGTTGACAGTTCCTACTCTATATTACAAGCACTATCCCAAAAGGATGAACGATTACACTGTTATTCTTTTTCTAGAAATTTTGGTTATCAAAAATCGATTTATACGGGCTTATCAAAGACAAAAGGCGATGCGGCCATTATTTTTGACTGTGATTTGCAAGATCCTGTTGACCTTTTTCCGGAATTTTTGGACAAATGGGAGGAAGGTTATAAGGTAGTTTATGGTATTAGAAAGCAACGGAACGAATTACGTATTATTGAATGGCAGCGGAAATTATTTTATCGAATCATTAACTCGTTGAGTGATGATTATATTCCCCCTGATGCGGGTGACTTTCGTTTAATTGATCGCTGTATTATCGATCTCTTACGCAATGTAAATGATCATAATCCTTATTTGCGTGGCCTCATCAGTAATTTTGGTTTTAAACAAATTGGCATACCTTACGTCAGAAATAAAAGAGTAGCGGGTAAAAGCAAGTTTAATTTTTTCGCAATGTTACGATTAGCTATTGATGGTATTGTCAGTCAATCTGCTATTCCGTTGAGGTTTGCAACGTATACTGGCATTATCATTTCACTACTAACTGTATTTGGTATCGCGGGTTATTTGATTGGGAAAACGTTGTTTGGAGCGACTTGGCCTGCTGGATTTACGACCACAACTATTTTAATTTTGCTTTCACTTTTTTTAAACGCCATGTTTCTTGGTATTATTGGCGAATATTTGGCTCGCATTTATAATCAGGTCCGCGTGCGCCCGCTTTCTATCATTGAAAAATCGACTGCGGAAGAATAGCCTATCTTCCCAGGGCGTGTCTCAATTAGATTTCCGTGGTTCTCGTTTTCATACGTTCATTCAAGGCCACAATTTGATCTCGGATCACTGCTGCTTCTTCAAACTCCATATTTTTCGCGTGTTGAAACATTTGTTTTTCTAATTTGACAATTTCTTTCAATATGGCTTCGGGCGATAAGCCTTCGAATCGTTTATCAAGTGCCAGATTGGCTTTTTGGGTTTTGTTTGATTTGCGTTGGCCGATGTAAGCACCTTCCATGATATCTTCTACGGATTTTTGGATACCTTTGGGGGTAATGCCGTGTTCGGTGTTAAATGTAATTTGTTTGTCGCGACGACGCTGGGTTTCAGCCAGGGCACGTTGAATCGATCCGGTTTCACGATCAGCATATAAAATGGCACGGCCATGTAAATTGCGCGCGGCACGACCGATGGTTTGAATCAGGGAGCGATCTGAACGCAGAAATCCTTCTTTATCAGCATCTAAAATGGCGACTAAGGCGACTTCTGGCATGTCCAAGCCTTCACGTAATAAATTGATGCCTACTAAGACGTCGAAGACACCTAAGCGTAAATCTCGAATGATTTCCATGCGCTCTACGGTATCAATATCTGCGTGTAAATAGCGTACGGCAATGCCTGCTTCTTGCAGGTACTCAGTGAGATCTTCCGCCATGCGTTTCGTCAATGTGGTGACTAAGACACGTTCTTGGTTGGCGGTGACGCTATGAATTTCTGAGAGCAAATCATCGACTTGATTGGTAACAGGACGAATACACACTTCAGGATCGATCAATCCGGTTGGGCGTACAACTTGTTCGGCGATATTATCGGTGTGTTCCATTTCATACGGGCCAGGGGTCGCGGATACGTAAATGGTTTGTGGGGAGCGCTCTACAAACTCTTCAAAACGCATGGGTCGATTGTCCAATGCGGAAGGCAGTCGAAATCCGTAATTGACCAAGGTTTCTTTACGTGCCCGATCGCCCCGATACATGCCGCCAATTTGGGGCACCGTCACGTGAGACTCATCGATGATTAAAAGTGCGTTATCGGGTAAATAATCAAATAAAGTCGGAGGTGCTTCACCTGTGCCGCGTCCAGAAAGATAACGGGAGTAATTTTCAATGCCGGAGCAATAGCCGAGCTCTTGCATCATTTCCAAATCAAAACAAGTTCGTTGATTGAGGCGTTGCGCTTCTAATAATTGACCGTGAGATTCGAGTTCTGCTAAACGTTCTTGTAATTCTATTTTGACGCTATCCACTGTTTTTAAAATACGCTCACGAGGGGTAACGTAATGGGTTTTGGGAAAGATGGTCGCACGAGGCACGCGTTGTAATACTTCGCCACTTAAGGGATCAAAGTAGGCGATATTGACGATTTCATCGTCGAATAATTCAATGCGAACAGCCAATTTTTCAGCATCTGCAGGAAAGACGTCGATGACATCGCCGTTTACGCGAAATTGTCCTCGTGCTAAAGATTGTGGATTGCGTGTGTATTGCATTTCTGCCAGACGACGTAAAATCTGACGCTGATCGCAGCGTTCGCCACGAGATACATGCAACAACATTTTTAAATAAGCATCTGGATCACCCAAGCCGTAAATTGCAGATACGGAGGCGACGATGATGGCATCTTCTCGTTCGATCAGTGCTTTGGTGGCAGATAAGCGCATTTGCTCGATATGTTCATTGATAGAAGCGTCTTTTTCAATATATGTATCAGATGCGGGTACGTAAGCTTCCGGTTGGAAATAATCATAGTAAGATACAAAATATTCGACGGCATTATCAGGAAAAAATGATTTGAATTCCCCATACAATTGCGCCGCCAATGTTTTATTGGGCGCCATGATCAGGGTGGGTCGTTTTAAGGATTGGATCACTTGTGCGATGCTGAATGTTTTACCAGATCCTGTCACACCCAATAAAATTTGTCGTGCCAGACCTTGTTCTAAACCAGAAACAAGTGAGGCGATCGCTGCAGGTTGGTCACCTGCGGGGGTAAATTCAGCATTAATGTTAAAAACAGATTTCAATAGATCTCTCGCAGGATGTAGGTACTGCAACCACAGGTTCATAATAACGGAATCAATTTTATCATGAATGATTTGAATAGCCAGTGCTTTTCTGTTTTGCTACACTGTCCCTGCATCAAATAGGTCGCATGAGTTACTACTTTTGGAGTTATTATGTCGGTGATATATTCCCAGCGTGTGCAACAGGTCAAACCTTCTCCTACGTTAGCTGTTGCTGAAAAAGCGGCACAACTTCGTGCGAAAGGTGAGAACATTATTAGTTTAGGCACGGGTGAGCCTGATTTTGACACGCCAGATTATATCAAAGAAGCTGCCGTTGAGGCATTGCGCGCAGGGTTTACCAAATATACAGCCGTAGATGGTATTCCAGAATTGAAACAAGCCATACAAGCCAAATTTCAACGCGATAATCAATTAGAGTATGAGCCGTCACAAATTTTAGTGTCGGTGGGGGGGAAGCAAAGTTGCTATAATTTATGCCAGGCTTTGTTAAACGAGGGTGATTAAGTTTTGATTGCAGCACCCTATTGGGTTTCTTACCCAGATATGGCCTTGTTAGCCGGTGGCAAGCCCGTATTTATTTCTTCTTCACCGCAAACAGGCTATAAAATCACCCCAGAAAATTTGGAAAAAGCCATTACACCGAAAACCAAATTGATGTTCATTAACAGCCCGTCTAACCCTTCGGGTGTGGCGTATTCTTTGGATGAATTAAAAGCTTTGGGTGAAGTATTATTACGCCATCCGCAAGTGTTGATTGCATCGGATGATATGTATGAGCATATTTTATGGACACAACCGTTTGTGAATATTCTCAATGCGTGTCCGGAATTATACGAACGCAGCATCGTGTTAAATGGTGTATCGAAAGCCTATGCGATGACCGGGTGGCGCATTGGTTATGCTGCTGGTCCTACGTCCTTAATGAAGGCAATGAAGATCATTCAATCACAGTCGACGTCTAATCCATGTTCTATCGCACAAAAAGCGGCAGTGGCCGCGTTGAATGGGGGTCTTGATGCGGTTGAACAGATGGTCAAGGTCTTTCATGAACGGCATGATTACGTCGTGCAGCGCTTGACGGAGATGCAGGGGGTTGACGTGATTCCTGCTGATGGGACGTTTTATAGCTTTCCGAGCGTGCAATCCATCATCGAGCAGCGTGATTTTGCCAATGATATTGCTTTTTCTGAAGCCTTGTTGACAGAGAAAGGATTGGCGGTGGTGCCGGGATCTGCTTTTGGTACGGAAGGTTGTATTCGACTGTCATTTGCCGTGAGTATGGAGACGCTACGCGATGCGATGGATCGTTTAGAGCAGTTTGTGCGGTAGTCTTGGACTCCGAGAGCACCTCACCATTTTTACCTTGGTTCAGCTGATGTTGATGGTGTTGTTAACCCTATGTTGTCTTAGCTGATTTGTGTTATGCTTGATTCCATACTAAAATTGTACATATATTAAATTATTTTTTAAAACTGTACGAGATTACTGTGTTTCAACGAGATTTAAAATCAGTACTTATGGCGCAATCTTGCCAATTCCCTGTAATGACGGTTTTGGGGCCACGTCAATCTGGAAAAACGACCTTAGTTAAAAAACTGTATCAGGAAAAAGCATATTTTAATCTCGAAGAACCTGATACACGGGCACTTATTCTTTCAGATCCCAGACATTTTTTTTCGACAAATTCAGCTGGCGTGATTCTCGATGAAATTCAGCGTGCACCGGAACTACTTTCTTATATTCAGACGATTGTTGATCAGAAAAAAGAAGTTGGACAGTTCATTCTAACGGGGAGTCATCAAATAGCATTAGGGGAGGAAATTGCGCAATCCTTAGCAGGGCGAACGGGTATTTTAGAATTGTTACCGTTGTCGTTGCACGAATTGCAGCAAAGTGATTTATTGCTAGACTTAGATGATCTGTTGTTGGCAGGTGGATATCCACGTATTTATGATAAAACAATCGAGCCCATTGTTTATTTTCGGGCATATGAACGGACCTACGTTGAAAGAGACGTTAGGCAGATCATAAATGTTCAAAGCTTAGATCAGTTTCAACGATTTATGCAGCTTGCGGCTGGGCGTGTTGGTAGTATTTTAAATTTTGAATCTCTGGCTAATGATGTGGGGGTATCCAATCCGACTATTCGTGCTTGGTTAAGTGTGTTGCAAGCCTCTTATTTGGTTACTTTACTACCACCTTATTTTGAAAACTTTGGTAAGCGTGTCCTCAAGGCACCAAAACTATTTTTTTCTGATGTGGGATTGGTCAGTTATTTATTGGGCATAGAAACAAGCTTGCAAATGAATCGCAACCCGATTCGTGGACATTTATTTGAAAATCTAGTGGTACTTGAAGTGATGAAAGCGCGATTAAATCAAGGGCTAGATGCTAAATTATATTACTATCGAGATAATCATCAAAATGAAATTGATTTGATTATTCAGCAAGGACACGATTTAATTCCTATCGAAATTAAATCGACACATACGTTTACCCCGTCTTTATTAAAAAATTTAAAGTTTTATCAGAAGTTGGTGGGTAAGCGCTGTACCAAAGCGTTCTTGATTTATGCTGGTGAAAGAGAGCAATGGATTGGAGATATTTTTTTAATGAACTATAAAAACGCAGCTAATATTCTAAGCATGATCAAATAGTATGCCTAAAAAATGAGTCTATTGCTGTTGTAAAACAATTTTTTTCGTTCAAGTGACTTGACCAAAACGCAGAATCCATTTACCATTTGCGCTTATTCCCCGGTAGCTCAGTTGGTAGAGCGGATGACTGTTAATCATTAGGTCACAAGTTCGAGTCTTGTCCGGGGAGCCATATAAAAAGGGTCTTTCCCATTCAGGGGCCCTCATTTAACAACACAGTCCCCTAATACAGCCCCTATAATTTTCAAAGTTTCTAAATCGCCACATACACACAATCTTCTCACACCATCGAATGTCATAGACTTATATTTTTTAAGGTAATAAAAGTTGTTGCAACGCCTTGTTTAAGACTACAGAAGTTTTCATCTATTCCGACTACAATAGGGCATGGAGAAGTGCAGTATGTTGATCAAAGGTTTGGGTTTGCAGTCGTTCAGTTGAGCGTTGATATTCCAAATATGAAACACTTTATTCAAACAAATTCTAATACGAGCTTCATCGTAAATAAGGGAGAATTGAAATGAGAAACTTACTGGAAAAAAATGCTCCTACATTAAGGCTCGTAGCCGAGCTTGTTCCAAGAGAAGAGATGCAATCCGATTGGCTCAGAACATTAGTGCGAGATATGTTGGATATCATGGAAGAAAAAGGAGCCGTTGGTGTTGCTGCGCCACAAATAGGAGTCAGCAAGCGTGTGATTGTATTTGGCACAGCGTACGCACGGCGTAGAAAACCAGAAGTTGATATTCCTGATACAGTTTTAATTAATCCGAGTTTTACGGTGTTGTCTGAAATCGAAGAAACGGGTTATGAAGGATGTCTTAATTGTGGTGATTTGATGGGCCCCGTTCCTAGGGCACAGGAAATTGAATACTCCGGATACAATATGAGTGGTGAGCTTGTTACTAAGCATGCAACAGGATTAGAGGCACGGATTTTGCAGCATGAGGTCGATCACTTAAATGGGTTTTTAGGTGTGGTTTAGTTGACGATTACGCTGATATTGCTACCAGATTACCACTCATTTTTGGAAAGGGTAAAATATGATTTTGGGGATGTTTTTTGTGGATGGATTGTGGCTACGCTGATTTGGTTTGGGGCGATTTATTTGTTGATTCATGAGAATAATTGAAAGTTGTTTTTAGAAAGAGCTTCAATTTATTTCTTGTGACTTATTAAGTTCTTTAGACTTTTGATTATTTTATGAACTATTAGTCATCAGGTTTTTGGTATTGGCCAAGATGGAGTTATCTATATCCTCCCCCTCCCTGGCGTTGCCGTCGAAGTTCTTCTGCTATTGCTGCTGTATTTTTGGCAGTTTCTTCAAGATAGTGTTTCTCTGTTTTTGGTGGCCCTATATAATCAGGTATTCTTGTAGGTAGCCTCGTATGTATCGAGGTATCTGGTCCAGGAAGTGGTCGAAAATCACTATAAGCTGTTGCAAGGGTTAAAGAAGTGAGACAAAATGGGATTGTCGTGACAGCAATGCCAACAGCAAGTGCTTCTATCGACTCTTCAAAATTGAGTATGCTTTTATTGTTTCTTGTGTAAATCCAGTACCCTACCGAGCCAGAAGCCAACATGTTTGCTGCATGAATAGTAGGAAGAAGTATCATGCCGCAAATAAAACGGGATTTGTTGGGTGGGCGTTCATCCTTACCAAAAATTAGTTCCATACCACATGATGGGTATCCTCTGGCGGGTGCAGCTTTACGTGCGGGATCTAATTTACTAGCATACAACAATATCAATCCATAAAGTGCTAAATTTGTAAGCATTCTCCCAATGATACCAATCCTTGCCATATCATTGATTGCGGTTGTGTAGTTTTTCTCATGGGTATGGGTTTTTTCAAGAATCGCCTCTCCAATCATAGCGGTCAGACAGCAAGTTACACCACCCACGATAGTGGTAAGTATTGCCAGTGTATATGCTATGCATGGTTCGGATTTTGAGTATTTATGTTCAATGAGTATGACATTTGATTTGGGTATGAAAGTACCTGGGACTAATCCTTCTTGCATATTATCACTCATAAAACATCCTGTCATATGTGATTTCAGCAAAATTATATTTTATATGGGTATTTGATGTCTAGTGTCCAGCTATATCTTGGCAGGATTAACGCATCTAAATTTATATAATATTTTTAACTTAGTGCGCATTTTAAACTCAGCTGTCACTGCCGATTGTAAACTGATCCCCATTGCCGACTGAAAATTGATCCCCCTATGTATATATTTACCTTCAGAGTTATCAGATTCTGGAAGGAAGCATGATTACATCAGAGGAGCAGGCAATGATACAAATTTTATACAAGCAAGGATATAGTAAAAAAGGGATAGCGAGACATTTAGGGATGTCGATTAATACGGTACGTAAATATATTAAATCTGGCGGTGAACCCACGTATACACCGCGAGGAAAGAAGCCACGGAAATTAGAGCCGTATAAAGGCTATATCAAAAGGCGCTTAAAAGATGCCTCTCCTCATTGGATTCCATCGACTGTGATTTTTGAAGAAATCAAAGCACTAGGATATCCGGGAGGGGCTTCTCAACTAAGAGCTTACATGAGCACATTAAAGGCAAAAAATAATGAGGTGATTGTTCGTTATGAAACAACACCAGGGTATCAAATGCAGATTGACTGGGCACAGTTTCGCAAAGGCAAAGATAGATTAAGTGCTTTTATTGCAGTCCTGGGTTATTCACGCGCAAGCTATGTTGAGTTTGTGACTGATGAACGCTTGGAAACCTTAATAGGCTGTCATCAGCATGCATTTGAATATTTTGGTGGTGTGCCTAATACTATTCTTTACGACAATATGAAAACGGTGATTATTGAGCGTAATGCTTATGGTTCAGGACAACATCGTTTTCAGTCTGGGTTTTAGGATTATGCAAAGCATATGGGATTTATCCCAAAAGTGTGCAAGCCTTATCGTGCACAAACAAAAGGCAAGGTTGAGCGATTTATTCACTATTTAAGACACAGTTTTTACTATCCTTTACTTGGCCAACTCAATACAGTGGGTCTACCGCTTGATGTGCATACAGCTAATTTACATGTTTTAACATGGCTAAATGATATTGCTAATAAACGCATTCATGCCACAACTTGTGTATCACCTTTTGAGAGACTTATCGAAGAGCAAGCAAAATTGAGTCCATTGAGTTTAAACTATAAAGGTATCTGTATATCAACTTTACACCGACCCGAGGAGAAGCCACGCCATCGTTTTGAGACACAAGATACACCCTCATTTCAACACAATTTATCAGTTTATCAGATCCTTCTGGACCAACATCTAGAGGTGCTAATATGAACATTCAAGATGAGCGCATTGCATCACTGTGTCAGAAACTAAACTTAACAGCCATACCAACGCAATATCCACAGTTAGCACAACAGGCTGCTGGTGAAAACACATCTTATACTGATTTTATAGAACGCCTATTGCAAGTAGAGGCAGAAGAAAAACAGATAAGAAGTCGAACATTGTTAACAAAAATGGCTGGTTTTCCAATGATTAAAACCTTAGATGACTTTGATTTTAAATTTGCAACAGGCATTCCTAAAAACAAAATAAGGGAACTCACATCACTGGCTTTTATAGAAAGGCAGGAGAATATTATTTTATTGGGCCCGAGTGGGGTTGGCAAGACGCATCTGGCAATTGCGCTAGGCTATCTGGCAACACAGGCCAATATCAAAACAAAATTTATCTCTGCTGCTGATTTAATGTTGTTACTCGAGACTGCTCATAGACAGGGACGATACAAAGAAATAATGCGAAGAGCAATTACAAACCCCAGATTATTAATCATTGATGAGATTGGCTACTTACCTATGGCAAGAGAGCAGGCAAACAACTTCTTTCAGGTTATTGCCCATCGTTATGAAAAATCTTCTGTTATTGTCACATCAAACCTGCCTTTTGGGCAGTGGGATAATGCATTTGCGGGTGACAAAGTCCTGACTGCTGCAATGTTTGACAGACTTCTGCATCATGCGCATGTGATTCAATGTCGAGGCAGTAGTTATCGACTCAAAGATAAATTAAAAGCTGGCATCATGAAAGATAAGGAGGAAATAGATTTGAACAACTAATTTTTTTGTCGGGGGGATCAATTTTCATTCGGCAATGGGATCAGTTTTCAATTGGCGTTGACAGCAGCAGTGATCAACTGCATGGAATTCGCTGATCAGGATCATGCAATTCTATGTTCAACCTCATGCAAATGCGCAGACAAGGAGTAAATTGCCTCCACTTGAATGGCCTCATTTCACAAAAATTTTGAGCTTATCAGAAGTTTCTTCTATTGTCTTGGTAACTTGTTGGTAGAGCTTTTCAAGCAAGGTGGTATTTCCTATTTTTTGCGAGCGTTCTAGGTATTGGCAAGCAATTGCAGCACGTGTGAGGCTGATGCTTAAAAAGCCACCTTTTAATTTATGAGAGATATCAGCAACTGTTTGCCAATTACCTTCTTCATGTGCTTTATCCATGCGGGGTAATTCTTCTGGTATGGTGATATTAATCGTATCTTTCAATACTTTCATAAGCAGGACATTATCATTGCCTAACATCTCTCTAGCGTGTTGAACATCAAATATGGGAAGACTGTCGAGTTCAAATAGTTCGGCTTCGGTATCAGGTAAGTCTGCTTTAAGCATATATTTATTTTGGGGATTAACAGATTTTGATGGGATGTCTTCTGTCGTTTCATTAAGAGGCTGCAGCGTATCATCATTTTCACTAAACAACGAAAACTTATCACAAACTTTCGCTAAGGTTTGGATGTTAATGGGTTTAATGATGACATCATTCATCCCAGTTGCAATGCATTCTTCGTGAATTTTGCCTTCTGCATGGCCGGTTACAGCAACGATAGGTACGGGTGATTTGCTTTGTTCTTGTTCGTGTTTTCTAAGTTGTTCGGTAAATTCGATTCCGGATATTCCTGGTAAACCAACGTCAGAGAGAATGAGGTCAAAAGGCTTGGTTTTAGCTAGTTCTAAGGCAGATTCACCATCAGTTGCAGGAGTGGGATTGCAGTTGGATTGTTTGACGATGGATTGCGCAACGGACAGTGCGATTGGATTGTCTTCTATAACTAATACTTCTGGGGCACTGAGTATATTCTTAGCAGTAGTTTTTGTTTTTTCAGGAATTGTTGTTTGTATGTTTAGAGATGGTGTTTTTTGTGAATTATCGACTAGAGGTGGCTCTTCCGAGATATTTTTAGGTATTGCATTTTGATCAGCTATTTTAAGAGGTATTGTGAAGGAAAACTTAGAGCCTTCATTGATTTTGCTGTTAACAATGATTTTTCCCCCTAGCAACTCGGTATAGGTTTTGACGATATGCAAACCTACGCCATGACCTTTGTCTAAGCCTTTATATGAAGGCGTTCCTCTGTAAAATAATTCAAATATTTTATCTAGAGATTCTGCAGGGATGCCTGAGCCTGTATCACTTACTTTAAATAATAATTGAACACTATTATTGTGTTTTTCAGCCAATGTGACATTGATACTGACATGGCCCGTTTTCGTGAACTTAATCGCATTTCCAACTAAGTTTAGTATGACGTGATAAATTTTTTTATGGTCACCAATGAGGATTGTAGGAATGCGCTCATCAATGGTTGTTCGTAATTCAATGTCTTTGAAATCAACGGAAGAATTTTCTAGGTCAACAATGGACTGGATGAGGAGTTGCAGATCAAAAGGTTCTTTATGCACATCATCCGTTGTAAGCCTACCAGATGCAACGGCAGTGATAACTTGATTTAACATATCTAATAGTGCATCACCACTTGCAGCAATATTGTGAGCATGTTCTTTTTGTTCGGGGTTCTCTATTTCATCTTCTAGTATATGACCTAGACCAATTACGCCGGTTAATGGTGTGCGGATATCATGACTCATATTGGCTATGAATATGGTTTTGGCTTTTTCTCCAGCTTCGGCAGCTTCTTTGGCCTTTAATAAATTTTCTTCCATATTTTTACGTTCAGTTATATCTACTGAAATGCCAAGCATACCTATAATTTTCCCATTTGAACTTAGTAGTGGAACCTTGTTCGATAAATAAGTTTTTTTGGAGCCATCGGGAAAATATAATGGTTCTTCTGCACTTAAAGCTACTCCTGTACTCATAACAAGATGATCTGCTTTTTTGTAGTGTGCAGCTGATTTTTTGTCATAAAGATCGGCGTAAGTTTTGCCAACAATATCGTGTCTCGATTTTAAGTTTAATAACTTTGCCATACTGTTACTGCATCCTAGATATATGCATTTCATATTCATCCAGTAGACGCTAATTGGTACTTCTGCAATGATGTTTTCCATATAATGGTAAATATCTTTTACATGTTCTATTGTGCTTTTGGTTTTATCTACTGGCTGACCAGTTAAAGTTTGACTTAAATCTTTGATATCCTGATGTATGGAGAGATCTGTGTTTTTGGAGGCTTCTATATTTGGTTGGAATTTTCTGGTTTCTTCTTTAGGTTGTCCAATCAGGATAAATTTAACTTCATTTGAGGGCAGATTAGAAGATAAGGAGAGCCAGATTATTTTTTGTTTTCCTATACGAGAGATTAAGTTATTAGAAAAAAGTTGCTCTGTAGTTTGATTGAAATATGGGCAAAAAAAGGAAAATGATTTACCTATGGCGGAGCTTCTTTTTAGTTTAAATATTTTTTCTGCCGCAATATTGAGATCTAAGACAACAAAATCTAGTGATAAGAACAGTAGAGGTGCTTCAATTGAATTTATGAAGTCTGAAAGTACATCTGCATTTTTATGCATTATAATAGCCTGGTTGAGTATCTTTCTTACTGTCTGTAGGAGTAGGCCTACCCATACTAATAATAGACTACGAGTGGCTTAAAAACAAAATTGGTAGCAATCTTATTAATAAGCTGACTAAGGATAAGTTGAGTTTTTTAGCATTCAATTAGATTGTCTAGATTTGGAGAAGCTATATCTTTCTCGTTTAGACTATCGTTGAGTTTGCTGGCTAAGGTTTTAATATGTGGTTCATAAAACATGCTTTCATGATCTCCTGGTACTAAATGAAATTCAATTGGTTGATCGGAGTAATCTTCCCACCAATTTAGTGGGGCGTTATATTTAAACATTTCATTCAGTTCTTTTGCTTTGAACAGGACTAGTTTATGCTTAATAATTGGTAACTTGTATTGTACTAACAGTTTTTCTCTATGTGACTGTAATTTTAGCAAGAACTCAGAGTTGTAAATGTTGTTTGCGACATATTTTTTCAAGATTCTCGAGTTTTGTTCTTTCATGATGTTTTGGAAATATACTTCATCATTTTGAAGCGTAGGGTAAAATGCCCAGCCATCTAATGATATGATGGCAGCTATGGCCTCTCCTTTTTTTTGCAATTGTTGAGCAATTTCAATTGCAACGGTACTACCAAAGGAGGCACCACCAATTAAATAAGGCCCTCGCGGTTGGATTTTTTGGATGGCGTCAATATAAGTGCTCGCCATTTCTTCTAAATTTTCAAAGACGAGTTCATTTTTATCTAGGCCAGGATCTTGTATTCCATATAATGGTCTATTTTCATCTAAATATTTTTCAAGAAGTTGGTACCAGAATACACTACCACCAACAGGGTGAACTAAAAACAATGGTGTTTTTATTCCTGTGGTTTTGAGAGGTACTATTAGATTGTCAGGTAAATTATAGTTACCAAGATAGTTATCTGTTGCGTGTCGTACGTTTTCTATTTCTTTGGCCAGAGTGTTTATTGTTGTAAATTTGAATAATGTTCTAAGGCTTAAACGAAGTGAAAATTGATCTTGAATAAGCACTATTATTTTCATAGCTGATAATGAATTGCCTCCTAGCTCAAAGAAATCATCGTACACTCCAATAGCTTTTGTTTTTAAAGTAGAGCACCAGATGTTTTTTAGTAATTTTTCAATATCATTAGTAGGCGCTACACATGTTTTTCCTGAAGCTAATTGTTTATACGGTGTCGGCAATATTTTTCTATCTATTTTGCCACTGGGTGTTATCCGTAGATTATCTACAGCAAAAAATCGAGTGGGTAACATATATTCAGGAATGTTTTTCTTCAAAGCTATACGAATGTCTTTGGCTGAGATCTTAGAGTATTTTTTTAATACAAGATAAGCTGATAAAGACATAGAGTCATCTAAGTTTGGTTCAGCTACCACAACACATTGACGAATACCTCTAATTTTCATTAAATTGAACTCAATCTCATTTAGCTCTACTCTAAATCCTCTGATTTTTAACTGGTTGTCAGATCGACCTAGATACTCTATATTGCCGTCCGATTGCCATTTTACTAAGTCTCCAGTTTTATAAAGCTTATCTTTTTTGTTGATACCAAATGGGTTGGGTATAAATTTTTGTTTTGTGAACTCAGTATTGTATAAATAACCTTTAGCCAAGCAGTCTCCTGCAATATAAAGTTCTCCCGTTATGCCTGATGGGACAAGCTGCATTTCAGCATCTAACACATATATTTTTGTATTCATTATAGGTTTTCCTATTATGGAAGCACTGCTTTTTGTATCCTTTTTTGTACATGTTGCGGTTATAACTTCAATAGTGGTTTCGGTAGGGCCATATAGATTATGTAGTTTGGCATTACTAGTATTATTTTTAAAAAATGCTTTAATAAGTTCAGGAGAGAGAACTTCGCCACCAGAAAACACTTGTCTTAGTGAGGTGCATGAACCAAATGTTTTGGTGGAGAGCAATTCTTTTAGCATGGTAGGAACAAGTTGTAGTACGCTAACCTGATTTTTTGTAATCAAGTGTATCAACTGAGTAGGACTGGCATGTGTGTCCTTAGAGGCCATGATAAGCTTTGCGCCAATGAATAGGGGGGCAAAAAATTCCCACACAGACGCATCGAACGAGAAAGGGGTTTTTTGTAAAAATACATCGTTAGCTTTGAATGAATATTCATTTTGCATCCAGAGCATATGATTGCAAATAGCGCGATGTGAAATAGGGACGCCTTTAGGTTTTCCTGTAGTACCTGATGTATAGATAACATAAGCTAGATCCGAGTGCTGAGTGGTAGTTTTGGGGTTCTTGTTGTCATGGCACTTCGCATTTAATATAGAGTTTATCTCCACGGTTTTCCCTACGTATCCTTCAGGCTGGTGGTTTTTACAGCCACTCTCCAAGATTAATATGCTTGCTTGACTATTATTAAGCATATACGCAATGCGATCATTGGGGTAATTGGGATCTAATGGAAGGTAAGCTCCTCCGGACTTTAAAACGGCCAGAATACAAACAACCATTTCAATGCTTCTTTCTAGTAAAATCCCTACTAAGTCATTCTTTTTTATTCCATATCGTTTTAAATAATTTCCGATTTCATTTGCTTTTTTGTTGAGCTCATCATAAGTGATTGTTTGGTTCTCAAAGACGACAGCTATGAATTGAGGAGTCTTAATGGCTTGTTCTTCAAAATATTGATGTAATAATTTCTTGTAATTATATTTATACGGCGTTCCGTTCCAGTTTATCAGCAAATTGTTTTTGTCTTTTTTATCGAGTATTTCCAGTTCGAAAATCTTTTTAGAGGGGTGGTTAACTATATCATCTAGTAGCGTTAAAAATTGCTTATTCATATTTTTGAAATAAGCATAGGATCTTGAGCGTGATTTAAGGTTTATTTGATGGTCGAAATTAAACCACGATCCGTCTTCAGCAATATACAAATTTAATTTGTTGTGGTGAAGATTGAGTTTTTTTGAATCAGTGATAGTAATACTGATGTCTATTTTACAAAGGGCGTTTTTTAATTGAGGGTAGCGGATAAAGATATCTTTTGAAAAAGTATAATTTTGTACTAGCTGGTTTTTTTGGTCTGTAATAATTTGTAGCGCTTCTCCAAAGGTCATAGCATTGTTAAAGCTTGATACTAAAGGAAGAAAATCTGATAGCAGTTTTTCAAACTCGAAAATATTAGTTCTTGATTTAGGGCTGCTAAGCTCAACTGATAAGTTCTTATAGTTATTTAGTCTATATAAATAAATTAGAGCGGCTGTGAGCAGAGTGTCTTCTGGGTGCTGGTTTATACCGGATAGTTTTTTTAGTTTTCCAAATATGTTGGGAGGGATTTTAGTTTTTGTACCCACTTCGTATGACGATGTTTCCATTTTTTCTAATTTAGATAAAAATGTAGTTTCTTCGGGAGCGTGATACATAAACCTATTAACCCAAAATTCTTCTACTTTAGGATGCGTGGTAGGGTGTTTTAGTAACTCCGCGATAAATTCACCCTTAATCTCGTCTAGCTGTGAACCAGGGGTTAGTTGAAATAGGTTGATCACGTTCTCAATTGAAAGTTTTTTCCCGGTAAGATCGGTGAGTTCCAATATGGCTACGTCAGAGGTTTTTGTGGCTACTTGGAAAGAGTTGTTTGAAGCACTAACAATTTTTCCGGGTGACAATGTGGACAATATGTCTAATTTTCTGTATGATTTTACTATAAATATCTCTCCGTGAATGAACAGTTTGGGCACAGTCAATTGGTTGGTGTAATTACCTAAGGTTAGAGCTCTACACAATTGATCAATTTCCTGTGCGGACATACTCCACGAAATAAATCCAAAATTTCTTGGCTTATCTTTCAAGCCATAGTATGAGCGACATGATAATTCTTGTTTGAGTGGAGTTGCCGCATTGGTTGCAAGTTCGTTAACAAGTTCACGAAAAGAATGAATCGCTTGTTCGTAACATTTCAGGTTTAAACTGAGTGCTGTATCAGAATCATCTATGGAAAATGAAGGCTGTTTAAGAATATCACCAGCATCAATTGTTTTTTCCATACGGTGCCAACTAATCCCATGTTGTTTTTCACCATTTAGAATGGCCCATGAGGTTGCATACAGCCCAGCGTATTTTGGTAATGGGGCGTTGTGATAATTTATTGCATAATAACGTGGAAGTTCCAGAATCTCTTTAGTTAGGATTTCATTGTTAACTATGCTAAATAAGAAGTCGAATGGTTTTCTGTGGTATTTGTTTTGGAATTGATGAAGGTTCTCAATGTATTGGATAGAGTTAGTAATGCACCATTCTTTTATTCTTTCTGAGGTAGATATCATACCAAGTAACTGATGGTTGTTGGCTAATATGATATCTGCGCATTGTAGGGTTATGTTATCATCACCAATAATATAGCAATTAAATATATTGTTTTTAATCATATTCGTTACTCATCCAATAATATGATAAATTCCTTGTTTACCATTAGGGTAAGCATACGTGGTTAGCGTTAAAGATACACTGTCTTAATAGTTGTTTTAGGTTGTATTCTCGATGGCTATTTTAAGACTATTCTATCAACGATTGTACAAATAAGCAAAATATTCACAGTATGACTAATTTTAACTGGTATCAAAATAACACATTTGGTATAGCATTTTTTATTTTTATTGCCCACTGTTTTGGAGGCATCTAAGCGGAAGCTTTTTGTTTGTTTTTCAGAGAAATACGTACAATATTTTTATTAAAGTTTTCTTGCGTTAATTTAACAAATGGGTGAATAAAATTGTTTACTAAAAAATTTCTCCTTGCTGGGAATATATCAATTATAAGTTTCTTTTTGATTTCAAAAGCCTATTGTGCAGTGGATCAGATATTAAACGATAACTTTTTCCAAAATCCAGCCGAATTAAATATTGTAAATAAAGCACAGGTAATTGCCGGGAACGTCTTAATCAATCCCGTTTTCAGATTTGAAGGCGTATCGTATGGGATGAGTGGGAGTGCTGGCAGTAATGTCACTAATGCATTACCGTATTTGTTGAGCTCATACAGATTTACAGATAAATTTGTCATGGGCATCAATATTACTCCCAGCGGGTATGGTCATTTGGATTGGCCCATAGACTCCATCGTTGCCCAAGATACAACGCAAACTGAATTATTTTACTACCGGTTTGGCATTCAGTCTAGTTATCAATTTACAGAAAACTTAGCATTAGGGATTGGTTTTAATTTTGCAGACAATGCTCATTTTCAGCTAAATTTCTTAATCCCAGGGCAGGGAAATCAGATTAATAGTGTTTCTGGTTTGAATTACGTAGGTGATTTAGGGCTTTACTACAAAATTAACGCCAAGAATTACTTGACTGTTGCCGGGTACACACAAGTTAATACATATGGGCATGGCACAAGCTCTACTGGTACAACTGTTGTTAATAATTTGTCATTGAATATAACTGCGGCACCGGTTATTTATCTAGGGATCGAACATTTTGCAGACAATGGGTGGTTTTTAGAGGGCAAAATATATTGGTCTGGCTGGTCTATTCAGAAAAACATCGATTTTACCAATACTACAACTGGAACTTATGTTGTGCCTACTAATTGGAAAGATGTTTGGTCATTTCAAGTAACCACGCGATATACAGCTACTGATAAATTAGCGTTACTCGGATCTATTATTTATGAAACAAATCCAGTGCCACTTGCTACAAATGCGATAGGTTATCCATTAGCTGCCTCTGGGTCACTCTCTGCAGGGTTGGATGTTACTATTCAAAAAGAACTGTCTGCACAAATTATATATAGCTATGGGGCATTTCTTCCTAACTCACCGATAGATAATACGAATAGTGTCGGAATGATTACAGCACATTTTCAAGCAGCAGTTTTACAGCTAATTTATAAGGTTTAAATGAAGTTGGGTTTAATTTTTTAGGGTATGTTCTCGAAGTTTCAGTCATACAAACTAAGAAGTAATACAAGGTTTGATCTTGCCCTGATTTGATGGACACCCTGTTAAGAGAGTAAAATCTTAAGCAGAGGTGAAGAATGAACAACAATAGTTTAGAACAAAAAGTAATCAGGAATAAATACAGCTCGCAGTTTAAAGATCAAGCCGTAG
>JANSXK010000069.1 GCA_024742995.1 Gammaproteobacteria bacterium
CCACCGCAAGATAAAGCCATCCTTCTTCTGTATGGCAATACGTGATATCGCTAACCCATTTTTCATTGGGACTAAGCGCACAGAAATTTTGCTGTAATAGATTCGGCGCAACGGGTAATTGATGATTGCTGTTGGTTGTTGCCTTGAATTTCCTTGAGGCTTTCGCACGCCAACCTTGTTTCACGCATGATCTTGGCAACACGCTGCTTTCCGACCCGTTCACCCTCGTTGTTTAAGCGCTTGGTAATCCGGGGAGCACCTGCACGCGAGCGCTCTTCATCAAAAATAGTTTTGATGTTTTGCTAATTCCATGCCACGCTCCCAGGTGAGTGATTTTTTTAATTGGGTTGGAAGCTCTACAATTTTGTTTGTAATAGCACTTACAACACTGGTTGTATCATTGCCATTAAGCTTAATTAACAACGTAAATCTGGATGTTCTTTCAACTAATGTGGCAACATAAGATTTATTTGAGCCACAGATTAAATCGCCTTCCCAATGACCTGGTATAGTACGTTCATCAATATCTTTTGGCCTGTCGTGAATAGATACTGCGTCTATAATGCCACCACGTGCGTTACCCTTAGTATTAAATTGTTTGGATTGCCTCATAACTCTCTGTGTTCGGAGATGTTTCAACAACTCTTTCTTCAAATGACCTCGAGATTGAATATAAAGCGTCTTATAAATAGATTCATGAGAAATATGCATAGTAGTATCAGAGTTGGATAAGTACGCTTAAGATAACTAGATATCTGTTCTGGTGACCACTTGTTTGAAAGCTTATCCGCTGATATGGCTCGATATTTTGTAATACCTCCATTACGATTAACTTCTCGAGATACAGTAGATGGTGGACGACCTAAAGATTTTGCAATATTCCTAATTGATAAATTAGCCGATAAACCTCGAGATATTTCTTCATGCTCAAGCAGTGTTAATGCTCGTTTTGAATGAATTGACTTAATAGGTTTAATTCCACCATATTTTTGTAAGAAACAAAAAATTGAACCTGCATGTTTATCAAGCTGCCTTCCAATTTCACTCAGTGATTTGCCCTGCGACCATAAAGACCAGATTGCATTTTGCTGATGTGCTGTAAAGCTCCGTCTTGATAAAGCACGCATCATCGTCCCTCCTAAAAAGTTAATTATAACAAATTAGGTGTTGCAATGACTGATTGAATCTGCCGCCCACCTTTTTTAGAAAGGCATTCTCTTCTGAAAGTCTTGCGCACTCACGTTTTAGCCGCGCCATTTCGGCTTGCTGAAGCTTTTGTTGCTCAAGTGTTGTCCCACCTTGTTTTTTCTTTGACCGCCACGAATACAGCATGG
>JANSXK010000018.1 GCA_024742995.1 Gammaproteobacteria bacterium
ACTGCCCTACAGGCTGATTTAGAACAAGCTCATGAAGCATTACAAACAGCTGCCCTAGAGGCCCAACATCAACAAACACAACTGCAAGTTCAAATTACTGAATTAGAAACCGTCGTTGAAACACTCCAAGGACAAGTAACAGATGTCACCACGCAACTTGAAGAACAAGCAAGAGCAGCAGCAGAACTACGAATTCAACTTAGCGAAGTCACTGGTGCTTTACAAAATGCACAAAGTGCAACAGCTCAAGATACCGATACAATCAAAGAACTTACAACAGAACGTGATGTGCTTATAGGCAGACTCAATGAATTAGAACAACATGTCGATCGTTTAAACGCGGATATCTGGTCGTTTCATCAAGATAATCTCCTACTCCAAGAAAATGCCAGACAACAACAAGCTCAACGAGCGATCGATCAAGAAACTTTGGATGCATTGCAAGAAGTCGCACAACGTTTGGAGCGCGCTCAATCTCTTGGTGAACAATTAGTAGCAGAACTCGAACAAGAAAAAGCCAAAGTAAGCACTTTAGAAAACCAAGTGCGGGAGCTTGAAGAAGGATTGAGAATGGCTGGAGAAGACTATGAGCAAATCCAGGCACAAAACACCACCCTCAATCAAGATCTGGCTGCTGCCAGAGAAGAACTAATGTCAAACACCAGACAACAAGCTTCACTTGTACAAGAATTAACGAACGCTGATACGCAAAATGAAGCATTAGAAACCGAACTTGCGGAATTAAAACGCAACTACCCTGACCTTATGAAAAGATACCAAGCATTACAACAACAATCAAACGACCAGCAATCCATCATTGCTGCACTTGATGAACGAATATCTAGCTTACAAGCAGACAATGCTAGGCTTACAGAAGAAGCAGAAACAGCAAGACGAGACAGTCAAAATGATCCTGTTCACATGGAACTACTATCGGCAAATAACAGCTTGCTCAGTCTGCAACAACAAATATCTAAGATGCAAATAAGCATGAATCAACAAGACCGTACAATAGCAGAATTAGAGAAACTTGTCGCCCTAAAAGATGCACGTATCCGGGAAGTAGATAGTCGATGCGAAAATATACTAGGAATGTACCAGACAGCTGTAGAAGAAAACATAGACACACGTGACGCTCTAGAATTAGCAAGAAGAGAAATAGCAGCGTTTCAACACACCTTGCATATTGCAGCACAAGAAAACGAGCGCTTGCGACAGGAGAAAGCGGATTTGCTTGCAGACAAACAAGCACTTGCAGCCGGTTCTGCCTATCCTAGACCAGGCCATCCTGCTCATGGTTTCGGCGGAAGAGCTGCTACAGATGGGTCATCATCATTCGATGACGATTCTGAGTATAGTAGTGAATTTGATGATGACTATTCTGATGATGGATTCGAAATTGGTAGAAAACCCTTTATGCCCGAACACGACCAAGATAGGCGGCACTTATCAGATCTCACGACTCATGAATATGAGTGGGACGACCCTGATGGTGAAGAATTAGAGGTCTCCAGAATACCAATAGGCCCACAAGCATCTCATCAGCGTGGTGGTCTATTCCCGCCGCCTCCAGATAGTGGTGGCGGAGGCAACCAACCCCGAACTCCTGGAGCACTTCCTCCTCATGACGGTTCTTCTCCCCACCATCCTGGCGGTGCTGCTTACGTGCCTCCATCTGGAGGACCTATCGGTCATACCGTTGGTGGAACCACAGCTTCGGCCAATGTGATCGGTATAAGAGAATTACCCGATGTGAAAAATGATATTGACATTGGCATTGCTGCACCCGGTGGTATAAAAGATCCTAATTATTCCAATGATATCGTCAATACAACCAGGGGAGAAGACTTTGTAAGATTAGCCGCGGTTGATCCCGCTGATGCCACCATTCCCCCTAAAAAACTATTAGATGCTACCGTGGATTCTGTCACTGTGTATCGACGTTTTACTGAGGATCCAACTATTCATATAGAGGAACGTGCTGCGGTTATTTTAAAATCTTTGGGTATCCCCGCGTCTCCTGGATTTGAATTGCCTGAAAGTTTGGTGATTAATGGTAAAAACGCCATTGGTGACTTCACTGATAATGGCTCTGATCGGTATAAAGTGATTGCATCCATGTTTGCGCAATATGAAGATATTTTACGGGCAGAACATGGACATGGACATCATTCAACTCCGGTAGGAAGAGGAGGTGGTGGTCCATAGATCTCATGGACCGCCCCTCATCCGCCCTACGGGCACCTTCTCCCCTCAGGGGAGAAGGGATAACCACGCCCTCATCCGCCCTACGGGCACCTTCTCCCCTCGGGGGAGAAGGGATAACCACGCCCTCATCCGTCGCTACGCGACACCTTCTCCCCCAGTGGAAAATGATAGATTTATCCATCTCTCAAAAAGCTGATACTTGACATCCTTGCATAAACACGAGAGAATCCCGCCCTCTGGCTATGTAGCTCAGCCGGTTAGAGCGCGGCACTCATAATGCTGAGGTCGGTGGTTCGAGTCCACCCATAGCCACCAGATTTCCTGATCAAACAGGATTTTAGTATGCCAACACAAACCGTCGCTACCCTTCAAATGTGTTCCACCGATAATGTGGATGATAATTTAGCGCAAGCCGCAGATCTGATCAAACAAGCGGCTGAATCAGGTGCCAACTTGGTTGTGCTCCCAGAAATGTTTCCTCTTCTAGGTGTAGGCCACGCGCGTAGCATTAGCTATCAAGAAACACCCGGCACAGGTAAAGCGCAAGAAACCTTAAGTACACTCGCCCGCCAACACCATGTCTGGATTGTGGGTGGGACAATTCCTCTGTCCACTGATGATCCTAATAAAGTCAAAGCTGCTTGCCTAGTCTATGATCACCAAGGTCAAGTCATTGCGCGGTACGACAAAATTCATTTGTTTGATGCCAAGCTTTCAGAAAAAGAATCCTACCAAGAATCACACACCGTTAGCGCTGGAGATAAATTAGTCGTCGTCCCCACACCCGTAGGTAAACTTGGGCTCTGTGTATGTTTTGATCTTCGCTTTCCAAAAGTCTTTATCGAATTGGCTAATCTCGGCGCGGAATTGATTGCGGTCCCCGCTGCATTTACCCCAACAACAGGCCAAGCACATTGGGAAATATTGATGCGCTGCCGTGCTTTGGATTGCTTCGCCTATGTCATCGGTGCCGCTCAAAGCGGTGCGCACCCTAATGGTAGAAACACCCACGGACAATCCATGATCGTCAATCCTTGGGGTAAAATCGTTGCCGAAGTGCAAACCCTTGGACCAGGCATCGCCCACGCCGAAATTGATCTACAAAAACTTTATGAGATTCGCCAACAAATTCCAACCATCTGTGATGGGCAGCATTCCTAAAACTGTGTTATTGCAAGCAATAAATCGTAAAACAGCACAAAATGTTCATTAGGTGTAACTTTAAAAATGATGACATCCAGCACAACACTGTTTATCATATAGCAATCAGTTTTTATTTGGTTGTTGCATGAGATCGTTGGTCCTATTTGTTCTATTAATGTGCTTTTCAAGTCTCAGTATCTCCGGAGATTTGGGCATTACTACCCTCACGGAGCAAGGAAACCCCGTATTTTTAATCAAAGTCGCTGCGTTTGAAAAACAATCTGATGCCCAGTCGCTGCAAAAAAAGTTAAGCGCAGAATTGGGACAACCTATCAAAATCCAACAACGGCCTGATAAAGGTTTGTTTATTGTCCAAATAGGCCCCGTTGATGATTATCGTTTGGCCTTAGAGTTGGAAAAAAAATGGACGGTTTCCGATACGCAACCTAAAACCGTCACGCCACAAGCCAGCGCGCCTGTGCAAACAACCCCTGCCCCAAAAATAACCACAACACCAAAGATCGCTGTCGTCCCCAAAGCAACGCCGACACAAACGTCCGCTCAAAAGAAAAGTATCCTCCCCGAATCAAAAATTTGGAATTTGCGCAATGCCGATATTCGGGCAGTGATTGGTGAAGTATCTCGCATCACAAAGAAAAATTTTGTGGTTGATCCTCGGGTTACTGGCAAAATTTCCATTGTATCCAGCACACCTATTTCTGATAAAGAATTGTACGCTGTATTTCTATCCATGCTGCAAGTCTCGGGCTATGCAGCCATCCCTAATGGTGATGTGGTAAAGATTTTACCCAATATGGACGCCCGCACCTCGTCTCAATATCCGTTAGGCCAAGCCAAAAATGCCAAAGGTGACGATATGTTGGTCCAAGTTGTGCCAGTGCAATACGTCCCAGCAGAACAATTGGTGCCTGTACTGCGCCCTCTCATGCCGCAATGGAGCTCTGTATCAGCTTATGCCCCTTCAAATATGCTAATTTTATCGGGCCGTGCTTCAAATATTCAACAATTAACCAATATCATCAATCAAGTCGATAATTCTTCTTCGACTGGCGTTGATATCATCCCGTTAGAACACGCATTGGCAATGGACATTGCTGCAACCCTGAAAGACTTATTGTTAACGCAAACCAACCAACACAAAAATAACCAAACCATGATCGCTGCCGATGATCGTGGCAATGCCATCTTGGTGAGCGGCAGCAAAATTGACCGTATCCGCATTCGTATGCTGATCTTACAATTAGATCGTCAAAATACGAGTTCTACCAACAATAACACCCAAGTTGTTTACCTTAACTATTTGCGCGCCGAAGATTTGGTGCCCATTTTAGCAGGTATCGCACAAGCCAGTTTCAGCGGCAATGTGGGGACAACCATCGGTACCGTAACTGTCCCTGTACTCGATAGCACGAACCCCGCGTATAGTATGCAAAATTTAAACCCCAGTGATGTGTCTAATCAAACGCCAGTGACTCAAACTAACTCGGTCAATAACGATAAAAATGCTTCAGGCACGAGCGCCAACTCTCAAAGTGAAGGCTCAACCAAACCCAATATCCAAATCATTGCCGAGCCCAATACCAATTCTGTCATCATCAATGGCCCGGCGCGGTTGATTCGCACGTTAAAAACTGTCATCACTCAATTGGATATCCAGCCTGCGCAATTGCTCATTGAAGCTCTGATTGCTGAAATCGATGAAAGCGACTTTAAAGATTTGGGACTAGAATGGGGATACGTCACCAATGCAGGCCAAGATTCTGCGTCGTTCAGACCTGGATTCGCGGTGCTCAATACCGACGTTAGCATCAATCAATTCCAGTCACAAATTTATGCCCTAGCACGCCGTCGCAAAGCAAATATTTTATCGACACCATCTGTGGTCATATTAGACAATCGGCAGGCTAAAATCCTCATCGGTAAACAGGTATCTGTCGCATCTTCTTCCTATCCTAATAACGCCAGCGGTACCACAACAGCCAGTCCATATACCAACTATGACCGGGTCAATGTTGCCCTGCATTTGTATGTACGCCCCCAAATCACCCATGGCAAAGGCATTCAATTACAAATCGATCAAGGTAACGATACGTTAGCGCAACCTGATTTGACAGACAATGTGTTCCCAACCTTCAACATTTCCGCCATCGTCACCTCTGTGCATGTGCAAAGCGGTGATATCGTGGTTTTAGGAGGATTAGCACAAGACACTATCAATGATGATAACGTGCGAATACCCATTATTGGAGACATCCCAGGTATTGGACGCTTATTCAAGCGCGATGTCATCACCCGCAGCAAAAAGGTTTTGATGGTATTTATTCGCCCACATATCTTGAAAACTGAAAAAGATATTCTCCAATTTACTGGTGGCAAATACAATCATATGCGCCAAGACCAAATCGATATCGCACGCTCACAAGAAAGCTATAATAAAACGGATGCCAATACCATTGCACCGCCTTGGCACCAGTCGCAATTGCCCAAACCTTTTTGTCACACCAAGAAAAAAATTGCGGCTGGCGACATGAAAACGTAATGCCACAGGACTAACCATGGACCAACAGGACGAAAAAACCAAACGCCTGCCCTATAGCTTTGCTAAAACGCATGGCATTATCGTCACTGATGGTCCTGACAATACCCTTACTTACCTCTATTATTTAGACAGCACGCCGCTCACCGCCCTTGCAGAAGCCAAACGTGTCCTGCAAATAGACATGCACTTACAAAAAGTCACTGCGGGAGAATTCCAACAACATTTGGCCAAAGCATACCAATCCAATGCCTCTATTTTAGATGCGGCGGAAGGCATGGAAGAAGATTTGGATTTACTCAAATTGGCAGGCCAACTGCCTTCCAGTGAAGATTTATTGGATACCCAAGATGATGCGCCCATCATTCGCTTGATCAACGCCCTATTCACCCAAGCCATCAAACAAAAAGCATCTGATATTCATATCGAAACCTATGAAGAACGCGTGCTGGTACGTAATCGGATCGATGGCGTATTACATGAAATATTAGAAATTCAGCGCGTCATTGCGCCGTTGGTTATTTCACGGGTCAAAGTCATGGCCAAATTAGATATTGCAGAAAAACGCATTCCACAAGATGGGCGTATTTCCTTACGAATCGGCGGACATAATATCGATGTCCGTGTCTCAACCCTGCCCTCTAATCACGGTGAACGCATTGTGTTGCGGATCCTCGACCAAGAATCCGCGCAATTAGATTTAAGTATTTTGGGTATGCCAGCGCGCATTCTCACACCGATTCAAAAAATGATTGCCCAACCGCACGGCATTTTATTGGTCACGGGCCCCACAGGCTCTGGTAAAACAACCTCATTGTACGCAATGTTGACAGAGCTCAATCAAGTCAGTCGCAATATTTTAACCATCGAAGATCCGATTGAATACGACTTACCGGGGATTGGCCAAACCCAAGTCAACAACAAAGTTGATATGACATTTGCCAAGGGACTACGCGCTATTTTGCGCCAAGATCCCGATGTGGTTATGATCGGGGAAATTCGTGATTTAGAAACAGCTGAAATTGCCATTCAAGCAAGTTTAACCGGCCATTTGGTCTTATCAACCTTACATACCAATAGCGCCCTGGGTGCATTGAGCCGCTTGCACGATATGGGTGTGGAATCCTTTTTACTTTCTTCGAGTATCATCGGTGTCTTGGCACAACGCTTGGTGCGTTTGTTATGTCATGAATGCAAAAAACCGCATGAAATCACTGCAGATGAGCGTGACTTGATGCAAATTACCAGCCAAAACGCTGTAAATATTTATGAACCTCAGGGCTGTGAACAGTGTAATCATCAAGGCTATCACGGTCGTACCGGTATTTATGAATTGATTGTCGTCGACGAACAATTACGTCGCATGATTCATCACAATGATACCGTCCAGAATATGGAAACTCATGTGCGACCGAAAAATCCCAGCATCCGCCAAGATGGCTTCCAGCGTGTATTAGCCGGTGACACTTCCATTTCTGAGATATTGCGTGTCACCAGCGAACTGTAGACGATGCTATTTGGCAGCTTTAAAACGCTTCTTGATTTCTAAAGCGCTATTCTTGCGCCCAAAGGCAAAATAAATCGTCATACCGACAATGAACCAAATCACGAAACGCATCAAAGTCAGCATGGGTAAATTTGCAATCAAATAGATACAGGTAATGATACCCATAATAGGTACATAAGGCATACATGGTGTTCTAAACGGACGCTTCAAATCTGGCCGGGTGTAATATAAAATCAGAACACCCGTACAAACCACCGTAAATGCCACCAAGGTACCAATATTTAACAATTGCGCCAATATGCTGATCGGCAGCAGTGACGAAATCAATCCCATCAATATCACGCAAAGCACAATAATACGAACTGGCGTATGTGTCTTATCATTCACCTTCGCAAAATACGTCGGTAACAAGCCATCACGCGCAATGGCATAAAAAATCCGACTTAAACCATACGATAAGACCAACATCCCCGTAGTGAGGCCTGCAAGCGCCCCGACACTCACAACACCTGCCGCTGCTTTGAACCCAATGGATAACAAGGCATCGCTGATTGGAGAAGCCACATTGAGCTGCTTATACGACACCATGCCAGTCAATAAACCAGCAATAATGATATACAACAACGTAGACACTGACAAAGAACCCACGATCCCTATCGGTAAATTACGCTGTGGATTCACCACTTCTTCCGCAGTGGTAGAAACAGCATCAAACCCTATATAAGCAAAGAAAATCAAAGATGCCCCTTGGGCAACACCCATCCAACCAAATGGCATAAAAGGTGACCAATTGCTAGGTTCAATATGCATCGATGCAACGATCACAAATAATAAAATCACCAATAATTTCACACCAACAATGATATTGTTAAAGCGCGTGCTAGAACGTACTCCAAAAATTAATAAACCCCCAATCACCGAAATGATCCCCAAGGCAAACACATCTATCGTCACTTTGGATGTCAAATGAATGACATTAGACATATTCAGGTGCATGGACTGTAATAAGCTCTTCACATAACTACTCCACCCAACAGCAACCGTAGAGATGGTAATCGAGTATTCCAGTAATAAATCCCAGCCCACGACCCACGCAATGATCTCACCAAACCCTACATATGCGTAACCATAAGCACCGCCACATCCGCCAATCACTGTGGCTAATTCTGCGTAAGATAATGCTGAAAAAAGACAAGCCAACCCCGCAATAATGTACGATATTACAATCGCAGGCCCCGCTTTGGTTGCAGCAACTACCCCAGTGAGCACAAAAATACCAGCACCAATGATGGCGCCAATACCTAACAACATTAAATCAAATCCAGACAAACAACGTCGAAGCGCATTACCCTGACAATCGTCAGACACAATATCTTTTTTACGAAACAAACTCATTATATTTTCACTTTGTATAGTCGATGAAATTATTCAGGCAACCTTTATAACTTCTGTCATCCAAGATGTCAATGTTTGATCAGAGCAAGAACAAATCAGAGTAAAATGCGTACAAAACCATTAATACTTATGCCCGGAAACCTAAGTCACCAAACGTCTCGTCTTAATTTCTTTACCCCCCAGCGCATGGTCAACGGCTTGTCGCATCACGTGCTTCGCTGTTCTAAGCACTGCAGGATCATCTAAACAATCTTGATCTAACGCTAACAAATGCGCACCCAAAATACCTTGCTTCGCAGGCAACATTCCGGATCCTGCATGAAACACATAATACTCAGATGCCATAATAGGCTGCGTATTAACATCATGACGCAACGAAATCCCATATCCTATCGATGACAGTAAGGTCCACTCAAAACGGCGTAGAGACCGCTCTAATGCCGGCATATCCGGTGAAACATTTAATATATTTAAAGTGGCAGTATACGCATCATATATTTCAGGATGAGGATCTTCAGGGCGCAACGTATGATAGAGGAGTTCATTAAGATATAACGCTGAAAATAAATGGGCATGAGTCAAATGAACGGTGGGCGCTGCAATTTCTAAATGACGTACATAAAACCAACCACGCCGCTCGTCCAATGCGACCCACAAGGGTGTGAATGGCTGTAAACAAGCTTGTTTTTTAGGTGTGCGGCCTCCTTTACACAATGCTCGAATCACACCTTGTTCACGGGTTAAAAATAATATTCGTGCTGAAGTATCACCCGACCAAGTTTTATGTAAGATCCATACCGGCGTGTCACTCATACCCTAGTTCTTGCAAAATACTTTCATTATCAGACCACCCTGATTTGACTTTACACCAACACTGTAAAAACACCTTTTTCTGCAACAATTTTTCCATATCCAGCCGGGCCTGCGTGCCCATCTCTTTGAGTTTGGCACCTTTATCACCAATAATCATTCGTTTTTGACTTTCTTTATCCACCCAAACCAAGGCACAAATGCGCGCTAATGCTGGCGTATCTTCGTACGCTTCAATCTCAACTGAGATTGAATAAGGCAATTCTTGACCACAGTGTCGAAACACTTTCTCGCGCAATATTTCTGCGCATAAAAAACGTACCGGTCGATCAGTGAGTTGATCAGCAGGGAATAAATGAGGAGATTCGGGTAAAAATTGCTGTAATTCTGTGTGCAAAATATCCGTCTGTAATCCCGTACGCGCAGACAATGGCACAACAGCTGCAAATGTATGACGTTGTGACATCTCTTCAATCCAAGGCAGCAACGCTGATTTATCTGCAATATTATCAATTTTATTGATCACCAACACACAAGGAATATTGGCTTTTTTGATCAGCTCCAATACATAAGTATCTTCATCTTGCCAATGCAGACCCTCAATCACAAAAACAATCACATCAACATCATTCAAAACCCGCATGGCTGTTTTGTTCATCATGCGATTCATCACTTTTTTTGAACCTTGATGAATCCCAGGCGTATCGACATAAACGTATTGGGCCGCATCATCCGTACGCACGCCTAAAATACTATGCCGTGTTGTTTGTGGCTTGCGAGATGTGATACTGATTTTATGATCTAAGATGCAATTCAATAATGTCGACTTACCCACGTTAGGACGGCCCACTAAGGCAATATAACCACAGTAATTTGTCATAAGAAAATTATTATTTCATGTAAAACACGCAGTGTAGCATAAAAATACTAGTGTTAAGGTTTCCTTAATAATACTAAAGTATAATTATTGAACATAATTTAAACATGGTGATCACGATGCCTTCAAATACTAGTAGTGCATTTCGCGTAATCGAGACTGGAACAAATACATTAAGAGCAGTTGCTAGAAGATCTTTTTCTGTAAGCCCAGTTTCTAAAAAAACCATGTATGCACGAGCAAGATCGCCTTTCTCACCATTACCAGGATCACCAAATGACGTAGCCGGATTTTTTGGCTCGCGAGCATTATCACCTACAATGACAACAACAGCGCAATACAGTACAGCAATCACTAAACCTAATACGCATCACGAACAATTTAAGCGCATATTTGGTCTAGTGGTCGCGGCACTCATCGGCTCATCCATGGTACATCAATGGGTTAAGCTTGCTTTACCGGCCTCAAAGCTTAGCGGAAAACCAGCACCTGACGTAGCAAAAGATCCTGGGAATCCCCAAAGAATGGTTTGGGACAGCACAAATTATGCGGGTATGGGCAATGGTGCCGAAGGACGTTCTGCACCTCATAAAAGCTCTATCACACTGCCTAACGGTGAGGTGATGTATGGCTATGAAAAAGAATCTAGCGAAGGCCGGGAGGGGAATTTAAATGAATTGGTCTTTCATCTATTTGGGCAATTGGTATTACCTGGCGCTCATCCTAGAATCAAACTCATTGAGCATAAAATTAGTGATGAACAATCTTCCTATACTTTGTTTATCGAAAGTATTGGTGAAAATCAAAGCTTGCTGGCGCTCTGTAAAGAGTTAGGCAAAAATACCGATGTTATCCCAAACATCAACTTGGTCAACCTGGGTTGCTCCATTGCCTTGGCCGCATTAATTCAATCAGGCGATGCTTTTCTAAAAAACTTTGTAGTTACTAATCATGCAAATGGCCAGTATGCTGTCTACCCAATTGATTTTGAGGTACGAGATGAATCTGGTGCCATCAGGTTTATCGACTTAACCGCGCAGTCTACAACTGCCATGAAAAAAATGCTAACCCATGGTGGTATTTTAGATTATAAAACTGAATTTACCTTTGGAGAAAATCTGCGTCAAGCAAATGGTGCTGAAAGCACTGCGGGTATAGGTGACGGTTTATGTGATCATGGACGAGACGTGTTTGCTGCATTAATAACCGAGGGTTCAAAAGATATAGAGTCAGATCAAATTTTAAAAATGTATCAACGTATTGCCACCCTTAGTGATGATGATATTAATGAGCTATTAAACCCCATCTCTTTTGTCATGACCAAGAAAGAAAAAGAAAAATACCATAGGGACTTGATGTCAATCGTCCATGAGACCCAAAACTATTTAAAATCAGTGGGCAAAGAGCCAACAACACCTGATTCTGATGAAAATACTAGCTCAATGCAAAATAAATAGTATAATGACGCGCGACTTCATGAAGAAGGAATAGACTGATGCATAATAAAACATTCAAGAATTTAGCACCTGCCCTTTTGGCTACCGTAGGCGCAAACACGGTAATATCTGGCATGGAAAAAAGAAAGCCCTCGCCTCCTACTGCTACGCCATCAAACTACGGATGTCATCCATGCATCGTCTTTTCTAGTTTCTTGACAAACCAACGGATAGTGTCTATCTCTTTCAATGATCATGCGCTAGAAAGCTTTGTTCCCCCAAGCCGTAAACCACACCCTGTGCAAGATCAATGCTTAAACGACTGGGTTTCTGCCACCACGAAAGATTATCAATTGTTATCATATTCTCCTGAAAATTTAACCATTCAAATTGCATTTTTAAGACTGATAGGCATATCACAAATCTCTTTTAACCATTTAAGTCGAGAAAAAGGAGGCTTCACTTGCTTTATCAATACGCTGAATATTACTCCATCGGTGGAATCCACAATAATTACATCTGCAAATGACGTCATTGATTCAATCATAGAATTTGGTGAGAAAACAGATATACCTACTATCAGATCGTTAGAACCAAAAATTAAAGATCCAATGAGTCATGTCAAGCCCAGCATCATCACCAATGCTCAAAAAGCTCTGAATGATGGTACATTAGAACAGTTTTATGAAATAATTAGTCAAGCATCTGACGATAAACTTACCCTGTTTGCTCGTCACATCCTCGGTCCAAACCATGGCCCAGTACAAGAAAATATACTGTTACACAATATGCAAGAAGCACGCCGCGTGTGTCAAATTCACCTTGAATCAAAGCAACAAATGTCAATGATGAACCCTTCTGGCCCCGGTTAGACAGCATGAGACATCAGGGCTTTTCTCTACTAGAACTGATGATTACCCTCGCCATCGTGGGCATCCTACTAAGCTTTGCTTATCCTTCTTATCAAACATACACCATCCGCTCTCACCGCCTGGAAGGTCAAACTGCATTATTGGATTTGGCGCATCGCATGGAGCAGCACTTCGAATCCTACGAATCTTACACCGACGCAACCATCGGAGCAGGTACAGCACATGACGTTTTAGCCTCAGCTCAAACCACAAAAGGTTGGTATGATTTATCCATTGTGATGGCCACGGAGCAGCATTTTCTCTTACAAGCCACCCCAAGAAATATCCAGGCCAAACAAGATCGCGAATGTCAGGCACTACGTTTTGATGATAGAGGCGTGCAGAGCATTGCCTCTGGTCCCAGTGGTGTGCCTACTGGAACTTGGGAGCGTTGTTGGCGGTAACCCCCTCATCCGCCCTACGGGCACCTTCTCCCCCTGGGGGAGAAGGGATCCATTTTGGCCCCTCATCCGCCCTGCAGGCACCTTCTCCCCTAAGAGGAGAAGGAATCATTTTGGCCCCTCATCCGCCCTATGGGCACCCTTTCCCCCTGGGGGGCGAAGGAATTGTTGTGGCCCCTATGGTACGCCTACTATACTGTTGGTGGAATTGTTATTCCTTCTCCCCTTTGGGGAGAAGGTGCCCATAGGGCGGATGAGGGGAAAATTACGACGATTCTTCGCGAATACTATCAACATCTACTGCTTCAGCTTGTTCAACCAATTCTTTTAAGGCAGACTCGGGCATGCTGCCAGCTTCAGAATATACAGCAATACCCTGCTTAAAGACCATCAAATGAGGAATAGAACGTAATTCAAACAATTCTGCCAAGGCCGTCTCTTGTTCGATGTTGACCGAGCCAAAGAAAATACCTGGATACTCCGTAGATACTTGTTCATACACTTCTTTAAATTGTTTGCATGGCGCACACCAAGGCGCCCAAAAGTCCACAAAAACAATCTCATGCTCTGCCAATAGCCCCTCAAAAGAATCACTGAGGATCGGCTGCACCAATGACTTTTTTTCATGGCCTAAAATTTGCAGTAATCGTGCAAAAATATCATCCACATCCCCTTCCCCAGAAACCTGATGAAATTGGGGAGCCATAGAATCACCACTACTCGCCCAAGATTGGTAATACTCAATCAAAGGCTCTGTTTTTTCATAATAAACTTGCAAGCGCTTGCGAATAATGTCTTCGCTATCATCTTCACGCAACACCAAAGATTCTTGAGTTTCATCATCCAAACCATCTTGCTTGGGAGGATGATAATCAACATGGTACACACGTCCTGAAGCAGGATGTACCCGACGTCCGCTGATGCGGCGGACAATCTCTTCATCATCTACCGCTATTTCGATCACATGATCTAGTTCAATCTTAGCATCACGTAGTGCCTGAGCTTGTGGAATTGTGCGCGGGAAACCATCAAGTAAAAATCCTGCCTTACAATCCTCTTGCTGTAAGCGCTCTTCAACCAATTTGATCATGATATCATCAGAAACCAATCGCCCTTCATCCATGATTTTCTTGGCACTCAAACCAATAGGACTACCAGACGCAATCGCAGCGCGTAACATATCCCCAGTTGAAATCTGAGGAATATGAAAGGTACTCATCAATTTTAAAGCCTGCGTCCCTTTACCTGCGCCAGGACCGCCCAACAACATTAAGCGCATCACGCTCATCTACCAGCTCCTAATAATGCTTTAAACCATATTAACTGTTGTCAAATGCTAACGCAATCCACAATACGCCATTTGAGCACGATACGTCTGTGCCCGCTTCTCTACTTTACGTGCCACAGGTGGCAACCAACCTTTTCGCAAATAAGTTTTACGTTGATAACCACCAATGCCTTCATGGTAGGCCAAATATAAATCATAGGCATTTGATCGTGCTATACCAGCTCTTTTATGCGCTTGATTTGCGTACCAGCCAATGAAATCCACCGCATCTGCAAAACTGGTGCGTGAAGCAAAAAATCCACCATCTGAGTGACGATACAATGCCCAAGTGCTGTTTAATGCTTGAGAATATCCATATGCTGAAGTAGGACGGGTCCAGGGAATAAAGAAAAGTAATTTGGTACGTGGTGGTCTGGCATAAGCATCAAACCTTGATTCTTGATGTACAATGGCCATTTGTACTGGCACTGGCACCCACCAACGGCGCTCTACTGACTTCGCAGCTCGATACCAACGTGGATTTTCTTTGAAGATACTACAAATGTTCGACACGTTAGAGGGTTGTGGCGGCGCCATACACCCAGATAATCCGCCGCAAATCAATCCACCTAAAGTGAGTATTTTATGCCATTTTACTTTCACCGTGGTTGATCTCGGTACAATTGTTTGATGCCACGATACCAAGAACCATGTGATCGATACAAAGCAATCACAAAACCTGGCTTGCCATCTAAAAATCCTCCTTGCAAAACATAGCATCGTATAAACATCCAAGCGCTGCTACCCATGGTTTTGAGCAAACTGGGACGACGCTTGTTTTGATTGCGGATTTCTGCGGAATAAGTCGCATATAAATTGAGTTTATCAATGGCATGCGTCATGTCACGCAAGCAGTGATGCACGATGGATCGACGAATCCGTCCTATTTTCGCTGTGGTCGGCAATTGGATTTTTTCATGTACGTAATCCTCGCTGTACTTTGCGCCCGCGCGTTTAAATAATCGAATATGGTGTTGTGGACTAGAAGAAAATCGCAGCGGCTTACCATAAAACCACATTTGAATCG
Source organism: Gammaproteobacteria bacterium (assembly GCA_024742995.1). Classification (GTDB taxonomy): domain Bacteria; phylum Pseudomonadota; class Gammaproteobacteria; order Legionellales; family Legionellaceae. The sequence continues at coordinate 15,600 of JANSXK010000018.1, forward strand.
GTATACGGTACGCATCCGCTTCGTTCGCATTCATGGCTGAAATGATTTGTTGTTTGAGCTCTGGATCAACACATTCATCCGCGTCTAAATTCAAGACCCAATCACCGGTAACATGCGCCAAAGCACGCTGCTTTTGTACGCCAAATCCTTGCCAATCCGTTTCAAACACTTTTGGCGTATATTCGCGTGCAATGGCGACAGTATGGTCCTCACTGCCCGAATCTAAAACAATAATTTCATCGGCCCATGTAACAGAATCTAAACAATTGCGAAGATGATGTGCTTCATTTTTCGCAATGATAATAACACTTAACGTCATAATTTTTATTCAACAGACCCTTCTCTCTCACGATAGTCACAGCTATCAAAATGTAACGCACCATCTTGCATGCTCATGGTAACGTGACCGCCGTTGGCAAGCTTACCAAAGAGTAATTCATCCGCCAATGGTTTTTTGATATTTTCTTGGATGAGACGAGCCATAGGGCGTGCACCTAAGACTTTGTCGTAGCCATGGGTAATCAGCCATTCTCGGGCAGATTGTTCCACATCCAACGACACACCCTTGCTGCTGAGTTGTTCTTCTAGTTCAATGATGAATTTGTCTACCACCAAGCCAATGGTTGTTTCATCCAATGGTTTGAAGTTGATCACTGCATCCAAGCGGTTTCGAAATTCAGGACTAAATTGACGCTTTAAGATATTAAGACCATCACCACTATTGTCTTGATCTGCAAATCCCATGGAGTTGCGGCTGATTTCAGACGCACCCACATTCGATGTCATGACCAAAATCACGTGTCGGAAATCAGAGTGACGGCCATTAGTATCCGTCAACGTCCCATGATCCATGATTTGTAATAGTAGATTGAACACATCAGGATGTGCTTTTTCAATTTCATCCAAAAGCAACACTGAATGCGGATTTTTAGAAACAGCTTCGGTCAAAAGACCGCCCTGATCATAGCCAACATATCCTGGAGGCGCACCAATCAAACGTGATACAGTATGTTTTTCCATGTATTCCGACATATCGAACCGCAGTAATTCAATGCCCAACAAATTGGCTAATTGACGTGTCACTTCCGTTTTACCAATCCCAGTTGGCCCAGTAAACAAGAAGCAACCCACTGGTTTCTCAGGCTCACGCAGACCAGAACGAGAAAGTTTGATGGCAGATGCCAGCGCAGAAATTGCCGTATCTTGACCATACACCAATAGTTTCAAATCACGTTCCAAATTACGCATGGTATCCTTGTCACGCGTCGATACTTTTTTAACCGGAATTCGGGCAATTTTAGCGACCACCGACTCTATCTCAGCGACAGAAATAATCTTGCGCCGTTTATTTGCCGTGAGTAGGTTTTGATAAGCGCCCGCCTCATCAACCACATCAATGGCTTTATCCGGTAAAAAGCGATCGTTGATGTATTTGGCAGCTAATTCAGCTGCTGATTTCAACGAAGCAACAGAGAACTTGACACCATGATGCTCTTCCAAACGCGCTTTTAAACCTTTTAAAATCTCAAAGGTCTCTTCAATAGAAGGCTCAAGAACATCAATTTTTTGGAAACGACGCGCTAATGCTTTGTCTTTTTCAAAAATACCACGATATTCTTGATACGTGGTTGAGCCAATGCATTTGAGCTCGCCATTGGCCAACAACGGTTTGATCAGGTTTGATGCATCCATCACACCGCCTGACGCAGCACCCGCACCGATAATCGTATGAATCTCATCAATGAATAAAATGCCACCTTCAACCTCTGATAACTGTTTCAATACCGCTTTCAACCGTTTTTCAAAATCACCGCGGTATTTGGTTCCAGCCAATAATGATCCTAAATCCAAAGAATACACCACACATTTACTGATGGCCTCCGGTACTTCACCATCCACAATACGCCGCGCCAACCCTTCGGCAATCGCTGTTTTACCAACACCGGCTTCACCCACCAATAATGGATTGTTTTTGCGGCGTCGACACAACACTTGCACCGTGCGTTGAATCTCTTCATGCCGGCCAATCAAAGGATCGATTTTGCCTACATGTGCGCGTTTATTGAGATTCATGCAATAACTTTCTAAAGGAGACTCCACATTCTCAGATGGCATCATTTCTTCATCCATCATTGGAGCGCCCATGCCATCACGTAGATCAGAACCTTGAAATTTGGACACACCGTGGGAAATATAGTTGATGACATCCAAACGGGTAATGTTTTCTCGACGCAGAAAATAGACAGCTTGGCTTTCTTGTTCGCTGAATATTGCCGCCAAAACATTTGCTCCGCTCACTTCTGTCTTGCCTGCGGATTGCACATGAAATACGGCTCGTTGTAGTACGCGCTGAAAACCTAATGTGGGTTGCGTTTCACGCAATTCATCCCCGATAGGAATCAAAGGCGTGGTTTCTTGGATAAACGTATCCAAATCGCGCCGCAACTCTTCAATATTGGCTTCACAAGCATGAAGCACATTGGCTGCCGCAGGATTATCGAGTAAGCATAAGAGCAAATGCTCCACTGTCATGAATTCATGACGCTGTTCCTTTGCTTCTTTAAAGGCGAGATTTAAGGTGAATTCTAATTCTTTGTTCAGCATGATTCAGTACTCCTCTCAGTCGCTACCGCTACGATAAGGCTCACTCCTGTTCCAACATACAAAGCAACGGATGCTCGTTTGTCCTGGCAAATTCATTTACCAGAACGACCTTGGTTTCCGCAATATCCCGAGTGTATACACCGCAAATCGCATAACCCTGTGTATGCACTTGTAGCGTCAATTGCGCAGCCCCAGATTCACTCATATAAAAAAACTGTTGTAACACCAAAATTACAAAATTCATCGGTGTATAATCATCATTGCGTAAGATAACCCGATATTTCTTCGGCTCATCTAAAGCGGGGACCGATTTGGATTCAGTATCCACCAAATCTTCAAGTTCCGGTAAGACGACATCACCACTCATTTCTTCATCCCTGTATATATGGTATAGACGGATATCCGTGATTTGGCTAGTTTTAATTTTAATTTAACGTAATTTGGAAAAGAAAAATAGTATAAAACTTAAGACAAAAAAAATCCCTTCCACCATTTGAGATAAAAGGGATCAAAAAAACAGCTGTGAAACGACAGATTACATCAAACGAATCACCGCCTTCGCAAAATCAGAGCATGATAAAGCTTCTGCATCATCTAAAAGGCGAGCAAGATCATAAGTGACTTCTTTTGCTGCAATAGCACCTTCAACCCCATGGATAATAAAATCAGCAGCTTCGGTCCATCCCAAATGCCGCAACATCATTTCCGCAGATAAAATCAAAGATCCTGGATTTACTTTATCCTGACCCGCATATTTGGGTGCCGTACCATGTGTCGCTTCAAATACCGCAATTTTGTCACCCATATTAGCGCCAGGCGCAATTCCAATACCACCCACTTGCGCTGCCAATGCATCAGAAATGTAATCGCCATTCAAATTCAACGTCGCAATGACACTATAATCTTCCGGACGTAATAAAATTTGCTGCAAAAAGGCATCTGCAATCACATCTTTGATGATAATGGGTTGTTGCGTCTTGGGATTCGTGATTTGCATCCATGGTCCACCTTCATAAGGCGTAGCACCAAATTCATCGCGCGCAAGTGCGTAACCCCAGTCTTTAAATGCACCCTCAGTGAACTTCATAATATTACCTTTGTGCACCAAAGTAACGGAGGAACGCTGGTTATCTATGGCGTATTGAATAGCGTCACGCACCAAACGCTGCGTACCCTCTTGCGATACGGGTTTGATTCCAATGCCACAATGATCTGGAAAACGAATTTTTTCCACACCCATATCAGAACGTAAAAATTGGATCACTTTATTGGCTTCCGCACTATCCGCCGACCATTCAATGCCAGCGTAGATATCTTCTGAGTTTTCCCGAAAAATCACCATATCGGTTTTCCAAGGCTCCCTAACAGGACTGGGCGTCCCCTTAAAATAGCGCACAGGTCGCAAACAAACATATAAATCGAGTGTTTGACGAATGGCAACATTCAGTGACCGTATGCCACCACCAATCGGCGTAGTCAAAGGGCCTTTGATAGACACAATATACTGCTGCATCGCTTCTAAGGTTTCCTGAGGCAACCATTCATCTTCCCCATAAACCTTAGTCGCTTTTTCACCAGCGTATACTTCCATCCAGGCAATTTTTTTCTCTGCGCCGTACGCTTTTTGCACTGCTGCATCGACAACATTCCGCATCGCAGGGGTCACATCTACACCAATACCATCCCCTTCTACATAAGGAATAATAGGAAAATTAGGCACCGATAACTCTGCTTTTTCATTGACGGTAATGACCTCGCCTTCTTTAGGGACAATAATCTTGTTTTCTGACATCTTGAACTCCTTGCAATAATCTGACCAACAATGGCCAACATAACATACTCGTCACCGCTACACCCAAAACGGGCAATAACGAACTCACGTGGCCAAACGATGCATCTGCCACAAATAAAATCAACGCATAACAACCACAAGCCAACCCAACCACCAATGTTTGATGGATGATAGAAAAAAACATAAAGCGCTGCGTTCTTCCCACCATCAGCCAAGTGGTCATCACAAGGGCAAACGCATGTTCACCCATCGTGGTTGCCAATAATACATCCAAACATAATCCAAAAAACAACACGCTCAACACATGAAAATAACGCGGCATATACGTCTGAAGATATAAAAACAATAATAATAGCCATGCTGGCCTTGATGCATTGATCACAGGCGGCAAAGGCAAGATGGACAACACAAACATCGCCAAAAAAGCACCTACAATACGACCAGGAATCATCAGCTCCATCCTTTCATTGCATGCAATTGCTCATCCAATTCTATGCTCAGCTCATCATGTTCTTTTTCTTCTGGCCAAATTAACAAGACCAAACGACTGCGATTTAACCATGCAATCGGACTTACAGACACTTTGATGAAATCATCGCCTGTAGAGTTTTGAATTTCTTCCACAAACCCTACCGGATAACCTTCAGGATAATGCCCTCCCAAACCGGAGGTCACCAACAAATCGCCAGCAGTTACAGGAGAAGTTTTGGGTAAATTGAGTAACGCCAAACGTCCAATATGATTGGTGCCTTCTACAATAGCTCGCTCACCAGTACGCTGATTAATCACAGGGACCGCACATTTGGAATCTGAAATCAGTAAAACTGTACTGGTCATCAACCCCACATGAATCACTTGCCCCATCACGCCCTTGGCATCTAATACCGCCTGCCCTTGCATTACCCCATCGCGTGATCCTTTTGAAATCACCACGATTTGTCTTGAATTACCGGTGTCTACTGCCAAAATTTGAGCGGCCATGGTGCGTGTTTTATCAGACGATGATGCTGATAATAAGCCTTTTAATTCTGAGTTTTCATTTCTCAATGCCAAAAATTTTTGTAATTGCGCCGCCAGAACAGTTTGCTGATAACGTAATTGCATGTTTTCATCAACCAAGGCTTTTTTAGAGCCCATCAACGCTTGGCTCCAACCCACAATACGTACTGGATAATCAATGGCAAACTGCAAAGGTGCCATCACGCTTGAAAACGCGGTGCGTATCAAGGTCAAACCTCGACCATGATAATCAGCAAGCATGATGATAAAAGACAGGACGAGTGCTAAGGCAAACCACGCAGAACGATGCTTTTGTTTGGCAAACAATTGATTCTTTTTATTCTGTTGAGAGAAAATCACCACCGCGTAAGTCCATTGTTTCTAAAGCTTTACCACCCCCTCTAGCCACACAAGTCAGAGGATCTTCTGCCACCAATACTGGCAGGCCTGTTTCTTCCATCAACAATGTGTCTATATTCTTCAGTAACGCACCACCACCGGTCAACACCATACCACGCTCAGCGATATCTGCCGCCAATTCTGGGGGTGCTAACTCTAAGGCTGCGCGTACCGCGCCCACAATACCTGACAGTGGCTCTTGCAGTGCCTCAAGGATTTCAGCGCTGGTTAGTGTGAAACTACGTGGGACCCCTTCTGCCAAATTACGGCCTCGCACTTCAATTTCATACAAATCTCTAGAGGGATACGCATAACCAATTTCATGTTTGATACGCTCTGCCGTGGTTTCACCAATCAACGTCCCAAAGTTACGACGCACATAAGAAATGATGGCATCATCAAATTTATCACCACCAATTCGCACTGATTGATGATAGACAATCCCACTCAAAGAAATAATCGCGACTTCGGTGGTACCACCACCAATATCAACCACCATCGATCCACTGGCTTCTTCCACTGGCATGCCTGAACCCAAAGCCGCAGCCATCGGTTCCTCAATCAAAAACACTTCGCGCGCACCCGCACCCATGGCAGACTCGCGAATCGCACGCCGCTCAACTTGGGTCGAGCCACAAGGCACACAAACCAATACGCGAGGACTTGGACGTAAAAAACGATTTTCATGCACTTTATGGATGAAATGTTGCAACATTTTTTCGGTCACAAAAAAATCGGCAATCACACCATCTTTCATTGGACGAATAGCATTGATATTACCTGGCGTTCGGCCCAGCATGCGCTTGGCCTCGATACCCACTGCTGCAACACGCTTTTGACCTGACTCATTACGCAAAGCCACCACAGAGGGCTCATTCAGAACAATGCCTCTATCACGCACATAAATCAACGTATTTGCAGTGCCTAAGTCGATCGACAAATCATTGGAAAACGCACCTCTCAGCTTTCTAAACATCACTCGAAACCCTCATTTCTTTTTTGGAGATTCTAACTGATATTTCATGGAAAAACGACACCTTTTTTTTCAACCCAGTGTCCCGAAAAAATTACGATAAAACTCCACACCTCATACTGCATGAATATGAATAGCTTCTTTGTATTGCATTTGCAATAAATTATTGCTATAATTTCATGTGAAACCATCTATTGGAGTGGATTATGCATTTGTCCTTAAATGCTTCGCATGAAAAAGAACGGGTTTTAACCAAAGCCGTGTTAAATTTGGCACGCTTTTATCAGTTTTCTGGAAAAGATTTGAGCGCCATGATTGGCCTCAGCGAATCTAGCGTGAGCCGCTTGCATCAGGGTAAAAAATGTATTGATCCTGAAAGTAAGGAAGGTGAAATGGCGTTGCTTTTGGTACGTATTTATCGCAGTTTGAATGCCTTATTAGGCCATCATCATGATAAAGCTCAATTATGGCTCAATAGTCATAATCATTATTTGCAACAAAAACCCATTGAAATGCTAAAAACAATCCCCGGATTAGTAGCTGTTTTGAACTATTTAGACGCGATGCGTGGTAAATTATGACCATTTGGACAGGATGTCACGGCGAACAACACATCAAAGCATTGCATATAGAACCTTGGAGAATTGTAGAAGCGCAGCACATTTCCAGCTCCAGAGATTTGGTTGACACATTAGACGAACATGATGTTTTAGAAGATTTGTTAGAAAGCACCAAACCCCCCATTGGTAAAGACAAGGATTATTTGATTTTTACGCCTTTCCGCTATCCTCCGTTAAACTATGGCTCACGTTTTGGAAATCAGTATGAACCCTCACTTTGGTATGGTTCTATCGAATTAGAAACGGCCTTTGCAGAAGTGGCGTACTATCGTTTACAATTTTTTCAAGATACTGCGGCACAATTAGATTATATTGAAATTCCCATGACTGCGTTTAGGACGTGCCTGCAAACCAACAGAGGCATTGATTTAACCGAACCGCCATTTGATGCTTTTACCAAACAAATTTCTGACAAAAACTCATATCGAGACAGCCAAGCGTTAGGTAGTGCCATGCGAGAAGCGCACATTGAGTCACTGATCTATTATTCTGCCAGAACCCATACGCCTGGCAAAAATATTGCTGCTTTTACTTCTAAGGTTTTTCAAAAGAAAAAGGATCGCTACATTCATCATCAACAAAATTGGATCTGTATGGCAAATCAGCATATCATCGAATTCACCCGACTTGGGATATTGAAAAAAGAGCGGCACGTGTTTTCAGCAGAACTCAGTAGGGAAGAGAACGGTGAACTGGTTTGATTCGAAAATGTGTAAGTTGGGAGGTTAATCCCAACTTACATGAAGTACGCTGCGTCCTTGCAGCGACGGTAGGCGCATCCTGCGCATTGACATCCTGTCAAACGTACCATCCTTAGACTCTCCATTCTAGTACGTTCATATTTTGTGTCACTGCCTAAATTGATGCCCATGCTGTAAGAAATATCTCAAAAAAAGCGTAACAAACGCTATTGAACATCGGGCACATTCCTGTAATACTCTGCCCTGCATTGGGAATACAATGCATTTAGGAAAAATAGTAGTCCAACAAATAAGGAGATTTTTATGAAGTTTATTTCATCTGTCGTCGTTTTGTCGTGCGTCATTCTTGCAAGTTCTTCGCATGCCGCACCGAACAACCCTATCACACCACCCCTCAAAAGCGCAGCAAAGATCAATTTGAATCATGCTTCTCTGGAAGAATTGAGTCATGCGATCAAAGGCATTGGTAAAAAGCGCGCGCAAGCAATTGTTCAATATCGGCAACAACATGGCAATTTCAAATCATTGACTGATTTGGAAGCCGTCCGTGGTATTGGGGCCAAATTCGTGCAGAAAAATCGTGCTGTTTTGAATGAGAAATTTGTTTGCTAATTGTGATCTCCCCTCATCCGCCCTACGGGCACCTTCTCCCCGGTGGGGAGAAGGTGCCCGTAGGGCGGATGAGGGGCACTATCAGCATAGGAACGTCAACATGAAACAATACGCACGTAGCTTAAGACGGGACGCAACACTCGCAGAAAGCCGCTTATGGCACTTTCTACGTGACCGACGTTTACTCAAATATAAATTCGTCCGCCAATATGTCATCGACTCGTACATTGCTGATTTTGTTTGTCGACAGAAAAAACTCATTATCGAACTAGATGGCAGTCAACACATGGACAATATTGCCTATGATCAAAAACGCACCAACCATTTAATCAAACAAGGCTACACCGTATTACGCGTTTGGAATAATGATATATTTGAAAATATCGAAGTCGTGTTGGAACACATCTTGCAGCTGTTAGATACCCCGTAGAAAGCATTTGCAAAATATCCTAGAGTCTCATCATAATAGAGGTACAACTACAAGGACGTTGCTTTGGATATGACCTCTCATCCCTCACCACAATTAATCTCTATTTTTGAATCCACAGTAGACCACTACCCTAACCATGAAGCCATTATTTGCGATAACCTCTCATTCACTTACGCAGAGCTCGATCAAAAGGCCAACCAAATCGCCCATTATTTGTTGTCGCAGCACATTCAATCCGGAGATATTGTAGGCGTTTTATTACCCCGCTCCTTAGATTGCTACGTTGCCATGTTAGCCCTATATAAAATAGGCGCCGTCTACGTTCCAATTGCTGAAGAATATCCCGGGGAACGCATCAATCATATTTTAGATGACATGCCATTCGCATTGTTGATCACCTCTGAAGCATTAATCGCACATCGCAACATCCATTGCCCTAAAACAGCCCTCTTGCAAAATATCCTGCCCAAAATCAATCAACAATCCACCGCACGATTACCTCCACCCAAAACCATAACCCCCAACGATCCCACATGCTATGTGATTTATACCTCCGGCTCGACCGGCAAACCCAATGGCGTAGAAATTGGACATCATAGCATTTGTCATTACATCAAAGTCGCAAGTACCACCTATGGCATCACAAATGACGATCGTGTCTATCACGGATTCTCCTTGGCATTTTATGCTTCCTTTGAAGAAATTTGGATGGCGTTTGCCAATGGCGCGACGTTGATTGTGGCCACCTCGAAAGATGTGCGCTCAGGCTTAGGCTTAATCGAATTTTTAAATCAACATCAAATCACTGTATTTTCAACCGTGCCAACTTTGCTGTCTAGTTTGCAAGGTGACGTCAAATCCTTACGCTTATTGATTTTAGGTGGAGAAGTTTGCACACCCAAGATCCTCACCCCTTGGGTGCGTGCTGGACTAAAAATCATGAATACCTACGGACCTACTGAAGCCACAGTGGTCACGACAGTAGCAGAATATAGTCAAGATTGTCCCATCACCATTGGTAAACCCTTACCCGGATATGAAGTGCTCATCCTCAATGAACAACTACAGCCCGTTGAACCTGGAGAAGAAGGTGAATTATGTATTGCCGGACCTGGATTAGCCAAAGGCTATATCAATCGCGAGACCATCACCGCTGCCAAGTTTATCCCCAATCCACTCGCTCCTGACAAACGTTTATATCGAACCGGTGATTTGGCACAGTGGAATGAACATGATGAGCTTCTTTTCCTGGGACGATTGGATGATCAAATCAAACTACGTGGCTTTCGCCTTGAATTGAATGAAATTGAAACTGTATTGATGACAGATCCTAATATCAAACAAGCTGTGGTTGCTTTACTGTTTCCGGAAGATCCGAAGCTGGTCGTCTATTACACCACCGCATCTAGCAAAAAAGTCGATATCAAAACCTTAAAAGATCTGTTAAGCCAACACCTGCCCGCCTTCATGCTGCCAAATATTTATGAACCCCTCAAACAATTTCCCCTATTACCCAGTGGCAAAGTCAATCGCAAACAATTACCACCGCCAAAATCCAAACCGCAAGCCAACCCCTATCATGCGCCCAAAACAGCGCTAGAAAAAATAATCTCTACCATTGTGACCACTGTATTAAAAGCGCCAAAAATATCCATCAATGATGATTTTTTCTACGATCTTGGCGTACACTCTTTAACCGGCGCAGCTATCATATCGCAATTACGTAAACACCCAGAATGCCAACATCTCTCCATATTAGATCTGTATCAACACCGCACCATTCAAAGCTTGGCCAACGCATGTACTCAAGAACATCCCCATGCCACAACGCACACCCATAAATTCAAGCGTACCTCCGTATGGCGTTACCGATTGTCCGCAGTTGGTCAAGCGTTCGGCGTGTTATTCACTTACGCCCTCACGTCCTGGCAAGTATTGGCATTTTTTGCAGCCTATGTATGGATCAGTGCTCGCTATCCACTGGTTTCATTCGCATCTGCTAAGATTTTTTTAGGCCTGGTGATTGCTGTGCCTCTGTGCTCATTGACCATCATCATTGCGCTCAAATGGCTGCTTTTAGGTCGTGTGAAACCAGGTAAACACCGACTCTGGAGTTGGTTCTACTGGCGTTGGTGGTTCATCAACCGCTTAGAAAACACCTTATTTCCCAGTGCTCATTTTGTGGGCACGCCTTTAATGACCCTATACTACCGCATGATGGGCGCTCATATTGGCCAAGACTGTGCGATCAACACAGCACACATGGGCATGCATGATTTGATCACCATTGGCGATCGCAGCACCATCAATGCTGATGCAGTACTCAAAGCTTATTTCATTGAAGAAGGGTATTTGCACCTTGGGCCCATTACCCTCGGTACAGACTGTTATGTTGGGATACATGCGATTTTATCTATTCATACCACCATGGCGTCACAGTCTGCTTTGGATGATCTTTCCATGGTACCCTCTCATCACACGCTCAAGACCCAACAATTCTATTGTGGCTCACCTGCCAAAGCGACGGCTTGTCCTGAACACCATATTTTTCAACAAGCCTCTAACCACGCGCCTCTATCAACATTATGCAAATTTGCCATCGGCAGCTTACATTGCGCAGCAATGATTTTAGTGGAAATCATTCATTACGGTTTGTACGCACCACCCTTATATTGGCTCTTCTCTATCTATGCACATCATACTATCTTCTATACCCTCTGCGCTCTACCACTCGCAACCTTCATGTATTTTACCCTATTATGCAGCACCATTATCTTGTTCAAAAAAATAAGTCGCCCCGTGAAGCCTGGACGCATGGCGTTACAAACACTGACTTGGTTAAAGTATTGGGTGCTCAGCAAATTGTTAGAACTGCCTGAAACCTTGGCCATGGCAGACTCGTTGTATTACCCCGTGTTTTTGCGTTTCTTAGGTGCAAAACTAGGCACAGATGTGGAAATGAGTGAAATCTCACATCTCGCCCCAGATATGCTTTCCATTCACGATCATGGATTTGTCGCCGCTTATGCTTCTATTGCCGCCCCAAAAATGTATCACAATCAACTCTTTTTCGACCACGCCACCGTTGGCAATGCCAGCTTTGTCGGCAATCGTGGGATATTGCCACAAGGCGCTTATTTGCATGATGGCAGCTTAATCGCTTGTTTGTCAGTCATGCCCAATGATCAGGAACAAGCGGCCATGAAACATAGTACATGGCTAGGCTGTCCACCCATTTTATTACCCAATCGTGAACTATCTCAGATAGATCCTAGTGCCAAGTACGCTCAACCGACACCTCGATTAAAAGCATGGCGCTGGATTGTAGAGTTTCTACGTATTCAAATACCAGCTTCATTGACGCTATGTCGCTTATCTGTGTTGTGTTTCTTATGTTTGTCATCAATAAAAATAAGTACCGTAGCTCTCTTATTTCCTGTGGCTGAAGCAGGATTCATGTTGACGCTCGTTGCGGGCTTTGCAGTGTTAAAATGGAGTTTGATTGGTCGTTATAAACCAGACATCATCCCATTATGGCACCCCTTTATTCGCCGCAAAGATATTGTGGAATACACTTATGGTTATTTTTTGAACACCCATATCATCGCTGTGATCGTAGGCACCCCTTTCTTACCAGGATTATTACGCTTATTAGGAACCAAAGTAGGTCGCTATGCTTATATTGAAACCGGATCGTTTGAAGAGTTTGATTTGATTCATATCGAAGATGAAGTCGAAATTAATTCCAACGCCGTTTTGCAAACCCATCTATACGAAGACAGAATCTTCAAAATGTCACACCTACACATACAATCACGCTGCAATATCGGCCGTGATTCGATCGTCCTTTATGATACCGTTATGAAATCTCACGCAACCTTAGGGTCATTGTCATTATTAATGAAAGGAGAAACCTTACCGACAAACTCTGTTTGGGCCGGTTGCCCAGCGCAGGTGGTGGAAGAATGATTTAAAAACCCTCATCACGATACTACCCTCCCACTTCTTGTGGATATTTATTGATTTTTATGTTTTTTTTAAATACAATTAATCCATCGTAAAAAACCCGGATTTTATTAAATGTACGATTTAGACGACATCTTTGGGCATGACTTCATACCAGAGTCTGTCTGGACCTCAGACTTACAAGCTTTAGAACAGCGTCTCTCAGCCTTGAGCTTATTGGATTCATCCTTTGATATTGAAGAACCTGACGTTTTAGAGTTTAAAATTGCGCTTCTTAAGGATCAAATGAGCGACTTGAACTTGTCGTTTTCGGCATTATTTGATAATCAAAATATCCTATTTATTGGTCCCCAGATTCCATCTTCATCGGATAGGAATAACACTGCTTTCATTGAAGAAACCTGGGATTTACAACGCAACAACAATGCCTCTGAGACCACCCTAGAAAACGCACATGATATTATTGGTAAGCAGCGACATAGAATTATGCAGCACTTAGCTTTAACCCTTACCCCAAAAAAAAGCGACCCAGCTGTCGTCGAATTCCAGGAACGACACGCAGAGGCACTTAAAGAAGCTAAACTTGAAGCAGAAAAAGCACAGCTTCAGGCATCAATTGCAAAACAAAAAATGTTAGAACGACAACAAGCAAAACCAACAACTGATTTATCCCCTACCCTCTCACTAAAGCTTCCAGCATTATGGATGCTGAGTGGTGCCGCGATCACGACAATCAGCACATTGACCTATTTCAATAATGCACATATGGCATTTTTGCTGTCCCTGTCTATCCCTCACGCGGCGTTAGCAGCTGTGGCCACTGTGGGTGCGGCCATGTTTGTTTACAGTGCATACCGTGGGCTACGTGCCTTGTGTCCAGAAAAAGCAGGCCAATCTGCTCATTCACCACGGTTGTTTAACGCTCATCATCGCGATCTGGCGCCAAACAATCCTGTATATCCATACGGAAGTTTCGGCTACGGCATCAACTACAGAGCGTAAATACAGGTGGGTTCATACCTGCTGCCTTAAATCCGACGTGTGATTTTGGAAATAGACATGATCTTCGCGGCAATTTCCTCGATAGAAAAATGGGTTGAATCCAGATAGGGAATTTTTTCGCGTTGATACAATAACAATGCTTCACGTACTTCAGCTCGACATTGCTCAAAGCTAGAATAAGGCGTATTGGGACGCCTTTCAAACCGTATCGATTGTAAGCGCTCAGGATCAATCGTTAAACCAAATAATTTCGCACGGAAAGGTTGTAAAATTTCAGGCAATCTATGCACGGATAATTCATCCATACTAAACGGATAATTCGCAGCAAACACCCCAAATTGTAGGGCCATATATAAACACGTCGGCGTTTTACCGCAACGAGACACACCCACTAAGATGATGTCCGCTTGCTCATAACCACTAATTTTCATGCCATCATCATAGGCCAAAGAATAATTCACCGCATCGATACGCTGATCGTAATTGACACTATTTGCTGCATGCGCCAAACCTACAGTATCCGATGCTTGAATCCCCAACTCGTCTTCCAACGGAGATAAAAAGGTATCAAATAAATCAAACACAGAGGCGGACGTCGCTTTGATATATGCAGAAATTTCTGGATTGACTAAGGTCATGAATACCAATGGTTTTTTGGGCAATTTTTCTGAATATCTGTCTATGTCACTACAAATAGCCTTCACTTTTTCGACGGAATCGACGAATGGAAAGACTTTTGTCTCAAACTCTATGGATTCAAATTGCGACAACAAACTGTTACTTAAAGATTCTACGGTGATCCCAGTACCATCTGAAATCATAAAGACTGTACGTTTTTTCATATTATTCACACCATAAATCCATAAACGCTACCACCGGCATGGCCATCAATTTATCCTGATCTTCAATCACATTCAAAATCTCTGTCACCCGCTCTGGGGCGTAATGCGTCAATAGATTATTGCGCGCTTTTGTTAATAATACCGGCAATCCTTCCTCGCGACGACGCGGGTGACCGATGGGATATTCAACAGTGACGGACTCCGTTTTACTGCCATCTTGGAAGGTAATTTTGATACGATTTGCAATCGAACGTAATTCTGGCGCGTGATAGTCTTTAGAAAATTGTAAATCCTCTTTGATATGCATCTTAGCACGCAGTGTATCAATACGAGGATCAGCTGCCACATCGTCTTCATAATGTTCTGCTTTGAGATCACCCCATAATAATGCGACCGCCACCATATATTGCAAACAATGGTCGCGATCTGCAGGATTATGTAAGGCACCTTCTTTGGAAATGATGCGTATTGCTGATTCATGGGTGTCCATTTCAATAGTTGCAATCTCATCCCAGCGATCTTTCACATCAGGATAAAGCTTGGCCGCGCATTCCACGGCGGTTTGGGCATGAAATTCTGCGGGGTAAGAAATTTTAAACAACACATGCTCCATGACATACGACCCATACGGCCGCTGCATACGAAATGTTTGGCCGCCAAACGACACATCATAAAAACCCCAACGTGGTGCTGTTAATGCGCTGGGATATCCCATCTCCCCTTGTTGCGACCATAATGCCAAACGCACCGCACGCGCTGTGGCATCGCCCGCTGCCCAAGATTTACGCGACCCTGCATTGGGCGCATGTCGATACGTCCGCAGCGCTTGTCCGTCCACAAACACTTGCGACAAAGTGCGTAACAGCATGTCTCGATCCCCACCCAACAACACACAAACCACGGCAGCGCTGGCAAGTTTGACCAAAATCACATGATCTAAACCGACGCGATTAAAACTGTTTTCTAACGCCATACATCCTTGGATTTCATGCGCTTTGATCATCAAAGTTAATACCTGCTGCATGCGTAAGGGCTCTTTATCAACGTTCTGTTTTTGCCGCGCCATATAATCGGCCACCGCCAAAATGGCACCCAAATTATCAGAAGGATGTCCCCATTCAGCAGCCAACCACGTATCATTAAAATCCAACCAACGAACCATAGTGCCAATATTAAATGCCGCTTGTATGGGATCTAATTCATACGCTGTGCCTGGTACTCGTGCACCGCCTGGCAATTGCGCGCCAGGTACGATAGGACCCAGTAATTTTTTGCATTCGGGAAAGCCAAGTGCCAAAATCCCACAGCCTAAGGTGTCTAATAAGCACCAGCGCGCGGTGTCATATGCCATCGGGCTTTCAATGGGCGTATGCAGGACATAATCTGCAATATCCTCAAAAATGGCATCATAATCTGGTTTGATATTTGACTCGACAGTATGAATCATCTTAGCGTTCACCGATAGCGACAAAAGGTCGTTCCTCAGGGCCTGTGTATTCAGAACTGGGGCGAATCAAGCGATTGTCTGCACGTTGTTCAA
Source organism: Gammaproteobacteria bacterium (assembly GCA_024742995.1). Classification (GTDB taxonomy): domain Bacteria; phylum Pseudomonadota; class Gammaproteobacteria; order Legionellales; family Legionellaceae. Next base: position 32,080 of record JANSXK010000018.1, read on the forward strand.
AGACGTGCGCAGACCAACCTGTGATACGCGACATCACAAAAACAGGCGTAAAAAATGACGTGGGGATCCCACAATAATGGTATGCGGAGGCACTATAAAAATCTAAATTGGGAAACAAATGTTTTTCGCGTCGCATGACAGTTTCGATGCGTTCTGAAATCGTATATAAGGCCACATGATGTTCCGCCGTGCCGAGACGCTTTGACCAAGCCTTGATGATATCGGAACGTGGATCACAATCTTTATAGACACGATGGCCAAAGCCCATGATTTTTTCTTTGGTCGCCAACATGTTCATGAGTTTTTCTTCTGCTTCATTTGGGGTTTTAAATTGCTCAATCAAGGCCATGGCTGCTTCATTCGCACCGCCATGCAATGGACCACGTAATGTCCCAATGGCAGAGGTGATACAAGAATAAAAATCTGCCAATGTAGCAGCGGTGACTCTTGCAGCAAAAGTTGAGGCATTAAATTCATGCTCGGCATAAAGAATCAAAGAAACATTCATCATTTTACGATGCAAATCAGCTGGAGCCCTGCCTTGTAATAACGTTAGAAAATGTCCACCCGTCGTGGTTTCTTCCGTTTCTTCATCAATTTCTATACCCGACTCATGATAATGAAACCAATAACACAACATACCTGGAAATAAGGCCAACAAACGATCAGCCACTTCATACTGATCTTGTATAGATTGTTCTGGCTCTAACGTACCTAACAAAGAGCAACCCGTACGTAAAACATCCATAGGATTGGCCGTTTTCGGCATTAATCGCAAACAAAGTTTCAATGCTTCAGGCAAACGTCGCAAGCCCATTAATTTTTCAATATAAGTTGTTAATTGCACTTGAGTAGGTAAAGCGCCATACATCAGCAGATAAGCCACTTCTTCAAAGGAAGCATGATCGGCCAAATCTTCTATCGTGTATCCACGATACGTCAACCCTTTGCCTGATTGGCCTACGGTACATATCCCTGATTTGCCCGCAACAACACCTGCCAAACCTGCGCTATTATCCGCCATGCTTTTCTCCCTCGTCTTCTCGTAACATCTTATCCAAACGTTGTTCGTAGGCACGATATCCCAAAACATCGTATAAATCTTCTCGGCTTTGCATTTGATCGACCACCGCTGTCTGGCTGCCTTCTTTTAAAATAGTTTGATACACCCCAAGCGCTGCCTGCGACATGGCACGAAACGCACTCAACGGATAGAGTGCTATGCCCACACCGGCTTTTTTCAATGCTTCTCGGCTTAATAGTGGGGTCTCACCAAATTCAGTGATATTGGCAAGGATAGGAACGTTCAATTGGCTGAATGCCTGATAATCTTCCACGCGAGTCAACGCTTCCGGAAACAACATATCCGCACCTTGTTCTATATAATATGAGGCACGATCTAATGCGGCAGACAAGCCCTCGCGCGCAAAAGCATCGGTACGAGCCATGATCACAAAATCCGAATCGTAGCGCGCGTCTACCGCGGCTTTCAGCCGATCCCCCATTTCTTGCATTGAAACGATGGCTTTGTTCGGCCGATGACCACAACGCTTGGCACCTACTTGGTCTTCGATATGAATAGCCGCAACACCAGCGCGTTCCATTGACGTCACCGTGCGCGCAATTTGAAACGCATGTCCCCAGCCCGTGTCCACATCCACCAGCATCGGCAAATCGCACGCTGCTGTGATGCGTCTCACATCCTCTAACACTTCTGTCAAACTGGTCATACCCAAATCAGGCAATCCATATGAAGCATTAGCAACGCCTGCACCAGAAAGATACAATGCTTGACCACCAGCCTGCTTTAATAGCATTGCAGCGTACGCGTTAATGGCACCCATGACGGGCAAAGGAGCATTTTTATTGACCAACTCTTTAAATTCTTTTCCCTTTGAAATCGTCATCCTACATCCTTCCATCTACCTACGTCCTTTCATCTACCTACGTCCCGCGGCGTTTGAGCCGGATGCCAGAAAGAGGTAAAAAAACCAGGATAACCCCGACCACCCGCGGGACCTATAATTAAGCATAAACAAAAATAAAAAAAAAAAAAACA
>JANSXK010000092.1 GCA_024742995.1 Gammaproteobacteria bacterium
GAGCTTTTATTGACGGGTTGTTGTCCGGGGTTGAGCGCAAGACCGGATGGATGCTGGCGGAGGAAGCCGGACTGGCGCGGCCTTACCGAATCCAGTCCCTGCTGGGCCGGTCATCCTGGTCAGCAGATACGCTCTGCGAGCGGGTTCGGAGCTATGCGATTGAGGCGCTTGGCGATCCGGACGGCGTGCTGGTCGTGGATGAGACCGGGTTTCTCAAGAAGGGAGTTCATTCCGTCGGTGTTGGCCGACAGTATTCCGGTACGGCGGGCCGGATCGAGAACTGCCAGATCGGCGTGTTCGCCTCCTATGCGAGCCGCTGGGGTCACGCGCTGATCGATCGGCAGCTTTACTTGCCGAAGGCCTGGGCCAATGACCCGGAGCGGCGCGCAAAGGCGCATGTGCCGGAAGATGTGGCGTTCGCCACCAAACCGGCCATAGCCTGCGAGATGGTTGCGCGGCTGCTGGATGAGGGAGCGCCATGCGCCTTTGTGCTCGCCGATGCGGTTTATGGCTCGGACCATCGGTTCCGGCGCATGCTGGAGGACCGTGGTCAGCCCTATGTGCTGGCGGTGCGCTCGAACCATACCTTGCGCTTTCTGGAGGAGTGGGCGCTGGTGCAGACCGATCCTGCAACGATGATTTCCGAACTGCCCACCGAGGCCTGGCAGCCCCTGTCCGCTGGCGAAGGCGCCAAGGGACAGCGGCTCTATGATTGGGCCTGGGTCCCGCTCAGACATCAGACCGCAGAGGGGTTTTCCCGCTGGCTGCTGGCGCGTCGTAGCCTGCGTGACCCGCAAAACATCGCCTATTACTTCGCTCATGCGCGCACTGGAACCACACTGGCAGAACTTGCTGCGGCTGCTGGGCTGCGCTGGACCATTGAGGAGTGCTTCCTGCGCGCTAAGGACGATCTTGGCCTCGATCATTGCGAGGCCCGCTCCTGGCATGGCTGGCACCGCCATATGAGCCTGGTGATGGCCGCTGCCGCCTTTCTGGCCCGGGTCAC
>JANSXK010000038.1 GCA_024742995.1 Gammaproteobacteria bacterium
CTAAAAATCATATATTCGAATATATTGAAATTTACTATAATCGAAAGCGGCTTCATTCAAGATTAGGATATCAATCTCCGGATTTCTATGAGGTCAAAAAAGTTGCTTAGCAATGTGTCCAATTTTCCCGGGCAAGATCAGAGCTTCTGGGTAGTATTTCTCTACCCATGTATAAAGTGTGCTGGGATTTAGGCCTAAATCTTTCGCGGTATTTTTTATGGATTGCTCTGACTCAAATGCTAACTGAGCTGAAGAGCGCTTGAACTCTTCAGCATAAGGGACTGACTTTTTTCTACTCATTGAAACGACCTCCGAATTTAGGAACTAGTTTAAAGTTTTTGTCCGGATTAGTGTAGCCAGATCATAGATAGTTAATCGGTTACTGTGGAATTCATATATTCTGATTAAATGAATGTTCTGCCATGCAATCGGAGAGAGTCGATTAACCTTCAGCCAATTATACTTAATTTGAAATTATTTTTACCATGTTTTTTTACATAATACATAGCAGAATCAGCAGATGTGAGAAGCGATTTAGGATCTTCTCTTGGGTAGAGTGATATACCGATACTTAAGGTGATTATATGTTTTTTTCCCTTTATTAAAAACCCTTCTTCAACAAGATGAAGAATTAGTTTCGCGAGTTGGATAGCATCATCCTCATTTCTAACGTCGAGGAAAAGCAATACAAATTCATCACCGCCAACTCTAGCGAATGTATCTGCCGGACGAATACTATCCTGTATACGTTTTGCCAGGTTTTGTAGAATCAAATCACCTATTGCATGCCCATATTTATCATTAATTTCTTTAAAGTCATCTATATCAATGTATAAAACAGCAGCAGAAGATTTATGTCTTTTTGACAAACTTATCGCTTGATTAATACGATCGTCAAGGATGTACCGATTAACCAGGCCTGTTAACATATCATGACCGGCCATATACTCTTGAACAATAAGTTCTTTATTGATTATGACTAGCTCGGCAGCCTGCTTGGTGCTTTCCTTCTTCTGAAAATCTAGCTCTTTATTGGCTATGACTAGCTCGGCAGCCTGCTTGGTGCTTTCCTTCTTCTGAAAATCTAGCTCTTTATTGGCTATGACTAGCTCGGCAGCCTGCTTGGTGCTTTCCTTCTTCTGAAAATCTAGCTCTTTATTGGCTATGACTAGCTTGGCAGCCTGCTTGGCGCTCTCCTTTTTCTGAAAATCAACCATTACTTAGCCCTCATCACTTGATAGATTAAGTATAGACAATAAAAATGGTTTTTTCGAACGGATTTTATCGATATTTTACATACTCTTGGAGCGCCGTTAATAAATATTCTCGCCATTTATTGGGGCTGAGGATATCAAGGTTCTTTTATCTTAGCTAACTTGCGCAATTTACGTTTACGGTATAAATAGCGATAATCTGTTGTTTCGCACCAGCCTGGCCTACAGAATAGGTTTGGATTTGTTCCCGGGCGTAAATATCGGTACCGAATAAAATCACTACGAGTATAGTCATGGGGGGTGTACGAAGCGTGTTCTGGAGAGGTCTGCATGGCATATTAGTATGTACGTTTGAATGTTTCGCATCATAGCATAACTGATAAAAACGGATAGATGCTTGGCGGATATTCTCACCTGATTATAGGGTAGATTACCCATATACGAGCGCATAGGGTTCGTCATCACTACCATCGATCGCGGTACTGACTAATGTCAGTCGCACCATCGCATGTATCGTTTTTGTTTTATCCGAGCACTGCTTGTCACTTCCTGTTTTTAAGCAATTTGCAATTTGATGCACGGTGTCGATAGGGCTGTCATCTTGAGTGATAAGCGCTTGAGTATCTGCATCATAGAGTTCCAATTTTAGATGACTGAAGCGCCATTCGCTGCCATCAGGATTAAAGCCAACCCGACGCTCATGAATTAAGGTGACTTTACCTCCAACGGGCAAGGTGATTTTATATTCTTTTATGGGGGTATTGAGCGTTAAGCTTTCTTCATAAATATGTGTTCGTTGGTCGAATGCTTGCTGCATATTCATATAACCCCAGCCATAAGTTGGATTCCATTCGGAACCCATAACAGGAAAATGGCCGCCAGCGTAAGGATGCTCGGGATCATTTGGTCCTGCAACACCGCTGTCTGTCCAGGCATCAGCACTGTTGATCAGGAGTGCTTTTGCTGCCATTGGATGTTTAATGCCGGCATCTTGTAACAGGAGCACGGCAGCACCCACATGCGGGGTGGCAGCGCTGGTGCCGCCCATCAAACGATAACCGTCGCGATAATCCATTTTGGGCGTGTATTTAAATGGATATACGGTCGCATCCGGTGCGCATGTTCTTGTGTCATTGCCGATGGCCGTAATGTCTGGTTTACGTCGACCTTTTAAGGTGGGGCCACGGCTACTACGGTAAGCAATGGTATGGCGACTGCGATCAGGGGTTTGATAGGTTACGCCGTTTTCAATGATGGTTGGATTCATATTGGCAACGGTCAATGCATTGTAATTGTCGGCGGGTGCGGAGAGCATGGCATGTGCCCCAGGTTTTATGAATCCTTTGTTTCCACTCGATTTTACCCAAAGAATTTTTTCATGATTAACGACATAGTCGACTATTTTTGCAAGACCACCCCAATCCATGCAGTCCGCGCAACTCACATCGCCATTGCCAAAACTATAGTTGATGATGGTCGGCTTTTGGGGCGCGCGACTTAACATCCAGTCGACTGTGGTGGTAAGGGAGATACGGTCTTCTTTGGCATTATCCTCCTTGTCAGTATGTTCCATGGCAAAGCCAGATAAAATGGTAGTCGCACCATAAGCGATGCCAACATCATGAGGGAAAGCATCGCTACCCATACCTGCATAAATACAAGCAACCCCGGTGCCATGCGCACTGCGTACGCCGTTGGTGTTGTTTGAATAGGTAGAGTCCGCATCGTTTAAAATGATGGTTTTGCCTGCCAATCCAGGATGTTCCACAGCTACGCCTGAATCAATGATCCCTACGACTCCAGATTGACCGGTATAGCCTGCTTGCCACCAATTATTCACTTTAGGATAGGTGATTGAGGAACGAAGCATTAACGCTTGCGCACTGATTTCTAATTCTTCCGTTCCGGGTCTGTTTAAAGAAATTTGCGCAACAACAGGCTCAGCTGCGATTGCTTTTAAGAGACTTTTGTTTTTGGGGATCACGGCAGTGATGGCTGGCATAAAATGTAATGCTTGCGCTGATACATGGGGTTGTTTGTTTAATTGGTGTAACAACGCAGGAATCTGCGTGTGTGATTTGGCAAAAATGATGATCGGCATCGTGCTTTTTGCCGCGGTTTGACTGTTGAGTGACGCTGTCAAACGAAGAGGGATTACCGTCGCAGCAACAACATCAGCATCAATCAATGCTTGTGCCAGTGTTGGAGAGCAAAAAATCAATAGAAACAGACAGCAATACATTTTCTTCATGGGGCACATTATACAGTTTTTGGGCAGGAGTGGCGACTTCAAAGCCTTATCTAAAAAATGCGATGTGATTTAACACCAGGATCACTGCGTGTTTTCATTTGGATCTCGTAGATACTTTCCCGCACTAAATATTTGGGAGATGTTATGAAAACTTCAGCAGAGAAACGCGCCTATTGGGAGAGGCATTTATCCGAATGGACGTGTAGTAGTTTTATTTTACACATAACTAAACATAGCGTAAAATTGTGCGTAGGAAACAGGGGTGTTTATATCTACAAACCTTAACCACCGAGGAAATCAAAATGTTTAACAAAGGATCAAGGGTTTCTTTAATAGCAAGTATAATGACAAGTACGGTATTGCCGATACTACTATGTTTTCTTTATCCTTTTTTAATACAAAAGACTCGGAAAATATTTTACCAGAAATGAGAGCAAAAGAAGAACGGCAGGAAAAATTCAGCCAGCCAATAAAAATTAATCTTCACAAAAATGAGCGCACCTATCATTGGTATGACGGCGCCATTCGCTGTGAACGAAAAGAATACAGCATAACTTTTAGTGAACAGTTCTATAATAGATATGGATACAGTATTGTCCTACCATTATTGCGCTCTCATTCGGACATAATATATTCACGTCCATTAGATACGAAGAAAATGGCGCAATTCAAATTTAGAATGGAACATGAGATTGCTTATCTTATTAACTCTTTTCAAAACAAGGGAAGTAATAATGAAATTGAGGCGTTTCCATATAACTCTAGTTTTCCATTTGATGGTAAATTGCGACGAGACTCTTGGTTTTTTGAGTCAGTGCCGACATACACATATACCCCAGGTCCTTGTGACATAGAATATGTAGACGAGAAAAATAGACGTTACATGGCGGAGTTGGCAGAAAAAGAAAAGCTAAAGACTATTGGTCAATTAGAGGAAGTGATTTTTTCTCAGGAGCGAGATAGTTATGCGGATGTTCTTTCTGAGACCAAACCAAAAAAATCATCTGATACATATCCATCGAGTATATTTTCATCATTATGCGAGAATAGAAAATTTGTACCATCTCTACTTTTTGAGGGTAAAGGTGTCTCCCTTGAAAATGTGTCGGTAGTGGAAACAAGACAAGAAACAGAAAAACAAGCAGGTGAAAGAGCGATCGCAAAACAAAGGAAGGAAAAAGAGACGCGCGAAAGAGAGATTGCTCTGCAAAAAAAAAGAGAGAAAGCTAGACAACTACAGCTGAACGAATCCCTTATAAAGCTTTTCGAGGTTGGAACTGGACCTATTTCAATTCGTGAATTACAGTCTCTTATCAGTCAAAATGTAGACATCAATTATCAATCTAAAAAAGACGGATATACAGCATTAATGTTAGCTGTTGATAGGAATGATACTCGTGCAGTGGAGCAGTTGTTAAGGAGCGGAGCCAATCCACTACTAACAAATCGATATGGTTTGAAAGCTAGTGATATAGCAGAAACTCACTCAATTATTTACATACAGCTGAAAAATGCTGAGGAATCAATGAGTGAAAAAGCTGTCAGCGGTTCTGGGGTATCAGGACTTATTAACTTTGGTACCACCGGGCCAGGCGCAAAAGCAGCTTCTGCTGCTATACAAACCGCAGCTGAAGAAAATGCGTCACTAAAGAGTGGCTATAGCTAAAAAATCAAAAAACCAGGAAGAGAGGGCTATATTTTACAGGTGGATTCAACTTGTAAATGCAACCATTTAATTTATACTTTTTAAGTATTGCTAACCAATCCATTGGTATTCTCATTTAATCCTTTTTCCTAAGATGTGCCAAAAACTAAAAACATACTCATCATGATGTGATCTTGCCGATTGACAATTGATGTTTAATCTAAACAATAGTAGGGGTAGTGACCCCATTTGTGTCAAAATTTATGGTTTGAGGGCGATAGATGTTCTAATACAAAACTATGCTTCTTTTCTGTAATAATATCCTAATTGGAAATATGATGCTTTCTATTATGCCTTTTGTATTAGAACTTTGGAATTATCACCAAATGCGCCATGAAGTCACTATGCAGGTTGACTGTATTATAGGTCTAGGTAGTTATGATTTAAAAGTCGTAGATAAATGTGTGGAGTTATATTTTCAGGGTATTGCTCCGAAATTATTATTTAGTGGGAAATCTGGTAATTGGACTCATGGGCTATGGAAAAAAACTGAAGCGGAAACTTTTGCAGACCGAGCCATTGCAATGGGTGTTCCGAAAGCGAATATTTTAATTGAGCCAAAAGCAACCAATATTGGTGAAAACATTCAGTTTTCGCGTGCTGTTCTATATGCTAATAACATTGAGGCTGAAACAATTGTTGTTGTTACAAAGCCCAATACCGAGCGCAGAGGTTTGATCTTGCCCTGATTTGATGGACACCCTGTTAAGAGAGTAAAATCTTAAGCAGAGGTGAAGAATGAACAACAATAGTTTAGAACAAAAAGTAATCAGGAATAAATACAGCTCGCAGTTTAAAGATCAAGCCGTAG
>JANSXK010000040.1 GCA_024742995.1 Gammaproteobacteria bacterium
AAAATATGGCTACAAAATGGTTGTGGTCTTATAATAATGAACGACCAAACACAGCAATTGGAGGAATACCACCCAGATATAAACTCAAATTAGTAGCTTAGTCTCTACTTTTAGCCCCAGTTATATATGGGGGGATTACCCAACCACCTGTTTACTATCATTGATGCGATTACCTTGGAGATGCTTGTTGTTTGATTAATTGATCTTTTTGGTTTATATTCCAACAAGATTTTAACCTTAGAGGCAATTGTAATGATGGATGTTGACTTTAGCCTTTCTTTTGATTATAAGAAAAAATTCTCAGGCAATACTCTTAGTCTTATAACATATACAGTGAGATTACATTCCGAAAAGGACATTTTCTCTCCATGTGGGCATTCTGCAAGTGGACATTACGACTATGAAACTCGTGATGATTGGGAAAAAGCATTTGGACCAGGGTGGTTTCCCGGCTGGTTTTGTATCCGGAGGTGGCCAACAACCTATATCGAAACATCATTGAGGGCCAAATACGATTTCCAGTACAGTTTAGATGCTTGTGAAAATCTACACCGTGCATCGGGCTCTGGTAGTTCTCTTACCTCGTATAGTGGTTATTCTTTGGAGGAAATCAAGTTTCGTGAAAGAACAGGGACAACAGCAGCAGCTCTTGCAAAAGAAGTACGTCATTCGCTGGATAATGGTGTTGACCCAGGCATTATACACACCAGCACATATCCCTTCTACGGTAGAAAAACCCGCGTGTCTAGCAACGACTTCCCCATGGATGGAAGGCTCCGAGAGCGTTCTCCACAACATGCGTATACTCAAAAATTTACTTATATAGCTGGCCCCAAAGATATTGCATTCATAGAAACTAGAAATAGAGAATGTCTACGAGCCTTAACGAAAGAAGAAGCTGAAACTGGGTTTAATGGTCCTTCGCTGAAGTCCAAACTAGCAATGACAATACTTAACGAATGCCGTGAAGAATATAGCGGCTATTCGGATATATTCGAAACGGAATCAAAAAAACATGAAAAAACTCGTGAAAAACGACTTGCGGAAGAACCAGTAAAAAAGCTGCATGAAGAACGCGCGCAAAAAAAATTAGGGGAATATAAAAAAGAACAGCAGACAAAGTCTCAAAAAATTAAACTTAGCCAATCGATGTTAGGGCTTTTTTCTGGTGATAATAAAAGTGGTAGAAATGATATTTCTGCACGCACTCTAAAACCGCTCTTAACTGAAGGAGCTGATATTAATTATCAGGATGAAAAAGATGGTTATACAGCTTTAATGTTAGCTGTTATTGGAAATAAAGATATCAAGGTTTTGGAGTATTTACTAAGGAACGGCGCAAATTCGAAAATAAAAAACAAATATCAGGAGACAGCTAGTGACCTTGCTGCAAACGGTTCTGATGCTTGGAGATTATTGAACTGTTAAATCCGCCCTGAATGGCCTAGTGCTAAGGTAGTATTCAAATAGGTCTGGGACTAAAGACCATCAATTTTGCCGCCATCAGAATAACATTCATACAGGAAAGTCTTTAATCTTCGCCTCATATGATTCTTGAGCATCCGTTAGTGACAATTTCGAGTAAACTTCAAGTGAGGTGCGGCTTTCATGGCCTGAGTAAGGTTGAATTAGGAGCGTGACAATCATTGGAACGAAAGGGTACTCTAAGGAATCCTGTGGAAGATAAGAATTATTCCCAACAAGAGGTTCTTGTCGTCACTATTAATAAGGTCATTGCCAGTTTGGGCTGGATATGCGGGAAACCCTAGATTGCATGAGATCGTTTAATGTAAACAAAATATGGAGGTCTATTTTTTTGAGTTTTTTAAATTTTGTGGGATTTGGTCGAAACTATCTTTTGTATGGCAAATTGTTAAATTTTAAAAGCACAAAATTGGCTGGATCAATTCAACAATGCTGTGTAAAACTAGAGTCCATCAAGCAGAGCAAAACTTATAACAAATTTGATAGAAGACTGTCACTGGTAATCATGAAGCGATTCTTGCTGAAATGGTTGGTGATACTTTATCCGTAGTATTTAGCAGCTAACGTTGGAGATGTTATTGTGCGAGTGAACTTTGAAATTAACCATAATAAAATTGGTGGCGGGAGTGGGGATGTTGTTGAGGGCGTGTTTTTGCATGGAACAACATACTACGTGAGTTTATCAACTTCTAGAGAAGAATTTTTTAAAAGTACAGGGTTAAACTTTAGTGTAGGGAGTCATTTTAAGAAATTTATTCTTAAAACTGCGGTAACGCCAAATTGGGTTCCTGGTTTACTTGTCCCTCCAGCTTGTCCTAAAAGGTATATGGCTTGTACACTTATGGCAAAATATGATTTCACATACATCGCATGGTGGCTAAGTATTGCAGGGCATGGTGATGATTCTCATATTGGTGAGAGTGATTGTTTTTCTTTAGATATAAGAAGTCCTATTATCCTTTCAGTTAGTGTTGATGTTAATGATTTGTGTGAATACAGTCGCTATGGAAAGCCAATGAAATTTCCATGGGATGGAACATTAACACGTCACTCATGGCCTCAGTCTTCCAAGCAATCATATACCTATGAAGCAGGTCCCAAGGACATTGGCTATATAACAAATAGAAATAGAATTTATATGCAAGATTTGGCCCAAAAAGAAGCATATGGCCTTCAGCCTAAAAATACTAAACTAAAAATTCGTACAAAAATAGAAGAAATCATTTTTAATAAACATAGAGATAGTTATTCTGATTCAATTGAGACAGGGCTAGAGCAATATCGCCTTGTGCGCCAACAAATACTTAGCGATAAGACGCCCCCAAAAATTGATGCGACAACTGCAAAAACATCATGGCGAGAAGAAGAAGCCAGAAAAACAGCTGAAAAAGAAGCAGCAATCAAAAAGGCATTATCAAATCCCTCAAATCCCAAAAGCCAAAGTGGGTATGGCATATGGGGAAAGAGCCCAAAGGTATCGAGCTCGGACATTGTATCCATATGGGTACAAGAAACGGTGGATGGCAAAATCTCATGGGTTCAAAAATCTATGACAAGAGAAGAGGAGGCAGCAATTCGAGCAGGGTGGAGACAAGAGAAAGAAGAAGCAGCACGACAAGCTAATGTAATAGAGAAAAGCAAGTTACTACTTGAGGAGGTTAGAAAACCTACGACAACCATTCGCCAAATAAAACACCTTCTTGATGACGGCGCAAACATTAATTATAGCGCAGCAGATGATGGATATACCGCATTGATGATAGTAGTGTGTTCTAGTACCAGAAATGAAGATGTTTTAGAGTATTTATTAAAGCATGACGCAAATCCATTATTAATGAATCGCTCTGATGAAATGGCCAGTGATTTAGTAAGCAGAGGCTCGAGTATCTATCAAACACTCAAAGGGTATGAACTACTATTTACAACTTCAAATGCTGATGTTGAAGCTATAGACCGAACCTTAAGAGCTGGTGCCGACGTTAATTTTCAGAATCACTTGGGTTATAGTGCGTTATTAACTGCCGTTGAAAACAGTCATTTAGGAATTGTGATTTATCTTCTTTCAATGGGAGCAAATATGGCAGCAACGACAGATGATGGCCGGGGTATTTTTGCACTCGTGACGGATGAGAATATTGCTGGTTTACTGACAGAATATTCTTCTACACCAAGCTCAAGTATTCCTGGGAAAATACTTCAATCTGAGGTAGAAAGTAGTATTCATTGGTTATTATCTGGTTTGAATTATAAATTTAGCACAGAACGACGTGCATCCGGCTTGCACGTTCAGCCAACGGCACCTTTGCCTGAAACTTCTGACAAACATCAAGTGTTAAAAGCGGTAAGAGTTATGCTTGGAGCCTCAACTGCGATAACGCTTTTCCCTAGAGCTTGTCCTGAAGATATGAGTGCAGAGATCCGTGGAAATCGTAAATCGATTGATGAAGTATCTAAAGAGATTCATGAAATTGCTGCTGAATATCCGTCGGGTTGTACAATGATGTAAAATAGGGTGTTATTACATGAAAGTGTCGAGGATGATTTAAAACACCATTTAAATATATTACAAAACACCAGCCAATCCTTATGTAATTCTGCGGTAAATATTCTTGCTATCGCATTTGCCTATGGCTCGGTTGTCGGGATTCTTGGTCTTTGGTTATCTGGTTCGTTAGAGCGCAATCAAAGCAACAAAGGCAATTCTCACCTATTCTTTACGTTTGGACAAAAGCAGCAGGCTGAGATGCTTATTCATCAAGCACAAAGCTTACCTTGCGGGGCGTTGGATGGCTGTAGAAGTTGCTAAACCATCATCGACTTGAAAACAAGTGCGTGATAATCAATTGGAGCTTGAAGACTTTAAAATATTTCTGTAGTTCAAACCAAAATTAGAGAAATGGAGATGCGTATATTAATCCGACTTAATAGAGTCTGTAAAAAGTTTTGTGTAAGAGCCATAGCGCCTATCTCTCCGAGTCATTGTCCCGGTCGAATTCAATGATAAACCGATTCATGGCATCTTTCCAGTTGTGTGATCTTGCCCGGGAAAATTGGACACATTGCTAAGCAACTTTTTTGACCTCATAGAAATCCGGAGATTGATATCCTAATCTTGAATGAAGCCGCTTTCGATTATAGTAAATTTCAATATATTCGAATATATGATTTTTA
>JANSXK010000003.1 GCA_024742995.1 Gammaproteobacteria bacterium
CCTGAGGAACACCGTCTTTTTCTGCTCGCTCTACGGCTTGATCTTTAAACTGCGAGCTGTATTTATTCCTGATTACTTTTTGTTCTAAACTATTGTTGTTCATTCTTCACCTCTGCTTAAGATTTTACTCTCTTAACAGGGGGTCCATCAAATCAGGGCAAGATCAATCAATAATATTTCAAAAAATGGACTATGCCGATTCACAATTGGAAAGATGCCATGAATCGGTTTATCATTGAATTCGACCGGGACAATGACCTGGAGAGATAGGCGCTATGGCTCTTACACAAAACTTTTACAGACTCGTCAAGCCACCTGCCCCGCGGGTGCGGTATGACTCTTTATATTAATGGGGTGAGCATCCCACCTTTCCCGGTCAAAGATTGGTCTTCTCTTAACTGCTCTATTGCCTCTGTTTTAAATGCACTGAAATCAAAATCTGATAAATTAATCTTTTTATTTGGCATTACCTGCTCTCCTCATTTGTCAAAATTATAACAATTTTAGAGAGATGACACAGTTATTTGAACACTACCCTTTCTTGGTGCATTGGTAAAATTTGTTGGTCGTGTGCATTTACTGTTAGGTTGAATAGCCGGAGGGTATTGCATCGTTATACTTGGTTTCGATTGTTTCAATATACCATGCTATATCCTTTTTTAATTTTTCAACTGTACGTCCAGTAGTGGTCGATGCTTTTTTAAACATACCATATTTAAATGCATCCATATTTGCAAAAACAGGGGTTGTATCGCCTGATATTGCTTTTTTTATTTTTTCATCTAAAAAAGCAAAGAAGTTTGTCATTAAGTCAAGACAAACACATAGATTCTGTAAGACAGGACAATTTCTTAGAAAACTACGATGGGTCATGAACTTATCATCATGTTGGGCCGCACAAATTATTGTTTGGCTTGCTCGAAGTGCGCGAAGTATTTGTTCGTGGTCGATTTTATCATCTGGTAGTTCGTCCATATAAGACATAATGTCATGGTACATTCGAGATACTTTATGACTCACTTCTACATATCTATTGCTCTCAAAAGCTTTACGGTTTAATGCTTTCATCAGATTCTCAAGACTTGTTATCATGGGATCGAAGTCTTTTTTTGCAAGCTCAATTGTAATATTAAGCGTTGGATTGTCGTTCTCATGACGAACGATAAGTTCGCATTTGCTAAAACCATTTAATTTTATCTTACCGTTGGGACTAATTTGTGTAAAATATTCGCTATTTGCTTCGCAGGTGTATATTTTTTCAGGATGTTCCACATCTTGTTCCACATCAAAACAGTTGTTATCACCGTTATCATATTGTTCGCGACGCTTGGGATCACGTAACACCTCATAGGCACCGTTAACGGCTCTAATCTCAGCGTCATATGAGTCTTTCTCACTTTTTGGGGAAGTAGTGATTTTTTTATCGGAATGACATTGAAGCGCTTTTTTTCGATAGGCGCTGGTTATTTCTTGTGTTGTAGCTGTTTTGGGGATGCCAAGGATTGCATAAAGATCAGTACCCATTGCTGTTCTAGCTTCTTTCGAGATAACAAGCGCTTTAGAAATATTAATGCCCATAAATAAATACTCCACAAGATTTTATTGTTTCATTATAACATATTAATAATATCATGTATACAATTAAATTTATTTTTTAACATATTGGTTTTTTATTAACATATATTGCTTGGTTGGCATTTCAGTCTCTTCATAATATTTGAGACCCCTGACTATTCGTGGGATAATTTCTATGGGATAATTTCACACTGCATTCCTCCTCAACTAAGGTGACCTCATGACAATGGAAGATAACAAACAAAAAGCCCTCTCTGCCGTATTACAGCAAATCGAACGCCAATGGGGTAAAGGTTCGGTGATGCGTATGGGTGATGGGCATATCAATCAAGATATTCAAGCGATTTCAACCGGATCATTGGGTTTAGATATTGCTTTAGGTATTGGTGGTTTACCCAAAGGGCGTATTGTTGAAATTTATGGTCCTGAATCTTCTGGTAAAACCACATTGACGTTGCAAGTGATTGCAGAATGTCAAAAAACGGGTGGTACGTGCGCATTCGTGGATGCAGAACATGCATTGGATCCAAGTTATGCAGAAAAACTTGGGGTTAAAGTGGATGAACTCTTGATTTCTCAACCAGATACTGGTGAACAAGCTTTGGAAATCACGGATATGTTGGTTCGTTCTGCCGCAGTAGATGTGGTGATCATTGACTCGGTCGCGGCATTAACACCTAAAGCGGAAATTGAAGGCGAAATGGGCGATACTCATGTGGGTCTTCAAGCGCGATTGATGTCACAAGCGTTGCGTAAACTAACCGCAAATATCAAGCGCTCAAATACTTTGGTAATTTTCATCAATCAGATTCGCATGAAAATTGGGGTGATGTTTGGTAGCCCTGAAACCACTACCGGTGGTAATGCGTTGAAATTTTATTCGTCTGTGCGCTTGGATATCCGTAGAACCGGTGCCATCAAAAAAGGCGAGGAAATTTTGGGCAATGAAACACGCGTGAAAGTTGTGAAAAACAAAGTTGCGCCGCCGTTTAAACTCGCAGAATTTGATATTTATTATAACCAAGGCATTTCACGAGAAAGTGAGATCATTAATTTATCTGTAAATTTAGGTTTGATAGAAAAATCGGGTGCCTGGTATAGTTATAACAATGAAAAAATTGGTCAAGGCAAGGATAATGTTCGACTGTATTTAAAAGAACATCCTGAGCTTTCGACCATGCTAGAACAAAAAATTCGCGATCATTTTTTGGCGAAGAAAGAAGTGGCACCAGCACAAGATGAAGAATTGGCATTAATGGATGAGTGATGCTTGGGTCGCGGCAGTGGCATTGCTGGCGCGTCGGGAGCATGGTGCCAAAGAATTGTCAATGAAATTGACGCAAAAGGGTCATGATGCTGATGAGATTGCTGTTGCAATCGCAGAATGTCAGCGCTTGGCCCTACAGTCAGATGAGCGTTTTACAGAAAGTATCCTCCATGTGCGGATGCGACAAGGTTATGGTCCTGATCGTATTCGTGCTGAACTGCAGCAAAAACAGGTGGATGGTGAATGGCTTAAAGCGTTGCTCCAGGCCGAACCTGTGGACTGGGTGGTTCAGGCCAAACAAGTTTTGCAAAAAAAATATAAATCGCTGGTTTTAGGAACGTGGCACGAACAACAAAAACAGAAACAATTTTTATTGTATCGTGGTTTTTCTAAATCTACGATTGCTGAGGTGTTTGAAGAGATGGTGAATGAACAATGATGAACACAGCTGAAATTCGAAAAGCTTTTTTAGATTATTTTGTGCAGCAAGGTCACACGGTCGTGCCCAGCAGCTCATTGGTGCCTGGGAATGATCCCACGTTACTTTTTACTAACGCTGGTATGGTGCAATTTAAAGATGTATTTTTAGGCCAGGATGAGCGTCCTTATCAACGTGCCGTCACCGTGCAGCGTTGTTTGCGTGCGGGTGGTAAGCATAATGATTTGGATAATGTGGGCTACACGGCGCGTCATCATACTTTTTTTGAAATGCTGGGTAATTTTAGTTTCGGGGATTATTTTAAAAAAGATGCCATCCGTTTTGCTTGGGAATTTTTAACACAAGTGTTGGCTATTCCTGCTTCTCATCTCTGGGTAACAGTGTATTTGGATGATGATGAAGCAGCAGACATTTGGCAACATGAGATAGGGATTGCGCCAGATCGTATTTCTCGTTGTGGCGAAGAAGATAATTTTTGGTCGATGGGGGATACTGGTCCTTGTGGCCCCTGTACGGAAATTTTTTATGATCATGGGCCTGAGGTTGCAGGCGGGCCACCAGGCAGTCCGGATGCAGATGGTGATCGCTATATTGAAATCTGGAACATGGTTTTCATGCAATTTAATCGCGATAAGCAGGGCACAATGCATCCTTTGCCCAAACCATCTGTAGATACTGGCATGGGTTTGGAGCGTTTGGCCGCGGTGATTCAAGGGGTGCACAATAATTATCATATTGATTCTTTTCAATATTTGATTGATCAAATCATAAAGTTAGCACCGGCTGTGGATCGCGATCATCCTTCTTTGAAAGTGGTGGCAGATCATTTGCGCTCCAGCGCATTTTTGCTGGCTGATGGTGTGACGCCCAGCAATGAAGGGCGTGGTTATGTGTTACGACGGATCATTCGACGTGCGGTGCGTCATGGCAACGCGTTGGGCTTGCCTTCCCCCTTTTTCCATCGTTTGGTGGCAGCATTGATCACCATGATGGGCAAAGCATATCCTGAATTAGAAGCACATCAATCTCAGATTGAACAGCATTTACAGCAAGAAGAAGAACAATTTGCACGCACATTAGAGCAAGGATTACGGTTGCTTCAAGCGCAAATAAAGCAAGCAAGCTCGGCTACCATTTCTGGAGACGTGGCTTTCAAATTGTACGATACCTATGGGTTTCCTGTAGATTTAACGGCAGATATTGCGCGTGAACAGGGCTTAGAAGTAGATATGGATGGTTTTCAACAATGCATGCAACAACAGCGAGCGCAATCGCATGCAGCAAGCCAATTTGATACAGATTTCCATGCGATGCCAGCATTGGCGGTGACGTCTGATTTTCACGGCTATGAACAGGATGAACTAGAGTCTCAAGTCATGGCGATGATGCGAGATGGTGCGGTTGTTGAGCGTTTGAATCCCAAAGAGCAAGGTGTCATTGTGTTGAAATTGACCCCATTTTACGCGGAAGCTGGGGGGCAAGTTGGTGATAAAGGAACGTTGTCTGGCGAAGGATTTTTATTTCAAGTTGATGAAACCCAACAACAAGGATCAGCGATTTTGCACTATGGTCACATGGTAAAAGGTCAAATAGGTATTAATCAAAATGTATTGGCCACAGTAGATGCGTCTAGACGTGATGCCATTCGTTTGCATCATAGTGCGACTCATTTATTGCATGCGGCATTGCGTACGGTATTAGGAGAGCATGTTCAACAAAAAGGATCGTTAGTGGAAGCAGATCGCGCTCGTTTTGATTTTGCGCACAATGCAGCCGTCTCATCAGATGATCTTGAGCGTGTAGAAACCTTGGTGAACACACAAATTCGTTTGAATCACGATGTTGAAACGGCGGTCATGTCCTTAGAAGATGCGAAAAATGCCGGTGCTGCGGCTTTATTCGATGAAAAATACGCAGATATGGTGCGGGTATTAACAATGGGTGAGTTTTCTAAGGAATTATGTGGTGGCACACATGCGCAACGTACTGGAGATATCGGTTTATTCAAAATCACGGCCGAATATGGGGTGGCTTCAGGCGTCAGGCGGATTGAATTTGTAACTGGTGATGCCGCGATGCTGTGGGTGAATCAGCGGTTGCATCTATTGAATCACTCGGCGCAAGTTCTGAAAACCCAGCCTGAGAAGATTTTAGAGAAAATCCAACAATCGTTGCAGACGATCAAGCAACAAGAAAAAGAATTGCAACAATATCAGCAATTGGCATTGCAGCAAGAGGGCCTTGCTTTGCGTGATCAAGCGCAGTGGATGGGTGATACCGCAGTGTTAATCAAGCAATTGGATAACTTGGATGCGCGCGGACTACGAGCGTTATTGGATCAGTTGAAATCGGCTTTAGAGAAAGCTGTGATCGTGTTATTTGCTGTGCGTGATGGCAATCTTGCGGTGGTGGCTGGCATCAGTAAATCATTGCTGGGGAAAGTACCCGCGGCGGGTGTTTTGGTCAAACAACTCTGTGGTAAAGGTGGCGGGCGCGATGATATGGCGCAAGGCGGGGGGCCTGTTCCGAGTGACTTGGTTCAGCGTGTTGAAGGATTGCAAACCATGTTGGCGGTATTAGATTCAGAATAATTCTGGGCATGAAGTTCCTGTCTTAATGTTCCTTCGAACGTGTTTTTGTATTAAGCTGTAGGTTGAACTGCTGTAGGGAGAGTGCATTGGATGCCTCGTCAGATAAGACACAGGTAAAGGAACAAACGCAAGAAACCTTGGTCAAAAACCACGCCTTATTGGTCAAAAGGATTGCACATCATTTATCAGGTCGATTGCCGCGCTCGATATTGTTGGATGATTTGATGCAAGCAGGCATGTTGGGTTTACTAGAGGCAGTGCGTGGTTATGATGAAACCAAAGGCGCATCTTTTGAAACCTACGCCAGTATCCGCATTCGCGGGTTTATGTTGGATGAGGTACGGCGTAATGATTGGGTCCCTCGTTCGGTGTATCGCAATGCGCGGATGGTGTCAAAAGCGGTGAAAACGGTGGAAAATCGTTTTGGTCGAGAAGCGACTGATCATGAAGTGGCTACGGAATTGGAATTGAGTCTTCAGGAGTACCATGAATTATTAGCAGATACGAATGGTGCGCATTTGTATGGATTTGATGATTTGGGTGTCACGGATGATGTGTTGCGTGATGAACTGAATGGCGCCAACACAGAACCGCAAGCCAATGCATTGCGTTCAGATTTTAAATCACATTTGGCAACTGTGATTGATGGGTTGCCGCAAAATGAACGGATGGTCTTGTCGTTGTATTATGAACATGATTTGAATTTGAAAGAAATTGGGGGCGTGATGGGTGTGACAGAGTCCCGTGTATCGCAAATTCACAGCCAGGCAACGCACAGAATAAGAGCGCGCTTAGAATCAGATTAACGTAAGTGAAGAAAAAATAATGTTAGAAACCAATCAAATCCAAGCCCAAATCACCGATTTGGATCAACGTGTTGTTGAACTTCGGGGGTATCTTTGACGTTGATCGTCGTGTGGAACGTTTAGAAGAAGTTGTTCGTGAACTAGAGTCTCCTACCATTTGGGATAACCCTGAACAGGCACAATCTTTAGGTAAAGAGCGTGCGCAACTTGAGGATATCGTCCTGGGTTTACAAAACATGGGTCAATCTTTACAAGATCTGGCAGATTTGTTTGCCATGGCGATAGAAGAATCAGATGAAGCGACGGTCCAAGATGTGGCTAAGGATATAACTGAGATTGAGCGACAAGTGGCGGTGTTGGAATTCCAGCGTATGTTTTCCGGTAAAATGGATCGCGCCAATGCGTATCTCGATATTCAATCAGGCTCAGGCGGTACGGAAGCCCAAGATTGGGCGGAAATGATTTTGCGGATGTATTTGCGTTGGGGTGAACAACATGGTTTTACCACAGAGTTGGTAGAGTGCTCGGCTGGTGATGTGGCGGGCATTAAATCCGCGACGATTTATTTTCAAGGCGAATATGCATTTGGGTGGCTGCGCACTGAAACAGGGGTTCATCGTTTGGTTCGAAAATCGCCGTTTGATTCTGGTAATCGTCGTCATACGTCGTTTGCTTCTGTTTTTGTTTCGCCAGAAGTCGATGATGATATTGAAATTGAAATCAATCCTGCAGAATTGCGTATTGATACCTATCGTGCCTCAGGTGCTGGAGGACAGCATGTGAATCGAACCGATTCTGCGGTACGGATCACTCATCTTCCAAGTGGAATTGTGGTACAGTGCCAAAATGATCGTAGTCAACATAAAAACAAAGATCAAGCCATGAAGCAATTGCGGGCTAAATTGTATGAAATGGAAATACAAAAAAAGAATGCAGCCAT
This sequence comes from Gammaproteobacteria bacterium, assembly GCA_024742995.1. Classification (GTDB taxonomy): domain Bacteria; phylum Pseudomonadota; class Gammaproteobacteria; order Legionellales; family Legionellaceae. The sequence continues at coordinate 7,619 of JANSXK010000003.1, forward strand.
GCAAGCGTTAGAAGATACTAAATCGGATATTGGCTGGGGGTCGCAGATTCGGTCGTATGTTTTAGATCAATCGCGGATTAAAGATTTACGTACAGGTGTTGAAACCGGCAATACACAGGCGGTTTTAGATGGTGATTTGGATCAATTTATTGAAGCCAGCTTAAAAGCGGGAGTAGAAAGCGAAGATGAGTGATGACCTTTTGGATGATCGTGATGTATACGAAATTCGGCAACAAAAACTAGCAGATTTACGTGCTGCAGGTTTTGATTTTCCGAATCAATTTCGTCGTGGCCATTATGCAGCTGATATCATGGCAGATTACGCCAACACACCTGCTGAAACGCTGGTAGAACAAAAAGTTGAAGTTGCCATTGCTGGTCGTATGATGCTCAGACGTTTGATGGGCAAAGCCAGCTTTTTTCATTTGCAGGATGTTTCTGGACGGATTCAAGTTTATATTCGTGGGCCAGAATTGCCCGAGATGTATGAGCAATTTAAGGTTTGGGATTTGGGTGATATTGTTGGGGTTGAAGGGTATTTGTTTATCACCAAAACGGGTGAACTGACGGTTCATGCTACCAGCATCCAATTACTCACCAAATCTTTACGGCCTTTACCTGATAAATTTCATGGCCTGGCGGATCAAGAAACACGGTATCGCAAGCGTTATGTCGATTTGATTGCCAATGAAGACAGCCGCCATATTTTTTTGACGCGCTCGAAACTGGTGCAAGCCATGCGGCGTTTTATGGATGCACATCAATTTTTAGAAGTAGAAACACCCATGATGCATCCCATACCAGGTGGTGCGGTCGCTAGACCATTTGTGACACATCATAATACGTTAGATATGGAGCTTTTTTTACGGATTGCCCCAGAATTATATTTGAAACGCCTGGTGGTGGGTGGATTTGAACGGGTGTATGAAATCAATCGTAATTTTCGTAATGAAGGGATATCGACCCGCCATAATCCCGAATTTACCATGATTGAATTTTATCAAGCTTATGCGGATTACAATGATTTGATGAGTTTTACGGAACGTATGTTGCAGTATTTATGCGATGAAGTTTTAGAAGAACGCCAGATTGAATATCAAGGTCATAGCATTGATTTTGATCAACCGTTCGCACGCCTAACGATTGAAGACGCGATTTTGCATTATCATCCTGCGTTAAGCATTGAGCAAATCCAAACTGTGCCGGGCTGTCACGAAGTTTTAGATCAGATGGGATTTGCATACAAACCCACGGATGAAGTGGGAAAATTACAGATGATTTTATTCGAAGAAACAGTCGAGCATCAATTGATTCAACCGACTTTCATCACCGCTTATCCTACGGTGGTATCTCCATTGGCGCGACCTTCAGCGGCTGATCCGAATGTGACGGATCGGTTTGAATTATTCATTGCCGGACGAGAATTGGCTAATGGGTTTTCGGAATTGAACGACGCACAAGATCAAGCCGAACGTTTTCGTTGTCAAGTGGTAGAAAAAGATTCAGGCGATTTGGAAGCCATGCATTTTGATCATGATTATATCGAAGCTTTAGAATATGGCATGCCGCCGACAGCGGGTGAAGGGATTGGGATTGATCGTCTGGTGATGCTGTTTACCAATGCAGCGTCTATACGCGATGTGATTTTATTTCCACAACTACGAGCCACATGATTGTTTTTACGTCCATGACATGATTCTCTGTATTTCTACGACATGATGTATTGCTACGTCCCACCATGACCTGGCAACCCCCTACATCCTGCGGGACGTAGCATCGTGAGGTCGTGGACGTAGGCACTGAGGCACGGGATGTGAGTATGGGTGTATATTACTTCCCTGGATCATTGAAAAATAGATACAAACTGTTTACAATAAACTCTTTTTTTCCGCATGTATTAAATGTCTTATCTCTTTTATACCTACCATTCATCATCAGATGAGAAATGGACTGAGCGCCGATCCGCGCCGCCTAAGGCGTTAGAGATAGGCAAGTACGTGGCGATGTGGCTTCAGCAACCCGATGTTGGATTGAGTGACGCGACTTTACGTGATCTGATTGTCGAAGGAGAATATCCTCAGCTTGTAGAGGTCGTTGGTCACCGTGTGGCATGGAAGTCATTGTCAAGAGAGATGACGCTTTCTTTGTCTGCATTAGAACCTTTTCGGGATTTATGCTCAAACGCTTTCTGGAGAGTGAAGCTAAACGATTTGATTTGTGACCTTAGATATATGGCCTTGTTCTATGGCTGTAGTATTGGGATTGATTTTTCTGAAGTATTTTTGGTAGAAAACAATCAAGAGCCTCCCGAACGGTCTCGCTTTGGCGTGGATGTGTTTGTGACGACGTCGGTAGCGTATCGTCAACAAACTGTAGCGTTTGCGTATCAATTTTCCAAAGCATTTATTCGGTATTTACCTGCGGGTGATCTGAGTACACCATTTGATTTTCCATCGTTACAACAGATGAACACGCCGTTAGAGGCTGAATTTTTTGCGTATCGATCTATAGATCATGCTACCCGGTACTTTGATTTAAATTTGGGGCCGCAGGTGGAGATGCGTCAATTGCGTCATTTCTTCAAGCGTTTATCCGCTTATAATAATTTGCGTGAATGTCATTTGACTTTGCATGGTAAGCAATATGAAGATGAACAGTATCGCAAGGAAGTATGTGAGCAGGTACTAGTTTTTATCGAAGCGTTTGGTTGTCAGTTTTTGCCTCATATTTTATTAAAAGACGCAGAAGAGCATTATTTGGATGATGAGCGATTAAGCAGGGCTGTCTTGTATAATATTCAAACGAATACGGAAAGACAATCCGTACCTGTTTTCGATGCGGAAGAATTCACGGTCGAAGAACCAAGATCCAATACCTATATTATTCGCAGAGACCCGAGTGAGGCTACGGAGGATTATCGTGCTTCTAAACAGCGGGATACAGCTGCATTGCAAGCTTCTACCAGATTGACCGTGACACATACGTTACAAGCCTCTACCACTCATGCGTATGCGCAAGAACAAGAACACGCACACGAAGTGACGGAATCACAAGAATTAGCGCAAACCGTTACCCAGCAACATCAGCATCAACAGCGTAGCAATGGGCATTGGGACAGCAATATTTTTCGGGATACGGATTCTGCGGAGAGCTTTACGAAAAGACTGATGACGTATGCATGCAAGATCTGTGATTTTGATAAGCGTGGAAAAGAAAATCTTGTCATAGATAATGGTTATTTTACGGCTTATCATCAGCAAACTGATTTCTGGACTCGATTGACGCATGATCAAGAGTTTGCTGAACAAATTGCCCGATCCATATTTGGTCGCAATCATTATCATTCAGCACTTCAAGGCTTATCTCAAGATAGCTTTGTGTTGGTGGATTCAGTTATTTCTAGAGACATCATAGAACATATGATCCCTCTTGCGGATGGTTTGGACCATGAGACTTTAATCACTGAACGCGGTCTACGCGTTTGTAACATGATGCCTGCCTATGTTTTTCGGACGTTGCTTGGTTACGCCTCAGAAACCGTAATACGTTCGTATGACATTGAACCTGTTTGTTTAACGATAAAAGCATTGTCTTATGCAAATTATCAAACGGTGATTTCAGTCCATGCGTTATTAAGGCCAGAAGATGTGTTGAATCGCAATTTGACAGATGAGCAACGTGATCAATTACATCTTGCTACGAAAGCGTTATTACAGATATTCAAGCCGGGTACACCATTAAAATTACAAGCGCCTGAGGCAGCTTTAGCCCAATTACGTCTGTTGATTGTATTTCATTGTCCAGACAAAGACATCGCTATTTGGGATAAATTTACCACACATTTCGGAGCGCCAAATCGCGATCACCTGAAAGTTGTCATCTATCTTATGATGCAAGGGTATAGTTTTAAACTAAATCAACTTTTAGATTTACTGCTTGTATTAGATCAGCGTGATTTGTTGGGACATTTTTATAAAATTTATTTTCAATACGCGCAATCAGTATTGGCAGTGGCAGATTTTTTACATCCTGTGAATGAGAAATTTACGAAGAAGGAACGGCAAGTATCAGTTGCTGCAAATAATATTAGAACGACGACACGAGAGCCTGTTAAATATCAAACCAAAATATTTTTGGAAATACTGCAACGAACGCCACCGGTTTCTAATAAAATCGATTGGCCTCTGTTTGAAAAATTTGTCTATCATTTTTTAGTACATGCTGCCAGATTGAATTTGGAGATTCGGCATCTAAAACTCAAAGACATCGAACAAGTTTGGATGCGTATTTATGGCAAAATTCTCAAGCATACTGAATCAAAAAAAGAAACCCAGTATTTGATGAATATGTTTCTGACCCATTTGTGTACTGATGAGGGGTTTGATTTAAAGCCTGTTTGTCTCGCAAAAACGATATTAACAGGGCTGGAAGAAGTGATTACGAGAGCCATTGAAAACGGGATGTTAGAAGAGCAATTACGAGAATGGGGTATCTCGCTATTATGGACAGATGCGCTTTATATGCTCAAATATGATCGTTACAAAATAGTGACGCGAGACATGGGGGAATTACCGCATTTATTTGAGCGACGACGTGAGGATAATTTTCATTTGTCTGATCATTTTATTTCTAGCTATGTCACATCAGCATATCATTTAAGAGCATTGCTACAAGAACAATGTATGCCTATATTACCAGAAGGCGCTGAGCTTCCAACGTATGACACATTAAGACTCACAACGTTTCGATACTTGGGTGGCGAATCATTGCGTGAGCCGATTGCTTACTATCGTCAATTGTATGCCTTTAAATCTTCACAAACTGATCCTGCGTACGTTTATTTTAAACATTTATTGTTTGGTTATTTTGTGTTGACAACAACAGGTGAGCATTACACCCAGTCAGTTGATCATAGTGCATTACTTCAAGATTTTTTGAAATTTTTGCAAGAAAAATCTTATGAAACTATAACTGATTCTCTGCAGGCGATGAATAAGGAGACCAGTGTTACCCAAGAGATGCTGAAAAAAATTTCTGGAGAATATAGCGAGATTATTCGCTCGTGCGTACAAGATTTTTTAATTTGTTTTGAAGATTTAAAATTAAAACCCATGAGCGGCAGAATGAGCTTGTGGTTGTATTACCAAGGCGTTTTGAATGCGCTCAAGCCTAAAAACCAGCCTACGCTCTTAAGCAATTGGGGTCTTACGATGCCGAAAGCTATAGATTTTGGTCCTCAGATTTCCAAATCTCTGGATTGGTTCGGTCTAAAGATCCCCACAACTTACGATCAAGTACCTGCGGTATTTAAAAAACAATTTGACCTCCAAAATTTGGCGAAATTCATATCGGTGAATCGCATAGAATTATTGAATTGCGCGTCTTTTTTTGAGGCATATCCAGATATCTTGGGCAATGTATTGGTTGAGAAAATCAAATGGTGGAGCACATCCAAATTACAACAATCGGGGGTGGCTCAAACTGAAGCGCAAGCACGTGAAAAAAAAATATATTTGCATGAATGGTTGCTGCGTGTTTATCCCAAATTGACCATTCAGATGTTTCTCAAAGCTTTGGTTCCCATGGAAACGGTCATGGAGTATTACTTCACTTTGGCATTCGCAGATGATTATGCGGATTTGAAGCAACCCTTAGAATTATTGATGCGGCAACATATAGATGTGGATGTGATCACTTTTATATTAGAATTGATTGTCAAACAGTGTCATCAAGACAATTATGATACGCAGACGATGGCGGCGTTTTTAAATGCGCTCAGTAGTTTTAGGCACTTATTAGGTGGTTCAGATACAACGCAAGCACTAATAACCGTTATTTCCTCTTCTTATTTCAACCAACCCAATACAGAGCTACTCGTGCCACTTTTAATGTTGGCTGAGGAATTGGCGTTATTAGAGCCAAAAGAGCGTGCTACTAAGACCTTGCAGAGTTTGATGAAGCATCTTTCATGGCACTCTAAGGATCTCCCTTTTTATATGAGCCAGGATTTTTCTGGGGCACAATTAGAAGGTTTGGCCAAACTTTTGGAGTCTGAGCGTTTGCCTTTAGAGGTGATCAAAGTGGTTTGGCAAGAGCAACCCACCACAGATTTCACTGAAGTATATGACATTGTGGCGAACATTGATTTGCAGCTGGTCCCCCATCTAGGCACCATCGCCCTGGCGTTGTTTGGGGAAACCTCTGCACCCATGTCTATGCCGCAGCTTTTAGAAAAATTAGCCCAAGTGCCGGTTCCTATTGCCAGACAGTTGGCTGGTTTGATCAAGATGCGCCAGATTGCGCCCACTGCTATCTTGCAAGTGCTGGATAGTGACGATATGCCGACAGAGATGGCACGTTTAGAGCGGTCTATTTATTGTGAGGACATGGCACGTTTTGATGTGAACGTGGAAAGTGTTAGCGCCAATATTGCTAAAATTCGTTATAAATCCACGGATCCAGATAGTGAGGATCAGCCTCTCACACCCGAAGCACAAGCACTGTTGTTGAAAGATTATCAGATCATGATGTCGTATATGCGAGACAATCCAGTATTGGTGGGGCGTGATCTTGATGGGGAGATACGACCGCTTACTGTTCATGAACTTAGTGAACCTCAGCGTCAAATCTTATATCAAAAATTGCAAATAAAGCTGTCAGATGCCACATTGAGTCCACAGAAGAAACAATCATATCGCTTGATGCTTTTGGCATTGGTTTGTGAGGCATTCGAACGTCCGGCTAAAAAATTTCCACAAGAGACTCAAATATTGTGTCAATTACATGCGTTGCGTGATCCCCATGTGGAAATTCAAGGTGTAAAGACTGGGGGTGGTAAGTCTATCATTGCTGCAATGCGCGCCATCATGTTGTGTGCCGAGGGTTGGACGGCAGATACTGTGACTGAAAGCGAAGCATTAGCGCGTGCCGGGCTGGAAAAATTTCAGGGTGTGTATGAGGCATTGGATGTGCCTCATGCCAAGCGTATTATTGAGCCTAATAGTTGCCATAGTACTTATGTGCCGGGTGGCATTAATCATTCTACTCCAGCAAACCTCAGTTTTTTTCGTGCACAAATGACATTACAGAAAAAATTTCTGCCTACACGAGTAGCGTTATTGTGTGATGAAATCGATGCGATTTTAACCACGATCATTCAATACCGTTTGGCGGGTGTTTTAGATCCTATTTTTTTGGATTTGCAATCATGGTCAGTGGTTTTTACAGAATTACTTTCATTTGTGCAAGAGAAAGAATTGTTTTTGGATAATTACTGTGATGACAGGGACGATGTCCATAATTTTAAACATGATTTTTCAACACGGCAGCATGATAAAAAGTTGACAGCGTTTATCGAAAAAATCCCTAAAGATTTTTTAAACACATTGCTGGATTCAGCCAGAGTGCCAGAAGCATTGCGCAACGGCGAGGACTATCGTGATGTCATAAAACGGTTACAAAAAATCGTGCAATATGCAGCGCCCATTATGAATGTGAACACCAAACGTCCAGAACCCTCTGTGAGTTATGCGGATGGTGTGCAAGAATTGTTACATGCGTATCGAGAAGCGCAATTGAATCCTGGAGAATTGCCTTTTTTAAAGCAGGCGATTACAGAAACTTTGCTGGTTATTGCTGCGAAAAATTTCTTTGATTTTTATCGTTTGAATGGTGGCTTGACGTGCGGCTGGACGGGTACGCCCGGCGCAACGCTCGCGTTACAAGAATTTGCGAATACAAATGATTTGCATGCTTGTTCTTATCCGATTTTTCATCCCGATTTGTCTGAAAATTTAGGGGTGCAATTGGTAGATGGGGTTGAAGCACAGCATGCGGCAATATTAGCACGCATACGCCAACAAGCGACAGAACATCCCGAGCAATCTGTTTTGATTCTCACCGATTCTCCAAAAGCGATGGTTGAGCTCCGCCAATATTTAGCGACACAAGCATCAGACTTAGAGATGCAATCCTATGATGGGCATGCAGGAGAGGGTTTGTCGGAGGAAGCTATTGTTGCTCGAATCGGTATACCGGGCATGGTGACAGCCGCTAACCTGAGTTTGTCGCGTGGTACAGATCCTGATGGATTATTGATAGTCATCAATGGTGCTGCTGATATTACTGCAGAAGAAGCCGATCAAGCTAATGGTAGAGCGGCCAGAAACGGCGAATGGGGGCAGTATTGTCATATCATTAATGCAGAAAGCCTTGCGCCTGAGACGGCTGAATTTGAAGATCCTGCTGAGCGATTTAAGGCGCATCAAGCCATTGTGTCTGCCCGGCGGCAACGAGAGCGTTTGAAAACTCGGCTGTTGGAAGAAGTCCGAAATTTTGTGGTGACTGAGTATTTTTTCAAGCTGCGTGCAACTGCCGATAAAATATTTGAACGACAGTATGGAATGTATGCCTCTGTGATTGTTGAAAAAGAATTTTTATTGGCACTGCGTGATTTTAATAAATATTTAGAACAAAGTTACACCAAACTTTTGGGCTCAAAAGCAGGACTGTCAGCGGAAGAAGAAAAAGAGTTTATCAATCAAGCCATCGCAGAATATCAAAGATTACAGGATCATTTGATTCCGGATCAAAAACTAGAAAGTTTTCAAGCGATTGAGCCTTTGATTCCTATTCATCTCATTACATCAGAAGAGTCCACACCGACCATCCCACCAGATTTGACGCTGAAACATGTGACTCTGATGAGCCAAATTTTTGCCAGTGGTTGGCGGGCTGCGGGGCATCAAAATATGCAACTTTGTTGGGATATTACGGATGATATGATGGAGGGGTTCGACCCTTATTTTAATCATGAGTGTAGCTTTAGAGTTGCGACCGCCCAAACGCTAGAACGCCGAGATCTATTACATGTTCCTAAAATTACTGCGGGTATGGATGAACTCAAGACCGTGATTCGTAATTTTGATTGGACAACAGCAGTGGATGGCGTGGTAAGTGGTATTGCTTCTAGTGAAACGATGTTGGCGAAAACTGCTGCAGAAATGGTGAAACTTATTTTCCCTGTGCAGACGCTTGAAAAGATTAAAACTTTTGTTTTAGATTATCTTGAGACGACGAAACAGCAAATTCATGAGCGTCGTTGGGATGATTTGGCACTCCCTGATTTTGAGGTTGAGTGGATTCAAACTTGGTTGTCTCGGATCCAAACTATTTTTACGACCTTTGCTTATATCACGCAGGGCGCTGCGTTTGTGGCGGGGCCAGTTTATTTTGTGGTGACGAAATTTGTATTGCCTACTGTCCTGTCATGGATCAAAGTGTTGGTGAAACGCTTGTTTGCTGATTCTGAGTCAAAAATGGTACAAATCTTAATTGGTTTGGATGATGCCTTTGATGATATTGCCAAAGCAGTAATGATTTTCACAAAGGATAATACAGAAGACCTTACCATTGAGACATTTTTGGATGAAATTGCACCGTTATTAAAAAACAAGGCGATTTTGGCTATTATTAATAAATTAGGTGAGTCTCAAGACTGGACTATGGGACCTATTTTGCAGCTCCTGCCAGAAGTCATCAAAGCTTTAGATGAGTATAAGGATCGAAAGTTCAAGGAGATTGCACGACCTGAAATTCTCATGAAGATGTTGACGACGGTTCTCAAATCAGAATATATCAAATCATTGATGGAACCAGAAGCACATGAGGTGATGTTGCAGCGTTTGGAATCGTTACCAAAGAATTTTGTTACCATCTTCAAAGACTGTAAGATTCAGGAATTACTGGCTTTGGTAAAAGTCATCGCTCATCCGCAATTTTCTGATTTCTTAAGTCAATTACCACCCGAAGCTTGTTTTCAAGATTTGATAGACTGGTTGAAAGAAAACGATCCTAAGAAATTGCCACCAGCAGTCCAAGGACCCAAGCAGGAGTTGGATGCTTATCAAGAAAACCATGAGCGTATTGCTGAAAACACGCAGCAAGAATGTCAAAATTTGAAGCGCAAGTTTCATTTGAGACCGGCGCATATCGAGGCACATCGGATGGCACTGCTGCCTAAACAGCGTGTTGCGCCAACAATCGAAGCACCAGCACAATTACCATCAGCATTTGTCCTGCAATGGCTACAGGCGCAATGGTTGAAAGTGATCGTTTCTTATACGGCGTTACTCTTATGTAATTATCTATTGTTTAGTTTCTCGGTGTTATTGATCAGCGCTGTTTTTACAGCATTGATTGTGTCGTCGATACTTCGTGTGGTGCTACAGCATATGGCTACGATGAAACTACCGGATGAATTCCCACAGGGTATCGCACCACCATTGGGTCAAGAAGAATCACCTGATAAAGAAATGTCTGAATATGCATACCCTACGTTAGCTTGTATGATGAAGTTTGGCGTATTCAAAATGGCAGCAAAGACAATCGAAGCGGCAATACAGCCACAAGAGGACGCTGTATTGTTGGGTGGAGGTATATCAGTTTAAGCGCCATCCTCTCGAAGTTCGAACCAAATGGCATTTAATATCGCAAAGCTACATGCCAACCCTGTGCCTAAAATCCAAGAAAAATACCACATATCATTTCCTCTTAATTGACTAATTTTTTAAGAAAATCCTCAACAGCAATTCCGGGATCCTGCGGACAAGCTGCCGGCTTAATAAGCTGCATCTTTTAAATTACGAATACTTTTCGCCGTCACTTTACCACGCAGCACACGGTATACCCATGCCGTATATGCCAATATCATTGGCAAGAAAATCACTGTACCCACCAACATGATCAACAGCGTTGTCTGAGAGGATGAACAGTCCCAAATCAGCAAACTCTGCTCTGGATGTGTTGATGAAGGTAATATAAATGGGAACATACTGACACCAACGGTTGCAATAATACCAGTGATGGCTAATCCGCTACACACAAAGGCGACACGCGCATAATGTGCCAGAATGAGTGCGAGCAATGGGAAAAGAATACCAAGGGTAGGCAGAATTTTGATTATTGGCATACTTTGATAATTGTGAAACCAAGAATGCGCTTGTTGCACAACAGTTTTGTGAAGAGGATTGGATGGTCCATCATGGAGTATGATACTAGTGAGCTGATACCCATCCACGCTGTAATAGAGCCAAATGCCGCCAGTGATGAACAGGATGGTGCTGAGTAATGCAAATGCTCGCCCAGCAAAAATTGCACGAGACTGTATTATTTTTTCAGTTTTTACGTTAAGGAAAAACGCACCATGCATGGCGAGCATGGACACAGACAGCAACCCGCAAAGCAAAGCGTAAGGATTAAGTAGCTCAAAAAATGTGCCGGTGTAAAAGGGCCGTAATGTTTCATCAAAATAAAAAGGTATGCCTTGTATCACATTGCCCACAGCAACGCCAAAGATGAGTGCAGGCACAAAACCACCAGTAAATAAAGCCCAGTCCCAACAATTACGCCATAATGGACTGGTCAGCTTCGAACGATATTTAAAGCCAACTGGTCGTAAAATAAGGGCTAACAAAACCACCAGCATTGCCAGATAAAAGCCGGAGAAAGAGACGGCATAGAGCATGGGCCATGCCGCAAAAATGGCACCACCCCCTAAAATAAACCAGACTTGATTGCCTTCCCAGGTGGGACCGATGCAATTGATCAGCACGCGTCTTTCAGTATCGGTTTTACCAAGCCAAGGAAGCAAAATAGCCGTGCCTAAATCAAATCCATCTGTGACAGCAAATCCAATGAGTAACACACCTAGTAGCGCCCACCAGATCAAACGTAATACTTCGTAATCTAAATGCATGATCACTCCTACTGAGTTAATTTTTTCGGACCGAGTCTGATGTATTTCACCATTAAATAAACTTCAATAATGGCAAGCGCAGTATAAAAAACAAAGAAGCTGCCAAGAGACGTCATGACTTGAGACGGGTTGAGTGATGATGTTGCCAAAGCAGTGGGTAAGATCCCTTGAACCACCCAGGGCTGTCTACCATATTCTGCGACGACCCAACCTAATTCTGCCGCAACCCAAGGCAGAGGCAGTGCCCAAAAAGCCAAATGCAAATACCATCGTTTCGTGTGTGCTTTGTGTCGGCTTGACAAATAAAAGCCAACGCCAAATAAGAAGATAAAGAACAAACCGCAAGCCACCATGATGCGAAAGGAAAGAAATAGCGTCAATACATGGGGTTTCAGCGAATTAGCCGCTTGGTTGATTTGATCTTCAGTCGCATTCACAACGTCAGAAGTGTATTTTTTTAACAGTAACGCATAGCCTAAGTATTGTCCGTGTACTTGAAAATCACTTTTGGCTTGCATATCTCGTGGATTCTTTTGCAAACGACTTAAAGCATCATAGCCCAGCATCCCTTCCTGAATGCGTTGTTTCCCCTCTTCAACCAGCTCAGAAATACCTGCAACGGGTTGATCCGTCGAACGTGTCGCGATGAGGCCCAAGGCGTAAGGAATTTTAATGGCGTATTTGGTTTGCATTTCTTTTTCGTCAGGGATCCCCGCGAGCGTTAAGCTAGCTGGAGCTTTTTCTGTATGCCACATTGCTTCCATGCCAGCAATCTTCATTTTCTGATTATTATTCGCAAGATAACCACTCTCATCACCCAAAACAACCACTGACAATGCAGATGCCAATCCGAAGGCGATGGCTACGGTCATTGATCTTTTGGCTAAATCTTGATGTCGTTTCCGCAACAAAAAATAAGCGCTAATCGCCAAAACAAAAATAGATCCTGTGACGTAACCTGCAGAAATGGTATGTACAAATTTTGCTTGAGCCACAGGATTGAAAATAATATCTGCGAAGTTTTCCACTTCCATACGCATGGTTCGGAAATTAAATGCAGAGCCAACTGGATTTTGCATCCAGCCATTAGCTATCAGAATCCATAAAGCCGACATATTGGTCGCAAATGCGAGCAACCAGGTGGTGACCATATGTTGGAATTTGGATAGTCTGTCCCATCCAAAGAAAAACAAGCCTACAAAGGTGGCTTCTAAAAAGAATGCCATCAAGCCTTCAAGTGCTAAAGGTGCGCCAAATATATCGCCAACATAATGGGAGTAATACGACCAATTGGTCCCAAATTGGAACTCCATGGTTAGGCCAGTGGCGACCCCCAATACAAAGTTAATCCCAAACAATAGCCCCCAATATTTCACCATATGCTGCCATATTTTACGTCCTGTCATGACGTATATGGTTTCCATAATCGCGAGTATGACCGACAGTCCGAGCGTTAATGGCACAAAAAGGAAATGGTATAGAGCTGTTACTGCGAACTGTAAACGACATAGATCAACGACTTCAGTGCTTGGAATCATAATAGTTCTCTAAATTATTAAGGGCTTGAACTGGGTTCTTGAGTGGTGCCATACAGCCACTGCTGGGTGTCGACTGTATTTTTTTCCGCGCCTTTGAAGCAAACCAGCCAAAGGGTGGTCAAAAGCATGAATTTAACGCATAGTGTAAACAAAATATCTTTTGTTATCGGTTTCATAGGCATCGCTTCATTTAAAAGGGTGATATTCCCACTTGAACAGTTCATTCTAGCATAGCATCGTGCTTCGAAGTCAATCTTTAATCTTAGGATTAAATCATCTGAGCCTATGTCTTGCCACTTGCCCAGTGTTGTTGTATAAATGGGAAGATCAATTTTTCTTCTGCCTACGTGCCGTGCTTTATGCACGGCATCCAGATGTTATTGATGTTAAATCTTCTGTATACTGCGCATAAAGCACGGCACGTAGGCAAAAAAACCGGCCTTTTTCCTTTGTAATGGTTTTATCTAACAACGTGCCAGACGTGGGCATCGTTGTGGTTCTCCTGTATCCTTATCTGGGCGTACATTCGAAATCATCCTCGGGTTGAAAATATTCGACTGTTTTCATGACGGCAAATGACCCCAAAACAATTAATGCGGCCACTGCGCCTGGACTACGATAAAATGGTTGGGCTATGGGGGCGTCGAGGGTAACTGTGGGTTCTGGTTCAGACATTGGTATGATAGGTTTGGGTACAAGAGAGTCTGGGTTTAAATGGTCCTTTAACCAATGACAAATGTTTTTTTGATGGGTATCCAATGCCGTACTTTTATCAAATGGGGTTGTTTGGAGGACATTTGACGCTTCAAATAGGGATTTACCCGCTTTACCCATGGGGTAACGATCCATATCAGATGCAGAAAAAAATTTCCGAGGATTCGGCGAGCTTAGTAAGGCATAATACATTTCATCTTGAGTGAAAAAGCGTGGATTGTAGGCTAAACGATCTTGTAGACGTTGATTGAAATTTTCGGTTAACGCTAGACGTAAGTTAGGTAAAGGATCATAATATGAGGATGTTTTGTCAAAGACGTATATTGGTAATAAGGCACCGCCGGAGAATGCGTAACACTGACTGAGTTTTTTTTCTTCAGAAGTCGGTAAGCGTGTAGTCTCAGTTGTTATGAGATGCGCATCTCCTATTTTAGCCAATTGTGCGTAAATGATGATGAGTCCAGGAAGATATTTTAAACAGTCCCTTTCTGGATTTTTATCGATGTTATACCTTGTATAGCCGTGATAAAGATCTTGTAGTGTTTTTTGTAGATTTTGATTCGATGGATGATCTTCCAAATACACAGCTAACGTCACGAATGTAATAATGTCTTTCGCACCAGCCAAATGACTTAAGGGGATGGCATCACCAAAGCCGCCATTTTGATTTTCTTTTGCGTTATCCGTTAAACGTAATCCCAAATTGTGGCTGAGCATGAAGTGCATATCTTCATGGTCGAACCATACATCTGAGGATTCTTTATTGTCCATAACCTTCTTTCTCAACACTATGTATGAATGGGGTCAATTATATGTGAAAAATATTAAGGTTTCATTAAGAATACCAGCGATTTAAAAAGTTATTTTCAAACCGCTGGTACTGTAGGATTGGATGGGGTGTTACTCGTCTTCCCAAGACAAGGTGCCGCCTGCTTGATACTCAATCACGCGTGTTTCAAAAAAATTTTTCTCTTTTTTGAGGTCCATCATTTCACTCATCCATGGGAATGGGTTTTCTGCACCAGCATATTGCTCCGGTAAGCCAATTTGATTGCAGCGACGATTGGCAATGAAATAAATATACTCTTCAAACATTTCTGCATTCATCCCTAAAATACCATGTGGCATCGTATCCCGTGCGTATTGATATTCTAAAGCCACACCTTCTTTGATTAAGGTGATGATCTCTTGCTTGAATGCTTCCGTCCAGACATCGGGGTTTTCAATTTTAATTTGGTTGATGACGTCAATACCGAAATTCATGTGCATGGATTCATCACGCAAAATATATTGGAATTGCTCTGAAGTTCCGACCATTTTATTGCGTCGTCCCATGGATAAAATTTGGGTGAACCCTACATAAAAGAAGATGCCTTCAAATACCACGTAAAATGCAATCAAGTCTCGCAATAGTCGTTGATTGTCTGCAAGGGTGCCGGTGTGGAATGTAGGATCACACAAACTGTGCGTGAAGGGTAATGCCCACACTGCTTTGCTCGCCACAGAAGGAATTTCACGATACATATTAAAGACCGCGGCTTCATCCAAGCTCAAGCTTTCAATAATATATTGATATGCGTGCGTATGTAACGCTTCTTCAAACGCTTGTCTCAACAGATATTGGCGACACTCTGGATTCGTGATATGTCGATATACCGCTAAGACTAAATTATTGGCAACTAAGGAATCTGCTGTGGAAAAAAAGCCTAAATTACGTAAGATAATGAGACGTTCGTCTTCAGTCAAACCATCCGCACTACGCCATAATGCCAAATCTGCACTCATGCTGATTTCATTAGGCATCCAGTGATTGGCGCAAGCGGTCAAATATTTGTCCCATGCCCATGTATATTTGAAAGGGACCAATTGATTGAGATCAGCACGGCAATTGATGATTTTTTTATCATCTACATGAATGCGATCAGCACCCATTTCAATGTCTTCTAGGCCGCTGAGGTTGGGGTTTGGGTGGGTCTCTTCTGTCATGGTGGATACGCTCATATTGTTCTCCTAATAAAAACGATTATTGGCATGCTTCACAATCGGGGTCAAGAATGGAACATGCTTGTGGTTCTTCTGATTTCACGGCATTCAATGCACCATCAGTGATGGTTGATTTCTCAGCATTTGAAGCGCCGATACTGCGTAAATAATAGGTTGTTTTTAAGCCACGCACCCAAGCTTGGCGATATAAAGTATCGAGTTTTTTGCCAGAAGGTTTCGCCATGTAGATGTTTAAGGATTGTGCTTGATCAATCCATTTTTGACGGCGAGACCCTGCTTCCACTAACCACATGGGGTCAATTTCAAATGCGGTGGCGTAGCGGTGTTTGAGCTCTTCGGGAATCCGATCAATAGGTTGCACACTACCGTTGAAGTATTTGAGATCATTGACCATCACTTCATCCCAGAGTTTTAGTGCTTTGAGATCGTTAACCAAAAACGGATTGACAACAGTAAATTCCCCAGATAGATTCGATTTGACATACAAATTTTGATAAGTGGGCTCAATAGACTGAGAGACACCACAAATATTAGAAATGGTTGCAGTTGGTGCGATTGCCATGACATTAGAGTTGCGCATGCCTTGGGTTCGTACCGCCACTCGCAATGCTTCCCAATCTAGATTTTGACTACGATCTTGTTCTAAGAATTCACCGCGTGATTGCTGTAAAAGATTGATCGAATCAATGGGTAAAATGCCTTGGCTCCATAAAGAGTTTTCGTAAGAAGGATACATGCCACGCTCTTTGGCCAACGCGGAAGATGCTTCAATGGCGTAGTAAGAAACCAATTCCATCGATGTGTCTGCGAATTCTAAGGCTTGCTGGGAAGCGTAGTCTAGTTTCAATGCATATAAGGCATCTTGAAAACCCATGATACCCATACCAATAGGGCGATGCTTGAGGTTAGAATTGCGTGCTTGAGGAACAGAGTAATAGTTGATATCAATCACATTATCTAACATACGAATCGCTGTAGTGATGGTGCCTTTTAATTTATTGGCATCCAATTTTCCATCGACGATATGTGCTGGTAAATTGATGGAGCCCAAATTACACACTGCAATTTCATCTTCAGAAGTATTCAAGGTAATTTCAGTACAAAGATTGGAGCTATGAATTACGCCAGTATGTTGTTGAGGCGAGCGCACATTGCAGGCATCCTTAAAGGTCAACCAAGGATGTCCTGTTTCAAATAGCATGGATAGCATTTTACGCCAGAGTTTGATTGCGGGTATGGTTTTGCTAAGTTTGAGACGGCCGGTGTGTACCGCATCTTCGTAGCGCAAGTATGCTGCTTCAAAGTCTTTGCCGTAAAGATCGTGTAAATCAGGGGCGTCATTGGGGGAAAATAAAGTCCACTCACCTTCAGAGAAGACACGTTTCATGAACAAGTCAGGGATCCATAATGCGGTATTCATATCGTGTGTGCGGCGTCGATCATCGCCAGTGTTTTTACGTAATTCAAGAAATTCTTCAACATCAAGATGCCAACATTCAAGATAAGCACAGACAGCACCTTTGCGTTTCCCACCTTGATTGACGGCAACGGCAGTTGCATCTGCCACATTCAAAAAGGGGACAACACCTTGGGATTTTCCATTAGTACCTTCAATGTGTGAGCCCATAGCGCGAACAGGCGTCCAATCATTACCTAAACCACCGGCAAATTTTGATAACAAAGCATTATCTTTGAGTGCAGAGTAAATGCCATCTAGATGATCTGGTACGGTGGTCAAATAACAACTGGAAAGTTGAGGTCTTACCGTACCTGCATTGAATAACGTGGGGGTGGATGACATATAATCGAATGAAGATAACAATGTATAAAATTCAATTGCTCTAGCATTTTTATCCGTTTCACGAGAAGCCAGTCCCATGGCCACACGCATAAAGAAAGCCTGAGGTAATTCATAACGGATGCCATGCTGATGAATGAAATAGCGATCATACAATGTTTGTAAGCTTAAGTAGGTAAACTGCATGTCACGTTTCGGCAGGAGTGCTTTACCTAAGCGATCGAGATCAAATTCTGCTAGTTTGGGATCGAGAATGCTTTGCTCAATGCCATGAGCGATATAAGTTTTAAAATAAGAGGGATAGAGCGTTACCATTTCATCAAAAGTGGCTTCGTTTTGAAGAGACAAATGGTTGAGTGCTTCGCTACGCAAACTATCTAGTAATAGTCGTGCACTGACGTAAGTATAATTGGGTTCTGTTTCTACCAATGTTCTTGCTGCCATGATTAAGGATTTATGTACATCTTCTAGGCTGGCTTGCTGGTATAAATTACGCAAAGCGTCTTTGATGATCGGAGCAGCTTTGACCTGAGTTAAATCACGGCATGCTTCGTTGACAATGATGTTAACCCGGTCAATATCGAGTGGTTGCACGGTGCCATCCGGTAATGTGACATATTTTTCATTTGCATCTTTAGGTTGTTTTTGGATGGCGGCGTCACGTGCTTTACGTCGGTCTTCACGGTAAAGAACATAAGCGCGGGCAACTTTATTTTGGCCACTGCGCATCAGAGCTAGTTCTACTTGATCTTGAATATCTTCAATGTGAAGGCTGCCTCCCGTGGGCAAGCGACGTTTTAATGCTTTGGTGACTTGTTCTGTGAGGACTTGAATTTGATCGCGGATACGATTGGAAGCAACCGCATTCGATCCCTCAATGGCAATAAATGCTTTGGTAAGCGCCACGGTAATTTTGTTTTCATCATAGGAAACAATTTTGCCATTGCGTTTGATGGTTTTTAGAATACCTGGCGTATTAGCGTCCAATTCAAATTGTTGGACAGATGCGGATGGGGTTGCTGGCTCTAAAATAGTTGACATGATCTCTCCAGATGGTGTGTTTGGTATAAAACACTATATGTAGACAAATAATTTGTTGTTCAACACAATATAGTGTGTTTTGAGAAGGATGGCAAGAGAATAAGTTGTGGATAAATATGTATAAATGCGTGAATTAAATTTGTATTACTGCGCTGCTGAAACAAGTTGAGGCCTTATTTGGTATGAAAATGTTACTGATAGTATTGATTTGTTATACAAAATAAGTTTATATAGCTATATGATCGGTGGGTTTTGGGATCAATTTTCAGGGAGAACCACAATGAATCGACAGCATCAACTCTGGAGCCTGGTGTGCGCATTAGCTTTGGTCAATGTGTTTGATGTCCCGATATCCATAGCTTCGTCTACCCAATGGGTCTCAAATCCGCAACGTGGGCTGGCCATGTCCAAATGGGATGGTCAGCGCCCATTCACACTGAATTTAGCTGTGTTCAAGAATAGGAGTAACGCAGTTTCTTACCAAAAGCAGGTGGCGCGATATATTTCCGCGCCGGTGTATATCAGCTATATGAGTGGGTCTGATCTTTATGCCGTTGTCGTTGGCCCAATCAAAAATTTAGACCGGCTTCATACAACGAGTCGTCAAGTATTGAACGTCCCATCAGGTTCGAAACAAAAAGCTGAAAAAAATAATAAACAGACGCCATTTGGGTGGTTGCCTCTAGAACGAAAGAAGAATGTCACCACTGGATCTCCGAATCACCAATCATTGAAATCTCCGGAAGCTTCGAGTGATAAGCAGCCTCTACTTGGATTTTTATCATCAGAGCGTAAAAAGAAGGATGCTGCTGTACCCACCAAAAGACTATCACGTGGCTTAGTGACGGAAAATAGAAGTAACCACCAATTCACACTAAATTTAGCTGTGTTTAAGAATCGGAACGATGCACTGGCTTACCAAAAGCAGGCGTCAAAGTATATTTCTGCACCAGTATATGTCAGCTATTTGAGTCAGTCTGATCGATACGCTGTCGTTGTTGGTCCTATCAAAAGTTTAGGTTTGTTGCATACAACAAGACGCCAGGCATTGAAAACACCAGTGGCTCCGTCTGATCTCGGTAAGTCACAGGTAGCATGGCCAGAGCTTGGGCAAAACTCATGGGTGACGCATCAACAGTCAAGTAAAAGCACAGTCAGTACAACCAAAAAATATCTTCGGCCTTTGGGACACAGGAATATACCTGTAGAACCGTTGAAACGAACATTGACCACGATTCAACCTGGTCCTTATGTTGGGATGACCACAGGCCCTGTAATCAATGCATCTGGTTCACCAGCAACCTATGGTGGTTGGCAAGGTGCGGCTTTTGCTGGTCTCGGCGGATATATCAGTCAGCAATACCCATGGTTGTATTTAGGTGCTGAAATAACCGGTTTGAATAGTGGGAGGTTTGCGTATGCTAGAGTACCACTCGCGCCTTCAGTGCAAAGTGGATGGTCGTATTCTTTCGATGCGATACCTGGGGTACTGATTAATGATCATACCATGGCGTATGTTCGGATTGGCGGTATTCAAACCCATTTTTTACATACAGTAAATACAATTGGTCGTCAGGGTAGAGCGATTAGTTTGCCTGGGCGCAATGAAGCTGGCTGGGAATTTGGGGTGGGGATGCAAGCCAAATGGTTTCGACATATAGAAGCTCGCTTGGAGTATGTCTTCGATGATTATATTGACGAGCGTCATGCACTTCCTGGCCGACTTAAAATATACGGAAACCGGGTGGGTGCAGGATTAGTGTATAAATTTTATGATGAGCCCGAGATGAAAAAATAAGAATTGTTTGGGATAAAGAGGCACGGGAACGTGCCTTTTTTAATGTTGGTTTTGGAGTGTGTTTATAAAAATAACTTAGGGAAGAAAACAATGGGTCGACAGGAGAAAACTCGTTATTTGATAGGCATATTAGTATTGGCTAGTGTTTTCGATCATTTGGTATTTGCTGCTACAGCCACCCAATTAATTTCAAATCCAAAACGTGGGTTAGCGACTAAAAAATGGGATGGTAATCATCCATTTACATTGAATTTGGCTGTGTTCAAGAACAAGAAAGATGCAGTGGTTTATCAAAACAAAGTGACACGGTATATTTCGGCACCAGTATATGTCAGCTATTTGAGTCGCTCTGATCGATATGCGGTTGTTGTTGGTCCCATCAAAAGCTTAGATGTATTGCATACAACAAGTCGTCAGGCATTGAAAACATCAGTAATTCCGGTTGTTCGTGATAAACCACGGGTAATCTTGCCAGAATTTAGAAAAAACTCATGGGCAACTCATCAGAAATCAGGTAAAAATGTAGTGCGTACAACCAAAAAACATACTTGGCCCTTAGGCCACAGAAATACGCCTGTAGAACCGATAAAAAGATCGCTGACCACGATTCAACCTGGACCTTATATTGGGATGACTACGGGTCCTTTGCTAAATACTTCTGGTGCACCAGCGACCTATAGTGGTTGGCAAGGCACAGGTTTTGCTGGTATTGGAGGTTATGTGAGCCAACGTTATCCATGGTTATACCTGGGTGCTGAGGTATATGGTCTAAACAGTGGTAAAATGAGTAATATTTACCCGATCAATGCTTCTACAGTGCAAAGTGGTTGGTCGTATGGTTTTGATGCAATGCCGGGGGTACTGATTAATAACCATCATATGGTGTATGGACGGATTGGTGGTATTCGGACTCACTTTCTAGATTCACAAAAAAATAGGTTTACTCCAAGAGATGGTACTGGTTGGCAATTGGGTGCCGGTATGCAATCTAAAGTAGCACGACACCTGGATTTTCGTTTAGAATACATAGCTGATTTTTATGACAAGTCTCCGGCTATCAATTCGATTGGCACTCGACTTTATACGTATGGTAATCGTATAGGATTTGGATTATTGTACAAATTTTATGACGAGCGAGAAAGGATAACGAAATGAGGTTGTTTCCCAGTCTTGTTAGGGTGTTTCTTCCAATACGGGTAAGACATTCGATTCACTCTTAAATTCCGGCACCAGTTTTTTAAGCAACAACGTGAGGTGTTGAGTTTGGTTGTTTTGGCATGCAGTGTGAATCATGGTCATACTTTCTGTAAGCTCTTCCCAGTTAATTTCCCTAAATTTGGCTTTGAACAGTTTTTCATGCTCGGTGGGAACAAGTTGTTCAGAGGCATGAAATAATTCTTCAAATAGTTTTTCTCCTGGGCGTAAGCCAATAAATTTGATGGGAATATCTTTACCAGGCGTTTTTCCTGCCAATCGTATAATTTGTTCGGCCAAATACATTATTTTGACAGGCTCACCCATGTTTAGAACAAAAATTTCGCCGCCAGAACCATTGACCATGGCTTGCAGAATCAGCTGACTGGCTTCCGGAATCGTCATAAAATAACGTTCCATCTTGGGATGCGTAACTGTCAAAGGACCACCTGTTTCTAGTTGTTTTTGAAACAAAGGCAGTACAGATCCGACTGATCCTAGGACGTTTCCAAAGCGCACTGTAATAAACTGGGTCGTGGTCCGATTATTTAAATTTTGACAGTAAATTTCAGCAACCCGCTTGGTTGTACCCATAATATTGGTGGGATTGACTGCTTTATCGCTAGAAATAAGGACGAATTTTTCAACACCTGATGCCACACTGGCCTCAGCAACAATTTGAGTACCGATGACATTATTACAAATGGCTGCCCGGACTTGATGTTCGAGGATGGGCACATGTTTATACGCCGCCGCATGCAAGACAATATTTGGTTTCACACGCTGGAAAAGCGCCGTTATTGCAACGGTATCTATGATATTAATTAAGACTGTTTCCATCATGATATCTGGAAATTCTTGGGAAAAATTTTGGTGGGCTTGGTATAAATTAAACTCACTATGATCCAAAAGAATCATTTTCTTCGGATGATGCATCATGATTTGTCGGCATAATTCCGCACCTATCGATCCGCCTGCGCCTGTGACAAGAATGGTTTGGCCTGAGAGGTTTGCAGCAATTTTGTCCCATGACAATTTTATTTGATCGCGACCCAATAGATCATCAATATTTACTTTACGTAATGCATGAACATCAACTTGGCCTGCAGCCAAAGCCTGCAAACTGGGTAGGGTACGCAACGGTCGGTTACTCAGCTCACAATGTTTGACGATGCGGCGCATGTCTGCGGAATTGGCAGAAGGAACAGCGATAAAAAGCAAATCGATTTGGTAGTTTTGTACCAATTCGGGTAAGTTTTTAAGGGGTCCAACAACACGAATACCATGAACATCTAACCCTTGTTTAGATTTATCATCATCAATAAATCCCACAGGAATATAAGTTTGGGTTCGTTTCAGGTCACGGACCAATCCAGCACCTGCTTGACCTGCACCGACGATAAAGACACGTTGCGTGGTCTCCCGGGGTTTGAATGAGTAGTCACGCTTGTCTGTCCAATAACGTAAAATCAGACGACCCCCACAAAGCAATGCGGTTAATATCAAGCAATATAACGGCAAAACGCGCCTTGGAACCACTTCAAAAATGGAAATAAAATGTAGTAAGGGTGCGGCAAGGATGACAGATACAACGGTGGCCTGCATGACGCGGATGACATCGCTGAGCGATGCAAATTTCCATAAGCCCCGATATACTTTGAATT
Source organism: Gammaproteobacteria bacterium (assembly GCA_024742995.1). Classification (GTDB taxonomy): domain Bacteria; phylum Pseudomonadota; class Gammaproteobacteria; order Legionellales; family Legionellaceae. Next base: position 31,125 of record JANSXK010000003.1, read on the forward strand.
TGGCATAACATAATATTTGACCTGCGATTAAAATCGATAGTGCAGTCAAAGCGTCTGTGTCAAGCAAATGTGAAATGATGCCATCAGCTGCGTATTTGAACCAATAAACGATGATCCAAGCAGTAGGCATAGCCAAGACATCGAAGGCAATAAAAGGCAGCTTCGATCGGTTTTTCTCAAAAAAAGATTTAAGCATAGGATCCTCAAAGTCAGAGTAGAGTATAGGTTATATTTCTCTCAGAGAGAATAAGTTCTGCTAAAAATAGCTTGCCTATGTTGTGTTTCTTCAGTTATTGTGGAGTTGTTTGTGGAAATGGATTTTCATATGAGTGTGAATACGCTGTGTGTGTTTGGTACCCGTCCCGAAGCCATTAAAATGGCGCCTGTTATCCGGCGCTTAGCACAAGATCCCCGATTCAATAGCCAAATTTGTGTGACGGGGCAACATCAAGAAATGATTTTACCTATTCTTGAATTGTTTCATATCACGCCTGATTACCAACTCAGTGTGATGATGACCAACCAAGATTTAAGCCAACTCACAGCTAAGATACTGCTTGGTTTGACTGATGTTTTTAAAAAAGCGCAACCACACTGTGTGTTGGTGCATGGGGACACAACATCGACGTTTGTCGCAGCATTAACTGCGTATTACCATCATATTCCTGTAGTGCATGTGGAAGCTGGTTTACGCACAGGTGATTTGTACGCACCATGGCCTGAGGAAGCTAACCGCAAATTGGCGGGGTGTTTGACTGACGTACATTTTGCGCCGACCTATTTGTCGCGGCAGAACTTGTTGAATGAAAATGTCAGAGACGATGCTATTTTTGTGACAGGGAATACTGTGATCGATTCATTATTTGAAACGGTAGATTACATTCAGCGCCATCCAAAGGTTCAAAAGACGCTGGGTGATGCGTTTCCTTATTTAAATCCCTTAAGAAAGATGATTTTGGTGACAGGACATCGAAGAGAGAATTTTGGCCAGGGGTTTAAAGAGATTTGTGAAGCACTCTCTCAGATGGCGCAACGTTTTCCAGAGGTTGATATTCTCTATCCTGTGCATCTTAATCCAAATGTGCAACAACCAGTCAAACAATATTTACAGGGGTATGATAATATTTTTCTGATTGAACCAGTTGATTATTTGTCTTTTGTTTATCTGATGCAATCGTCCTATTTGATTATCACTGATTCCGGTGGGATTCAAGAAGAAGCACCTTCTTTGGGTAAGCCTGTACTTGTCATGAGAGAGAAAACTGAACGTCCAGAAGCATTAGAAGCAGGCACTGTGATGCTTGTTGGAACACAAATTGAAAAAATTGTGAACTGTGTGGCACACTTATTGGAAGACAAAGCCCACTATCAAAAAATGAGCGAAGCAATTAATCCTTATGGTGATGGCAAAGCAGCCCAGAGGATCGTGGATGTATTGGCTGAGCACTTTGTTGCTAGTTCCACAGAAGACGAGAGTCAAGCGCCATATCTATCTAAACAAGCAGTGTGATGTGCGTGCAAATCATGCGATCACATGATTGGTACCGAGGGTCGGAGTCGAACCGACACGATGTCACCATCACCGGATTTTGAATCCGGCGCGTCTACCAATTCCGCCACCCCGGCACGCGGGTGTATTGTATACCTGTTGAACGCGTCTTTTCAAGTTTAATTTTTAAGCGTGGTTTTATCGTTCGCAAAAACGGCTTTTACTGTCTTTCTAAAGTCAGATATGCTAACATCTAGGCCTGATTTTCATTATGATTCTTGGTTCAATCTCAAGGTTTAGAGAGGGTAAAGTCGCATCATGGTTTATTCAGCAAAAGAAGTCATTCCAGTCAGCATTGAAGAGGAATTAAAACAATCCTACCTTGATTATGCAATGAGCGTGATCGTTGGGCGAGCTTTGCCTGATGTGCGTGATGGCTTGAAGCCTGTGCATCGTCGTGTTTTATATGCGATGAATGAGCTGGGTAATGATTGGTCCAAACCTTACAAAAAATCTGCGCGTGTGGTCGGTGACGTGATTGGTAAATATCATCCACATGGTGATACTGCCGTCTATGACACCATTGTTCGGATGGCACAACATTTTTCGATGCGTTATATGTTGATTGATGGCCAAGGGAACTTTGGTTCGGTGGATGGTGATTCACCCGCAGCGATGCGATACACCGAAATTCGAATGTCCAAGCTTGCACATACGTTGTTGGCGGATTTGGATAAGGAAACCGTTGATTTTAGTCCCAATTATGATGGCACAGAATTTGCGCCCGTGGTGTTACCTGCAAAGATTCCTAATTTATTGGTGAATGGATCGTCAGGTATTGCGGTGGGTATGGCGACCAATATTCCTCCACATAATCTGAGTGAAATTTTAGATGCGACGCTTGCTGTGATTGCAAATCCAGATATCACATTGGAAGAGTTAATGGCCATCGTGCCCGGACCGGATTTTCCAACCGCAGGGATCATCAATGGTCGTGCGGGTATTGTTGATGCTTATCGTACTGGTCGTGGTCGGATTTCCATGCGGGCGAAAACTGAGTTTGAAAATGATAATCAGCGCCAGGCCATTATTATTAACGAATTACCGTATCAAGTGAACAAAGCGCGCCTGGTTGAGCGGATTGCGGAATTGGTGCGCGACAAGAAGCTCGAAGGCATTTCTGGCTTACGTGACGAATCTGACCGCCAGGGTATGCGTGTGGTGATTGAATTAAAACGTGGTGAAATTGCTGAAGTGGTGTTGAATAATCTGTATGCTCACACCCAGATGCAGTCTGTTTTTGGTATTAATATGGTTGCGCTCGTTGATGGGCAACCCATGACCTTAAATTTCAAACAGGTCTTGGATTATTTCATCAAACATCGTCGTGAAGTGGTGACGCGACGTTGTATCTTTGATTTGAAAAAAGCTCGTGGGCGCGCACATTTATTAGAAGGCTTGGGTATTGCTTTGGCGAATATCGATGAAATGATTACGTTGATCAAACAAGCTCAAACCCCACAAATTGCAAAAGAAGCCTTATCCTCGAAAGTTTGGCAACCAGGTTTGGTCAAAGCCATGTTAGAAAAAGTTGGCAGCGATGCGTGTCGCGTGGACGACCTTGCGGATCACTACGGTTTAAGTGATGAGGGCTATCGTCTCTCTCCGGAGCAAACCCAAGCGATTTTGGATTTGCGTCTTCATCGTTTGACTGCTTTAGAGCAAGATAAGATTTTAAATGAATACGAAGCCTTATTAGATGTGATCATGGATTTATTAAATATTCTCGGTTCTCCAGAGCGGTTGATGACTGTTATTTGTGATGAATTAGAGGCGATCAAGGCGCAGTTTGGTGATGCCAGACGTACTGAAATCATGGCATCTCGCGAAGATTTGACCATTGCAGATTTGATCACTGAAGAAGATGTGGTAGTGACCTTATCGCATCAAGGCTATGTCAAATATCAGCCGCTATCTGCGTACCAAGCGCAACGGCGTGGGGGTAAGGGCAAATCAGCGACCAATGTGAAAGAAGAAGATTTTATTGATAAATTGGTGATCGCAAGTACGCACGATACCTTACTATGCTTCTCTAATCACGGTAAGTTGTATTGGCTGAAAGCGTATGAACTTCCTTTGGCAAGTCGTATTTCTCGCGGCAAACCTATCATTAATATATTACCATTGTCAGAAAACGAATCGATCAATGCTATGTTGCCAGTGCGTGAGTACCTAGAAGATGTGTACGTGTTTATGGTGACGAAACGCGGTACGGTGAAAAAAGTGCCGTTACCTGCATTCTCTCGTCCACGTAGTTCTGGCATCATTGCCATTGATTTGTTTGATGATGATCGCCTGGTTGGCGTGGACATTACCGATGGTTCTAAAGACATCATGTTATTTTCAGATGCTGGGAAAGTGATTCGATTCGATGAAAACTTGATACGTCCTATGGGACGTACTGCACGTGGCGTGCGAGGTATTCGGCTTGTTGAGGGTCAAGCTGTGATTTCTTTGGTGGTGGCTAAGCCAGAAGGGACTATTTTGACGGTGACTGAGTTTGGATATGGTAAGCGTACGGATGTTTCAGAATATCGTATTACCGGACGCGGTGGTCAAGGGGTGATCTCGATTCAAGTGACAGAACGCAATGGCTCTGTGGTACGCGCGGTTCAAGTTGACGATGTTGATGAAGCAATGTTGATTACGGATCAAGGTACTTTAGTGCGTTTCAAAGTCAGTGAATTGTCTATTATTGGTCGTAACACCCAAGGGGTACGATTGATTAATGTGGCACCGGGTGAGCATGTGGTCGGTATGCAGCGTATTGAAGAGATTCAAGAAGATGAGTTGAATGATGAGTCTGGTGATGAATCGGCAGACGAACAACCCGAAATACCTCATAACGAGCCATCGGATGACACTACTGATGAATCCAATCAAGAAACCGATGACCTATAATTTTGGTGCTGGCCCGGCGATGATGCCAGCGCCAGTAATGCAAGCTGCTCATGAAGAATGGTTTGATTGGCAACACCAAGGGATGTCTATTGTTGAAATAGGTCACCGCACCTCTGCTTATATGGCGATGATGGCTGATGCAGAAGCGTGTTTGCGAACACTCTTGGCGATCCCGAAATCATATCATGTTTTATTTTTAGGTGGTGCTGCACGTACACAATTTTCCATGATCCCTATGAATTTGTTGACGCAACACCAACAAGGCGGGTATGTGGTATCAGGCATTTGGTCTGAAATGGCTTGTGAAGAAGCGAGACAAATCAAATCAGCCTACTGCATTGCCAATTCAGAGGCAGAAGGATTTATCGATGTGCCACAACCTTCGCATGATCAAATTCAGGACAATACGGCTTACATTTATTATACCTCCAATGAAACCATCAATGGTGTTCGTTTTCCTGAGCCGCCGCGCTGTGGGTCTGAGCTGCCACTTGTGGTCGATATGACGTCGAGCTTACTGAGCGAGCCTTTAACCATCACAGATTATGGGTTGATCTTCGCTGGGTCACAAAAAAATATTGCGCCAGCAGGTTTAACCGTGGTGATTGTGCGCAAAGATTTGTTGGCTCACGATCCTGGCGTACCGATTCCTACAATGTTGGATTATCGTGTACATGCTTCTCATCATTCGTTATATGCAACGCCGCCTTCATTTAGTTGTTACATGGCATTGAAGATGTTTCAATGGTTGCAAGATCAAGGCGGCATTGATGTTGTGCATCAAGTGAATCTGCGCAAAGCAGCTGCGTTATACGATTATATTGATGGCTCAACTTTTTATGAGGCGAAGGTGGTTCCTGCTGCACGTTCTATTATGAATGTTTGTTTTAATGTGCCGACAGTTGCTTTAGAAGAAGCGTTTGTAACCCAGGCGACGCAAGCAGGTTTGTACGCGCTCAAAGGTCATCGACGGGTCGGAGGATTACGCGCGAGTTTGTATAATGCGATGCCGATGACAGGTGTCGATGCGTTGTTAGAATTTATGGCAGATTTTGCTAAGGCGAACCAGTGAAACCATCAGCTACGGCAGCCCCAGTAATCACAATAGATGGTCCTAGCGGTACTGGAAAGGGAACTTTGTGTCATCAAGTGGCGAAAATTTTAGCATGGCATGTCTTGGATAGTGGGGCTATTTATCGTGCATTTGCAGTGTCTGTATTACGAGACGAAGGGTACGCACCACATACGATTGAGCGTTTGGTAACGTTGGCAGAGGGATTGCCACTGCGTTTTCATATTGATGAAAACGATCATCAATCGGTATATTTAGATGACCAAGAGATTACCGATTTGATTCGCACAGAAACCGTAGGTCAAGAAGCGTCACGTTTGGGATCTGTACCTGAGGTGCGCACGGCATTACTACAGCGTCAGCGTGATTTTGCGCAGTCCCCAGGGTTGGTCACAGATGGTCGGGACATGGGTACTGTTGTATTTCCTAACGCTGATTTGAAAATTTATTTGTACGCTACCGCAGAGGAGCGCGCAAAACGCCGCTATTTGCAATTAAAAGCAAAAGACCCCGATTTAAGTTTTGACGTGATCGTGGAAGAGTTTGCGATCCGAGATGCGCGCGATATGGAACGTAGTTGCGCGCCGCTTGTGCCAGCTGCGGATGCCGTAAAGATCGATACAACCGGCTTAACTGTTGTACAAGTCCTGGAAAATATATTACAATTGGCCGCTGCGCGAGGATTGTATTGTCCTTGAGCGAAGGGGGGCTTACGTTTGTGCGGTTTAAGTCCATTTCATTAAATTACTGTTGTCACTGTGACAACCATCACACGAGTTCTAAATTATGTCTGAAAGTTTTAAAGACCTGTTTGAAAAAAGTATTGTCGGCACGCAATTTTACCCTGGTGCTATCATCTCCGCTACTGTTATTGAAATAGACGATGACTACGTCACGTTGAATGCTGGATTGAAATCTGAAGGCATCGTTGCTATAGAAGAATTTCATGACAAAGATGGCTCATTGGAAGTGAGCGTTGGGGATACTGTAGAAGTTGCATTGGATTCCGTTGAAGACGGCCGTGGCGAAACGTTATTATCTAGAGAAAAAGCAAAACGCCAAGAATCTTGGCGCAAACTGTCAAAATCTCACGAAAAGAATGAGACAGTAACAGGCTTGATTTCAGGCAAAGTTAAAGGTGGTTTTACAGTAGAGATTGGTACGATTCGCGCGTTTTTGCCAGGTTCTTTGGTGGATGTACGCCCTGTACGCGATTCTACCTATTTGGAAGGCAAGGAATTAGAATTCAAAGTCATTAAAATGGACATCAAACGCAACAATATTGTGGTGTCTCGCCGAGCTGTGGTTGAAGAAGAAAGCTCAGCTGACCGCCAAGCATTATTAGAATCATTGCATGATGGACAAGTATTAGATGGTGTGGTTAAAAATTTGACTGATTATGGTGCATTCATTGATTTGGGTGGCATCGATGGCTTGTTGCACATCACTGATATTTCTTGGAAACGCGTCAAGCATCCAAGTGAATTGTTGACAGTTGGCCAGGATGTGAAGGTTAAGGTATTAAGCTTCGATAGTGAGCGTAATCGTGTTTCTTTAGGTATGAAACAATTGGGCAACGATCCTTGGGTAGATTTGGTTGATCGGTATCCAATTAACAAACAAATGGAAGGCAAGGTTACAAATATCACTGACTATGGCTGCTTTGTTGAAATTGAAGAAGGCGTAGAAGGTTTGGTGCATATGTCTGAAATGGACTGGACCAACAAAAACGTACATCCAAGTAAAGTGGTTTCTTTAGGTGATGTGGTTGCTGTGATGGTGCTTGAAATTGATGAAGAGCGTCGTCGTATTTCTTTAGGCATGAAACAATGTGTGGGTAATCCATGGCAGAACTTTGCCCAAGACCACAGTAAAGGTGAAAAAGTGAGTGGTAAGATTCGTTCTATTACTGATTTTGGAATCTTCATTGGTTTAGATGGCGAAATCGATGGCTTGGTTCATTTGTCTGATATTTCTTGGACTGTGCCTGGTGAAGAAGCAGTCAAACAATTTAAGAAAGGCCAAGATTTGGAAGCAGTGATTTTGGCAATTGATTCAGATCGTGAACGTATTTCTTTGGGATTGAAACAATTGGATGGTGAGCAACCAGCTGATTTTTCTGAGATGTATCCTAAAGGGGCTGTTGTGACTGGGGTTGTTGCTTCTGTAGAGCCGAAGTTGGTTATGGTCACATTGGCTGATGATGTCATGGGTAAAATTAAGGTCGCTGATCTTTCTGCAGAAAAGGTTGCGGATGCAACTACGGTAGTAAAAGAAGGCGATGAAATTGAAGCCAAAGTCATGTCGGTTGATAAGAAAAACCAGACAGTCACATTGTCAGTGAAAGCCAAAGATGCAGAAGAGCAAGCTGAGGCAGTTAAAAAATACTCTAAGTCGAAGAGCCCAGAAGTTTCTACGACTTTAGGGGATTTATTGAAAGAAAAGATGGGTAAAGATACCCCGGATGAATAAATCATCTGCTTGATTGAAAAAGCCGGGAACGTTCCCGGCTTTTTTTTGACAAAATCTGTGCAAAATATTGTGGACAAAGCAACCTTCGGCTACAGCAGCCAATGTTTCCTTTGAAAATGATGGTGAGCTATGGTAGTTTTATCCTGGAGCGGTGTACTACAAGGACGAATTCATGCGTGTTGCCATTACAGTATGTTATGTATTATTGATATTATTAGGCGTTAGCTTTGCAGCTTTAAATGCGACCTCAGTTGAAGTAAATTTGTATGTCACCAAATTGGTATTACCTATTTCGGTTTTGGTGATCGTGATGCTAGGCATTGGTGTATGTCTCGGGTTCTTGATGTTTTTATACCGTTATTGGCGATTGAAAGCGGATCATCGCAAAATCGCGAACCAATTAAAAATGACTGAACGAGAAATTAAGAATTTAAGATCAATTCCCTTGCAGGATCAACATTAGTGACTACGATGATTAATTTATGGCCTTTATTATTACCGATGGCGGCGTGGTCTGGCTGGTGGATGGCCAAACGTGGTGCCGTGGGTAAACTCAAAAAATCTGAAAATCAATTGTCTCGAGAGTATGTCGTTGGTTTAAACTATTTATTGAATGAGCAGCCTGATAAGGCGGTTGATGTCTTCATTAAATTATTAGAAGTAGATAGTGAGACGGTTGAAACCCATTTGGCTTTGGGGAGTCTGTTTCGGCGCCGAGGTGAGGTAGATCGTGCCATTCGTATCCATCAAAATTTAATTGCGCGTCCACAATTAAGTGAGTTTGAACGTAAAGAAGCTCTGATGGCCTTAGGACAAGATTATATGAGTGCTGGGGTGTTTGATCGTGCAGAACGAATTTTTCTTGAGGTTGTAGAGTTGGCGGGTGCTAGTGAGATCAGTAGTTTGCGCGGATTGCTCGCAATTTATCAACAAGAGAATGCCTGGGAAAAAGCATTGGATGTGATTCAAAAAATTGAAACCTGTACAGGTACATCTATGCATTGTGAAGCGGCGCATTATTATTGTGAGATTGCAGCCCAAGATTTGAAAAACAATTTGCAAGACAATGCATATGAATCTATCCAGAAAGCTTTGACTGTGGATTCCAATGCGGTACGTGCGAGTTTGATGTTAGCTGAAATAGAAATGCAAAGAGGTCGTTATAAGGAAGCGATTCAAGCTTTGAGACGTGTACCAGAACAAGATCCTGAGTTTTTAAATGAAATCATTGAGCCTTTGGTGCATTGTCACCGAGAATTAGATTCAATGGATGACTGTATTGATTATCTTGAACAAACCATTGGGGATCATCCTAGAGCTTCGATTATTTTTGTGATTGCAGATTATTTGAGTCGAGAAAAGTCAGTTGATTTTGCGATTGATTTTGTGTCGAGTCATTTGGGTCGGCATCCTTCTATCCGTGGATTGAATCAATTGATTCACTGGCATTTAGAATCTGCTCACGGAAAAGTACGTGATAAATTACAAATGTTATACGCGATCACATCGAAATTTTTAGAAAATAAGCCAATATATCGTTGTGGACAATGTGGTTTTAGTGGCAAATTGTTGCATTGGCACTGTCCTTCTTGCAAACATTGGAGTAAAACCAAACCGATTCATGGTTTGGAAGGGGATTAGGACGCGTGTCTAAATTAATCATTGCGCTAGATTTTGATGATCCGGCAGCAGCACTATCTTTGGCTGAACAGCTTGAACCCAAAAATTGCGCGTTGAAAATTGGTTCGGAATTATTTACTCGTGCTGGTCCAGGTATCGTACACGATGTGGTGACGCAAGGATTTCGTGTTTTCCTCGATTTGAAGTTTCATGATATTCCTAATACAGTTGCGCAAGCATGTAAATCTGCAGCGGATTTAGGAGTATGGATGCTCACTGTGCATGCCTCGGGTGGTCCAGCCATGTTGCAAGCAGCGCGTGAGGCTGTGGAAACCTATGGTGCGGCTGAACGTCCTAAAATCGTTGCGGTGACAGTATTAACCAGTATGGCGGAAACAACGTTGCCTACGGTGGGCGTGTCAGGTTCTTTGCAGGACCAAGTGGCGCGTTTGGCGGCGATGACAGAAGAGGCGGGATTAGATGGCGTGGTGAGTTCGGCTCAGGAGGCATCTTTTTTACGTCAGCAATTTGGCGCAGGGTTTTTGTTGGTGACGCCGGGGATTCGCTTGCCGGGTGATGCCACTGATGATCAGTCCCGTGTTTTTTCTGTGCAAGATGCATTAGATGCAGGGAGTGATTATTTGGTGATGGGGCGTTCTATTACTCGGGCGGAAGATCCGTTGGCAGTGGTGCAGAAAATACAGCGCACGCTCAACCAGGCTTGACGCTCTTGCGGCGGCATTTACAGAAAGGTCTCTCCTTAATTGAAGTCATGGTTGTGATTTGTTTGATGGCTATCGTCTTGTCCTTTGGCATGCCCATTAGTATGAGCTGGTACCAACACCATTTGTGCACTTTGATGCAAGAAGATATTCAAGAAGCCATTCACCAAGCCATTGAAGAAGCGATGATTTTAGGAGAACCATTGCGCTTGATGCCGTTAGTTGATCATCAGTGGTCGCATGGTATGACTTTGATTGCAGAATACGATGAAAAACAAGAAAACCATCATGTATGGCAATGGCGAGATTCAGGCTACCGCGTTTCTTGGCATGGTTTTATCTCCAAGCAATATCTACGTTTTTTACCTGATCTCAGCCACTCTGTTTTAAATGGTTATTTTTTAATTGAGAATAGAGATCACAAAGGTGTGAGACTTGTTGTGAATCGTTTGGGACGTGTTCGGGTAGAAGATCTAAAAGGGTTTTGAGGATATTTAGGTGCTTATAGTGCTCTAGGTTTGCAGGAGTTTTCGGGGTTTTAGTGATGCATGCTGGGCAAAGAATGGAGTGACATTGATTCGAATTTTTTAGTACTTTCAGAGGGAGCTGTTTTAAAAAATGTACCAACAAATCCATCTTTAGAGAATAGCTGGACCATAATCGCAGGAATGATGGTTAAGATGGCAAGGATTCCTAATATACCTTTGATGATAGGATGAAGGTTTCTCCATAAGCCAGGCTCGTTCTCTAAAATATTTTGTACAGTTGTTATATCCTTCTTAATATTAGGTTCTTCTAATGTTTGGATGACTTCAGGCAATGGTGTGTTGGGATCTGATAAGCTTGATTGAAACACAGTAGTTTTTTCTTTTACAGATTTAAAAAGTGTACGCATAGCTCTCTTATGTTCAATATAAACTGTTTGTGACATTAATCCATTTAATCTGACCAGGTAATTTTCAAGTTTTCCAAGAAGATCGTTGGATTTGAGCAAATAGATCTTTTTATGTTTAAAGGCAGTATAAGCTTCATTTATTATTCTATGTCTTTCTCTAAAGCTTTTAAACTGATCAGTCAATATGGATTCGAATGAAGCAATAAAAACATCCAGATGCGGCACGATAATAGAAGGTAGGGTCTGCAAGTCGTTTTTCTCTGTGTGAATTTGTTCCCTTAGGTGAAAGAGATCTATAAAAGCTTTGTATTCGGAATGTATAAACTTATAACGTTCTTCATCAGAACTATCTCTATAATATACCGCTTTAGACAATTGGTGTAACGAATCAACACAGGATTTTCTCGATTGATCTCCTGTTTTTTGAACAGTATTAAGGATGATATCCACTGTTGCATTCAGGTCTTTATGGGGTACAGGTGGTCTCGGCATATCGGGTAATGTAGCTATTATCTCTGATCTTTTCTGCTCAGTTAGTAGCGTTCCAAAGTGATTTTTTAATCCATTATCTACATACGTTACGATACCGTTTTTAAACTTAACAACTTCTGATATGTTGCTATCCCAATTGCTCAATATTGAATCTTGTTCACTTCGAGATCTTGTTCGTAATTGCTGCCCTACAATAGCCACCGCCATATCGTTCGCAGCAGGACTGATTGATTGACTACCGGTAGCAATCACAACATCAACATGAGCACGATTTAATGCTTCTAGCAGTTTATGAATAGCGCCACCTATGCATATCTTCAAATCACTATGGCCGCGTTCTTTATATTCACGTGCTGCCTCAATAAATTTTTCAATGAATGATGCTTTTTTGATTTGAATAATACTATCTGGTGCAACATGAGTGTTTAGTGGAAAGGTGCGCCTTATGTCTTCTGGGAAGGCCTTTACTGTTTCATCTTTGATACCCATCCACACAAGGGCTAATAATTTTTTCATTGAAAACCCAGTATAGCTATGTGTAGCATTAAAGTTGGCTTTCAGTAACTCCCAAAACTCAAGAGCATTTTTTCTTTTTTCTATTTCGGGTAATCGTAGTAAAATTGTTTGGAAGTTGTAATTGACAACAATGTGTTCTATTTCCTTAATGCATGAACTCTCAACTTCAACTAGGTAGCAACCGTAAGAATTGTTTAACGCAAGTAAACTTCCTTTGACTGTTTGAGTAACAGATGGATCGTGAGTATTTTGTAGATCCTGGTCAAATGGGTTACGATCTATGGTTATCCTTCTGTCTCTGAGCTGTTCATTTACATAATTTGAGCATTCATTAGTCCTATGGTTTTGCAAAAAGCCGCGTAAATCTGCCAGCATGTTTTCTCGTGTTAGCCAAAAAGAACCATTTGCTCTTCGTGCGTCTATAAGGGCTCTTACCATATTAAGATTATTTAGGTATATGGCTCTTCTTAATGGAGACCAGAAGGCTCCTGGTGTGACCCCTGCATAAATATCAACCACCATTTCACCACGATTATTTCGTAAATCTAATGCAAGCTGGAGTAAGTAAAGATCACCTGTATCAATTAGACTAGTTATAATATTGCCAGAATTACGGTGCATTATATTTGGATTGGCAATAGGATTGTTGTCTCTATCTCTTAAATTAATCAAATACTCAAACATTTCTCTTATTCTTTGTCGTCCTACGCCTGGGCCCCATGTCTTCTTTGCAGCAAAACAAATCAAATGTAGGGCAGATCGAAATCCACAAAGATTATTAATATCAATTAAAGGCAAACCGTGTTCATTTCTTGGTCTAAGCAAAGTTTGCATTTTATCCAGATCGCCAGTTTCTATGGCTTGTATGAAATCACTAAGTTTGTGCATATATTGGATGTATTTATACCATTTTGAGACAAAATATAACATAAAACTGTCTTTTGTGCAACTAAATCGTATAACATCCTCAATCTGTTCCTAATATTTAATATCTAGAGCGTGTCATCAATGAAAAAATTGAATTGATTTTGTTAAATAAAAGCTTAAGCTGCTGTTTTTTCGAATCAATATAGAGCTATTGCAACAAGATATGATAAAACTGCTCGAAATTTTCTTGGAAGAGTTTATTTGGCAGTTTTAGTAATATGGTTTAATTGATGGCACACTTTGTAGATTGTGGAGAACCAATTTCTGGTAAGCGATGTATTAGTTCCATTATTCCCATCATAGTAAGTTTAGCAGGGCCAGTACCAACCATAAACGATACGAAGACTTCAGACATTGATGCATCTATCATATGAGCAGTAAGAGAAGTTTTACATAACAACGTTAAACTTAAAAAGCACATCATTAACAATGGCTCATTATATGGTAAATTTTTGGGTAGTGCTAATGTGTATAGCACGGGTAAAAATACTCCCAATGCCCCTGTTGTAGCAGTGGCAATAATCAAAGAAGAAGATAATTCTATAGTTGTCGGATAACCAAATTTATGTAAAAGTATAGGTCCTAAAATCATAGTTAATATCTGATGAGAAGATTCTCCAAGTATTATTTTCGGAGTGAGTCCTTCTCTTGCTGCAGCTAAATCATCTTTATCAAAAAAGCTGGCCCAATTGTATTTCCACATAAGATAACTAACGCCTGTGTGATTTATCCATATAGCACCAAAATAAAAAGCCGATTAATTATAGCATGATAGAGCGAAAATTTTAATTGATGACAGTCCTAGAAAAATGAGTGTTTCTCAGGTGCAATGAGATGGGTGCATTTTTAATGATTGCTGGTAAAATGGTTTCACTTTATATTAGAAATCTTGAATCATGCCTCCTCCACAGCACTTATTACCCTGGTTAATGTGCACAACTAATTTAACGCATAAATTACATGCTCGTTCGAATGACACGGTTTTAAAGGTGATTCAACAAATTTGGTGTGATGCTAATGTGTGGGATCAAGACGTTTTGGGATTGCAAGAAGAATCAGTGTTGCATCGTGATATTGTGACGTTGGCGTTGGGGGAGCCTTGTTGGTTTGCCAGGACTATTTTGCCTGCAACGACCTATCAGGCGCATGTGCCCTTGTTCGATCGTCTGAAAAATGAGTCGTTAGGCAATTTGATTTTTCAAGGGGATGACATTCAACGACTCAGTTTACGACATTATCTTATCACATCGGAAACCGCGGAATATGCTTGGATACCAACAGCTGTTTATTCTGGACAGGCACCACTGTGGATGCGTTTATCGATGTTTCAGGTGCAACATGCGGCGTCATTTTATTTAACTGAAATTTTACTACCAGGATTGGAGAACTATTGCGAATGAATGTATATGCACGCTTAATGCGCTTTGATAAACCCGCAGGAACAGTTTTATTATGGGCTCCAACAGCCTGGGCGCTATGGCTTGCCAATCAGGGACGACCTCCTGTATTGCTATTGATTTACTTTTTTCTTGGTACGGTGATCATGCGTGCGGCGGGCTGTATCATCAATGATATCGCGGATCGCAATATTGACAAGCATGTGAAACGCACGCGCTTACGACCGCTTACGAGTGGTGAAATCAGTTTGAAACAAACCATGCTGGTCTTAGGTCTGTTATTGTTGTTAGCAGCGGGGATTGCATTGCAGTTACCTTGGTTGTGTTGGCTGCAAGCAGTCGTGGCTTTGGCTTTAACCATCTTATATCCACTGTGTAAGCGTTTTTTTCAAGCACCACAATTGATATTGGGCCTGGCTTTTTCAATGAGTATTCCGATGGCATATGCAGCGTCTCATGTGTTTGCAGATATGACCATGGTGATATTGATGCAGATAAATTTTTTGTGGATTGTGGCTTATGACACGATTTACGCGATGGTAGATCGTGAAGATGATGTAAAAATTGGGGTGCTTTCTACTGCATTGTTGTTCGGATCGAAGGTGATATTGATAATCAGGCTATTGCAATCCATCAGTCATGGCTTATGGATCGTACTTGCGATTTGGCATCCATGGTCCATTTGGTTTGGGGTATGCTGGTTATTGGCGTTGGCACTTTTAATTTATCAAAACATTTTATTGCAATCAAAAGATAGTGCTGATCACATGCGGGCTTTTTTGTGGAATGCGATGTACGGTGTGCTGCTGTGGATTGGTTTGTTTTAACGCTCTTTGGTTTTAGTATAAAGTCCAGTAAATGCTGCCTCCAACTTGGTTGGGTGACCAAAAGTTGCCTGAAGTGATATCGTAAGTTGCATTCATTTTAGAAGTGGCGGTGATCTGAGCTTGCGTACTGTTGCCTGAATAACACCCGCTTTTTTGAGATAAAATACTAATCTGTCGTCCTTCACCACATTGGTAGGTCAAAGAAAGTTCTATACCAGGATTTATCGGTGAGAGGCTTTCTTCGAGAAGGATAGGGAAACTTTCAGCACCAGACAGGATTGTGCGTGGTATAGCGCTATAGAAGTTGATTTTTCCATGTTTTAGATGGTTTTCCACCAGCAGACAAGTTTCGGGAGTATTATTATCGATGGTTATCTTCATATGTGCACATTCAGCATAGACAGTTGAGGTGCAAAGCAGGATACCCAATAGGTAATGTTTCATGATTCACTCAAATTGATGTGTTTCTGGGCGCATAGTAGCAATTTGCCTATAAATTGTCTACAGATTCAATATTCGGTGGTTTGTATACGAGGCCTTGAGAGGTGCTAGACATTCATGGCATGATTTGGTCCTGTATTTTAACGCTACGCCTATAAATTTGCACGATGATAAGGTATAATGTGTGGCTTTTAGTCTATTGGAGTGACCATGTCTACAGAATTAACTTTATCTATCATCAAACCAGACGCTGTTGCCAAACACGTGATTGGTCAGATTTATACGCGTTTTGAAGAAGCCGGCTTGCAGATTGTAGCGGCTAAAATGCGCCAATTGTCCCAAGCCGATGCGGAAGGATTTTATGCGGTTCATAAAGACCGTCCATTTTTTAAAGATTTGGTAGCTTTTATGAGTTCTGGCCCAGTGATGATTCAGGTTTTGCGTGGTGATGATGCCATCAGCAAACATCGTGACATCATGGGCGCGACCAATCCTAAAGAAGCGGCACCTGGTACGATTCGTGCTGATTTTGCAGATAGTATTGACGCCAATGCAGTACATGGTTCAGACGGTCCTGAGACTGCGCAGCAAGAAATTGCTTATTTCTTTGCTTCTGAAGAAGTTGTTGGTTAATCATCAATGACCGAATCCATGGTTGCGAAGATTAATTTATTGGATTTTAATTTAGCACAAATGCGTGATTTTTTGACGGCATTAGGTGAGAAGGCTTTTCGTGCGCAACAAATCATGCAATGGATTCATCATTTTGGGCACGTAGATTTTGCTAAGATGTCGAATCTTGGCAAAGCTTTGCGTGCCAAGCTTGAGGCAGTAGCTACCATTGAACTCCCTGAAATCACCTCTTGTCAGGAATCGGATGATGGCACTCATAAGTGGTTGTTAAAATTATCTTGTGGCAATTGTATTGAAACTGTTTTTATTCCCGAAGCTAAGCGAGGGACTTTATGTGTGTCTTCGCAAGTGGGTTGTGCGTTAAATTGCAGTTTTTGCTCAACGGGCAAGCAAGGCTTTAATCGCAATTTGTCGGCTGGGGAAATCATAGGCCAAGTTTGGGTGGCGGTGCGTGCCTTGTCTCAGCGGCAAGGAGAGCACGATAAACGTATCACCAATGTGGTGATGATGGGCATGGGTGAGCCGTTATTGAATTTTGACCCTGTGGTGACTGCCATGGATATCATGATGGATGATTTTGCTTATGGCTTATCTAAACGTCGTGTGACCTTGAGCACGTCTGGGGTGATTCCAGAAATGGAACGTTTGCGTGAGCGTAGTTCTGTGGCGTTAGCGGTGTCATTGCATGCACCTACGGATGAATTGCGCAATATTTTAGTGCCGCTCAATAAAAAATATCCTCTGAAACAATTGATGAAAACTTGTCGTGATTATTTTAGGCAAGAACCACGGCGTGTGGTGACATTTGAGTATGTGATGTTGAAGGGTGTGAACGATCAGCCTGAGCATGCCAGAGCACTGATCAAACTGTTACGCGATGTGCCTTCAAAGGTGAATTTGATCCCGTTTAATCCCTTTCCTATGACAGAATATGAATGTTCTGATGGGGCAACCATTTTAGCTTTTCGTGATCAATTGATGGCAAAAGGCATTAATACGATGACGCGTAAGACGCGTGGCGATGATATTGATGCAGCTTGTGGTCAATTGGCAGGTGAGGTCCAAGATCGGACCAGTCGTTCACGACGCTGGCAGAAATTAAATTTTGTGCCCTTAGAAGAGACTTGCTGATGACTACGATGGTGTCTAAAGAAAAAGCGATGATCATCATTCCAACCTATAACGAGGCGTTGGTTATTGCGGATACGTTGCATCAGGTATTTGCTGCGACGGAATCGTTGGAGGATGTTGCGGTTGAAATTCTTGTCTTTGACAGTGCCTCAACTGATGCGACGCAAAAGATTGTGCAGGAATTACAAGCCATCTATTCTGGAAAATTACATTTGCAGACAGAAGCAGCTAAAAGCGGTTTGGGTTCGGCGTATGCTCAGGCAATGCAATACGCATTACAGACCTTAGATGCTGATATTGTGGTGGAATTTGATGCGGATTTGTCTCATCAACCCAAGTTCTTGGGTCCGATGATGATGCACATCAAAACGTGCGATGTGGTGTTGGGCAGTCGTTATGTGAAAGGGGGAAGTATTCCAAAAGATTGGGCTGCGCACCGAAAGTTTTTATCTGTGCTGGGTAATATGATTGCCAGGTTTGTATTAACGTGGCGTTATCAAGATTTTACTTCCGGCTTTCGGGCCACTCGTAGAGAAGTTTTGGCGCCTATATTGCCAGATAAATTTCTATCGGATCAGTATGCTTACAAATTACATTTGTTGTGGTTATTACACAAGAAAAATGCTCGGATTCACGAGCTTCCGATTCAATTTGTGGATAGACAACAAGGCATGAGTAAATTACCTACTAATAGCATTGGAGATGCATTGCGGGTGATTTTTAAATTACGTTTGGAAGAAATGAAGCGTTTTTGGCAGTAAGCTCATTCTACCATGCGTACAATCTGATAATAGTACGGCCGCACATTGGCTAATTGACCCTGGCTTTTGCCCCAAACTTGGGTGACAGCAGACATGGGTACGGTCGCATTCGATACCAATTCATTTTGAAATGAATAGCGTTCTTTGCCAATCAAGACAATGGTCTTACCCTTGAGATCGGCGTCATTCCACAGTTTATACATCAAACTATTGAATCCAAACATATCTGCGCCATAGATGGGATAAATGGGTAGTTTAGGGTTGGCACGTGACTGTTTTGTTTGATAAAAAGCCAGTTCACTGGGGATGCTATAGGTGTCTAGCGCAATAAAGACAGGTGGCTTACCGGGTAATGTCGCTTTGGATGCTATTTGATAAAAGTCTCGGGTAAATTGGCCCCAATCTACCATTTTACTTAAAAACAATTGATTCAAATATGCGGGCTGCCCGTAGGAGACACAAAAGAATAAAGCAGTGGGCAGGACAATCAACACAGGGCTGAGTTGTAGCCAGTGTCGGAGTTTGGTTATTTGATGGTGTAACAATAATCCTAGCCAGGGTAGCAGGGCTAAAAGGCTGGGACCAATCCAATTGAATTTGATGACCCGAGTGAGGCTAAATGTCGCGAACACTAATAAAGGTACTAATGCATAGAAACGCAAAAAGCGTGTGATGAGAGGGTCGATAGGCAGTCTGAATGAGGGCTTCAAAAGCTTGCCAAAGCCTATCAAACCAATGGGGGTCAAAAAGAGGATCAGGATGCCCACTAATTGGTGCAAAGAAAATTGAAAATTTCCGGTCAGGCGATGAGTGCTTTGAAAGGCAAAAGACGCCCAATCGTGGGTCGCATTCCAGTATATTACCGGTGAAAATAATAGTAGGGCGATGATGGCAGCGAGATAGGGTTCCTTACGTCCAAACCAGAAGCGCAGTGCAGGGGTACCTATCAGAAACAAACCGGTGGTTACAGCCAGTAATGCAATGCTGTATTTTGAGAAGAGGCCTAATCCCAATGCGATGCCTGCTGCATACCAAGCGTGTTTGTGATTCAAATGGATGGCGCGATAAAGATAGTACAATACGGCTGACCAGCATGCCATCATGGGTAAATCGGGCGTGATCATGATCGAATAGAGATAAAAAAACGGTAAAATAGATAACAATAAAACGGCAAATCGCCCCGTGCCTATTTGAATCAATTCACACCAACGGTAGCTATAGTACGCTGTAATGAGCCAACACAGCATGGCTGGGCAGCGCACCCCAAACTCATTGGTACCAAAGATGGCCGTGGACAGTTTGATTAAGACTGCCACCATCGGAGGGTGATCAATATACCCTAAATCCATATGGGCGGCGTAATTCCAATAATACGCTTCTTCAACGATGAGATCGTGATTACCAAGGAAAAGCACACGCAGTAGGAAAGAAATTAGGATGATGGTAAAAAGATAAAAATTATTTTTTTGCGATACAGCAGTCATGATTGGGCAGACTTTGATTGAAAGTTTCGCTATTATAATTGATTTTAGATGATGTGTATAATACTAACCAGGCAAGATCATGCGGGACAAGTATGAAAAACAACAAAGGTGAATTATGAACTATTGGTTAATGAAATCAGAACCCTCCTGTTTCAGTTTGGATGATTTGCAACGCGCTCCCAATCAAACCACCAGCTGGGATGGTGTGCGCAATTATCAAGCACGAAATTTTATGCGTGATCAAATGCAACTAGGCGATCAAGTTTTTTTCTATCATTCCAATTGCCAACCACCTGGTATTGCGGGTATTGCTGAGGTGGTGCGTACGGCTTATCCAGATCACACGGCACTTGATCCAGAGTCAGATCATCCTGATCCTAAAAGCACGGTCGATAATCCTCGTTGGTTTATGGTGGATGTGCGATTTCAGAAAAAATTTGATCATGTGATCAGTTTAGATGAATTGAAAAAACAGCCGCAATTGGAAGGGATGCAATTATTACAAAAAGGCAATCGCTTATCTGTGTTACCGGTGAAAGCGGAAGAATGGCACGTGATCTGTGGCTTGGTTTAAACCAAAGCTAAATCGATACAATTGGGGTGATTATGAAAATCAGCAGAGTAGGTTTGATTGGTTGTTATCTAAATTTGATAATCAGTCCCTCAGTTTTAGCGGTTTGTGCCGATAGTACGATTCACTTAGATCTTGATAAAGAAAATCAGGTAGCATATCCAATCGGTTTTTCCTCTTATATCATGCCACAACAAGACAAACAAACATTGGTATTTGAGACGTTAAACCCACAAAATCCGTCAATCGTTGATTTTATGGATAGTGTCGGTTTTGCTTTATGGACACTGCCAAATGCCAACGATGAGACGACACATTGCTTGGATGATGATGTGAGTTTTGGAAATTATGTCCATTGTATTGATGATTATTTTAATGCCAGCGGTCAAAAGCCATACCCTAACGCCTACTACAAAGGCAAATTAGAAGAACTCATTCATTTTGCAGAAAAAGCACATCAACATCATGCAAAACTTGCTTATGGCATTATGAATGTACCTTATGCTTTTCGACGTGATGGCAGCATAGAGGGCGAAGGGTTACAAGATCCAGAAATGTATGCAACGTGGTTAGCTGCAAGAATTTACTTTGTTCAAGAAGCGTTGCATCAAGCCAATCCTGAGCTTCATATTGATTACGTAGACATGAGTAATGAGCCTGACTATTTAAATAGTAAGCCTGGTTCCAGTGGCTATATTTCACCAAAACAATATGAAGTTGTTGTACAAGAGTTGCGAAAAATTTTAGATGAAAAAGGGTTGGCAGCAATTCAACTCATTGGGCCAAATTTAAGTCGATTAAGTGGTATACCTGAGGAAAAGGATTCCGGTTTTAGCTTTGTGACGAACATGGGGGTCACCGCATCTTCTGAACTGACCATGTTTGGGTTTCATACGTGGTGGAATGACGCTACTAACACTGGACAAACGGATTGGACCAAGCAAATCCAGCACATAAAATCTATATATCCTGACAAGCCAGTTATAGTTAGCGAATTTGCTAGCATCGTGGGTAAAGACAACGATAACAATGGTCAGTGGAAATACCCAACGCTCCAAGTTGAGGCAGCAGGTGATAGGCTGGATCCGATGTGTGATGCACATTATCATTACCCTGATTATCCTGCAGGCCCAGGTCGACCTTGTATGCTCAGCGATTTGGTAAGTTGGGGCACAACGATTGCCAATAATATTGCGCAACTTTACAATGCCAATGCAAGTCAAATGTTACTGTGGACGGGTGAAGATGAGGACTATAATACCTTTCCTCTGAGCTTTGGAATGGTACGATTTGATGGCACACCCCGACCTTTTTTCTATTTGATTAAAGGCATCAATCAAGCATTTCCAGTGAATGCTCATATCGTTAGCCGTTCTTCTGATGCAGGCTTAGGTTTATATGATCCTGTTCAATATGAAGTGACGATTTTAATTCCCAACTTTACGGATAAAGAAAAATCTGTACAGATTGAAGGGATGCCGGAAAACGCTTCGTTGCGTTCCGCTTTATACTATAGCCCGTCATGCTTTTATAGTGACGCACACGATGATAATTATTGGTGTGCGTTAGAAGCAAAGACGTCGACGCAAATGACGGTGCCGGCATATGGTGTTGGTTTGGCTCGTTTTAACCTTACCCCCGAAAAAACGGATATATCATGGAACAATCGTCACATCGGGGTAAGATCAAATAATCCTTAAGCGTTAAACATATAATATCGGAGTCCAAAAAGAATAGAGTTCAAGGTTGGATTCTGTTCTTTTATACTTTTTGTGACATCAACACCGCTTGCAACATTGGCGCTTATGTTTTCTATGCCAGACATGGTAGATCCAAAGGCATGCAAATAAGTTAGCGTGATGCCTAGGTTATTTCGAAGGTTATAAATGCCACCGACCCTGATTTCAGGCAGTACTTGTGTTCTATTGCTGCGGGTATAGGAAGAACCGTTGATTAAGTCACCGTTGTAGAGTTGACTTAAATTTTGTCGATTAATGCTTGAGCGCGAATTTTCAATCATAAAACCAATTTTTGCAAAAATATCAAGATACTGCAGCCTATACAGTGCACCTACCAAAGCATCATATCCATCTACTGAAAACGTTACTTTCGAAGAAATTTCAGGTTTTGTTATGGTAGTGCTTCCATAGTATCCGCCGCCTATTTCGCCGGTCAATCCTATGTTGGGTGTGTAGAATTTCAGCATACCTGCAGAAAGACGTCCACCCCAACCTTGATCAGAGGTTTGGTTGTTTATTGTATTGAGTTGTATCGGATCAGTTTGTCGCCAACTGTAGGATGCTTCACCGCCTAAGTAAGGCATTGCATCCTGCGCATTTCCCATGGTGCCTGCATAGGCGGTTGAAACAGAAAGAAAAACAGTAGACGTAAAAATTATTGCTTTAAAATCCAGTTTTTGCATTTAAATCTCCTAATACTTACTAAAGAATACCTTTATGACAGTCCAAAAATAACAGGGCCTATTCTTCGTTAAATCGACGCTTTATGCAAGGGGAGTGTGATATTCTTTCTCAAAAAATGGAGTGTGGCCAAAGAGGTTACCGAGATTTTATCCTAGTGTAAGGAATCGATTAGTGACTATGTGATGATAGTGCTGCGAGGTGTGGGGATGTGTTGTTAAGAATTGGCGGAGAGACAGGGATTCGAACCCTGGGAAGGTTGCCCTTCAACGGTTTTCAAGACCGCCGCATTCGACCACTCTGCCACCTCTCCGTTGCGGATTTTATAACAGAGCGCAAATGCTTGCAAATACTTTTGGGTGCTTTTGCATATAATCTCAGAATATATGCACTTTTATTACAATTCTTGAGAATGATCTTTGATTTTTTTAGGGTTGTGATGATAGGTTTTTTGATAAACTGTTAAAGCATCTTGTGCTGCATCATGTAGCCCCATCGCCAAATCTGAATAATACACCACAGCCAGCGCATCTTTGGCATTGGGTGCTTGAGGGTAAGTTTTTAAGACGTAAGAAGCGCGTTCTTCTGCTGCCACATACATACGGCGATCATAATAATAATACGCGCCGTTCAATTCGCGTTGTGCGAACATATTACGTAAATAAATCATGCGCTGTAACGCATTGGGTTTATAGCGGCTAGAGGGAAATTTTTGCACCAAAGACGCAAAGTCAGAATACGATTGTGCTTGCGTGCCTGGATCGCGTTTGGAACGATCCATGGGGAAAATATTAGCCAAAGCACCACGTACTTGATTGAAGTTTGCTAATCCTTTCATATAGTACGCATAATCTACATGTTTTGCGCGCGGGTATAAATGGATATAGTGTTCTGCTGATGCTGCCGCGGCAGGATATTCTTCTTTCATGTAATAAGCATAAATCAAGTCCATTTCTGCTTGTTCTGCATTGTCGTTAAAGGGATACATGGTATCCAATGCTTCCAAGCGACTGATGGTTTCGGTGTATTGCTTTTTCGCCAATTTTTCTTTGGCCTCGGTATAAAGTTGTTTCGCAGTCATACCTTTGAACGGGCCGTCATCATCATCGTCTGAACCACCACTCCACCAATGTTTACACGCGGTGAGTGTGAGTAGGGCACATAGTAGTATTAGAATATTAAAGCGTTTCATTTTGGGTCTCATGGGTTGTGACTTGGTTTTTAGTGGATGTTCCAATCAGCTCGGCTATGAGGTGATCGCATAAGCCACGTAATTCACCAGACATTAAGGTAAGCATAGCATCACGTTGATGTTCTTCGCCGTCCATGCCAGCAATATCATGCAATTCATCTTGTAAATAGTCCAAGCATTTGATGCGTTTGATGAGCAAATCTTGCGTCAACGTGAATTGAATGCGCTCATGCCAGACCAAAGAAATCTCAGTCGCAGAAAATCCTTGCGACAATAAGGATTGGATTTCTGATAATTCCCCGCCTTTGCAAGAAAATCTCTTTTTCTCATTGTCTAGCGAAGTGAGTAAACAATCAGATGCCAATTCGAAATTCGGGGGCAAATCATCTGGATGGTTGATCCAATCATTAAATCGCAATGCTAAATTATCAGTTGATACCAAAGGCTCAATTTGCATGCCTGGGATGGATTTGCGTAATAAAGATAATAAGTGATCGGCTTGATTAAGGCTGCTGGTGTTGAGGATCAAGCGCTTTTGAACCGTATCAAATAAGGCAAAATATTTCTTTTCTAAACAAAAGGCTTTGGGCAATAGATCGAATTCAATGTCTTCTGCTAATTGCGCGCGTTCGGAGCGTTTGACGGCATATCCACGTTCAGTTTCTAGGCTTTTGACTTTTTCATTCACGTAACGCTGAATAACACTGCGTGGTAGAATGCGTTCTTCTTTCCCCAAGCAAATCATCGTGCAGCCAGCAATATCATGGGTCAATTCATTTTCAAAAGGAGGCACCCAACCGTAAGTAAAGCGCGCATGGGGTGGGCAAGGTTTCAGGTGCTCTTGCTCGAATGCTGGGAGGTCACTGAGATTGCCATTGAATTGATACATAAATACGAGTGCGTTATTGAACCACATTGCTTGCCTATCGTTGCCATTATTAAGATGCGCACAGCATAGCGCAAGTAGGCGCTTGAGTCCAACAGTCCTTGAGACTATGTTTTTAATATGTGCTGTAGTACCTTATGCAAGAATACAGTACATTATTATTCCCTAACGGAGTACATTATGTTAATACAAAAGGAAAAGTCTTGTTTGATCCTGATTGATGTCCAGGAGAAGCTCACACCTTTGGTGACGCATGCGGACACTTTGGTCTCCAATTGCCATTGGCTGATGCGTTTGGCCAGTGCATTGGATGTGCCTTTGTTGGTGACGGAGGAATACCGCGAGGGCCTTGGGCCAACGGTTGAGCCTTTGCGTAGCCTCATGCCGGGGGAAACCGATATTGATAAAGTCTTTTTTTCTTGCCATCGTGACTCTGATTTTCAAAAACATTGGCAGATGCTGAATAAATCACAAGCGATATTGACTGGCATTGAAACCCATGTTTGTGTATTGCAAACCGCAATGGACCTTCGTACCATTGGGGTAGATGTTTTTGTCGTGGTGGATGCTGTGAATTGTCGTGATACTTTGGATCATCAATGCGCTTTAGAGCGTATGCAACAAGCAGGTATCCATTTGGTGACTCGAGAAATGGTTTTTTTTGAATGGATGGAGCAATGTGGCACCCCTGAGTTCAAGGCATTGAACGAAGTATTTATAAAAGGAAATAAGTGATGGATATTTTGGATCAAACTGCGGTTGTTACTGGCGGAAATTCTGGGATGGGCAAAGCAACGGTGCAGGCATTGACACAGCGTGGTATTCGCGTGATGGTTTGGGATAAAAACATTGAGTCTGGTCAAGAGCACGCTGTGGCTTGTGATGTGAGTTCCGAGCAAGAAGTAGAACAGGCGTTGCAAAAAACCATTGATGTGATCGGTGTGCCACGTATTTTAGTGAATTGTGCGGGGATTGCGCCTGCTAGACGTATGGTCAATAAAAAAGGTGTGATGCCGTTGGCTGATTTTAAACATGTCATTGATACTAATTTAGTGGGGTCGTTTAATGTGATGCGTGTGGTGGTTGCGGCGATGTCACAAATTGACCCAATGGGTGATGCTCAGGAGCGAGGGGTGATCATCAATACTGCCTCTGTTGCTGCATTTGAGGGACAAATAGGCCAAACAGCGTATGCTGCTTCTAAAGGTGGGGTGGTTGCAATGACCTTACCTGCGGCTCGGGAATTGTCAGGCGTTGGTATTCGGGTGAATACGATTGCCCCAGGTTTGATAGCAACACCTATGTTATTGGGGATGCCACAAGAAGTCCAAGATAGCTTGGTTGCCACGACAATATTTCCCAAGCGTTTAGGTCGTCCTGAAGAATATGCGTCATTGGTGGTGCATTTGGTTGAGAACACCATGATCAATGGCGAAGTGATTCGCTTGGATGGTGCGGTACGCATGCAGCCAACCTAACATCATCAAAAAGTAACCACTGGTTTTCCCATATAATCTGGGATGGCGCACTCAAAATGCTGTAAAATTGAAGGCGCAATACTGGTGGTGGGGATTGTGTGTTCATTTTGTGCGGGCGGGGGATCATTGCTATAGGTCAATAACACCCCTTCGGGTATATGATATGCGTATGAGCCTGATTCATCTTGAATTGGAACAACTTCAAGTCCTAAATCTTCAAGTGTAATGGATTTGCCATGAGCCGTAACCACATCTTTTGCTCTATCAAAATTAACTTGCCCAAAAGCGATTCGAACGCTATTTGCACCCAGATCTGAACATCCAACTTTCCCACCTTTTACGGTTAGTGAATGGATAAAGTCTAAAAACTTCTTTGTGATCTCGGCAGATACAAAATTAAAAACGTAACAGGGCTCCATAGCCAAATGTTGTTTCCATTGTTTTTTGTTTATTCCCAACCAACGCATTAATTTTTCTGGATGTTTCAAGTAAAGTTGATTTTGGACGCGATATGATTCTTCTACTGCAGCTTGACCCATGCTGCTCGCAACGATCAGCATAAAATCATTGTTTGAATGTATAAAGCGCAATAATTTAGAAAGATGCTGATCTGCTTCTTGCATGGTATACCAAATTTCATGTTTAAATCGATTATTCCAAGCGTCAGGCATGCAAAAATCCGCATAATCCTTGGGGAATGTGGCAGGCCAATATCGATGCATGGATGATGCAACATGGTTAGTGAAAAAAGTGGATAACGCAGGGGTTTTTTTTCGTAATAATTTATAAAAAAGGTCGAACGACAGCTGAGATTGTGTGGTTCGTCTGCGCACCACCATGTCTTTGTTGGTTGTTTCTTTTGCTAATTGGTTTAAAATTTTTCCGACTGTGTTAGCAGTTATCCCTAAGGCGGGGGCTTTGAATAGGAATGATAATGCATCTCTAAAGGGTACATTTCGATGAACATTTCTTCCGTTTTTATTAACCATACTGAGATTTAGTGATTGGAAGGATTGGTACATCTGGGGATAAGTATCTGGGGAACTCGCAAATGTATCAGGTATATAGAACGAATAATCTTGATAATTTTCAGGTAGAGGGTAAGTATGCAGTGACCCAAATACCCCAACGTCCAATCCATTATTTGCAAGCAAATCGAAGTAGTTAGGAAACCTCTGGTTGATGCCCGTAAGATTTTGGCCTAAATCAGAAATACAGTGTTCAAGGTTGTTTATCCCTCTATGGAGGGTAGGCCAAGTTATCCAAGGTGATAAATGGCCTGTATCAGTGGTTTTGGTTTCATAAAAAGCACCCTTTTTTAGTATTTGTGATACGGCCGAATTTGGATTTTGTTGTGCAAATATCCGCAGTATTTTTTCTGGGACTTCGTTTAGCTCGTAAAAAATTATTTTTTTCATTGATAAGCCTTTATCAAATGCACTTCTTTATGAAACATCATAAATCAATTAAATTGCCTCAGCAATAGAAGTGTTTTCTTCAGGATAATTAAGGTGATTACAACAGTGAAAGGGTTTGTTGGGACGAAGGTAACCGGCTTGAGGGATCAAGCCGGTTATGGGTGGCTTTCTTATGCTTCTGCAGGTGCTACATCCAGCTTATCTACGTGTTCTAACATTTTCTCTGCGATGTTTTTAGCGTTTACTTGATAGCGTTTGTCATGTAATTGTTCAGTGATGAATTTGATTTTGTTCGCATTCAAGGTGGTGTCATGCAATACAGACTTCATCAAAGCATCGACTTGTTTTTGGGTAGTGGTAAAGTCTAACTGCTCTAAAAGAGACTGTTGTATTGCGTTTTCTAAAGATTCTTGCGCTGATTGTTGCTGTGGTTTTTTGGCCATTATTTCCTCTTCTGTTATAATGCTCCGGGAAGTTATCGGCAGCATCAGAAAAAACTTTAGGGAAATTTTATCATGCAATCAAAAAAATTATTTTGTGACGCCCAAACTGTTATTCCTGGGGGTGTGAATTCGCCTGTCCGTGCGTTTCGTGGTGTCGGCGGAGACCCTTTGTTTTTCAAAGAAGGGATGGGTGCGTATTTGATTGATGTTGATGATCGACACTATATTGATTATGTCGGATCGTGGGGACCTTTGATTTTAGGCCATTGCCATCCTGCTGTTGTTACGGCTGTGGTTGCACAAGCACAATTAGGATTGAGCTTTGGGGCACCCACCGAATTGGAAATTCTTTTGGCGAAAAAAGTTAGATCGCTGATGCCATCGATCGAACAGATACGCATGGTAAATTCAGGGACAGAAGCCACGATGACAGCCATTCGTTTGGCACGTGGTTTTACCCAAAAATCTAAAATCATCAAATTTAATGGATGTTACCATGGTCACAGTGATGCTTTGATGGTGAAAGCAGGCTCAGGTTTATTGACGTTAGGGATCCCGTCTTCTGCTGGCATTTTACCTACAGCAGTTGAGCATACCCTGACGGTAGATTTTAATGATTTGGAGGCAACTGCACGCTTATTTGAGCGTCATGGTGCTGAGATTGCCGCTGTGATGATTGAACCGATTGCTGGCAATATGGGTATGGTTTTGCCCCAACCTGCGTTTTTACAAGGCTTACGGGATTTATGTGATCAATATGAAGCGTTATTGATTTTTGATGAAGTAATGACAGGGTTTCGTGTGGCTTTGGGCGGTGCCCAAGCGCTATATCAAATCACCCCAGATTTGACTACTTTAGGTAAAGTGCTCGGGGGTGGGTTACCTGTGGGTGCTGTCGGCGGACGTGCTGATGTGATGGCGCATCTTGCACCTCTAGGTGCAGTTTACCAGGCAGGTACGTTGTCGGGTAATCCCTTGGCAATGGCGGCAGGCTTGGCGACTTTAAATGAGATAGAAACATCCGGGTTTCATGCGTCATTAAATCAGATGAGCACCGCATTGATTGCTGCATTACGTGACGTTTGTCTAGCACAGCATATCCCTTTTACTGGATCTGCTGTTGGCGGTATGTTTGGATTTTGTTTTACTGAGCAGCAAACGATTTCCAATCAAGCAGATGTTGCTGCTTCTGATGAAGCATTGTTCAAGCGTTTTTATCATGGCATGTTGGCTGAAGGTGTTTATTTTGCACCCTCGCTATACGAAGCCGGCTTCATCTCCAGCGCGCATCAAATCTCAGAAATCGAAGCCACACAAGCTGCAGCAGAGAAAGTGTTGGCAGGTGTGACGAGTACGGTGTAGGTTTTTACACTACGGGCCTATGTCTCACGGCTTGTCCGCGGGACATAGGTAGCTAAAAGTCACAGGATGTGTCGGTATAAATATCTATTCCACACTTCCTGATGTTACGGCATGATATCCTGCATCCACATGAATCACTTCTCCAGTGATGCCCGAAGCCAAATGCGAGCACAGAAATGCTGCGGTGTTACCGACTTCTTCCATAGTGATATTACGCTGCAAAGGTGTGACATCACTATAAGCGGAATGAAGTTTGCGAAAATCTTTGATACCCATTGCGGCTAAGGTTTTTAAAGGTCCTGCAGAAATTGCATTCACGCGAATGCCTTTCGAACCGACACTGGAAGCGAGATAACGTACGGCGGCTTCAAGGCTGGCTTTGGCAATGCCCATGACATTATAATTAGGCACAACTTTTTCTGCGCCATAATACGTTAATGTGATAATCGATCCCTGTGTTTCTTGCATCATGGGATAAGCTGCTTTGGCCAAAGCGACCAAGCTGTATGCACTGATGTCGTGCGCAATTTGAAAGCCTTCACGGGTGGCATTTTCAATATAATTGCCACTGATTTGATCCGCAGGTGCGTACGCGACCGAATGGACCAAGCCATCCAACTGTTGCCATTGTTGTCCTAATTGCGAAAATACATTGGCAATTTCTGCATCACTAGATACATCACAGGCAAAGAGAAGCTTTGAATTAAAATCTTCGGCCATGCGTTCTACGCGTTCTTTAAGTTTGTCGTTTTGATATGTAAATGCCAATTCTGCGCCTTGTTCATGACAGCATTTGGCAATGCCATAGGCAATGGAGCGATTACTAGCCAAACCTACGATTAATATTTTTTTACCTTTTAAAAAGCCCATAGTGCTCTCCCGGTTGAAACGAAGGTTACATTTTATGATGTTGTAGCAATTCCCGCATTTTTGCTTTGATCATATCAATTGCAATGCGGTTTTCTCCGCCGCGTGGGACAGTAATGTCTGCATAGCGGCTGGATGGTTCGATAAATTGTAGATACATCGGACGTACTGTGGTTTCATATTGGTGTAATACCGATTCAAATGAGCGATGTCTTTCGACCACGTCACGCATCAAACGGCGACTGAGACAAACATCCAAAGGTGCGGACATAAAAATTCTGATGTCCATCAAATCACGTAATACTTTGTCACTGAATAATAAAATGCCTTCCAAGACAATGATGGCATGTTGACCAATCAACTGTGTTTCTGCCATGCGTAGATGTTCTGAATGTGAATAAATTGGGATTTCCACCGATTGTCCCGATTGCAATTGGCGTAAATGTTCACAGAGCAATTCATGATCAAGAGAATCAGGATGATCGTAATTTATTTTTTCACGTTTTTCGTAAGACAAGTGACTGTTGTCTTTATAGTAAGAATCTTCAGAAATGACAACAACTTGATCCGATCCAAGTTCATTGACGATGGTATTGGCTAATAAACTCTTCCCAGAAGCGGATGGTCCAGAGATACCAATGATGATGGCTTGTTTCGACATAAGACGCCATTTTATTGCGAGATGCTAGATAATAAAGGGTTCTGAAGATGAGTTCAAGCGCAAAATGTCCCTTTCTTTTTTTAGCCCAGAGTTCCTAAGCTCTCGTCTTTTTTACAGACTTGGTTTTGGGTGCGGGTTTTTTGTGACTGGCATGCTTTTCTTTTTCAAATGGGTTGGAGTGGTGTACAGCGCCATGTTTCGGCACGTCAGACAAGACTGTTCTACATTCAGAATGCTTGTCTAAATATTTTCTAGGATCCACGATGTGATGGACGTGATGGGCTTTTTCACGCAGAATTTTTTTGCCTTTTGCCATCAAGTCATCGCATTCTTTTTTGAGCCCTGCAATGGTGTCATCGGTATTTGAGATACCCGCACTGGCGAAAGAATGGCCTGGCATTTGTTCAACATGATGGAGTTGTGCTTTGATGTCATCGTATAAGGCTTGAATGTTTTTATATTGCGTAAACGCTTCTGCAGTATCAAAGGTATAAAAAGAGATGGTTTCTTTGTCTGTGGTGTGTGGCATTAATCGTGTGCCCAATTTAGGGTGGATGGGATTCACGAAACTATTGATTTTGAGATGAGATACATTTTCTTGAAGGTATGTGTCGGAATGCAAGTATTCAGCGATTTCTCTCGATTTAAACGTTTGTTCACTTTTGTGAAAATCGAGAATATCTATGGCTTTTAGGTAGGCACAAAACCCCGGCTTTTCTCGTTCATTATATTTTAACAGGGTAATTAATGAATGAGCGAACTCTTCGGTCATCATTATTTTTTCATTGATATTGCCACCAAACATGGATTGTTCATCATCATATATGCTTTCACCATGCCCAATGATGGTTAGGCGCCTGATAAGTTTGTCACCATTTTTTTCAGATAAATGATAGGTCCATGTTTTCGGACCCGCAAATGTGATGACAGGTTCCTTATAGCGTTTTCCTAATACAGTGGCGATCGTTATATAGTCTTTGGATAAATTGATGATCATTGTGCTGTCCTGCACCAGGCGCATAATTTTATTATAGACCATTGAAAGAATGACTTTCTACTTATTTTTTAAGACATGATTTACGCAAAACCCCGATCTCTTCGTTGGATTTAGTATTTAATTCGGTCATCT
This sequence comes from Gammaproteobacteria bacterium, assembly GCA_024742995.1. GTDB lineage: Bacteria > Pseudomonadota > Gammaproteobacteria > Legionellales > Legionellaceae. The sequence goes on from JANSXK010000003.1 coordinate 63,392, forward strand.
ACTTATCTAAATTTCCTCATTGAATACTAAATTTGCCTCGACCTTGGGGTTTTGCATAAATCCTGCAGGCGTTTTAATGAGTTACTTTCTTGCACTGCTTTGATCATTTACAGTAGACTAAATTTGGAACTTTCACATAAGGATAATGATGATTGGATTATTAAATTTATTAGTGGTTTTGGTTGGTTTTGGGGTATTACTGGGATTGATTAATCGGTTCATACCCATGCCGTCTTTTGTGAAAACGTTATTAAACATTGTGGTGGGCGTGGTATTAGTCATTTACGTTTTACAGTATTTTGAGGTTATTTTTCATATTTTACCAACGGTTGAGATTTTCACGGTTAGTGCTTCGGAATGAAACCATAAATCATTTTGTCCCCTCAAGTTTTTTGAGGGGAGATATCATCACAACGGCTTTAAAAAATCTTGTAAATCAGGCGTTTGATTCATACGATATTGATATACAGCATAAAAGGCGATGACATTTTTCAAGTAGTTTCGCGTTTCTTGCCAAGGTAATGTTTCAATCCAAATATCCATTTCTTTTGGCGGATGACGTTGGTACCAGTAGCGTGCTTGCCTGGGTCCAGCATTGTATGCCGCGGCCATGAGGATAGGATGTCCCTGAAATTTCTGACTTAAGATTTGCAAATAAGCGGTACCAATTTGGATGTTTTTTTCTGCAGAAAATAATTCTTTCGCATCACGATAGGGAATGTGGGCCACTCTTGCGACGTGTTTGGCAGTGCTGGGCATGACTTGCATCAGTCCATAAGCACCAGCGGGGGATACGATCTCATTAAAAAACATACTTTCTTGGCGAATCATGGCGTAAATGAGTGCTTCTGATAAATGATACTGTTTGGCATAGGTTTGAATGATGGTCTGATGTGTCAAAGGAAACCGCAACGCCAATTGATCATTGAGCGCATCATCTTTTGTACTTAAATACACCGCTTTGCCTGGCCAGTGCAAATGCTCGGCCACCCAATACGTGAGTGCACTTTTTTCTGATTTGGGTAATTCACTACTGAAATCATCGATCGCACGAGAGGCTTGCTGATCCTTGTTGTCATGGTAGAGTTTGGCGATATCCTCGGTGATAGGTTTGTAAATTTCTAGGGTATCAAGATCATCGTTGGTGGCTTCGGATTCAAACTGCATGGGTTGTTGTAATTGTATGCTGGCTAGAAAGCCATAGTAAGAACGTTTGACAGCTAATTCGGAGTACAATTTTTTGGCTTCAGCTTGTTTTCCTAATTGTCCCAGCGCGCGGGCGCGCCAATATTGCCACTTTTCATTTTGTTCACTTGGTGCTTCGTTTGCAGTCAAGGTGATTACATTTTTCCAATTATGGTGGAGCAACGCATAACGAATTTCCCAATCATGTAGTGCTCGACTGCGATAAGTGGGCTGCACTTTTGCAAACCAAACTTCTGCAGTATCTTGGTTTCTCATGGCTTGATATAGCGCCAAATGCGCCAGAAACTTTTGTTTCTGATCTTGGCTGAGAAGCGTTTGGACTTGGGGTTGTCGCCACAAAGAAATAGCGCCTTTCATATTGCGTGAAACCATGCGTTTTAATCCATACAAACATAAGTCGCTGGACAAAGGTTCTGCGCGTAGCTGTAATACTCGTTTTGGGCTTTGCATGATTCGGGACAACGATTTTGCTTGTGTTGCGCGGGCGGGGCCCGATTTGCGAAGCAAATAGGATGCCAACGAACTACGATTGTGTGATAAAGCTAATGCGATGCGTTGATCAATATGTTGCTGTGTCAGGGTATGATCTTTCAATAACAAGTCAAATAAAGCGGTACACGAGGGGGGTTGAGATTTTGCTGATAGCCACAAGGATAAGGTTTCATCGATATTAATCTGCTGGTCTGCTAAGTGATACAAAGCGCGTTGTGCGTGGCATCGTAATGCCACATCAGGACTGGGTCGATAAGATTGATTGAAATGGATCCAGTCTTTTTGTTTTGCCAGATGATGCAACCATTTTTCATGTAGTTTTTGAGACAAGGGCGTTATTGGTTCAATGAATTCGAGAAATTCTGTATTAGGATCGGAGGGAAAATGTTCGGTCCAATAGACATAATCGCGATATTTTTTGAGGTAGTTTTGTGGTGAATGTGTGGTATTTTCTTCAGCAAAAGGGGTGTTGGTGATGAGTAGAATAAGAAAGCAAAAAAGATGCTTACGCATGAGATTCCGAGGCCTTTTGACGTAGTGATGTGATCACATCTGCATAGGTTTTATGTTTAAATATGGTGGATCCCGCTACAAATTCTGTGGCGCCTGCTTGTGACAGTAGAGAGATGTTTTCAATAGTAATGCCACCATCGACACAAATGGGTAAGTCAGGATAAGTTTGATGGATTTCTGTGATTTTGGGAATGATGGCGGGGATTAGTTTCTGCCCAGCAAATCCAGGATTCACCGTCATCATCAAGACAAAGTCTAATTGATGTTGACACCATTGTAGCCAATCGATGGACGTGGCAGGATTGAGCACGACCCCAGCTTGACATCCTTCGTCATGGATTAATTGTAAACTTCTATCCAAGTGCAGTGTGGCATCAGGATGAATACTGATACGGTTGACGCCAGTCTTTGCAAATGCGCTGATCATTTCATCAACCGGTGTGACCATGAGATGCACATCAATGACTGCATGAGGAAATTTTGCTCGAATAGCAGCGGATAGCAGCGGACCAAACGTCAGATTAGGCACATAGTGATTGTCCATGACATCAATGTGCAACATATCTGCTCCGGCTTCCAGAAGTGTTTCAATTTCTTCCCCTAATGTCATCATATTGGCACATAAGAGAGAAGGTAATATTTGATATTGTTTAGCCAAAATCCATGATCCCATTGAATCCTATCATAATGGAGTATAGCGCAGTTTTACGTTGAAAATCAGCTTGGGTGACGGGATTGATAGTGGATGTTGTTCCCAAAGAGAGATATCTCACATCTGCAAATAGCCAAGTAAAGTCATCCATAAAATAGCTGACGCCCACAATAGCTTGTCCGGCAAGGCCACTATGTGCTTGAGTAAATTTCGTTTCATATAACGTTGCTGGTTCAGCGCCTTCATCTATTTGTGCTTGTGTGTTTTCGCCATAATTAAAAATTAGTGTATTTTGTGAATAATAATAGCCTACGCCTACAGCAACGTAGGGCGCAATGGCAGAGTATCCATCGCGACTGCGTGTGAGAAAGTCATAGTAGAAATTGATGATACCCGCACCAGTGTTGGTATCACCTTCGATATGCAGGCGTGGATTGGTGGACACGCTGTCAATTACGATATTCTCTCCAAGCTTGAGCTCGGAAAAGGGGTTGTTATTATATAAAACTTCAAATTCTAGGCGGAACTTATCGCAAAAGCGATATCCAATTTCACCGCCCACACCGCCTAAGACGGAATAGGTGAGCTCGCCACTGGTGTTTGTAGAGAGATTGGGTGCAGAACCGGTGATCGAAGTGATGTAATCTGTAAAGGCACTACGCAGGGTCGTGTTAAATGTTGTCGTAGGATTGAATGTAAATTCAATATTAGACGTATAAGTTGGCCCTAAAAATACGCCAGCATACGATCCTTGCACCGGCTTTATGGCAAAGCATGGCGCTTGCGAAAGGAGTAAGATGCTAAAAATCAGCGTTTTTTTCATAACGAGATGTCCTTATCAAATACTCGTATTCAGGGTCAGGTGTTACCTAAAACAATACCATTAAAAAATGTTGCCTTGATCGCGTTGTTTTGCGTAAATCCTAAGGCTCAAATCCTGGTTACTTGTACTTTACTTCATCAAAACGATACGTGGCACCTACGTTTGCCATATGCACTTGGAATATTTCTCCAAATCCTCCAAGTGTGGAAGTCCCGATGAAGCGATAACTTAATGTCAAGGCATAGTTTTCTGCAAAATTATAAGTAACGCCAGCACTGCCTTGATAGGCAAATGTAGAATTACTGGCATCAAATGATAATGTGGTCGGCGCAGTGTCTTTGAATTTTGCTTGTACCCAACCGTAGCCGATGCCAATACCAGCGAACGGTTGGAGCAGAGGATCCATCATGGGTAGGTCAAAATAAATATTGGCCATTCCAAAGACGGCTTGATTGTACCCACTGGTGCCTGTTTGTCGTACATTATCTAAGTAAAAATGATCAACATTAGCCTTGAGATACGTGAGCTCGGCTTCATAACGCATGGGATTGGACTTATATCCGATATTCCCACCTGCTTCAAAGCCAGATTGATAGCGAGGAGAGTTCAGCGTGTAAACGCCAGTAGCTTGATTAATATTGGGTGGAATGTAAGCATATCCACCGAAAAAACTAGAATATGAGCCGTCAATAGGTGTGGCTGCCATAGCCACAGTACTGATAAGAAATTCTAATAATACAAAAAAAATAAACCGCATCTGTGACCCTCATCCGCCCTACATCCATGTTAACGATTTATGGAGATTTTGCAAGCGTCTCAGTAAATTGTTCCGTGATGGGATATCGCCAATCTTTGCCAAAAGCCATGGTTGAAATTTTAGGGCCGGGTGGGGCTTGATGACGCTTGTATTCGTTGTGTTTGATGCGGCGGATGACATCAATGACAGTCTCAGTGGCGTAGCCTAAAGCTACTAATTGTTCCTGCGTCAACCCTTCTTCCATATAGCCTTGTATAATAGCATCTAGCGTTGCATAGTCGGGCAAACTGTCTTGATCCGTTTGGTTGGGGGCTAATTCTGCGCTGGGTGCGCGACTGATGACACGTTCTGGAATCACGGTAGACTGCTGGTTCCGATAGCGCGCCAAATCATACACCATGGTTTTATAAACATCTTTCAACACAGCGTATCCACCACACATGTCGCCATATAATGTGGCATAGCCCACGGCCGTTTCACTTTTATTACTGGTTGAGAGCAGCATATGGCCTGTTTGATTGGATAATGCCATCAACAGCAATCCACGGATGCGAGCTTGGATGTTTTCTTGTGTAAGATTGGCTGTTGGAGACGGTAGCATATCCAAGAGCGTGGTAAATGCTGGTTCAATCGGGATCGTTTTTGAGGTGACTTGCATGGTGACAGTTTGTGCTTCGGCATCTAGTGTACTGATATCAGCAGAATACCGTGATGGGAGTAACACAGCGGTGACGCGCTCGGCACCTAGTGCATCTACAGCAATGGCCAAAGTGAGTGCGGAATCTATACCCCCTGATAACCCCAAGAGGACCCCGGGCATATTATTTTTTTCAACATAGTCGCGTAAACCTAAGATCAATGCCTGGTATATCAAAGCCATATTGTCCATAGGAGGCGTGATGATACTGCTGATGGTTTGATTATGAATTTTTACCGTGTGCAACGCTTCTTGACATGCAGGTGCCCGTGCCATGATTTGTTCGTCAGCATCCATGACCATAGACTGACCATCGAATACCAGATCATCTTGTCCCCCCACCAAGTTTACATAAATGAAGATGGGTCCTTTTTGGGTGGCTGTTCTGATCAATGCTTCGCGTTGTGTCGATTTCGAGCCGTCAAACGGAGATGCGTTGATAAACAAGAGGATATCCACTTTTTTTTGAATGAGTCGATCGACCGTTTGTCCCTGCCAAAGATCTTCGCAAATACCTAAGCCGATACGGTGGCCTCGCACTGTAAAAACACAGGCTTTGGCTTTACCAGGTGTGAAGTAACGCTTTTCGTCAAACACGCCATAATTTGGCAATTGTTGCTTATGGTATTGAGCTTTGACTTTGGACCGGTATAAAATACTTGCACTATTGTAGGCAAAGCCATTTACAATTTGTGGATGACCGAGCACAATATGGCAATGTAGAGCTGCGGCAGCGATGGTTTGCAACGCTCGTTCTACACGAGTGTACAAATCTTGGCGTAAAAGCAAGTCTCCTGGTGGGTAACCACAAATGGCTAATTCAGGAAAAATAATCAGATCATGGTTTTGTTGATGTGTGGTAATAATTTGGATGATGTTATCGGTGTTTGATTCTATGGCTCCCACAATGGGGTTGATTTGCGCCATGAGGACAGTGAGTGGTTGCGTCATAAAACAAAATCGCTTAGTGAGTCAACGCTCATCTTACCGCAGTGCGTGCCTATGTTAAAGTCTGCTTTGTTGCGTTTACATCAAGAATTTGCGTCTACGGTCTTTGAAAACGGACAGGTTTATTTTCAACGCGGTCATGTCTTAACGATTCGTTTAAGTGATGGTTTATTGCGTGGTCGCGTCAAAGGCAGTATGGGTCAAATTTACGATGTGCATATCGATTTGCGGGTTTGGCCGAAGAGTCCAGCACGCTGTGCTTGTAATATGCAGACCAACTGCAAACATGCATTGGCTTGTTTTTTGGCATTACAAGCCAAAGAAAATTTGAATATTGTTCCTTTGACGGTGCTAGAAATTGAGCCTGCTCATCCTGTTGAGTTTCGGCCGCCAGCTTTAGAGCACGTGGTTCGTGTCGATGATTTTGATTGGTATTCTGATTTAGAGACACGCGGGCAGGATTTTTTTGCTTATCAATTGGGCATCTTAATTGATGACAAACCCATCAGCATTGTGCCTTTGGTGATTGACTTACTGCGGCGTTTGGATGCGAAACAAATTGAAGCCATGCCTGATGATAAAGAGCTCTACCTGCCTTTAGAAAACGGCAAATGGTTGGCTGTAGCACTAGGACGTATCAAGCCGCTATTGCGATTATTATTACATTACGGATTGCGCGAAGCTGCTTCGAATGATGGGATTGAATTACAGCGTTATCAATTAACGCTGATGCAAGAAGTGGAAGCAGCCATCCAAGCCACACGCACGCGTTGGTTAGGGACAGAAGCACTGCGGTTCCAATTGTCCCAATTGCAAACAGTCACAAGCTTGCCTGAAACCCAGCCACCGCAAGGTTTAAAGACGGAATTGCGTGACTATCAACTGCAAGGCTTGTCTTGGTTGGCGAGTTTACAGACTTATGGTTTTTCTGGCATTTTGGCGGATGATATGGGCTTGGGTAAAACCATACAAGCTTTGGCCCATTTGCTATTAGAAAAGGAGCGAGGTCATGTGACGCCAGCCAGTTTATTGGTTGCCCCCACAAGCTTGGTCGGAAACTGGTTTGCAGAAGCGCAGCGATTTACACCGGATCTCAAAGTGTTGGTATATCACGGATCGAATCGTAATTTGGACCAACTTGACGACTATGATTTGGTGATTTCCACTTATGGTACTGTGGCACGCGATCGAACTTTATTTTTAGAGTATGACTTCCATTATTTGATTTTAGATGAGGCGCAGTTTATCAAAAACGCGCGCACCAAAACCACGCAAATCATGCAGCAATTACGCGCATCGTTTCGATTATGTCTCTCGGGCACGCCTTTAGAAAATCATTTGGGTGAACTATGGTCGTTATTTCATTTTCTCATGCCGGGTTTATTAGGTGATGCCAAACAATTTCGCCAATTTTTTCGAATGCCTATCGAGCGCGAGGGGGATGAAGAGCGTCGACGTTTACTGACACGAAGAGTACAACCCTTTATGTTGCGCCGCACGAAAGATCAAGTGATTCGTGAATTGCCTCCTAAAACTGAAATGACGCATTTGATCGAATTAAGTGGTTCGCAGCGTGATGTGTACGAAGCCATTCGCATGACGATGGAGAAAAAAGTGCGTGAAGCCATTGCGGCCCAAGGCATGGGGCAATCACAAATTGTACTGTTGGATGCGTTATTAAAATTGAGACAAGTGTGCTGTGATCCGCGATTGCTCTCATTGCCAGCGGCTGAGAAGGCGCATGGGGATTCTGCCAAATTAGATGCGTTGATGACTTTACTCGATAGTTTGATGGAAGAAGGTCGTCATGTCTTGGTGTTTTCACAATTCACCTCGATGTTAGCGCTCATCGAAGAAAAATTGAATCAACGCCAGTATGCCTATTTGAAATTGACTGGACAAACACAACAACGCCAAGCATTGGTCGATCGTTTTCAAGCCGGAGAAGTGCCGATCTTTTTGATCAGTTTGAAAGCGGGCGGCACGGGTTTAAATCTCACTCGTGCGGACACCGTAATTTTGTATGATCCCTGGTGGAATCCAGCTGTGCAAGATCAAGCTGCAGGCCGTAGCCATCGGATTGGCCAAGAAAACCCCGTGTTTATTTACAAGCTCATCACTGCTGGTACAGTTGAAGAAGCCATTTTAGCGATGCAAAATAAAAAAAGAGACTTGGTCGACAGTATTTTGTCTAATCATCCGACGCCGCATCTGGGTTGGACCACAGAAGATATTGACTATTTTTTTGCGCCATTGCCGGATGCTTGAAGATACATCCCGAAAAAACCAGTGCTTGTGAAATCCCAAAGATATGATACGATAGCGCCGAACGATTGAGGGGTATGGAAATCCCCTACAATCTTTTTCGTCCAACCCCTACAGCGTCAAGGAGGATGTCATGCGCTGGTCACGCCCTATTTTTTCTTCTCGCAATACCCTTTCTTTTGGTTTGGATATCTCCTCAGCTGCTGTTACTTTATTGGAATTGTCTTACGCGCAAGATCACTATAAGGTCGAATCCTATGGGCAATATGCGCTCTCTGCCGATATTGTCAATGGCAATATGATTTTGGATGTCGAAGCTTTGGCAAATGCTATACGCGATTTACTTGCAGACTTACAATTATGGTCGTGCTTCGAGGGTCAATTAGAAGCGGTGATCGCGGTGCCTGATGCTTGCGCTATCAGTAAAACGATTTCAGTGAATGAGCGTTTGACAGAAAAGGATTTGGAAGGCTTAGTCCAAATGGAGTTAGAAACATTGATTCAAGGTTCCATGGATGATCTTTGTTTTGATTTTAAACGAGTAGAATCGACGTCACCTCAAACAGATTTAAAAGATTTGGTGATTGTAGCAACGCGAATTCATCACATTCAAGATCGCATGGCAGCATTACGTCGTTTAGGTATTACGGTCAAAGTAGTAGATCTTGAATCATGTGCTCTGCAGCGGGTTTTGCCTTTGATATTACCGCAAGAAAAGCGTCTTGGATTGTCGGTTTTATTGGATTTGGGGTCGTCTTTTTTGAAGATTTTCTTTTTTAAGCAAGGGTCGTTGGTTTTCATGCGTGAGGAAGAATTTGGTAGTACGGTGCAAGCGATGGACGATGAGGATTATCGTGAAGCATTGTTGATCAGACTCAAACGTGCCAGGCATTTTTTTCATGCGGCTTTTCCTCAGCATGATGTGATAAGCGATATTTTATTGGGGGGTTGCGGTGCTAATCAAGCTGAATTGGCAGGATGGATTCAGCAGAAATGTGCTATTTTTACGTCGATTGCCAATCCATTTTTAACCATGACAATGGCATCAGGTTTAGATGCAGCGCGTTTGCATGGAGATGCCCCCATGTATTTGACGGCTTGTGGCTTAGCAAAGCGGGCGTGCTAGGCATGAATTTGAATTTATTGCCTTGGCGTCAAGAAAAATATCGTCACACGCTCAAGAGAGTGATTTGGGGATGCTTGGGGACAATTATGCTGGTGGTGGGCATCGCGGGGACAATGTGGCATCAGACGCAACGTCGCTTAGAAGACCAGAACCGACGTACACAACAATTACAACAGGCGTTGCGTGCGTCGCGCAATCTACCACAGCATCAACATCAGGAAACAGTACACGTTGCTCAGGCGCCGAAGGTTGTTGTTCGCCCACTGTTACAGATCAAAGTGGTGACCATTCATTATGCGAATGCTGTTGCGTTGGCGGGTATGATCAAAGATAGAAGCGCTGCTTTATTGTCACATCGAGGTAAAGTCACAGTTGATCCTAGGACGAATGTTATTTGGCTGGAGGATACACCTCAGCATTTGCAAAAATTACTGACCTTTATCAAACGGTTTGATCTTCCGGCCCAGCAGATTGTGATAGAAGCACGTTTGGTGAATATGAATCAAGAGGCTGCACAAGACTTAGGGGTGCGCTTGGGATTTATCATGTCTCCTCATCAAGGTGTCGAAGGGAATTTGCCGCCAATTTCTGGGCAACATTTGGGTATGGATTTGGCGGCCAAACCGCTTGAAGCCACAGCGGCGGCATTGGGATTAACCCAAGCGCTATTGGCATCGCAACGCTTGTTGGATGTGGAATTATCGGCTTTAGAAAGCCAAGGCCGAGCCAAAGTGATTGCTAGTCCAAGATTGGTAACCAGCAATCAGATGGCAGCGGTGATTGAATCGGGAGAAGATATTCCTTACCAAGAATTTTCTGCTCATGGCACCACTTCTATTGCTTTTAAAAAAGCGGTGTTGCGTTTAAAAGTAGTGCCACAAATCACTGGTCAAAAAGAACTGACGATGGCTTTGGTCATCAATCAAGATGCAGATTCGGGCAAACGGGTACAGGGGGTGCCGATCATATCAACCAAATCGATAGAGACTCGTATTTTGGTGCACGATGGACAAACGATTGTCTTAGGTGGGATTTACCAACAAGATCATAATCGCCAGATTGATCAAGTCCCATTTTTAGGGAATCTTCCTTTGATTGGCGATGTGTTTCGACGGAAACATTGGCATATGCGTCATGAGGCATTATTAATTTTTATTACCCCTAGAATTATTGTGCAGCGGCCGCATAGTAGGTAGAATTGATGGTGCGACTATGTTCTAATAGAATATTTTCGTTACGCCGATTGTGATATGATGTATACTCGCTGAGTTCGCCCAATAGTCGTGATATCGTCAAGTTTTATTATGGAGCAGATAATTTAAATGAGCATCGTTAAAGTACGTAATATTTTTTTAATTGGCCCTATGGGTGCAGGTAAAAGTACCATTGGCCGTACTTTAGCCAAAGAACTGAAATTGGATTTTTATGATTCTGATGAGGTGATTGAAGAGCGTACAGGTGCGGATATCGCTTGGATATATGATGTTGAGGGTGAGGAAGGTTACCGTCGTCGTGAACAGAAAGTGATTGAAGAACTCACTCAAAAAAACAACATTGTGTTGGCAACGGGTGGTGGGGTAATCATGACAGCAGAAAATCGCAATGCTCTGGCAGGTCGAGGGACTGTGATTTATTTGAAAACATCATTGCAACAACAGTTCGAGCGTACAAAGCGTGACAGTACCAAGCGTCCGATGTTGCAAACGCCAAATTTAGAAGAGCGCCTCGAAAAATTACGGAATGACCACGAACCCTTATACGAAGAACTGGCCGATGTGAGTTTTGATACCGATAAACTTACGGTGAAAGCAGTTGCGAATAATATCGTCAAATACATCTACGGTGAAGCTTAGATACATACAAATCCTGCCGTCCCCGCGAAAGCGGAGACTCATTCTGGATTTTGCCTCGTGGGAGCACGATCATGACAAGGTATTTTTTCTTGCTTGCTGGTATGAGCTTGGTCTTGCTAGGGTGGGTTGGTCATAGATTTTGGATGACACCACAAAGTGTTGTACCACCTGCAGCATTATGTGCGTTAGCCGATTCACATGTTTTAAACGAAATGCGTTTACCCTCAGTTATTCCTAGCCTGTATTTGGGTGCCAAGCTTCAATTCGTGTCCGCAGTGGATCTTAGGCGCGCTGAATTGGCATTGAATATCCACAAAGAAGAATCGATGAAACCCTTAATTGACAAAGTTTTGGTCCTTCCTGAACGGTACACTTGATATGATAAAAGTTTTAGCGGATAACAGTTTTCCTGATTTGGACGACTTTTTTGGTTCCAATTTTCAAATGACACGCTACGCTTCCCGCGATGATTTGCTGACACAAATCATTGATCAGGATATTCTACTCTGTCGATCTACATTAGCAGTGACTGCGGCATTGCTTGAGACATCTAAGATTTCCTGCGTGGCCACGGCCAGTTCCGGCATAGATCACCTTGATCTATCGTATTTAACTGCACGTGAGATCACAGTTTGTGATGCCAAAGGGGCAAATGCTAAGGCCGTGGCGGATTATGTGAGTGCTTGTGTTGCAAGTTTACAGCGTCAAGGACATCATTTTGGTTTACGTGCGGCTGTGGTGGGTGTTGGTGTAGTTGGAGCTTTAGTAGTTGCACGTTTGCAGGCACTTGGGTTTGAAGTTTTGATGTTTGATCCCCTTCGTGCATTGCAAGATCCACAGTTTATATCTTGTGAGCACAAGGCATTATTTGATTGTGATCTTTTGTGTTTGCACGCTAATTTGCATGACGAAGGGCCGTATGCGAGTCGCCACTTTTTGGATGCGGCGTTTTTTGCTCGTTTAAAACCACAAACAGTGATTATCAATGCGGCACGCGGTGATATTGTGGACGAAGCTGCATTGTTGGCATGCGAACAGCGCATGATTTACTGCACAGATGTATATGCTAATGAGCCGCATATTAATCCAGGAGTGGTTGCGTATGCGACGATATGCACGCCACATATTGCAGGTCATAGCATCGAGGCACGTCATAGGGCGTTACAATTATTGCGTCATAAAATTCACATTTTATTTGGCATGCATTTGAATAACGACAGCGTGTTTTCGATCTTGGGGAGCGGAGGTGCCCCAGTTGAGACGACGGCCATTTTATCTCTTTATGATCCCGATCAAGAAACCCAAGCGTTGAAACAAAGCAGAGCGTTATCTAAAACCTTTACCGCTTTACGAAAAGCGCATTGTCATCGCCATGATTTTGACTGTGAACGCATTGATCTCACAGCCGTATCATGATGATAGGGTTTTGCATTCTAGATTAGCATCTGATAGGCTTCTACGCAGAGGGTTATTAGTTCTCAAGGAGATGAATTATGTATAAGCGTGTTCTGTTGGCAACTGATTTTGACGAAGTGGGTGTGCATGCAGCGCATAAAGCCAAAAAAATTGCTGATGAGTCTGGAGCGCAACTATTTTTAGTGCATGTGGTTGAGCCAATTCCGGCCTATGCTTATCCTGGATTTGCAGGGTTTGCAGAGGTTGAGATTTCAATTCGAGAACAAGCCGAGAAAGAGTTGGCCGGATTAGCGAAGAAGCTTGATGTGGATAAAAAACATCAGCTGCTTGAATTTGGCTCTATTAAAAACGAAGTGTTACGTGTGGCGCAAGAGCATAAAATGGATTTGATTGTGACTGGTAGTCATGGCAAGCATGGCCTGGCTCTATTGTTGGGTTCAACTGCGGATGCTATTTTGCATGGTGCACACTGTGATATCCTGATTGTTCGTCCTAGAGCAGAGTAACGAAGGTCCTTCTCCCCTGAGAGAAGGTGCCCAAAGGGCGGATGAGGGGTGAAGGATACTCTCCACTGATATGAAATTATTACATCACCCAGCTGAAGAAACAGCCATTAAACAAGGCAGCGTTGCTGCTATTGGTAATTTTGATGGCGTGCATCGTGGTCATCAAGCGTTGCTGACCACGATGCGGACTTTGGCTTCTGAAAGAAATTTGCCCATGATTGTGGTGGTGTTTGAACCACAAACTCGGGAATATTTTCTCAAAGAAAAGTCTCCGCCACGGTTAACCTCCTTACGAAAAAAACTCCAAATTTTTCAACAATTTGGGGTGGATTATGTGTATTGCTTACGTTTTAATCAACAGATGGCACAAATGAATGCAGAAGTCTTTGCACGTGAGGTTCTTTTCACGCGTCTCCAAGTAAAACAGTTGTTTGTCGGACAGGATTTTCGTTTTGGTTGTGACAGATTGGGGGATGTGGCGTTATTACAGCGTGTTTGCCAATCTTATCAAGCCGAAGTGGCTCTGTATCCTGATTTTCTCTTGGATCAGCAACGTGTGAGTTCGACTCTGGTGAGGCAAGCCTTGCAAGCACGTCGCTTAGATGAAGCGGCTCATTTGCTCGGTCGACCTTATACCTTGTGTGGGCGAGTCATGTACGGTGATGGTCGTGCTCGGGAGTGGGGAACGCCGACAGCTAATCTGAAATTGACGCAACGTACTTTACCGGTAAAAGGGGTTTTTTCTGTGGCTATTACCACTGAAGATGGAGGAGCTTATCATGGCGTGGCAAACCTAGGTTATCGCCCCACATTTGGGGGAACTAAGGCGGTACTGGAAGTGCATTTGTTTGAGTTTTCAGGGTCACTTTATGGTCAGCGTTTGGAAGTGACATTTTTACAGCAATTGCGGGATGAGATAAAATTTGCAACGATAGAAGCATTGATAGCGCAAATTCACGCAGACATTGCTGCAGCGAAGGATTATTTTAAGGGGCGCATTGCATGACTTACGAAAAAAAATGGGTTTGGTTTTTGCTGTGTGCTGTTTTTGTGGCATTGGATCAAGCTACGAAATTTTGGGTGTATCATGCCCTTGATCTTTACCAATCGGTGGCTGTTTTTCCGGGCTTAAATTGGACATTGGTATTAAATCCTGGTTCCGCATTTGGTTTTTTAAGTCATCATGACGGGCATTGGCATCACTATTTATTTGTTGGTTTTGGCGTGCTCATGAGTCTCGGACTCATCATTTGGATGGGGGTTATTGCTGCGAAATCAAAATTGGAATTATTGGCAGTGACCTTGGTCTTAAGTGGTGCGATAGGTAATGTGATTGATCGCTTACGACTTGGTTATGTGATTGATTTTATTGATGTTTATTATAAAAATCATCATTGGTGGATATTTAATGTAGCTGACAGCGCGATTTGTGTGGGCGCGGTGTTATTGTTTTTTGCGGGTAATGAAACAAAAGACAAGCTGGCTAAAAAGAAATAAAGACTCGGTCTGTGTCAGAGCATGCCCATTTGTATCGCATGATGATGGTGGTGCTCTTGTTCTTCCAACTCTTGTTGATGGATCGCTTTTTTTCTCTTAGTATTGTTATGCTTCATATGCAGTTGCTTCTTGTGTTTTTTCAGAGCAACCCGGAACCATTTGTCATGTTCTTTTTTACGTGCCTCAGCGCGTGCGTTTAGTTGCAATTCTGCAAGAGGTGTATGGCTATTACGGAGTCTTTGGGATAATTTTAAAAGCTCTTGAGTGGTTAATTTCCGATTGTTATTATTCGTAGGACCCATAGGCCGCATTTTTAAGGAAATCTGAGCATTCGTTTGTTGTTGGGTTTTGGTTCTGATCTCGGCATTTATTTGTTGTTGCTGTTGCGTCTTGGTTTTGAGCACAGCATTTCTTTTATTTTGTTCTAATTGTGACTGCACCTTTAGCATTTCAGCCAAACGTTGGGTATCAAGTTTTAGTTCAAGCGTATGGTTTATTGCCATGGTGTCACCGCTAGAAAATATGGTTACATGTCGTGATTATAGCATATAATCATAAGATGCAATAATATATAGGTTGTTTTTTGGACAAATTATAGTTGAGGTCAGAGATGAGATTTAAACTTTATACCTTGGGATTACTCTTCACCATCGTGCAAGCCACCGTTGCGATGTCTTTGGATAAGCTATTGCCTAACGAGCGTAATACAGTGGATGTGTTTCAAAAAGCATCGCCAGCTGTCGTATATGTGCATCGTATGTCGCACGTTAATGCTGCACACAGTCATACCATGCACGTGGTACCAGCGGGTACAGGATCTGGTTTGATTTGGGACAAGGCCGGGCATATTGTAACTAATTTTCATGTGGTTAACGGCGCAGATGCCCTTGCAGTTACCATAAACGGCACGACGATAGCAGCCAAAGTCATTGGTATAGAACCGCGGTTGGATGTGGCGGTATTGCAGATTCAATCCCCTGTGGCGCTGAAATCATTGCGGGATTTTCATCCCTTAGAAATCGGTTCATCCCAAGAACTTTTAGTGGGCCAAAAGACGTTGGCTATTGGTAATCCATTTGGGTTTGATCACAGCCTGAGTGTTGGCGTGATTTCAGCCATTGGCCGTGAAATGCCGGGGGTGGGTGGCGTAACCATTCGCAATATGATTCAAACCGATGCGGCGGTTAATCCCGGGAACTCGGGTGGGCCATTGCTTGATAGTGCGGGTCGTTTGATTGGATTGAATACCGCCATATTTTCGCAATCCGGTTCTTCTGCAGGCGTGGGGTTTGCAATCTCTGCTGATCAAATACAACGTGTGACCAATCAATTAATCAAACATGGGCGTGTTATCATGTCAGGTATTGGGGTGGTCCCTATGACACCTCATATTGCGCTGCGTTTGGGTATCAACAAAGGTGTGCTGATTGCAGAGGTATTGCCAGATACACCTGCGTCTCGTATACATCTGAGATCCACTGTGCGTGATTACGCTGGAAGAATTCATATGGGAGATGTGGTTATTGCTATTAACGGACATCCGGTGAAAAATTATGATGGTTTATATCACATCATGTCTCAAACAAAAGTAGGCCAAGAGATTACGTTGACGATACTTCGTGGTACAGTAGAAAAAAGATACCATATTAAGACCATCGACATTGGTGCTACGGAAGGATAAAGCGTATGGATACTCCTTTGCATGTGGTGACGCCGTTGTTATATTCCAAACGATTGGAATTACACACGGGAAAAAAAGTATATCTGAAGGTGGAAACGTTACAACCTTCAGGCTCTTTTAAATTACGTGGGTTGGGGCGCCTGTGCCAATGCTATGCCGAAGATGGGTTTGAACAATTGGTGGCAGCTTCGGGTGGCAATGCTGGTGTTGCTGTGGCTTATTCTGGCATGAAATTAGGCATGCCAACGACGATTTTTATTCCTTCGACCAGTCATCAACTGTTTATTGATGAAATCAAATTATATGGCGCAACTGTTATCGTAGAAGGAAAGGATTTAGATGCCGCCAATACGGCGGCTTTGAAATATATTGAGCAGCATCATGCGGCTTACATTCCTCCTTTTGATCACCCTATGATTTGGGCCGGTCATTCGACCATCATCGATGAAGTTGTTGCCACTGGATTGCGACCTGATGCTGTCGTGGTTGCTGTGGGTGGCGGTGGTTTGGCTTGCGGCTTGTTATCGGGCATGCATCACCATGGTTGGACTGATGTGCCGTTGATTGCAGTTGAAACTGAGGGTGCGGATTCTTTGTATCAATCACTGCAGGCGAAAAAAGTTGTGCCTGTGGAGACCGTGACCACGCGCGCCACTAGTTTGGGTGTGAAACAGGTAGCAGCACATTTGTTTGAATGGACCCACGAACACGACATCAAAGTGGTTGTTGTCAAAGACGAAGATGCTGAAACTGGCGCTCGTGAGTTTGCCAAAGACAAGCGTATTATGATGGAGTTATCAGCGGGTGCTGCTTTGTCCATTGCCTATATGAACCATTCTATTATTCAAGGTTATGAAACAGTGTTGGTGATAGCGTGTGGTGGGGTTAATACTTCGTTTTTTTGGTGATGATTGATCACAGCATGTCTTGGCATAGTTTTATCTGGTAAAGCAATTACCCACCAAAGCGACGTGAGCTCCCACCGTCTTTGGGAACAGCTGTTTCTTGCGGACTGGCGCCAAGCTGTGTTTCGTTAATCAAATTGACTCTATTGAGACCGAGTACATTGGCAATAAAATCCAACACTCTTTGCATCCAATCACGATTATCAAATTGATCTCGCATCAAACTGTTACCATAACTGATGGTATTACTTCTTACGATGAGTGTGGGATCAGACGCATTTTCTCTAAAATCAAACCCGAGTGTGCCCTGAGCTTTGATCAGATAATCACAGTTCGTGCCTTTATCGGGTTTCAAGTCAGGCGCTTGATGCTTACCATCTATCATTACTTTTAATGTGCTAACTTTCACAAATTCTTGAATGGAAAATCCTCCCTCATCAGAGGAAATATTAATTTGTTGTTCGGAAATATCTCTGTTTGCAGAGGCTTGAATGCTAATAACATATTCTCTGTCCGTATCTTCGTCTTTTTTTTCTATATTTCCCAATTCTTTGGTAATGTTGTACACCAAGATATTAGAAATGGGGTACATAAATCCCGATTGCGTCATATAGTTGGTTAAATAGTCAACTGCTTGTTTTTTTTGTTCCTCACTCAAAGTCGCTTTGCTTAGTATTTCGATCTCAAAAAAAGATGATATATGCTCTTTTTTGGCAAAATTATTGTATGACTCACGATAGGTTGAGAGTTCTTTACCATTCACATAGACTTGTTTTTGCTTTGATAATCTTTCCCAGTCAGCTTGTACGTCTGGGTTAGCCGTTGTTCTTTGCGTTTTACCGGCAAGATCTATCGGACTGGTACCGTGGTCAAAATACTCTGATTTAGGGTTCATTTAAGCTCTATAAATGATTAATATGATTTAATTATAGACTATATTTGTTATCTGAGTGAATTGTAGGACATTTATAAACAATAAGTTTCACTGTCAGTCCTGATATAGTGTGGTATCATTGTTCGGTATTGAAAACTATTCTTAAAAACTAGGCACCTGCATGCAACCATTATTAAACATTGCTGTTACTGCTGCGCGTCAAGCGGGTGAGCTTATTTTGCGCCATGCGGAACAGGTTGATCGGTTAAAATTATTGCCCAAAGGCGAGGGTGATTATGCGTGTGAAGTGGATTTGAAGGCGGAACAAGCTATCATTGCTGCGATTCACAAGGCTTATCCCGATCATGGTATTCAAGCTGAAGAAAGCGGACATTTTCAGTCTGATGCGGAAACTGTTTGGATCATCGATCCTTTAGACGGGACTAAAAATTATATTCATGGGTTTCCTTTTTATGCTGTTTCTATTGCTGTTCGGGTGAAATCACGTATTGAGCATGCAGTAGTGTATGATCCGTTGCGGCATGAGTGTTTTTCTGCCAGTCGTGGCAGTGGCGCGCGTCTGAACAACCAGAGGATACGGGTTTCTAAAGAAGTAAAAATGGCAAATGCCATGTTAAGTGCAGGACTTCCGGTTCGTCATAAAGCGCTATCTGAACGTTATATGCATGCTTATGAGCGATTAGTGGGTCAATATAGCGCCACGCGTGTGACGGGATCTGCGGCGTTAGATTTGGCTTATGTGGCTAGTGGACGTTTAGACGGATTTTGGGGGTTTTCTATGAAACCTTGGGATATTGCGGCTGGTGTGCTATTAGTCCAGGAAGCAGGTGGTTTGATCAGTAATCTACAGGGTGGAGAACTGCAATTAGTGGAAGGCAATGTGATTGCTGCGCCGCCGAAGATTTTTAAAGTGATGTTGAAATCTTTGCAAGCGTGTGAGTAAATAAAACCTTTTTCCCCACTGGGGGAGAGCTTTAAAGATTAGTGAAAGCATGATAAAAACAAGGCCGTTTTTAAAGTGGGCAGGGAATAAGTACAGTTGTTTGGACAATTTATTGACCGCATTTCCGCAACAAGCCCCACGTTTGATTGAACCCTTCGCGGGTTCAGCAGCTGTTTTTTTAAATACAGATTATCCCCATTATCTTTTGGCTGAACAGAATCGAGATTTGATCTTTTTATATCGGTATTTACAAACGGAAGGTTCGAAATTTATCACCTATTGTCGCCGTTGGTTTGTGGAAAAAAATAATACACCAGAAGCCTATTATCATTGGCGTGAAGAATTTAATCGTTTACGTGCCTCGCGCAAAAAGGCCGCGATATTTTTATATTTAAACCGCCATGGTTATAATGGGCTTTGTCGTTACAATACCAGTGGGGGTTATAATGTGCCCTTTGGCCGTTATCCAAAGCCCTATTTCCCTCAGCATGAAATGATGGTATTTCATCAAAAAAGTCAAAGGATTACGCTGACACAAGGAGATTTTAGGAAAACTTTTTTATTGGCGAATAAAGGAGATTTGATCTATTGTGATCCGCCTTACGCTCCTTTGAAACAGACTTCTAATTTTTCTGCTTACACAGGCAAAAAATTTACCGATGACGATCAAAAGGATTTGGCGCGGTGTGCCTTAGATGCGGCACAGCGTGGGATTACAGTTATGATTTCTAATCATGACACTGCGTTCACACGTGATCAGTATTTTGAGGCAGACATTACTTCCTTTCAAGTCAAACGCATGATCAATTGTAAAACCAATCAACGTGCACCCGTGCAGGAACTACTAGCTGTTTTTAGAGGTTGATGCGGCTTTAGTCTGTAGTTTCAGATAAAACGCCAGCCCCAACACCAGTAACATCGAAATTGGGATAACACTCAAAGCAATTTGATAATCAATAGTGCTATAGGTTCCTATCGGTTGTTTGGAGATGGTCACAGCAGACCAATCTAATAATGTGCCCACCATCGGTTGAAAAATCATGCCTCCAAACGACACAATCATATTGACGACAGCAAAGATTGTGCCTGACAGCTCTTGGCTCGGGCTGTGTTCTTTCGCCATAATGAAGACAATGATTTCAGAGACACTGCAGATGCCGAATAAAAATACAATGAGGTTCAAGGTATGAAAGGACATGGTTTGATTAAATAAAATCAGACAGATACAAACCAAAGATCCGGTGGCCCCCAAGACTAAAGGCAATAAGCGTTGCCCGCTGCGATCAGAAAAATATCCCATCAAAGGAGCGCCAACAGCCCATCCTAGAAAAAGCATCGACATGGATTGAGCTGCTTGTAGTTTACTTAAATGATAATTGTGCTCGAGGAAGGTGTTGCCCCATAGTTCGCCAAATACTGAAATTGCGGTATAGAGACAAGCGCCAATGATGGCAATGATCCAAACTTGTTTTGAGCGGAGCACTTGTAGTACTTGTTTGAAAAACACAGAGAAGGGTTGATGCTGTTGTACGCGTTTGCCAGGTGCGTCTCGTACCACGACAAAAAGTAATATCGTTAGTATGACACCCAATATTATGGATGAGACGAGTGCGGCGTGTAGGCCCATCTGATGCGCCAATTGGGTGATTTGAATTTCCCCATATACCAAGCCCAGCATGCCAAGTGTGGTCATTAAGCCGGCTACCAAAGAAAAATAACGTTTTGGCAGCCAATTAACAGCAGCGGATAGGACACCCACAAAAGCAAATGCGGAGCCAAAACCAACCAACAATCTTCCTGTGCTTACAATAAACAATACATGTGAGCTGAACATCAGTGAGCCGATGGTGCAGCACAGGCATGCTAGGGTGAGTAAATATCTTGGGCCGTAGCGATCGATTAAAATGCCTACAGGCAATTGCATGGGAGCGTAGGCAAAATAATACAATGCAGCAATTTGTCCGAAGGCTGTTGCAGAAATATGGCCTAATGCGACACGAAGTTCGTCTTGCAAAATACCAGGCAGAATGCGGAGAATAAATTCATAGCAATAAAACAATGCCCCAACGACACAAATGATGCTGCCAGCAAAGATTTGGGTGCGCGGGCTGCGTTTAGTCGTGCGCTTGGGCATGTGTTTCTCGGATAAACAAGGTTAGTATGGCGGCAATAACGATGCCAATAGGAATCAACGACAAGGCAAATCGATAATCATTTGCACTATATTGTGTGAGTGCGTACACGTGAATGTTTTTCAAGGTCATGCCAGTGGAATGGTGCAACCACACACTCCAATCCAAAATTTTCCCAATCAAAGGTTGTAGTAGCATGGCACCCAGCATCACAAACATATTGGTGGCAGCAATTGCCGTACCTGCAGCTTCTTTGGGGCTTAATTCACGTCCTACGGCAAAAACAATGGCTTGAGCACTATAAAATAAGCCAAGTATAAACATGAAAATATGTATGGTGTGATGATGCAAGTTTGGGTAGTACAGAATGAGTGTCATCATGACAGCTGCACCACATGCACCAACGATCATGGGTTTTCTGCGACATTGCATGTGATCAGAGATATATCCCATCAAAGGCGCGCCGATCATAAAGCCGAAAAATAATATAGAATTGGCAAATCCAGCTTGTGATTCAGTCATACCATGCGCATGCATGAGGTAGGGGATACCCCATAATTCTGCAAAAACCGTAGTGGGAAGATAAATCAAACAACCAAACATACCATTCAACCAAATTTGTCGGTCACGAATAATAATATTGAGGTCGAGTAGGTTTTGCTTAAATGAATCAATGGTACCACCGCTTTTTAAATCATTTTTATGATCATGAATGCCGAACCAAAGTAATACGGCTAAGAGTAAACCGAAAATAGCAGTGTAAGTATCGGTCATTTGCCAGCCCACAGCATTGACAAATCCAGTCATGAGATTGTCTCCAATCATGGCGCCGACCGTGCCCAATGCTGACGTCAATCCAGCCACCATGGCCAGACGATCTTCTGGTAACCAGATGGTTGCGAGTTTTAAAACTCCTACAAAAGCGAAGGCCGAACCCAGTCCAACGAAAAACCGGCCAATAATTGCCACGTGGTAATCATGGGTGTGACAAAAGATAAAGGTACCAAAGACACAGCACATACAGGCGAATGTGAGCAATCTTTTGGGGCCATAGCGATCCATCAAGACACCGACAGGCAGTTGCATTGGCACATAAGCATAATAATAAGCGGAAGATAATAGGCCAAATCCTGTGGCAGTGAGATTGAAATGAGTACGTAATGCAGGTTCCATGACGCTAGGAGAAATTCGTAATAAATATTCGTAGGAGTAAAAAATAGCGCCTATACCGCATATGAGCCATGCGGTGAGGGTTAAGGCTTTAGATTTAGACATAATCAAGTTTCCTTGCTAAAAATATTATTCTCTTTGTTGGAGTCACAAAGCGGCTTGAAAAGGGATATCACGACAATCAAACATCAACCACTGATGATTGTTCGGTGATGCGATTGACGCCACTGGCAATGGCAGCTTTGGCCACTTGTGCAGGAACGCGTTCCAATAATCTAGGATCAACAGGTTTGGGTAAAATATAATTTGGTCCAAACTCCCAATCTTTCACAGTTGGGTAATTATCTTTAACCTCTTGAGGCACTGGCTCATGTACCAGTGTACGAATGGCTTCCACAGCTGCAATTTGCATGGCTTGATTAATGCAACGTGCACGCACATCAAGTGCGCCGCGGAAAATATAAGGAAAGCATAACACATTATTCACTTGATTCGGAAAATCTGAACGACCCGTTGCAATGATGACGTCATCGCGCACGGCTGTTGCCAAATGAGGTAATATTTCCGGAATAGGGTTTGATAATGCGAACACAATCGGTTTTGGCGCCATGAGATTGAGTAATGGCGCGTCTAACAATTCGGGTTTTGCCACGCCTATGAAGACATCTGCACCTTCTAGGGCATCAGCAAGAGAGCGTTTTTTAGTATTGCAGGCAAATGCGAATTTATAAGGATTGAGATTTTCTCGGCCCGTATGAATCACGCCTTCGCTATCCAAGAGCAACATTTTGTCCTTATCTGCACCCATGGCGACCAATAAGCGCATAGAAGCGATACCAGCAGCGCCTGCGCCCACACAGACAATAGAGACATCTTTGAGATGTTTGCCTTGTATTTCTAATGCATTCAACAGACCGGCAGCAACTACGATAGCAGTACCATGTTGATCGTCATGGAACACGGGAATATCTAATTGATCGATCAATGCATTTTCAATTTCAAAGCATTCTGGTGCTTTGATATCTTCGAGATTGATGCCACCAAAGGTAGGGGCAATATTTTTAGCAGTTGTAATAAAATCCTGAGGATCGTTAGCTTGAACTTCGATATCAAAAACGTCAATATCAGCAAAACGTTTGAATAATACAGCTTTACCCTCCATCACAGGTTTAGACGCCAATGGCCCAACGTTACCCAAACCTAATACAGCTGTACCATTGGTTAAGATAGCGATCAAATTACCTTTAGCGGTATAACGATAGACATCGTCAGGTGTTTGAGCAATTTCTATGACGGGTTCGGCAACACCTGGGGAATACGCTAATGACAGATCATCTTGGGTGTTGGTTGATTTGGTGACATAAACACCTAATTTTCCAGGTGTTGGATGTTCATGATAGTGCAGAGCACGTTGTTTCAACAGCGAATCACTCATAGATGCTTCCTCAGTATCAATGCAATAATAAATAGTATTTTATTTAAATAAGGTCGCGCTGGATAGTCTTATATTTTTTAATAAAAATAAAACTACCCAGGCAATAGAGATTATTCAGACTCTTGTTGAGCTGAATCGGTTGATTTTGAAGGTCGATTATAGCGATCCATAAAGCGTTGGACGCGCCCACCAGTATCTACAATTTTCTGTTTGCCCGTGTAGAACGGGTGACAATTAGAACAAACTTCGATGGTTAGATCTTTGCAGAGTGTAGACCGAGTTTCATAGACATGGCCACAACTACAAGTGACTTTAATATTGCTATATTCAGGATGTATTTCTGATTTCATAAGCTAACTCTCAAATAATATTGACTACTAAAATTATCGCGGAAAGATAACAGAAAATAAAAACCAGGTCAAGAGATGAGAGGAATTGTGTCTAAATTTATGCCCGGCGTTTTTCATTCTCTACGTCCCGTGGTCCCCCCCTCACATCTCGCGGACAAGCCGCGGGACGTAGGGGGGGAAGGGTGTTGGGAGCTAAAGAGCAGAAGGGGGTCGTAAGAGGCTGCTGGCAGTACGCTTTATGTCATTTCCAACGTTACCCAAGCTGGTGCATGATCAGAAGGGCGTTCTGCTTGGCGTGGTAAGGCATCAATACCCGTATCAAGGCAAGCGTTATTCAGTGCTGTGCTTAATAAGATTAAGTCAATTCGTAAGCCACGATTGCGTCGAAAACCGGCAGCACGGTAGTCCCACCAGCTGAATGTTTGGGTGCTGGGGTTCATGTGACGAAAACTGTCATGTAATCCTAGGTCTTGGATATTGGCCAACGCAGTACGCTCTTCTGGGCTGCATAGCACGCAATCTACCCATTCTTTGGGATCGTGCACATCAATGTCTTCTGGTGCGATATTGAAGTCACCAACGACCACCAATTTAGGATGCTGCTGTATTTCTTTTTCCAGCATTGCGGTGACTTCGGCCAACCACGATAATTTGTATAGATACTTATCTGAACCGAGATGACTACCATTGGGCACATAAAGATTAACGATACGTACGCCTTGAACGGTAGCCGCGATGATCCGTCGTTGTGCTACTTCGGAAGGTTCGATATAGACATCGTCTAGCGGAAATCGAGATATCAATGCCACGCCGTTATAGCTTTTTTGACCAGAATATGCCACATGTAACCCCAAATCTTCAAAGAGGTTGCTTGGGAATTTATCGTCATTGACTTTGGTTTCCTGGACAGCCAGGATATCAATGGCGTGTTCTTCAAACCAAGCGATTGCTTGTGGCGCTCGGACTGGTAGTGAATTCACATTCCAAGAAGCAATGGTCAAAGATTTTTTACTCATAAATTCGTCTCATAAGTCATGATCAATGGTGCATGATCAGAAAAAGGTTGATCACGATATACCTTTACGCTCTGCAATAAAGGTACCAGTCCAGGGGTGATAATTTGGTAATCAATACGCCAGCCCACGTTTTTATCCCAGGCTTTTTGCCGCAGTGACCACCATGTGTATTGATCAGGCTCTTGATTTAATACCCGAAACGCATCCACAAACCCCAAAGGGCCAAAAACATGATCTAACCAGGCGCGTTCTTCGGGTAAGAACCCCGAGCTTTTTTGATTGCCGCGCCAATTTTTAATGTCGATTTGCCGATGTGCGATATTATAATCCCCGCAAATGATCACGTCTTTACCCGATGCTTGTAATGTTTTTAATTGCTGAGTGAAGCGCTCTAATACTTCCATTTTAATGACTTGTCGCTCTGCTGAATTAGAGCCTGAGGGTAAATAAAGGGAAATCACACTGAGATTTGGGAAATCAAACTGTATATAGCGTCCTTCTGTATCGCAGTATTCACAGCCAAATCCTTTGACACTATGGATAGGTTTTTGACGCGCATAAATTGCAACACCACTATAACCTTTCTTTTGTGCATCAAAATATTCGCAATAATCTAGAGGGAAAAAATCTGGGTTGGGTAGGAGTTGATCAATTTGGGCTTTGGTTTCTTGAACACAGACCACATCGGCTTGCTCTTGTTCTAGCCAGTCAAAAAATCCTTTGCGCGCTGCAGCGCGTATGCCATTGGCATTAAAACTAATGACTTTCATGTAAGTTTCAACGCCGTTTTTGCCAAGCGTTCCCCCATTTTTTTAGCGAGCACCTCTTCGTCCTGACTCAATTCGCCATCGGACAAATCCCCAGCAACATGTGTTGGGCCATATGGCGTGCCGCCAGATTGCGTGGTGTGAAGCGCTGATTCCGTGTAGGGCAGGCCCATCAACACCATGCCTTGATGGAATAACGGTAGCATCATGCTGATGAGCGTGGTTTCTTGACCCCCGTGCATGCTGGTCGAGGAAGAAAAGACACAAGCGGGTTTGTTCACCAAATCGCCAGATAACCACAACGACGACGTGCCATCAAGAAAGTACTTCATGGGTGCTGCCATCGCCCCAAACCGCGTGGGACTACCCAATGCTAAGCCAGAGCATCCTCGCAAATCATCCAAAGTCGCGTACACAGCACCTGATTCCGGAATCACAGGTGCGGTGGCTTCACACGTAGTAGAGACAGGAGGAACCGTGCGAACACGTGCTTCAATGCCATCAATGTGGGCGACCCCTCGCGCTATATATTGCGCCAATTGTGCAACAGAACCATTTTTGGAGTAGTAAAGAATAAGGATGTAGGGTAATGACATGGCTTGCGTCCTATTTTTTTGTTAGCAGTATACGAAGCAAAGCAGAGGATGACAAGATCTACAAAACCAGGTTATAATGAGACCATTGTATTATAAATTACTACTGTTTGTTGACAATTATAACCCCTAAGTCCCGCGGAAAAGTTGTGAGGCGTAGTGATGAAGCAGGCCTAGGTATGTAGGCATTAAGATGGGTACCATAGATCACCCAGGAATGGACTTGTCGGACTGTTATCAACATATTTTAATCATGAGAGTGTATTTTTAGATGACCAATACTACTGTGCAGTACGCAGAAACATCAGAACAGGGCATTCGTCTAACGACTGCAGCCAGCCAGCGTATTTTAAGCTATTTGGAAGAACATCAGCATCACCATTTGCGTCTATCTGTCAAAAAAACAGGGTGTTCTGGTTTATCGTATGTTTTGGATTATGTGGAAACGCCTATTGCAGATGATTTGGTTTTTCCTATCACCCCTGAGCACGCAATTTGTGTGGAAAAAGCGTCTTATCCTTATCTAAAAGGTTTGGAAATGGATTACGCCAAGCAGGGGTTAAATGCCAAGTTTGTGTTTCAAAATCCCAATCAATCGGGGCAATGCGGTTGTGGAGAAAGTTTTACGGTCAATGAAGACTAATATGCACAATATTTCGTAAAAAATCACAGTTTTTTCACAAAAATCATGAATATCATTGATTCAATATTTACATTACTTGAGAATATTGGTATTATAGCGCCCATGGTGGTCTCTATGTAGGCTGTTTTCGTGTTTTTTTAATAAAAAGCATAACTATTTTATTTATGGAGAGATAAAAATGTCCGTTAATATGACACAAGCGCAACAATCAAATGAAGCGTTGGTACAACATGTCGTGACTGTTGTAAAATCTTATTTAGGCTCTGTGAACATGAAAGATCCTAATTTGAACCTTTATCAATTGGTTGTTGAAGAAATCGAAGGCCCATTGTTCCGTACGGTGATGGAATTGACACGTTATAACCAATCAAAAGCTGCACGAGTTCTTGGTGTAAGCCGTGGTACGTTACGTACAAAATTGAAGCGTTATTTTGATGATGAATTCATTGGTACACGCGGGTAATTTGGTTTACGCAATAGCTTTTGTTATACTTCAAATCAGAGTTGGTTAGACAATCGCACCTGAGCTTGCTTGGGTGAGGAAAGTCCGGGCTCCATAGGGTAGAGTGCCAGGTAACGCCTGGGAAGTGAAAACTTACGGAAAGTGCCACAGAAAATATACCGCTTTTTAGGGAGATTTTCTCTTTGAGGAGTAAGGGTGAAATGGTGCGGTAAGAGCGCACCGCACGTCTGGCAACAGGCGTGGCAGGGAAAACCCCACTCGGAGCAAGACCAAATAGAGATCCAGAGGATGTTTCATCCTCACACATGACCCATGTGGGATCTGGGTAGGTTGCTTGAGGCGAACGGTGACGTTTGTCCCAGATGAATGATTGTCCACGACAGAACCCGGCTTATCGACCAACTTTATTTTTTATTAAACTTTAGATTTAGACGCTTACGTTCGACGGCTTGTCCGCGGGACGTAGAGGGTTGGCCAAACCATGGTACGTATGGAACGGCGGGACTTGGGTGAATTGGTTAGATTGGCGCGCAGCGTATTGAGACAGGGATGTTAGGCATGATTTTAATACAGCACAGTCACTAGGATAAAAAGATGATGCATCTCTGTTTAGATGTTGGAAACTCACATATCTACGGTGGTTTATTTGCAGGCGATGATTTGATCTTACGGTTTCGCCACACTTCTAAAGTTAGCACTTCTGACGAATTAGGCATATTTTTAAAAACAGTGGTACGCGAAAATAACTGTGATCCGGATAGGATTCGTTCAGTAGCGGTGTGTTCTGTGGTGCCTTCATTGGAATACTCATTACGTTCGGCTTGCATTAAGTACTTTTCTGTCGAGCCTTTCTTTTTACAATCCGGCGTTAAAACGGGGTTGAATATTCAATACAAACAGCCAGGTGATGTGGGGGCTGATCGTATTGCCAATGCGATAGCGGCAACACAGCAGTTTGCGGGTCACAATTTGATTGTGATTGATTTTGGTACCGCGACCACTTTTTGCGTGATCAACCAACAAAAAACTTATTTTGGCGGCGCTATTTTACCGGGCATGCGGTTATTTGTAGATGGCTTATCGCATCATACAGCCAAATTGCCTCGGGTGGACATTGTGAAAATGGATCATGTGGTGGGGCGTTCGACGGTAGACAGTATTCAATCCGGGGTGTTTTATGGTGCTTTGGGTGCATGTCGTGAATTAATCACCCGCATCAAACAAGAACAATTTCCTCATCAAGACGTATTGGTTTTGGCAACCGGGGGGTTCGCTTCTTTGTTTGAAAAATATAATCTGTATGATCATCATGTGCCAGATTTGGTGTTACACGGGATTCGAATTGCAGCACAGTTAAATATGCCTGTCCTTGCATAACAACTCCCCTCCGTCATTGCTTCTCTTTGTTCGCAATGACAGTATGAAAACAATTGTTTTTTGTTCAGGAAATCTTTCTAAAAGCGCATAAAAAACCTTGTTTTTGTAAATCTTGTCCTAAGAAAAACGCCTCTGGAAAATATTTGTGATATCTCCACTGTTTTTCAAAAATTTCTATGTTAAAATCCAGACCGGGTGGCTCATCATGTGTATTTAATGGGCATGACTTTGTGGCGTATCAGAAAAAAGAGACCACCTGCTTATCGACACAGATCTAAAAATTTTTTACAAGTAATCGCGGCGCAAGCGATCTGTTTGCTCTGGTTTTTTAATGTAGATGGAGAGAGAAATGGATGATAGTTCAGAAGATGGTATGCATGCTGGTAAGTCTGCTGAAGAGCTTAATTACGTTGAGGGTGATGGTAGCGTAGGGCAACAAGACTTGCAAGAAGTTAGATCACCACTGCCATTTCCGAATGTAGACTCATCAGCGGTTCTACATGCGTCATCAGCATTTAAAGGCGGGGTTGGATTCCCAAACATGGTTGATGTCGCGAGTGCTGCAACTGATCTGCACAGTTTAAATCAAAGATTTGATGAGGCTACTGCTAATGCAGCAGTTATGAAACACAGGATAGAGGGATTGGACAAAACAGTAGCTGACCAATCGGCAGATATGTATACGCTGAACAATGGGTATAGCGAATTAGCTGGTGTAATAGCTGGAATTGAAAATACGCTTCAATGGCAAGGCTCTCAAATAAGAGATATTCTAAGGACTCGTCCAGATAGTCAGGATTCAAAGCGTCGTGATCAGGCTGCGGAGATACAACGAGATCTTAGTATGCTAAGTATGGAAATCACTAATATTTATCATAGTGTTGCAAAGAACAATGCCGAAATCAAAGCTGCTCAGAAAAGTCCAGAGCAATTAGTGCTTTTGAGAAAAACCCAGAATGCACTGAATCAAGAGCGTCTAGATCTGGTGAAAAAGTATATGTCTTTGGCAGTTGCCGGAAAGTTTGGTACGGTTGCTGGTCAAAGGTTTACCGAGACCAATCGCAATATTCAAGAAAGATTAGCAGATATATTTCGTAAAGCGAATCAACGTGATACGGCGCCAAAAGGTTGGTTGCCATCCATGACAGTAGCACAGAAAGCATTAGATGCGACTGCACGTTTGTCCAGAAATGCCGCTGTTTCGCATCCCCGGGATAAAAGAGATGATAATTTAAAGGCAATTTCAGAGTTGCTCGATTTGATGACGTATGCCTCTTTTATGATTTCTTGGCCTTATGGTGTATTAAATGCTAAGTCATATACTACTGATGCGGCAGTATCCGCAGCTTTTATTGATAGTGATAGCGTCTTAGGTGCTACAGGTCAAGATATTTCTTTTGACTTTGGAGTAGGAGCAACGCCTGATCGTAAATCTTTACAGCTAGACGCTCGATTCTCTGGGATAAGCCGAACAAGCACAAGTGCTCCTATAGATGAAGTGGGTACAGCCATTTTGGATGACAATACATTCAACACATTTGTGCGTGATACTCTAATTATGGGATTAAACGATATCAAAAACACTTCAAATGCTTTGTTAGGTCATGGCAATGAAACATGGCGTCTCGTAGGGAATGTATTGAAGATAGCTGCAATAGCTATTGGCGTGATGCTTGCTGTATCTGCACTTGCTTATATTGCTGGTTTCAGCATGCCTGTGGTTATAGCTGGTTATTTGGCGACGTTGAAAGCAGGTGCTATCGTGTCTACAGTACTTGAAGTTGCTGCAACCAAATTAGGATTAGGTGCAACATTTATGGCGGCAAGTACTACGGTTGCTGCGGCTACAATGTTTGGTGCGTTTGGTCACATGGCTCATGTTAGAGCTGGTATTGTACCTTCCAATGTGAAGAAAGCAGCAATCGACGCTGCTGAAGCAGACATAGCTGCATTGAATAACCTTAAATTTGGTGGTGGTATGTCGTAAAAATAGTATTGTCATCCCGGAATTTTTTATAAAAACCAACCTATGTTGCATGAGTTGGTTTTTTTTCGCTCTGTTACCTCGTCTCATGCATCAATATTTTCTATTAAAATAGTTCGCTGTGTGTTCCGGTTTTTGCAAGCAGTTATTTGTTAGCATCAGGACTTACTCAAAACCTCGATCTCGGTTTTTTGCGTAAGTCATGATCACATTTCTTATAAATAAATATCCAATCTTGCTAAAATTGTTTTTTTTTGTTCCAGTGGTCATATGTTCTATTCCAATCTTCACCTTGTTTTTCCAATGTAATTTTTTCAGCAGACGCTATACCCTCAAAATATTCTCCCCTTTTTCTTTGACAAAAGCAGAAAAAACACCCTATAGTGTGTAAAAGTGGTATAATGTTCCAAAAAGTGGAGAATTGTGGGTCTTGCCCCTGACGGTTATGTTTCGTGGAATCAACGCAATACACATCGATGGCAAAGGGCGTCTTGCTGTACCTACGCGGTATCGTGAAGTTTTGGGCCTGGATACTGGTAATGCATTGGTGGTGACGATTGATACCGAAGAAACTTGTTTGTTGTTGTACACGGCACATCAGTGGCAAATGATTGAAGAAAAAATTCAACAATTGCCAAGTTTTGATCCGGTGTCACGACGCATTCAGCGTTTGTTGATTGGGCATGCCACGGATGTGACTTTAGATGCATCGGGGCGATTATTATTGCCGCAGGTATTACGTGATTATGCAAAATTGGAAAAACGGGTTTTGATGATTGGTCAGGGTTCGAAATTTGAAGTTTGGTCAGAAACGTTGTGGGACGCACGGCGCGAACAATGGTTGGTCGAAGAGTCTAGCCGTTTGGGGCAGTTGCCGGATGAATTGAAAACGTTTTCTTTATGAGTATGAATTAAAAGTGCACAAGCCAGTTTTTGTAGAAGAAGCAGTAGAGGCATTGGCTGTC
Source organism: Gammaproteobacteria bacterium (assembly GCA_024742995.1). GTDB lineage: Bacteria > Pseudomonadota > Gammaproteobacteria > Legionellales > Legionellaceae. The sequence continues at coordinate 95,462 of JANSXK010000003.1, forward strand.
GTACCCAATGGGATTTATATCGATGGAACCTTTGGGCGGGGCGGACATGCACAGTGTGTGCTGGAACGCCTGGGGCCTGAAGGGCGTTTGTTTGCGATTGATAAAGATTGGGAAGCGCTGACGTTTGCGCGAGAACATTTTGCCCATGATCAGCGCTTGCAAATTGTACAAGGGTCGTTTAGTGATTTGGCGGAATTTGCAAAGCAGTGGCAAGTGTATGGTCGAGTTGATGGCATTTTATTAGATTTAGGCGTGTCGTCCCCGCAATTGGATGATGCGAACCGAGGATTTAGTTTCATGCAGGCGGGGCCTTTAGATATGCGCATGGATAGTCAGCAAGGATTGAGTGCAGCACAGTTTGTCAACGAAGCAGATGAAACGTTGTTGGCCAATGTGTTTTATGAATATGGGGAAGAGCGTTTTTCCCGGCGTATTGCACGTGCGATAGTTGCGGCGCGCAATGATGCGCCGATTGAGGATACGGCAAAATTGTCGGAGATAGTTACAGCTGCAAATCCCAAATGGGAAAAGCACAAACATCCGGCGACAAGAGTATTTCAAGCGATTCGCATTCATGTCAATCAAGAATTGACCGATTTGGAAGCTTGTTTGGCACAATGTATTGATGTATTAGCTGTAAAAGGACGTTTAGCGGTGATTAGCTTCCATTCATTGGAAGATCGTATCGTTAAGCAGTTTATGCAAAAAGCAGAACAGGGTGCACCTTTGCCTAAAGGGATTCCGATGAAAGCAACGGAAATGCTGAATCGGTTTCACCGTATTGGGCGGGCGATAAAGCCTAAAGAAAGTGAATTACAAAATAACAGTCGCGCAAGATCAGCCATTTTGCGCATCGGGGAGAAAACAGCATGAACGCGGCGGCAAGGGATATCAATCAAACGAACTTTTTTCATGGACATTGGATGAATATGCGTATATCTTACGCAAGTATTGTCCGACTCAGTTTGATGTTAGTGGTATTAATCAGTGCTTTTGCCGTGATTTATGTCACGAATGATTATCGTTTGACCTTGAGCAAAGTGGAGTCATCCAAACAAGTTGCGGACCAATTGAACCTCCGGTGGGGGCAATTATTGCTGGAACAAGCGAGCTTGGCCCGACCTTCCAGGGTGGAATTATTGGCAACGGAACAATTAAAAATGCATTTACCGAGCACGAAGCACATGATCAGATTATATAAGAAATGAAGCCTAAAGTATTATTACATCATCGAAGACGGTTGTGGGTTGTCGGCATTTTTTTTCTCATTGTAGCAAGTATCTTACTGTGGCGTATGGTAGATTTGACGGTTTTAGACCGTTCGTTTTTACAAGACCAAGGTAATGCGCGTAGTTTACGTGTGATTCCAATTTCTGCGTTTCGCGGGATGATTTTAGATCGTCAGGGTGTGCCTTTGGCAATTTCTACTCCTGTAAAATCGGCGTGGGTCAATCCCAAATCCTTTGATCCCAGCAAACGGCAGCTGACTCGTTTGGCGCGCTTATTAGATATGTCGCCGTGGCAATTGCAGCGCTCGGTAAAAAGCGCACAAAAATATGAGTTTCATTATCTGCAACGGCAATTATCACCTAGTCATGCCAAAGACATTGCTGATTTAAATATTCCCGGTGTGAATTTTCAAGAAGAGTTCAAACGTTTTTATCCAGAGGCAGATAGTACCGCGCAATTGTTAGGATTTACCAACGTAGATGATAGAGGCATTGAAGGATTAGAGTTGGCATATGAATCTTGGCTCGAAGGTTCTAGTGGTAAAAAACGCGTGGTTAAAGATCGCAATGGCCGGGTGATTGAAGAATTAGCAACCATTAAAGAACCACGAGCCGGGCATACTTTACAATTGAGTATTGATCGGCGCTTACAGTTTTTTGCTTATCAAGAATTACAAAAAACAGTGGAACATTTTGGTGCCAAATCTGGTTCGGTGGTGATACTCGATGTGAAGAACGGTGAGGTTTTGGCCATGACCAACGCACCGTCGTTTAATCCTAATGCACGTAGTCGTTATCCAATGAGTACGTACCGTAATAAAGCGTTAACGGATGTGTATGAACCGGGCTCTGTGATGAAGCCATTCAGTATTGCCAGTGCATTGGACTCTGGATTGGTAACTCCGGATACCATCGTTGATACTCGGCCTGGCTGGATGATGGTTCACGGACACACGATTCGAGATGTGCATGATTATGGTGTTTTAGATGTGACCGGTATATTGCGTAAATCCAGTAATGTTGGCGTTACCAAAATCGTGTCGATGAGCCCACCTGAGCAATTGATAGATTTGTTGCAGCGTTGTGGCATTGGACAGCGCACGGAATCAGGCTACCCCGGAGAAAGTGAGGGTGATATTGTGACTGCCAACGAAGCCAATCCTTTTGTATTGGCAACCCTAAGCTTTGGGTATGGTATGTCGGTCACGACCTTGCAGCTTGCCAAAAGTTATCTGGTTTTTGCTAATCACGGTCGTTTGCCACCTATTCGTTTGATTCATCAACCGGATGCTGTCAGTGGAGATCAGGTCATGAAACCGGAAACGGCTGATCAAATATTAACAATGATGGAAGCGGTGGTGACTGAAGGTACTGGCCGTTCTTCCGCAGTGCCCGGGTATCGTGTGGCGGGTAAAACAGGTACGGCACGGGTGGCAGGTAAACGTGGCTATGAAGAGCGGCGCTATTTGGCAAGTTTTGTCGGGATTGCGCCTGTGTCTGATCCACGTCTGGTTGTGGCTATTATTATTAATGAACCAAGTAAAAACGGTTATTATGGTTCTCAAGTGGCGGGGCCCTTGTTTGCAAAGGTGATGGGATCTGCATTGAGGGTGTTGGATATTCCATTCGATCGAGCGTTTGGTGAGGGATGATGAAATTATCTGAGTTGATACAACCTTGGGTATCCGACATCAATGGCGATTGCGCTGTTTCTGGTTTGCAAAACGACAGTCGACAGATCAATGCTGGCGATGTGTTTATTGCTTATCCGGGTGCTGTTGCAGATGGCCGTGCTCATATTGCAGATGCGATTGCAAAGGGTGCTGTTGCGATTATTTATGATCCTAAAGACATCCCTGTTGCTGCCGTATTGCCCACACATGTGCCTTGTGTGCCTCTGGAAAATTTGGCGCGTCAACCTTTGGCCGCACTTGCCAGTCGGTTTTATGGTTATCCGTCAGAAGCGTTGAATGTGACAGCAGTGACGGGTACCAATGGCAAAACGACCATTGCTTATCAATTGGCACAAGCACATCAATCATTAGGGCACGCTGCGGCGTATATCGGGACTTTGGGGCAAGGCAAAGCTCAGGATTTACAGCCTTTAATTAATACGACACCAGATGCGTTGTGTTTACAACGTTTGTTTGCGGACTATCAGCAACAAGGTATACAGCAACTGTGTATGGAAGTATCGTCGCACGCGCTTTCAGAGCATCGTGTAGATGAGATTAGTTTTAACGAAGCGATTTATACCAATCTGAGTTATGAGCATTTGGACTATCATGGCACAATGGATGCTTATGCTGAAGCCAAAGCCTTACTGTTTGCTAAGCTTTCACTGTCATGGGTTATCCTGAATCAAGATGATGACTATGTTGCGCATATGATAGCCGCGGTGCCTAAAAGCGTGCGTCAAATTACTTATGGTCTTAATAACGAAGCAGATGTACGCGCCAGTAATTATCAATTGCATTTACATGGCAGTCAATTTATGGTGGATTCGCCTTGGGGGCAACAGGAATTACAGATCCCAAGTTTGGGATTGTTTAATATTTATAATAGTTTGGCGGTGTATAGCAGTTTGTTGACGCATGGTTATTCTATCGATGCAGTGGTAGCGGTGATGGCGACGTTGCAGCCTTCTCCAGGGCGTATGGAAATTGTGGCGCAGCAACCCTGTGTGATCGTGGATTTCGCACATACACCTGCCGCATTAGAGAATGCATTACAGGCTTTAGGGCGGTTGCAATCTGCATCGCAAAGTAAAGTTTGGGTGGTGTTCGGTTGTGGTGGCGATCGGGATAAAACCAAACGGCCCATTATGGGACGGATTGCCAGTGATTACGCGGCGGAAATTATTTTAACCAGTGATAATCCGAGGCATGAAGATCCAGAGGCCATTCTTCAGGATATTGCGGCGGGTATTCCCGCGGGTAAAGCAGTGACCACGATGGTTGATCGGCGGTCGGCCATTCAGCATGCTTTAGGTGCAGCTGGGCCGAATGATATTGTTTTGATTGCAGGAAAGGGGCATGAAGCATATCAGATTATCGGTGATCAGCGCTCAGAATTTTCGGATCAAGCTGAGGTTCGGCAGTTATTGCGTGGGTGATATCAAGAAGCGTCTGCGATCGTAATTCTTTCGTCGAACACAAAACATTCGCCTTCCCAAAGAGACTCACTTTTGGGCATGACTCGCAAATAATCTATAATGCCACCTTCGAGATGATAAACATTTTCAAAGCCCAGCATTTTTAGATAGGACGTGGATTTTTCACAACGAATCCCACCAGTGCAATACATCGCAATTTTCTTATGTTTTTTATCCATCAATTGAGTTTGAACGTACTCTGGAAAATCACGGAAATTTTCGGTTTGTGGGTCGATGGCATTTTTAAAGGAGCCTGCTTCGACTTCATAAGTATTGCGTGTGTCGATGAGTAGTACATCAGGATCGGCCAATAATTCATTCCATTCTGTAGGCGACAAGCGGGTGCCATTTTGTTGAAGCGGATCAACTTCGGGCACACCCATAGTCACAATCTCTTTGCGAAACTTCACTTTGGCTTTTTCGTACGGCATCATATCTGATGTGGTTTCTTTGAAATATAAACCTTCAAATTGGGGCATAGCGTGGATATGCGCATACATGGCAGCCATATCTTCCGGCGTGCCAGCCATCCCGCCATTCATCCCTTCACTGGCTAAAAGAATTGTTCCAAGAATATTGTGAGTTTTCATAGCATCCAATAATGGCTCTCTCATAGATTCGAGATCTGGAAGTGGGCAAAAACGATAAAAAGTAGCAATGATATAAGTTTTCATGGGATTAAATCTGATTTAATTTGGGACAATATTACCTGATTTTGGGGAGAAAAGGAAGTCTAACGCACGAAGGATTTGTAGATGGGATCTGGTTTTGTATCGTCATCAACAAGAAGTTCACCGTATTAACTACGGGCATATTTTTCTGTGAAAATATTGGATGGAACCAATGATCTTATTTTGGATAATTTGTTTTTAAAGCTGGTCTTTTTTTCTTCTAAATCGTAATCAGCTTGTAAACCCAACCAAAAACCTTCTGATGTACCTAGTGCACGTGACAGCTTTAAGTCCGTATCAGCGGTAATGGCTCGTTTTCCATGAACAATTTCGTTAATGCGCCGAGGTGATACATCAATATCACAGGCAAGTTTATTTTGACTGATATTTATGGGAAGCAAAAACTCTTCAAGTAGTACTTCACCTGGATGGATATTTTTCAGTTTCATGGTTATTTCTCCTAATGGTAATCTACCATTTCAACATTGGTTACTATGCCGTGTTTACATTACTCTTGTAGTATAACGCATGACGTTATACCGTAATTTGGTTATGTGCAAGAAGGAAGTCTAATGCACGAAGGACTCCAAACGAGTACTGGTTTCTTCGATTGTTTTTAGGACCTGGTCATAGAGTTTTTCTAATAATTTTGAATGGCCGGCTTTGTAGTAGCGTTCTAGATACTGACAGGCAGTGGCGGCTCTTGTTAAACCAATATAGACAAAACCACCTTTTAATTTATGAGCAATATCTGTCACGGTTTTCCAATCACCTTCTTGGTGTGCCTTTTGCATCAGGGGTAGTTCTTCTGGAATAATAGTGGTGATATTTATTTTGACCATATCCATTAGATCTGTGCCACTATCCCCAAGGAGCTTTCTCGCGCTTTCAATGTCAAAAATGTTTAATGTGTCTACTTCAAATAATTCAGCTTCGGTATCTGGTAAATTTTCACCCAGGCTACTTTGAGGGGTAGCCGCTGGGGTTGCAGTGGGTGTTGGGTTTTGAGGAGCGGCAGCTAAAGAAAATTTATTAATAATATAGGCAATTCTTTCTGCCGTAATAGGTTTAATAATGACCTCATTCATTCCTGCGTCTGAGCATTCGGCATGCACTTTATGTTCTGCATGAGCCGTAAGGCCGATGATGGGGGTGGCGGTTTTGTGTTGTGCTTTTTCAAAGGCGCGGAGTTCACGAGCAAATTCTATGCCTGACATCCCCGGCAATCCGACATCAGATAAAATGAGATCAAATGATTGTGTTTTTGCTAATTCTAGAGCAGATTCACCATCTATTGCGGGTGTGGGGTTGAGCTTTGCATTACTTAAAAGTGTTTTGGCAACGTTGAGGGCAATGGTGTTATCTTCTATGATTAGAATACGGGGTAGGGTTTCATTGGCCGATGTTGTTTCTTTTTCTATGTGCGTGCTACTTGGCGTTGAGGGGGTATCTTTCGAGCGCGCGGGGGTTTTTTCAGGCGATAGCACGTCATATTTATCAGCTATTTTTAGGGATAGGGTGAAAGAAAAAGTAGAGCCCTCATTAGGTTTGCTTTCTACAGCGATATTTCCGCCCAGCAATTCGACATAGCTTTGGGCGATATGTAATCCGATACCATGGCCTTTATCGAGCCCTTTGTAAGAGGGCGTGACACGGAAGAAGGCATCAAATACTTTGTCTAAATCCTCGGGTGGGATACCTTTGCCTGTGTCTTTTACTTGGAATTGTAATAAGACTTTATCAATTTGTTTTTCAATCAAATTGACGTTGATAGCGACATGACCCTTATGGGTAAATTTAATAGAATTACCGATGAGATTCAGTAAGATATGGTGAATTTTTTTATGATCACTCACGAGGACTTTAGGAATTTTTTCATCGATATGGGTAAGAAATTCAATTTTTTTGAGCGTAATAGACGGATGCTCGAGATCGTAGATACCTTGAATCAAATGAGCCAGATCGAAGGGTCCTTCTTGCAGGTCGTTGGTATCTACATGATCGGCAGAAACAACATCAAGGATTTCATTGAGCATATTCAAAAGTTCGTTACCACTCAGTGCCAAATCGTGAGCAAGATCTTTTTGCTTGGGCTTTTGGAGTTCATCTTCAAGTATATTGGCGATACCTACGACGCCGGACAAAGGGGTACGGATGTCATGACTCATATTGGCAATGAATTCGGTTTTTGCATTGTCAGCAGATTCGGCTGCCTCTTTGGCGACTTTGAGGGCTTCTTGTGTTTCTTTTAGTTCGGTGATGTCTACAGAAACCCCGATAACACCAATAATATGGCGGTCTTTATCATATAGTGGTTCTTTTGCGCTGAAAAATGTATGAATGGTACCGTCACGTAATGTAGCTGATTCTTCAAACTTAAGGCCCTTTTTTGAAGCCATTATTTTTTGATCATTTTTAATGATTTCATTAGCTTGATCTTTCCATAGAAAGTCATAATCAGTTTTACCAATAACTTCTTCAGGGCGATCAAATCCAGTCAATTTGGTATGTGCCAAATTACTCCCCGTGATGACACTATTGACATCTTTCCAGTAGATACTTGCTGGAACCGCCATTTGTACCAAATTATTAAGATAAGCTTCAGATCGTTCTTTACTAGCCTGCAGTTCTGTGCATTTATTGTGTAGGTCACTTATTTGGCTTTGATATGGAGAAACGTTATCTTCAATATAAACTTTGGTTTTGAAACAGACTATCTTCCAGACGCTGAATTTATATTCTTTTCCATTGGGAAAAGAATACATTTTTTCAAAGTAAGTGTTATTTAATGACGCGTTATCTGTATCTTTAACTGATATTTCATTGTTTTCTAGGAATTTATTAACATTTAGTCCAATAAATTCTACAGTCGGAGTCATATTAGTAAATTGATAATAGGCTGTATTACACCCGATAAAGTTATTTTCTTGGTCAACCCAATAAACATTTTTAGGAAAATTCCCAAATATTTTTTGATATATAGTGTTAAGCAGACTGGATGTTGGCCATGACATTTCTTAACCCTCAAAAATAATTCATGATCAAAGCACTTGAATTATAAAATAATAAATCACGTATAGTTTAGTTTGCATAACAATCTGTACTCCAAACTATTTTGCTTAAGGTCTTAAGATTCAAGGTTATGAGTGTAGGATACCATAATATCACTAATATATTTTACATTTGGTAGCTGGAGAATAGAATCATGATTACCTGGAATCAAATGAATATCCACCGCTTTGCTTGTATGTAAATCTAAATAATTTGCATTATCGTCCATTGCCGCGAAGTCGCCTGTTTGCTGCATTGCTTTAAATAGAATAATCTTTTTGTTAATTTTGGGTGGTGTATAGATAAAACCCAATTCTTGTAATCTAGTATAATATAATTCCATCCATGGTTTGGGGTCAATATTTTCTTTAGCAAGATTTGTTTCTACACGCTCATACTGTTGCAGAATACTCTGTTTTAACGCTTCTTTAGCTGCGGCATTTAAGAAATTTGATACAACCCATGTATCAAATGTAATGATATAACTAAGCTTATCATCTAGTTTTTTTTGTTCAAGTTGATGTGCCATTTCTAATGAGAGCATGCCGCCAAATGAATATCCGGCAAGAATGAATTGCTTTGATTTAATTTCGTTCAGTAGTAAGTCATTATAATGCTCTGCCATAGATGCGATATCATCAAATAAAATTTTGTCGGCATCTATACTGGGATCTTGAATGATATAGCATGGTTGATCTTTGGGTAATAGTTTTATTAAATCAAAATAGCAAAATCCAGTACCGCCAATGGGGTGTACAAAAATCAAAGGAATTTTGTCAGAACTTCCTATTTGCATGGTTTTAAGAGTGTTTTTATAAAGCTGATCCTGGTGGAGAATTGATTCGAAATGAGCATCATTTAATGTGTGGTTAATATGCTCGCTTAATAGTTTTATTGTTGAGCACTCATATAACGTGGAAAAGTTTATTTTCGTGGCATACGTGTCATTAAGCATATGAATGAGCGTTAATGCTGATATGGAGTTACCGCCGAGATCAAAAAATTCAGCATTTATACCAATTTTACTTTGATCTATATCTAGTATTTGAGCATATATGCCCGTAATCTCGTTTTGGAGAGCACTAGAAGGTGATTCATATTCAGTATAGGTAATGGGCGGTAAATCTAGGGCAGCTAATGTTTTTTTATCTACCTTGCCTGTATTTGTGATAGGGACATTCGTAATTTGGTAATAAAACGTTGGCAGCATATAGGGCGGTAAATTTAGCTTTAGATAATGATATAGATTAACATTTGACAATTCTATGTCTTCTTTGAGCAATACATATACTACCAGGTTTTTATGGTGACCGATATTTTTAATGAGGCCGATAGCTTGTTCGACCATAGGGTGAGCCTCAATGTGTGCTTCAATTCCGTTCAGCTCAATACGATAACCATTAATTTTAATCTGATTGTCTTCTCTCCCAATATATTTTAAATTACCATCCGCTTGCCAAGTGACAATGTCACCAGTGTCATAGATTCTTTTCCCTAAATAATGGATGAACTTATCACGATTCAGTTGTTTAAGGTTAATGTATTTTCTTGATAATCCCATCCCGCTCAAATAAAGCTTTCCGGGTGCGCCCACTGGTACCGGGTTAAGACCTTTCCCAAGCACGCAAACTTCTGTGCCTGAAATTGGTTTGCCTATTGGAATAGGATCTGGGAGATTGTCGTTAGTTTTTGCCATATACGTGGTTGAAAACGTGGTATTTTCTGTTGGACCATAGCCATTAATAAAATATTTAGGATGATGAGTTTGATTAAAAATATTGCTCACTGCATCAGGTAGTACAGCCTCACCACCAACCAGCAAGTACTTAAGATATTTAAACAATCCGGGTGTTGAAAAAGCATAGGAGTGAAATAGCTGAGTGGTTAAAAATAAGATGGATATTTTTTCATATTGCAAAAAATGTGCGAAAGAATTAGCATCAAGAAGAGAATGCTTATCAATTAAAATTAATCTGGCTCCATTTAATAAAGCACCCCATATTTCTAGAGTAGCAGCGTCAAAAGTGATGCTTGAAGTTTGCGCCATATGATCGTTCGCGCTTATTTTTATATAATTGGGGGATTTTACTAATCTTAAAATACTTGCTTGCTCAATCATGACCCCTTTTGGTTTTCCCGTTGAGCCAGATGTATATAAAACCAAAGTTAACTGATTGGGTGTGGTTCGAACAGGGGTATATATGGCTGGTTTTTCTCGGAGTTCTTCATCAAAAATATTGATAATCTTTATCGAATTTCTTTTTAGATTAAAGCTTTGTACTCCTTCAGAATCTGTGATGATACAAGCTAGGCCAACATCATCAACAATATAATTAACTCGAACATTTGGCTGGTCTCTTCCTATGGGGACGTAACATCCACCTGATTTAACCACTGCTAGCATGGCGATAATGTGTTCTATATTTTTTTCTAAAAAAAGTCCAACAGGACGTTCTTTTTTCACGCCAGCTTTTTGTAATCGTTGAGCGATAAGATTAGACTTGTTGTCGAGATCTTGATACGAGATGACTGTATCATTGTGTTTTACAGCGATTTTATTAGGTGTTTTAGCTACGTGCTCTGCAAAGTAGGATAACAAATCTTTTTTAAATTCCGATTCTCTGGATGGCTTACTCCATTTATTCAATAGTATATTTTTTTGCTGTGGGCTGACAAGTTCAATATTGAGTGCAGGACCTGTTGGGTGATCTGCTATATTTTTAAGAAGTGTTTTAAAAGCTAAAATAATATGTTGAATAGTTTTTTCATTAAAAAGAGAAACATTATATTCAAATAGGCCATGCAAATTGAGGTCCAATTCTTGCATGAAACAAATCATATTTCCAAAGCGGCATTCTTGGCAAGCATCGTACACAATTTCAGCAGCATCATCGGAAAAAATTCGCTTGCTTTTTTTGCCATCAATGTAAAGTGTGGGGGTGGGATAGTTTTGAAAAATAAAGCCAGCTTGACTGAAAGAATGAACTTTAGAGCTTACTGTGTCTCCAGTAATTTGTAGAATTTCATTGAAAGGCAAGTCCTGATATCTTGTTGTTTCAGATCTGTTTTTTTTGTTGGTTTTCAGTATTGTGGCGAAAGAGGCTGTAGGGTCTATCTCGAATCTAAGTAATACCAGGTTGACGAAAAATCCTATGGTCTTACCGGCCAATGCATGGTGTCGACCAGAAAACGCAGTCACAAAATTGATATCATTTTGATTTGAATAATGTGCTAACAACAAGCCAAATGCTGATGCAAGAAGATCATATAAGGTTACTTTGTTCTTTTGTGCTATTGCTTTGAGTTTTTTTGTTGTGGCGGTATCAAGTTTAAAATTAATGCGTTTTCCCAGTGTTTTGCCTTCAAATTCTGTTTGCGGGTGGTCATAAATGAGCTCTAATTTGGGTGCTTTATGTAGATATTTTTCCCAAAAAAGTTTTTGCTGAGACAACAGTTGATCAGAAACGAGTTTTTTTTGCCAGTAGGAAAATTCAGTATAAGAAGGGGCTTCATTTGTTAGAGGTGAGTTTACGCCTTTTTCAAAGGCTTCGTAGAGTATACCCAGCTCATTCAATAAGATACTTAATGACCATCCATCGTGGATAATGTGGTGAATGCTAATTAAAAGGATACTTTTATTGTCAGAGGTTACCATTAATCCAACTCTCAAGAGAGGAGCGTGGCTCAAATCGAATGTTTTGTATTTAAAGTCGTTAAGAAATCGAGTTTGTGCTGAAGGATTTGTTTTCCTTAAAATTTCTACTTTAAATTTTATCTTAGATAAAGGATTCACATGAATGAATGGTTCATCATTAACTTCAAAAAAAGAATAACGCAGGACATCATGGCGATTTATCAATGTTAGAAAAGCACGTTCTAGTTTATCTGCCTCTATATTTTTAGGGATTTCATAGGCCACAAACATATTGTTTTTATTGGTTTTCTCGGAAATTTTTTCGTCGTACCAAAGTCTCATTTGGGCTTGTGAAAGAGGGACATTAATCTTCATATCCGTAATGACTTCTGAAATGTTTTTGCTGCTATCTATTTCTTTCAGCAAACCTTTTACAAGGGTATTAAAACTAAATTTAGGTTCTAACAAATCGAAAGGATTTATGCTGATACGATAAGTATGATAAATATCACTAGCAATGAGTACGCTTTTTAGAGAATCGATACCAAGGCTTCTAAGCTCAAGGTTTTTCTTGGCAATTTCAATGTGATGACGTTTAAAAATTTCAAGTAAATTTATTTTTACAGTTTTTGAATCACTTTCTAGATTCTTAGTCATTTTTTTTGTTGAGTATTTTGTTTTGATGGTATGTGCTGCTATTTCCAGCAGATAGTCGTTGATCGGTGTTGTGTTTTTGGCAGAAGTTCTGGAGGCTGTTTTAGGGGTTTCGGTATCAGGGGATTTAAAAACAGCGCCTGCGATTTGATCAACGGAAAGCAAAACATGGGTTTTATCGTTTAATTTTTGTTTCCCACTGATTTTTTTGAGAAAATTTATTGCGGGGATATTTCTTTTGGTTATCACAAAAGGTACATCAACATTTTTTATATGATGTTTTTTTGCAACTTTAGATAAATATTGCAAAATATCGTATTCAATGCCTCGACCTAAAATACGGCAACTAAGAAAAAAAGATTTGACTGTGAGCGTATCTTTTTGCAGTTCATACACTAAAACACCCACCAACCCATAATCACCATATTTGTCACTTACATGGATAATGAGGCAACAGGGAGCACCATTTTTAATACTGGTATCGAATTCGATCCCGGTCATTGCGTTTGGAAAAATATTGAATTGATTGGTTCGTTTACTTAGTTGAAAGACACGCTCATAGTCTTTGATTTTAGCCTTGCTGATCAATGTTTTTATTTTAAGATTTTTTAAAAACTGAGCGTAAGTTTGGCTTTCTGATTTTAATTGTTCCCGGAATTTATTCTTTTGATAGAATTTTGTTCTATTCTCGTCTTCATGGCCTTGGCTTAGGTTGTCAAACGCCCATATAGATTTTAGGTAAGGCAGTCTCTTTTTCGTGTTTTTGGGTAGTTCAATGACTAAAACTTCTGGAATTTTTGCTTGCACTTCTCCACATTCAATTTTGTTATCGTCAATGAAAATAAAACTATCTAATCCGAGATCTAACTCTTTCGCAATGGATTCGATATTTGTAGATTTTGTTTCCCAGTTGATTCTATGGGTACAAATGTGTTTTTCAAGATTAAGCTTCATATCCTTATGATTGTTGAATGCTGAAAGAACTGATGCTTCACTGTTTTTGCTGCACAAACAGACTAAAAATCCAGTTTTATAGCAGTCTATAACAAATTGTTGTATGGATGAGTATTCACCATCGATACTGATACCCTCAATACCATCTTCTTCTATAATTCCATTCCACAATGTGCCGTCACAATCTAATACGATGACCTTATGTGGTTTTCTTGACAATAAAGAGTATTTTCTTGCTATGATAGTTGCCAGTGTATTATAAAAATCAAAAGTGTAGGGGATATGCCCATGTTTCTCAGAAAAATTATCGAATATAGCCAACGAACTATGGGTATCTAATATTTCTTGTGATGTAATAAAATGGATGTTTTTATGAGTGGAAAGCTTTTTTTGTAAGGTTTCTTCGATAGAATCGAAAAAAGAGGTTTCGTTTGTTCGAGTACATTCTGTTGGTGTTATTAGAATAAGTAAAGGGACTTTCATTTGAGTTTGTATCGTTTGAAAGGCTATCAATAGGTCATTTATTTTTTCGGATGTTTTTTTAGAGGGATGTTGCGTACTAAATAAATCACACAATCTTATCAGTACGACATTTAATCCTGTATCATTAGTATTTGACTCGCTTGAAGGTAGTAGCATTTGCTGGAAAAGCTGATTGTAAATAAATTGAACTTTTTGTTCCGTAAATTTATTAAGGAAGAATGCTAGTTGCGGACGCATCACATCGGCTGTAAAAGTTGAAGTGATATTGATCATTTAACCGCCTAATTGGATTACCTATGAAAAATACTGCTTAATTTTATCACTTAAATTTCCTGTAGTATACAAACCGCCACAATTAGGACGATTTTAAGGAAAGCTTTTGAAAAAACGGGGATGGTTAAAAACGCGTAGTTCTTCCAAATTAATGGGATGTGTCATTCATAAACTATTAGTGGTTGTCGTAAGTTTTGTTGTTGAGGGGCAAGCTTATGGCGCAGCCACTCAAATTCTGAATGATATTTTTTATCAGAATCCAGCTGAATTGTCTTTGGTAAATAAGGCACAGATCCTGGCGGGAAATTTATATATTAGGCCCGCTTTTGAGTTTACAGGCATATCTTCTGGCGAGACTGGGACAGTGAATAGTGTTGTAGGTGATTCATTGCCTTATTTATTGACAGCGTTTCGAATCACAGATCAGTTTGTAGCTGGTATTAATATAACACCTAGCGGGTATGGTCATTTGGATTGGCCGGAAGATTCTTTCGTAGCTTTCGATTCAACAGTAACGAATGTCCTTTATTATAGAGGTGCTATTCAAACCAGTTATCAATTTACAGATAAATTAGCACTGGGGGTTGGATTCAATTTTGAATGGAATAAGTTGGCAGAGCTAAATTTTGTAATTCCAGGTTCTGGTAATCAGGTAAATAAGATTTCTGGTTTAAATTATACAGGGGATGTAGGGTTATTCTATAAGATAAACGCTTATAATAATTTGACGGCCGCTATTTATACAGCAGTGGATACGCTTGGTTACGGTACTAGTACCCTTGGCAATGTTACTGTTGATAATTTATCTCTGAATCTCACAGAAGCCAGTATAATTTTTGTAGGGCTTCAGCATACGGTAAATGAAAAATGGTTTGTAGAAGGCAAAGTATATTGGTCGAATTGGACAATTCAGAAAAACTTGGACTTTACTAATACAACGACAGGAAGCTACGTTGTTCCAACAGATTGGAAAAAGGTATGGTCTTTCCAGCTCTTTACTCGTTATGTTCTCAATGACAACATTGCAATATTGGGCAATCTTTTATATGAAACAAATCCAGGTCCATTGGACACAAATGCTATAGGTTATCCATTGGCTGCTTCTGGCTCATTGTCATTAGGACTTGATGTTACTGTACGAAAAGACCTTTCTGCACAAATTGTATATGGTTATGGTGCATTTCTTCCTAATTCACCGATAAATAATTCAACTAGTCTCGGAACAATTAATGCAAATTTCCAAGCAGCCACCCTACAATTTATCTATAAAATATAACGTCCACCACTGTGCAAAACAAAGGTCGCAAAACTTCCAGCAACAACCTAGATAAAAAAATAACCTCCATGCTAAAGTTTAATTCAGTTCAAACCCAGAAGCACAATCAAAATACTATTGACGGAACTGGGCTTCTTGCATGTCGTGATATTGAAGTGTTTTCTAAACGAAATCATAGTAATCTACACAATGTTTTGGATTTGGGGTGTGGTTCTGGTGCTCAACGAGTTTTTAATTTACGCACCTTAACAAAAGCTTGGAAGCATACAAAGTATTATGTAGAATGTGGCAACCAAATTAGGATGGCTTATAAAGAACATATCTTAACACCATGTTCTTAATTTGCGCACTGCAGTGTTGTTTATGTTCTAATGCAAGTAAAAAGGAGTTTTAGATGGACGCATTGCAAGCCATTCATCTTTCTTAGTTGAGCCATATTATTTGTTTTTAAACTTTGTTTTACGATAACTATCATTTCTTTAAAAATAAAAGGAGTTATCCAAATGCATGCAGAAAACGAAACCGAATATTATAAGAAACAAAAAGAAATTAGGTTCCAACGAACAGGTATTTTTCGAAGTAAAGATGTTATGGGAAGCGGGGACATATCGTTTTGTTTTGATAGGGTTATTCAAGGGATAACCCAGCATAGAGAATTCACTCAACTAAGTTTATCTGGTGGGGGTAGGCAACCAATAGAATTAACAGTCATAGATTTATCTAACAGTCAGATTGAGAATCTTAGTCCTGAGGAGTGGCGGAGATTATGCTCTGTTTTAGCTGAGCAAAAGAAGCTTGTCTACCTGAGTTTAGCTTTGAATGATTTTTCCAAATATCGTTTTCCTTCAAACAATTGGGCAGTCCTTGGCGAAGCATTGGCGCAATGTCCCGAACTAACTACACTGGATTTAAGTCTAGGTTTTTCCAGTACTCCGAGATCAGGAACTTCGATTGCGATGCATTGGGATTGGTCTGCTATTGGAAAAATGGTCAATAGTATTCATACGCTTAGAGCACTGGAATTAGCTCATATTGAGCTGGAAGCATTTGATACCCATGCTGTTTTTACCACAACTTTAGAACAAAATAAAACGCTATGTTACTTAAACTACTGGACATATAAGCGTTTTTATGGAATAACAACCGCACTTGCTGATAGGTTATCCGGAAACAAAGCCGCATGGACAGCAGCAAAGGCTACGGAGGCTAAACGGGAGATTTTAGCTGCGATGCCTGCACCTTCGTGGTTCGAGCGTGCTGCTCAGGTTTTTCGGTCCCCTACTCTTGAGATACCGATTCCTACCCCAGAAAATAGCTCAGTTTCAACTATGAAGACTCATATCTCGAATTATATTTTGTCTGCTGCGAATCCCCATCATTCTGTTCAGAATAGATGTATTGCAATTAATGCCCTGAATACCTTAATGACAACAGCCCCAGAACATAGAAACACCATTCGTGAAGAAGGTGGCATTGCTCTTTTGATTGATTGCTTGGAGCATGATGATACTTCAATAAAGGAATACACTGCTAAGACGCTTCTCAGTTTGCTTAGGACGAATGAGCTTAATCTATATGTTTTTAGAGAGCTGAGTGTCTTAGATCGTATTAGGCAACATATGCAAAGAAGTACAAACCCAAATATACGAAGTAATTTGCAGGAAATTATAGATATTTTAGCGCCAGTTTCTAGTTCAACAGGAAGAGAAACTGCTACGACACCTGTGTTTCCTAGCGGGTATAATGACATGTTGTTTAGGAACAGAAGATCAGACCGAGGAATTGTCGAGGCTGAAGATAGCTTAATCAATTTGAAACAGCAACATAAAGCATTGCGCGAAAGCGTGTCACGTAAAAACACACTTTCTCGGTATAGCTCAGGTGATCCAAGCTTACTTGAGATTACAGATCAAAAAATTGCTGCATATATTGGGGATGTGTTCAATAGATTTGAGCAATGCCAAGATAGTTTGCCTGCAGAGCAATTACGCTATGTAAAAAAAATGGAAAGCTTGATTATGAATATAATCAGCCAGGATGATAGAAAAACTTATCAAGTCCTACTGGAGATTCAAGCGTATATTGTGAAACTTCATAATGCTGTGATTCATTTGAATCGTAGAAGTAGGATGGATAATGCAGCATTCATAACATTATCACGAGACTTACTGGCATTATTCGAATCTCATGATTTGCTTCAGGATGCTAGAGTAGCAGAAGTACGTGTATCAGATTTGCCCTCTCAAAATGTATGTTTTTCTCCTCCAGATGCAGCAGAAGACAGGCACATATCTGATATAAGGCAAGAAGGTAAAGGGTCATCACCAACCGTCGAACAATTTATTTCAAAGAAGCATTTAGAAGCAGATTTGATCTGTCCTATCACGTTCGAACTAATGACTGATCCTGTAATGACATGCAAAGGTCAGACGTATGAACGAGCGAATATTGAACGTTGGTTTAGAATGGGACATCACTCAGATCCTATTTCGAATGAACCCCTAGAGGATCTTAGCCTCACGCCCAATATTGTTTTAAGAAAAATAATTGACACTTATAATTCTAAATCAGTTTCTTTTACAGCGGCAGCAGATGCAAAGCAGACAGAAGAAAGCCTCGCTGTTTCTGCAAAAGCATTGCCTGGACAAACTGTTTTGTTACAACCGAGAAATAAGCAAGCGGTTGCTGCTGTGAGTGTGGGCACTAGATCTTTAGATCAGGATTCTAATAGAGTGAGAAGAATGCAGGGTATTTTGCAAGCAGGACAATTTGCTCATAATGCATCCATCATAATTGAGCATAGAGATGGATGCGAAACTCGGGATCAATATGGTGTATATCAAGAGAATACGGCAGGTGATAGAAGCTTGTTATTAGCAGCAACGCCAGACAGCGTGAGTCTACATCGACCTTTCCTCAGACAGGCAAACAATGGGGCGAATGTATTGACCAGCGCCAGGCTTGTTTTGGCATCTATAGGCATTACTGAAGCGTCTACAACGATACCTTCTATCGATATTGGAAGGGAAGGCAGGAATCAAGTATTAGCCGATGCAATTAGGGCAGAGCATGCGCGACTCTTGCGTAGACTGTCTGCTGTTAATACAGAAAATGACACGACTATGAGAAATACATTTGCTTAAACTACGTAGTGTGAGTAAGCCACCGCTAAGCATGAAAAAAGAAAAACGGCGATGGATGTTTGCAAACGTGCTTGATTCGCCATTCTAGCTAATTATTTACTGAACCTTAATTATTGATAAGATGATAAAAGCTCTTCTAGTAAACTCGTTGTTAAGGCGCGGATTCCAGGACAGCTTGATTCTCTAGGCCCAGCAATATTTAGGGTTTCAATGCTAGTCTCAATCATCCAGTTGATACAATCTGTAACGTCAGGATTTTCTATATTTAAGACATGATACGCTTTGGTTTGTTCTTTGAGTTTTGTCAGAGTTAAAATTGTGCCGTCTTTGAGATCACTAGGTAATGGCCAGCAAGGAACGATAATTAAAGTACCATCGGAATCAAGAATATTTCTTATGGTTCTTGCATTGAAATTATCTTGATCATTGTCAAATTCACCGTCGATTTCTACTAACGAAGTATAATACATAGGGATTATATCTCGTTCATCAATTCTACTTTTTGGACACCATCCACCACAGTCAATATTTAATTTTATGGCAATATCAAGGGCGGCTCTATCAACGCCTGTTTGACCGCCGGATATGATTTTTTTCAACATAATGAATGCCTTTATCCTATTTAGTATTACTTAGTTTTCTGGGAATTCACAATGAATTCATACCACCATACAAATATCGCAAATAAATGACCTTATAAACAATACATAGCATTACTTAAAGCATACAATAAGATAAATTTAGTATTAATGGATTATCAAAATGAAAAAAGCATGTGTTTTTTTAGGATCTGCTTTTGGTACCAAGGAGATATACAGCGCTGAGGCTATTAAGTTAGGGCAGGAACTGGTAAAGAGAGATCTTACTTTAATCTATGGTGGTTCCAGTCTTGGGTTGATGGGATTGTTGGCGAATACGGTGAAGCAGCATGGTGGTAAAGCCATTGGTATTATTACTGAGCACCTTATTGATAAAGAAAAGCCTTTGACCATTCTGGATGAGCTGCATGTCGTTGATTCCATCCAAGAAAGAAAATTGATGATGCAACAAATGGCAGATGTATTTATCATTATGCCAGGAGGTCTTGGCACGCTTGAAGAGGCGTTTGAAACATGGTGTGCTGTAAAAACCGGGGCATTGCAAAAAGACATAGGTTTTCTGAATACAGATGGGTATTTTGATGGCATGTTTCAGTTTATCAATCATTGTGAAGACAATGGCTTTTTGTCTCATGCCCAAAATGCTATTCCTCATAGTGATTCAGATGTTGTGTCATTAATGGGTAAATTGTTAAAAGATGGCGATTAGATAAAAAATAAAACAAGGATTTTAGTATGAGTAAACACGATATTGGAAAACAACGTATTAAAGAGATTATTGGTGACAGAGCAGATGGCCTTATCAAAATGTTTGAGGATATTTCGCCTGATTTTACCAAGTATATTGTTGAATTTGGATACGGAGATATTTATGCAAGACCTGGTTTTGCAGATAAATATCGTGAACTTGCTGCTGTGGCTTGTTTAATTGGTCAGGGAAATACAAACGTACCTTTGAAAGCACATCTCAAGGGCATGCTAAACGTAGGGTGGAGCAAGCAAGATATTATTGAATTGATTATTTTTCTCATTGGCTATGTCGGCTTTCCTGCATGCGTTGATGCAATGTTGGTGCTTGGACAGATCATTGATGAAGAAAAAACCGATGTGTCTTGATAGAATTTACAGGGCTTAGGGTTAAAGACTTCTCTAGCTATCAATACCCTTGGCAAGATTAACCACCGCTTTAGTAGTACTGGGCGAATATTTCATATTGGCGCATTCCAGCTCGTGAAAGTTTTTATCATCAAACCATTCGACTTTGTAGATAAAGCCAGAGTTTGGGCTGCCTTGTACCGTCGTGATGGTTGGTTTTTTGTTTATTGTGTAGGTCACATCTTCAACGGCTAATTCAGCAGCAGTATTAGACGCTTTGACGTTCATCATGCCGTAAGAACAGGTGCCGATGTCTTTGACGTCGAAAAATTGTGCGGCGCCAGACCAGCCGCCTTTTTCTTTATGAAAGCCACCCTGGGGTGCGGCGCCAATAAGGGTGATTTTTTTAACGCCAAATGGATTATTTGGCGCAGTTAAGCCTTTGTGTTGCGTGATGCCGGTAAATTTGAAGGCTAACTTTAAGTTTTGTATGTTTGGCCTAAGACCGGTGTCACTGTCATTGCTAGGTGATGCATTTAGTTTGAAATTGACTTTCGCTTTGTCACGCATGTTGAGTAATTCTTTTGGGTGCTCAGAAACCTCTATCGCATAGCCTAATGTTTTCATTTCTTCTTCGGCTTTTTTACCCAGCGCCAATTGTACTTCAGATAAGTGTAGCTTTGCTCTAGGAACCAATTTGATGCCAGATCCAGGCAAGGGCAGACCCAAGTCTGAGAGTATTTTCATGCGCTTTTGTTCATCTGTTTTTTCTTGGTCATTGACAGGCGGTTTTGCGGCAAAAACGGAGCATGACGCAAGCAAGATGATGAAGGTGTAGGGCTTCATAAAAATTCTCCAATGCAGTTAGAGCCAACCATCAATAATATTGCAACCTTTGGCATAGGTCGTATCCAATGATAGGGTCTTGTGATAGTCTGCCAAATAATGATATCCCCATACAACAAAGCCACCACGCGCACCCTCACCCCAGTGAATTGCTGCAACACGGTCGTTGTGCTGGAAACCCGTATCAATCGAATGCATTTCTTTCGTAGGACGGTGCTTATGGACACTAACTACTCTCCAATTAAATGGATGTCCACGCCACCAAGTGATTGACTCATTATTGATACAGTTTGCACGACTATGAACGGTGGTTTTATACAGGCCCGCATGACAAACAAGTGCCATAAAAAGGGCGGTTAATGAAATCAGGCATTTGATGTTAGTATGCTTCATAAAGCACTCTTTTGCTGGACTTCCTTGGTTGGTGAGAATATATCATAGTGTTTTTTGCTGCACAATATTCACTAGGTATGAGTCGCTTTAAAAAATAGAGCTTGGTGCATCCGTATCAGTAACGTCAAGCATGTTTCTAGATATGAAATTGACTTCTTTCGGCATCCATGAAAAACTTGCCGGCATGGAGCAGTAATAAAAAACATATCATTTGTTTTTTAAGAAAGATGGTACGGATGTATGCTGAAAAATAAACCAACCTTGTTCAGTCTCATGGTCATTGTCGTATCCTCTGCAGCGCACGCAAAAAGTATATACCCCGCTGAGATTATGGGTAGAAGCTTGGGTGTTTTGGGTTTGGGGCCATTTGGTCATGTCGGTATTGCGACTGCTGATATGCTGTCTTCTAAAGGGATGTTGCAACATGCCACCCAAGTCATAGAAGTACTCAATGAAAATCCTGTCGGTCAGATAAATTCAATAGATAATTTTAAATCTCGTTCCAAATATTGGGGGAGTAAATACGGTGTGGCTGATAGGGGGGAGCGAGGCTATAGGGTGCTTATTGAAGCCAATCATCAGCGTTGGTGGTGTCCCAGGTACACGCAAGATACAAATTATCATATCGGCAAAGGGAATCTTAAAACCGGCGCAGTAGAGGAATGCGGTAAATGGCGCTGTGACACCTATGTTTGGTGGGCTTTTTATAGTCAAGGTTGGGACATCATGCCAGGACGTGCTTGGTTCCCAAGTGTGTTGTTTCATCATTTTCCTTATGCCAATGACGTCAGATCATTGAGATTGAATAAAGACAATAACAAACGTTTAGACGATGTCAGTGCGCAAGCGCTGAATGCGATGCCAATGGAGGCGTTTCAAATGATCATAGATATGACCCCTGCAATGTATCATATCGAACCACAATCTGTTTCTGCAGAAATGCGGCTTGCTTATGATAAAACGCTAAATGAGTCAAAGCGCGGTATCATGATTGATCGATTATTCTCAAGAGATACAGAGCCTGATTTAATTTCCAAACTATTAAAATTATATCAGGAGACAGATAGTCTCGAACTCAGAAGTAAAATCATTGAAGGTTTTATGTTTTATAATCAACAGCATAGAACAGTGAACCTATATATCAATCAAGAGCAATTATTATTAAAGTCTTTTTTTGCTGATTTATTAGCGTCTAAATCATTGCCTGCAAAAAATACTGATCTTGCCACGAGAGGTTTTATTGATACGCATTCTCCAGAAGAAATCATGAACAGTCTTGATAAAATTGATGCCAAACTTCTTACGGTAGGTCATTATTCATCCATCATGTTAAAGTACTCTTTGGTGCATCAATCGAAAGCCTTACAGCGTATTTATATTGCGTCCATTATTGATGAACTGCGAGCAGCTGATAATTCGGATTTAGATAGCTATTTATTTGGCCCGTTAGCAATTGGGTATCAAGGCACAGGAAAAAACTTATTGGAACCAGAATCCAGACAGATGATCATCGATTATTTAAAACAGGTTCGGGATAAATATACCATAGCAGGTATCAAAGCTGATCCTAACGATATCCATCGCCAAATGACTGCTGTGTCTTATTTTGAATTGATTAAAAATATGGGTGTTTGAGAGGGTTGGTTTCAATGTAAGCTCTCCTACATCCCGCGGGATGTAGGAGCAAAGTTTAGGTGGTGGTACCAAATAATAACTGATTTGATTTTTACGGACGCCCGTTGGGAAGAGATTCCTCATTTGTTTTTTCTTCTTCGTTTCAGAAGGTGATAGAGTTGTATTGGTTAGACTCAGGATCCCTTGTATTTTCACGGTTGTTGCCATCTTCATCTTCATCATATATAGCTGCTGTGCCAGTTGAGCTAGTTTCTGCACTTGCAGCAATAGCCTGGTGACTTGTTCTCTGTTTGTAACAGCAAATACCGCAAATACAACAAAAGATAAATACCAGTCCTGCACCTACAGCAGTATAAATAATTTTCTCTTCTCTTGAAAAAAAGCCCCAATAATCATCATCATAGACCTCATCTCTCAAACTTCGAAGATAGATAGGACCACCTATCTCGACTTGATCTAAGACAGCGGTGCTAAATTCAGAGATAAACTCAAATAGCATGTACAATTCCTCAAGAAAATTGCACATGCTAACATATTTTTTGACTTAAAAATACATTTAGTGCTCTTTTTATCAACACTAAATATGTTATTTGATGCCAATATAGATCGCAACTTTGTCTGTGCTGGTATAAAACTCAAAGTCACTTAGAAAATTGCGTTGATAAGGACTGGTGTCGTTAAAATAGGCCCAAATTTCTTGCCAGGTTTTGATCACAGTTTCTGGCATGGGACCTTCGTTTTCAAACACAAGGTAGTTTCCGGGTTGAATGGTCATATGATCCAAATACGTTTTTTTTGAATCGAAAGGCACGCCAGCCAGCACGGTATACAAGCCATTCGCGTCTGATGCATAGTCCGAATAGACGCCATAAATTTCTGGATTATTGACCAGTGGGCTTGCATAGAATTTTTGCCAAATATCAGGAATTTTAGCCGTTTCTTCGTTCAATTCATCACTATTTTGTGTCCGTGTGCTAAAGCCATGAATTTTGATGCCATCCACATGTTTTACAGTAGGTGCTGTCATTATTTTCTCCGAGTTAAAAATGATGATTCGTCATAGGTGGTGTGCTGTCGTATTGTGTACAACCATACACCAGCAGGGGCAAAGCAATCCCTGCACTTACGGCGCAAGTGGTAACAAAAAGGGATGCGCTGATGCCGCTAGCGGCAATCACCGCAGTGGAGGCAAAAGCAGTGGTTCCTCCGTAATATCCTGCAGTCGTGCCAGCAGCTGCAAGTAGGCCTCCTTTTAACATAAAGGACAAGCCTTTTTGCATCTGATGATTAGACATTGGCTGAGAGGGTATTTGCCGCGCAGGTTGTTGCTTATTTTTTATACACCCATACACCAGCAGGGGCAAAGCAATCCCTGCACTTACGGCGCAAGTGGTAACAAAAAGGGATGCGCTAATACCGCTAGCGGCAATCACTGTAGTGGAGGCAAAAGCAGTGGTTCCACCGTAATATCCTGCAGTTGTGCCAGCCGCTGCAAGCAGCGCTCCTTTTAGAATAAAAGGAGCGCTGTCTCTCATTTTTTGAGCAGCTATTTTCAAAATTCGCTTAAGGCCATACACCATTAAAGGCAAGGCAATCCCTAAGCTTACAGCACAACCCGTAGCGCTGATTCCGATGGCAGTTACCATCGTAGCGGCAAAGCCAGCTGTACCAATGAAATATCCGGCAGTCGCGCCGGCAATTGCGAGTACGACTCCTATTAAAGCAGATGGTAAAAAGCTTCGCGCATGCTGAATAATTGTTTGTAAAGCAGATTTTAACCGCCCAAACAGTAACTGAATCCTGTTTTGATGTGCCAAGGATTCTGCATCCTTGGTTGTATTAATTTCTGGAGCCGCAGCTTTTGTTGGTAAAAAAATTGTTTTTCTGGCTACTGCAATCAAGCCGCTCATCAACAAAGAAATACCAGCCATCGCTACCATCGCAATCATGATGATAGATTGCCAGATCGCTAAACTAAATGGTGGTAAAGATACCACCCATAGCCCAGTGCCTGCTAGTAATGTTAGTCCAATTGCAATTTGTCCTAAAGCAAGCATCCAACTATAAGTACTATTGTTTTTCCACTTGAACGAAGTAATACCCAATTCAAGAGATGACCCATTTTCCAAGGTTTGATACTCATCGGATGTCAGTCTTCGTGTAGCTTGTAATGACCTATCGTCACAATGAAACGTGAGTTCTAAGTGTTTGATTGGCGTCGGCGCGCTAAGATAAATATCAGTGCTCGTTGGTGACTCGCCATCATAGCAAACCCGATTCAAAACTCTTTTAACGTCGAGCCGTGTAAAATTGGGTTGGACTGGACTAGAGACTGTCATATCTATGGTTGCTGGCCGGGAAGAGTGCGCTATTGCTTGTCTAAATGCCATATCGAATGCATTTTGGTATGCCATGGGTGTACGGCGGTTAATATATAGCGCATTTGTATCACTTAAGCGAGCAAGTTCATTTAATAGTGAACTTTCAGCATCCAAAATACCAATAGGAATAATGCGCAGATTTTTTTGCTTAGAAAAGGGCGCGAATAAAGCTTGAGCATTGGACGAATGATCTTGTCCATCTGTTAAAAAAATAATGCTGGTATGGCTGTTTGGAGGCAGTATGTCTGCGGTATTTACGCCGTTAAATGCGTTTTGAAAAGAAGTGCCACCTGATGCGCTTATTTTTTTAATGCTGTCTTTGGCTTGGGCTAATTCCTCATGACTGGCTGTTTTGCATTGCACCATAGGTGTGGCATCATTATTAAAAGTCACGATGCTAAATGTATCGTTCGGCTGGAGTTTATCGAGCAAATTTGATACGGCAAGCATTACTTCTGATAATGGTTGCCCGTTCATACTGCCGCTGATGTCGAGAAGGAATACAATGTTTTTGGGATGGATATGCTGTGGCGCAGGATGCGCAATTAACGACGGCGTGATTTTCCAGAAACCTGCCAATGCTTTAGAAATAGATACAGTAATTCTGACGTCATTTTCGGTAATGGTGTTCATGAACAGCCTTGTTTGGATGTATCATGCGGCATTGTATCCAAATTGGAATAAATAAAAAAGTGTTCATATCTTGCGTCCATCACATTGTTGCAGATTCAAGATCTCGGTTTCACAATGATGGCGTCACTGACTTGACTGAATCCGGGAACATCAAGTGAAAAATGATCCATTTTTGCGTAGAGTTGCGTGGAACTACCCCCATCTAAATTGAGGGCATCCACACAGTGATACGGAGAGTTTTTTAATGTTTTGGCTAGATCTGTGGTCGTCATAGGCAAATTTTCAGTGACCATCAAGATCACTTTCCCTTTGGCGGTAATGCCCAAAGCAGATCGATTAGCAAAGCCTGGTTTGAGTGATGGAATTTCCCCAGAAATCAGTAAACGCGGTCCGGTTTGTATGGCAAAATCAATAGCGCTGTTGCGGTGGAAATTACGAGGGGATGAGATGGATGCCGTATGATTTTTAATGGAAAAAACACCCCACCAACTGATATATTTGACAGGGTTTAAGAGCTTATGATTATTAATCCGCAAGCCTAACGGTTCTTTTTTGGGGCTAAAAAATCCGCCGTTTACCGCAATCAAGGCGTTGCTGTATTCTTGAAAAGCTTGCGCTGAAGCGTAATGTTTGGGTAAGTCTTTTGCCATGACCAGACCCAATTGGTAACGCGCTGGATCGATTTGAAACGCATGGATATGGGACCATTGCGACAAAGGTTGTGGTTTGTAATCAAGATATTCCAAACCAGGCGCAATCTGTTGCCAAGACTCAGCATGTGCGCTTGGTGATAATAAGTAACACAGTATCAGCAGTATATGAGTTAACGGTGTTTTTTTACGTGCTCTGAACATACTTATCTTGTATCCTTAAGTGCATCGGTAATTGTAAGTACATCTCACTGTTCACCGGATTGCGTCGATTGACGTAAGAGGTGATGGCTAATTTAGGACTGAACATGAAAACAATATCGCAAAATAACCCTATCAATACCTCAAAGTCAACCGATCAATTACGAGAGATGATGGAAGATATTCTCAATCGTGCTAAAAAATTGGGTGCAACGGATGCCGCGGTTGGTGTAAATATGGACAGCGGATTTTCTGCGGATGTGCGTATGGGTACTGTCGAAACAGTTGCATTCAGTGAAGATAATAGCGTGGGCGTTACCGTGTATGTTGACAAAGCCAAAGGCAGTGCCAGTTCTAGTGATACTTCTCCAGATGCACTAGATGCAATGGTCTCAGCCGCTTATGAAATTGCGAAAGTCAGTGCTTCAGATGATTGTTTTGGTTTGCCCGATCCCGCGGAAAATATTGATTTGACTCAAGAATTGGATTTGGATCACCCGTGGCAAATCACGCCTGAAGAAGCCATCGAACAAGCGTTGGAATGTGAGTCTCATGCACGCGGATTAGATCCGAGGATTGTGAATTCTGACGGCGTCGATGTTTCTACCTATCAATTTTGTTTGGGACATGCAGACACGCAGGGATTCTTAGGCATGATTCATGCCACACGTCACTCCATCAGTTGTTCGATGGTGGCCCAAGAAGAGGGCTCAGCGATGCAAAGAGACTATGAATATACAACGGCACGTCATCATGACGATATGATGTCTTTGTACGACGTTGCCAAGGGAGCGGTGACACATACCGTGGAACGTTTGGGCGCACGTAAACTCAAAACACAAAAGGCGCCCATACTATTTTCATCACGTATTTCAGGTGGGTTGATCTCTTCCTTTATTGGAGCGATTAGTGGCTATAATTTATATCGTAAAAATTCTTTTTTGTTAGATTCAATGGGCCAACAATTATTTCCAGAAACTATCCAAATGTATGAGCGTCCATGGTTAAAACGTGGACTGGGTTCAGCATTGTTTGATGGTGAAGGGGTAGCAACCCGTCCAAATGTCATTTTGAAAGATGGGATCTTGAACCAATATGTTTTGAGCTCTTATACTGCGCGTAAAATGGGATTGAAAACGACCGCAAATCAAGGTGGGGTGTTTAATTTGACAGTAGATCCCACCGCAGGAGATTTGCAAGATCTATTGCAAACAATGGGGCGAGGGTTATTGGTCACAGAATTGATGGGACAAGGTGTCAATATTTTAACCGGTGACTATTCTCGTGGTGCCTGTGGATTTTGGGTGGAAGACGGAAAAATTCAACATCCAGTTGAAGAAATTACCATTGCAGGTAATTTAAAAGATATGTTTCGACACATCGTTGCAATTGGATCAGACCTAAATCCGAATAGTTCTACGTATTGTGGGTCTATTTTGGTTGAGGCTATGACGATTGCAGGTAGTTAACACCAGTTAGTACTGGCTGTCTTTGCGAATGCAATGAAGCAATCCATAATGGTATGAGTAAGAATTAGCAGACTAGCTTGCTTCGCTACTGCTTGCAAAGACGGTTTTCAGGATTTCTGAAAATGATGCGATTTACTTCCTCATCATTTATCGTTTTTATCGCGGAAAGTGATACGGCCTTTGGTCAAATCGTAAGGCGTTAATTCGATTTTAACTTTGTCACCCGTTAAAATGCGAATGTAGTTTTTGCGCATGCGCCCAGAGATATGAGCGGTGATGATATGGCCATTTTCAAGCTCTACTCGAAACATGGTATTGGGTAGCATATCGATGATGGTACCAACCATTTCAATATGATCTTCTTTTGCCATAAACTTTTGTTCTCCACTAAATAAAAAAACCGAACCGGCGTACCGGTTCGGGTGTTTTCGGACTTAGAGCGACGGAAACGCTGGATTAAGCTGCCATGCCTTTGATTTTTGCAGACAGGCGACTTTTAATTCTAGATGCTTTGTTCTTATGAATAAGGCCTTTAGATGCAGCTTTGTCAATAACAGGTTGTGCACTGGTATACGCTGAACGTGCAGCCTCTTTATCTCCTTGTTCAACAGCTTTGATAACCTGTTTAATATAAGTGCGATACATAGAACGTGCACTAGCATTACGCTGACGTAATTTGACATTCTGACGAGCACGTTTGATAGCTGACTTAATATTTGCCACAAAAACTCCAAAAAAACAAAAAATAATATGTATACGCAATCATGCCTAATATTATGGTGTTTGTCAAGAAGATTTATATTCTGGATTAAGGTTGCGGAGTAGGAAAGGAATTGAATAAAATAGCATGACAAGTACGGCTTCAATTTTAAGGATCACGCTTGAAACAATCAAGTTTACTGCGTTCAACCTCCTTGGTATCTTCAATGACCTTTGTCTCAAGAGTCATGGGATTTGTTCGCGACATGGTGATCGCACAATTTTTTGGCGCGTCAGCTGGCATGGATGCGTTCTATGTGGCATTTCGCATTCCTAATTTTATGCGTCGTTTGTTTGCAGAGGGTGCGTTTTCTCAAGCATTTGTACCGGTTTTGGCGGAATATCAGAAAACACGTACCGTGGATGAGGTGCGGATATTTTTAGCACGTATTGCTGGTACATTGAGCGTAGTGCTCACAGCTGTGATTATTGTCGGGATTTTAGCGTCACCGCTGATTATTAGAGTATTCGCACCAGGATTTGCGGATGATACTGAGCGATTTGCCTTGGCTGGCTCTATGCTGCAGCTTACTTTTCCTTATTTGATGTTGATTTCTTTGACCGGTATGGCGGGTGCTATTTTAAATACCTATGGGTATTTTGGTGTGCCGGCGTTTACGCCCGTATTGTTAAATATTTCTATGATTTTATCTGCATTGTATTTGAGTCCACATTGTGAAGTGCCAGTGGTTGGTTTGGCTTGGGGTGTGTTGTTAGCTGGGATTGTACAATTATTATTTCAAATTCCTTTTTTGTCGCATCATCGTTTATTGGTTTGGCCACGTTTGTCTAAAAAGGACTCTGGGGTACACCAAGTTTTGAAGTTAATGATACCTGCATTGTTCGGCGTATCTATCGCGCAAATCAATTTATTGGTGGATACTATTTTCGCCTCTTTTTTGCCTATAGGCTCGGTGACGTGGTTGTATTATACGGATCGCTTAACAGACTTTCCGTTAGGGGTATTTGGGGTGGCCATTGCTACGGTAATTTTGCCGCATTTATCTCGGCGTCGTGCCGAAGAAAATCCCGAACACTTTTCTCGCGCATTGGATTGGGGATTGCGACTGTTACTTTTAATTGGATTACCAGCGGGATTAAGTTTGGCCGTGTTTGCGGTACCATCAATTGCTGCATGTTTTGCGTATGGAAAATATACTGCAGTCGATGTGGTGCAAACGCATAAAAGCTTGATAACACTGGGCTTGGGTGTGCCTGCTTTTATGATGGTTAAAGTATTGGCTTCGGGATTTTATGCTTGTCAAAATATCAAAACCCCCGTCAAAGTTGGTGCGCTGTGTATGGTGGTGAACTCGATTTTATGCGCGATACTCATCAAACCTATGGCTCATGCTGGATTGGCTTTGGCATCTTCTTTGGCCAGTTATTTGAATTGTGGCATATTGTTGGTTTTGTTGGTTCGTCGGGATATTTTTCAATTACAAGCAGGGTGGTGGCGTTATTTGGCACAATTAGGTGTTGCAAATGCCGCGATGGTAGTTTATTTGCTGGTGATTCGCGGGGATGTGTCATATTGGATGCATTTGATGCGATTCCCTCGATTGGGATTATTATTAATGCATGTCGTGATCGCTGTTTTGATTTACGTCATCACATTAGCGATCTGCGGTGTTAGACTGGCACAATTTCAAGGACAAATTAAGGTGGCATCATGAAGGCTCAGCAATTTTATCAATCAACGTCAGAGGCTTGCATTCCTGTGACAGTCATCAGCTTTGAAGACTATGAAGCAGGGGCTCATTTGTCTGAACAAGACGGCCGTGCATTGTCGTCCTTGCAATTCTCAGCCAAGTTGGGTGATGTGGCGTTGCTATTAAACGACCAGGGTGCTTTGGAAAAAGTTTATATTGGCAGTGGTGATGCTTCGGATGTATTGGCAGTGGCGTCTGGGGTCATAAAACTGCCTGCGGGTATTTATCGGATAACAACAGATATTTCTGAACGTGCTATCTTGGCATGGTCTTTTGCCCAATATAAATTTGATACCTATCAAAATAATTGTGTTATGCCCTGTGTATTAGAAGTGGAAGCGACGTGCTTGGAAAGGGTTGTGACACAAAGTGATGCGGTGTTTACGACCAGAGATTTGATCAATATGCCTCCAAATGCATTGAATCCAGAAACGTTGGCCCATACAGTGATTGAGTTGGCTGAAGTGCATCAGGCGCATTGCCAAGTATGGGTGGGCGCGGAGTTATTAGAGTTTAATTATCCGGCTGTTCATGCGGTAGGGCGGGCTTCTGATACGGAACCTAGAGTGATTTCAATGACATGGGGCGATGAATCACATCCGCGAGTGACATTGGTAGGCAAAGGGGTTTGTTTTGATTCAGGTGGATTGGATTTAAAAACAGCTGCAGGCATGCGATTTATGAAAAAAGATATGGGCGGTGCCGCGCATGTGATTGGTTTGGCGAAATGGATGATGACAGCAAAGCTTCCTATCCGTCTTCATGTATTAATTCCCGCGGTTGAAAATGCCGTGAATGCTGATGCATATCGTCCTGGCGATGTATTGATCATGCGCGATGGTACGAGCGTAGAAATTGACAATACCGATGCAGAGGGCCGTTTGATCTTAGCTGATGTTTTGGTCAACGCGTGTGAACATGGGCCTGAGCTTCTCATTGATTTTGCGACACTGACAGGGGCTGCACGTATCGCTGTGGGTACGGATATTGCCGCATTATTTTCAAATAACCCTACTTTGGCGACAGATATTGTTGAGCAGGGCTTATGTTTAGAAGATCCCATTTGGCAAATGCCCTTGTTTTCGGGGTATAAATATCTGTTTGAATCAAGGATTGCTGATTTGGCCAATTCGTCTCCTTCTCCTTACGGTGGTGCTATTACGGCGGCGTTGTTTTTACAGCATTTTGTGAATCCCGATATCGATTGGCTGCATTTTGACATTATGGCGTGGAATGTCAGCGCGCGACCTGGTAAACCTGAAGGTGGAGAAGCAATGGGGGTGTTGGCAGTTGGGCAGTATTTGCTGGATCGCTATCAGAAATAATTTTGATGCGTGTGCTCTTAGTTTGAATATTGATGCCAGAATAGGATACTTTTGACGAAGTAGCCCATATGTGCTACAGTATCAAAGAAATCAGGAGTGTTTACGATGAAAAGTGAAACGGTAAGAGCCAGAGTCGAACCGATGTTGAAAACAGAAGTGGAGTCTGTTTTATCCAAACTTGGTTTATCAATGTCTGAAGCCATAGAATTATATCTTCACCAAATAAAACTAAGACAAGGGATTCCCTTTGATATTTGTATTCCGAATGAAAAAACAAGAGCTACCTTTGAGGATACGAATAAAAGAAAGCATTTAAAACATCATAAAAATGCACAAGATTTGTTCGATGATTTGGATATTTAGTTGTGCTCGATATTGTAACCACCAAACAATTTGAAAAAGACGTAAAAACTGCTAAAAGAAGAGGGAAAAATACTATAAAGTTGCGACATGTAATGGAGGTGCTTTTGAATCAGGAAAAGTTACCTTTAAGGCATCGCAACCATCTTTTAAATGGTAATTATGCAGATCGTCGTGAATGTCATATTGAGCCTGATTGGTTATTAATTTACAAATTAGAATCAGACTGCATTATCTTCGAAAGAACGGGAACGCATTCAGATTTGTTTAAATGAAAAGTCTAAACCGTATGTGTTTTCGCTTCTATTTCTGCTTGGCGATAAATTTTAAAATGTTCTCGACATACGGCCTTGGCCGCTTCATCAGCGGGCACAATTTCAAGGATGCGTTTGAAGCGCTTGAAAAATGGCGGGACCGTGCTGGAGAGGTTTAATAGGATGTCGTTGAAACCTCGGGGTTCACCGTTGTGGCCGATTTGGATAGGGGGTGGGGGCTCTGGGCCTTCGCCTTGTAGATGATGGGGGATGAAACTCTCAGGTTTGAAGGTCCATAATAATTCGTCTAAATGCTCCGCGGCTTTGCGATCGGAGCAAAAGACATAGACGCGGTGACCCTGTTGATACGCTTTTTCAAGCAAGCGACAGGCTAATAAGCCTGTGGCATCAGCATCTGCTGTACTCAGAAGATAAAAATCAGCGCGCATCTTGAACCAAATCACGTAAGAATTGCACCAATAATGCCACGGGTCTGCCGGTGGCACAACGAAATTTACCAGATACCCATGCAGTGCCGGCGATATCTAAATGCGCCCAAGGTAAATCATCTACAAATCTTGATAAAAAACAGGCCGCAGTGATCGAGCCTGCCACGCGTACGGCAGGGCTATTGAGCATATCAGCGGCAGGACTATCTAATAGCGTTTGATATTCTTTACCTATGGGTAATCGCCATGTTTTTTCTTGGCTGTGTGCTGCTGCAGCCAATATTTTTTCTGCCAATTGATCATCATTGCTCATCAAACCTGTGGTGGTATTGCCTAGTGCCACAATGATGGCACCGGTCAAGGTGGCGATATCAATCATGTAGCGGGGTTGGAATTGTTTGGCGTAGGTTAAGGCATCGGCTAATACGAGTCGTCCTTCAGCGTCGGTATTGGTGATTTCAATGGTTTGGCCAGACATGCTGGTGACCACATCACCGGGCTTGGTTGCGGCACCTCCGGGCATATTTTCCGTACAAGCGAGTAAGCCAATAACATTGATGGGTAATTTGAGTGACGCGCATGCTTTGAAGGTCCCAAGTACGCTCGCTGCACCAATCATATCGTATTTCATTTCTTCCATACATTCCGGTGCTTTTAAGGATATTCCTCCAGAATCAAAGGTGATGCCTTTACCAATCAATACAATGGGTGGCTCAGAACCAGCACCGTTATACTGCATTTGCACAAATTGCAGTGGCTCAGCACTGCCTTTGGCAACAGCTAAAAAAGCACCCATGCCTAATGCTTCTATATCTGTTTTTGACATGATTTTAGTACTGATGGTGTCCCACTCTTTATCTAATGCTTGCGCTTGTTTGGCCAAATAGGTAGGGGTGCAGATATTGGCGGGTAAATTAGCCAAATCTCGGGTATAGGCCATGCCGGTGGCCACAGATTCTCCTGTATGAATCGCGGTTTCTGTCGTGTTGGGGAGATACCATGCAATGGTCTGCGTGGCATGGGTTTGATTTTTTTTGGTTTTTAAGTCTAAAAATTGGTAACATTGTGTTTCAAATTGGATAAGCATATGTTCGACTTGCCAATCTGGAGTGTGATCTGGGAGTGCGGGTAATGCAATGGTTGCCGAAGCCATATGATGTGAGGTGATGCTTTTGGCGACTTTTTGAATAGCATCTGTGACAATTTCAGGCGTGTAATTTTTTTTGTCGCCACAGTGAACTAAAAGCAGTGCGGGCAGGTCAGGTGCGATATGAAACACGGTATCGCCGGGTGTTAAGCGTTTGCTTTTTAAGTGCGTGACCAAAGCTTCAGGTGCAATTTTGGCAGGAAATTCAGTGGTAGTACTGTCTGCGAATAAGCCGAGGACCAGGCAATCGGATTTGATGTGTTCTAGCGAAGAGGCTAATTCGTGGCGCATGATGACTTCCTGTAAAAGGGGGAATTTGTTATTTTAGCGAACCGAATGGCAGTGGTCTAGTGGGTGTTGATGATATCATGTGTGTTTTTCTACATCTATGTCCGGTGACTTGCTTTACTGCGTCCCGCGGCTTGGCCGCAGGGTGTAGGGTTTGTTTTGTGGTGGTGACAGAAATTTAGGTGTTTTGATGATTCTTTTTCGTTATTTGGCTAAAGAAGTTGGTACGACTTTGATTGCGTTGACCAGTATCTTGATACTGATCTTCATGAGCAATCAAGTGATGATTTACTTAAATCGTGCTGCAAGTGGCATTATTCCAGGTATGTTGGTTCTGAAGCTAATGATGTTGGAATTGCCCAATTTGCTGAGCTTATTATTGCCGCTAGGGTTTTATTTTTCTTTATTACTGGCGTATGGTCGCTTGTATGCAGATTCTGAGATGGTGGTGTTGCAAGCCTGTGGTTATAGTTCTTCGACTTTGTTGAAACATACCGTGGTGATCGCAATTATAGTGGCGATATTTACCGCGGGAATGATTAGTCTGAGTCCCACAATTGCTTATCAACGTGCCAAATTATTGCAAACCACTGGGGTGCAAACGTTGATTAAAACCATTATTCCTGGACGTTTTCGCAGCATTATGAATGATCGTTATGTGTTTTATGTGGAATCTATGAATTCGAAGCACACGAAGGCAAATCATATTTTTGTGGCCAGACAAGTCAAACATTCCGGAAAAAAATCTTGGGATGTCCTGACAGCTAAATCAGGAATGGCAGTGCACGATAAGAATTCTGGAGAAGAGTATTTGACGTTTGAAGACGGGAAACATTATCAAGGTGAGCCCGGGAAAGCCGATTATCAAATTGCTACTTTTAGTCGCTATGACG
Source organism: Gammaproteobacteria bacterium (assembly GCA_024742995.1). Classification (GTDB taxonomy): domain Bacteria; phylum Pseudomonadota; class Gammaproteobacteria; order Legionellales; family Legionellaceae. The sequence goes on from JANSXK010000003.1 coordinate 131,073, forward strand.
TGCGTTTGCCGCATCAAAAAACCATGTTTAAACCAGATATTCGTACCGTACCGTTTCAACAATTGTTGCCATTCAATAATCCAGATCATGTCAAAGCAGCAGAATTGCAATGGCGTATTTCTATTCCTCTGATGGTGTTGACATTAACCATTGTTGGCGTGCCTTTGAGTCGGGTGAATCCGCGCGCAGGTAAATATGCTAAATTATTGCCAGGTGTGATTTTGGCCGTACTCTATGCCAACTTTATGTTTATTACCAGAGATTGGATCGCAGCTGGTACGGTACCACCTTGGTTGGGTATGTGGTGGTTGCACGGTCTGATGGTGTTAATTGGTCTGGGATTGATTTGGCGTCAACGAGGTAGTCGATCGTGAAATTAGCCGAAAATTACATTGCAAAAACAGTATTTGCTTCGATGGCCTTGGTCATTTTGATGTTGATTGGCTTACAGGCTTTTATTTTGTTTGTGAATCAATTGGGGGACTTGGGCAAAGGGGATTTTCACGTTTTTCAAGCTTTGGCGTTTGTTGGTTTGAGCATGCCGTATGAAGTGTATTTGTTTTTCCCCATGGCTTCTTTGCTGGGGTGTTTGATTGGTTTGGGGGTGATGGCCAATCATTCTGAATTGGTGATATTGCGTGCAGCAGGGATGTCAATAAGTCAGATCACGCATGCAATATTGAAAATGGCTATGATTTTGATCGTGGCCATGACACTGCTAGGTGAGCTGTTATTGCCTAAACTGGTGTTGTGGGCCAATGATTATAAATCACAAATGTTGTCAGGGGGTAGAAGTTTGCAGACAACACAGGGGTTATGGTTGCGAGCTGATCACGATATTATTATGATTACCACGGTTCATCCTCCCAATGTATTGGAGAAAGTAGAGCAATTTCATTTTGATGATAACGAGCATTTGTTGTTTGTGCGTCATATCCAACGTGTAGCACAAAAAGATGGATCTTGGTGGGCGACTGGGGTAGTACAGACTAATTTGTGGCTTCAGAAAACCAGCACGTCGCAGGTACAAGAGATGCCCTGGGATGTTGCACTAGATCCGCGTGTTTTGAGAGTATCGCGCCATGAGCCGGATGAAATGACATTCCCAGAATTGCATCGATTTATACGAGCACAACAATTAGCGCACCAAAACATACAAAACTATCGATTGGGGTATTGGCAGCGGATTATCATGCCACTCACCACCGTGGTGATGATGCTCTTAGCAATTCCTTTTATTTTCGGTCCCCTGCGTTCATCGACCATGGGTTCAAAATTGATGGTCGGTGCGTTCATTGGGTTTGGATTTTATATTTTAAATCGATTTTGTGGATCACTCAGTCAAATTTATCAATTTTCAACAGTATTAGCCGCAATTGGTCCTACCCTCTTGTGTGCGGGCTTAGGATTGTATTTGATGCGTCGAGCGAAGTGATTACAAGGAATTTGGTGGGGACTTTGAACGATCTTCATCGTCATCTACCGAACTTGATATGTCTGAGCTAGGTGTTCCAGCTTGGGCGCGGAATTCTTCTAGAGCGGCACGGTAAGCGGAGCTCTGCTCTTCTAAGTAGACATCAATTTCTTTTTGCAATGTATCTATCGCGACTTCTGAGCCTACCCTGCGCACACGGGCTTTTAGTCCAACCATAAATTTGGTACGCATTGCGGGCACTGGCTGAGATAATAGTGCTTGATGTGTCATCAATGCGCCATCAATACGTACTAATGCTTCTTGTGCAGAAAGGTCGGAAGGGATGGTTAACATGGTATCAATAGCATGTTTTTTTGCTACAAGTAATTTGTACTTTGGATTTGTTTCGTCATAAGATTCTCGGAGTAGCTGATCAGCAAAAAAGTTTTGGTAGTGTTCTAATTTTTTGGTCATTTTCGCCAGTGCTTTTTGAGCGTTACGGTCTGGTATTTTTAATATTTTTTGTTCTCTTTTGTGTTGCTCAATCCATAGGGTTTGTTGGGGCGGATTGGTTTTTAACTGTTCGACATCAGCCGATGATAAATCTGGATTATGTTGGTAAGCGATGAGCGTTGCATTGATGAAAGTTATCAAATTTTCTGGCCTGACCTCATGTTCGTTTACATTTTCCCACCTAAGAAGATTTTGCAGATATGCTGGGAAACTTTGGAACAGCTCGTCATCAAAAATGGGTGAAAACGTGCCGTCATCTTCAGAGAAGTATAATGCTTGTACCACAGGTTTGTTTTCATTAGCGATTTGATCGACATATTCTAGTGGTTGGGAGAGCCCAAAATCAATCAAGCGCATGTTGCCATTTTGGTCGTACATTGCATTTTTAGTTGCAGGGTCTCCTTGAATATAAGGGGTATTGCTATTGGCTGAGATGCCTTCATGTAAATGACTCATTAGTAATAAATAATCGCTTGCTGCTCTCATTTTTTGTTGTTTATTGAGTTTAGGTATACGTGATTGAAGAGATTCTTCCATTTTATGCATTTCCTGATAAAATTTAACAATCCCTTTTTCCTCATCAATGCGCGTAACCAGCGGTCCCACAGCAAGACCTGTATCCAGATTGATTTTCGCTTCTTGCTCAATGTCTTCTCTAACAAATTCATCTTGATCTAAGGGGTATGTTTGGATTTTGGTCGCGGTTTCTTGATCAGATGATGTTTTTTTGACGCGTCCATACCCACCAATCCCCAGCACGTAATCTGGGTCTGCTTTATTTTCCAAGCGAATAATTGTGCCTTCTGAATCTCGGATATAGGAGGATGCCAAGCCGCTTTTTTTACGATCGTATTTGACACTATTGGGGTGGGTGGCAAAGTACTGTTTGACTTGGATTAATTCATTTTTCTTTTGCATCAATGATCACCAAAAACCAAGTAATTTTGTTTTATTATAGCACAATATGATTAATATTATGATTTTATTTGAAGGTGATCTCGTCTATCTTGGCGGCAATCCTTGCCTGTAGCAGATGATCTTTGGTGGCAAATGTTTTGGCTAGCTTTAATTTGCGTACGGCGTCATGTTTTTCGCCTTGCAGCATATGGCATTCAGCAAGGGTAAAATAAGCATAACCTAGATCGTGATTAGCTGCTTGAGCCCGTGCCAATTGATTACAAAGCTGCAAATCGTGTTTGAATTGACGGTTGGCAACCAGCAATAATGCAGCAGCTTTTTTGGCTTGATTCGCGTTGATGAGGGCTTTGCCATATTCTAACGTTACCGCATAACTGTCGGGAAAATTAGTTTTTAATTCACCGAGAATTTGAACCGCTTGGTTCGGCTGTGATAACCCTGTGTAAACCTGGGCCATGGCAATGGCGTAATAGGGGTTACTTGGGGATTGCTCCCATAATGGCTTGATATGGACCATCGCTTGCTTGTACCGATTGTTTTGCATCAAACGTAAGGTGTATCCGTATTCGCAGGTTGCTGGATCTGAATATCGCTTGCATTGACGTTGATAATATTCCAAAGATTGTTTTTGATCTTGATTGACTTCATTGCGAATCAATTCTTTAAATAAGTGATAATTGGATTGATCGGATATTATTTTTTTATACGCTGGGGGGCAGCGATTTTCTGCTTCTGCAATTCGCTCTTCATCTAAGGGGTGGGTGCGCAAGATGGCTGGAAGATTGCCAGTGTAACGATATCGTGAGCTTGCTTGCATTTTTTTGAAAAAATCTACCATGCCGCGGGGATCTAGCCCAGATTTGGTAAGCATGTCGATGCCAATGCGATCGGCTTCTTTCTCATTTGAGCGTACAAAATTGATACTGTCTTGCGCAAATCCTGATAAGGCGCCGTATAGTGCTCCTGTGGATAGCGCTGGGTTGATAACGCCCAATGCTACAGCGGCTAGGATGCTAGCCATCATAGGAATGCGCATTTGTTTTTGGTGTTCGATCATACGGTATAAATGGTGTTGACGAACGTGAGACATCTCATGCGCCATGACGCCCGCTAATTCAGATTCTGTGCTTGATTCTAAAATCAATTGGGTATTGATGCCGATATGTCCCCCCGGACCAGCAAATGCGTTGATTTCATTGGATTTGACGATAAAAAAATCTGGTTGATCGATTTCACCGTGTTCTGCCAAGCGTTTGGAGAGATGGTTGATGTAGTCATTGGCTAAGGGTTGGCGCATGACGGATGGAGAGTGATTGATTTCTTGGATGAAATCACGTTCAAGCTGATCCAATTCCGCATTAGAATAGGCAGAGAATGCTTGAGCGAATGCAGGCACGAACAGCAAGAGTGTGAGCCAGACGACTTTAATAAGCTTCAATACCCAAACTCCTACAAGATGTTGATCCTGGTTGATGGTTTAAGAGCTACTATTCTTTAGGATAGCGCTTCAGGACCAAAGTGCAAATACTACCCAATGCGTTTTATTAAGTCAATTAATTAAAAATAAAAACAATTGTAGTGAATCCTTACATTTGTTATACTTCATGGTCATTTCAGGAGTGAACTTTCTATGCACAAAGAGCATTTACTTTCTGCTTTAGAGCACGCCAAATCGTGGCGAGGTCAATGCGCTCCTAATCCCAGCGTTGGTGCTGTTGCGGTGCAAGACGGCCGCGTTATTGCAACGGCATGTCATCATGGCGCCGGGTCATTACATGCAGAGCCCGTTCTTTTAGCGCAACTTCCTCCTGACTGTCGAAATATGACGTTATACGTTACATTGGAGCCTTGTAATCATTGGGGGCGTACCCCACCTTGTGTTGAAGCGATTATTGCTCACGGTATCCAACGCGTGGTGTATGCTTACGCGGATCCTAATCCTGTGGTTGCCGCCAACCAAACCCCTCAAATTTTACGGGAGCATGGGATTGACGTGTTACATTATCCCCTAGCAGAAATCGATCGCTTCTATCAAAGTTATCATCACTGGTCACAAACACACAAGCCTTGGGTGACAGTAAAAATGGCGCACACGCTTGATGGTCATATCGCAGCGGCAGATGGTGGGAGAATGCATATCTCCAATGCGGCTTGTGCTGAGTTTACGCATCAGCAACGTAAAACCAGCGATGTGATTTTAACCACCGCACGTACCATCACAGAAGATAATCCGCAATTGACCGTGCGTTTGCCAGATACAGAGGTGACATCCAAACCTTTGGCGGTATTAGATACGCGTTTGTCATTGCCCTGTGACATGCAAGCATTGCGTTTGTCTCAAAAAACCCACGTTTATCATAGTGAAGAAGCAGCGGTGACGCAGCCACATCCTGATTGTGTGTACCATGCGATGCCCCTGCAGCAAAAACGTTTAGATTTGGCTGCTGTGATTGGTCACCTGGGTTCCTTAGGGTATCATGACGTTTGGGTTGAAGCCGGTCGCCAACTTTTTACAGCGCTGCATCAGGCAGGTTTGGTGCAGCGGACGCATATTTATATTGCGCCCAAACTTAGGGGCGGACAGGACACAGCGTTGTATGCAGGATTAATGTCTTTGGAGCAAGCAAAGACTTGGTCCTGGCATGTGATGGATGATAATGCCGTATTAACCGTAGATTGGTGATAATAATGTTTACAGGATTGATTGAATATTTAGGAAAAGTGGTTGCAAATCAACAGCAAGCAGTTGCACATCGTTTGGAAATTGCCAGTACCATGGAAGGACTTTGCCCTGGAGATAGTATTGCGGTGCAAGGGGTTTGCTTGACTGTGGTGGATGATCCATCGCCTCATTGGGTGTTTGATGTTTCTCCTGAAACGTTAGCGTGTACGACCTTGGGGTCTTTGGTGCCTGGCGATGCTGTTCATTTGGAGCGTGCCATGCATGCTGAGCGTCGATTTGGAGGACATTATGTGTCTGGCCATGTAGATGGCACCGCTTGTTTGCAGGCACGTCGTAACTTAGATGATTATATCGAAATGGTTATCGGTGGGTTTGCAGAATGTGATATGATATACCTGCTTCCGAAGGGGAGCATCACATTGAATGGTGTGAGTTTGACCATCAATACGGTAGAAAAAGATCAGATCACAGTATTATTAGTGCCGCATACGATTCAGCATACGATGTTGGATCAATTACATATCGGCGATGCATTGAATGTAGAGTTTGATTATTTGGCGCGTATTATTTCGCATCAAGTCAAAAAAGAATTTGAAAGGTTACAGTATGACAAGTCCATTTAGTACAATAGAAACAGCCATTCAGTCCCTGCAAGCGGGTCGGATGGTGATTCTGGTTGATGATGAAGATCGCGAAAATGAAGGCGACTTGGTGGTTGCTGCGCAGCATGCAACGGCAGAAACCATTAATTTTATGTCCCGGTTTGGGTGTGGTTTGATCTGTTTGCCTATGGCAGCATCCATGATTGATCGTTTGGGATTACCCATGATGACTGCTTCAAATCGCTCGCCTTATGGCACGGCGTTTACGGTCTCTATTGAAGCCGCGCAAGGGGTAACTACGGGGATTTCTGCCGAGGATCGAGCCAGAACCATTCAAGTTGCGATTGATGCCAATAGCACGCCAATGGACATTATTTCTCCTGGCCATATGTTTCCATTGCGGGCGCAGCCCAAAGGCGTGTTGGCGAGAACAGGTCAAACCGAAGGCAGTGTCGATCTGATGAAATTGGCGGGATTGACGCCGGCTGCAGTTATTTGTGAAATTATCAATGAAGATGGCACCATGAGTCGTCGCGAAGCATTGACTGTATTTTCAAAACAGCATCAAATTCCATTGATATCGATTCATGATTTGATTGAATATCGGATTTTACATGAAACTTTGGTGACTGTGGCAGCGACGTCTCGTTTGCCGATAGAAAAGCATGGTGATTTTACCATGATTCTTTTCGAAAATGAGTTTGATGGATGTGAGCATTTTGCGTTAATGAAACCGCCTGTTAGCGATCAGACACCTCCTTTGGTGCGCATTCATTCTGAATGTATTACTGGTGATGTGTTTGGATCTTGTAAGTGTGATTGTGGCAAGCAATTAGATTTAGCTTTGGCAGCTCTTGCAGCAGAGGGTGGGGTGTTGATTTATATGCGTCAAGAAGGACGCGGTGTTGGCTTGGCAAATAAACTTAAAGCTTATTCATTGCAGGATGAAGGGTATGATACGGTTGAAGCCAATGAGCATTTGGGCTTGCCTATAGACAATCGTAATTACGCCATGGCCTTTCAAATTTTAAAGCATTTGGGGTTGGATACCATTCGTTTATTGACCAATAATCCTTTCAAAGTGGATGCAATGACGCATTATGGGATCACGGTGACAGAGCGTGTGCCGGTTTTGGTAGAGCCTACGATTGAGAACCAAGTCTATTTACAAACCAAGCAATCAAAACTGGGACATTATTTAGATCTCCCTAGTGGAACGACCGTATGAATATGATTCGGGCAAGGGAGACACAAGTGGACGATTGTCCAATTGCTGTGATTGTTTCTGAATATAACCGCGACATCACCCTTGCTTTACAAGAAGGTGCTGTGGCGCAATTATTAAAAAAAGGGATTTCAGAATCGAATATTTTAGTGGTTACGGTGCCGGGAGGGGTGGAAATCCCCATCGTTGCCCAACGTTTGGCGAAGACAAAGCAGTATGCTGCAATTGTAACGCTGGGTGTGGTGATTCGCGGTGAAACCACGCATTATGATTATGTTTGCGAGCAAGTCAGCCAAGGCTGTCAACAAGTGGCGTTGGCTTATGATGTGCCAGTGATATTTGGTTTGGTCACGACGGAAACCAAAGCGCAAGCATGGGATCGTGTGGGTGGTGATCGTGGGCACAAAGGGGTGGATGCGGCTGATACAGCATTAGTGATGATAGATGTGTTACAACAATTAACGGTGTGATTTGGTGAACGTATGACAAAATATATATTTATTACAGGTGGTGTGGTGTCCTCACTTGGCAAAGGGATTGCTGCTGCTTCATTGGCTGCCATTCTAGAAGCGCGTGGACTGCGTTTGACGCTCATCAAATTAGATCCTTATATTAATGTGGATCCAGGGACCATGAGCCCTGTGCAGCATGGTGAGGTTTATGTGACGCAAGACGGTGCTGAAACCGATTTGGATTTAGGTCACTATGAGCGTTTTGTCCGTTCGACGATGACTAAAAAAAATAATTTCACGACTGGAAAAATTTATGAAAATGTGATTAAAAAAGAACGTCGTGGTGATTACTTAGGTAAAACGGTCCAAGTCATTCCTCATATCACTGATGAAATCAAGCACTCTATTCAAGTGGGTGCAGAGGGTTATGATGTGGCATTGGTGGAAGTTGGGGGGACGGTAGGTGATATTGAATCTTTACCGTTTTTAGAAGCAATTCGTCAGATGCGCATGGAATTTGGGGTATTGCACACGGCATTTATTCATTTGACCTTGGTGCCGTTTATTGCTACTGCAGGGGAAATCAAAACCAAACCCACCCAGCATTCCGTGAAAGAACTGCGTTCGATTGGGATTCAACCTGATGTATTGATTTGTCGTTCTGAGCAACCCTTATCTACCCAAGATCGGAGCAAAATCGCATTGTTTACCAATGTGGAACGTGAGGGCGTGATTTCTTTACAAGATGCCAAATCAATCTATGAAATCCCAATGATTCTACATCATCAGCATGTGGATGATATTATTTTACAGAAATTAGCAGTGACGGCACCAGCTGCAGATTTGTCAGAATGGCAAGACGTGGTGAAGGCGCAAGGTGTGCGAACGATGACCGTTAACATCGGTTTGGTGGGTAAATATGTTGAATTGAATGATGCATATAAATCCATCAACGAAGCGTTGACTCATGCTGGGATTCACTCGCAAACACAAGTGAACCTGGTATATATTGATGCGGATACGATTGATCAACGTGGCACAGAGCGCCTCACAAAAGTGGATGCGATTTTGGTACCTGGCGGGTTTGGAGAACGAGGTGTCGAAGGCATGATTAAGGCGATTACTTATGCGCGTGAGCATAAGGTGCCCTATTTAGGGATTTGCCTTGGGATGCAGACCGCAGTGATTGAATTTGCACGTTCTATTTTAGGTTTGGAAGGCGCCAATTCTACAGAGTTTAATGTAAAAACCCCTTCTCCAGTTGTAGGGTTGGTGACGGAATGGCAAACGGAAGATGGCCAGAAAGAGCATCGCAGTATTTCACAAGACAAAGGTGGGTCCATGCGTTTAGGCGCACAGCAGTGCCATTTGGTGGCTGGTTCTTTAGCAGAAAAAGTGTATGGGCAATCGTCCATTCTAGAGCGGCATCGCCATCGTTATGAAATCAATCAAAACTTTGTGGCGCAATTACAAGAACATGGGGTGCGTGTTTGTGGCTCATCGGTGGATGGTGCTTTGGTAGAAATGATTGAATTGCCTGATCACCCTTGGTTTTTAGCATGTCAATTTCATCCAGAATTTTCTTCTTCACCGCGTGATGGTCATCCGTTGTTTTTATCTTTTGTGATGGCGGCTAGAGTTTATCATGAGGCACATTCAACTAAGGTCAGCGAATGAAATTATGTGGGTTTGACATTGGGTTAGAGGCGCCACTGTTTTTGATTGCCGGTCCTTGTGTTATCGAATCGGAAGCGCTGGCATTAGAAACCGCAGGGCATTTGAAAGATTTGTGTCAGCGATTATCGATTCCTTTTATTTACAAATCTTCGTTTGACAAGGCGAATCGTTCTTCCGCTGATAGTTATCGTGGTCCTGGATTTGAACGTGGTTTGATGATTTTAGAAAAGGTCAAAGCACAAATTGGCGTGCCGGTATTAACTGATGTGCATGAGGACACACCGTTATTGGAAGTGGCGTCGGTGGTCGATGTGTTGCAAACCCCGGCGTTTTTATGCCGCCAAACCAATTTTATTCAGCGTGTTTGTGCGTTGTCTAAGCCAGTGAACATTAAAAAAGGTCAATTTTTAGCCCCATGGGATATGCAGCATGTGGTGGCCAAAGCCAAAGCCGAGGGCAACGAGCAAATCATGGTTTGTGAGCGTGGCGTGAGTTTTGGTTATAACAATTTGGTGTCGGATATGCGCTCGTTAAAAATCATGCGTGATACAGGTTGTCCCGTGGTTTACGATGCCACGCATTCCGTGCAATTACCGGGTGGTCAAGGGGCCAGCTCAGGTGGGCAACGAGAGATGATTCCTGCATTGGCACGTGCAGCTGTGGCGGTTGGGATTGCAGGTTTGTTTATGGAAACGCATCCCGATCCAGATCGTGCGCTGAGTGATGGCCCTAATTCTTGGCCATTGGATAAAATGGAAAGGTTACTTACACAATTGATGGCGTTGGATGCGGTTTATAAGCAGTCAGGTGAGATTGTTTAGCCCCTTTTTTATCCCTTGAAGCGTATATATTAGACTTTATCCCTTGCATGGTATAAAATCATATCTATCTACTATAGAGGATAAATACCATGTATATTCGTTCTTCTAAAGAGCTGGCATTATTGGTCGTCCAGCAGCGTAAAAAGATGAAATTGAGCCAAACGGCGGTAGCTAATTTAGTTGGTTTGAAGCAGGCAACGATTTCAGCATTTGAAAACAAACCAGAAAGCACAAAACTAAACACATTATTTCAAATTTTGTCAGCAATAAATTTAGATATTGATGTGACATCAAAAGACGACTCTTCTTCTGACTCAGTGTGGCAAGAGGAATGGTAATTATGCGTACACGTATTCGTGTTCTGAATTTGTATATGAATGAAAAACTGGTGGGCAGGCTTGAGAAAAAGAGTGATGGCGCTATCTGCTTTCGTTATGTTAAGGAATGGCTTCATTTGCCAGGAGCTCGACCTATTTCACTGTCCTTGCCTTTGATTGAAAAGGAATTTTCAGGGGACATTGTTTACAATTTTTTTGATAATTTATTGCCTGATAATTCACAAATCAGAGCACGTATTCAAGCACGTTTTCATACGATGACGGATCAACCCTTTGATTTATTAGCGAGTATTGGTCGAGATTGTATTGGGGCGATACAAATGTTGGGCGATGATTTGCCAGATTCTATCCAAAAAATTTTAGCACAGCCGTTAAATAATCAAGAGATTGCGTTATCATTGCGCCAGGTCAAATTTTATCCGCTGGGGATGAGTGATGATTGTGATGATTTCCGAATTTCAATTGCCGGAGCGCAAGAAAAATCTGCATTTTTGTTTTGGAACAATCAATGGAGCAGACCATTGGGTGCGACACCAACGACTCATATTTTTAAATTACCCATTGGGTTTATTCAACATCAACAATTGGATCTCAGTGACAGCTGTGAAAATGAATGGTTATGCGCGCAGATTGCGGCAGCATTTGATTTACCTGTGGCGACATGTGTTATTCAAAAATTTGAGGATGAAAAAGTATTGATTGTGGAGCGTTTTGATCGGAGATTAGCTAAAAATAAGCAGTGGATGATGCGTTTACCGCAAGAAGATGTGTGTCAGGCTTTAGGGGTGTCACCAAATCTAAAGTATCAAGTGGATGGCGGCCCTGGTATTAAAGAGATCATGCGGTTGTTATTGGGATCTACGACACCCAGCAAAGATCGTGATACTTTTTTCCGATCTCAAGTTTTATTTTGGCTGTTGGCTGCTATTGATGGTCATGCGAAAAACTTTTCGATCCATCTTGAAGCTTTTGGAAAGTATCATTTGGCGCCTTTATATGACATTATTTCTGCTTACCCTTTAATTGCGAACAAACAGTTAGAAGCTAAAAAAATTAAAATGGCGATGGCATTGCAAGGAAAAAACAATCATTATCATTGGTATCAATTACAACGTAGATATTTTTTGCAAACGGCCAAAGCTGCACATTATCCTGTAGAAGATGCCGAAAAAATATTAGATGATATGCTTAATCAAGTAGATACAGTGATTCATGATGTTAACAAACGACTGCCTAATGATTTTCCTGCCCATATTTCACAACCCATTTTTGATGGGATGCGATCAGTGAAGCAGAAATTAGTTTCAAATGTGGATCCTAATGCTTAGTGTAGAAGCCTTAAATTTTGATTACCCCATTCAAGGATTGTCACCAGGCACCCATGCTTTATTGGAGCAAGTGTCCTTTAAATTATCAAATCAAGAGATACTGCATATTCAAGGTGCCAATGGTTCGGGCAAGACGACGTTGCTCAAATGTCTTACTGGGCTTATCCGGCCTGATTCTGGGAAAATATTTTATGATGGACGGGATATTTGGTCAGATATGACGTCGTATCACCAGAATATCAGTTATCTAAGCTATAAAAATGGCATCAATCTGGCATTAACGGTGATGGAGCATTGTCAGTTTGAGCTGCCATTTATTCCTGAGCCGGATAAAATCGCAACAGTATTACGCCAATTATCATTATGGCAGGTGCGCTCCTATCCCTGTCATTTACTTTCTTCTGGACAACAACGTCGTGTGGCATTGATACATTTGTTTTTATCTTCAAGTAAATTATGGTTATTAGATGAGCCTTTGATTGCTTTGGACGAAGCAGGGGTAACATTGCTGATCTCGTTGTTGAAAGAACACCTCGCAACCGGGGGGCAAGTGGTGTATACCTCGCATCAAGCGTTACCCTGGGGAAGTAAATCGCATCGGGAATACACCTTATGATGTCATTGCCGAAACTTATCCAACAGCAAATGCGACGCGAATGGTGTATTCAAATGCGTCAAAAAAAATCTTGGGCTAATTCACTGGTTTTTTTTGGCATGGTCATGGTTTTTTTCCCATTAACGTTGCCCGTGGATCCACAATTGCATCGTACTATTGCACCAGGTGTGGTGTGGATTGCTGTATTATTATCTAATCTTTTGTCTGCAGAGCGATTGTTTCAAGCAGATTATGATGAGGGTGTGCTTGAATTGTGGCTGGTGTCAGGACAGCCATTGAGTGTGTTTGTGTTGGCGAAAGTCGTGGTTCATTGGGGTTTGAACCTTTTACCCTTATTAGGATTAAGTCCGGTGATTGCCATGTTGTTTGGTTTGGATGCTCGTGAAGTGGTAGTCTTGGGCTTGAGTTTGGTGGTGGGTACGCCGGTGATCATGTTATTGTCAGCGTTTGCTGCTGCGTTTGGTACCACTTTAAAACAAAAAGGCGTTTTGATGGGTTTGGTATTGTTACCCTTGACAGTGCCGATCATGATTTTAGGTACTGCAACGACCACTGCAGTAATGGCTGGATTGCCAGTGCTAGGTTATTTCGCGTATTTGATGGGTTTATCTTGCCTGGCAATGGTAGCGTTACCCTTCGTCACTGCTGCCGTACTTAGGGATGGTTGATGATGCCGGTGGGTTTGTCGAATCCTGGCTTGTTTTTTCAGGCGATGGTTTGAAAAAATCATCCTTTGTTTTAGGTCGTTTCTTGTCAGGGTTCATCATAGCGTTTTTTAAAGGACGTTTGCCATTTTCACTACTTGTTTTGCCAGTGCCAGGCATGCGTGGGGGCTTACCTTGGTCTGCCGAAACTTGAGGCGAGAGATCTGCATAGCTTTTTGGCATCATAGGCGATGACGCTAAATATTCATGGATTAAGGGTTGATCAGAGCTGGCGTTCGAGGTGTTTTGATTGGATGTAGTGGTTGAGTGTTTTGACGCAACTTTGTTCTGGAGTGGGGGATAAATATCAATTGGAATACCTAGTGGTTCTAAATGTCTTACGATTAATGGGCGCACTTCAGTCCAATTTAGTCCTCCACAACCACAACCCAAAGCAGGCAAAGCCAAGGATTCGATACCCCAATCTTTTGCGTGCGCAGCTAGGTGTATCAAACCCCCTTCGATAGATGCAAGCGATGATTTGTTGCGCCAGTGACCTTTGGTTGGGAAATTTAAAATCCACTGTGACCCAAAATCAGGCTTCCATAGATAGGGTTTTCCTAGTTCCACTTGATTGTTTCTGCACCGCTTTTTGTAATCTTGAAACATTTCGGGGTAGCGGTTTTTAAAAGCTAAAGCTATGCCTTTCCCCATCACGCCTACACAATTAACTGTATTGACTATAACTTGCTTATTGGAGCCGAATAATCCATCTTGATTGTTTTCTTGGATCAATGATAGATCTGCTTTTGTAGCAGTTAGGTTAGAGTCACGCATATCCCCATACTTATTATTTTTATTATTAGGACTGGGTGTGGAGTATATAGTTTGATTTAACATGAAGTCAAAGGGTTTGGGTAATAATAAGCATCATCCCTTTTTTCTACTCGTTTGCGCTTGCTACCTGGGTTGGGATGTTTATTTTCCATTTCGAGTGCGTTTCGGATACTGCCGAACTTCTCTATTGAGCGAGAAAATGCGCCTTTTTTAGGCTCAGGAAACATTGTGGGGTGGACACAAATGTTGATATCCGGGCGTACCTTATAGGTGATTTTGGATACTCGTTGTTGTGATTGCGCGCCAGAGACAAAAATACCACTGATATAGTCAGGAGTGACTTGATTAGGAAATAAGACTTCTGATTGTCTTTTTTGTTTTTGTGTATTAAAAATCCACGGTTTCACGTATGTTTTATCTGGGAGACCACTCAAACGCAGAGAACTTAAAGCCTCAGAGGTTCCAGGGGACGGCATCCATTGTTTTGGTGCAAAAAAACCTGCCTGATGGCTGGCAGCATTTCTTATGGTCATAACTGCTTCATTTTCTCTATCATCTAAAAGTTGTGCATTTACTCTAAGCACACATAGTTTCTCCGCGGGAACTTCTTTTTGGATGACCAATATCATGGCGTTGTAAGGCTGTGGGTAAAAATTGACGTAGTCGTGTAGGGGACGCTTTATTTCTGTTCGAGGGGATCGAAATGTTTTGTTACGGCATTTTTGCACGCCTGGATTAGAGATATCATGTGCTGTTTTGAAAAGTTTTTGTTCTCGAACTTGATTGTGGGACAGGATGCCGTGTTCTAAAATACTAGGTAAATTATCGATATTTACGATGTAATAGAGTTCTTTGATATCACTGCTTTTTAATTGTTCTTCTTGTTGAAACATCGTGATTTTCTTATAAGTGTTTTGTGATCATAATTATATCATATAAGAAAAATAAAGAATACAGTGATCATGTTATGATCTTAAATTTTTTTGTCTTTTTATGCGTCTTTATGTCTTTTTTGATCAAAAAAAAACCAAAAAATGACTTGTTTTGGTGTTTAAATATCAAAAAGATATTATTTTTATCTTATTGTTGTTATATTTTTCACTCATGGGGTTGATCTAAAATATTAGTAGTGTATTTTAAGTTTGGACGACAATTTTGTTCCCAAATTTTTTCACCTAATGCCTATGTTTTGTGGCTTGCTCCATTTGCCTCCGTCCCGCACCGACATCTACGTCTTGCACCTACATCTGCGTCTTGCGGCTTGCTTCTCCCTGAGCTTATTCATTTTCATTAGTATTACCCCGGACTTATGGTAAAATATCCCACCTTTGATCTTCTTCATTTATCTTATGTGGAAATTACTTTATCCGCTTGCTTCTCCCAAACAGTTTTATGATTTGAGTTTGCGTTGGCATCGATGCCTTGGTTTAGCTGCGCTTATTTGTTTGCTTATTGGTGTGGTTTGGGGCTTGTATTTTGCACCGGCTGATTACCAGCAGGGGGATGCATTTCGTTTGATATACGTCCATGTGCCGAGTGCGATAGGATCGATGGCGGTGTATTGTGGTATGGGGGGCTTGGCTCTGGCTTTTTTGGTGTGGCGGATCAAGTTAGCCGGGGTGATGCTTTTAATGAGCGCACAAATTGGTGCTTGGTTGGCATTTTTAGCCTTGGTTACTGGAAGTATCTGGGGTAAACCGATGTGGGGCACCTGGTGGGTTTGGGATGCGCGTTTGACTTCAGAATTGATTTTATTATTGTTGTATATCGCTATTTTAGCAATGGGTTACGCTTATGAAAACTCAGAGCGCGCTGATCGTATGGTTGCCATTTTAACTCTGGTGGGTTTGGTGGATTTGCCCATCATCCATTATTCCGTGTACTGGTGGTCAACGCTCCATCAAGGGGCGACCTTGTCTTTATTTGCCAAACCTAAAATTCATGTCACGATGATTTATCCATTATTAATGATGCTCATTGGCATGGCGTTATATTGCGTTTGGATCATTTTTTATAAGACGCGCTCGGAATTGTTATGGCGTGAACATCGCCAAACTTGGGTGAAAGCGGAAGTAGAGCGTGGAGGTGTCAGTTAAATGAATCATTGGTGGATGATGCATGGTTATGGTCTGTACGTTTGGCCGGCGTATGTTTTGGTGTTTGGGGTGTTTGTTTTCAATGTGACGCGTGCTCGCGCGCGATCAAAACAAGTGCGGCGCATATTAAATCAATGGCTGCACGATTGATGAGTATGCATCCCCTTCGCAAACGTAGATTGAAGATGATTTTGGTGTTAATCACCATTTTGGGGTTGGCTTGTGGCTTGATTTTATTTGCGCTGCGTCAAAATATCAGTTTGTTTTTTACGCCGACGCAGATTGCAGCAGGTGATGCGCCTAAGCATCATCTCATTCGGCTGGGTGGAATGGTGGTTGCGCATTCTCTGATTCGAGATAACAAAGGTTTGGGTGTGCACTTTCAATTGACAGATTATGCACATACAGTGGATGTGTTTTATCAGGGTATTTTGCCTGATTTGTTTCGTGAAGGCCAAGGGGTGGTGACCCAAGGCATGGTTACAGAAAATGGTCAATTTAAAGCCAGCCAAGTTTTAGCAAAGCATGATGAAAATTATATGCCGCCGGAAGTCAAAGCAGCATTAAAACAGAAGATCGCATCATGATCGCGGAGCTAGGTGTTTATGCCTTGTGTTGGGCATTGCTCTTGTCTGTACTTTTAACTGTGGTGCCGACCGTGGGATTATGGAAACCGCAATGCTCATCATGGCTTAAATCGATTGATTTGTATGTCAAAGGTCAATTTATCTTTATCCTTCTCGCATATCTTTGCTTATCGATTTGTTTTTTGCGGGATGATTTTACGGTTCTTTATGTCTTGAGTAATTCCAGCGTATCTTTGCCATGGTTTTATAAATTATGTGCCGTTTGGGGTGGGCATGAAGGGTCGATGTTGCTGTGGGTGGCTATTTTATCCGCATGGACATTGGCAGTGTCTTCGGCTAGCTCATATTTAGATGATGCATTGCGCGTGCGTGTTTTGGTGGTTTTGGGTGCCCTGAGTGCTGGCTTTATCTTATTTGTGTTGATGACATCTAATCCGTTCTTACGCCAATTTACGATATTGCACGCTACGGGCCGCGATTTAAATCCTTTGCTACAAGATCCCGGATTTTTATTTCATCCTCCTATATTGTATATGGGGTATGTCGGTTTTGCGGTTGCCTTTGCTTTTGCCATTGCAGCATTATGGCTGGGACGGATGGAAAGCAAATGGGCCAAAGGATTACGTCCTTGGGTGATGGCTGCGTGGTGTTTTTTGACCCTTGGGATTACTTTGGGTTCTTGGTGGGCTTACCGTGAATTAGGCTGGGGTGGTTGGTGGTTTTGGGATCCAGTCGAAAATGCCTCTTTTATGCCATGGTTGGCTGGTACTGCTTTGATGCATGCTTTGATTGTGGTAGAAAAACGCAATCAATTTGTGTCGTGGACCGTATTATTAGCGATCGCTGCTTTTTCTTTAAGTTTGGTAGGGACCTTTTTAGTGCGTTCGGGTGTCCTGACTTCTGTGCACGCATTTGCGGTTGATCCGTTGCGTGGGGCGTATATTTTAATTTTTTTGGCCATCGTGATTGGTGGTTCATTGTTATTATTTGCTTGGCGTGGACAACGTTTGGCGCATCAAAGCTTGCCAAGTTTGATCTCGCGTGACAGCTTTATGTTATTAAATAACGTGTTTTTAGTCGTCATGATGCTGACGGTGCTCTTGGGTACGGTCTATCCTTTGTTGATTGATAGTTTGGGCTTAGGGAAATTGTCTGTAGGGGCGCCTTATTTTAATCGGGTATTTACGTTATTGGGGGTCCCATTTTTAATTCTGATGGCGCTGGGTTTGCATGTGCATTGGCAACAAGATCATACGAAACGCATCTTCCGGGCATTGGTCTGGGTGATTATTTTGGGTGTGGTACTATCTGTTTTATGCCTATGGAAGACGATGCATGTCACCACCTTTTTGGGATTGTTGTTGGCATTTTGGGTGCTGCTATCGACGCTGGAGCATATTAGAAAGCGGCTGCTACGTCTCAAAACAGGCAAGAAATTAAGTGGCGCTTTTTTGGGTACAGTGACGGCACATTTGGGATTGGCTGTGACAGTGATTGGGATCACCATTTCTACTGGCTATGGGGTAGAAGATGATATTAGAATGCAACCTGGAGACACAGCAACTTTGGTAGGATACAAGATTCAATTTTTGCAAGAAACAGTTTTAAAAGGTCCTAATTATCATGGTGCGCGGGTGAGCTTTGCTATTTCGAGGGGTGAGCGTCGAGTCGTGATTTATCCTGAAAAGCGGGTTTATGATGTGGCTAAGATGCCAATGACAGAGTCTGCCATTGATGTGACCCCATTTCGTGATATCTATTTAGCCTTGGGCGAACCCTTGGGTGAGCATGCGTGGTCAGTAAGAATGTACTACAAACCATTCGTGCGTTGGATTTGGGGTGGAGGTTTGATGATGTTTTTGGGCGGTCTGTTTGCTTTGCTTGATCGCCGTTACTATAAGGAGGCAGCGAGATGAAACCTATCGTTTGGCGATGTGTCCCATTGATTCTTTTCGGATGTTTGGCTGTCTTTTTGTGGCGAGGATTGTCGTTGGATCCGCAGCGTTTGCCCGCAAGTCAAATCGGACAAAAAATTCCAGATTTTGATTTGCCATCGTTATTGGGCTCCGAAACACAACGGTTTACGCCAGCCATGATGCGGGACCATCCCGCTATTTTGATTGTCTGGGCCAGTTGGTGTACGGCTTGTCAAGAAGAGCAATTGTTTCTCAGTGATTTGGCTCAGCAAGGGATTCCATTATTTGGTTTGAATTATAAAGATGATCCGAGCGATGCCAAACATTGGCTAGCGGAATGGGGCAACCCTTATCAAGCCATTGGTATAGACAGGCAGGGGAAATTAGCCATGGATCTTGGCGTGTATGGAGCACCGGAAGCGTATTTGTTGGATGCGCATGGGGTGATCAAACATCGCTACGTAGGATCATTGACGGCTGCGGTTTGGCAGCGTGAATTTGAACCATTACTAAGAAACTATCGTGTACCCAGACGTGCTGCGCCCCGACGTTATTACAAACGTTATCCCCGATGTAGAGGGCGTGATTGTGTGGAAAAAAGAAGAGATCGAATATGAGAGCTGCTGTGATCGTTGCGTTGCTCTTATTAGGTATCGCACCCGTGAGCTTTGCTAATTCTCGTTATCCTTTTGAAAATGCCGTGCAGCAAGCGCAGTTTCAAGCACTGTTGCATGATTTGCGCTGTCCGGTGTGTCAAAATCAAGATTTGGCAGATTCTAATGCAGATTTGGCAGCAGATCTGCGTGAAGAAGTGTATCAACGTGTCATACAGCATCAGAGTGACGCCGATATTATTGATTTTTTGACCGCGCGTTATGGTGATTTCATCATATTCAAGCCCTCTGTATCCTGGACCACTAGTATTTTGTGGTTTGGGCCTGGAGTATTGCTACTTATGGGTTTGGGTTTATTTGGGATGATGTGTGTACGGCGGACAAAGCATGAGTGATTGGTCTTGGATCGTAATAGTGATCGTGATGTCTATGCTTGGTCTAGCCTTCGCAGTCTGGCCGTTTCGAAAACAACGTGCCTTTTGGTTGGCTGTCCCTATGCTATTGATCTTGGTTAGCATGGCGTATTGGATTTGGGGTGCGGGCCCCGACTTGTTTCGTTATGAGCAACAACGAGCACAAGAGCAAAAATCGCAAGAACTGTTGAAAACCATTCAAGATCCGGAAGTTTTGGTGCAGCGATTACAAACGCATTTGCAAACACATCCCAAGTCTGCAAAAGGGTGGTATTTATTGGGGCGATTATTTGCTAGCCAACAGCGTTGGGCTTTGTCTTTAGAAGCGCTGGAGAAAGCGTACGCTTTAAAACATAAAGATGCATTGATCGCGATTAATTATGCAGAAGCGTTATTTGCTCGTCATCAAGAGCAGGAGGAGACGCAAGCGCGACAAGTATTACAAAAATTACTAGCAGATAATCCTCAGCAAATGGATGCCTTGGCCATGTTGGCGATGGATGCGCAACAGCGTCGCGCCTTTCAAGAGGCGATAATGTATTGGCAGCGTTTGTTGCCATTGGTCCCACCACAATCAGAAGAAGCTAAAGCTATCCGTAAAGCGATTGTGAAATTGCGAGACAAGCCGAAGGACGTAGACAAACAACCATGGGACTAGGGGACATAAGCAAGCATTGAGACGCATAGAGATGTTGTAGATTACGACATTTTGGCAGTGTGAGTAGGGTGTAAAAGATTAGCTATTTTTTCTCGGGTGGCTGTTTTTCCTTTTTCGTGAAAACGTACTACTAAGTCGGTGATTTGCTGTTCGCTCAAAGAATGATTCATTAGCGTATTTATTTTATTCCAATACGCGAAAAATATGGGTTTATGAGCAGCACTCAAAATAGCAGTTAATGGTTCTACTTCGGGGTTTTTTAATGCGTCTTGATAGCCAAGCTTGTTTAGTTCGCTTTCATATGCCTTTGGATTTTCTTTTTTCCACTGGTCGCCAAATGTTTGCATCAATAGAGCTTGAAAGTCGAGTAGGGCGTTTGGCTTTTTGCTAGTAACAGCGCTATGTTCTGCCGCAGAAAAGGCTGCTAACAAGCCTAATTCTGTAGCTAGGGCACGCATGGCGTTGACTTGATTTTCTGATGATCCAGATTCTGCAAATAGACTAAATCTGACATGAGGTGTTACCTCGAGTTGTTCACTGTTAGCATTTTCCATGAAATCACATACTTAGAAATAACGTCAAATATTTCAGTTTTACTTGAATAAATAAGCAATCAAAAGCCCTAAACCGATGAGTGCAAACAGTGGATGTAAGAGCACCAACAGCTTTGGAATTGGCTTTTTACGTAAATCAAAATTTAGTAAGGTGAGCCCACCGGTTGCGGCTAGGAGTAGGACAATTAGGGCGGCAATGGGTTTTTCTCCGGCATGCAAGATCGTATAAGTCACAAGGCAGCCCAAACCAAGGGTTGCGACTAAGCCATGCAAAAATACTGCGGGTTTGAAACTTGGGCGGTCACAAAGTAATTGTATAAATACAATGAATCCAAAAAATATAGCTAATACAAAAAATCCTAGGGCAAGGTACATTATATTTTGCATGTTGTCGGCTCCCATTCTATCCATTGAAGGTTCGTTAAGTAATATAATCCACATCGTATCAGAAGTCTCGGATTTTCTTGGAATAATTCCGCGTAGTGATTTAATTGTGTTTGATGCTGTGGTTCTATTTGCCCGGTTTTAAAATCAATGATCCAACGCACGCCATTTTCTGTAAAGGTCCGATCGATGATCCGGGTACTTTGACCTGCTTCGGTTAAGATCTCTAATTCATTTTGTTCGTCATGATGGCGTTGGACCATCCATTGGCCTTTGGGATCAGCGAGCAAAGCATGAATTTGTTCTTGAATTTGCTCTAAAGCTCGTTCCAACATTTGATCAGCAAAGCCCATGCTTTTTAAGTGATCGGTGGCTATTTGCCAAGGAATATCGGCTGTTTGTGATGGATGATAAGTGCAAATCCATTGCAACATGGTGTGGGTGACAATACCCAACAAACGTGGCAAAGAAGAAGGTATGCTTAAATTGATATTGTGTTGTGAGGCATGCAACGGTTGGGGTAATTCCCGATAATAAGACAAGGGGAGCCGCCATAATTGGCTTGGATCGTGTTTATCTTTCGGATTTAGAGGTGCTGCGGAAGCTTGTTGAACAAAGACTTGTTGATGCAACATATGGCGAAAACTTTTTTTGCGTAGCGTGGGTTGATTATCAAAAAGGTAAAGACGTTGTTTCGCTCGTGTCACAGCGACGTATAATAAGCGTTGTGATTCATACAAGGCTTTTTGTGCATCTAGGCGCCCCAAGTAATCGTAGACACGACAAGCGTCGTCTTCTGCGGCTTTAATGGGTGACATCAAAAATAAGTCCTTTTCGTTTTTTCGAGGTAATTTGAGCCAACGTATCAGTGCAGGATCGTCCTGCATAGGTTTGGCGCTCAGGCCTGGGAGGATGACGCAGTCAAATTCTAAGCCTTTGGATTTATGGATGGTCATGATTTGCAAGCGCGCCGGCGTAACATTTTTGGAATATAAACGGTTGAATTGTTCTTGGAATAATTTGAGATCGGGGATTTGACTATCGACTTCATATTGACGCAGCAAAGACCAAAATTGTTCTAAATCTTCTTCTTGTGCTAGCGATAAAATATGATCGGTGTGCAATTGTTGTAAGACGGATTGTACGCTATCTACTAAAGACTGCTGTTGGCGATGTTGGCAAGCATCGTGCAGTACTGCGAAGAGATAGCGTGCTCTTCCACGACCTTCTTCACTGAGATTGGGGATTTGTTGCCATTGAGACAATGCCACATAAATTGATTTGTCATGCTCAGATAAGAGCAACACATCAGACAAGGGCAACCCACACCATGGACTACGTAAAAACGCTAACCATGCTAAGCGGTTAGCCGGCATCAATAAAGCTTGAGTCAGAGACCAAACATCACGTAGATGAGGTAAATGGGTGAGTAGATCGATATCCACTCCTTGAAAGGGAATATGATGCTGATGTAGCAGCGTGACAATAGTGCGTAATTGTGAGCGTGCACGAACCAAAATGGCGATGGTGGCTTCGGGGTATTGTTCTAATTCTTGTCTAATCACGTCAACAATGGCTTGTGCTTCATGGTTGTGATCTTCATAGTGATAGGCTTGGATAAAGCTATGTGGGTGTGCCTCGAGTATGGGGTGTGCACGATGTAAAGATACTGCACCTGTTTCGATGTCTTCTCGGGGTGGAAAAATGCTTTGAAATTGTTGATTGACCCAATCGACCAAGCTCGCTGTAGATCGAAAATTTGTACTTAATTGTAAAGCTTGTAATTTAACTGGGCCGAGACCGTGGCTTTGTGCGCGTAAAAACAAACCAACTTCTGCGCCACGAAAGCGATAAATCGATTGCATCGGATCGCCGACCACAAACAAGGTTCGACCATCAGTTTGTTCCCAGCCTTGGAGTAATTGGGTGAGGAGTTCGAATTGTTGTAATGAAGTGTCTTGAAATTCATCAATGAGCAAATGTTGAATTTGGTAATCCCAATACAAGCCCAAATCCGTCGGGGCGTTGTCATCACCCAATGCCAAGCGTGCTTGCTGTGCCACACCTGAGAAATCAATGGTTTCAGTCGTTTGAAATTGCAATTCCAAATGCGCTACCAACAAAGGCAAACTGTTAAATAATGCCTGTAACACAGCCCATTGTTGATCAGAAAATGTGGGGTTGGGCAAATGGCTGACGGCAATCAAAGCGGATACAAAATCGGGTAAGGCGTCGAGTGCTTCTAATAATGCCTTAGATTCGGTTTTGATTTGCGCATACATTGCCGTCGGACAAGCGTCTTTTTTCAATCCCACGTGATGATCAAAAGATTTACGTAAGTTGTGATTTGAGGTCAGTAATAAAGCAGCCAAAGCGGCTGTTTGCTCAGCGGTGATGTGATCGATATCTAGCCAGGTTTGCAATGATTGATATTTGGGATTGTCCCAACCGCAGTGTTGCATAAAGAGTGATACCAAAGCGTGCAACGCTGATTTTAAGTCTTGCGGTACACTGTGTCGAAAACGTGATAATTCGTGGGCTTCAATCGCCGCCAAGGCTTGTTCGAAAGTTTGTTTGCTTTGGCTGCGTGCCATGAATAACGGGGTAAGCCATTGTTCGCGTTGGGTCAGTAATTGCGCGAACAAACGAATCAAAACATCTTGACGATTATCTAGATGGCGTAACAAATGGCGCAGATTGTCTTGATGATCTTCTGCGGTGCTGGCAAAGCGTAGATAAGAGCGTGCGGCCTCAAAATATAGGCCCTGAGGGATATCGGTGAGTGAGGCATAATGGTTGCTGTGTAGTGGAATGGCTTGGGCAATCATTTGGCATAAGGCATCAATTGTCATGATACGTAGTCGGTTACTTTGTTGCAGCAGACGCCATCCCAAGGCTTGATCTCGATCCAATACAAGTTGCGCGTAGTGATAAGTCGTACGCTGATGATCGGAGGTTGGTTGCGCGCCATTGGCGACTTGATGTAATGCCAAAATGATGCGCTCACGCATTTCAGATGCGGCTTTGCGCGTGAAAGTCAATGCGATGATTTGTTCTGGCGTTTGGACTTGATGCAATAATCTTAAAAATCTCTGGGTGAGGATTTCCGTTTTTCCTGAGCCAGCTGGGGCTTGGACGATGAAGGATTGACTCGGATCCGTGGCCGCTTCACGTTGCGCTTGGTCATTGAGCATTGTTGTCGATCGGCCAAATGATTTCTTGTGCGGCGACTCTTAAATTATACGCCGAACTCATGCAATGTCCGTAAGCGCCTGCATTGGCAATTAAGATGACATCTGATTCGAAGGTATCTGGTAGTACTCTATCATATCCTAAGGTATCGCCTGATTCACAAATAGGCCCCACAACATGGGCAAATCCGGTGTTTTCTTCGTGCAAGCGACTGAGATTAACAATGGGGTGATAGGCGCCGTACAACATGGGTCGAATTAAGGAGTTCATTCCTGTTTCAATGCCGACGAAACGGACTTTCCCTTTTTCTTTGCATTGGGTGACTTTTGCCAGTAACACCCCACTTTCTGCGACGAAATAGCGCCCGGGCTCTAACCAAAAAGACAGTTTGGGATAACGGGCCTTTACACCTAAGAGCGCTTGATCCAGCTCAGACAAATTCAATGCTTGTTGTCCCGGTTTTTCGGAAATGCCCAAGCCGCCACCTAAATTGATAAATCTAACTTTTGGAAAACGCTGAATTTCCTTCGCCAACATCAAAGCGGTGTCCTGCCATAATTCTGGTGATAATATCCCACTACCAGAATGCGCATGTAAGCCGATAACATTCAGTTTGTGTTGTTTGACCAATGCCGCTGCTGCATCCAAATGGTTGGCTTCAATTCCAAATTTGGACTCGTTGCCGCCGGTGCAGACGAATTTATGATGGCCGGCACCTGAGCCTGGATCAATGCGCAATAGAATAGGATGACCTTTAAATATTTCCGGCCAATGTTCTAGAGGATAAATGCTATCGATGGTAACGTAACAGCCACTGTCGAGGGCTTGCTGATATTCAGATTTGGATGAAAAATTAGGCGTGAATAAGATCTGATGGCGATCAATTTTCGGACAGACCTCCAAGACTAATGCCAACTCTTCGGGTGACACACATTCAAAACCGATGCCTTTGGCATGTAGGGTACGAATAATGTCAGGATGTGGATTGGCTTTGAGCGCATAAAAAATAGTGTCAATCGATTGCATCTCTAATAGTGTATCTGTTTGTTGTATGATGGTTGTTTTGTCATAGACATAGCAAGGGGATGCATGGGCCGCGAGTGCCAGCAATCCTTCCTGTGCTGTTTCCCACCAAGGCGTGGGCTTGGGTTCTGGTTTGCCAAATTCTTCATGCCAGCTTTTCGAATAATAAAAACTTTGCGGATTGCCTTCAATGAGTAAGGCGTGCAGTTTATGAGATAATTTTTCGGCTTTTGATTCATCCACCACGAAGGTCAAGTTTAAATCATTTGAGGCCAGGGATATCAAATGTACTTGTTGATCATCAAAGACTTCAAAGGCTGAGCCCAATTGTGATAAGACCCGGCGAATATGGTGTCCCACTAGACTGATGGCTGAGCAGGGTTCAATGATTCTGGCGCGTCCAAATTGATTCAATTCATCTAATAAGCTGGTTAATTTGACACGGTACGCTGGATTGTTAGGGCTATCTAATGAGAGCGTGACATTGGCTTCAGAGGTCGCTAATAAATCCACTGAAAAGTCATGGCGTTTGAACGCGGCAAAAATGTCTGCCAAAAAGCCGCTTTGCTGCCACATGCTGACAGTATCAATTGAGATTAAGGTGATGCTATGTTTGACTTGAATGGATTTGATGGGTGGGGCATCATCATCACTTTTGGTAAAAATATGGGTGCCTGAATGATCCGGCATACAAGTGTATTTGATGTACATCGGAATATTGGCTTTGCGTACAGGCGAAATACTCAAAGGGTGTAATATTTTAGCGCCCATCGATGCAATTTCTTGCGCTTCTTCATAGTTCAGGGTTTTTAACAGGCGTGCGTGTGGTAATTGGTGTGGGTTGGCGGTGTAAATCCCGGGTACATCAGTCCAAATTTCACAAACAGTTGCGTCCAAAATAACGGTTAACAAAGACGCCGATGTATCTGAGCCACCGCGCCCTAATAGGACAGTTTCTCCTTGGGTGTTGGCAGCGATAAATCCTTGAGTGACGATGGCTTGTGCGCCGCTGTTAAGAAATTTTTGCACCAGTTTTGGATTAGGATCGTCTGCAACACGCGCGTTACAATAGCGCTGCACCTCATCTCCCGGTATCCGCATGGCAATTAATGCTTCACGTGCATCGAACCACAAGCAATTTAACCCTTGTTGACTTAAAAAGGTGTGACCCAGACGGGTCAGCATGAGTTCTCCCAAACTTAAGACTTGGGCATGAATTTTAGCGGGGGCCTCGTGTAGTAGGGCGACGCCGGTTAGCCATTGATCAAGCTGTTGTAGATCAGTTTGAATGGATTGAGGGTCAACTTCGAGGCTGAGCGCCAATTCTAGCATGGCATTGACAAATTCGGTTTGTAAGGTTTGATGTTCGTTTAATACGGCGGCATCAATCATTTGTTCTAATTGGTTTGAAGCATTTGATTTTGCAGAGCATACTATGACTGGCTGTAACCCAGCATCGATATGTTTTTTCGTGATGGCGAGAATGTGATTCCAGGTGTCTCGAGAGGAGACAGATGTGCCCCCGAACTTGGTTACAATTTGGCGCATGAGTTCAAATATTCAAAAGCATCACAGTAGCATGAAATACGGGGGATATTCAAGAATTACTGTAAGGTCCAATGGATGGTCGCAGGTTTCGATTTTTTGCAATTGGATAGTGTTGATACGTAAGTTGTATCCATATTGGATAGAGAGGGTGCCAAGCCCGCTATGGTTTCTGTGTCAGAAAAATAACCGCGATCAACCGTTCTTTTGGAGCGTATTGTTGCAAATTTATCATCACCGCATTGGAAACTGAAGGTCACATTAGACTGATTTATATTGTTATACTCTTCAATTGAATAAGGTATTGTGGTTTCACCGGCAAGAATTTTAAGAGGTAAAGATTTGGAATATTCTATGCCTTCTGTGATTTCTTGTTGGGTTAAATAACACACTGCATCAGTTTTGTTTTCGATTGTGATATTCAACAGGCGTTTACAATTACAGGTATCACAAGCAGCTGTAAGAGCGGGAAGACATAGGAGTACAGATAGGATATATTTTTTCATGGGACTCTAAGGATGTTTGTTAGTGCTCGCGTATGGTACTTGGAAATGGGTTGTGGATCAATGGTGGTCCCTCATCCGCTCTTTGGGCACCTTCTCCCCTGTGGGGAGAAGAGATACGGGGGGTTATTGTTTTTGAAATTCTAAGGTTGTGTCTTTTAAGCTGACGTCAATGGTGTCTCCGGATTTGAATGCCCCGCTTAACAAAGATTGTGCCAAAGGATTTTCTAGTGTTTGTAAGATCACGCGTTTTAGCGGACGGGCACCGTATACGGGGTCGAAACCAGTTTCGGCTAGATAATTTAAGGCTTCTTTGCTCAAGTTTAACGTCATGCCTTGGTCACTAAGGCGCTGTTTCAAATATTGAATTTGAATCTCAGCAATATGGATGATTTCGTCTTGTGATAATGAGTGGAAGACCACAGAGTCGTCAATTCGATTGATGAATTCTGGACGGAAATGTTCTCCGACCAAATCCATGACCATGGTTTTGATCTCGTCATAAGATTTGCTGCGACTGTGCTCTTGAATCAAATGAGAACCCAGATTAGAGGTCATGACAATCACGGTATTGCGAAAATCTACCGTGCGACCTTGGCCATCAGTCAAACGACCATCATCCAAGACTTGCAGTAAAATATTAAAGACATCTGCATGGGCTTTTTCAACTTCGTCTAATAAAATCACAGAGTAGGGGCGGCGGCGGATGGCCTCAGTCAAATAACCGCCTTCTTCGTAACCGACGTACCCTGGAGGTGCGCCAATCAAACGGGCGACGGCATGTTTTTCCATGAATTCGGACATATCAATCCGCACCAATGCTTCTACCGTATCAAATAAAAATACCGCTAACGATTTGCACAATTCAGTTTTACCTACGCCAGTAGGGCCCAAAAATAAGAACGATCCAATTGGGCGATTGGGATCGGATAAGCCCGCGCGTGAACGGCGAATGGCGTTGGCTACGGCATCCACGGCTTCATTTTGACCAATCAAACGTTCATGTAACGCATCTTCCATATGTAACAGTTTTTCTTTCTCACCTTCTAACATTTTAGTGACAGGAATACCGGTCCATTTTGAGACAATTTCAGCAATTTCTTCTTCTGTGACTTTATTGCGTACTAATTTCATTTCTCGTGGTTTGCTGGCGTCTACTTCGGATAATTGCTTTTCCAGAGAGGGGATAGTGCCATATTGCAATTCTGACATTCGGCTCAAATCTCCAGCTCGACGCGCTGTTTCCAATTCTAATTTGGCTTTTTCGAGAGATTCTTTGATGTGGCTTGATCCTTGTAGCATCGCTTTTTCGGCTTTCCAGACTTCTTCTAAATCAGAATACTCTTTTTCTAATTCTTTGATGGTGTCTTCCAAATCTGCCAAACGTTTTTTAGAGGCATCGTCGGATTCTTTTTCTAAGGCCACGCGTTCGATTTTAAATTGAATCAAGCGGCGGTCGAGTTTATCCATGCTTTCAGGTTTGGAGTCAATTTCCATACGGATTTGACTCCCTGCTTCATCAATCAAATCAATAGCTTTGTCTGGTAATTGGCGATCGGTGATATAACGATGTGAAAGGGTGGCAGCTGCGATGATAGCGGGATCGGTAATGTCGACGCCGTGATGAATTTCATAGCGCTCTTTCAAGCCACGTAAAATCGCAATGGTGTCTCCGACATCAGGTTCTTTGACAAATATTTTTTGAAAGCGGCGCTCTAAGGCAGCATCCTTTTCAATGTATTTACGATATTCATCCAAGGTGGTAGCGCCGATACAATGTAATTCGCCACGTGCCAACGCAGGTTTTAGCATATTGCCTGCATCCATGGCACCTTCTGCTTTACCTGCACCCACCATCGTGTGAATTTCATCGATGAACAAAATGATTTGACCTTCTTGCTTGGCCAAATCACTGAGCACAGCCTTAAGTCGCTCTTCGAATTCTCCGCGGAATTTAGCGCCCGCAATCAATGCTCCCATATCTAAGGACAGTAAGCGTTTGTTTTTTAGCCCTTCAGGGACTTCGCCATTGATAATCCGTTGCGCCAAACCTTCAACTATTGCGGTTTTACCCACACCTGGTTCGCCAATGAGGACAGGGTTGTTTTTGGTACGACGTTGTAAGACTTGAATGGTGCGGCGAATTTCATCATCACGCCCAATCACAGGATCCAAATTGCCTTGTTCAGCACGTGCAGTGAGATCTAAAGTATATTTTTCCAAAGCCTGACGTTGTTCTTCAGCATTGGGATCGGTTACGGTACCGCCGCCGCGGACATCATCGATGGCTTTTTCCAGGGCGGCTTTATCTGCACCTGCTTTTTTGAGGAGCTTGCTCAGACTGCCTTTATCTTCAAGCGCGGCTAATAAAAAAAGTTCGCTAGAAATGTACTGGTCTTTGCGTGTTTGTGCGAGTTTGTCGGTTAAATTGAGGATGCGATTCAATCCATTAGAGATATGTACATCTCCGCCCATGCCAGAGACTTTTGCCAATTTATCCAGGGCGTCTTCAAGCGCTGAGGTTAAGACATTGATTCGCACGCCAGCTTTGCTAAGAATAGGCTTGCAGCTACCGTCTTGTTGATCCATCAGTGCTTTGAGCAAATGCTCGGGTTCAATGAACCCATTATCTAGGCCGAGAGCTAAGGATTGCGCATCAGCCAGTGCCATTTGAAATTTGGATGTTAGTTTGTCCATTCTCATTGTCATCACCTTTTCATTCAATCTTGTATACAGTAAGATGTGGGTATTCTTTTCAAAAATCAAGTGATCCGCTGCATGACAGAACCAAATTTAGATAAAGATACGTCTTCCCAAAGCTTGTTAAATCAAATCGTAGTCGAGCATTTTAAAGAGAAAAAACAAAAAAGATTTTGGCGAAGATGGCGCAGAATATTTTTCACTTTGCTTGTGATTGCGTTCTCATTTTATTTCTTCCATGCCTACGAAGCCGAAATTACTGCACGTGCGCAGACCCACGTCGGTTTGATTGATCTCAAAGGGGAAATTTTTGATACGCAAGCTGCAAGTGCCGATAATTTAAGTAAAAGCTTAGAATCAGCTTATCAAGCGAAAGGCTTAAAGGCTGTGCTGTTTAGGATCGATAGCCCTGGTGGTAGTCCAGTGCAAGCAGATTATATGTTTAATACCATTCGTTATTACCATAAAAAATATCCTGATGTGAAATCGTATGCGGTTTGTATGGATACTTGTGCATCTGCAGCATATTATGTTGCGGCGGCTGCGGATGAGATTTATGCCAATCCATCTAGTTTGGTGGGGTCGATAGGCGTGTTGTACAACGGCTTTGGTTTCGTCGATGCCATGCAAAAACTGGGTGTGACGCGTCGTTTGGAAACAGCTGGGCGCAACAAAGGGTTTATGGATGCATTCTCGCCAATTGATGCGACTCAAGAAAAAAGTCTCAAAACGATGTTAACGGTGATTCACCAGAGATTTATTGATCAAGTGAAACTTGGTCGTGGTGATCGCTTGAAACCATCGGCGGATCTGTTTACCGGGATGGTTTGGACCGGTGTGCAAGCTAAAAACTTGGGTTTGATTGATGGTTTTGACAGTACCGGACAATTACTCCGCGACGTGATTAAAGTAGAGACTGTGTACGATTACACAGAAAAACATAGTGTTTTGGATCAATTGGCAAAGAGTTTGGGTGCTGAAACGATGAATCAATTGGCAGTGGTCTTGGGTATCAAGCGACCAGGATTTCACTAGAGCGAGCTCATATGACCCAGATTGCAAGCCGTGCTATTTCTCTAGAACACATCCAATCTTTTTTTAAACCAAGGCCCATTGATGCGCACAAAGGCATGTTTGGGCGCATTTTAATTGTAGGCGGCGACATTGGTATGCCAGGGTCGGTACGTTTGGCTGGGGAAGGGGCACTTAGAGTGGGTGCGGGCTTGGTCACGGTCGTGACGCGTAAAGTCCATCTGTCTGCAGTGGTAAGTACCCGACCAGAATTGCTTTGTTATGGGATTGAGCATGAATTCAAACGCTTTAAACGTTTGTTGCAGCAAGCAACGATTGTAGTCTTAGGCCCTGGCTTGGGGCAAATTTTTTGGTCACAACGATTGTTTAAAACAGTATTGTCTGCCAATCTACCGATGGTGATTGATGCTGATGGACTTAATTTGTTGGCACGTATGTCTACGCTGCCCAAATCCAAACCCTGGATTTTGACGCCACATCCAGGAGAAGCGGCACGCCTCTTAGGAACCAGTACGGATATGATTCAAAACGATCGTCTCGCTGCGGTTTCCATGTTGCAGCAACGTTATGGCGGGGTGGTGGTACTCAAAGGGGCTGGTACTTTGATCAGCGCTGCTGATACTGATCCTGTGCATTGTCAGGCGGGTAATCCTGCCATGGCCAGCGCCGGCATGGGCGATGTGCTTTCTGGAATGATGGGTGGTTTATTAGGACAAGGTTTGTCACCTTGGGAAGCTGCGCAAGCAGGAGTGGTCTTGCACGCGGTAGCGGGTGATCAGGTCGCTAGCAAACGAGGTTGCCGAGGAATCGTCGCATCAGACATCCTCGGCGCTTTGGCAACTGTGGTGTTTTAGAGACGCAATTTATTTTCGTCATCACTATCACTGTTGTCGTTATTATGCAGCCAGACTGGTTTGGCACTGGCACTGGCGGCCCTGGTTCCTGATTTATATCTGCTCGATTGTGCAAGACTACTTAGATGGGAGATTTGAACACCATTGTCATAATTATCAGCGGTGTTGCCGGCTTTCGCATCCCGTGCCCATGCAAGGCGTACTATTCCTGCTGCGCTTGAATCTTGATCGTGAGTATGAGGTATTGGGTCTATCCTTTCATATCTGTGAGATTTTTTGGAGTTCGCGTATAAATACAAGCCGAAAATAATACCAGCACAAACACCGCCAGTTATCAGAGCAGGCAACGTGAAAGGGTTGATGGTGAGTCCCACAACCATACTAGCAGTAGCAATACCGATAAGCATCCCCAAAGCTGTGGTGGTTGCTCGGATAGTGAACTGGCAAAAGGCATTGAGATTGGGTGATTGTCTAAGGATACGGTCATACTTTGCAGATAAATGAGCACTTGCTATTTGCGCTGGTAATAGGCCTAATATAGCCCCGATCCAAAGGGGTGCACTTAAAACCGCTGTTCCTGCTGTGGTCATTGCTCCTGTTGTAAAGCTTGCAGTTACTAGGCCGGCTGAGAAACCAGCAGATTTTGCGAATTCTTTTTTAGTGAAAAAGGAAGTAGATTGTCTTGGCATGATTTGGTTCCTAAATTGTCTTGGCATGATTTGGTTCCTAATGTTATCTGGTTACAAGAGACCAAAAAATATACATTATTTATAATTGTTTGTCAACAATGAGCTTGAAATTATTGTTTCAGCCTCCTGCGCATCGCGGCTTGTCCGCGGGACGTAGGGGGTTACTCAGGCTGTGAGGCGTAGTAAGATTTTTTATAAAAGTATCTTCAGGATCAATCTCCAATCGATCAAAATCGTAAAAATTTCTGGAATACAAAGCAATAACCGCAGCAAATACATTCGGATCGATGCTTGCTAAGAGTGTCGATTTATCAAGAACTTTTATTTTGGAATTACGCTTGGTCGTAAAATACGAGCGTGAGAGTTCCGCTAGCACATAATCGGTATTTTTTTCATAAATGAGATGTTGTGTTCCTGATACGCCTATTTGTTGTCCTGATGCCAAAATTGTTTGGCCATCTTTTGCAAAAATGTGAAAGGCGATCCATTGATTTCTGACATTAGATAGCAGGTTAAACGTTGCAAGTAGCTGTTGATTATTATCAACAATGACAAACTCTTCCAGTTGATACCCATTTTCCCATAGATGCTTTTGGGTGATTTTTTTCAGTGTCACGGTCATAATGGGTTTATTTTGTTCATTAAGAAAATGAAAGGTTCCTTTGTGATAGGGTATGAGTATTAATTTTCCAACGATCTGCTTATTGGCTTTTACTTTGACGCAGCTTGTGGATACTCGACAGTGTTTTTTATTTTTAATTTCAAACATATCTGGAAAATCATCGACAGACAGTGCAAATCCTGAGACTGCAAATAAAAACAATAAACTAATGCTGAGTACTATTTTTTTCATGGTGTTGTCCCGAAAGTAATTTGCTCTACGTTCGGCAGTTTGTTTAAGTCTCTACACGGCCTAATTGCTTAAGTCCCGCGCCCCTCACAATGCCTGTGTTCCGCGCTATATGCATTTAGCCAGTTCTTTCTATCCCGCAGACAAGCCGCTGGACGTAGGCAAGATACGTTATGCCGTATGTCTGCCGCCGTTAAATAATCAAAATATACAAAGCCCCAGGACCCCGTAACACTTGCACCAACAGCTGCGATTGTTTTTGTTTCGCAATGCTTTGTAACGTTGTGGTGTCGGGGGTGAGTTGTTGGTTGGTGGTAATGATCACATCACCTGGGCGCAAGCCCGCCCGCCAGCCGGCAGAGGTTTCTGATGCGCCAACGATTTGTACGCCTTTGACACGACCATGTGGGGGATAATCTTGCTCAAAATCTTTTAATGCTAGGCCGTATAAAAATGGATTGTCGTTTTGTAATTTTTGCTCGTTTTCTTTGATGTCAGTGACAACAGCACGTAATTTGAGGTCTTTCTTATCGCGCTTGATCATCAATGTGACATCGCTGCCGACACGTAATAAACTCACGACGGTTTTGACTTGAGAGGCTTGGGCGATTTTGGTGCCATTGATCTCAGTGATGATGTCACCTGCTTTAAGGCCAGCTAATTCTGCAGGTGATCCTTGATTGACCTGGGCAACCAACGCACCTTGGATATGGTCTTCATATCCCATGGCTTGCGCCAATTCAGGGGTGAGATGTTGGACAAAAATACCCATCAAACCACGATGCACTGAGCCGTATTTGATGATTTGTTGGGCCACATCTTTGGCCATATTGATGGGAATGGCGAAGCCAATGCCCACATTGCCACCATACATGGAAATGATGGCGGTATTGATCCCAATCAGTTCACCTTTGGCATTCACCAACGCACCACCCGAATTGCCTGGGTTAATGGCTGCATCGGTTTGAATGAAGTTTTCAACCCCTTCAATATTTAAATCCGAGCGTTTCATAGCAGAGACAATGCCAAAAGTGGCGGATTGGCTGTTGCCAAAACTATTCAATCCAAACGGGTTACCAATGGCAACAACAAAATCTCCGACTTCAAGCTTGTCCGAATCACCTAAGGGCAAAGATTTTAAATTTTTAGCGTCTATTTTTAATACGGCAACATCGGTTTCACTATCACCACCAATTAATTTGGCTTTGAGACGGCGGCCGTCGTTCAGGGTGACTGTGATGATTTGTGCATTGCGAATCACGTGATCGTTGGTGATGACGATCCCTTGTTTCGGATCGACGATGACGCCAGACCCAATGCTTTGAAATTTTCGAGGGGGCTCAGGCATCATTGGTGATGAGGGGGCTGGGGCCATAGGTTTTTCTTGATCTTTATCATTTTCAGCGGCCGCAGGAGGCAAACTTGGGATGACACCTTGGACAGCAACATTCACAATCGCCGGCATGGCTTGTTTGAGGACTGGCGCTAATGTAGGAAGTGCGGGCACAGTATCATTTTGAGCATGTGCGAGGCTCAACCAGCATAGGGTACTTATTATCATACAAACTATTTTTTTGATCATCGTCAATTCCTAGGTGTTTTGAAACCAAATTAGTGTTGCTATTCTACCTGTTTGTGCCGCGCGGCGATAGGAGTATAAATGGGTATTTTCCAAAGTGCAGACGTTGGATGAGTAAACGGCAGTGATCCCTGATGTTGTCAATATTAAATCCGCTAATTTAGGTAAATCGGCATACCATTGTTGTTCGATACATTGAAATGCTTGGATTGCAAAGGAATACTGCGCAGTAAATTGGTCTAAAACTTCAGCGCCAGTGGCATAGCATGGCCCACAAATAGCAGGGCCGATCCACGCCAAACAGTCTTTGGGCGCAGACTGCATGTCTTCTAACGTTGCTTCAATGATGCCATTTGCCAAGCCTCGCCATCCTGCATGAATGGCTGCAATCTCAGTGCCTTGGCGATTACATAACACGATGGGCAAACAGTCTGCGGTTAAAATTGCTAATACTTGTTGCGGGTCGTGGGTAATGGCTGCATCTGCATCACGGCTGGCATTAGGGTGATCTAAGATCACGCAGTTTGTGCTGTGGGTTTGATTGAGCCATGACGGGTCATTGGGTAGCGTGAGTTCTTGTCGCAACATTTGACGATTGGTTATCACCGCATCCGAATCATCGTTGACATGATCGCCCAAATTTAAACCTGCGTAATGACCTTGACTGACACCGCCGTCTCGTGTGGTACTCAAAGCTCGAATATTTTTAGGTGCGGACCAATTCGCGGCAATCGTTTGGATCATAGTTCCTCATCGAGAAAGCTTAATAAAGATTCAAAATCATAAGGGATGGGGGCGGTAAAGGTCAATGCATTGCCGTGGATAGGATGATCGAATGCTAAGGTTTGCGCGTGCAGTGCTTGACGCGGAAACTGCGTGAGGGTTTGGCGTAAGTCGACACTCATCCCTGCGCGCAAACTGTTGCGGGTATGATAGAGTGGATCTCCAACCACCGGATGTTTGATATGGGCCATATGTACGCGAATTTGATGAGTACGTCCGGTTTCTAAAGTAACCGTTAATAAGCTGACATATTGATATTGCTTGTGCACAGTGAAATGAGTGATCGCGTGTTTGCCTTGAGGGGTGACCGCCATTTTTAAACGATTGCGTGGGTCACGGCCGAAGCCTGTGCTGATTGTTTTGCCTGCAATAAGATGGCCATAGACCAAGGTCAAATACTGACGGTGAATCTCATGCGCTTGCATTTGGCGAATCAAATGCGTATGTGCCGCTAATGTTTTTGCAACCACCAAGAGGCCCGAGGTATCTTTATCCAAACGATGCACAATGCCTGCGCGCGGGAGATCGTGCATGCATTTGTCATGATGCAATAATGCATTCAATAAGGTGCCATTAGGATTGCCAGTACCTGGGTGCACAATCAATCCGGGAGGTTTGTTGATGATAAGGATATGCTCATCCTCAAACACAATGTCCAAGGGCAAAGCTTCGGCTTGGTGATATGACGGGGCGGGTTCTTTTTGGATATTACAGCTGATTTCTTCACCGCCCCAAACTTTATCATTCGGCTGATACTGTTTTTGGTTGACGGTGATGTGGCCAGCTTTGAGCCAAGCGCTGAGTTTTGAGCGTGATAAATCTGGAATCAATTGCGCTAAAACACGGTCGATGCGTTGGCCGGATAATTCGTCGGGAACGATGAGTTGTTTAGGCGCAGACATTTGAATCTGAGGTTAGAAGGTGGCCACGCAGAGAATTGGGTTGGGCATCTGTGATGACGATATCGACAAATTGGCCAATCAAATCTTGCGGACCATCAAAATTAACCACGCGGTTACATTCGGTTCTTCCTGCAATTTGGGTGGCAGATTTTTTCGATGTGCCGGTTACCAAAACACGTTGGGTGGTGTCTATCAATGCACGACTATAACGAGCGGCTTGAATACCCAAACGTTCTTGTAAAATGCTCAAACGTTTCTTTTTGGTATCCATCGAGGTGGGATCGGGCAAATTAGCTGCCGGTGTGCCGGGACGAGGACTATAAATAAAGCTGAATGAGACGTCAAAACCAATCTCATGTACCAAATCCATTGTCGCTTGAAAATCTTGATCTGTTTCACCAGGAAAGCCGACAATGATGTCTGTAGAAAGACGGATATCAGGGCGTACCTTACGCAATTTGCGAATTTTAGATTTGAATTCCAGCGCCGTATAACCGCGTTTCATCAAGGCCAAAATACGATCCGATCCAGATTGTACAGGTAGATGAAGATGATTGGCTAATTCAGGGACTTCAGCGTAGGCTGATATCAAATTATCAGAAAATGCCAAAGGATGCGAGGTGGTGAAACGGATTCGGCCTAAACCATCGATAGCCGATAAATATTGAATCAAGAGTGCCAAATCTGCGGTGTCACCTGATTCCATCTGACCACGATAATCATTAACATTTTGGCCTAGCAAATTAATTTCACGTACCCCTTGTTGGGCCAGAAGATAGCATTCGGCTAAGACATCATCAAAGGGGCGAGAAATTTCTTCGCCACGTGTGTAAGGCACGACACAAAAACTGCAATACTTGCTGCAACCTTCCATGATGGATACAAAGGCAATTGGGCCTTCGGCTTTGGGTGCAGGTAGGTGATCAAATTTTTCAATTTCGGGAAAACTGATATCGACTACAGGTTTACGTTTTTCTATGCGCTCACTCAACAGGGCGGGCAATCGATGCAAGGTTTGTGGTCCGAAGATCAAATCAACATAAGGCGCGCGCTTGAGGATGTCTGCCCCTTCTTGACTAGCAACACAGCCGCCTACACCGATGATGACGTGGGGGTTGGCTTTTTTATGTTCTCGCCATTGGCCCAATTTTGAAAATACTTTTTCCTGTGCTTTGTCACGGATGGAACACGTATTCAGTAAAATCACATCAGCATCATCGACGGACTCCGTGGTTTCTAGCCCATGTGATTTTGATAAAACATCTGCCATCTTGGAAGAATCATACACATTCATCTGACAGCCGTTGGTTTTGATAAATAATTTTTTCATTTCGATCTCAGTTTTACAGTTTTGCAATGGGTTTCCGGTATCCATGGCAAAATAATCAATGCAATTAATATACCGATAGGCAAAATAACCAAAGCGGTATGATAATTAGCAACCGTGTAGATACGCACTTGATTTTCAATTTCCCCTGTCCACAGCTTATCCAAAATAAAGCCGATGGCTGGTTGCGCAAGCGCGATACCCAACATATTCATCATATTCATGAAACTAATGGCGGTTGCGACATATTTTTGATCACATAATTCTTTGGCCAAAGCGAATGCGGGCAAAAATCCTGATGAAAAAACCCCAAAGAAAAACAACAAGAGTTGTATAAGAATTTTATTTTGAATAGGAGACAGGAGAAGCAAGGCAAGCGTGATCAAAGCGCCAGTGCTGCCGATAAAGAGAGGCGGTTTACGTCGTCCTATTTTATTAGAAATAATCCCCCAGATCGGGCCACTGACAGCCCATCCAATCAAAATCAAAGAGATATAATTCGCAGCAGTAGCTTTAGATAACCCCAGATTAAGCATCAAAAAGGGGACGCCCCATAGGCCACAGATCACAGGTGTGGCCGTGTACATCAGACCACCATAACAGGCAACCATCCATAATTTTTTGTTACGCAAGAGAATCATAAATCGTTGTAGAAGTGTGCCTTCTTCTTTGGTATCTTCTGTTTCACTATGTTCTGCATGATCTTTGGTAAAGGCAAAAATCAAAATCGCAACGACCATACCCAGGCAGCCCATGATCAACATGCTGTGGCGCCAGCCATAATGATCAACCAAGATCGCCAAGGGCGTTTCCCCAAAAATTGCGCCCAGCATGCCGATGGTAACCATCAATCCAGTTAAGAATGCAAAACGATGGGCAGGGAACCATGATGCGGCAAGTTTTAACGTACCAACGGCGGCGAATGACGATCCAAAGCCAATCATTAAGCGTGCCACACACGCAGTGAAAAAATTGTTTGTTAAGCCGAAAGCAATCGTACTGAGTGCACAAATGGTTGTTGCAATGGTTAATAGGCGACGAGGACCAAAATAGTCGGTCATGACACCACAGGGGAGTTGCATGGCAGCGTATGAATAAAAATAAACGCCAGATAGGATACCTAAGGTGTGACTGGTCACGGAAAAATCGCGCATCAACTCTGTGCTCATCACACTGGGAGAGACTTGCAGTAAGCATTCATAAAAATAAAAAAGACAAGCCAATCCCCAAATCAACCAAGGTTGGAATGCACTCATCTTTTCCTTAGGATATCGAGATTTGACCATTTCCCTAAAGCTCCAACAACAAAAACGAGAAAAAAAGTAAAATCCTATCAGCTTGACTACTATTTGTCTATTATTTTCCGTAACAAAACATAGACAGCACCGGTGCCGCCATGCTTTGGC
The DNA here is from genome assembly GCA_024742995.1 of Gammaproteobacteria bacterium. Lineage (GTDB taxonomy): Bacteria > Pseudomonadota > Gammaproteobacteria > Legionellales > Legionellaceae. The sequence goes on from JANSXK010000003.1 coordinate 170,748, forward strand.
AAGGCACTTTGAAATGCGAGTATATCCGGGATTTGGCGCAACCATTGATTCACTAGATTTTTTAAAACAGGTGTTTCTCCAAAGCGTCCGCCTTTGCCGTGAATGATCAGCACCCAGCGGTGGTTGTATTGGATTTGTGCTTGGATAAAATGACTTAAGCGATGTTTGGCGTCTTCTGGTTTGAAGCCATGCAGATCTAATTTGGCTTCGTATCTTTGTTTTCCGGACGTAAATTTCTGAACTTGTCTGCTACTGACGCCGTCACTACGATAGTTGAGCATGCTTTCTGCTTGTACTGGGTTAGCGTAGTAATCAGATAGATCATAGTTGTTGAGCAGAGGGGTAGGTTCTTTATGTCGTCGTGTGGCAGGTGGCTTGTTTTTTTCAGGAGAAACCAGTGGTTTTTTGTGGCTCAAAGGGGTGACATCGCGTAACGTATCACGAAACAATGCGCTGTCTTCAGAAGAAATCGGTGGTTTGGGTGACATAGTGTATTCTAAATTGTGGCCACGGCAAGTATAGCATATAATTGCCTGTTTCAGCATTTAGGTAACGTACTGGCATCTCGGCCTGTCCGGGGAAGACAGATATTTTAGTATTTATGATAAGCAAAAGGTACCCACATGTCCTATAGTACAGAAGGCAAATCACTCATGACGATCCTTGATATGATTCGTTTTGGCATTTCCCAGGCGCGTGCTACGGAACTATATTATGGGCACGGCACGGATAATGCTGTGGATGACATCTTTGCTTTGGTACTTGAAACCTTGCATTTGCCCTGGGACATTGATCGTGAATTGTTACAGGGTCGTTTGACAGATGAAGAAAAAACACGCTTGCTAAGTCGTCTGGAGCAACGGGTGATTCAACAGGTGCCTGTACCATATATCACTCAAACCGCCCATTTTTGCGGGATGCGTTTTTATGTGGATGAACGCGCATTGATCCCACGTTCACCTATTGCCGAATTGATACAACAACAGTTTTCCCCTTGGGCTAATCCAGACAACGTGACGCGCATTCTTGATTTGTGTACCGGCAGTGGTTGTATTGCGATTGCATGTTGCGCTGCATTTCCAGAAGCGATGGTGGATGCAGTTGATATCTCAGATGCGGCTTTGGAGGTTGCTGCCATTAATCGTGAGCGTCATCATATGCAAGATCAATTACAATTGATTCAATCGGATGGTTTTACTCAAGTTCCTGAAGTTTTGTATGATATTATTGTAAGTAACCCCCCTTATGTGGCACAGGAAGATATGCAGGTGTTGCCTGCAGAATACCGACATGAGCCAATATTGGCATTAGAAGCTGATGACAATGGATTAGCATTGGTGAAACAGATTCTGCAACAAGCAGGACAGTATTTACGTGAAACGGGCATTTTGGTGATTGAGGTAGGGTTGAGTGAAGATGCCTTGAGAAACCTGTATCCGGAGGTGCCTTTTGTGTGGCTTGAGTTTGAGCATGGTGGCGAAGGGATATTTTTATTAACAGCGCAAAGTTTGCGCGAACATTTTGGTGTATGAGATGACAAAACTGTATCGTGTCGCGGTGGTAGGTGCTAGCGGTGTTGTGGGCGAAGCGATGTTGGCAAGCTTGGCAGAGCGCCAATTTCCTGTGGCGGAAATCTTTCCTTTGGGATCAGAACGGTCGCTGGGGAAATCAGTCCCATTTGGCAGTCAAAGTTTGGATGTATTGGATTTGGCGACATTTGATTTTACTGACATTGATGTCGCTTTCTTTGCTGCCGGCACTGACGTTGCAAAAAAATATGCGCCGATAGCAGCTGCGCATAATTGTGTGGTGATCGATAATAGTTCTTGTTTTCGCTATGAGGCCGATATTCCTTTGGTGATACCAGAAGTTAATCCTGAACGAATCGCAGATTATACGCGCCAAGGGATCATTGCGAACCCCAATTGCTCGACCATACAAATGCTGGTCGCACTTAAGCCTTTGCATGATGCGGCACAAATTTCACGAATTAATATTGCGACCTATCAATCTGTATCTGGAACAGGTAGAAAAGCAGTTTCTGAAGTGATTGCCCAAGTTGGGGAACTGTTAAATGGTCGCCCAGCGGTATCAAAAGTCTACCCACAACAAATCGCATTTAATGCGATACCCCATATTGACGACTTTCAAGACAATGGGTATACGCGTGAAGAAATGAAAATGGTTTGGGAAACCCATAAAATATTAGAAGATGATTCGATTTTGGTAAATCCGACGGCAGTACGTGTGCCGGTATTATATGGTCATTCTGAAGCGATTCACGTTGAATTTAAATCGCCATTATCAGCGAAAAAAGCACGCCAAGTACTTAAGAAAGCGCCTGGGGTGACCGTGGTGGATGATCCACGCAAAACCAAATATCCAACGGTCATTTCGCATGCCGTGGGTCAAGACGATGTGGTTGTGGGCCGCCTTCGTGAGGATATTTCACATCCCAATGGCTTGGATTTATGGGTGGTTGCTGACAATATTCGCAAAGGGGCTGCTACCAATGCGGTGCAAATTGCAGAATTGCTGTGTCGTGACTATATCTGATTCAATGTGTATACTTAGTATATGAAAAAAAACCAAATCTCTACGATTTCAACAATGAAAACCTTAGCGTGGGTGTTACCCATGCCTCTTTGGCCGGCCATCAAATTAGGCTCGCAACCGCTGCGTCAAATCTTGACGTTATCCAATCAAAGTGAAGGTGATATTCGTATCACCGGTTTGGGGTTTGAACATTCAGATGATCCTCGTGTAGGTTTGGTCGGAGGAACTTGTCATATTGGATTGAACTTAGCGCCGCAAGAAGCGTGTACTCTCGAGATTCAAGTCAATCCTACTGCTTTGGGGCGGGGCAAACAGACAATCAATATTGAGCATTCAGGCAACTTTTCTCCGTTGTGGGCCGAGATTGAATTTAGCGTTGTGACTGATGCGGATGCCAGAACGCGTAAAACGTCTTATTTGAGCGATGATACGCCAACCATGGATCGCCAACGTCGTCATATGGAACAAGATGGCCATCGTCGTTTTGCCCGTGTGAATGCTCGAGAGCACCCTGAGCAGACCACCTCACAACAACAAGCGGGGCATGAAGGGGGCATGCAAAATAATATTTTGCAAAATCCTTGGTTGGATAGCCAGCGCTTCGACGGGGTGGATCCTAATTTGAATCCTGAACCCCCATTGAATACAGAAGCACGCCGTGAATTTGATAATGAGAAGCGTGAGCAAGAAATGGAAAAGCAATTGCGTTTGAACAATGTACCCAGGGTATCCCCAGCACCGAAGCCACAAGGATTTTAGAGGGTAGGCATGGACGTGCAGCGTAGGGCAGGGGTTGTTTGACGAAACGTGAGCATAATAAGGAATACATCATATGACCATTGCGAATGATATCATCTCTTGCCGTCTTCCAGATTTTGATTACTATCTGCGGGAAGGGGAGTCTTTGGATGATATTGATGAGTATGGTTTCACCCCGTTAATTGAATCAGCCATTACGAGGCAAGTACACATTGCCAAATTGCTTTTAGATCGTGGTGTGGATATCAACAAATCAGATGTTACCGGTCGCACTGCCTTGCACTGGGCTGTGGACAATGGGGATGAAGAATTTATTCGTTTATTATTGACCAAAGGCGCTGATCCTAATGCTTATACCCGAGCAGGCTTGTCTGTGTTGGTTTATCCCATTTTGCGTGCGCAATCGGATATCAAACATCTATTGTATCAATACCAAGCCAAACTAGATTTTGCCTTGGATTTTATTTATGCCAAATTATTAGGCCATCGTTTCGAACTCATTGGGGATGTCGATATTGTGACAGCGCAAGGAGAGTTCATCGAATTGGACTATGAAGGATTTATCTTAGAGTTTACCGTGGCTGTGGTCAAAGATTCACTGCGACGTTTTACCAGTAGTTATTCGACCCGGCATTTACGGCCCTTGTTTCCAATGGTGTATCAAATCATGGATGGTTTTGCAGTGGCAGATGAATTGCTACAATTACAACATCATGTGACGTTGACCAACCATCATCACCAGCGTATCCAACAATTATTAGACGCACCTTTGTTGATTTTACCCGCAGCCAGCCAAGGCCATGCCATGTGTTTTGTGCGCTATCAAGATTGGTGGGCGAAGATTGATCGGGGGGAAAACGCATTGAAAGAGGGCAGTGTTAATATTTACCGCATCTCCAAACCGGAAGCATTGACTTTAAATTTTCTCTTGGATTTTTTGTATAAAAAACAAGACCGCCGTTATTTTCATCAAACCATCAATAAAATTTTAGGATTGAAACCGGTATTACAACTCCCTATTGCTGCACAAATTGCCGGAAATTGCTCGTGGGCGAATGTCCAAGCGGTGATTCCTGTGGCTCATGCTTTGCAAACGTTGACGACAGTCGAGTTATTTCAAGCAGCGGCCTCTTTAGAATTGTATGATACATGGATTGAATGGGATAAAGATCGTGCGTTGGATGAGTGTATTCAGCGGTTTTACGCAGCGCAATCCGTACGTAAAGCAAGTTTTGCGGCGATGTTGGGCGCTGTTTTGTTTCAAGTATGCGATGCACGTGATCCATTGCATTTGGCGCGTGCAGAAAAAATCCTAGCTATTTTGTCATTGCCTGAATATGCGTATATTTTACAAAGTTATTTGGATATTTATTGCCTGAAGCGTTTGACACGGAAAGGGAATAATTTATTAAAATTATTGGATAATTGCGGCATTAATCCAAATATAGGGGTGAATCCTGTTGCTTAAACTAGAAAACCCATGACACACAGAGTGTGCCATGGGCTTAAGGATTAAATTAACTACAGTGTGAATCTGCTGTCCTCTTGATCGTGAGCACAAAGATCACTCGCAAGGTTATCACCATAACCCTCTTTAAACATAGCAGGCCCTTTGTAGAACATAGGCAACGCAGCAGCCACTGAAGCAATTGCAACTGTGCTTGCAACAGCAAGCTTCGACCAAGTGCCAAGACCAGTCAATACTGCAGGAAGCACTGCAGGTGCAAGATATAGCATCGCAACGAAGCTCAGACCTAAACCAACAACGGTAGCTAGCAATGCCATGTCAGTTTTAGTAGGTAGACGGTCCTTGTTGAACAAACGACCGACAGTATCTAGAACTGAACCCATAAGTTGTGGTAATGTGAAGTATGCGCTAGCAGCCGCAACCACACCCACGGTGGCAGTAACAGCCATGCTAGTCCAAGTAGACATTGCACTTAAGCCAAATGGAATCATAGCAGGTGCGAAGTATAAAGCGCCTAGATAGCCACCAGATAGCAACAATACCGCAGCAACAGCTGCATACTTAAAGTTGCCTTTACGTTCGCTACCCCAATCTGACCATGATTTTGCAGCTACTGGCTTACGATCAGAATCTTTGTTAAGATCTAACAAATCCTCTCTACTCGTACTTCTATCTCTTGTACTTACTGATGGTTGATCTTCGAACTTAATTGGTTTGTGTTCTCTTTGATTTGTCGCCATGTTAAATCCTCACTCTAAGTAGTTTAATAATGCAGGGCATGTTGTTATCTGTTTGAGTATGGTTAAAATCACACCAAATAAATAACATCTTGCACTAAAAATGCCGCTATTGCGCGCCCTAAGAAGCACAATGGGCGCATCATAGCTTTTTTAATATTAAAAATCCAGAGGTTTTATCAATTTTTCTTAAGAGCGTGTGAAATGATGTCCTTCACCTGGGTGCAGGCGAAGGAATCTGTCTTTTATTCTACTGGATCCTTCTTCGATTGATCTGGTTTTGCCGGCGCTGCTTTTCCTTGTTCAGCCGGTTTTTTCCGAGTGGTTGATGATGAGCGTCGTTGTGACTGTTGCGAACGTCGGCGTCGGTCCTGAGGTGCGCGTTGTTGCGTTTTCTTGGGTTTTGATGCAGATGCGTTAGTAGCCGTTTTCGCACTACTCTCTGTCGCTTTTGGTGCATCTTGGGTGCCAAATAATTTTTGTACCACGCGCTGCAGAAAAGTCAGAGAATGGGCGTGCTTCATCATCTGCGTATCGAATGTTTTGACCGCAGGTTCATCGCGCTGCGCCGGTGAGCTGGCATGTGCGATTTGTAATTCAGGTTGTTGAATCAACGCATAACTGGGCTTTTTTGATTTCGCTGCATGGTCTGCTTTGGTTTTACTGATCGTATACTGCGGTGACTGTAAATAAGGATTCGCAATGATCAAGACCCGCACGGCGTGACGTTTTTCAATATTAAGGATAAAGTCACGCTTTTCATTCATAATGAATGTGGCCATGTCGACCGGCAATTGAATTTGAATTTCATTGGTTTTTTCTTTCAATGCTTCTTCTTCAATCAAACGAATGATAGACAAGCTGCTGGATTGAATATTACGCACCGCGCCACGTCCTTCACAACGCGGGCATATGTCTTGTGCAGATTCACCCAAAGACAAACGCAAACGCTGTCGCGACATCTCTAATAAGCCAAAGCGTGAAATGCGACCCACTTGAATGCGTGCACGATCAGCTCTGAGCGCATCTTTGAGGCGGTTTTCTACATCACGTTGGTTTTTAGATGAGCCCATATCAATGAAATCAATGACGACCAAGCCACCTAAGTCGCGTAAGCGCAATTGGCGAGCAATTTCATCCGCAGCTTCCAAATTGGTATTTAATGCGGTGGCTTCAATGTCAGATCCGCTGGTGGCTTTCGCAGAGTTGATATCAATGGATACCAACGCTTCAGTACGGTCAATGACCAGCGCGCCGCCGGATGGTAACGCAACTTCACGTTGATATGCCGTTTCAATTTGACTTTCAATTTGATAAAAATTGAACAAAGGCACGTTATTGTGATACAGCTTTAAATTGGGTAGAAAGTCGGGTTTGATTTGCTCAATATATTGTTTGGCTTTCACGTATGAGACTTGATCATCAATGATGATTTCGCCAATTGTTTTGCGCAAATTATCGCGAATGGAGCGAATGATGACATCGCCTTCTTGATGAATCAAGCAAGGTGCTAACTGTGATTTATGAGCGTTATTGATGGCCTGCCACTGGTGATACAGCATATCCAAATCTGCTTGCAATTCATCCTGGTTTTTACCCACACCTGCTGTACGGATGATGATACCCATGTCTTCGCTGAGTGTCAGGGCATTTAAGGTTTCTTTGAGCTCGTCACGATCGTCACCTTCAATGCGGCGCGAAATACCACCAGATCGCGGGCTATTCGGCATTAATACCAAATAACAGCCAGCCAAAGTGATATACGTGGTCAGTGCCGCGCCTTTGTTGCCGCGCTCTTCTTTGTCGACTTGGATTAATAATTCTTGGCCTTCTCGAATCAGGCTGGTGATTGGCGTTTTGCCGGAATCTTTGTCTTTATTGGCCTGTTTTGCGAAGTACGTCGGCGCAATTTCTTTCAGCGGCAAAAACCCTTGTCGCTTAGCACCGTATTCTACAAATACAGCATCTAGGCTTGGTTCTCTGCGGGTGACAACTGCCTTGTAAATATTGCCTTTCTTCTTTACTTCTGCCGGACATTCAATGTCTAAATCGTACAGATGATCGTCTTTTACCAGCGCAACACGTACTTCTTCCGCTTGCGTTGCGTTGATTAACATTCTTTCCAAACTACCCATGTTACTAACCCTCAAATAGGGCGCCCTGCTTAAGCCTAAGGTTGAAGTGCCATCACAACCTATTTGATACTGTGTTCTACAGTGACAGACCACACGCACACTGCGTTCGAATTCGAACGCGCATGTTTGATGTTGTCGCATGTTCGGCATGCGTGGGTATCTGATAAATATGTGTTCAATTTTTCTCTGGTACTTAATGATCTTTTCGACCTAAGCGATGCGCATTATAAATCTTCATTGGCTCTAAATATTGGCCATGCATACACTCGTAAGTGTACAATGGTACCAAAAAAATCCATCTGAGGAAATAGTTAGATGCAGAATGATGCGCAATTCACAGTGCGTTATGTGATGATTGCAGACGAAGAAGACGGCCAACGCTTGGATAATTATTTATTGCGGGTCCTCAAAGGCGTGCCCAAAAGTCACATTTATCGGATTGTACGTAGTGGTGAAGTGCGTATCAATCGCAAACGTGCCAAGCCATCTTCACGTGTGGCTGCTGGGGATTCGATTCGTATTCCGCCCATTCGTCACTCGTCACCCAAAACAACTACGGTGAGTGAGACATTATCGGATTGTTTGCGTCATCATATTATTTTTGAAGACGAACGGCTCTTGGTGTTGGCCAAGCCGGCTGGTATTGCGGTGCATGGTGGCAGTGGGGTGAGCTTGGGTGTGATTGAAGCCATGCGGCAGATTCGACCGGATTTACATTATTTGGAACTGGTGCATCGCTTGGATCGAGACACGTCGGGTTGTTTATTATTAGCGAAAAAACGCTCATGTTTGCGGGCTATTCAAGCGTTGTTAGAAGCACGACAGGTGCAAAAAACTTATTGGGCACTCTTAGAGCATCCTTGGCAAGAAAAATCCTCCCTCGTGGTCGATATGCCATTGTTGAAGTCAGTATTGAAATCTGGTGAACGTATGGTGGTCGCCTCAGCAACAGAAGGAAAACCGTCACAGACTAGCTTTACCGTACTGGGCAATTATACAGAGGCGTGTTGGGTGGAAGTATTGCCCAAAACGGGACGTACTCATCAAATTCGCGTGCACGCAGCAGAATTGGGCCATCCTATTATTGGTGATCGCAAATATGGTCAAATGGAGATGATACCAAGTTTATCGGGTCTAAAATCAAGAATGTATTTGCACGCACGTGCGATTCAGTTTACGCTAAACGGAAAAACGTACTGTTTTGAAGCAGATTTAGATGCTTTGTTTTCACAGGCATTGGAGTGTATTAAAAAAGCATAAGGAAGGTGCGCCGTGTTGCAGCGATATCGACTGGTGGTGTTTGATTGGGAGGGCACGCTCGCGGAAAGTGGCTTAGGCTACGTGTTAAATGCTGTTGAATTAGCCGCGGAGCGATTGCATTTAGGGCAGATTGATGGGCATATTGCACGTGAAGCGGTGCCGTTGGGATTAGCCAATGCGATTAAAAAATTATTTCCAACTGCATCGTTGCATCAACAAGAAGACATTTTGGTTGAGGCGCAAAAAGCATTATCTGCATTAGCCACTAAAACGCAAATGGTACCCGGTGCCGAAGATACAGTTCGCTTTTTAGCCCAAGAAGGCATGTCTTTGGCGATAGCTACCAATCGCAGCGCCCAAGGGTTGTTACGCGCATTGCAGTCGAGCGGTTTAGACACGTTTTTCCAGATCACCCGTTCTGCAACAGAAGCGCCGTCTAAACCTTGTCCACAAATGTTAGAAGAGATCATGGACGTATTGCAGATGGATGCGACCCAAACCCTGATGGTGGGGGACTCTATTTCAGATATCGAAATGGCGTCTGCGATAGGCGTAGATGCGGTTGGCATGGATTTTTTTCATGTGGAAGAGCAAAGTCTGCGTGCGGCAGGTGCTTGTGAAGTGTTTGATGATTATCAAGCGTTACAGCAGTATATTAAGGATAATTGAATGATGTGGACAATGCTTGGTTGGCCTAATATCTTGACGATGTTACGGATTGGAATGATTCCAATCTTTATTTTGATTTTTTATTTACCATTTGCGTGGGCACATTACGTGGCAGCGGTGATTTTTGCGGTGGCGTGTCTTACAGATTGGTTGGATGGTTTTTTAGCGCGCAAACTCCATCAACTTTCTTCTTTCGGCGCTTTTTTCGACCCTGTGGCTGATAAATTGCTGGTAGCATCTAGCTTAATATTATTAGTAGCCGCCCCTAATCTACAATTGATCACATTACCCGCGGTGGTGATTGTGGGGCGGGAGATTGTGGTTTCTGCACTTCGAGAATGGATGGCAGCCATCGGTCAGCGCACTTCTGTGGCAGTGTCTTACGTGGGAAAAGTTAAAACCGCTATGCAAATGGTGGCGATTACTTTATTGATTGCGTGCCAGCAGAGTATGTCTTGGTGCGGGATATTGGGCACGGCCTTGCTCTATTTGGCAGCAATTTTGACTATTTGGTCCATGGTAGAGTATTTAAAAATCGCATGGCCAGAATTGATGAGAGTACCGGCCGAAGAAGGCCCAAAAAAATCTGAGGATAGCCTTGACAGCTGAGTGATTTCAGGTAGAATTCTCTCCCGTGTAGGCGGGAATAGCTCAGTGGTAGAGCACAACCTTGCCAAGGTTGGGGTCGCGAGTTCGAGCCTCGTTTCCCGCTCCAGATTAAAGCGACGAACCGTCGCTTTTTTTGTTAAGAAGGCGCCTTATCTCAGGACTTACGCGCAGCAACGAGGTTTAGGCAACATTACTGTTTAATAAAAAAAGCGTTGTTTGCGTAAGTTCGGTAAAAACGGCTGTGTGGCAGAGTGGTCATGCAGCGGCCTGCAAAGCCGTGTACGCCGGTTCGATTCCGGCCTCAGCCTCCAAACATCCACCTGCCCAGGTGGCGAAACAGGTAGACGCAAGGGATTTAAAATCCCTCGAGAATAAAAATCTCGTGCCGGTTCGATTCCGGCCCTGGGCACCAATTATTTTTATGTTTTTGGTTGAGTTGGTGCGCTATTTGCTTGTGTGTCTTTTTGTTGCTGGCTTTTTTCATTCTTGGGTTCACTTAATTCTTTTTCCACTCGGGACTCTATAGCATCTGAAGGTTTAGCACTCGATGATGGAGACGTCATGCTATGAACGGAGTTTATGAGCGTGTCCATCGCCGTAGCTTTAACGTCGTTCATAGAAGGGATCATGTGTATTAACCTAATATGGTTTAAGGGGTTATTACTCGCAAAAAAGGTTATTTAACCAATTGATTTTAATCATAGCATATATATGGTTTTCATGCTGCGAAAAAGTTTATATTAGGAACAATATATGATATTATTACCCTCTTTGGTTTTGTGTTGGGACTATTGTGAAAAAAATATCAGCAAAAATGAATGTTTATGGGGCACAAACAGCGGATGTATCATTTGTGGACGAGATGGTGCATTTGGAGGGGAATAACAATACCCCTTGGTTGAAGTCCGGGAATTTTGAGGAGCAGAAAAAGCATTCTTCTGTGTTGCTGGATAGATCGATTTGTATCGCTGATATTGATGTACATCTTTTTCCTACTAGCTTGACATCAAAATCACAACCGCTGGATGAGAATGAATATAGGGTTGTGTTTGTAACTACTGAGATGGCGCAGGGTTTATTGGCACAAGAGGATTTGATTACTCATTATTTTGGGCCTAAACCTACAAGCCATCGTGGGTTGATACTCCATGTTTCAGACTCGTCTGGTGTCGATGAGATACGTCAACGAGTAGAGTGTTTAAAAACTGACAACCCATATTTAGCACTTGATGTTTCCACAACGTCTGAGGAATTAAAATCAATTTTTAATAAACAAATCAAGTCAAACTATTTTCATGTTTTCATTGCTGGTTTTTGCAAGAATATTGCCGATAAATTTGGTGAAGAAATGACGACTCATATCCGTCCGGTTATCGATCAATTATATCGCGGATGGGGATCAGGACATCCCGATTTCAATGCATTTGAACAGGATTGTATGGCTCAATTTCAGCAACATTTACCTATGCGGGGAATGCCTAAGGCAAGGGAAATATTAAGCGCTCTTTTAGTCAGTCTGGCATTAGGATTTCTAGTATGTTGGGTCACACCGTTTATGGTGTATTTGAGTGTTTGCTTGACACTAAAAATGGGTGTTCTTTCTGGGACAATTGCTTTCAATAGTGCCATGCTTGCAAAAGTCGCGGGTTCTGTTGGTTTGACTGCAGGGGTCTTATCTGCGACAGGTTGGTTTTCAAAAACCCATAGTGATCTAGCGAAACTAGAGGTTGGTGATGTGATTACTCAGTTAAAATCTCCCTCTCTGTGTGGATTGACTGCGTCTGGTCAGTAGTTTTGAATTGTTTCGTGACATGCTTTCGTGCTTACCCTAAACTGATCGCATTGGTTTTCAGGATAAGAAAGTGTAATGCAGATTTGGATTGATGCGGATGCGTGTCCTAAAACAATTAAAGATATTCTTTATCGCATGGCGATTCGTACCAAAATCCCTTTGAAAGTGGTTTCAAACCATGCCTTTTCAGTGCCTGCGTCGGTCTTTATTAAAAAAATACAAGTAGGTTCTGGCTTTGATGTCGTGGATGCCTATATTGTTGAGCATGTTCAAGCTGGGGATTTGGTGATCACCGCGGATATTCCTTTTGCAGATGCTGTGGTGAGTAAACAGTGTTTTGCATTGAATCCACGTGGTGAATTGTATTCTGAAAATAACATCAAGCAATTGCTAGGCAAAAGAGACATGAATGAAGTGTTGCGTGGCGGCGGGATGATATCAGGGGGGTTGGGTAAACTGAGTGCCAAAGAAGTGCAAAAATTTGCCAATCATTTGGATAAATGGGTAAGCCAGCGTCAGAAATCCTCCTCACGTCCGGTGGACAAGCCGCGAGATGTTTAACCCCCTTATCTTTATCGTCACAATCAGTTATGATCAGTGCATGACATGCTCAGCAAATAAGGAAACCTTATGACCTTCGTTGTGAATGAAAATTGTATCAAATGTAAATATACGGATTGTGTGGAAGTTTGTCCGGTAGATTGTTTTTATGAGGGACCTAATTTTTTGGTGATTGATCCTGACGAATGTATTGATTGTGCGTTATGCGAGCCAGAATGTCCGGTTGATGCGATTGTCTCTGAAGATGATCTGGCTGCAGATCAGAGTGAATTTTTAGAGTTGAATGCTGAATTAAGTAAGACTTGGCCGAATATCACGGTGAAGAAAGATGGGCCTCCGGATGCAGCGTCCTGGGAAAATGTGACCAACAAGCGTGAGCATCTTGAAAAAGAGTGGCCAAAAAAATAATTCCGTCTCATTCTGAAGACTTACTTGCCCATTGCCAGACCTTATTTGCGTCTGGTGGCAAGCTCAATACGACCATTCCTGAATTCGTGCCGCGTCCTCAGCAAGCGACACTGGCTGTGGCGATTGCAGATGCGATTATTAAGAAACACCAATTGGTCGTTGAAGCAGGCACAGGTACGGGTAAAACCTTTGCGTATTTGATTCCTTGTTTGCTCAGTGGTAAAAAAGCCATTATTTCTACGGCCACCAAAACTTTGCAAGATCAGTTGGTGCAAAAGGATTTGCCGATATTGATTCAGGCGTTGGGTTTGGCGACCCGTGTTCAAAATCTCAAAGGGCGTAGCAATTATATTTGTCACCATCGTACCCAACAATTTTCTGAGGAGGGACGCTTGCAGTCAGCTGCTTGTGCTGCGGATATTGCTTATGTGCATGAAAAATTGCCGCAATTGACCCACGGTGAGCGCTCAGAATTACCCGAACTCAGTGAAAACTCTCAGGCTTGGCCCTTTGTGACATCGACGCTTGATAATTGCATGGGTCGTGCTTGTGATTTTCATAACAAATGTTTTTTGATGCAAGCACGTAAACGTGCGATTGAAGCAGATGTGGTGGTGATCAATCATCATGTGTTTTTTGCGGATTCGCGATTGAAGGCAGAAGGATTCGGGGAATTATTACCGCAAGCGGGCAGCGTGATTTTTGATGAGGCGCATCAATTGGCAGATATTGCGACGGAGTTTCATGGCAGTCAATTTGGAACGCGTCAATTACGCGATGGCTTTGATGATATGTTGCGCGCTTGGCCCGTACTCGATTTGGCCAATCAACCGTTCAAACAATGGTCCGTGGCATTAGATCATGTCTTGGATAAGCTCTGGCTGGCCGTACCCATCGAGCGTAGTGATTGGACGGTATTGATGAAGCAGAGTGCGTTTCGAGATGCTTGGGAAGACTTGCTTGAGTTTGTCGAGCGCTGGGTTGCCGCTTTGCCACTGCCTGATCCAAATGATGAGTCTGATTTGGCGCAGTCTAAGGTACGATGCTTGGCGCTGCATGCGATGATTCATGATTTTTGTACCACAGAAACCGAAACCGTGCGCTGGGTAGAAAAATTCAAACGTACCGTGGTATTTCACGCAACACCTTTGGATATCGCACCGTACGTTAAAACCTTGCTGGCGCGTTATCCTTCTGCGTATGTGTTTACGTCCGCTACTTTAACAGTGTCCAATGCCTTTGATTGTTTCATCCAGCCCTTGGGATTGACCGAGCCGGTGACGTTGCATTTGCCAAGTCCTTTTGATTTTGAGCAACAGGCGTTGCTTTATTTGCCGAGAGATCTACCCGATCCTAAAAATCCCAGGTATTATGGAGTGCTTTTAGACAAAGCGTTGCCGATCATCAATGCGTGCCAAGGGCGGTGTTTCTTTTTGTTTACCAGTCATCGCGCTTTACAAGAGATGGCAGATTTGTTGCGGCCACGAGTAAGCTTTCCTATTTTGGTGCAAGGTGAGGAAGCAAAGCCGATTTTGTTGGCACGGTTTCGATCATTGGGTAATGCCGTGTTGTTGGGAACCGCGACGTTTTGGGAAGGCGTAGATGTGAAAGGGGACAGTTTGTCTTGTGTGATCATCGATAAAATTCCTTTTGCCAGCCCTAAAGATCCGGTGATGCAGGGAAAAATACGTCACTGCCAAGCGCAAGGTCGATCGGCGTTCGAAGAGATTTCTTTGGCGGCGGCGGTCTTGTCTTTGAAGCAAGGTGTTGGACGCTTGCTCCGAGATGTGAGCGATCGTGGGGTATTGATGATTGCTGATCCGCGCTTGACAGGCAGGGCCTATGGCGAACAGATTTTTGCCAGTTTACCACCGTTGCGCAAAACCCGGGATGCACAAACGGTCTTAACTTTTATTGAACGTGGATTTCGAACATGAATTTATTGGCTATAGATAGTTCAACAGCAGTCGCGACGGTCGCGTTGATGGTGGGGACTGAAACCACAACCGTAAAACAAGACGGTATTCGTGAGCATGCGCAGCATTTGTTACCGATGGTACAAACATTGATGGATCAATCCGGCGTTACTTGGACATCTCTGGATGGTATTGTCTTTGGTATGGGTCCCGGAAGCTTCACGGGCATACGGATTGCGTGTAGTATTGCCAAAGCATTGGCGTTTGCACATGATTTGCCAATGTACGGTGTCAAGACTGTGGATGCGATTGCTTATCAGGCGCAACTGCACAGTATTTTTGAGACGCCACACGCTATTTTAGCAGCGCTAGATGCACGGATGCAGGAAGTGTATTGGGCTTATTATCCTCCCGAAACGCCTATCGCGTCGTCAATACAGGTGACACCGGTGCAAGCAGTTGAGGTGCCTGAAGTGCCGGTCATTTTAGCGGGTTGGGGCTTGGAGCATTACGCAGATCAGTGGTCACAACATTTGCGTGATGTCATTGTGGCCGAATGTGTACAGGCACCTGAAGCAGAATCTATGTTGCATTTGGTTGCAGCAGGACATGTTTCTGCCATGTCTGCGGCCGAAGCATTACCATTTTACGTTCGTGACCAAGTCACTGATAAATAGAGGGTGAGAATATGGATAAAAAACTATTGGCTATTTTGGTTTGCCCTTTGTGTAAAGGGGAATTATTAGCAAAACAAGAAGAATTAATCTGTAAATTTGACCGCTTGGCTTATCCCATTCGTGATGGTATTCCTGTCATGCTCGAAGGGGAAGCGCGTCAAATTTCTTTAGAGGAAAAAGACAAGCTATCATGAAAACCATCCCTTTGGCCGAACAATTACGACCCACGCAATGGTCCGATGTGATTGGGCAAGCGCATTTATTGGGGCCAGGTAAGCCACTGCGACTGGCATTTGAATCAGGCCAATGTCATTCCATGATTTTGTGGGGACCACCTGGGGTGGGCAAAACAACGTTGGCACGTTTGATGTCGCAAGCGTCTGATTGTGAATGGATTGCTTTGTCGGCGGTGTTTTCTGGGGTAAAAGACATTCGTGCAGCAATGGATTTGGCGGAAAAGCATCGTGTTGCAGCGCAAAAAACCATTCTTTTCATCGATGAAATTCATCGGTTTAACAAAGCGCAACAAGATGCACTGTTGCCTTATACCGAATCCGGATTGGTCACTTTAATTGGGGCAACCACGGAAAACCCTTCTTTTGAAGTCATCAGCGCTTTGTTATCTCGGACACAAGTACATGTTTTAAAGTCTTTGACTGCTGATGAATTGCAATGTTTATTGCAACGGGCATGTCAAAAGGCGTGTCCTGCATTGCAATGGCACGAGGATGCGACGGCATTATTGATAGCGCATGCTGATGGTGATGCGCGTCGGTTGCTGAACTTATTGGAGCAGATACTTTTGGCGGTGACAACGCAAGATGTGTCGATGGTGACAGTGGCGTTGATCCACGATACTTTAAGTGGTACGCGCCGACGTTTTGATAAAAGTGGGGATCACTTTTATGATCAAATTTCAGCCTTGCATAAATCTGTACGCGGTTCTCACCCCGATGCCGCACTATATTGGTTATGTCGAATGTTAGATGGTGGGGCAGATCCTTTGTATTTGTTGCGGCGGATTGTACGTATGGCTTGGGAAGACATTGGCTTGGCTGATCCGCGCGCGATACAAATCACTCAAGATGCCGCGAGCACTTATGAGCGCCTTGGGTCGCCGGAAGGGGAGCTGGCTTTGGCCCAAGCTGTGATTTATTTAGCGATGGCACCGAAAAGCAATGCGGGCTACGTGGCATTTAAGCAA
Source organism: Gammaproteobacteria bacterium (assembly GCA_024742995.1). Taxonomy (GTDB): domain Bacteria; phylum Pseudomonadota; class Gammaproteobacteria; order Legionellales; family Legionellaceae. The sequence continues at coordinate 187,499 of JANSXK010000003.1, forward strand.
GCACAAGCATTTGTAAAGCGCGATGCTTCCCGCGAAGTGCCAGTCCATTTACGCAATGCGCCCACCTCGTTATTAAAAGACTTAGGTCATGGTGCTGATTATCGTTATGCGCATGATGAAGCCCAAGCTTATGCTGCAGGGGAGTCTTATTTACCTACAGGTATGGTGGAGCCTAATTGGTATCAACCTGTTCAGCGCGGTTTGGAAATCAAATTAGCTGAGAAACTGGCATTTTTACGCGAATTGGATCAAAAGGCATGATCTATATTTTAGGGTTCACTGGCATAAGAAACCACAGCACAAGATAAATTAAAAATGCAGATCCGCCTAAAAACAAAAACAGTACAAAAATCAAGCGTATCCAGGTCGGATCACATTCAAAATAATGCGCCAATCCCGCACACACGCCCGCAATCATACGATTTTTGCAAGAGCGGTATAGTTGTTTGTAGGGTTTATTTTTTCGCGTCATTGTATATCTCTTCTCTCAAGTCCCATGGGTTCATTATTTCTAATCCAATGATGTTTTCAAAATCTTTGGTGTTTCGTGTCACCAGTTTGTAATTGAAAACAAGTGCTGTTGCAGCGATTAGTCCGTCAATGGCGGGGATATTCGTGTAAGCAGAAAGGTAACCCCATTTTTCAGCAATGTTTTGATCGATTGGAATGATACGCCCGTGGAATTTGGTTGCCAAGTCATTCTCAAGCCATTGAATAATGGATTGCTTCTTGGCCGTGTCCTGTAATTTTTCTATGCCTTTACGAATTTCACCTATGGTAAGAATGCTTAACAAAAATTGAGAAGCATCTACGGAAGATAACCACTGGATGACTTTTTGATTGGGCGATTTTTTAATTGTTTCTGAAATGACATTGGTATCCAATAAATACATTATAAATCCGTGTCTCGAAATGAAGATTGATCGCGTTCAATTGTGATATCTAAATCGTACAATGGTGATTGTTTAAAAAATGTGGTGATATCTTCTTTTGCACCACATAATTCTAAGTATTGTTCTACACTGATCACGACTGACTCATGCACACCATGGCGTGAAATAATCTGTGGCTCTGATTTGGATTCATTAATTACTTGTGTTAGCTTTGCTTTTGCTTCTTGTAGCTGCCATACGTGCATCATTTCTCCTGATAGCGTCACAGTTAATATAAAACGTTGTTTAGATGTCAATATTGTGACTAGTCATACTGGTCATTATAGTGGGCGCTTTGTGAGAAGTCAATACGGGGATATAATTTTTACATCCCCCAGAACTTAACGCTATAATGCCTAATACATCTTATATAGGTTATTTTAATGTATAATCCTTTGCCAATATTTATTGGCTTGCGTTATATGCGCGCTAAAAAGAAAAATCATTTTGTGTCGTTTATCTCATTAAGCTCTATGCTCGGGATCGGTATCGGAGTGACGGTGTTGATCACGGTGTTGTCGGTGATGAATGGGTTTCATGATCAAATTTATAAAAGCTTTTTTGGCATGGCGCCAGAAATCACTGTGAGTGGGCAAACGGCGCCTATTGAAGATTGGCAGGCTGTTTCTAAACAATTGGATAAAACGGAAGAAATCAAAGCGAGCGCACCTTTTGTTGAAGAAATGGGCTTATTGAAGTTTGATGGCCAAGTCGCGCCGGTGATGATCAATGGCATCCTGCCAGAAAAAGAACAAACGGTGAATCATCTAAAAGATAAACTTTTGATCGGCAGTATGGATCATTTGCCGCATTTTGGCATGATTGTTGGGCGTGCGCTTGCGGAGAAATTGGGCGTGATGATGGGGGATAAAGTCACTGTTGTGATTCCAGAAGTGAGTACCACGCCCGCAGGTAGTTTGCCGCGTTTCAAACGATTTACGATTGTCGGTGTTTTTTCTGCGGGTTCTGGATTTGGCTTTGATAAAAACTTAGCGTTTATTCATATCAATGATGCTCAAAAGCTCATGCAATTAGGGCAAGGCGTGACTGGTATTAAATTGAAAATCGATTCTATTTATCGCGCACCGCTATTGTCAGAGCAACTGTATGATCAGTTAGGCGAACAATATTTGGTCAGCAATTGGACACAGCAATATGGTGCTTTTTTTCAAGCGGTTAGCATGGAACGCAACATGATGTTTTTTGTATTGGTCTTAATCATTGCGGTGGCCGCGTTTAATTTGGTATCTTCTTTGGTAATGATTGTAAACGATAAGCAGGCTGAAATTGCAATATTGCGCACGATTGGTGCGTCACCACGCCTGATCTTAGCGGTTTTTGTGGTGCAAGGCATGATGGTGGGTTGTGTTGGAACCTTGATGGGATTGGTAGGAGGCTTGGCTTTGGCCAGTAACGCGCCGGCTATTATTCATTATTTACAGCAAATGTTTCATTTCTCATTGTTTGCGTTTAACCTTTATGGCACTGATTTGCTGCCGATCAAAATATTATGGACTGATTTATGGCAGGTCTGCGGTGTTGCCATGTTTTTGAGTTTTCTAGCAACCATTTACCCTGCCAGACGGGCCTCAAAAACCATCATTGCTGAGGCATTACATTATGAGTAATTCTATTTTCAATTGTCGAGATTTGCGTAAAGTTTATTACGAGTATGAGCATTCGGTTGAAGTACTGAAGGGTATCAATCTTATGGTCAATCCGGGTGATAATATTGCCATTGTGGGATCGTCCGGCTCTGGCAAAAGCACGCTGTTGCATTTACTGGGTGGGCTTGATACGCCAACGACGGGTGAAATCTTGGTTCAAGGCGTGGACTGGCAGAGCGTGGCAGAAAAAAAACGCTGTCGTTTACGTAACCAAACCTTAGGATTTGTCTATCAATTTCATCATTTATTACCAGAGTTTTCCGCATTAGAAAATGTGGCGATGCCATTATTGTTGGCGGATTTGTCGCCCAAAGCCGCCAGTGCACAAGCAGCTGAGATGCTTGCCAAAGTTGGCTTGTCTGAACGGATGAAACACAAACCGGCACAATTGTCCGGCGGTGAGCGTCAACGAGTCGCAATCGCACGCGCACTGGTCCATCATCCCAAATGTGTGTTGGCAGATGAACCTACCGGCAATCTTGACCAAGATACCGCAGCGCAGGTGTTTGATTTGATGTTAGAGCTCAATCAACAATTAAACACAACGTTGATTATCGTGACCCACGATCGTAATTTTGCAACAAAAATGAATCAAGTGATGACCTTGCAAGACGGACAGTTAATTAGCAATGAGTAGCCTATGACCATTTTAAAGACCATTGATTTGGACTCACCCCTCGGACCCATGATTGCCATCGCCGACGATGATGTTTTATATTTGCTCGAATTTGAAGCGCGTCGTGGTTTGAAACGCGAGGTAGAACGTTTACAGCATCATAAAAAAACTACCATTACGCCAGGAATCACAGCACCGCTTGAGTCCATCCAAGCAGAAGTAAAGGCTTATTTTAGCGGTGATTTGATAACATTTCAGACACCAACCTTTCTTTTCGGGACGGCATTTCAAAAAGAAGTTTGGGAGGCATTGTGTCGAGTACCTTATGGTGAAACGCGTAGTTACGCAGCGCAGGCGATCTCTATTGGCAGACCCACTTCTGCTCGAGCGGTTGCCAATGCGAATGGATCAAACCAATTGGCCATCCTAATTCCTTGCCATCGCATTATCACCAGTGCTGGAACCTTAGGTGGTTATGGTGGTGGTATTGCACGCAAGCAATGGTTATTGGATCATGAAAAACAGGTGAAAGGGTTGGGCACGGCTTAGCGTGCCCACTTGGTTTGCTAGCGATTGATGCGTTGTTCTTGTAATGTTCCATCTTTTGCGAAAGGTGTTGCCAATGGGCTCTTGGCTTCTTCTGAAGCAGCTGCCGCAGCACTTTTTTCAAATAAGCAGCAGCAAGGAAATCCCCGTCTTTTTGGTTCAGAGGGTGTTTCTTCAGTAACATGTGTAACATGCGATATAGTTGTTGCGCCGTAATTAGGCGTATCTAAGTGATTTAGAGACGCATCATTTCCAGAGGCGGGCTGTGATAGGACAACAGGTGGTTTTTGGGCTTCAATCTGAGCAGTTACTGTATTTAGGGCTGCTTGAGCGTCTTGAATGAAAGTATGTTCCGGTTCTTTGACAAACAGACCTCGGAACATTGCCAGAGCGTCTGATAAGAAAGTTCGCGCATCTTCCAAATGATTGTTTACCAGGCATAAGTTCCCCAAACGATATGACAATTTTGCAACATCTAGGTGTGTCATGTCAGGATAAGCTCGATGATACTTTTCTAATGCTTGTCTAAAACAAGACTCTGCTCGTATATTATTATTCAAGTCTTGATAGGTTTGACCCTGGTGATTCCACGCGGTGGCAATCTTAAGCGGATCAGCATTTAGCGATTGCAGCATGTCAACTTCATCGGAAAAATAAGTCCTTGCTTTTGCATGCTCAGCTTGTAATTGACAGACGACACCTAGCTTATGCAGGGTATCCGCAATTTCAATATGTTCTTCATCCATCCCGTAAAGCGTTTGATTCATTTTTAAAGCTTGTTCGAAGCAGCTGATTGCTTTTGTGTAAGAACCCTGGTCTTGTCGCACAACCCCTAGTCCATTAAGTGTTTTTACAGTATCAGCATGACCTTCTGGATAGAGAGAACGATACATTTCTAGGGCATCTGTAAAAGCATGTCCTGCTTTTTCTAGTTCTTCAGCGCAGTTTTCTGAGTCTTCTGCTTCTGCATGCAACTCAATGCCTAAAAGGTAGTTAGTTTCCGCTAACTCAGGATTTTCCGCGTTCTCCCCATGTTTTTCATATAGCGTCTCAAGAGCTTCCTGTGTTTTTGCAGATGATCTACTGCCTTGTGAGGGTTGGCGGGATGTGACTGATGTTCCTCGGTCGCTTCCACTTTTTCTGTCTTGGGGTGTTTGCATTTTTTTATTCCTCATGATTTGAAGTTATTATGATTCGGTCTGTTTATAAATTTTACTTCTTTAGCCACGATGCGATGGTTTTACTTTCGGATTGTGGCGGACTTAGTGATTGCCAAAACATCCAACAGATCATTTGTTGGCCATTATTTAAAAACCTGAGCTCAATAATATCACAAAGTATTAATAATTTTTAGCAAAATGCTTGATTATAGGAAGAGAAGTGATTACCTTGGGGCCTACGATTTGATGGGTTAGTTTTAAGGAGATCAATATGCAAAATACACGAGAACAATTTTCAACAGTTGTCTTTGGACCTCAAGGGTCTGGAAAAACAACCCTAATAGATCAATTGATGGGTAAGCCATTTGATGCGAATAAAGTATATGAGGCTACAATTGGTGTTGCCGTTACAATAGACCGCGAGTTTGATGTACAGCGAGAAATTTGTTATCTAGAGGTTTCTGATGACGCCTCTCCTAGAGCAATAAAGAAAGCTTTTGCTAATGTAAATCAGGTTTATCTGGTCTTTGATGCAAATGACGCTCAGGGTTGGGAAAAGTTTCTTACTCAAATGGATAGGTTAAATCCAAATATTCCTCATGGCGCTCTGGTTACGGTGATTGGAACTAAAACAGATCTATGCGCTGAGGATGAAATACGTACTGATGAAATATTGAAAAAGGTTGAGGATTATACCTCAACGCATAGGTATGGATATACTTTCTGTACAGCAACGGATACTCGTGCAAAAGATTTTTTAATCAAGCAGACAAAAGATATGCCCTCTGCTGTTGAAAACACTATACAGGCAGTGACAACGCAAAAATCAACAGAAGACTTGTGCGCGGAAATTCAGAGAGTTATTGACACTGGTGACGGTGAAAAAGCTCTTGATCTATTGAGACGACACAGTTATGCAGCAGCGCCAGATAATCATCAACTTAAACTGTTGGTTCAAAATGCGACTTCCCCTGTTCGACCACCTGCTTCAGGGATGGGAAGAAAACCTGGCGGAAAATTTAACGGCGATGAGGTTGCGATAAATTTATATGATTCTGGTAAACTGAGCTCTCCTGGCCAGCATACTGATGCATCTAGTGCTGCGGCGGCTGCTTCTTCAACTTTCTCTACCATTTTACCTCTTCAACCCAGAACGTCTCCCCAAATTTCTTTCGGACTACGTATGGCGGGTATGGTGTTGATGCTCGCAGCGACTATGACTGCGATTTATTTGGCATTAATTGCTGCTAATGTTTTGAGTACGATCACATTGGTTGCAGCGGTGAATCAGGTGGTTGTTTCTATCGGTGGTTTGTTCGGAGCGACGGCACCGGGTGTGCTTACAGCTGGTACCGCGAGCAAATTGGCCGCAGCTGCTACAGTTGCGACTTTTGCAATGGGGTATGGTTTGTTTCGTGCGGGTAGTGAAAAATCAGAGGATGCTCCAGGAGCAAGCCGTGGTATGGCTCTAGGTAGATCTGAAACATAGGCGGTTTAATTCTTTTATTTACACGTTGGATCAAGTGGGCGCAAGATTGTATGCATGTCGCGCCCACTTGGTTTATGTATGAATTAGTCGTTAATGGCATCTTTGAGTTTTGAACCTGCTTTGAAGCTCACGATATTTCGTGCTGCAATGTTTAAAGGTGCGCCAGTGCTAGGGTTACGGCCTTGTCGTGCCGCGCGTTTTTTTACGGAGATGCTGACAAAGCCAGGCAGCACAATAGAGTCGCCTTGAGCCAGCAAATCAGTAATAGATCCCACAACTGCCTGCAAAGCAGCTTCCGCATCTTTCTTGGCTAAACCTGCTTTTTTGCTGATATTATCAATGAGTTCCTTCTTCTTCATGGTGTTCCCCTTGGTTGTTGAACATAACGTTTTATATGAAATAATCTGAAACTGCTTATAGGCCAGAATTTTAGCCTAACCTAATTCGATAAGCTTGTATAGATCTGATCTGGGTTACAGTTTAAAAATTTTTTTGGTTTAAATACCCAGGTTAAGAGCATTGTCTTTATGTCGTAAGACCATAGCTTCAATGTGCTGCGGGACGCAGGCATTCGTTCGGCGGTCGTAGGTATAGGGTATAGATAGAAGCTGAACTCTCAGGATGGAGTGCTACAAAAACAGTCTTTGGTATGATCATTCACCAATCCAGTGGCTTGCATGTATGCGTAGATGATGGTTGATCCTACGAAGGACATGCCACGTTTTTTGAGATCCTTGGATAGTGCATCAGATTCTTGAGTTGTAGCAGGCACCTCTTGCATGCTTTGTGGTAGATTGATTTTGGGCTGGCCTTTTACAAATCGCCAGACATACGCATCAAATGTGCCAAACTCTTTTTGAATTTCGAGAAAAACACGTGCATTTTTACGTGCGGAGAATACTTTCAAACGATTGCGAATGATGGCAGGATTGGTCAACAGGATCTCTAATTCAGCGTCTGTCATTTGACTCACTACAACAGGATCAAACTTTTGAAACGCCTCACGATAGCCCTCACGCTTTTTTAAAATCGTTTCCCAATTAAGCCCAGCCTGCGCGCCTTCCAAAAGTAGCATTTCAAAATGCTTCCGATCATCATGCACAGGCACGCCCCATTCCGTATCATGATAGTGCTCATAATGCGGTTTGTTGATCCCTACCCACGAGCAGCGGGGTAGGGGTTGTTTATTATGGGTTGAGCGTTTCAATGTGATGTTGTAAGAGATAGTCTTCTCCCGGAAGTATTTGTTTTACGCTCATTTAAAATATCAGGTGCTTGCGAAAATGAACTAGACATCACCAAAGCAGAAGGCTTTCGCTCCAGGGTTTTTCCACCACTGTCAGTAGCACCAGACGCAGAAACGTTGCCACGATTCCTGTGTGGTGTCGGTGGTATTGCTGCTGGACATAATGTTTTCAAGCGTTTTTGCAAAATACCCAACAATTTTTCAATTTGTGCTATTGAGTATGTTTTGGCTTCTGATTTATCAGTTCTGTCTTCTTCTTGGTCACTATCTTCGCTAGTGCTGTAGTCTATTGCCGGTTTTGCGCGACGTTTCCAGTAGTTTTCTTTCCATTGCATAAAGAAAGGTGCCAATTCTTGTTTTACAATTTTATTTCTAAATCGTTCAAGGCCAGTTGCTTCTTTAAGTTCTGTTTCGACTATGTTGGATAAGCGCTGACAGGATGCTGTCAGTTCCTCTAGTTCTGTCTCATCAATTGCGGCGGTTTGACTACTAGGGATGAACTTATTGGATAGGGCATTGTGTTGCGCAGAGATAACTTTTAATACGATCTTAAATTGGCTTAAATCATTCACTGCATTCATTACTTCGTCTATTCGATTTTCAATGTAAAATCTAAAAAAATTATAGTATGCCAGAAGGCCGAATACAGTATCCGCCAATGGTGGTTCGCCTGCTTTTTCTTTAAGTCGCCATTTGAGCTCTTCACTATTCAGCCTACCAGACCAATTCAGTATGGCGGGCACCAATCCCAAAGGTAGCTTTTCTTGATTATCTGGATCTCTTGCTATTTTTGCGGTTTTCTTACGGATGAGTGCAAGATTGACATAAGCTTGGTTTAGATCTCGTATTGTACTTGTTCTGGCAACTTTTAGTTCAGGAGATTCTTTGCTGGCTACTTCCCTAATTATCGTTAACTCTTGTTTGGCTTGCTCGACTTGAAAATCTATACCTTGCATGAGCTGTGTTTCCCGCATCACCCAAACAATTGTATCGACAACCAGCCAGATACCCCAATTATCACCAACACCGCTGGAATTACCAGCTTCTTTTTCTATTATGCTAAGGTTCTCTAGGATTTTAGTCTGAAATGCTGCCCATATATCAGCGATATTTGAATCCAAGGATTGCATGACGTCTTTTTCTTGTGGCGAGAGATCAGCAGCACTTGAAGCTGGTGGTTGCGGTGCTTCTTTTCCCGCCTTGTGCCCATCAACAGTATTTGGATCTAGGAGTTGCGTGACGTTGTGTTCTGGTGGCGTGAGCTCAACAGTAGCATTTGAAGATGGTGGTTGCATCTCTGGTTTTTTTGGTGCTGGGATATCAGCCACACTTGATGCACTGATTGGCATCGGTGGTTTTACTTGTGGCATAGCATTGACGTTATTTATAGTTTCTTGAAAGATCAGCATTATCTCTCGTAGTTTGTTTCCAATCATCGCTTCGTACCCAGGTACTGCTTCGAAAGATAGAGGTTTCCCTTCCTCTGGGTCCCAATTCTCAAAGACGTACTTTAAGCTTTGTAAGCCATTTTTGCTGGGCATTATCAACTGCTCACTTGCTTCGTCTGGCAAATTTTCTTCTTCGAATATTGTGGCAGTATCAGAATCGTTGTTTTTGCCATAACAGTTGGTTTGCAGTGTCTGTAAATTATCCAGCATTTCCTCAATTACTACTTGTGTTTTTTCCATCCTACCGATTGCTAGTCGAGTTTGGTGTAATTGAAAGTCTGTCATTTCTATATCATCAGTGACTCGTTTCTCAACCTCTTTATGGAGCCTGGTTATTTTTCTAGCATGTGCTAAAAAAGATCCTAATGATTGATGCTCATACAACAATTCATTGTTTGCCTCTTTGATTTCCTTATATGCTTTTTGTGCTAATTGCGCCTGTTTTATTTTAGTAGCGAGATTTAAATAGCCAGCGGCTGTGTCAACAGCAGCTAATTTTTCTTGTAATTCTGACGAAACTGCAATGTTTCTGCGTGTCTGCATGGTTTCTTTTTGGTTGACGATGGCATGTAATCGGCCTTGTTCTGCTGCTAATTGTGCATTTTTAAAAAAGCGATCAATTTCCTCAGTCATAGCGAGCAATTCTGTGTTTCCGCTTAATGTTGTGCCGCTATATGTGACACTGTCAATCAAAGTTCTAATCTCTTCTTTTGCCCCAATGGCGGCATGCATCAAAGGAATTAAAGGTTCATTTATTGTGGCATATTTAGCTGTGGTTTTTGTCCAGACACCTAGATTATCGATATAGGCTTTTGCAGCATCACGTTTCTCAACAGCCAGATTTTTAGCAGTGCTAGCGGTTGATAGCGCCTTTTTTTTATTCTCAGGAAGGTTGTTAATGTCATCATTGTCAGGATTTAATGTTGTACACATCAACTCGTAGGTTTTTTCTGTCACCAACACACACAGGTTGATTATGATCATTATTTCTGCACTGACAGTGCTTGCGTCCGCAGTATCCAAGACTGTTCTAAGCGCTTTTGTAGCGTCATTGAATTTGGCTTCATTTCTTTGTCGATGGTCTGCAATGACAGTACTATCATGTCTTTCTAGCCTGCCATAGAGCTCTTCGCCATCTTGTTCATCTTTGTAGACTGCAATAGCCGTGCTATGAAACTCGCTTGTCATGCTGTCTTGCTCATCCTTTCGTCGATAGGTTGCAATTAAGTCAGCGTGTTGAACAAGTTTTAATGATGCGTCTACAGCTGCTTCAGCTCGAGATTTGATGGTTGCCACGGTTTTTGCTAGATTTCTTTTTTCGCTAGTGTAAAACTGCTTGCCACGAGGAAAGAAGGATTGTGATTGTTCAACCACATCCACAACAAGCTGGAAACTGACTTGCAAAGCAGTTTCTAGCGTAGATACTTTGTCGTAAGCTTGGGTTGCTCTTTGCGACGCAGTAATGACAATTTGATAATCATGCGTATCATCTATGGGGAGTCTTCGCGCAACATCAAGCGTGGTTTTGGCAGCTTCGATCGTTCGTATCGCGGTCGTAGTGTATTGCACTTCTTCTAATAACAAATGACCCTCATCTGCGGAGCGTAGTAATGTGTTTGCGGTTGCAATGGCTATTCTAGCGGCATTGACGGCTCTCAGCTGATCTCGATTTTTTGCATAGGTTTGATTATTGGTAGAGCCAGTGGCTGTTACTCGAGCTTGCAATGCTTCTTCAGCCGCTGCGTTGGCATCTTGCATTGCTTTTTCTGTGCCAAGTTTATGGAACATCACCTGTTCGACCAGGAGCCTGTTGTAATCTTTTATTGTTACAATGGAGTCCTCAACTGTGCTACCTGCTTGGCCGACAGCTTGAGCTTTCTGGAGCATTTCTTGCAAAGCTCTTTCTCTATCAGGGCCCCACGGTACTTCATCGTTTTCATTGATACGACAAGAGGTTGCATGTAGTTTCGTAAGTGTTGTGGGTGGTTGTAATAAGTTTGCAGTTGAAGGTCGGTCGAGGTTCATTCGACGGATAAATTCCCAATGCTGTAGATCTAATTCTTCTCCTCGATCAGCTTCCATGAATTCAAGGTTTCTAGGAGTACCAGATCTATGAATATGCATAGGATATTTGTTGTCACCTAGTTTTTCACGCCTTCGACTTTCGGTTTCTAGTCCTCTAGTGACCTCACCAAGCTCATTCATGGAAGGCGCATGACAGAAGAGACCCACTAAGGTAAAAGCCCCATGAGAAACAATTTTTCCAGTTTTTGGGTCGACATGATTATCACCACCTAAAAATGCACGTACTGCCGGCCCACATAGCTTCACTATTTCGGTATTCTTACGACTTAGCGCTACAGTTTTGTGCCAGTGTAGTCTCAACCCTGTGTTGCCTATCGTTGGTCGTGGCATGACATTGCCATATTTGAGATGATCTGTCGGAGGGGGAATAGCAGCATCAACAAGTGCGGCAACGATGCTGGGTATGTCTTGATCATTTTGGGGCAGTTTTTCAATAGCATAGCTTTTCATTGATGTCATAAGGAAATCAATAATGACCATAACACCATCTATACCGTCATTTGCTCGAAACAGTACGAACGGAAGTTCATCACACAGCGTTGTGGCGACTTTTTCTGAAATCTCTTTGTAATCACTTGGATCTACGCCAAGAAAATGCAGTATCTGTGTCGCTTGCCATTGTTTTTTGCTTGCTTCATTTTGACGGTTACTTTCTTCTCTATTCAATTGAGCGCGCCTAGCACCTCCTGCAATGGTGCTTAACAAATTAACTGCTGCTCCGCCACCCATGGGTGCCCCATCTGCGGAACCTTTAACTGTATTTTCCAGCGCTGTTGCCCGATCTTGTTGGGCTTGGTTTTGCTCTGTTAAAAACTTTAGCCGTTCTTGTTCTTCTGGCGCCAGTTTCTTAGTCGCATAATGCTTCTGAAGCATGCCGTAGACTCTTTTTGTCATCATATTAATAAATGTTACGCTTTTTTTGTCTATATCACGTTGTATGGCTTCTCGTAGATTTTTTGGCAGATGAATCAGAATTTTAGAGAGTGGTATTGTTGAACCAGGCATAATCAAAATCCTTTTTGAAAATTAAGAGCAGAACCTACGATATTTTGACTTAAAAATCAATACTTAGATGACAGTGGCTGGTTGACTGATAATATGGTTACTTGTTATCAGAGTGGGAAATGTCAATTTTAAATGCCTGTTGTCCCCGCGTAGGCTGAAAAGCGGGTATTTTTCCTTTGAAATGGTTTTATGCCACAACGCTGGCTTATCCGCGGGATTTAGAGAATTTAGCTGGATTTCTGGAGCCCGCGGACAAGCTGGGGGACGTAGGTATTGGGGCAGTGGTGCGCTGATATGGATGGGGACGATAAAATCTTTATTCGATAGGCTTAGGTAATTCAATCCAATAGTGAGCAACCACGGCGTGCCGCTCATATGACACCAGATAGATGTGTAGCTTGTTTTTCTTCTTATTATCTAAAAACAAGATGCTGCCATCGATAGCAAGATCATGGTGATTGATCCATTTATGTTTTTCATCTAGAAAGACCGAGAAAAAGGGGCTTTTTTCTGGGGGATTTTTCATGAGATGTTCATAGCTTTCTTTGAGTGGGGCGGTGCCAATACCCATCAAATGTAATTGTCCCGCTGCGTAGTTTTGGGGCTCTAGATGTGGAAGCTTCTTTAAATCAAGACCACTGATGTAAAAGAAGGATCGCTTCTTCCCGTTGTTTGCATAAATCAGAACAATTTCTTGTAAATGTTGATCATGACTTCCGGCTGAACGAATATCATTGATGACAGCGGAAATGGGATGTTTAATCCGCCAATATTCATTTTTCCAGGGATGATCTTTACGATATATACCAGGGGGTAAGAAGGTTGCAAAAGACACCGCAGGGTTATAGTAATCTCGAAATAATTTGATATCTGATTTTGATATGATATTTTTGTGCTTGTTGACTTGTTCGCCATCTGCAATAGCTGGCTCATTGAAATTGTAGTGTAATATAACGGGATAGAACCGGGTGATTTTTCTCAGCTCGTCTAAATTGACCACTGTATTTTCCGGATCAAACCAATGCTCCAAATAAAACCAATTATTTAGATAATGTAAGCCGGTGTTATGCTCAAAAATTTCTTTATAGTACCCCAGTGGAAACGTAAACCATCCTTGATAAAACAACGTCTTTTTATCATTTTCTTTGTTGTATAATAAGATTTCCCACAGTCCTGCGTTGAGACAGTTTTTGGCAAGATCTGCCTGATATAAATGATTTTTCTCAAAACCGTCACCGCCAATAACTTCTATCCAAGGACTGTTTTTTTCAAAGGAGACTTGTTGCCTGTTCCATTGTCGATCGGTGAGTGAGATACGGGTAAGATTGGGATCTTGTTTGATCCAGGCTGGGAGCGATGGTGTCATCAAGCCAACATCAATATTTTTAAATACAATGGTCGCGCTGTCTGGATTGCTGGGTAAAAAGACCAGATTAAAATGCGAACCGTCTTTTTTTTCAAGGATGAGTGTTTGGTGTGAATAGTGCCCGTGGCGCTGGCTGAGGGATGCGGGATTATCAGGGTAGTCACCTTTAGTAAATTCTTTTACAGGAAGCGACATGCTTTGTTTGACATGATATCTATTGTATAAATACTCAGCAACAAGGATAGATAGCACCAATATAATTAGGATGAGCGTGATGGTTTTTTTAGAGCTTTTACCTTTTTTGTTTGAATGATGCATCGGAACTCCGTTTTGTTTTTTATCCATACGTAGGGGAAGAAGCAAGCCTAGGTACATAGCAGGAAGAGCAAGCCGTAAAATGTAGAGATTAAGGTCTTAATCGCACTCCTAAAAACAGGGACAGTTGCATTAACTTAGTATAGACTAACGATTTGATTGAGTCATGCAAGAGAAGTTTTTTATGTCACCGCTGGTTAAGACAATGGCGTACCAAGATCCAGCTCTGGTATTGCAGTGCTTTGCTGATCAAGATTGGGTATGTTTTTTTGATAGCGCCAAATCTTTAGACGAACTTGGGACTTTCAGCTTCATTGTTTTTAATCCTATTGTAAAATTAGTTGCTGATGCTCAGGGGCAGGATGATCCTTTTGCCGCATTACAATCACAGCTTGCCCGTTATTCATTGCCGAAGCTCTCGCATTTACCTCCATTTCAAGGTGGCGCCGCGGGTTATTTTTCTTATGATTTATTGCGTCATGTGGAAAATGTGCCGCAACATCGTGCTGATCTGATGAAAACACCTGATATGATGATCGGCATTTATGACACGGTGATTGCTTTTGATCATCAAGCCAAAGCAGCATGGATCATCTCACACGGGTTGTCAGAGCAGGGTGTTACGCCATGTCAGAAGATAGCAGAGGATAAATGTGATTTTATTTTTTCGCGTTTGAACGCAGCAATTTTTGATCGTGCTTTAAAAAAATGGCCGTTACTTTCTGTTGACGCCATTCAAAGTAATTTTGCGCAAGAAGCCTATCAGCAGATGGTCCAAAAAGTGATTGACTATATTTATGCCGGTGATATTTTTCAAGCGAATGTTTCACAGTGCTTTACCGCGGCGCTTCCTGATGAGCTGGGTCCGTTGGATTTGTATTTGAAGTTAAGAACAAAAAATCCAGCGCCATTTGCTGCTTTTTTAGACTTCGGCGCGGTTGCCATTGCATCTGCTTCTCCTGAGCGCTTTTTAAAATCACGTACGAATATTGTAGAAACACGACCCATTAAGGGCACGCGTCCACGTAGTAAAGATGCAAATCAAGATCAGCAATTAGCGGATGCATTAATGCATAGTGACAAAGATCAAGCTGAAAATACGATGATCACGGATTTGATGCGCAACGATTTGTCTCGTGTGTGCGCAGATCATAGCGTGGTGGTGAAAAAACTATGTGGTTTGGAGACGTATGAAACTGTGCATCATCTCGTTTCTGTGATCGAAGGCACCTTGAAACCTGAGTATGGTGCTATCGATCTTTTACGTGCGACATTTCCAGGGGGATCCATCACTGGTGCGCCTAAAGTCCGAGCAATGGAAATCATCGCTGATTTGGAGCCGACAGCTCGTGGTCCTTATTGCGGCAGTATCGGTTATATTGGTTTTGATGGTGACATGGATACTTCCATTCTAATCCGAACGTTTGTGATCAAAGGCAAGACAGTGACATTTCAGGCAGGGGGTGGCATTGTTGCGGATTCTGTGCCTGAAGAAGAATATCAAGAAACACTTACAAAGGCGGATAGTTTATTGCGAGTATTGATTGAGCCATGATACTAATCATCGATAATTATGATTCATTTGTGTATAACATTGCGCGTTATGTCAGCGAATTGGGCTATGCGCCAACTGTCATTAGAAATGATGCCATAACGCTTGCTGAGGTGCAAAGCATGGCGCCCAATAAAATCATTTTGTCACCAGGTCCTTGTGATCCATTGCACGCGGGGATTTGCTTGGAAGTGATTCGTGAGTTTGGTGAACATATTCCAATATTAGGGATATGCCTGGGGCATCAGGCAATTGGTCAAGCATATGGTGGTAAAGTGGGGCGAGCTGGAAAACCAATTCATGGAAAAAGCACCGTGATTACTCATGATGGTGCCGGTATTTTTCAAAACTTACCCAACCCTCTAAAAGGAGGGCGTTATCACTCATTGGTTGTGGAAGAAGATGCGTTGCCTGATTGTTTGGTGGTAACAGCGCGGAGTCCAGAAGGCGAAATCATGGCCTTGTCTCATCAGACTTATCCTGTGTTTGGCGTACAATTTCATCCAGAGTCGATTATGACGGAGCAAGGTGACAGACTGTTACGTAACTTTTTAAATCTGCCAGGACTTACGCAAAACACCGATCTCTTCGTTGGATTTAGTATTTAATTCGGTCATTTAGCCATCTAAACTCCCTCATTAAATACTAAATCCGCCTCGACCTCGGCGTTTTTCGTAAGTCCTGCTGCCCTAAAGTCATTCACCTCGTGGATCGATTTCAACCATAACAGGCGTTGTTTGCGTCATCACACGGAAAGGCTCTTCTTGCGGTGGGCTGTCAGTTTGAGTTTTACGCCAAGCAAATAATCCTGCAACAGAGCCTGCAATGACGATGAAGTAGACAAATAAGCCAGGTTCTTTTAATACATGCATGAAAAATGGCGCAACAAATGGACCTATGGTTGCCCCAAGACTATAAGACAGTAATAGTCCTTGAATGCCGGCAACGATGTCATTATTGTCCAAGGAATCACAGGCATAACTAATACAGATGGGATATATGGTAAAGGTTAAACCACCCAAAATGATGATCAAAATAATCGAGGAGATGTAATATTTATAGGCAACGATTAACAATAAAGAAGTCACCGCCACAAGGCAAGAGAGTATAATCACCACAAATCTACGATCGACAGTATCTGAAACTTTTCCGACTGGGTATTGGAGCGCCATGCCACCCATGATCAAACAAAACATGAATAGAGAAATTTTGGATGCTTCGTGGTAGATATTTGAAAAGATGATGGGGAATAATGCGTAAGACGCACTTAACGTCATGCCTGCGCAAAAGCAGCCAAAAATACTAGACATGGTTTTTTTGTACAATGTTTTTAAGTTCATCGTAGAAGGTTCATCAAATTGCGGTGTGGTGACATAGGTCATCGCAAGTGGGATGACAGAGAGCGAGCAAAGCATTGTTGCGATACCAAACAATAATAAATCGTCTGGATTGCCTAAATTAATTAAAAGTTGTCCACAGGCTTGTGCGGCGTAATAGGTCATCATATAGAGTGATAAGATACGGCCTCGCGTGGATGTGGTACTATTACACAACAACCAACTTTCAATGACCACAAACGCCCCCGCAGTCATAAATCCGCTGAGGAAACGCAACACCAACCAAAAGGGCATATTATAAAAGATGCCGTGTAATAAGCTCATCACGGCTAAAGCCGAGGCAAAGGTAGAAAAAGCTCGAATATGCCCGACTCTTACAATAAAACGCTCAATCTTAAACGAGCCACAAACCAAGCCCGCATAATACATTCCAGTCATCGCACCGACCATAAGAGGGGCTTCATGATGGAAATTCATGGTCAGCGACAGCAAGGTGAGGAAAAACCCGCTGCCAAACATAAAAACGAATAGGCTTAAGAGTGGTGCGATTACTTTTTTGATGATAGGCAGCATGCGTCACTCGCACCATTATGTTTTTTACGTACTCTAGATGATAAACCATATTATAGATTTTTTATCAATAGATGTGAACAAAATAACAAGATTTTGGCTATTTATAAGAAAATCGACTTAGGTTTTTATAAAATATCCAGAATCGTTAGGCGAAAAACAGTACCGACGCCATAAGGGATATGTCGTTCCGCAAAGGTTGCAGTAAGCTCAGCTTGTGCAAAAGCACCCGTACAATGCCCCGTAATAATAAAATCAGGGTTGATGGTACGTAAGTCTTCAATGGTGGGACTGATACGCTCTTTAACTTCTGGAGGTGCCAAATGAAACCCACTCATCACCAAATGTACAGGCTCATTGTCTATCAATTGTCTAGCATGTTTTGTCGCATTCACCACACCGGTATGTCCGCAAGCAGTAAAGACACAAATTAGATGTTTCTTTCGATTGAGGAGTATGAGTGTACGTTACAAATTATGGTGTGTCATCCATTGGTAAGCACACTAATTTGATCTTTTTTGAGAACAAATGATACACTTTGATTTTTATTTCACGGGACAAGAAACCATGCCATTTGAATCTTCTTTATCTGTAAGACCTGATTTGTATAAAGATAAGTCAGAAAATCATGCTGCTACGCATGAGCCAATCACTACGACAACAGAAGCACAGCAACGAGAAGTAGCCCGGGTCTTGGATGTGCGGCGCGATCCTATGAGTGGAAAAGAACTGTCAGTGTCTGAGATCCCGAAGAATGTGATTGCAAGTCGCAGAGGTCATTCGGTTTATGTTGAATCCTTTGTGTTTAAGCCAACTTCGCCTCAATTATTGGCTCAAATGGATCAGTTTTTAAAAGATTTTATCGCTATTATTCAGCGCTACCAGATCGCTGCAGAACATCATATTGTACAAATGACAGATGCCTTACATTTTGCTTTTGGCTCGGTAACTTCTCCCAATACCAGGGCAGCATTTTTTGAACAAAAGCGTATTGGGTCTGATGATACTTCAGCTTCCTACCAAGGGGCTGCGTGGAAAGAACTGATCCACTATTGTCAGAAATTTTTAGATCAAGTCGAACCCAGTATGGTGTTTAAAGAAATCAAAATGAATCAGGATGGACATGTGGTTTTAAGAATGACGATTCAACAAGCACAGTCTTATCTGTATTTTAGAAATACTTGGCAACGACTTTTTTCTGATAATTATCAGCGCTATACAGATCCTGAAAAAGTTACGACGCTTGCTTCTGTATTGGGGGTTGTCGATTTGTTTGCGTTATCTGAAAGCCAGCGCGCTTCATTCATTGCGGACATGAATGGGATGTTTGCAGCGGTTACAGCTGCTATGCACAACAGGTCTTATCCTTGTAACCGTATTGAATTCACTGAAGCGTCGAATCGGATGCTGCAAAGACAAGACATGCTGGGAAAGTTAACGATTCAGAGAGGTTATGTACGGTTTTCCAATCGTCCTATCCAAGACCATACCAGTAAAAAGATCATAGTAGCATTGAAACTGAAAAGTGTGTTTGGGGAAAATATTTTGAGTGGCGGCAACGCTTTGCAAAAGAGAATTGTTTGCGACAATGATGACGATCAAATTTCTTTAACTCGCAAATAATACAGTTGTTCCGTTGCTTCTAATAATCCCTTTGTTTGTAGGTGGGCGGGGATGTCACGCAGTGGTTTACTGTACCATTGTTGGATATCAAAGGATGGGCTGAAAAGGTGTTTGATTTCATCCTCATCTACTGAAAATGGCGGACCTTGCATGGTGGTTTTATCATAAGCAGTCGTTATCACCAGCATCTGCGCTCCGGGTTTGAGCAATTGCGATAGATGTAGGGCGTACGACTGTCTTATTGTGGTGGGTAATGCAATAAGCGACGCTCTGTCATATACGCCATCAACCTTGCCAAGCATCTGCTTATCAAGTTTAAAAAAATCACCTGCAAGCAGAGTGATGTTATGACTTGTATAAACGTCGAAATCTCCCATTTTTGTCATGTTGACGGGGAGGTTGTTTTCCGAAAAAAATGCTTCACAAGCGACCGAGCTAAGCTCAATACCTATAACGTCATACCCTTGTTTTAAAAACCAAAGCATATCGATGCTTTTACCGCATAAAGGAACAAAGATACGAGCACCAGGCTTTAAATTTAAGCTCGGGAAATAGCGCTGCATTAATGTATTGGGTTTTTTTTGATCAAAACCAATGTTATCGGATGCCCATTTTTGATGCCAGTATTGATGATTCATGACAATGAGCCTCCGAAAACGTATTTTTTATCATGCCAAATTTTCACATATGGGGCAATTTTCTCCTATATCTTGCTTGGGACTCACATCATTTTTTATGAACCAAGAGAATAAAAGTAAAATATTTGAATAATAAGATCAAATTATGATATTATCCTGCGCAAAGAAGATAGCCCTAGATTGCGATGTTAGAGCGACGAGCAACGCATTTTGATAGGGATAATCATTCAACAGGAAATGCTATGTTGGGCGGTGATAATTCTGCAGATAGCGAAGGAGTGAGTACTATGATTGGCACGATTGTAGGTTCATTGTCATTGGCGGCCGCTGGATTTTTTTATTATCAGCACGCTTCCAATAGTGTCAGTATATCAAGGTCTGCTGCCAGTTCGAACGCAGATACCTCCCAAAATCCCGTTGTAATTGCATTAGATAAGTACGCTGATTTGATTGAGCAGGCAAATCATGATCGGGAAACGATTGCTGAGGAGCGGTTTAAATGTCGTGCTGAATTCAAGCAATACAAATTGTTATTAGAGGAAGAAGTAAAGA
>JANSXK010000077.1 GCA_024742995.1 Gammaproteobacteria bacterium
CTCGAGGACGTTGGTCGAGCGCATGGTGTGCCAGATGGTGGAGTCCAGGTCGAAGAACGAGAGCGTCGCCTCGAGGTCGTCCTCGATGATGCTGGCGAGCTTGTCGTGGCCGCTGCCGCGGTACTTCGCAATGAACGCTTGGGCTCTCGACCGCGCCTCGGAGCGGTTCGGCGCCTTCCAGATGCTGCTCGCCTCCTTCGGAGCGACACCCTTGAGGTGTTTGGGGCAGCGCCCGACGATGTTGCGAGTCTTGTGCACGGTGCAGCGCTGTCGCGGGACATCGGGCAGCTCGCGTTCGATGGCCTTGATGAGGCCCTCGCAGCCGTCGCTGACGACGAGACGGAGCCTGTCCATGCGAAGGCCGCGAGCCCGCAAGGTCGAGAGCATCGTGCACCATGAGTCGAAGTTCTCGGACGGCGCGACGAGTAGGCCAAGGACTTCTCGAACGCCGGTCTCCGTGACGCCCATTGCGACAAGGATGGGCTGCTTCGTCGACTGCTCCCGCTTGATAGGGACGTACAAACCGTCGAGAACGAGGTAGGTGATGTCGTCGCGAATGGGTCGGTTGAGCCAGCGCAAGACCTCGTCGGCAGCCTCCTGGACCCAGCTGGCGACGCTGCTGTGACTCGCCTTCGTGCCGAACACCTCTTCGCTGACCTGGGCGACCTTTCGTGTCGAGAGTCCGGCCGTCCAAAGCCGCCGGCCGAGGTCACGGACACCATCGCTGAAGCGCTTTGCGTTCGCCAGCCAAGGCGGGACCAGGGCCCCCGTGCGGCTCTTCACGACGTCGACCTCGATCGTGCCGAAGGGCGTAGACATGCGCTTCGTTCGGGACCCCGAGCGGTGGCCCCGACGGCCCGAGGTTCGCTCGTGTCGCTCTGCGCCCAGTAGCTCGACTGCGTACCGTTCCGACATCGAGTCGAATGCTGTCTTCAGGCCCCGCACGACGGCTTCGTCGAGCGCTTTGCTGAGCTCGGCTTGGCTCGGAAGGTTCTCCGTCGTTGCGGTCGTCACGGCCTTCGCGACGGCGCCGGCGACCAAATTCGTCAGGTGCTGGATGGGTGCGGTGCTTTCTGCTAGTTCGTTCATGGGCGTTTCCTCGCCCTCGGTTGCAGCCGAGGGTTGTTCGTTTCGTGCTTGAAACGGAGGTTACGCCCGCTTTCACGCGCTCTGAAAAAGTTGCACCGTTCTA
>JANSXK010000085.1 GCA_024742995.1 Gammaproteobacteria bacterium
TGAACCGCCCCGGGTTTCTCGGAGACTCCAGAAAGAGAGAAACTCAGAGACATGGGCAGGTACTCCAACGAATTTCGTGAGCGCGGCGTGAGGCTCGCGCAGGAGGCGATGGACAAGCACGACTCCCGGTGGGCGGCCGTCGAGTCGATTGCGAAGAAGCTCGGCTGCTCCCCGCAGACGCTCGACAAGTGGCTCAAGCAGGCCGAACGAGACACGGGGACGCGAGCAGGCCTGACAACGGACGAGCGCACGCGGCTCAAGGAACTCGAGCGCGAGAACCGAGAGCTGAAGCGGGCGAACACGATCCTCCGGCAGGCATCGGCTTTTTTCGCCCAGGCGGAGCTCGACCGCGGACGGAAGTGATGGTGGACTTCATCGAGAAGCACCGCGACGAACACGGGGTCGAGCCGATCTGCAGCGTGCTGCCGATTGCCCCGTCGACGTACTACGAACACCGCAGCAAGCGCGCGGAACCGGAACGCCGAAGCGCGCGAGCGAAACGAGACGAGGAACTCGAAGTCGACATCAAACGCGTCTGGGAGGAGAGCAACGGCGGGGTCTACGGAGCGCGCAAGGTCTGGAAGGAGTTGCTGCGCGAAGGCGTCGACGTGGCGCGCTGCACGGTTGAGCGGCTCATGCGAAAGATGGGCCTCAGAGGCGTCACGCGGGCGCCGGCCTTCAAAGTCACGACCGTGCCGGACGAGAATGCTGCACGGCCCGAAGACCTCGTGGAGCGCAACTTCGAGGCGACGCGACCCAACCAGCTTTGGGTCGCGGATTTCACCTACGTCGCAACCTGGCGCGGGTTCGTTCACGTTGCCTTCATCATCGACGTCTTCGCCCGCGTGATCGTGGGCTGGCGCGTGAGCACATCCATGCGCACCGACCTCGTCCTCGACGCGCTCGAGCAAGCGGTGCACGACCGCCGTCCCTCCGAGCGACTCATCCACCACAGCGACCGAGGGGTGCAGTACGTGTCCATCCGGTATACCGACCGCCTCCTCGAGGCGGGCATCGAAGCCTCGGTCGGTACCGTCGGCGACTCGTACGACAACGCGCTTGCTGAGAGCGTGATCGGGCAGTTCAAGGCGGAGGTCATTCGCCGCTGCGGCCCA
>JANSXK010000058.1 GCA_024742995.1 Gammaproteobacteria bacterium
GCCTCAATGTCCTCATATCGTTCGGCTTTCCCTCTAAAATCAATGCCCTCAAATTCCCAAGCTTCAATTAGTTTTTTTCGGAACGTTTTTCGAAATAATTTTGATAAATCTTTTACATCCACTATCACGGAGGATTTGCGACAATTCACCCATTTTTTACCACCAAAACCCAACCCTCCTGCTGGCACAATGCAATGCAAATGCGGGTGCAAACTCATATTTTGCCCCCATGTATGCAAAACCGCCAACATGCCCGCCTGCGCTCCACACCATTGCGGCATCGCCATCAGCCTTCTCAAACTCTCCCAAGCTGACCGAAACAGAATGTTATACATCAATTTTGGATGATTCATACAAAGCAAATTCAACTCATTGGGAAGCGTAAAAACAATATGATAGTATTTTATTGGTATGAGTTCTTGTGCCCGTTTTATCAACCATTCTTCCTTTTTCATTGCTGGGCATATCGGGCAGTTTCGATTCGAACACGAAGCAAAAACGACGTGTTCACATCCACAATCTCGACACTCAATTCTTAGTCCGCCAAGGGCTTGGGTTCGACATTTTTGGATGTCTTTAATGGCTCGACATACGGTAGCATGGGGACGATAGGTGCGGATATATTCGTCGCCGATTTCCCGGAAGAGTTCACCGAGTTGATAACTTTTTCCCATGCATCTATGCGGTCAGAGGGATTGGTGATTTTAGTAAAGTGCTGATTATCGAGATGGATATATTGGGCGGTTGTCTTGAGATATTTATGTCCCATTAACTGCTGTATTGCCACCAAATCCGTTCCATTTTGTAACAAATGAGTCGCAAAACAGTGTCGAATCACATGCGCTGTCACAAACTCAGGCAGGTTTGCCCGTCGTCGAGCTTCTACAATCGAATGTTGCGCTCCCTTTTGAGACCACTTCTTGCCTCGATATTTGCCATTAAAAACCCAACCGCCCTGTGGTCGAAAGGCGCGAAAATAAAACCGAAGCATATCCAATAAATCCAGTGACAAAAGCGTGTAACGGTCTTTATTCCCTTTGCCATCATTCACTCTAATACGCATCGCCGATGCCTCAATATCCTCTACTCGAAGATTCAATGCCTCTCCCAATCGAAGACCTGTAGAATACAATAAAGTGATAAATACCTTGTGTTTAAATATCGCTGCTTTTTCTATCAAAAGACTTATTTGGTCAGGCGAAATAACCTTGGGCAATGACTTCTGTTTTCTCGGTCTTGGCAGTTTTTTCAAGTTCCATTCTCGATCCAACACATGCTTATAAAACAAGCGAAGAGCTGACGATCGAACGATTCCAAAGGATGAAGGTATGGGATACCTTCAAGTGAGTGACCCGCTAGCGGATGGGAGTGCATTGATAGTTTGCCACGCAACTTGTTGTTCCCGATACCGATACAGCAGATAAATCTGGGGTGCATCCGCTTTAATAAAATCCGAATCTCCACGTCGATTCTCACAATATTCCCAAAACTTCCGTACGGCGCACGTATAACATTTTATTGTCTTGGGTGAGTAATTACGGAGGGTCATCCAATCCTCAAATTGGGTCACGTATTGATGTTGTTTCCTTTCCATTTGCTTAATGATTGCGTATGTAATGAAATCGTTTTACGCTTGCAAATGAATAATAATACTATAACTTAATCAATTGAAAAACAA
>JANSXK010000033.1 GCA_024742995.1 Gammaproteobacteria bacterium
ATTAAAAAATGAATTGGTCAATTATTTAAGAGCACGGGTTCCGGATTATATGATACCGGCACATTTTGTAAAACTAGAGAAATTGCCGTTAACTCCGAATGGTAAATTAGATAGAGCATCATTACCTAAGCCTGATAGAGAGGCTCGATTGAATGATAATGTTTATATTGCTCCAGTGACTGAGCTTGAAAAAAAGATAAGTGCGATATGGTCAACTGTTTTAGGTGTCGATAGTGTTGGATTACAGGATAACTTCTTTGATTTGGGTGGGAATTCAATATTAGCGATGAAATTAATTTTTAGGCTACGCCAAAAACTACAATTAAATATGTCTATGACAATATTGTTTGAATATCCAATGTTTGAAAATTTTACGAAAATGATTACTGTAGAATTAAAAGATCCTAAAATAGGATTAAGAGAGTATGCAAATGACGCGCAATAAGGTTAATTTATCATTATCTCAAGAACGGTTATGTTTTTTGGATCAGGTTTTACCTGAAAAAGCTGTTTTTAATATAACATGTGCCTTAAGAATTTTAGGTGAGCTATCACTGCATTGTTTGAATAATGCATTTAATGATGTGATAAATAGACATGATATTTTAAGACTTAAAATCAGCCAAGTGGATGGAGGATACACTGGAGAGTTAACGCCAGCTAGTAGTTTAGAAATTAAATTGTCTGATTATAGTCTTGGCAGAAGTGAACGGACTAAAGTAAATGAATATATCAAGAGAATTTCTAAAAAGCAGTTTGATTTAATCAAAGATCACCTAATACGAGCAGAACTAATAACATTAAATGATGCGGAGTATATATTAGTTGTCACAATGCATCATATAGTTTCAGATGAGTGGTCTCTAGATGTGTTTTTTAGAGACTTGAGTGCCTATTATCGCTCGCAGTTAATGCAAATTAAAACGGATCTACCTACACTTGAGTTTCAATACTTTGATTATGCTGGGTTACAGCGTGTTTCTTCTATGCATAACACAGCTAGTAGTGAAATGCTGTACTGGCTTGATCATTTGAATCAAGCGCCCCATTTTTTATCAATCCCCACTGATAAGAACAGGCCGCATGAGTTGTCGTATGAGGGCTCTAGTTTAAAAACACTTATATCGCCTAGTATTTCTCGTTCCATATTAAAGTACTGTCAATCTAAGCGATTAACGCTTTTTACTTTTTTGATTACTGTATTTCAAATATTATTGCATCGAATTTCTGGAGAGGATGACATTGTAATTGGATACCCTTCGGCAAATCGCGAAAATCCTGAGGTTGAAAATTTAATTGGTTTTTTTGTAAACATTCTTCCGTTGAGATCTACTTTAAACGAAAATAAAACATTTAATACATTTATAACAGAGACGAAAAATAATTTGCTTCGTGGATACGAGCATCAAGGCGTTCATTTCGATCAATTAGTATCTAAGCTTAGTATTAGTCGTAATCAAAATTATCATCCAATCTTCCAAACCTTATTTACGCTCCAAACAAGATATGCAGATATTTTAGATTTCGGTGATTTAGAAACAAGTTTTATTGAAATGGGTGATGAGTTTGCAAAATTTGATTTATCTCTTGCTTGCTTAGAAACAGCAGAGGGTATAAGCATCAAGATGAACTATTCATTAGATTTGTTTAATGAAAGCACAGTTAAGATAATCATGGAGTGTTATGAACATTTGTTAAATCAGTGCGCCAACAATACTGATAATACACCCATTACTTGTATGACACTATACTCTGAATTTAACAATGATAACAACTTAGACTTGTCTTTGATTGAAAACGCTAAAAATAGTGCTCGTATACACGAGATTTTTGAAGAAGTTGCTCAAACTTCTCCTGACAATATAGCAATTGTGGTTAGTGAAAAAAGTTATTCTTTTCAAGAAATAAACCAGTTGGCAAATCAGTTTGCTAATTATCTTCAAAAAATGGGGCTTGTTGCCGGGGATTATATTGCATTGTCTTTAGATCCAAGTATCGAGTTGATTGTTTGTATATTGGGGATATTAAAAATTTCAGGAGTTTATCTACCGTTAGACGGTCATTATCCACCGAAAAGAATGAGTATAATTCTTAATGACTCACGTGCGAAAGCGATTATTTTTTCAAGTTCAGAGCAACAGCTACTTCTAGAAAATCACTGCATAAAAATTAATTTACAGATGTGTTGGGCTGAAATCATCCTAAATAATAAGGTACATATTTCAAAAAATGTGGATCAAGATAAAGCTTGCATTATTTATACTTCTGGCTCTACAGGATTACCCAAAGGTGTGATCTGTAGGCACTCTAGTATAATAAATAGAACACAATGGTTTTGGAAAAGTTTTCCTATAACACCAAATGAGAAGTGTATTTTATTAGCAAATATGGCTTTTGTTGATGCGGTCGGAGAAATATTTTCTCCGTTATTGAATGGTGTGACGCTTATTATTCCGCCAGCTAAAACAGCAGCTAATCCTGAGTTGTTAATCTCGTTTTTAATCAAATATACGGTAACTCGTATTTGTATGGTGCCTTCCTTACTAAGCGTGTTGCTTGAAAATTATTCAAACATAGGTGAACTTCTTCCAAACTTAATTCATTGGGAAATTAGTGGGGAAGCCTTCCCGCAAGCGCTCATGCGCGAAGCTATGAACAAATTGCGCAATAAAATACTAATCAACCGTTACGGTTCCACAGAAGCAACATCAGTTATCTATAATCAAATAACGTATAATTCGAGTAAAAATATTCATGTTCAATCCAAGATAATAGATAACACTTATATTTTCATCCTAGATAAAAATTTAGTTCCTGTGCCTAAAGGATTGGTTGGTAATTTATACATAGCTGGAGCACCTTTAGCGCAAGGTTATTTAAATAACCCCGAATTAACAAAAGAAAAATTTTTAATTAATCATAAAATTCCTGGTGTTATTGGACGAATATATAAAACAGGAGATTTAGCGAAAATTTGTGAGGAGGGCAATATCACAGTTCTTGGGCGCGATGATAGACAAATTAAAATAAATGGCTTTAGAGTTGATTTAGAAGAAGTAGAATCATTGCTTGAATCTCACAGTAATATAAAAAAATGTGTAATATGCATTAAATCACAAGAGAAGGGCTTGAAAAGCCTTATTGCATATTTATCTGTGATTAACTCAGGAATTGCGAACCAATCCAAAATCAATGATGAGATGCAAAAATATTTAGAATCACGTATTCCACAATACATGATTCCAGCTTCTTTTGTAATTGTTAATCACTTTCCTTATCTACCAAATGGGAAACTAGATCATAAAGCCTTAGAAAACATAGTAGATCATTCTAATATGAGGCTTAATTCTTATAATGCTCCACGTAATTTAATCGAATACCGGTTGACTAAAATTTGGGAGAAGATTCTAAATCGGCAAAAAATTGGTGTTTTAGATGATTTTTTCAAAGTAGGGGGCAATTCTTTGGTTGCGATACGACTAATAGCTAAAATTCAACAGGAATTTAAGATAAAATATCCAGTCGCAAATATATATAAGCACCCAACCATTGCATCTAGTGCAGAAATTATTGGTGATTATTCAGAATCTCAATCGTTAGACGTATTATTACCGATAGAGACAACAGGTACTTACACCCCTATATTTTTAATTCATACGGCTTTTGGTCTTTCTTATCCCTATGTACCTTTATCATACTGTTTAAAAAATCAACCAATTTATGCGATCAATGATCCAGGATTGAACGATTCTTTAAAAGCATTTTCATCTATTCAAGATATGGCTGGTGCGTACATTGAAATTATTCAAAGCGTTCAAAAACGTGGACCATATATTTTGGGAGGGTGGTCATTTGGTGGCATGGTAGCACTTGAAATGGCAAGACAGCTCAAAGCACAAAATCAAGATATTAAGGTTGTTTTTTTGTTTGATTCCACCAATTACCCTAAAGAAATAATCAGAGATTTGACTGATGAAGAACTGGATGAAGTGTTTCGAGATCTTGACATAGATAAACATTCGAGTGAAGCATCTATGTTGATACAAGAAAATAAAAGATGTTTGGAACTGCTAAAAAAACATAGTCCAAGTGAGTACAATGGTAGGGTTATTTTGGTAAAAGCACAAGATGATGAATTTACCATTCCATTCAGGGCGGAAGATGTCTTCCAAGGATGGGGTCAGCTTATTGGTCGGCAGCTAGAAATATATAGTATACCAGGCTTACATCATCAGCTATTTGAAAATCGGTATATTGATGGGATTGTTGGTGTATTACAAGACATATTATACAAAATACCAGAAAAAACCTGCTTACAAGATTCAACGTTAGATATATTGGACGCTTATCTTCATTTTTCTATTGAGAAAAATGACATGTTTTTAGTTAAAAGATTTATTAATTTGGGTTCTAATTTACAATCCATTGATTCTGCTTGCATAACAGCTATTGAAAAAATTAAAAAACATAATTCCACTAAAACCTTGCAAGAAATCATGGGCAATGAAGTCTTTTGAGTTTATAAAAACGCTATAATAATGATTTAAAAGGGAGCAATATGATTACGAAAAATTTTGAGATGGATCTAGTTGATGCACTTCAACCAATTCGATCTTATGTTTTAGCGACGGCTATTTACCATTTATTTGAAACAGGTATTTATGATTTAATTAATCAAAAATCCCATAGTATTAATGCCCTGATTTCCACTCTTCAATTGGAGCGCGAAAGAACAATAGGTTTTTTAAATTATTGCAGTAATGAAAATATTGTTCTACTAGATGACACTGAACTGAGTTTAACAGAATATGGCAAAAGCCTTTTAAAGTTCCGTGGTTGGTATGAAATGATGATTGGTGGATATGGCAACACATTTTTACAAATGGGAACATGCCTACGCGCAGGTACAAATGGCGCAACTCGTGATGCCAAACATGTTGGTATTGGCAGCTGTGCTATTAGCCAATATGATGCACTGCCTCTGACAAAAAAACTATTATCTCTTTCCTCCAAAAATTACCAATTGGCACTGGATATAGGTTGTGGTAACGCACAATATTTAGTTGAATTTTGTCACTATTTTCCTCAAATCAAAGCGGTTGGAGTGGAACCAGATAAAGAAGGGTTTTTTGCGGCGCAAAAACTTGTTGAAGCTCATGATTTATCAGACAGGGTATATCTGGCAAATAAGACAGCTCTAGAATTCTTTTCAGGCAATGATAAAGAACCTGATATAGTAATCATTAGCTTTGTTTTACACGAAATATTAGGGCAGTCGGGTGAAAAAATAGTAAAAGAATTTTTGAGATCTATAGTAGAAAGGTACCCGGAAATTGATATTGTTGTTATTGAAGTAGACAATCAAATCACAAACCCCACAATAATGCAGCATGGCTTATCAGGTGCATACTATAACCCTTACTATCTTTTACACTATTTTACAGATCAAAAGCTTGAAACCGATGCATATTGGACTGACTTATTTGCAGATTGTAATCTGGATATTATTGGTAAAGATTATCCAGATTACAAGGTAGATTCAACAAAACTTGAAATTGGATATTTATTAAGAGCTAAAAAATGTCAAAAATAATTCAAAAAAACAATCCCCTTTCGTTTTTACAACAACGAATTAATTATGCAGAAAAGCATATTGTAGATCCTACATATTATGTTGAAAATGTACCAAATCGTGAGGATAACTTAAACGCTTTGCACTTTGATTTTAATCAGTCTCTTAATTATTGTGCAAGCCAAGGGCTACCTAATTTAATTAATACTATAATAACTCGAGAAAAGAAGCGATATCAACTTGATGTTTGCTACGAACAAGCGATGATAACCAACGGTGGGATGCATGCGTTATCGTTGATTTTTCAAAGTCTGCGTACTCATGGAAAGAAAGTTCTTTGTCAAAGTCCTGTATTTGCTAGTGTTTCTGAGCTGTTAATAAATAATCATTATGATGTCATTTATATACCAGATAAGCTGACTCCCAAACAGTTAGAAAATTTTTTGGGCTTGCATTTAGATGCTAATTTTATATATATAAATACGCCAAATAATCCAACAGGTAAAATATATAGTAATGACTACTTGTCTGTTATCTTGAGTTTTATACAAAATACTTCATCTAAATTAGTTGTTGACTTGGTCTACGACGACTTTGTTTTTATAGAACATCATGATTTTAATCCATTGCTACTAAATTATGATTGGAGCAAAGTATTCACAATAAATTCCGTTAGTAAAAATTGGGGATTGCCAGGACTCCGTGTTGGCTGGATAGTATCTCATGCTGATAATATTTTGAAATTAGTTAAGTTATTAGAAGATGATTGTGTTTGCGTCAACCCGCTTACGCAAGAATTTGCAGCACAAGCTATTGCCCTTGGAAATAACGAGCTTATTGAAAGGGTCTCTAATGGGAAAAAAATAATACAAGAATTATTAGGCAATGATAATAAAATTAGGATTAATAACCCTGATGGAGGAACACAAATATATGCCCGATTCCCGGTTAAAGATATAGAGGACTTTGCAGACTATATGTTAATTAATTATGATCTCGTATTAGCAACCACTAGTAATTACGCCATGGCTGACGAGCAATCTATCAGAATGCCAATCGGTTGTCCGAAAGAGAAAATTTTGTATTGTGTTAGTACTTTGATAAATGGACTTGGCTCTTATATTGAGCAGTTAAATATTGGCCTAAATCAACAGAAAGTTTACGATTCCACAGCCCTTACTATTGATGCGTAGATGCGTCTACAGATCGAATCAAGAGAGAAATTTACAAATGACTCCCAAAAGAAATCCAATTATAGGGATAATTGGAGGAACAGGTCCCGATGCAACAATTGACATTCAATTAAAAATAGCGAGGCAGATGAAAGCTAAGCTACAAATTACTAAAGATCAAGATTATTTCGGTGTGATTGTGAACAATGATTGTCAAATAGCTGATAGAAGTCATGCAATATTGGGTAACCACCAAGAATTATTGCAATTATATGCTAAAAGGGCTAGGGAATTAGAAAACCTAGGTGCAGATATTTTGATTGTTGCGTGTAATACAGTCCATATTTTTTTAAATGAATTGCAAAGCATGGTAACTACAAAAATTCTTAATATTGTTGAAGAAACAGCCAAATATTTTACTGCCGTTTACCCTGAAATTAGCCGGGTAGGTATACTTTCAACTCTAGGTACTTCAAAGTCTGGAATTTATCAAAATATTTTTTCGAATTATGGTATTGAGGTTGTCTCATGTGATTTTGACATATTAAAAAAAGTACACCAAGCTATATATGGAATAAAAGCTGGATATATTGATGATAGCAATTTGCTAAGCATAGAAAACAGAGATACATTGAAAACAATTTACTCAAATTGCGGGGCAGATAAAACGTTCGCACTCAAAACTATATCTTCCCCAAGAACTCTTATCATTGAGGCATTACAAAACATTAAAAATAAAGGTGTTTTTCATACTATCTTAGGATGCACAGACCTGCCTTTGGCAATTATATCCGCCCAATATAAGCAACAAGTTCTTATTGATCCAAACTTAATTTTAGCAAGTAGTGCTGTTGATTATTGCATTTCTTGTAAAAATGAATCACAAATTAGACATGAATCTATCTATTCTTCTGCTTTGTCAGAGCATGCATGTTATGAGCAATGATCCAGCCCACCGTCTTATTAGGGGTCGCTACCCCAAAACCAGGGAAAAATGTTGCCGAAAACTCAAAGTACGCTGGGTTGAAGGTTATTCAGCTTTATGAGGGCTCGAGCGTAGTGCGGTGAAAGTTGCACGCTGCGTTCCTAGAGGGCTGCCCTTTCAGTAATGAGGGGTGGCTACTCGACAATTAACGTTGACAGCCCGAGTATTTATTCATTTGGATGAATTATTATCCCAAGATTTTCAATTATTGAGTCCATTTGCCATTCACATATTTTTACACCTGAAAAATCTATTTTTCTTACATCAATATCTGATATTTCAGCATTTCGAAAATCTGATTTATATATAGACAGACCGTAATATTCACTTGGAGCAAATAAGGTATTAGTTAGATCTGGTAACCCTCCCTTATAATTACCCAAGCGTTAATTAGAGTTTTCTGTAAAATTATGTATCACAGGAGACTACTAAGATGAAAAAGACTCGTTTTACAGAAGCACAAATTTTTTCAATTTTACAAGAAAATGAAACAGGCATTTCAGCACCAGAATTGTCACGTAGACATGGCGTTGATGAAAATACGATTTATGCATGGAAAACAAAATATGCTGGGATGGCATTATCCAATATTGGTAGGTAACAGGACTTGGATTCAAGTTGCAAGTGCAACGGTAATCCCCCCGAAAAATAATAGGTGTTAAAAGTAGAATTTTCTCGTAACCTATACACAGGAGATTCTACATGAAGAAATCAAAATATAGCGACAGTCAGGTGATGTCGATTATCAAACAAAACGAAGCTGGGGTCCCAG
>JANSXK010000049.1 GCA_024742995.1 Gammaproteobacteria bacterium
TGCATATTCCGGAGTCACTGACCCCCTCTATCCGGTCTCATTGACCCCCACTGACGAAGCGCTGCTTGTCAGGATCAAAGACCTGTTGATAACTGAGCACTTTTGCTCTGGGCGGGGATGTTGGTAAGTTAGTTACGAAGATAGGTTATTTGTTGATTTCCTCAAGCTTTCGCCCCGCAGTTCTACCCGGTGTGCCCTGTGCACGAGCCTGTCAAGGATAGCGTCAGCGATAGTAGGCTCATCAAAGTACTCGTGCCATTTGGCCACAGGCAGCTGCGAGCAGATCAGGGTTGCGCTGTGCTCGTAGCGGTCCTCTAGTATCTGGAGCAGCAATAGCTTGACTTTGTGGGAGATGGGCTGTAAGCCGAAGTCGTCCAGGATAATTAGCCTTGCTTTTTTTAAGCGGTTGAGCCATTTGATGGTGGACCCGTCAGCCTGTGCCAGCGTGATTTCCTCGCAGAGCCGGTTCATATTGAAGTAGAGCGTGCGCAGCCCAAGGGAACAGGCATGGTGCCCCAGGGCGCAAGCCAGGAAAGACTTCCCGCAGCCGGTAGGCCCGGTAATCAAGAGGTTCTCGCCCCGCTCTATCCATGCCCTTTCGCTGAGCTTTGCAAGCGCTGCGCGGGGCAGGTTGCGGTGCTCCGAGCATTGGATGTCCTGGATGTTAGCCTGGTAGCGCAGCTTGCTCAGGCGTGTATACATTTTCATGCGCTTGGCCTGGCGGTGCTGCTGTTCGGCATCGATGAGGCGGGCGACAAGCTCGTCGCCCTGGAGCTGTTTGTTAATGGGGAGCTGAAGGACAGCCTGGTAGGCGTCTGCCATGCCGGCAAGCTTAAGCTCCCGCATCAGTGTCAAAGAAGCATTGGTCATGATTATTGATTTTAATGGATTAAATGTTATTGATAAGCCTTTGGGCCGCGGATGTTGCTATGCTCAGGGGGAGAGAAGGCATCCAGCTGCTGCGCCTGCTGGTCAAGCTTGCGCTCGAGGATGTTCTTGAGCATGCCATAGGATGCTTTGCCAGCGCCCCGGCAGCGCACGGCAGCCCTTTCCAGCCTCAATGGGGTGTATTTTTTGCCCAGGGCCAGGATGCCCCGGCAGGAGTTGTAGCTCTGGCTCTGGTGGGCACGCGAGAGGAGCACCTGCCCCATTGCCCATTCAGTAGCCGGGCCTATCTTTTGTGCCTGCTCTGCAAAGTAGGCAGCGTCATAGCCCTGGGCTTTGCGCCATTCCTTGTGGCTGCGGGGCATGTGGGCTTCCTGGGTCTGGTAGAGGTACGTGCCGTGTGGTGGCAGCCGCTGGTGCGAAGCCACGCGCTTTTGCCCCACAAAGACTTCTACAGCCCTTGAGGTGTAGATGACATGGGCTTGCTTGCCTACGTACTGGTAAGGCACGGAGTAAAAGTTTTTCTCTTCGCCAAGGAAGACATGGTAGTTGCGCTGGACTTTTGCAGAGGCGCTCTTCTTGGCTTCGAAGCGGTGGCTGGGCAGGGCCTGTAATAGCGGCTTCTCCTCTGCCTCAAAGCAAGACAGCCGGGAGCCCGGGCGCTTTTGGAAAGCCAGGCGGTTGTGCGCTGCCACAGCCTGGGCGATAGCATAGTTCAGCTCGCTGAGGCTATGGAAAGAATCGTTGCGCAGCGGCGCATAAACACGCTTGTAGACCGTGCTGACCATATTCTCTACGCTGGCTTTGTCTTTTGGCTTGCCTGGGCGGGCAGCTTCAAGCCCGCAGCCATAATGGGCTGCAAGCTGTACGCAAAGCTCATTGAACTCAGGCTCATAACGCTCCGAGCGGGTTACAAAAGCCTTGAGGTTGTCCGAGAGGATGGCTTGCGGCACGCCGCCAAAAAAAAGCAGGGCCTCAGTGATGCCGTGGGCTAAGTCCAGCACTTTTTGGGAGGGCAGCGCGACAGCAAAAGTATATTGGCTGTAGGGCAGCACCGCTACCAAGACCTGGCAATCGTGCACTTGCCCGTCTTCCCGGCTCACCCACTGCATTGTCTTCCCTGCAAAGTCCAGGTACACTGCATGGCCTGGCTTATGCGAAAGGGCCATCGACAAGCCTTTGGCCTGCAGGTGCCGCCTGAGCCGCTCGCAGAACTGGGTGTAGCCATAGCCATCTGGGTGCGAGCGCCGGTATTCCTGCCACAGCAGATAGCGGGTGACGCCCACTTTCCTCAGCTCTGCGCACCAATGCTCCAGCTGGGCGTCAAAAGCCTGCTCCCGGAAAGGGCGCGCTTTAGCTGCAGGCTGGCACAGCGCTTCTTGCAGCGCCTCATCTTCAACGGCAAGGGCCTGGGCTACAGTGCCGTAGATGGCCTCTGCACGTTGTACATAGCCTTTAACGGTGTTTTTGGATACCTGCAAGCGCCTGGCTGTGCGCTTGTAATAACCACAGGCATGGTAAGTCTCTAATATCTGGCGTATCTCGTCCATACGTTTGGTTTTGCTCTTCATCCAGCCGTTTTTTTGGCTAGATTAAGGATTAAAACCAACATCGCCCGCGCCTTGCAGATGGGGGTCAGTGACTCCGGAATGTTATTAACACTGGAGGGGTCAGTAAGACCGGAATGTTTTCCACATTTAGGGGGTCAATGACACCGGAACAGGGGGGTCAGACCAAATCGGAATAGGGGGGTCAATGGGACCGGAATACGCA
>JANSXK010000053.1 GCA_024742995.1 Gammaproteobacteria bacterium
TGTAGGATCAAGAACTTCCTGTTCCTTTTGGATGCGATACTCAAGATTGTATAGCAAAGTTTGGGCTACTCCAAGCACTGCCAGTAGTTCATCTTCACGGTCAAATTGTGCGGTTCCTTCTGGGAATAAATGAATACAGGTGTCAATAAGTGATCTGAGCCGCCATATCTCTGTCTCTAAGCTGTCTCGATCAGGTTCAAAAAATTCCTTTACAAGCATAGATTGTTCGCCTCCTTGAGTTACTGCGCAGTGCTTCCACAAATTCCCATAATGAAATATTAATATCAACCAAAGATAACTTGTCAACTTACGTTTTTCCCAAACTGGGAATTAAGCAAGTTAAAACGGCTCAAGCCCTTGGCTTTGCTATTAACATTTTAGAATGGATTAAAGTTTTCTAAGGCTTGAAAAGCGTTTTCAGCCGTTGCTTGTTTGACAAAAACGGACTATTTCGCAGATACTACAGCATTCAACTGGTATTAGCTCGGAAAAATGACACAGAGGTTGCCGGCCATCTTTAATCCAAAAACAAAAGCTAATTTACTATCGTAAGTGCTTAGATGAATAGGGCAATGGGTGTTCAAGACTAGAAATGACCGGTAAAAGAATATTCATAGCAATGTCACAGCTGCGTTCGGTTCTGCGTACACTTGAATTGGAGCTGGATATTGCTGATCTATCTAAAGCAGAGTTGGATGTGCTCTCCGCTGCGATTCAAATTTCAGGCAAAAATACACGAGCTGTGGTCGCCACGACTCAAATAGCAAACCACCCTCTAGCCCAACAACTTGGAAAGTCGACCATCTATCGATCAATTTCATCACTTGAGAACCGTGGATTTCTGGTTGTTAAGAAATCTGGCTACAACGCAGAGTACTCACTGAACTTGAATATAGCCTGAAAGCAGTAGGAACCGCGCCGGGTTTGCCGGTGGCTGATTTCAGTTAGTTACGCCGCCATGGTCTGAGTTTCCAGAGTGGCGTGGTGATTTGCTTCGGCCTCTGCTGGCGGGATGTTCCCGATGGGTTCCAGCAGGCGGCGGTTGTTGAACCAATCGACCCATTCAAGTGTGGCGTATTCCACGGCATCGAAGCTGCGCCACGGCCCACGGCGATGAATGACCTCTGCCTTGAAAAGACCGATGATCGTCTCGGCCAAAGCATTGTCGTAGCTGTCCCCGACGCTGCCGACCGACGGTTCAATGCCCGCCTCCGCCAGGCGTTCGGTGTATTTGATCGAGAGGTATTGGGCGGATTCAAGCGGTCGTCGCAACGATTGATGCTTATCTCATGTTAGAACTTCTTCCAACGCCTCTACGGGTGTTTTCAATCCGAGTGTTTTTCGGGGCCGATTATTCAGGGTGTATGCGACAGCGTCGAGAGTGCTTTCATCATGGGTGCTGAGATCTGTGCCCTTGGGAAAGTACTGGCGCAATAACCCGTTGGTGTTTTCATTGCTGCCGCGTTGCCAGGGGCTTTGCGGATCGCAGAAAAAGACCTGGATGCCGGTATGTTCCTTCAATTGCTCATGTTGAGCCATCTCAGCACCTTGGTCCCACGTCAGCGATTTGCACAGATGCTTGGGGAGAGATTGAATAGATTTGGTGATGGCGTCTCGAACAGCTTCAGCTCCGTGTCCTGCGAGTGCGGGACCGTTCTTCTTGCGCGGCCCGGTGCCATGACTTGGCATCGGTGGTAGGTGCAGTAGAAGGGTGAAGCGCGTTGAGCGTTCCACCAGAGTGCCGATTGCCGAGCTCTTCAGCCCAAGGATAAGATCACCTTCCCAATGACGAGCTATGCCGGGAAATGGGTGACGGAGTTTGAGAAGGCGGCGTATCGTGGCGGGTGATCAAGCCTGCCAGAACTTCCAGAAGAGGAACGATACGCCATGAAGAACGATACCGATATTATCGCCCTGCGTCAGCCGGAA
>JANSXK010000008.1 GCA_024742995.1 Gammaproteobacteria bacterium
CTGGGACCCCAGCTTCGTTTTGTTTGATAATCGACATCACCTGACTGTCGCTATATTTTGATTTCTTCATGTAGAATCTCCTGTGTATAGGTTACGAGAAAATTCTACTTTTAACACCTATTATTTTTCGGGGGGATTACCATACCAGCTAATAAAATATCCTGAAATCAATAGAAAAAATCCTGTTAATATGATGGTTGTGGTATATAAATAACTATCAAATCTTGCTCTTATTTGTTTTTTGATACTTTTATGAGATTTTGCATGCGTTAAAATTATATTGATTCTTATATTAAGAAATAACATCCCTAAACCAATGAGCATACAATAGCTATTTAAAAATTCTAGGGAAAAATACAATAATAGAAGCCCAATAATAATAAATATAAAACTAAATGGTAATGCATGTATATTTAAATGTGTACTAAGCTTACCAGCGTATGACTGAAGAAACAAACTCATAATGAAAATCACACCTAGTAGATAGGGCTTAGCTTTTATGGCAGGTATGACCGAGGCTACCACTTGCCAATACTGAATTAACAATTGGTAGTAGATAGATATGAGTATCAAAGGTATGATAAAAGGCGATAGCTGTAATAGTTTTCTATATATTAGTTTTTTCTCATATGCTTTTATGTATGGTTTCACCTGTCTTTTTTTATGTTTACTATAATTAGTACATTGTGTTGGTAGTGATAATAATCCCACCAGAGTCAAGAAGCTCATTAATAAAAAAGCAATCAAAAAGACATATTTACTCAGATATTCGTAAACAAATGCTCCTGCCCCAGAAAATATGGCCATACCTAAAAAGGAGAAATTATTATATTTACCTAGTACGTGCTCAAAATTTTTATTTTTTTCAGCTTGAAAATATTCGTCTAATAAATAGGCATTAGAAATGCTATTATAAAGAACTAGTGCTATGGCATTAAATATCTCAGCAATATAAAAATAAAAAATATTTGTATAGTATCCTCCTAGAAATAATATAAAAAGCCATACTGCTGATGAAGT
The DNA here is from genome assembly GCA_024742995.1 of Gammaproteobacteria bacterium. Lineage (GTDB taxonomy): Bacteria > Pseudomonadota > Gammaproteobacteria > Legionellales > Legionellaceae. The sequence continues at coordinate 1,021 of JANSXK010000008.1, forward strand.
CATGGCGGTTAGATAAATTATTTTTCTATTGAATTTATCTATGAATTTAGCAAAACCGAGGCTGAAGCAGAGTGTTATTATAGATTGAAGTGCTTTAACATAAGCTATACTCTCTAATCCGAGTCCTGAAGTGAACATATAAATAACAGATATAGCTCCTGTTATCATGCGTATGCTGCTAAATGCAGACATATTAAATAGAATTTTATTATAGCTTTTCATTATTTGTATTGATCGTCATCATCACTCTAAAGTACCATTAATTCTCGCCTAATGGGATCACTATAAACATACAAAAATAACGTTTTATGAGAGAGTATTCGTCAAACTGACCTTACTCGGAAAAAGTGGACAGCTTATTAAGAAGCTTTTCTGGTATCATGTAATGAGTCATCGGAAGTAAGTAATTCCGAAGCACTTCCGAAGAGATTATTTTTTAATCATAATTCTGACGGAGGGGTTATTAGTTGTTTACATCATCCTTTGGTTGTAAAGTGCCATGCATTTTTAAAAGGTGAGTGCTCTCTTTTTATAAGACCTCCCAATGCCCACCTTTATCTGGACCCACACGTTTTACTCGATTTTTATTTTTGAGTTTATTAATTTTTTTTAATATGGTTCTTCTGGTAATACCGATGATTTCTGCCAATTGCTCCACAGTAATATGGGCATCTTGTTTGATCAGTTTTAGGATGTGAACATCTGTTTTCAGTGAACTTTTTATTACTTCACCGTCGTCAAAAATTTTTCGGTGAATGGTTGCAGTAAATAAACAACCGTCACGATCATCGGTAAAATCAATACTTGGCCATTGTTCTAATACTCGTTTAATTCCGGAACCTAGCCCATGATATGGCAATAATCCCTTGGCTACATAAGAAACCAAAATCGGGTTGCGGATATTCGAGTTTCCGGTGCGGATTTTTTCTACAGTTAAATTATCAGGTAAATGCCCGGGGCTAATAATCTCAATGCGATCATCAAAAATAAATATTCTAATTTTAAGCTATTATAGATCGAAAAAATAGTGTTCGTAGTTTTGATTTTGAGCTTTACATAGAGAAAAGATTTTCATGTTTTATTGGGCATGGTAGGAACAGTTTTTCAGTATCGCTCCGCAATTTTTGGAGAGAGTGTATCACAGTAGCTTTACTCAACACATTCATGATGATGATTCACTATTCAAACCAGAAAAAAGTTTCTTTTATGTAGTGATGATTTTTGAATGCATCCCAAATTTTAATCAAAAACACCGAGTACAAGCGTATCTAATCAACCATATTCTTTTTTATTATGTCTACATTGTGTCTACATGACTTTTTTGAGTTTTTCGAGAATCTTCGGAAGTGCTTGATAATACTGGTGGGCCCACTAGGACTTGAACCTAGGACCAACGGATTATGAGTCCGCTGCTCTAACCAACTGAGCTATAGGCCCGAAACAGGATATCATTGTAATGATTAATGTTAGGGAAAGCTACTGCTTTTCGTCTCCTTCGAGGAAGCTTCTTAATTTGTCGGAGCGTGAAGGATGGCGAAGTTTGCGTAATGCCTTGGCTTCAATTTGACGGATACGCTCGCGCGTGACATCAAATTGTTTGCCTACTTCTTCAAGCGTGTGATCCGTATTCATTTCAATCCCAAAGCGCATGCGTAATACTTTCGCTTCGCGTGGTGTGAGTGTGGATAGGATTTCTAAGGTTGCTTCACGTAATCCTTCCGCAGTTGCAGCTTCAATGGGTGATTCGATGTTGTCGTCTTGGATGAAATCTCCTAAGCGCGATTCATCGTCGTCACCAACAGGGGTATCCATGGAAATAGGTTCTTTGGCGATTTTTAAGACTTTACGAATCTTATCTTCACTGAGCTCCATTTTTTCAGCCAATTCTTCAGGGGTAGCTTCTTGCCCCGTTTCTTGTAAGATTTGACGTGAAATACGGTTTAATTTATTGATGGTTTCAATCATATGCACCGGAATACGAATGGTGCGGGCCTGATCAGCAATGGATCGTGTGATTGCCTGGCGAATCCACCACGTGGCGTAGGTTGAAAATTTATACCCACGACGGTATTCAAATTTATCTACCGCTTTCATCAAACCAATATTGCCTTCTTGAATCAAATCAAGAAACTGTAAGCCGCGGTTGGTATATTTTTTGGCGATGGAAATCACCAAACGCAAATTGGCTTCGACCATTTCTTTTTTAGCGCGACGAGCCTTGGCTTCGCCAATCGACATTTCACGATTGATGCCTTTGATTTCGCTGATGGTTAATCCATATTCCAATTCAAAATGAGCCAATTTCTTTTGTAATTGTTTGATCTCAGGCGTTAATTCTTGCAGTCGGTCTATTTCTAAGGTTTTACCATGCTGCTTGACCAACGCATCCAGCCAGCCTAATTCGGTTTCTTTGCCTGGAAAGGTATCAATGAATAACTTTCGTGGTATCTTGGCTTTTTCGATACAAAGACGCATGATATTACGTTCGAATTCGCGGACATGATTGCGCAATTGGCGAAAATGTCGTGTCAGGCGATCTACTTGTTTAGAGGTCAGCTTGAATTTTAAAAAGGCGACTGACATGTCACTGAGTAACCCAGTGGTTTTGGGCGACGTTCTGCCGTGATTTTGTAGGGCATTCAACGCTTTGGTAAATACTTCACGCAGCTCATCAAAATATATTTGGGCTTGTTCTGGGTTGGGGCCATCATCTACTTCTATGCTGCCATCCCCGCCTTCACCGTTTTCGCCTTCACCGTCTTCAGCTTCCAATAATTCAAGTGCTGATTGTTCTTGTTGCGCTTCATCCAGCATGGAGCCAATGCTAGCAGGTGGTGCGCTTTCATCATCTGAGAAGCCGCTGATGATTTCATTCAAGCGCATTTCTGCATTGAGATACAAATCATAATCATCCAAGATCAATTTAATGGCCTCAGGATAATGCGCCAATGCATGCAGTACTTGGTAAATGCCTTCTTCAATGCGCTTGGCGATACGAATTTCACCTTCGCGAGTGAGAAGTTCTACAGTACCCATTTCACGCATATAAGCGCGAACAGGATCAGTCACTCTGCCTGTTTCTTTATCCACCGATGCAATAATAGTTGCAGCTTCGTCCATGTCCTCAGGCGCTTCTTCGGTGCTACCGAATAATGCAATTAATTCATCTTCGCCAGGTGGTTGCTCAAAGACTTTGATGTTCATATTCTCTAAAATGGAGATGATGACATCGAAGTTATCCGTATCCACCAAATTAGGGAGCAAATCATTGATTTGAGCGTGGGTGAGATAATTTTGTTCTTTGCCTAAACGAATGACATTCGTAATTTGGGATTGCTGTTGTTCTTGGTCGTTTATGGTGCTCATATAGTACACATGCCTTTACAGAAAAATGGACCGCCTGTCGTGTATCGATAGGATGATTGCCGATACCTCCAGACGCGATCCCAATTATAGACTGGCTTTGGGAAACATGCCAGCTAATTGGTATAATTATTTCAAAACGGTCAGAGGATATTAATGTTGGTTAAGATTTGAGTTAGAACTGCGTTTTAATTTACTCTGTTTGAGATGAAGATTGGTTATGACGCGCTTGTAGCATTTGTTGCAGTTGCTGGCGCTCTGCATCTGTTAAACGTTGTTGTTTCGATTTTTCAATTAATTGCTGCACAGCTAAAGCTTGATTTTTTTTATGCATCGACGCAATGGCGCCAGAAAATTCGCTGGCCTGCGCGTGCTCTGGTACTTGATGATCCCAGGATGCCAATTGCGAAACCACATCAAACCATGGAGATTCACGGAAATGTTCGATCAATGTGGCGGTATTCAATTGGGGGCGCTCAGCCAAATGAGTGAGGATCGTGTCAAATATAAGATATTCTGGATCGGTTGTTGTGGCGTGGCCTAGGTTAAGCGCTGGCCCCGGATAGAGCTTGGGATTTTGAATGAGTAAGGCCAATGCAATGCGCAGCGGTGTGCGTTGCAACGGCGTGGGTGTGGCTGGCGTGTTTTCCGTATTGGGGGGGCTACTATGGGTGTTGAGCAATTGTTCCACCCGGTGGCTATCGAGTCGGGTGATGCGTGCCAATTCGTCTAGCAATAATGTTTTGTAAGGGCCGTCGTTCATTTTAAACAAATAGGGTTTTGCAGCGTGGATCAAACGGCTTTTGCCGGCAAGATCAGTGATATCAATATCTTTTAATAAGGTTTCGAAAAACAATTGGCTTAGAGGGATAGCAGTTTTCAAATAGGTTTCGAATGCTGCTTGTCCCTCTGCGCGAATAAAGCTATCTGGATCTTGACCGTCTGGTAAGAACGCAAAATGAGCTTGCAACCCAGAATCTAAATACGCCAAGCTGTTTTCTAATGCGCGCCAAGCAGCTTGACGCCCGGCCGTATCCCCATCAAAACAAAATCGTAAATCTTGTGTGTATTTACTCAGTAATTGAACGTGATAGGCGCTGGTGGTTGTGCCCAGGGTCGCAACAGCATAATTGACACCGTGTTGCGCCAACGCAATCACATCCAAATAGCCTTCTACAATGACAATTGAAGGGAGGGCGGTTTGTTGTTGTAATATTTGGTACAACCCATAGAGTTCTCGTCCTTTTTGAAACAATACTGTTTCGGGAGAGTTTAAATATTTGGGTTGTTGGTCACTTTCAATTGCTCGCCCGCCAAAGCCAGTGATGCGGCCATGACGGTCGTGAATGGGAAACATGATACGTTGACGATAACGATCGTATGTTTGTTGTTGATTTTCTTTTTGAATCAGCATGCCGGTGGCGAGTAGCTCTGTGCGTAGTTTGGGAAACTGCTCTTCGAGTGCATGCCAACCAGGCGGGGCGTAACCGATATGGTAACGCCGCGCCACCTCACCATTCACGCCTCGCTGTTTTAAATAATCGATCGCAACTTTTCCGGCTTTGCGTAGGGTTTTTTGGTAATAGTCAGAAGCTTTTTTTAATACGCCGTAGAGCGCGAGGGCTTGTTTGAGATTTTCTGGGAGTTGCTCGCGCGGAATTTGCATGCCTGCTTTGGCCGCTAGGGTTTCTATGGCTTGCGGAAAAGTTTGATGTAAATATGACATGATGAAACTGATGGCATTGCCGTTTGCGCCGCATCCAAAGCAGTGATAAAACTGTTTTTTAGGGATTACATTGAATGACGGTGTTTTTTCTTGATGGAAAGGGCAGCAAGCGATGTGATTGATGCCACGCTTTTTTAAAGGTACATAAGCGTCAACGAGCTCAACCAGATCAGTTCTGGTTAAGAGTTCATCGATGAATTCACGTGGGATCAAGCCATTCATAAGTATCGGGACGAATTGTTAACAGATTCTATTCTACAACCGTTCTTTGATTAACGCACTGATTTTACTCATATCCGCGCGGCCTTGCATTTGTGGTTTGAGGTGTGCCATGACTTTACCCATATCAGACATTTTTTCTGCCTGAGTGGCGCGCAATGCGTCGTCAATAAGAGCGGCGATTTCAGTATCGCTCAAAGGTGGGGGTAAATATTTTTGAATGATATCCAATTCCAATTGTTCTTGGGTTACCAAATCGTCGCGATTTGCCGCTTGAAATTGTTGAATGGATTCTTTACGTTGTTTGACCATTTTATCCAAAATCACAAGCAAACGCGCTTCATCCACTTGAATGCGCTCGTCTACTTCGATTTGTTTGATGGCGGCAGTGATCAAGCGTAGCGTACCCAAGGTTGGTTTGTCTTGGGCGCGCATCGCATTTTTCAAATCTTGATTAATTTGTTCTTGAATACTCATTCACTGCGTCTTCTGCGGCGATCTGTGCGGCCGGAAATGATATCGCGAGAGATTTTTTTGAGATGACGTTTCACAGCAGCTGCTTGTTTGCGTTTACGCTCAGCTGTTGGCTTTTCATAAAACTCTCGACGGCGCAATTCGGTCAAAAGACCCGCTTTTTCGCACGAGCGCTTGAATCGACGCAGTGCGTATTCAGGATTTTCACCTTCTTTTACGCGAACGGTGGGCATTAAATTCTTCCTCATTCGTAACATACTATGCTATGGTGCATAGTAAAATATTAGTGTAAAGATCAGTTCTGACCATAACAGGTTGGTAATTCTAGTGTCATATATAAGAATTGTCAATACACAATAGGAGTGACCCTATTGTTTGGGAGTCAACGGATGGGTGATCAAAGTAAAAAAACAGGTCAGGCAGACATTCAAGAGTTGCATCAGTATTATTCAGCAATTTTGAATTGCATGCCATATTTGGTGTATTGGGTGGACGAACATTGTGTATTGCAAGGTTGCAATGCGCATTTTACCCGATTGTTAGATTTGCATAATCTTAATGATTTTTCTGGGGAGCCCTATGAAAGATTGGCCGAGGCTGCACAATGGTCTGCGGATGTCATTGAAGCATTTCGTTTGGATGATATGGCCGCTATTTTTTCTGGGGAAGCCCTGCATGATAAGGCTGTGTCGCCAATATTATATAAAGATGGCACCATTCATCAATTTATTTGTCATCGTGACCCATTGTTAGATCAGGCTGGCCGTGTCGTAGGCTTGGTCGTGATCTTGATAGAAGAAACCGAAAAACCTCAGGTGAAAGCTGAATCTAAGCCTGTCGAGACAACGTCAGCTGCACCATCTAGAACACCTAAGGTCTTGATTGTTGAGGACAATTTGGTTGCCAAGCAAGTAGAGGAATCCTTATTAACAGCGCTCAATTGCGACGTGGATAGTGCGGAGTCTGGTGAGCAAGCGTTGGCATTGTTTGAACCAGGAAAATACGATTTGGTGATCATGGATATTGGTTTGGAAGATACTTCTGGCTATGTGTTGTCGAAGCAATTTCGACAATTTGAAAAAGATACGACATTTCACGTGCCCATCATAGCTTTGACGTCTTTTCAGGCGGATTTGGTCAAATATGACTGTGATTATTACTTTATGGATGGTGTGATTAGCAAGCCATTGACAGCCGAACAAGCTGATCAAATTGTTCAGCATTATATTTATCACAAAAATACGACGGTGAACGGTTTAAAATACGCTTGATTTTTACCTCAAAACTTGATTACACTCTCTCATGGCAAGAATGGAACTTGCCTTTTTAGCCAACCGCGCGTCCCAACAATTTGGGGTATGATGGAGTTTTAAACATGGATTGTATCAAGCCAACCCTATGGAAAGTGTTGCAAACACTTGCTTTCACCGTTGTTTTTCCCCTAGTTGTGCATGCCGCACAACGTATTTCATTGCAGCATTTGCCCTTTGCTGATTTACAAGAAATGATGTCACTGTCTTTGTCTGCACACCCACCCAATCATATCATTGCACCTAGCGGTGACTTGATGTTGGTTGGGCGGCATAGGGACGCGCAACAGATCATGCATACGCGCATGCAGCAGCGTTATGCTGGATTTCCTGTATTCGGGGGCTATGCGATATTTCATCAGCAACGGGGTACCGTGCTGGCTTCGAATGGGGCTATTTATCGAAAATTACGTGAAGATCTAGGGGAGCGTCCCGCTTGGTTTTTATCTAAAATGCGTACGGTATTCGATCAGTACTGTCAGCAATTTCCAGCAGAACAGATCACGGATAAACAAATGCTGCCTATGGTGTATATCGATGATGACGGATTGGCGCATTGGGCCTATCAATTATCGGTGTTTTTACAACCTGCAACAGGTGCGCCCAGTCGACCGACGGTGATCATGGCGGCTAAAACCAGGCATGTTTTTTTGCAATGGGATGATTTGCATACGTTGAAACAACGCGTCCATGGCTTGGGCTATGGGGGTAATAGGCGCAGTGGTAAACATCAATTTGGTAAAGAATTGCCTTTTCTTGATTTGATTCGGGATGACATGACGGGGCAATGTTTTTTAGAAAACAATCATGTGATGGTTGTGGATATGGCGCATCATACGCAGCGACCGAATGATCCGATGCAGTTTGACTGTGAAGATGATGAGCCTACGAATACCTATTGGACCGGATATACCGGTAATGGCTACGATGCCATCAATGGTGGTTATTCAGCTTCGAATGATGCCATGCATGTGGGAGAGTTGGTCCAAAAAATGTTTCGTCAGCATTATGGTTTGGATGTGTTGCGGATAGGGTATCAGCCGATGCAATTGATTTTGCGGGTGCACTATAGCACCCATTTTGCCAATGCATTTTGGGATGGTCGTCAGATGACATTTGGGGATGGAGATAATGCATTTTATCCGTTGGTGTCATTGGGCATTGCTGCACATGAAATCAGCCACGGGTTTACCCAGCAACATTCAGGCTTGATTTATGATGGTCAAGCGGGAGGGATTAACGAAGCATTTTCTGATATGGCAGCTCAAGCAGCAGAATTTTTTATTGAGGGGAAGTCTAGCTGGCAAATTGGTGCAGACATTATGAAGGGGCGGGGCGCATTACGATTCTTAAAAATCCCGAGCCGTGATGGGGTATCCATTGATCGTGCGGATGACTATCGCAGAGATATGGATGTGCATCATAGCAGTGGGGTTTATAACCGCTTGTTTTACGTCCTCGCACATCGCCGAGGCTGGGATCCTGGCAAAGCGTTTCATGTCATGCTCAAAGCCAATATGGATTACTGGACCCCGACCACAACCTTCGAACAAGGCGCTTGCGGCATTTTAGCCGCCAGTCGAGATTTGGGGTTTGCAGTGGGCGATGTGAAGTACGCTTTAGATAAGGTCATGATTGATTATGGTGATTGTTGAGAGGAGTGGTGGTTTGTGGGTGCGTTTATTCCTGATGAATATTCGTTGCAAGCTCGGATACTTATCAAAAGACCGGAAACAAGCAGTAATGCGCCAATAGCAGTGATCACACCCACAATAATTGTAGGTAATTGCGGGATGGCAAAGAGTGCAAAATGTGGATTATGTAATAGTACGCCTAAACCAATGGTGGTTATTCCTCCTCCGACACTTAGAGAAAACACTGTTGCTGAGATTAAATTTTTGAGGTGATTATTGGGGGCGTGTGTAGACTGTCGTATGTAGAAAAATTGTGTGGGGTTGTTTTGATACGGATTGGTTACCAGTTGTTTTGTTTGTGTAGCAGGGTTAGGCAGTTTATTTTCTATGTCTTGTATCATGGCGGCATAATTTTCCCATGTTATGCAGATGTTTTTACCTTCTTTTAAATCTTGCAGTTTGTTTTGATGTTGCTGCCTAATGTGATTAATCTCATCACGACAAAGATCTAAATTTCCTTTAGCCGTACAAAATAGCTGCATAATCGCACATTGTTTCGCTTTTTCTAAGGCAAGAAGTTGGTTGATTGATTTGCACCAGGGTTCTTCTGCATATTGTTGAAGAAATGCCTGGGCAGCAGGATCAGTAATAGTGGCGCCGCGTTTTACCAGCAATGCTACGGTAGGGAAAGATTTGCTTTTTACAGCGAGTGTAAAGGCCATCGTAGAGGATTGGAGATCATAGCAGCATTGATCGGTGTAGATGGTACCCTCAGATAACATGTGAGCAACGGTTTGGTCATCACCTTTCTTGAGTGCTTCAATAAAGTTTCCATTAAAAATTATCTTATGGTTATCAACACACTCAGCGGGATCATGTGTGCCGGGATGTTGATACTGCCATAAGAGTTGTTTCATTTGTTCATAATACGGACTGTCATCGGGAATTAAATTGATAGGGTTTCGGTCCAAATATCCGCTAAAGGGATTGGCGCCCATCAGTAAAAATAATTCAAGTAAAACAGGTTTTTCAAATTGAATGGCAATGCCCGTGGGTGTCCAACCTGAACGGATGTCTATTTGCTGTCCATCTGATTGTCGGGTGAATCGTACGCCAAATGATGGGGCTTGGTTAATGTCAAACTCGAGGTTTTCTATTGATAAGTCTTGATATTGATCGTTTACTATCGCTTTATATACATCAAAGCAGGCGCGGTTTTTATTAAAGTCCGCTGTTGATATAGTCTTCATATTAGTACTCATTCAAAAATTTTGATACCAGGGTAACATTGGATTATAATTTTGTCAAACAATTTAAAATAAATACAATTTGAGCGCTTGTTTTGAAAAAAGAAACGGGTTGTCACAAGTGGTGTAATGGGCGGTAAATTTTGATGGCTTAGAGTGATTTAGAGGATTTTGCCATGTATTCATGGCCAAGTGCCTTGATGATCACTCCGCGGCTATTTTCAAATGAGATATGGCTTAAAAGTTCTTTGTTGGGACAAAACTCAAAGCTAAACACTGCTTTTTTAGATTTGAATTTTTTATTAAGATCATGCTTTGTGGGTAAGGGATTTGTGGTGGACCACGAATCTAAAAACTGCACATAAGGGTTATCTTGCTCGTCGTTCAATATCAGGGCGTTAAAAACATGGCCTATTTCTCCAAAAATCTGGACGGCATATCCTGATGCGCTAATTTTAAAAAGCACTTCATTTGTCTGATGGTGACAAGAAATTATTCTTTTTTCTAATTGGTTGATGCTATGCGATTTCATGTTTGCAAGAGGGCATTTTTTTTCTTCTATCGCATTTGATTTTGTTTCATCATCGCTTGCATGATAGCCACTGAGGTATTGGCCAAGTAGTTGCCTATGGATGGTGCTTGCCCCTTTCCAAGGAGGGTAAATATTACCTGCTGATAAAAAAGAGCCCTCTTGATTCAAAAAATTATACATTAAGAGATCGGCTAATAATTCGCAATTACCTGAAAAATGGAAGGTTGCGTCGTTTGTTTCTCGAACATAACGTTCTAATTCTTCTTTAGAGGTATGCTCAAGGTCAATGTTAGGATGTTTTTTGTGGGCTCGGAGGGCTTTATATATGCGTCGATCGAATGTTTCACTAGGGGGATAATAATTCGCGTCTGGATCGACGTGGACATTAATCGTGAAGGAAGTCGTTTTTTCAGGTTTGTTCGGTTTGGGTTTAACAAGCGCTAAAATAACGCCTATCCATGATAGTTTTTTCAATCGCTCCTGATCAAATAAGAAAAAAAATGACTTCACAATAGTGCTCTCTTACGCCAAAAATGACTTTATTTTAATCTATGTATGCAAATTATAGACTATTTTGGCGTAAAAGAGCGTTTTCTGTATCATATTACCTACGTCCCGTGGCTTGTCCGCGGGACGTAGGGGTAGAAAGATGAGTCCCCACTTTTGTGGGGACAATGCGTATGTTTTACGCGTGTTCAGCAACTTTTGCAGCTGAGGGCTCGTATTCTCCCAGGCATGCTAAGCTGTTCAAGCGTGCGCGATGTATCAGTGCTGCTTGGGCTTTTTCGACATTGGCAGCTTTGCCTTGCCAAGTTTTGATGCAATCTTCCTGCAGTGCGCGTCCGTAGGAGAAGCTCAAATTCCATGGTTGGTAGCCGCAAGAATTGATTGCATTTAAATTTTCTGTCGCTTGGTCAGGTGTTTGCCCACCAGAGAGGAAATTGATGCTTGGCACCGCGGGTAAGACCGTGTTGCCAAAGACGCTCAACGTATAATCAGCAATGTCTTCTGCAGAGCTGAATGGCTTCACCTCTTTGCCACAGGTGACCATGCTGGGTTTTAAAATGATATGTTCTAATGCGACTTGGTGTAGAAACAAGGCATTAAATACCGCGTGCAAGACCAATTCACAAACTTCTGCACAATGATCGATGCTATGATCGCCATCTATCAGTACTTCTGGCTCTACAATGGGTACAATTCCCACCGCTTGGCAAGCGGCAGCGTAGCGTGCTAGATTTTCAGCGCCTGCTTTGATGGCAGCCATGCTGGGTGTAGACTCAGAAATCGCGTATACATTTCGCCATTTAGCAAATTTGGCCCCTTGTTTTTTAAAGGTGAGCAATCGCTCGGTCAAATCATCTAGGCCTAATGTGATTTGCTCTTCAGTATTGGACAAAGGGCTTAAGCCTTTGTCGACTTTGATTCCAGATACGATGCCTTTGGCAGCGAACAACTCAGGGACTGTTTGGCCCTGTTCATCTTTGTTGCCAAAGGTTTCTTCAAATAGGATGACCCCACTGATGTATTGTTCCAGATCAGGAGTTGTGGCTAGTAACAGGCGATAGTCACGGCGATGTTCTGGTGTATTTTCCAATTGAATCGTCGCAAAGCGTTTTCCAATCGTGCCATTACTCTCATCGGCAGCCAAAATACCTTTGCCGGGTTGTACCAAATGGTCAATGGTAGATGATAATTCGTCATAATACATGATGGTATGTCCTCTATTTTTTCGATGAAATATATTTTTCACGAACGATTTGTTGAGTAGTAAATCCCTGTTCTTTTAAGATCTCAAATGCGTCATCGATCATAGCAGGGTTTCCGCATAAATAAACATAATCTTGTTCAGGATGGAGGTTTAATGCTGCAAACCCTTCTTGTACATGACCATGTTGAATGTGGGATTGGCTGGGTTCGCCTTGTTCTCTACTTAAAAAAGCACGGAACGTTACCCGATCAGATTGTGCTGCCCAATCTAAAAAATCTTGTTCATATAAGAGATCTTGATGCGTTTGCACGCCTTCGAAGACCACGACTTCAATTTTTGGATCATGATCCAAAAGTTGTTGTAGTGCTGGAATCATAGCCCGGTAGGGGGTGACCCCTGTGCTGGTCGCGACCAAAACGTAGCGTCGTGGTGGTGTTTCTTTGGGGATCAGGCGGCCGAAAGGTCCTGAAAACTGCACCATATCACCGGCTTTCAGATTAAATAAATAATGAGTCCCTGGTCCAGATTCTACATAACTGGCGGCAAATTCAATGCGGTTGTCTTTTTGAGGCGCATTGGCAATACTATAGCTACGCCGAAGGATTTTACCCTGATGTTCAAAATTTAAGGTAATAAATTGACCTGGCAGGTAATCAAAGATAGTGTCTTTAGTATGGTTGAATACAAAATGCTTCACATTGGGTGATAGCATATAGGCGCTTTCTAATTGAAATTGAAACATCTCGATTGGCATGATATATGATTAGTAGTGATGAGAATCCTTATAGTAAGCCAAAAATAATACTTTGCAAGAGCTAATTTATGACTGACTTGATCGCAATGTTCGCTAATCTGAGTCAATCTCTGCCATCGGTACAGGCGATGCTTGGGGGTGTGTCTTATGTTTTCGGTATGATATGTATCATCAGTGGCATCATGCGCTTTAAAGAAAATGCCGACAAAGGGCAGGGTGGTGGTGGATCTAAATCTCATATGACGATTCCTACCGCGTACGTGCTTGCGGGTTCAGCTTTGTTGTTTTTGCCCACAACCTTCGATGCTTTTTCTAATACATTATTCGGTAGTGGTAGCTCAGTACTCCAGTATGCGGGCTATCAACCTTATGATATTTATAGCGCCATGACGATTCTGATTGAAACGATTGGTATTATTTGGGTGATTCGTGGTTGTGTGCTGCTAGCACATGCCAGTCATCCTGAAGGTGGGCAAGAAGGATCCAAAGGATTTGGTTTCAAAGGATTTTTGTTTGTCGTTGCCGGTATTTTCGCAATTAATTTTCATTCGACAGTGGATATGATGGATACCGTCATGAATTACCTCATCGATCTAAGCTCGGGCGGCGAGCCTTCGTAACGCAAAATCATGCAAATTAGACCAAAAAGACTATAATTAATACATATTGAACTTTTGATGTATTGATATGCAGGATTTGCGTGACAAAGGATTTTTTTATAGTGATGCGGAAGATTTGAAACGCGAGTTCAAATTAGCAGAAACTTATTTTCAAAATCATCCAAATGAGATCAAAATTCGTCGTGAACAATGGCGAAAAATGATGCCAGATCATCCCCCCAAGCACTCTTATATGAATTTCGGAGCAGGAAAAATCATTGCCTTTGCTACCAAAGCAAGGCGCAGAGATGCAGAACATCGCATTGGATATGGGACGTTTGGGTATGTTAAATATGGCTTAGATCAAGAAGGGAAAATTTATGGCATCAAAATTGAAAAAACCAATACCGAATCACAACAAAAAGAAACCCAAATCAGCCGTGATCGCGATGTCATGGTGGCTGATAAGCAAATAAGAAGCACTGACGGGCGAGAAAAGTATTATAGCGCACTGGTTTATCTTGGAGATTCTTTGGATAAAAGATTACGGTATGGACCAGCATTTACGCTCGCTCAAAAAAATAATATCGCCAGAAAAATTGCTTGGCAATTGCATCAATTCCACACAGGAAAAGGTGCTTTGAGTGGCCAGGGGTACGCACATTTTGATCTCAAGCCTGATAATGTCGTAATTGATGACAAGGGTCAGGTTCGTTTGATTGATTATGGGTTTGCGCAATTGGTCACGGCACCTATTGTTGACCACACTGGTTCGGCATATTATTTGCCAACCATTCAAGGCCAACAATATCACGAGGCCATGCAGCAAGAAGATAGGTCTCTAACAGATCAGATTGCCGGTGATATTTTACGTCAGATGCAAGCATTGGGACCGGAAGGTACGGATGTGTTTGCATTTAAAAGAACCTTATATTCAGCAGAGCCGGACAAATCGCAAGATGCGTGTCTTTTTACAGATGGAGAATATGCACAATTACCTGAGGCATTGCAGACGCTAATCAAAACAGGTAGTTCTCAAAACCCGGCTGATTTTGAGCATGCGGTGCAACAACATCACACGGCATTGGATATGGTGTATGGCATGCTTGCGCCACAATTATCTGCCGTGCTTAAAGAGGAGATACAAACGACCGCACAAAAAGAGCTGATAGGTGGGTTGTTTGCTCATTTAGACGAATTGGAAGCATGGATGCAGGTTGATCCTGGACTCAAAGCCGAGATGTTGGCTCGCTATCAGGCTCGCATTGCACAGGCACAAAAATGGAGTGATATTGTGGATCTTGAAAAAGAGTTGGGGCAAATGACGCAATGTTTGGCACAAATGATGTTGATTGATAGTGCTCAGTTTGGGATGGAAGATGTGCAAATGCAGCAATTTATTAGAGAACATTCAGGGCGGCTTTATCGGGGGGAGGATGTTCAGGAAACATTGTCACAGGCATTACGCGCAGTACAATCAGAAGAGTATTTGCGTGTCCAAGGTGTATTGACCGAATTGTCTGACAAGGTACAAGATATAGATTTAGGTTTGGGTCGTCGGCCTTTATTTGGATCTAGTCAAGGATTACAAGAAAAAATCTCAACGATTGAATCAGCGTTAATACAGATTCCTATCTTGGAACGAGGTCATATTTTGAGTGATGCGACCAATCCTCATAGTGTTGTGGTGCAAAGCGAATGCCGTAAACGGTATTATGGGATGTATAAGGGTATCAGGTTGCCTGATTCGAACGCTGAATCATCACAGATCACGGCAAAATTTAGGCGTTTTAAAGCATTACTTCGTCCTGAATCAGATTCTGATTCCGAGAATAAAGAAAATATTGGAAATATTTCTAAACACTAAGGCGTATCTTCTTGCCCTTGTTCATCTTCTTCTTTTTCGCCACAAATGTTCAAATGATTGGCTTTGGCAAATTCTAAGATAGACTGGTAAATTTGCGGACTTGACTCTTTGAGTTTCTGATCGAGTAAAATACATTTATAACCTTCATCATTCACACTTGGTTGTAACAAAGGGGAATATTTAATCCGGCTGTTTTTGAAGCTCGCAAGGGCACCGCTCATGCGCTCTGCCCAATCGCGCGGGCGGAATTCTTTTCCTTGAGTGGTGACGCCTTCAATGATAATTTGTTTTTTTTCGCGATCAGCCATGAGCATTTTCGATAAAAATAGATGGTTAATGATACCATTTTTTATAATAGGCGCCTAATGATGCATCATCCTGACGATTTGATTCGTTTGTTTGAACAATGTTTTTTGCAGAGTCATCAAACGATATTGGCGTATGGTACCGATGAACCTGTGTATCTGCCCGCAAATGAGGGACAACCTTGCCACACCATTTTTTTTGCACATGGTTTTTTCAGCTCGGCGCTGCATGAATGCGCGCATTGGCTCATTGCAGGCAAAGCACGCCGTGTTTTGGAGGATTATGGGTACTGGTATATCCCAGATGGGCGTGATGCAGATCAGCAGGCATTATTTCAGCAAGTAGAAGTCAAACCCCAGGCATTGGAGTGGGTGTTGTCAAAGGCAGCAGGGTATCGATTTCAATTGAGTGTTGATAATTTGAATGGTGATGTGACAGGAGCCGAGGACTTCCAAGCAGCAGTGGCCCAGCAAGTACGATGCTACGAACAACAGGGGTTACCCCCTCGAGCGCAACGGTTTCATCAGGCATTATTACGTCACTATCAAGGGCTCGAAATGACCTAGCCAGCGTGTGGCAATTGCATGTGCTGTGGTCGGATCCGTTGCCATCAATTGTTGGGTGGTGGGTGTGAGCCAGGATAATAAGGCTTGATCGCGTTGTAAATCAGCAATTTTGAAAGCGCGATATCCTGTTTGTTTGGTTCCTAAAATTTCCCCGGCTCCGCGTAAGACCAAATCTTTTTCTGCCAGTACAAAGCCATCATTGGTTTCTCGCATAAGCTGTAAGCGCTCACGGCTCATGGGTGATAGTGGGGGTTGGTATAAGAGCAGGCAATGTGATTCGGCAGCACCACGACCGACCCGTCCGCGTAATTGATGTAATTGCGATAAGCCAAGGCGTTCAGCATTTTCGATGATCATCACATTGGCATTCGGCACATCAACGCCCACTTCGATGACGGTGGTTGCGACCAAAATATCAATGGCCCCTTGTTTGAATTGCGCCATGGTTTGTTCTTTTTCAGCGCCTTTTAATCGGCCATGAATCAAGCCAATCCGCAGTTCAGGTAGGCAGTCTTGTAATTGTTGCGCTGTTTCGGTGGCAGTTTGGCACTGTAGGGTTTCTGATTCTTCGATCAAGGTACAGACCCAATAAGCCTGGCGTCCTTGTGTCAAACTGGTTTGCAATCGTGTGATGAGATCGTCTCGCTTGGTCTGATTGAGCACAACAGTTGTGATAGGCGTGCGTCCCGGTGGTAATTCGTCGATGATGGAAATCTCTAGATGCGCCAATTGCGTCATGGCCAAGGTTCGAGGAATGGGGGTGGCCGTCATGAATAATTGATGAGGACACGCTGAATCTTTTTGACCTTTTTGCTGCAATTGCATGCGTTGGGCTACACCAAATCGATGTTGTTCGTCAATAATGATAAGTCCGAGTCGGGCAAATTGGACTTCTTCTTGAAACAAGGCATGGGTGCCGACAATCAATTGGCATTGATCTTGTGCCAACGCTTGTATGGCTTCACGGCGCTCAGGGGCCTTCATTTTAGCTGACAGTCGCCGCATGCTGATGCCTAATGGATCGCACCACTGTTTGAGGGTTTGGGCATGTTGTTCACTCAAAATGTCAGTTGGCGCCATCAAAGCAACCTGATAACCGTTGGCAATCGCTTGCATGGCCGCGGTTGCGGCAATGACTGTTTTACCACACCCCACATCGCCTTGAACGAGGCGCAACATGGGCTTGGCCTGATTCAAATCATGTTGAATCTCAGCATGCACACGTGTTTGTGCTGCAGTGAGCTGAAAAGGCAGCTGTTCTAAAAAAGCAGTGACCAAATTTGTCTTGGTAAAGGAAGGTGCGGTAAGTGTTGCACGCTCACGACGCGCAAATAACATACTCAAACGTTGCGCAATCAATTCATCAAATGCCAAGCGCTTGAGCGCAGGATCTTGGCCGCTTTCTAAAAGCTGGATGGGACAATCTGGCGGCGGATGATGTAAATGGTTCAGGGCTGCGGGTAGTGGCTGTAAGTGTTTGGCTTCTAAGTCTTTATGCGTCATCCACTCTAGGGTTTGCAATTGCGCTTGGGCATGCGTCAATGCGAGTGTCACCAATTGTCGCAACCGTTGTTGACTCAAGCCTTGGGTGGTGGAATAGATAGGGGTCAAGGTTTCTTCCACGGGGCAAGGGGTGTCTTCATCAAAAAATTGATACTCGGGATGGATCATATCGATATTGGCATCAAAAAATCGTATTTCTCCAAACACACGGATTTGCATGCCAACCTGCATCGCTTGCATTTGATTGCGGTTGAAGTGGAAAAAGCGTAAGCGCAAGATCCCTGTTTTGTCTTCGATGAAACACTGTAACGTACGCCGTCGTCCCATTTTGATTTCAGTTTTGCAAATGCGGCCGACTACAACAGCCCAAGTTTGATGACGGACATCACGGATAGGGGTGATACGGGTACGATCTTGGTAGCGATAAGGCAGATGAAACAGCAAGTCTTGAATGCTGTGAATGCCGCAAACTGCCAATTTTCCGGCGAGCGCGGGGCCAACGCCGGGTAGGGTTGTACAATCTTGAGAGAGCACCATGAGATTGCGATACAAATAAAAAGGTTGGCGTTATTTTAGCAGACCCAGTGATGATGTGTAAGGTGAGTGGGTCAACCAAACACTGCCTTAAAACAGTTGTTGAATAATTCAGCACAACTTTGCACTGTTCCTTTATTTTTGTCATCACACGTTTTTTCTGTTGTAGGGATTGCACTGTAGTTATGTTGGAGGCGACTATTCTGTATTAGAGTTTCAGCGCTGATTTTATTTCTATGCACCTTGATTTGATCGGAGATGATTTTTTCTAAGATTGAGAGGCAATCATAGCTAATCCTTGTATTCGGCATATTTAATACATTAAATGCCTTGCTCATATGACGTGACGCATCGGTTTCGAGCGTGATATCTAATGCTTTGTAAACAGGTGCTAGCATCTTCCTGCGTGCAGAATTAGGATCAAACAAATCGTCTATTGTCTTTGAGTGTTGTATTGATAAGGTTAGTGCTTCTGTATATAGATTTTTTGGAGGTGTCTCTGTGCTCCAATTCGTTTTTTGCTGTTTGAGTGCGCATATCCATGCGCTGAATTTTTCCAAACAGTTAATTTTATACGTGTAGTCATTATTAGAGCCATTCAACATATTAATTTCACACTAATCCAAAAAAACAAACAACATTATCATAAATAAAGCTAACAAGTCTAATTTTTTGTCATAAACCGCGCCGTGATGAGAAATGCTCGCCAAACCCTTGATAAATTACTACAATAAGAGCACATTCTGTTTTGGTCTATGCGTTGTCGCTATGGCAAAAGAATTTGCAAAGAAAACCAAGAAATCTCAGCAGGGCCAAGGTTTAAGCGCCGTATGGCTGTGTTTTTTGACATTTGTGTTTGGTTATTTGGCAGCATCTTGGTTTGATGTGAATCAATTGGGTCATTGGGTGACTGCTCATTTGCATGGCAGCGCTGTTCAACAGGCACCATCACAAATGCAAGCGTCTGCACCCGTACACCCCAAATTAGAATTTTATACCTTATTGGCGAATGAATCGCCTTCGAAGTCTGATATGGCATCGAAAGCGCTTGCAGAAACTGAGGGGCAGTACCAAGACCTCTCAACCAAGCAATCATCCGAACCCATGGTATCAGCAGAAAGCCAAGCAACTAATCGCCCTGTGTTACCTGTCCCGAAAGCGTTGACGAAAGCGCCTCCCAAAAAGCCTGCGGCGGATAATGTGGTTCCCAACTATAGTCCTGATGGTGCTTATTCTGTGCAAGTGGGATCGTTTCGTGCGTACAATGAGGCGCAACGGATGATAGCTAAATTGCGTGCGAAAGGATTGCACGTTGAGATGGTCTCAGTCCATCAGCAATCGACATATTGGTATCGGGTGATGCTGGGTCCGTTTGCATCGCTGCCTCAAGCCCAGCAGGCGCAAATTGCGTTTGCTCACCAAGAGCATATCAACGGAATGATACGCAAATCAAATAGCTAAGTAATCGCGACTAGGTGTAACTCCCATGAACGAATTTGATTTTCCCATTTCAGGTGCACACGGTGATTGTTGTGTGGGAAATGTGAAGTATGCTCTTGAGGTTGAAAATCAACCCGCTTTTTTCAATTTTGCGGAAATTAATTTATCCCCTGATTTTAAAAGATTGATGGTCAAAGTTGACGATGATGTCACGACTGAAGAAGAAGTGCGTCGCTATATCCATCAATCTTTCGAAGACAGTGGTTTTACATTAGTAAGAGAAACAGCGCGTAAGTATTGGCAGAAGGCTGCGCTAGGATTGGGCACGGGTATTGTGCTTTTGATGCTGTCTTTGATCATGAGCACGTTACCTTTGCCGGCGATGATTGTGATTGCCATCGTGGGCATGGGGTTGACTGCTGTTTTGGGGGCCGGGTCTTTCCGCAAAGCAAAAAGTGAATTTAAGCGTAGAGAGCCGGGTATGGATACGTTTTTTATCATGAGCACGTCTGCTGTGACCGTGATGTCATTACTGGCTTTTTTCGTGCCTGGTTTTCCGATGATGTTTGAAGCGAGTTTGTTGATTTTCGGATTTCGTCATTTGGGAATTGCGATGAGAAAATCTATTTATGAAGACACCACGGAGTCGATACGCTACCAACGTTTGGCTGAGAATGCCGCTGAACTATTGCCGGGTGAGACCCGTAATATTGCAGCGGGTGAAACGATTCCTTTGAATGGCTGGTTGGTATCTACGCAAACGCCTTCGCAAGATGTTTGGATGGATGTATCACGTATTGAAGGGACATCGATACCGAAAAAAGTTGCCGTTGATGAAGGTGTACTTTCTGGGATGGTCGCGAAAACGGACTGTGTGATTCAGGTGGGCTTGGGACATAGTTATGCATTTTATCCCCAAAAACCTGCACAGGACATGCCCAGAAAGGGTCAACTGTGGGTTTATCCTGAAGGCAATCAAATTACCATTGCTGCGTGTTCTGATAAGACTGGCCAAGTCACTGATTTTACTTTAACCAAGCAAAACTTGACCGGTAGTAATGGGGTGTACCATGGCCAGGATATTTTGAAGGCATTACGTTTAGGCACCGTTTCTCATCTTGAAGAAAAAGCGCGTCAGCAACTTTTCCGCGGTATTATGCAGCATGCGTCTGCGCAAGGGTTGACAAAAACAGCGTCTTTTTTACAGCAGTTAGAGGACGATCTTCAGCAATCTGCATTGACGCGTGCACCGATTCAGGATCAAACCAAGGCGGTTTTAAAATATTTCGTGCCCTTTGTCTTGGGCACTGCTTTGGTACTTGGGGCGTTGTCTGCTTGCTTTGTTCCCCCGATAATTGCTGTGCGTTTTGTGCTTTCACTCTTAAGTTTAGCATGTCCTTGTGGCTTGGGTTTCATCACGCCGTTGATTTTGGATTTTAGTCGGGATAAGGGTAAAAAATTAGGAATCATCTTTAATCAAGCCGATGCTATCCAGCGTTTGACAGAAATAGATATGGTAGCCTTGGATATTCATGGTACGTCTACCAAAGGGATGACGGCTGAAATTCAGATCAGTGCTTCAGAGGATGCGTGCGATATTAAAAAGAAGTTGGCTTTGTTGGAACAACATTCCAAACATCCTTTTGCTACGGCAATTTACACCGCGGTGCAGGGTGATACGATATTACAGGACACAGATGTATTGGAGCATAAGATTGATCCCTATCAAGGCGGCGTAGGTGTCCAGATTGGCAAAACATACTACCTTCTTGGAAATCAAACCTTGATGCGAGAGCATGGCATCATACCAAAGCAAACCACGCCAGGATTGACTCATTTTATAGCGCTTGAAGAGGGTGTGACTAGGGAATTAGCCACCATTGCAATGACTGATCCGCTGCGTGAAGATACTATTGAGACGGTTAGGCAATTAAAAAAACGAGACATAAAAGTTGTTGTAATCTCAGGTGCAGATCAGAAGACAGCAGAGGCGTATGCCGGTGAGATGGGCACTAAAGACAAAGATCAAGACAAAGCGATCTATGCTGGATGTTGGGCATTTGATGAAGAAGGCAAAACGAGCAAAGCAACGGTGATTGATAATTTAAAAGCGCAAGGCCATAAGGTGTTGATGGTGGGTGATGGCATGAATGATGCGTCTGCCATTGAAGCTGCCCATGCCAGTATTGCGATGAAGCATGCTTTCGGGGATGAGGGGATTCAATATAAAGCTAAAGTACGGATTTTGAATCAAAAAATGATGAGCATTGTCGATGCGATAGATATTGCACATCAAAGCATGTGGACCATCAAACTCAGTTTGAGATTAAGTTTGGCCTATAATTTGTTGGCAGTGATGTTAACCAATATATTGTTGGTGACGTGTGGCATGGTGCTTTACCCCGGGATTAGCGCGGCTTTGATGGTGGGGCAAGTGGGGTTTATCATTCTCATTGCGTATTATTTCAAACAAAAACCTTTACCTTCTGCACAACTACTTGAACGACAAGGGCTATATGGAGGCCATGCCCGTTCTCCCATGTCAGAGGACCTTGGTCTTAGCGCTATGCCTCCTTTCCTATCGTTCTAATTGAATTCGAATCCCGCCGGCATTTGGAACCGCACCTATTTTGGTAACAGATAAGCTTAACTGTTTTACGGCATAAGTGTTTTGAATCATATCTGCAACTTGGCTGGCAACGGTTTCGAGCAATTGAAAGACATTTGAAGAAACGAATGTGGTGATGTCTTCGCATAATTTGGCGTAATCAAGGGTATTGTCTAAGTTGTCGTCGCAGTACGTAAGGTCGATAGGAATGCGCAGATCAAAACTCAAGCGTTGGTTGATGCGTTGTTCCCAAGCATAGACGCCAATGCGGGTCGCGATTTTGAGATCAGTGATGTGTAGTGTGTCGATAGTAATTCTCCATACAGATTTTTACTGATTATGATACACTCATATTCTTTTTTTATTGAGTGTTTTGATGAACTGTTCTGAAAGTTTATTCATGCGCGCATTGCAGCGCAAACCCGTAGCTCGTACGCCCATCTGGGTGATGCGGCAAGCGGGGCGATATCTACCTGAGTATCGTGCTACGCGGGCACAAGCGGGTGATTTTTTGAGTCTATGCCGTTCAAAAGAGCGGGCTTGTGAGGTGACCTTACAGCCATTGAAGCGCTTTGATCTGGATGCCGCGATTTTGTTTTCGGATATTTTAACGATTCCAGATGCGATGGGTTTGGGCTTGTCTTTTGTTGAGGGTGAGGGGCCGCGTTTTAACTATCCTGTTCGTGATCGTGCTGCGATTGATGCACTATCTATTCCTAAAGCAAGTGATGATTTGTCTTATGTGATGGATGCGGTGCGCTTGATTCGTCATGAACTACCACCAGAGATGCCTTTGATTGGGTTTGCCGGTAGTCCATGGACGTTGGCATGTTATATGATAGAGGGTCAGTCTAGCCGCGATCATAAAAAAGCGTTGGGGATGATGTATCTCGAACCGCAGGTTATGCAGCAGCTATTACAAAAATTAAGCTTGGCGGTGATTGATTATCTGTCTGCGCAAGTAGAGGCAGGGGTACAGGCGCTCATGTTGTTTGATACTTGGGGCGGCATCCTGACGACACAACATTATCAGCAGTATTCTTTGAAATATATGCAAGACATCGTGCAGCAATTACAGTTCAAACATCCTGAGATTCCTATTATTTTGTTTACCAAAGGGGGTGGACAATGGTTGCCGGCAATCGCGACGACAGGATGTCAGGCGATTGGGGTGGATTGGACCTGTGATTTGGGTAGAGCGCGTCAATTGGTGGGGCATCAAGTGGCATTACAAGGTAATTTAGATCCGGCAGTGTTATTAACCTCCCCTGCGGTGATCCGTTCGGAAGTCAAACGTGTGCTAGCCGAATTTGGAGAAGGTCCAGGCCTGATATTTAATCTAGGTCATGGTATTACCCCAGATGTGCCGCCTGATAACGTCAAAGCCTTGGTGGATGCGGTGCATGAATTGAGCGCACAGGCTGTGTATGATCACTAAAAGTGCGTTTCATCCAGCTTGGTGGTTAAGCAATCCACATGCGCAAACATTGTATGCGGCACGGTGCCGTTTTCCTGGTTTGCCAACCATACGTGAAGAGCGTATAGAGTTGCTCGATGGTGATTTTATAGATGTGGTTTGGGCTGATAAGGGTTTGAGTAAAGAAGCACCATTGGTGATTTTATTACATGGTTTGGGGGGTGGCATTGACTCTTCTCCCTATATCAGAGGACAAATGTTGGCATACCAACGCCTGGGTTTGCGGTCAGTAGTCATGCATTTTCGAGGGGCAGGTAAAGAACCCAATCGTATGTTGCGATCATACCACATGGGAGACACCGCAGATCTGGATTATTTTATACAATTGTTGGCACAGCGGGAACCACAGACGCGCAAATATGTAGTAGGTTTTTCCTTAGGGGGATCTGTGTTACTTAAATGGCTTGGAGAGCGGGGCGAGCAAACAACTATCACTGCTGCTGTTGCCGTGTCTGTGCCATTTCAACTCAATCTTTGTGCTGATCGGTTAAATCGAGGATTGTCTCGTTTGTACCAAATGCATTTGATACGTCAATTACGCCAACATTTTTTACGTAAACAGCAACATCATCTCGATGATGAATTCTTGCAAAAATTACAATCTTCGAACTGTTTTTGGACATTTGACAATCATATTACAGCGCCTTTGCATGGGTTTAAGGATGTTCATGAGTACTATCGACTTGCAAGTTCAAGAGCATATTTGAGTCAAATCACGACACCCACACTTATAATTCATGCCAGTGATGATCCTTTTACCACACCAGAAGCAATTCCTCGGACGGAAGAACTTTCTCCTGCAGTGACGTTGGAATTAAGTCGTTATGGCGGGCATGTGGGATTTATTTCAGGGTCGATCCCCATACGTCCTAAGTTTTGGCTAGAAGAACGTATCCCACAGTTTTTGAGTCAGTCGTAAACTATTTTGTATATGTACACTACAAGCCTTGAGATTATATCCGGTCGTCCCCATATAAACCGTAGCGTAATTTTCGGAGTATTTTGATGAGTGATAAACCCCCCAAAGATTGGAAGAGTTTTAAAGAAGAGAATGAGCATCTCGATGCTGAGCCGGTGGATGCTGAGCTTTTAGAAGACGAGGATGAAGAAGGTGATGGTGGTACGGGTGATGTTGCTGAGGAATTGGAACATCTTTCTTACGAAGAACTACAGGCCAAGCTCACGGAAACCGAACAGAAAATGCATCAATACTGGGATCAAGCCACTCGAGCAACGGCTGAATTAGAAAATGTTCGTCGTCGTGCAGAACGGGATGTGGCGCAAGCACATAAATTTGGCTTGGAACGTTTTATTGATGGATTGTTGCCAGTGGTGGATAGTTTGGATCAAGCTTTGCAGCTTGTAGATGCACATGCTGATCAAGCTATGCACGAAGGATTGTCTTTAACCATGAAATTGTTCTTAGACGTATTGGAAAAATTTCATGTTGAGCAATTAGATCCCATCGGTGAGATATTCAATCCCCAAGAACATGAAGCCATGTCGATGGTGGAAGGAGATGCACCTGCGTCTACGATTATCACTGTATTTCAAAAGGGATATAAATTAAATGATCGCGTGATTCGTCCTGCGCGCGTGATTGTTGCAAAATAAAATTTTGGGCAATGACTTGAAAAATCGTGATTGCACCCCATATTTGAAGTCATGAATTTTTAAAGATGACTAGAATCGGAGTAAAAAATGGCAGATATCATTGGTATTGACTTAGGAACCACAAACTCATGTGTCGCGGTGATGGAAGGTGGCAAACCTCGCGTGATTGAAAATCATGAAGGACAACGTACAACGCCATCCATTGTTGCTTTTCCGAATGATGGTGATGAAGTTTTGGTTGGTTTGGCTGCGAAACGCCAAGCGGTAACAAATCCAGATAACACGCTCTATGCTATCAAGCGATTGATTGGCCGTAAGTTTGACGATCAAATCGTACAAAAAGATATTAAGATGGTGCCGTACAAAATTGTGAAGGCAGACAATGGTGATGCTTGGGTTCGAGTGAAAGATGATAATAAAGCGCCGCCACAAATTTCAGCAGAAGTCTTACGTAAAATGAAGCAAACAGCTGAAGATTACTTGGGTCGAACAGTGACTGAAGCGGTCATTACTGTGCCTGCTTATTTCAACGATTCACAACGACAAGCTACTAAAGACGCTGGACGGATTGCTGGTCTTGAAGTTAAGCGCATCATTAATGAGCCTACTGCTGCGGCTTTGGCTTATGGCATGGATAAAAAACGTGGTGACTCTATCGTTGCAGTTTACGATTTAGGGGGTGGTACGTTTGATATTTCCATCATTGAGATTGCCGAAGTTGATGGCGAGCATCAGTTTGAAGTATTGGCTACCAATGGAGATACTTTCCTAGGCGGGGAAGATTTTGATTTGGCATTGATTGAGTATCTTGTTGCTGAGTTCAAAAAAGACACGGGCGTTGATTTGCATAATGATGCATTGGCGTTACAACGTTTGAAAGAAGCAGCAGAAAAAGCCAAGATTGAATTGTCTTCTGCGCAGCAAACTGATGTGAATCTGCCTTATGTGACTGCAGATGCGTCTGGTCCAAAACATTTAAACATCAAATTGACACGAGCTAAATTAGAGTCTTTGGTAGAAAAACTGGTTGAACGTACATTGGCACCTTTGAAAACTGCTTTAAAAGATGCGGGATTAACCGTTTCTCAAATCAACGAAGTGATTTTGGTCGGTGGACAAACACGGATGCCGTTGGTTCAGAAAACGGTAGAAGAATTTTTTGGCAAAGAGCCGCGTAAAGACGTGAATCCTGACGAAGCAGTTGCTGTGGGCGCTGCGATTCAGGCTGCAGTTTTGTCGGGTGATGTAAAAGACATTCTTTTATTAGACGTCACGCCATTGTCTTTGGGTATTGAGACACTGGGTGGGGTCATGACCAAATTAATTGACAAAAATACAACGATTCCAACGAAAGCGAATCAAGTATTTTCGACGGCAGATGATAATCAAACCGCAGTGACGGTACATGTGTTGCAGGGAGAGCGTGAGCAAGCTTCTGGCAACAAATCATTGGGACGATTTGATTTGAGCGATATCCCACCTGCACCACGGGGTGTGCCGCAAGTCGAAGTAACCTTTGATATTGATGCGAATGGTATTTTGAATGTATCTGCCAAAGACAAAGCGACCGGCAAAGCACAGTCGATTGTTATCAAAGCTTCAAGTGGTTTGAGTGACGAAGAAGTTGCAGAGATGGTGAAAGATGCAGCATCTCATGCTGATGAGGATAAGAAGTTTAAAGAATTGATTGAAGTGCGCAATCATGCCGATGGTTTGATTCACAGTTCTGAAAAATCATTGAAAGATTTGGCTGATGAAATAAGCGAAGAAGAAAAAACAGGTATTGAGACTGCTATTTCTGAGCTCAAAGCAGCCATCGAAAGCAATGAAAAAGCACAAATTGAAGACAAATTGACGGCATTGACTAATGCCTCTGCCAAAATGTCAGAGCGTGTGTATGCGAAAAAAGCAGCTGCTGAAGAACCACAAGCAGCTGGACAGCCTGAAGAAGGCGCAGGTGGCTCAGATGGTTCTGCAGCTGGTGACGCTGGAGAGGGTGTCGTTGACGCGGAATTTGAAGAAGTCAACGAAGACAAAGCAGCAGACGAAGAGGCTAAAGAAGACAAATAATGCAACATGACTATTATGAACTATTGGGATTGAGCCGCGGCGCGTCTGAGGCTGAAATCAAAAAAGCGTATCGCAAAATGGCAATGAAATATCATCCGGATCGTAATCCGGATGATCATGAAGCCGAGGAGCGATTTAAAGAAATTCAAAAAGCTTATGCAATTTTGTCTGATGGACAAAAACGATCGGCGTATGATCAATTTGGTCATGCCGGCGTTGAAGGCATGGGTGCTGGTGGTCCTGGTGGATTTGGCGGATTTTCTGGTGGTGGCGGTTTTGGCGATGTGTTTGGGGATATTTTTGAAAATATCTTTTCACAACAGGGCCAGGGTCGGCAGTCACGGGCGCAGCGTGGCTCAGACTTGCAGATGACGGTTTCACTGACCTTAGAAGAAGCAGCCAAAGGCAAGCAAGTTGAAATTACAGTGCCGCGGCACGCGGGCTGTGGAACTTGTGAGGGTTCAGGCGCTAAAAAAGGTTCGAAAGCAACATCATGCGAAACTTGTAATGGTGTGGGACAAGTTCGAATGCAACAGGGGTTTTTCTCCATCCAGCAAACGTGCCCAAGTTGTGAGGGTGCGGGTCAAGTGATTTCCGAACCTTGTCAGGATTGCCATGGTAGTGGTCGTGTTCGTGAAAACAAAAAATTGACCGTTAAAATTCCTGCTGGGGTTGACGTCAATGATCGTGTTCGCTTAAGTGGTGAAGGTGAGGCCGGGGTATTTGGGGGCTCATCTGGAGATTTATACGTCCAAATATCTATCAAGACACACGCTATTTTTGAGCGCCATGATCGTGATTTATCATGTGAAGTTCCGATAAGTTTTGTCACGGCAACTTTGGGTGGTGAAATTGAGGTGCCAACTTTAGAAGGTCGAGTCACATTGAAAATTCCTGCAGAAACACAAACTGGCAAATCATTTCGTTTGCGTGGCAAAGGTATTCAGTCTGCCCGAAGCCATGGTAAGGGTGATTTGTTATGTAAAGTTATCGTAGAGACGCCTGTACAATTAGATAAGCAGCAAAAGGAGCTGTTAGCGCAATTTCAACAAGCGCTGTCAGAAAGTAAACATAGCCATTCGCCACGCAGTAGTACGTGGTTTGATGGGGTCAAAAAATTCTTTGAAGATATGAAATTCTAATGAATCAATCATCAGCATGGCTGGTGCTGTCTGACGGCACCATTCTAGAAGGAATCTCGATCGGTGCTGTGGGTGAGCAGGTAGGGGAGTTGGTGTTTAATACCTCTATGACTGGTTACCAAGAGATATTGACAGATCCTTCTTATGCAGGGCAATTGATTACCTTAACCACAGCACATGTGGGAAATACCGGTTGCAACGACGAAGATAACGAGTCGAAACGTATCTGGGCAGCAGGTTTGATCATTCGGGACGCTTCGTTGTTACCAAGTAGTTACCGTGCCAAATCTTCATTATCGGATTGGTTGAAGCGTCATGGTATTATTGCTATCTCTGGCATAGATACGCGCGCACTTACCCACCGATTACGCGAAGAAGGTGCCATGGGGGCATGTTTGACGACGCATGGTGCTCATCTAGAGCGTGCTAAGCAGCGTGCAAAAGCATACGCCGGATTGCAAGGGGTGGATTTGGCAAAAGAAGTGTCTTGTCATGCCAATGAGCAGTGGAATAAAGGATTGGGGCAATGGGGCACGGGTGCTGAATCTTTGCAACATCATGTCGTGGTTCACGATTTTGGAGTCAAGCATTCTATTTTACGTATCTTACATGATTTGGGATGCCGATTGACGATTGTCCCCGCTCAACATCCTTTTGAAGACGTATTGGCGATGCAACCAGACGGTATTTTTCTATCGAACGGTCCTGGCGATCCTGCGGCTTGTGATTATGCAATCACTGCCACCAAAGCCTATTTGGCAGCAGCCAAACCTTTATTTGGGATTTGTTTGGGATTTCAAATTTTAGCATTGGCCTGTGGCGCACGTGCTGTGAAAATGAATTGTGGTCATCATGGCGCCAATCATCCTGTCGTTGAAACTAATGGTGACAGGCGTGTTTTTATTACCAGCCAAAATCATGGTTTCATGATAGACGAGGCCAGTTTGCCGAAAGAATTACTGGTGACGCACCGTTCCTTGTTTGATCAAAGTTTACAGGGTATCATGCACAAAGATAAATTGGCTTTTGGTTTTCAAGGACACCCTGAGGCGAGCCCAGGTCCTCATGATATTCATAACATTTTTGAGCAATTTATTCATTCCATGAGTATGCAGCACGCTACTCAAACGTAAACGATGTACAAGTACAAGGAGTTGGGACCAGTGAACCAGTCGAACGTATTCACTTCTGAATCAGTTGCAGAAGGGCACCCGGATAAAATCGCGGATCAAATTTCTGACGCGATTTTAGATGCTATTTTAGAACAAGATCCGCATGCACGCGTGGCTTGTGAAACCTTTGTGAAAACAGGGATGGTCATGGTAGGTGGAGAAATATCAACCAATGCATGGGTGGATGTCGAAGCTATTGCACGTTCCGTGATCAAAGATATTGGTTACAATAGCTCAGAGATGGGCTTTGATTGGGAATCGTGTGCGGTCTTATCAGCCATTGGCAAGCAGTCGGTTGATATTGCACAAGGGGTGGATAATAAAGAAACCAAACAATTGGGTGCTGGGGATCAAGGCATGATGTTTGGTTATGCCAGTCGTGAAACAGATGTTTTAATGCCTGCTCCGATTGCTTATGCACACCGTTTGATGGAGCGTCACGCATTACTACGTAAATCAGGTGAGTTGCCGTGGTTACGTCCAGATGGGAAATGTCAATTGACGCTGCGTTATGAGAATGGCATGCCGGTTGCAGTAGATACGATTGTCTTTTCTACCCAACATGCGGTAGATATTGAGCAAGAAGATTTGGTGAAAGCAGTACGTGAGCAGATCATTGAACCTATTGTACCAGCAGCTTGGTTGACGCCTTCAACCCGATACTTTATTAATCCAACCGGCCGTTTTGTGATTGGCGGTCCTTTGGGTGACTGTGGTTTGACAGGTCGAAAAATTATTGTGGATACTTACGGCGGCATGGCAAGACATGGCGGTGGGTGCTTTTCAGGAAAAGATCCTTCAAAAGTGGATCGCTCAGCAGCGTATGCGGCACGTCACGTGGCTAAAAATATTGTGGCAGCTGGGATTGCTGATAAATGTGAGATCCAAGTTTCGTATGCGATTGGAGTTGCTGAGCCGACATCGATTCATGTTGAAACGTTTGGTACTTCAAAGTTTGATAATCAAAAAATAATTTCTTGGATTCGTGATCATTTTGATTTAACGCCGCAAGGCATCATTGATCATCATCAATTATTACGACCCATTTATCGTCAAACTTCTGTGTATGGGCATTATGGTCGGGATAATTTACCTTGGGAGCGGCTGAACAAAGTAGAAGAATTGAGTAAAGCTGCGGATGTTTCTTGTTTAAAGAATAAGGATGGTGTATGTCAATGATAGTGGAGGAGCGTGTGCAAGTAGACGATTATAAAGTTTCGGATATGTCTTTGGCAGATTGGGGGCGTAAAGAAATCGCTATTGCGGAAACAGAAATGCCCGGTTTAATGGCATTGCGTCAAGAATTTGGCAAAAGCCAGCCACTGCGGGGTGCTCGCATTGCAGGTTGTTTGCATATGACAATTCAAACGGCAGTGTTGATTGAAACTTTGATTGCCTTGGGGGCTGAAGTGCGCTGGTCTTCGTGCAATATTTTTTCTACACAAGATCACGCGGCTGCAGCGATTGCCGCCAAAGATATTCCAGTGTTTGCTTGGAAAGGGGAAACTGAGGAAGAATATGAGTGGTGTGTGGAACAAACCATCCGTGGTCCCAAAGATTGGACGCCGAATATATTATTGGATGATGGGGGTGATTTGACCCAAATCGTTCATGAAAAATACCCAGAGATACTCAAAAATCTCCTAGGCGTTTCTGAAGAAACTACGACTGGTGTGGCAAGACTTTATGAAATGGCTAAGCAAGGTACTTTGAAATTACCCGCTATCAATGTGAATGATTCTGTTACTAAATCTAAATTTGATAATTTGTATGGTTGTAGAGAATCTTTATTGGATGGCATCAAACGTGCCACTGATGTGATGATTGCTGGAAAAATAGCCATTATTCTAGGATTTGGTGATGTTGGTAAAGGCTGTGCGCAAGCGTTACGTGGCCAGGGTGCCACGGTGTATATCGCAGAGATTGACCCTATTTGTGCGCTACAAGCCGCGATGGAAGGTTATCGTGTTGTGACGCTGGATGAAGTGGTTGACCAAGTAGATATCATTGTGACAGCAACGGGTAATTTTCATGTGGTGACGCATCAACATATGTTGGCCATGAAAAACCAAGCTATTTTGTGCAATATTGGCCATTTTGATTCGGAAATAGATATCGGATCATTGCGTGGCTATACTTGGGATAATATTAAACCGCAAGTCGATCATGTGATTTTTCCAAATGGTAATCGGATTATTGTTTTGGCAGAAGGTCGTTTGGTCAATTTGGGCTGCGCTACTGGGCATCCGAGTTTTGTGATGTCAGCGTCGTTCACAAATCAAGTTTTGGCGCAGATGGAATTGTTTGCCAACTCCAAAGCGTATGCAAATGAAGTGTATGTGTTACCCAAACATTTGGACGAAAAAGTGGCAAGGTTGCATTTGGATCGTATTGGTGCAAAGTTGACGCGTTTGACCGATGAGCAATCAAAGTATATTCGTATTCCTGTAGGTGGTCCTTATAAACCGGATACCTATCGTTATTAGGATGACACAAATTAAGAGTGCTTCTTCATATTAAGAAGCACTCTTATTGTCAATCATCATTTAGGCAATGTCACCTTGCCATTTCAAACCAAAAAACAGTCCTTCAAACGACATATCCTCCATTGTACCCACTGGGCTTTCTAGTATGGCCGAAATATAATCAGCCCACATCCAACCCACATCAAGTGTTAAAGCACCATGGTATACTGCATGTGTATAATTAATGCCTAGTTTTAGATCAATTTCAGGCACAACAATATTTCTTTTTCCTGAAACTGGCCCTAAGAGTGATGATCGTTGGAGGCTATATTTGCTCGAACCTGCAAGAAGTGCAATTGCGGTATTCGCATAAATATCTAAACCTTCAAGCCAGGCTTGAGGTAAATATGCCAAGTCTATTCCTACGCGTGGACCAAATCCGTTATACCCTATATCCCCTTGTCCCGAGTTTACCCCTAGAGCCAAGTCCGCTAGTGCAGGGTTTGCGACGTTTACGACACTTAAAAAAGATGCATTTCTGTGTAAATAGCCATATTGTACGCCAGCATGAACGCGCATCTTTTTATCATCGCCAACGTGAATTTGTTGACCAAATTCAAAGTTTGCTGCATTCCACTGAGGATTGATAACTTTCGTACTTGAACCGTTGGCAGCAAGGCTGCTGGTATTTTGAAAATTGTTGTCTAGGTGATACCAATTGAGATTAAAATCGCTGCCATAATTGAAAAGGTATGAGGCTTCCACAAAAAAGCCCCACCCATATCCTGAGGCCGCGCCAACTGTAGAGACTTCCCCATTTGCTGCAGTAAACGTTTGTTCAGCAGTTCTTTGATTATCGGAATATCCTGCTTGCATATATAACGCTTTGGCACCAACACTCCAAGCGGTGGTTTTACAAGCAGTTTCAATATTCATTTTCTTGCAATCAGGTCCCATTGTGCCTGCTAATGTTGCATTAGCACTTAAGGTGATTAGTGCTAGTATCGTTGTTTTTAGTTTCATTTAAATTTCCTATATTTTATTTTTAAATCCGTTAATGCAATACAGCCGGCTAAGTTTAACGTTTCTCAGAATAAATTCAAACGAATATATGATGTTCAGGAGTGAAAATTTTATCTTAATGGATGCTTATGCGGGGTTCATATACTCATGTAGCTGGGGTTAATTTTGCTTTAATATCTCATTGCTTTCCCTCTCATTTTTCAGCATAATCACGGGATAATAGTAGAAAGGGACCTCTATGTGGCTTGTCAGGCTGGCTTTAGCCCGACCTTATACGTTTGTTGTGCTGGCGATTTTATTATTTATACTGGGGGTTATGTCGATACTTCGGACGTCGACTGATATTTTTCCCGCGGTTGATATTCCTGTGGTTTCGGTGGTTTGGTCATACTCTGATATGTCGCCCTACGATATGGCAACTAGGGTGACGACTGTTTTTGAGCTGGCGGCCACCACGACTGTAAACAATATTGAGCATATGGAATCACAGTCCTTGCTCAGTGTATCTATTATAAAGCTGTATTTTCAGAGAGGCACGGATATTGCTGTTGCTATCGCACAGGTGACCTCGATCGCGCAAACCATGCTGAAGTACCTTCCACCCGGTATGACCCCTCCTTTTGTATTGAACTATAACGCTACTACTGTGCCAGTGATCAATGTTTTATTGTCTAGTAAGAGCTTGACCGAACAAAAATTGAATGATTTGGCGAATAATTTTGTGCGTCCGCAATTGGCGGCTGTACAAGGTGCTTCAATCCCACCTGGATATGGCGGTAAAACCCGTGAAATTATGCTGGATATTAATACTAAGGGTTTGCAAGAATATGGATTGTCCGCACAGGATGTCAATCATGCCATGATGGAGCAAAATCTGATCATTCCCGGTGGTACAGAAAAAATTGGTAAGACAGAATACATCGTAAATTTCAATAATAGTCCTCTTAAAGCCGAGGATATGAATTATATGCCGGTGATTAGTGCGCATAATAAAATGATTTATTTGCGCGATGTTGGGCATGTCCGCGATGGTTTTCCGCCACAAACCAATATTATCAACCGCAATAGTCAGCGTGCTGTTATGTTGGGAGTAGAAAAAACGGGTGATGCATCCACATTGAATGTTATTCAAAGGGTGCTCGACATGCTGCCCATCATCAAGGCAGGGCTAACGAAAGCGTTGGAGATTTCTACGACAGGCAACCAAGCCTTTTTTGTGAAGGGCGCCATCAAAGGTGTTGTGACGGAGGCTGTGACGGCAGCCATGTTAACTGCCATGATGATTTTGGTGTTTTTAGGCAGTGTGCGCTCGACCATGGTCATCACGATTTCGATTCCTTTGTCGATTCTGGCATCTTTATCTATTTTGGCAGCATTGGGTAATACCATTAACATCATGACTCTGGGGGGATTAGCCTTGGCCGTTGGGATTTTGGTCGATGATGCGACGGTGGCGATTGAAAATATCAATTGGAATTTGGAGCAAGGCTTGGCATTAAAAGATGCGATTTTGGAAGGGGCGAAACAAATTGCGATTCCTGCCATTGTATCAACGATGTGTATTTGTATTGTATTTCTACCGATGTTTTTTTTAGAAGGCGTGTCGAAATATTTGTTCATCCCTTTGGCCGAAGCAGTGATTTTTGCCATGATGGCATCTTACTTTTTATCTCGTACTTTATTGCCGACCATGGCCATGTATTTATTAGCGAATGAGAACAAATCTTCAACGTCACGATTACAGCGATTTCATACTTGGTTTGAAGGTAAGTTCTCGATCCTTCAAGGCCGCTATCAAGTGGCTTTAGAATGGATTTTGAACAATGAAAAGCGCTTCATGAGCATATTTTTAGGGGTGGTGGCATTATCGTTATTGATTTTATGGCCTGCTTTGGGCTCCAATTTTTTTCCAAAAGTAGACGGGGGTCAAATCTTATTACATTATTCAGCACCTCCAGGTACCAGAATTGAAGAAACAGCAAAAATTGCAGCTGAAGTGAATCGTGTGATTAGGGAAGTGATTCCTGCTAAGGATTTAGACTCTACCGTCGACAATATTGGTCTTCCTATCAGTGGTGTTAACTTAACGTATGGAAACTCTGGCACCAATGGTGCCAACGATACAGATACCTCCATTACATTAGCTGACGGTCATCGTCCGACAGAGGAGTATGTTCGGAAATTACGTGAGGTATTGCGACAACGCTTCCAATCAGTGCAATTTTCATTTTTACCCGCAAGCATGGTGGAGCAAATTTTGAATTTTGGCCATCCTGCGGATATTGATATTCAAATCATGGGATGGCGACATAAAAAGAATTTACAGTATGCACAGATGTTATTACCACGGATCCGTAAAATTTCGGGTATGGTAGATGTTCATATGCGTCAATCCAATCAGTATCCGGCATTATTTGTGGATGTGGATCGCACACGCGCTAAAGAATTAGGCTTTACTCAGCAAGATATTGGCAATAGCTTGATGATAGAATTGGCTGGTAGCTTTCAAACGACGCCAAATTTTTGGGTTGATCCTAAAGATCTTATGAACTACCAGATTACGACGCAGGTACCACAGTATAATATTGATACCTATCAAGAATTATTAAATATGCCGGTTACCAATCGTGCGCACAGTACCGCGCCACAAATTTTAGGCGCGATGGCGACTGTCAAGCGTATCGGCGTTCCCTTGGTGGTGACGCATTATAATGTACAACCCATGCTGGATATTTTGGCGGGTACGGAGCAACGCGATATGGGTTCTATTGCGAAAGATCTCAATCGTTTGATCAAAGATACAAAAAAAGACTTACCAGCAGGGTCGCAAATTTTTGTTCGAGGGCAACTTGCGTTGCAACAAAGTACGTTTGATACCTTGTATATGGGTTTGATATTTGCAATGCTTTTGGTATACATGATTATTGTGATTAACTTTCAGTCTTGGTTAGATCCTTTTATCATTATTACGGCGTTACCTGCGGCTTTGGCTGGGATCGCGTGGATGTTGTTTTTAACGCATACCACACTGTCTGTGCCGGCACTGACAGGTTCAATCATGTGTATGGGGGTGGCGACTGCAAACAGTATTTTGTTGGTGAGTTTTGCTAGAGATAATTTGGCTAAGGGCCAAACGCCACACGCTGCTGCTTTGGAAGCAGGGGTGACACGGCTGCGCCCTGTGATGATGACAGCGTTTGCAATGATGATCGGGATGTTGCCGATGGCATTAGGTTTGGGTGATGGTGGAGAGCAAAATGCGCCTTTGGGTCGTGCGGTGATTGGTGGTTTGATGTTTGCCACAAATGCGACACTGTTTTTTGTGCCTACCGTGTTTAAGATATTACACAGTCGTAAGAAGCCAAAGCAGGAACTGCAGCATGTTTGAAAATGTGTATGAGCAATTTAATTGGCGTAAACACCCGGGTAAACTCATCGCTCTTTTGGTGGTGCTCTTGGTTGTCACCATTTTTACCACCCGATTTATTGCTGCCCTGCGTCTAAAACATCACACCATTGCAGATGCGACGCAATTGGTGCGTACGATAAGAGCAAAAGCCGCGCCTGCGTCAGAAAACATTTATTTACCAGGATTTGTGATGCCTTGGCATGAAGCTCCCATCTACGCGCGTGCCAAAGGGTACGTCAAGGTTTGGTATGTTGATATTGGGTATCACGTGCGCAAAGGTGATGTGTTGGCGGTGATTGAGCGTCCCGAGTTGGATGCAGAATTACACGAAGCGCAAGCGTATTTAAAATATACCACCGCTCAGAATGAATTGGCGCAAATCACTGCTCGACGTTGGGTGAATATGCTCAAAACAGATTCTGTTTCTCAACAGGCTACGGATAATAAGACTTATGGTGCGGCAGCATTGGCAGCCGCGATGTTTAAGGCTCGGTCTAATCTGAACAAATTGCGTGCCTACGTGGGATTCGAAACTATCGTTGCACCTTTTGATGGTGTGATTTCGTCAAGACAAACTGATATTGGCGCGTTGATTAATATTGGTTCTGATCCGTCAGAAGCGCAGCTTCTGTTTCAAATCGTCCAGTCGGACAAACTACGTTTGTATGTCAATGTGCCACAAACCTATTCTGCAAAGATTGTGCCCAATATGGAAGTACATATGCGTTTTGCTGAGCATCCAGGCCAAATATTTAAGGCGCGCCTATTGAATACAGCAGAAGCGATTGATCCGGTGTTACAAACCTTACAAACTGAATTTTTGGTGGATAATTCAGATGGGGAGCTTTTGCCAGGTGGGTATACCATGGTGGAAATGTCGATTGGTACGACCAAAGATGCGGTGCTTTTGCCGGTGAATACCCTGGTATTTGAAGAAAATGGTTTGCAGGTTGCGGTAATTGATGAACACGACCGTGTGGAATTGAGAGATGTGAGTATCAGTACTGATTTTGGGCGTACAGTAAAAATTGCTAGCGGTATTAAACCGGGAGAACGTTTGGTTTTAAATCCCCCTGATAATTTGTATATGGGAGAACACGTTCATGTCGTACCTTTTGATCAGAAAACGTCAATATGACGTGCTTTTGTCGCCAGTATTTTCGAAGGCTGATGAGTGGTGTGATGATAGGCTGCGTGTTATCTTTTTTCACAGGTTGTTCTTTCGCACCAAATTCTAAACGCCCAGAAATGCCTATTCCACAAAAATACAAAGAAGGCATGCCGTGGGTGATGGCCAAGCCGTCATTGGCCAAAGAGAGCAAACACTGTCGTTGGTGGACTGTATTTCACGATCCGGTGTTAAACAATTTAGAATCACAATTGAGTCATACCAATCCATCCTTAAATCAAGCGTTCGAGCGCTTTCAAATGTCTAAAGCGCTGGCTCAAGAAGCACGATCTTTTTTATTGCCGACGATATTGGGATTAGGCGCAGGGACGCGCCAAGGAAACTCTAAAGAAGTTGCCAATGTTTTTCCTGACTCTGATTTTCTTTTTGATACGTTTACATTAAAAACCTTGTTGACGTATGAGGTAGACGTTTGGGGCCAGGTCCGTAATACGGCCGCAGCCGCAGAGCACACAGCGCGTGCCACTGAATTTGATATGGCAGCGATGGACTTGAGTTTGCATGCATCTTTGGCTGAAATTTATTTCCAATTGCGGGGTGAAAACCAGGAGCAAATTGCTTTAGATCGCATTGTGGCGGCTGATGAGCATGCATTGTTTTTGATACATCAATTGCATATAGGTGGGGTAGTATCTGCTTATGAAGAAGATCAGATGCAAAAAACTGTCGAGCAAGCCAAAACGGCAGCAACCAAAATGCGGCTATCACGTGCCAAATTAGAACATGCATTGGCGGTGCTGATTGGCGCGATTCCGGCTAATTTTCATTTGGAACCCACCAAGGCACCCATGCGATTTGTAGCAGTATCACCGGATTTGCCGTCTGAATTGCTACAAAGACGTCCTGATGTGGCGGCAGCTGCGCAACGAGTGCAAGCTGCGAATGCCACCATTGGTGTTGCACGAGCGGCATTTTTCCCTGTGTTTACGATAAGTTCTCTCGTAGGGATACAAGCTAAATCTACAGCCCAATTGTTTTCTAGGCCGAGTTTGATCTGGGCGCTGGGGCCACCTTCAGCGGTTAATATGATACCTGCGCAAATCAATCAGGTGATTTTTGATGGTTACTATCTACAAGCCAATTTGAAGCAAGCCAAGGCGTCTTATTATGATGCAGTGAATAAATATCGTGAAACTGTATTGATGGCTTATAAAGACGTGGAAGATGGTTTGGTCGAAGCCCGGCGTGTACACCAAGAAATCAAAAGCCAAGCTGCTGCGACTCGAGCATCGTTTCGAGCGGTATATCAAGTTAACGAGAGGATGAAGAACGGCATGGACACTTACCTTGGGGTATATCGTATTGAAGATCAAGCATTAAATAACCGCCTTGCATTGATTGAATTGAAAATTCAAGGACAAATGGCAAGCATTCATTTAGTCAAAGCCTTAGGTGGCGGTTGGGATATTAATCAGGCGATGAAGAATAAAATTTAGTGGTGGTTTGCTGTTCTATTCGCTATGATGAAGAGGGCTTTTTAAAAATCATTTTTTAATAGGTATCCAATTTATGAATCATTCTGATCCTAATATTGAAAATCAAACCCCAGCAAATACCAGTGATGCTGATGTCACGTCATTGTTGTCTTTCGTTGCAAAAGGTAGTCAACTTAAAGCGGAAAAGCTTCTACAGAAAAATCCTGGACTGCTCCTAAAGACGGGTGACACAGTTGATTTTTCAGGTCGAGCTTTTAACGATGTGACGGCATTTCAATTGTCATTGTGGTACAAAGACGCGTATATGTGCAAAATGATACTTCATAATGTACCCAATGATTCGACGGGTGAAGCCATTCGAGTTGCATTAATAGATCAATATAAAATGCTTGAAGAAAAGGGATTGACCTATACACTGGATGATACGCCTCACTGTGATCATTGTTACGATTTTACACCGTTAATAGATGCGCTGAGGCTGTATAGTGAACGTTATGATGATTGGGTTGCTGCAGGTGATTGGCCAGAGGTAGAAGAGCACTGGTGCCAAGAGGTTGGATCGCTACAAAGAGAAGTCCCCGCCCATGTCGCGCAAGAGTACTGTAATCCCACGCGTGCGACTGATTCTCATCAGAGAATATTATTTCATCAAGAGCAATTACATCGCTCGTTTCATTTATACAATTATCGCGCTAACGAAGAAATGGTGTGGTTCCCACTCAAATCAGATGATACAAAAGGCCTTGGACATGATATAGGGATACTCTGGGAAGCGGGTGGTGGTGGTCGCTGGGCCAAACGACTTTCGAATGGCCAAGATCCAGGTGCTGCTGATTTGGCTGCTATGGAAGCTTTGGATAGGGTCAGAACGGAAGATATTCGACAACTGATTGAAGCGCTTATGGCATCAGTAAAGCCAAGTGATTAAGTGGTTTTGTATGAGGGTTAGAGTTTGTAACACTTTTTGTGTAACAGCCACTTTCCGGGATAGTGCCCCTGATAGTGGCAAGATGACCTGGCAGAGCACCGTAGCGAGGTCAGGACTATCACAAGGTTATGTTTATGATATCCAAAAAATGGGAAGTGCTAGGACAAGGATCGTATAACACAACCTACCGTAAAGGAGATCTAGTCTTTAAAGTTTCTCACGATCCCAAGGCTGCCACAGATTTACCCGAGCGTTCTGTACGATTATGGAACCTCATGAACCCACATATTCATCCTCCAGCAGCTCTTTCTCGTCAAAAAATTAAGGGTAAATGGGAACGAGGCTGGACATGTCCTTATATTAAGGGAAAGCAAGCCACAGATACAGAAATGCAGGGAGAATTGCTCGCTATTTTTAATCGTACTGGAAGAATTATTGTTGATGCCATCGCACCTAAAAACTTTATCAAAACGCGTAGTGGCCAAATTGTCTGTATAGACGTTGGATTAGCGATGGAATTGGAGCAAAGAGAACAAGTATGTTTACTAGGACTCACCCGAAAACCTAGTTTTACCAGCCTGGATGTTTGGCATAACGATTTTCGTGAACAATATAGTTGGCTCAATCGGCATCAGCCTAATTTTCCTGCATCTATCACTACGATTAAAGCGCTCTTATTTATCAAAGAATACCGACCGGATATTACCAATGTTGATTTTCTAAAAACATCCCCCCAAAAAATTAGCTTGTTAGCACAAGCTTATGACGATGGTGATAGACGTCCCATACGTTTGGGCAAGGCTTTAGAGCTTCTAGAAGAAGCACAAAGTTCTGACTTAGAACATACTAAACAACACTGCAGAACCATTTTTTTAGAGTACTTAAGAACGCAAGGCACGATTAATGAACAAGAGCAATTTATTCCACATAGCCCTGTTCTTACAACATCCACACAACGCGAAGATATTGAAGAAGCCATGACACTCATGAAGAGCATTAATGCTGCCAAATCTCGTAACGAATGCAATGCTATCATAGGACGTTTTGTAGTAGCCAAAGCCGAGCCTATCTCAGCTCTTCCTCCACAATCGTTTCAACGCTATCAACAATCTCCCTCAACTTCGATCGCAGATTTTGAGATAGAAGCCATCGCAAAACAATTAGAGGAAGAGACAAAACATATTCTGTGCTTAGCTGAAACAAAAAAACAATGTCAGTTAATTTTAGAGACTTATATATTATCTTTTACTACAGAAGAACAAAACAATACGGCTGATCCTGAGAAACTAGACCAGCAAACATCTTATTACAAATCTCACGTGGCGCTACATAGGACAGGAGAAAAAGTAATGACATTAATACGAGATATAGAGATCGCTGAGAATTTTGAATCCATCAAAACTTGTTTAGATCGCTTTTCTGAGGAGCTCTCCAAGACTGTTCCTATCCATCAAGACAAAACCAATTATTCTTTAAGTCCAGAAGAAGGATTATTAGCCAGTACCAATTTTTGTTGCATTATCGTCGATCAAGCGTTACAACGTTTAGTTCAGTCTGATACTCGCTCACAATCATTATAAGGAAACAAACAGTAAGTATTGGATACGATATAAAGGTCCTTGCTAATCTTGCTTGAGCCTGATGCATTAGTGATGTTGATTGTTGACAGGCCCTAGGTCAGATTTTAAGTGTAGACACCATTATCCAACTACAGACTAGGGGTTGCGCCTTCTCACTTCCTTAATATACATGCCTGGATGATTTGGTTTTTTGGGAGGTTCGCAAGGATAGGCTTTGATGAGTCCTAATAGTGCTACTTGAGACACTGTCATTTTAGATTTCCCACTTTCTTGGCTGGCTATTTCTTGATACGTTTGTTGGATCAAATTATGTAATAGGCTACTGTCTAATGTCACGGTCGCAGGTAAGCAATATAGTGGCTTCCCTTGTTCGGTGGCCGCGGTATTTGCAATGGCTAAGCTTTCTGCGACAGATTCACATGTCAGCACCAAAACATTTCTTGCTGATTTTGCCCAGGATTGCGCTTGGCCATCAGCTTTGATTTCCATTTTAGGAATATTGTTAACGATACTCATATAATGGTCCATCGTGTCTGCTGCAACGGTGGATGCGAACGCCAAACTTGCTAAGAGAATATATTTATACAGCATGAGGGGTGATCCAATGAAGTTTGAAGGCTAGGAGCAAAAATAAAAACAAGCTCACCGATAAAGCAATACGCCAGGTCAAGGCTTTGACGATACGCTTAGAGTCTCCTTTGTCGCGCACCAGAAAGATCAATCCGCTGGTTAACGCACCGAAGATCACAAGCATGACAAAAATCACAAATAATTTGGCTAACATTTGGTATACTCACGCAAAAATGATTTTGTAGAGAATGTCGCATGCTCAGTGTACCTGTTTTTCGCTTTACTTTCACGTCTTCTTGGAAAATGCTTTGCTTGACGTTGATCGGTATGGCGATCTTTATCCGTCTGGGGTTTTGGCAGCTCCATCGTGAGGCGGAAAAACGCCAATTATTACAGGCTTATCATAGCCAAATGAACCGTCAAGCCGTGAATTTCCCAGGCGTTGAGGTGCAGCAATACCAATCTGTGATTGTTCGTGGCCACTATTTGCCGATGGTATTGCTTTTAGACAATCAGCACCATGATCACCACTTTGGTTATGACGTGTTATCCGTATTGTTACTCGATAATGGAGAAGCTATTGTGGTGGATCGAGGCTGGGTTGCTGCTGATCCTGCGCGCGTGTCTTTTCCAAAAGTCTCTATTCCAAGCCATGCTGTTGAAGTACGCGGGCGAGTATATTTCCCTTCGACCAAGCAGTGGGTTTTGGGTCCGACATGGGAGAAAAAAACCAATCACTTTGCGATTGTGGAAACATTAGATACGAGTATGCTTAGTCAATTTTTGCATAAATCGTTATATCCGTTTATTATTCGCCAATCTAAAGATACCAAAGGCGATTATATGCGCGACTGGGCGATCGTTTCTACAGCGCCAGAACGCCATCGGGGTTATGCATTGCAGTGGTTTATGTTTGCTGCGGTACTAGGTATCATTTACATTGGTTTAAATTTAAAGAAGACGCGATGAAACGACCTTATTTGGTTTTGACTGCATTACTATTTTTATTTACCGCTCCGGGTATTGTGGCGTATCTCGTTTATACACATCCATCTTGGTTGCGGG
Source organism: Gammaproteobacteria bacterium (assembly GCA_024742995.1). Classification (GTDB taxonomy): domain Bacteria; phylum Pseudomonadota; class Gammaproteobacteria; order Legionellales; family Legionellaceae. Next base: position 44,554 of record JANSXK010000008.1, read on the forward strand.
CTAGTACCAATCGTGGCCATTTGTTACAACCCGCACCACGGTTGCAATCGGTAGGGCAGCATAAGAAATGGCAATTGCTGCTGTGGAGCCCAGCAGGCTGTGATGCACAGTGCGAACGACGTATGAATGATTTGGCAAGAATTCGTTTGTCTTTAGGCCGTCGCTTATACCATGTGGATATTATCTTGGCGATGCCGATGACGGCACCCAAAATATCGACAGCATTGCAACAACAATTGCGACATGATGATGCGCGATTATTGCGTATGAATGCCGAGGATGAGCAGGCATTAGGGTTGACTGCGGCCGTATATATCGTCAATCCTGCACATGATGTGATTTTGGCATACACCCCAACCCAAGCGGAAGATGATATTTTTCACGACTTAAAAATTGTGGTTAAAGACTGATGAAACTTTTAAAAATAATGGCATTTGTGGCCATGATTTTGGCCTTGGCAGTGGTGATTTTGGGAGCGTATACGCGCTTAACGGATGCTGGATTGGGTTGTCCTGATTGGCCGGGGTGCTATGGGCATATGGTGTTGCCAGCGCAACCTGCTGCGTTGCAAGCCGCACAAGATCATTATCCAACCTTGCCAATCGAAGCGCGTAAAGCTTGGACTGAAATGGGACATCGATATGCGGCAGGCACATTGGCTATTTTGATTGGCTTGATTGCGATTGTGGCTCGACGACAGCGTTGTCGAGGGGCGTTAGCGGTGATTCCTGTGGTTTTGATTGGTCTGGTAATCTTTCAAGCTGCTTTAGGCATGTGGACGGTGACGTTGAAATTATTGCCTATTGTGGTCATGGGACATTTGCTGGGAGGATTGCTGATTTTTGGTCATTTGGTGGCGTTCAATCTTCATTTGAGGCATCCAGGAAAAGCAGCGATCACACGGTGGCGATGCTGGACAATTTTGGCAGTGTTGATTGTGTTTGTGCAAATTGCGTTAGGCGGTTGGGTCAGCTCTAATTACGCTGGTTTGGCTTGTATTGGGTTTCCGCAGTGTAATGGCCAATGGATCCCTGTTTTGGATTGGCAGCATAGTTTCCAGATATGGTCTGGCATAGGGGCGAATCATCAAGGTGGTTTGTTGGATGCGACCAGCCGAGCGACGATTCAAATGGTGCATCGTTTGGGTGCTGTTGTCATTGCACTATATCTTCTGGGACTGTCTGTTGCGTTGCTTCATTGTATTCGCCATAAAGTGGTACGACGTGCGGTGATCGGTGTGTTGGGGTGCGTTGCCATCCAATTCGCGTTAGGCGTGGCGAATGTTGTCTATTTATTGCCCCTGTGGGCTGCTGTTGCGCATAATGGTGTGGCTGCATTATTGTTGGCTGCGGTATTGGTTTTACATCATAGCGTAAGGAGGGCGTTCAGTGGAATCGCTTCTTAAACAAGAGCCTCTTATTTGGCGTGATTATTTGGCATTGTGCAAACCTAGAGTTGTGGCACTGATGTTATTGACCGTCGTCGTGGGAATGTATTTGGCTCCGGGTCATGTGACTGCGGATATGTTGATATTGGCTTTGACTGGTATTGGTTTGACGGCAGGTGCTGCCGCTGCGGTTAATCACATTGTTGATCGTCGTATTGATGCCATCATGGCCAGAACACAGAAAAGACCAGTGGCGCAAGGACGTATTTCAGTCGTACAAGCGACGGTGTTTGCCTCCATCATGGGTATCTTAGGTCTGGGTATCTTAGGGCGATGGGTGAACCCGTTGACCGCTGGGTTGACGTTTATCACGTTAATTGGGTATGCGGGGGTGTATACTGGTTATCTCAAACGAGCGACGCCACAAAATATTGTGATTGGTGGGTTGGCAGGTGCGGCACCACCTTTATTAGGCTGGACAGCGGTGACGAATCATCTTGATCCGCAAGCGTTACTACTGGTATTGATTATTTTTACGTGGACGCCGCCACATTTTTGGGCGTTAGCCATTTATCGTTTTAAAGACTATCAACATGCGCATATCCCGATGTTGCCGGTGACACATGGTATTCGTTATACCAAATTGAATGTGTTGCTTTATACCATACTTTTGCTCATTGTGAGCATATTGCCCTATGTGATTGGGATGAGTGGTTGGTTTTATTTACTGGGCGCTGTGATTTTAGGCGGGCGCTTTATGTATTGGGCGATTGTACTTCTGCGTTGCGAAACGCCAAAAGTAGCGATGCATACGTTTCGTTTTTCGATCGTGTATTTGATGTTGTTATTTGTCTTATTATTAGGTGATCATTATGTCGGGTAAATTGAAATATATTTTTTGGGTCTTATTTGTTGTTGTGGCTATTGGCTTAGGAGCGTGGACTTATAATGGATGGATGACGCCCAAAGTTAAGGCGCAGGAATTTCATGCCACTGTTTTGGATCATCCACGTCCCATGCCGGCGTTTGAGATGCAAGGGACCAATGGACATCGCTTTGATAACCAAAGTTTGCAAGGACATTGGACCTTTATGTTTTTCGGGTTTACGCACTGCGGATCAGTTTGTCCGGTGACCATGGCAGAATTAGGGAAAATGTATCGTTTGCTGAGCCAAGATACGACGGTACCGCGACCTCGCGTGGTGATGGTTACTTTAGATCCGCAACGTGATACCTTAAAACGTATGCAAACCTATGTTGAAGCATTTCAGCCGGAATTTTTGGGCGCACGTGGTTCTTTAAAGGAGGCTCAAGCTTTGGCAAGTAAAATGGGGATTGCATATACGCGAGTGATGGCGAATACTAAAGAACGTCCGAACGATTACAGCATTGAGCATTCTGGATCTATTTTGTTGATTAATCCTCATGCAGATTTGGTTGCTTTTTTTACTCCACCGCATGAAGCGACATTGATGGCACGTGATTATCAGTTGTTGAATGCCAAATAAGGAATTGCATGGGTATGAAGATTGCTATTTTGGCGACGAATCCAACTTTATATTCGCACCAGCGTTTGGTGAAGTCAGGGGAAGAGGTTGGACACGAAATGATGGTGATCAATCCGCTCTCTTGTTATTTGAACGTAGCTGCTTCTAGTCCTACGGTGCATTATCGTGGGGGAGAGCCTCTGCCCCAGTTTGATGCTGTTATCCCAAGAATTGGCGCCTCGAATACGTTTTATGGCACAGCAGTGTTGAGGCATATGGAAACCATGGGCCTATATACTATCAATGAATCTATTGCGATTGCGCGTTCGAGGGACAAATTTCGATCTTTGCAGCTTTTGGCTCGTAATGGGATTCCCCTCCCATTAACAGGATTTGCACAGTCACCAGATAATACGGAAGATTTGATTCGTTTGGTGGGTGGCGCGCCTTTGGTTATCAAATTATTGGAAGGTACTCAAGGGAAAGGCGTCATTTTGGCAGACAGCCATCAATCTGCAGTCAGTATTATCAATGCGTTTAAAGAAATGCGCGCGAATATTTTAGTGCAAGAGTTTATTCAAGAGTCTCGTGGTACAGATATTCGTTGTTTGGTTGTTGGTGAAAGAGTGGTAGCTGCCATCAAACGTCAAGCCCAGGAAGGCGAGTTTCGGGCCAATTTTCATCAAGGCGGGCAAGTTTTGAAAGTAAAATTAACCACAGAAGAACGACGGATTGCCATTGCTGCTGCTAAAACCATGGGGTTGAGAGTTGCAGGAGTTGATTTGTTACGGTCTCACCAAGGGCCCTTGGTTTTGGAAATCAATTCATCTCCTGGTTTAGAAGGGATTGAGCGTGCTACAGAAGTAGATATTGCGCGTAAAATTATTCGTTATATCGAAAAAAATGCCAAACCTCGGAGTAGGAAACGGCGCTTTGAAGGATAAAGAGCGTTTTTAATGTTTTTTATCCTCTTTGCCTAACAACCAAGAGACCTTGACTTCTAATTGATCGGCAAGAAAATTTAAGGTTTGCTCATTAGGTATTTCATTGCCATTCAGAACGGCTTGGGCTTTAAATTTTGGCATTTCAACGAATTTTGCAAATGTTGCCAAACGTTCGTCCACACGTTGTGGCATACCAATGTCATCCAGCTCAGAATTGAGTCGTTCTGAAAACACTCTATTTGGCATATGAGATTCCTTTATCAGTATATACCTGTTATTTTCTATAGCACATCAGCACTATTTGTCAATTTTTGGTCCAGTATTTTTCTATGAATCTTAGCTACGAAAAATTTTTTTGTTTTTGCCAAGATGATAATCCCAAATTTTGGTTAAATATTTTAGCAACCGGAAAGGCATGAGCTCATCTTGAGTCGATTGGTACTCGCAGAGTAGATATAAGTAGCTTTTTTGGGTATCAATCAAGCATTCTAACAAAACATCTGACGCACTAAGCTTTAATTCCTTTCAATAAGGGTGTTTGAAGAGAGGGTAATTGCGCTAAAATCCAGTTTTTTTTAAGAATGTTTTTAGGCAACGGCGTTGTTAAAAACTCACGTATTACTTTAGGGTGTTGGAAGGCTTGAGTTTTTCATCAGTTTCTCACAATGTGAACGCCAAATTGCTCGCAGGACTTTGGCATACGCCCTCCCTGGTGTATGAATGCCAGAGTGTATCACAGGTTTGTCGTCAAGCAATCCCTTCGAAGGGTGGTGACCGGCTACTTATGGCGAAAGCATTCATATCTGCATAAATAGCTTTATTTGTGACTAATTTTAATATATAATGTATTTTTTATGTAATTGCCGTGTATTTAATATGACAGCTATCGCATTACCCTCAGATACTGTGGCTATCTATGCTGATCAGTCTTTATCGGACCTATTAAACTCATTTAATAAATTGTCTGTTGTATTAGATAGTAAAGACAATGAAATGCATAAATTGGCTATTTTAAGAAGACTTGAGAAAGAAATAAGCGACAAGTTTATACAGCCAATTCAGATGATTGCAACCACCTCAGCGAACCAGATTGAAGAAGAGAAATCAGCGTTACAACAAAGCGCTTATTACGTTTGTGCGGTATTTGGTTTTTTACAACGAGCAGCAGGTGGGTACTTATTCAGTTCGAGTTTATTTGCATTAATCCCGGGGATTACTTATACGCCATTAGCCGTGCTTGTGAGCTTGTATATCGTATTGGATAATTTACTATTCTACGCGTTTGAAATTGCATTTCTCAGAAAATATTTTCAGCGGGCAATTGCAGAAAAGGCTGATGCTTCATTAAATGAGGTTTATGCAGAACAATTGGAAGTAACGGAGCATATTTACAAAATGTTGGATGCTCGCGAGACCACGCGTTGGCCCAGTGAAGACTATAAGCCATATTTGGATTGTCTGATCGCATTCAAAACAGATTTATGTGATAAACAGGCACGTATGGGAGAATATGTCCGGTCTCCGCTCAAAAGGGGGATTGAGTCTGGGCTGCTTTATTTTGGGGTATTCACCAGTATTGCCGACAGTTATTTTATGGTGAAAATGACATTACTGGCGTTACATCTTACCTTGATGAGCTCTCCTTTTTGCTGGATATTTGCGGTGGGGATTTTATTATCCTCTTCAATCCTTTACTACGCGATGACGGTGAAGAGCATGTCCAAGATGATCAATCCAGATATGAAAAGTCATAGAATTTTGAAAGGTAATTTGACCCTATTTAAAGAGAACTATGGTAAGCGTCAGCCTTACTTCGATGAAAAACCAGGAGCGTCTAAGACAGCAGCAAACGATGGTGATACAACAGAAGAGTCAAGCCCCCACTCCCAAACGCCAGACATAGAAATGCAAGTGGGATTGCAGCACCACTAAGCGCGATACCCATTAGCATCAGCGCTGATAAAATCATAAACAGGGCATTCATAATGTTATTCAATGCGATCACACGTGCGCGCTGCGCTGGTTTGGTGCGTGTTTGGATCAACGTATAGAGCGGTACGGTATAAAATCCACCCAGTATAGCCAGCAACCAAAAATCTAAGATGATATGATAATGGCGTGGTATGGTGATAAATTGTTGAAACGCCATCAGTGCAATGGGCGTGGCTTTGTTGTAACCATTTTTCGAGAGTAGTATATCAAGCACCAATAAAGTCATACCTAATAAGCTCCAAAAAATGTAGTGGGAGTGGATTTTTTTCTTAGCAACAAGTCCGTATATCGTTGCGCCCACTGCAAGTCCAATGGCAAATAACACCATAAAAAAGCTCACCACGGTTTGATCAGCATGCAACACATCTTTCGTGAATTGGGGCAAAATAGCTAATAAGGTTGCGCCAAAAAACCAAAACCAAGAGATCCCCAACATACTGAGAAAAATAGCTTTTTTCTTATAAATGGATTGAAATAAATTTGAGACTATCGTAAATAATTCAAGGCTTATGGGTAGTTTGGGATCCTCTAGGGTGGATAATGGGATGTACCAACTGCTGATCCAACCCAAGACAGAGATGCTGATCATCAGTACGGCCACCAGGTGTTTGCCTTGAGGATGCAAAATGAGCATTGTGCCGGCGATGGTTCCTAAGAGGATCGCAATAAAAGTACTGGCCTCGATCAAGCTATTGCCAGAGATTAATTCATTTTTACGTAATAATTCTGGTAAAATAGCATATTTGAGTGGTCCAAAAAAGGTTGCTTGGGCACCTAATAAATAATGTGGTTAATAACAGTGGGAGATGATTCAAATAAAACCCCAATGCCGCGCATGACATCAGTATGATTTCTATAAGTTTGATTTTGATGATCAGTCGAGATTTTAGATATTTGTCAGCGATTTGTCCCGCGGTGATTGAAAATAAGAAAAAAGGTAATACGAATAGCCCGGAAGCAAGCGCCACAAACAGGGTTGCATTGAGACTTTTCTGTTCTGCCACGGAAAAGACGATAAAAATAATGAGTGCATTTTTAAAAATATTATCGTTACAAGCTCCGAGAAATTGTGTGATGGTCAGAGGGAGCAAGCGCTGCGATGCTAGCAAGGAGAATGGATTCACGGGAATAGCCGGATGTGAGTGGATATGCTAAATCATAACAGTAATGCTCTCAGAATACAGGCTCAATGTGATCTCACCAACAAAACATCCCCGCAACCGGGCACTTATGTTTTAGGTGATGGTGATTTGTTAGCACCACTAGGGTTTTGTATTTTCCTGCTGTCATTGCCTCGCTATTGCTCGCAAAGACGGATTGTAGTTCGTTAGCTGAGAATAGTGACTGTTTATAAATAAATGGGAATTTCTCAGATATGAAGTACGGTACGTAGGTGGTAGAACTTCATATTCAGGATGATTCCCGGGGCAACATGAGCCAAATTTATTCTATGTGCTATATTAAATAGTATATAGGTTTTTTGGTATTCATGATGCGGTCATTTCTAATTGGTTTGGGGTTCATTTTTGTAATTTTATCCCCTGTTCTGGCAAAATCAACTGATGTTGCGGCGCCTATGGCGTGTATTTCTGCAGATTTTACTGCGAAAGGTGATCAATATTGGAAAACAATGACCTTAAGGGTGACCAACCACTGTGAAAAAGACATAGATTTTCAGAATGCCACCATCACCTTTCAAACTTCTAATGCGCTGAAAACAACATTTTGGGGCGAATTTGCACCTTTGCCTCATCCGGATAAATCACTAAATATTAGTTCTCAAAAGCAAGCGGATGACAGTTATTTGGCGAGTTTGACGCTACATTTCCCCGTGGATTATGGCACTACAGTTTTGCCAGCTGGGAAATCATTCAAAATCATGTATGGCAGTAACACAGATGGTCATGTGGCCGGATCGACACGTGTTTATTTGCAGCCTGTACCTTCGGTTGATTCGGATTCGCAACAAGATGATCTTCGCACGCAATCTATTTCAAAGTGAGTGCCTATTGGATACCGCCACAAGCGATACGAGCTTCTCCACCACCTAGAGGTGGTTCATCTGAGTAATTATCACCTTTTGCGTGTATCATCACTGATAGCCCTTTCAGGTCTGTGGTTTTTAAGCGCGGGGCGAGCACAGGTGTATGTGCTTCACCCTTTGCATCGACATATAGCACAGGCAAATCACCCAGATGTCCGTCAGCATAAGGGCCTTGATGTGTCCCCATGTGTTTGGGGTCAAAATGACCGCCGGCGGCCATGGCTTTATCGCTACAATTAGCATGTTGATGTAGGTGAAAACCATGTAAGCCAGGAGGTAGGGTTCTTAAATTTGGTGTGACCAATAACCCAAAAGGTGTATCTTTAAAATCAACACTTCCCAGCAATCGATGTTGGCTGTCTGTTGTATATACTTTTGTTGTTAGCGGCGCAGCTTGGCACGAGAAGCTCAATAAGCAGCTGATAAAAAATATAAAATATTTGGGCATGTGATAGTCCTTTTGATTATATTTCCTAGGATGTTGTCATGTTACGATTGATTAGGCTACAAAGCAACCAGACCTTATTTGTCGAAATTTCATAAAACAGAAAGTTTAAATACAATAAATTATTTTGAGAAATATCTTGCATCGTGATCATCATTTTAGACAGTGACAATTTTGTTTTAAAAGTCTAAATTGCATGAGCAAGGGATGCATAGTGGTACTAGGACAGGATGTCCTGCGCAGGATGCGCGTATAGAGACTGCTTTTGGCTCGCACTGAAAGGACGCAGTGCGATTCGCCCCCTTCTTGAAAGAACCATTAAATTGTCCTTAAAAACCAGCTGTTAAACAAATAATGCAGGTGATTTATGAGCAAAAAAACTGAAGGAAGTGCTTGGGCCCATGAAGGTTCGGAGATCAATCATCATGAAGATTGGGTTGGTCATATTGAAAACAGCATGGCATATAGCGATGTGGTTATTGATCTAGATGATGGGATGCAAACGTGGTCTGGTAGCGAAGCTTAGTCGTATCCTTTCCCTATTGAGTCATGCAATCAGAGCTAGATCGGTAATGCGAATGTAGCATTAGTGACTTATCTTTTAATATTTTTATAAATATCATGCTTGTTTTTCTCAAAGAATATAAAAAATGCTTGTATGTAGGCAGCCTTAGGCAGGATGTGTTCTTTTATTTTGCATAACTCCTGATATAATGATTTTTTTTTATTCATATGGGTTAAATAAGTATTATGCCTATTACTATCTCTGAGGAAGAGAAAAGAGCCATACAAGATTATTTTGATCATCCAGAACGTTATATTGGTAAAGTGCCTGAAGTATTGTGTCCAGGTGGTGTTTTACCAAATGGTACGAAAGTGTCACGAGCTAAGTATTCTAGAGAGAAGGATGTCACTCGGTGTTATATCATTCCTGTTGATGGCGAGAATGAGCCTCATCGTATTCCGATAACTGAGCTTTTCTCTAATGATCCTGCTACACATTCCGCGACGTTGCGGTGGTGCGGCACAATCTGTTTTCATCAGAATAAAGATGATTTACCCAAAATACTGCCTGCTAATTTTGACGTAAGTTGTGGTCTAGATGATAACGAAGAGGGGTTGGCTCCGGAAGAAATTGCGGACTACAGGGCGATTTGGACAACGCATGCAAAAATACCTAATTACATTCTTTATCGTGGTGGGGGTATTTTTTCCGGTTCCGAAACAACTATCAAATACGCCGTAGATTCTGACGGGCATCTTTTTTATCTGAAAAGATACAGTTGGTCTGGAGATGCTGCTGCATCTCCAGCTAACGCTGTAGAGGTACATGCGCCCCAACTCTATATGGGGCCTTCAATTTCCAGATGTTCATTCGAATCTGCAGAGCCTTCTGAGATGCTTATTAAAATGGTTGGTATGTTTGGTAAAAAACCATCTTTTTGCAGTTCAGAACCCATTAAACTGACTAAAAGAATTGATATCACACGAGATGCAGGTGACAATTTAATCAAATTTATACGAGATCGACAGGGCCAGCTTTCAGCGGCGCAAATAGAAACACTCGCTAAAGAAATTTTGCATCAATATCTCATTCATATTGATGCAAAAAATTTGGTACATACGGATATCAAGGCTTTAAATATTTGTGTTAAAGAAACATCAAATATCGATCATCCTTTTGAGATTCGTTTCATTGATTTTGAAGAGGCGTTTCATGCGGACAGGCCAAGTGAGACGGGGTGGGGCACTCGGGAATATATGCCTCCGGAGTTTTTTAAGACCGTAGAGGGGTTTCGGAAACAGTTTGAACCTGAAATAACAGAGCGTGCGTCCTTTCAGGAAACACGTTTACCTGATTATAAAAAACGTTTTTCCAAAGCAAGTGATATATTTGCATTAGGATGTGTATTGATACGTGATTTAGCATTGCAGCCTAATTCAGATTTATATACTTTGGCGTGTTCAATGTGTGCCGTAGCACCAGAGAACCGCCCATCAGGGGAAAGGATAAGAGTAGAACTGAGCAGATTAGAGGTTGTTTCGAGTGAACAGCGGGGAATGCGATTAGGGTGATTTTTCTCAAACACACGAGAAATTTTTTGTTCTAATCTGGATTCTACCCATGTGTTTTTATTCGATTTGACTTAGATGAAATACAATATTTTAATGTATATTAACAGGAAGAAGAGCGCGATTATTTAGGATAATATAAGCTGAGAAACTATATTATCTTATCACGATAAATGTCGACACCCATGTTTAATAATGTGCTAATTAGCGTGGAACGTGATGTGCAGTCAAGTTTTTCTTTGATATTGTCAATATGTGTTTCGATAGTTCGGACAGAACGACATAAGTCATTTGATATTTCTTTTGCTGATTTTCCAGAGAGAAGGCCAGCTGCACAGTGTAATTCTTTTTTACTTAAGATGATTTCCTGCTTTTCGTTGTAAAATCGATATTTTTTTGTGCTGATCGATTTTAAGAAATCGGCTTCATTTTCGTTCCTATGATGATGACAAAAATTTGTGGTAGTCACTTGCCCGGCTGGTGGTGGGATGAGTATTTTCTGGTGTTCAGCATTCTTAATAATTTTATGAGCCTTTTCTTTAAAAGAATGAGCAAATATTTTTAAAAGCTCCATATTATGATGATAATTAAGCAAATATTTATTACTGGCATCAGAAGTAAACCAGTATAATTCCCTGTATTCATCAAAGTCTTCTATTAACAGAAGACCATCCCCAATATCAAAAAATTTTTTACAAGATTCGAATACGTCTTTATAGTCACCTGTACTTGCTATAGTTGATGTCAAAGTGATACCAGGATATAAGCTGTTAATTGTTTCTTGTTCACCTAATAAATGAAAATTGTTTTGATAGTAATAAGCAAGCCACCCCGGCTGATTACTTAGTTTGATTTTTTGATTGTTACGGTAAATTCGTTCATAAGTAAATTCTGTGATATTTAAATAATGCTCCAGTGGTGCGGCTATTTCTCGAATATCTCTCGCCGATTGGTATAAGATGTGCTTAGCATGAGGAATGATATTTTTTTCAATCGTGTCCATGTCAATAATGTCCTTCGAAAAGCTATAGTGCTACGGTGTTTCTCGGCATTTAGAGCTTATTGGCATATACATAAATCGTTGCTTTTGTTTACTGTCATTTTTGGGGATGTATTTGTTTTGAATAAGGCAATCGCTTTTTTAAAAAGCAGTGCATCTGTGTGCTTGGCTAAAAAGCAATACTCATGGTTTTGACATAATTTGTCAGGATCTGTTTCTCTGTGATATGTAAATCCGATTGTTTTGATTCGTGAAAATAAAAGTTGGCGTTGATCCTTAGGTAGTAAATAAAGGTTAAACATCATGATGCCTTTTTCACTCAGTAAGCTGAATAATTTGGATAGTTGTTGGTCGGTTACATTGAAATGAAATACAAATACGCTGACTATCAAATCAAGTCCCTGATCTTTGATGGGTATATTGTCTTTATCTATGGTAATGAAACGGGATTTTGAGTCTATTGTTTTATTGTGTGCAATCACCTTTTCATTGATATCTGTTCCTACATAGTTGATGTTACCATCCAGTAATTCATGGATGGTTTGGTAACCACAACCATATTCAAGAAGCGTCATTTTTTTAGTTGTGCACAGTTGATTAATAATGGTGGAAACACGCTGTTTGACAAGGTTGTTAATAACCATATCTTTATGGGTTTCAAAGTAGATGTTTCTGATATCATTAACCGCAATACACTGTACTCTATTTAATTCATGTGTCTCACAAGGCATATAGATAAAATCGAGGAATCTAGTATAAACTTTGCCATGAATAGAAATGAGTTTTGGAGAACGGTTTTCGGCTGTATAAGTGGTACAATAATACACGCCATGAGCATATTCCTTATAAATGTGTTGCTGATAGGCATGATTTTTTTTGATACTTTGTGATAATTGTTGTGTGCTCATGCTATTCCTTTGAGTAATTCAATCAGTCGCTCCCAAGCAGTTTCTTGGTTTAATTGATTTCTATCAAATGATGCGAGGGATATTGGCAATTTTTTCGGAATAGCGAGCAGAGGTGAGGCATCTTCAACTTCTGATTTTTGCATCAGCGTTATGACAGTTTCGTTTTCTTCTATGACTGTTTTGTGGAATATTCCTTTCGGGACATCATACACCTCTCCAGCATGTATCTCTTGTATTTCAGTAATATTCATATCTGCCAGATCAGTTGCTGTGTCTTTTTCTAGCACGCAATATTCTTGTTTGCAGATACCTGAGACAATATTATGAGAGCCATGTTGATTAGGCACCATTTCATAGTTAATATTCTTAAGGCTTCCTTTGATTACTCTGCTTTTGAGATGGAAGACATGTGTATGCGCGAAAGGCCCACCGGTTTCTTGTAGAGGTAATCCAGGCTGCCAAACATGTAGAAAAAGCCCTGCTGCAGCATTTTTTTGGTTATTAAGCGCTACCCGCATCATTCCAATGGGTTGTGCTTGAATAGACGCAGCCTGTGAACGTAATATATCCATTTTATCTAATAGATAAGCGATCAGTTGCTGATGATTACCCGATAAGTCTAACGATTCATTCGCTGTATTGCTCATTAAATATTTCCTTATATTTAGAGAGTGTTAATGAGTTTTTTTTATACGTTCAAGCGAAACTCGAACATTGTAGCAGAATTGTATTATCCTCCACAATATCTCCAAATGAGATGTTGTATTTAGAGTGGTTTATTTTCAAATATTTGATTAGAATGATTCAGCCAATTTCAGTTTTAATTAATCGTCATTGCCTTATCTAAACCGAGTCAATAGTTGGAGCGCACGGATGTCGGATTCAGAAAACGAGCATATGCGACTAGAGTCGTCTGTGAGTACTAAAACTATCCCTACAGTTGATCCAATACCTGTTGCACAGATTGTGGCTAAAATCATACGAGTGGGTATCCCAATGGCGCTTTCTTATACGGTTCCTGCCAGCATGGTGGCAACCGGCATGATGATTTCTCGACTTGGTGAAGAGGATACAGAAGATTATTTGGCAACAGCGGCACTGGCCGTCACGATGACCCAGATTGTAACGGTCGCCGCTTTTTCCCCGTTGTTAGCAATGATTACTATCGGGGGGGGTAAATATGGAGAATTAAAGAAATTTATAAGAGAAGAGAAAACAGATGATATCGTACGTACTGAGAAACAAATCGCAGATCTTTTCAAAGTAAGTATTTTATTAAGCACATTGATTGTTCCATTTCCATTTGCGGCGATGTATTTTTCAGAGCCAATTTTAGCAGATTGTTTTGGTCAATCCAGACACATCTCAGGGTTAGTGCAACAAAATTTACGAGCTTATTCTTACGGATTGCCAGCTCTGATGTACCGCATATGTATGGAGCAATTATTATTTTCTTTTGAGAAAACCTCACACACAATGTCAATAAGCTTACTTACCTTTTCGATTGGGACCGCAGCCGCATATTACTTAGCTTTTGGTCCTCCAGATCTTGGGTTGGCTGGTATTGGATATGGGTATGATCTTGAAGCTTATTTGACTTGCCTGAGCTTTGCTGTTTATTTGTGTTTGCACCCGTCATTTGCGGGGACTCCTTTTTTAAGTGGCACTTGGGTCAATCAGGAAACGCTTCGACAAAGCAAAACATTGCTCGAAATGGGGTTGCCTATCACTGTCCAATTGACGAGTCAGCTTGCCGCGGCGTTATTGGTTACGCTCTTTGCCGGTTGGTTGGGTAAAAATGCATTAGCAGCACAAAATTTTTCAGCACAATTATTTGTATTTTCGGTGATACCCTCTGATGCGTTTGCACAGACGCTTGCGCAAGTAGTTGCGTCGCTTCTAGGAGAAGAGCAGTTTCATAATGCAGCTCGCTTTGCTCAATTTGGGCTTTTGACAAATATTGGACTGGTTTCGTTGTTTTGTATTCCAATATCCATTGAGCCATCGATATTAACTCGTATCTTTGCTTCTTCTGCTGACGCTGATGTGATGCGAATGGTACGATATTTGGTTCCGATAGCGGCAGGGCAAGTTTTGGCGGAAACAGCTGGATTAAGCATGATACAAACTTCGCGTTCTGCTAATGATTTACGTACACCAACTAAGATAAAAATGACTTCTTTATGGTTGGGTGTATTGGCTGCTTATTTGTTAGGATTTCATACTTCTTTACATATATACGGCATTAATATTGGATTTTTGTTGGGCGTGGCTTTGGGCACAATGGCATTGGCGCCTCGGTGGGTTCATAAAATGGAAGCGTCTAATCTCAAAGCTGTGAGGCAGAGTCAAGCACGGGAGACGCTTTTTTATACAGAGGGGGAGGTAGTTTCACCTTTGATTTCAACCAATTCGAAAGAGGATGTTTGCGAACGGAAATTGTCAAAATAAAAGAAAACTGCAGGAAGATTCTCAATTTTAGGTATTTTATACGGTGTTTTGCTCCCGTATATTTCAATTAGCATTTACTCAAAATTAACCTTGTAACAATACGTTGTTCACAAGACAAATGGAGAGCATGATGCAAGATTCAAATGTAGTGTCTGAAGTTAGCCATATCCAAAGAATGTCACTGACCTCTGAAATTAGTACGGGCGATCAGGACGTTGATCAAGAGCTAAAAGAATTGTATGCCATTCGGGATCATCATTCTTTTTGGGAGAATCCTTTATTATTGGCCTGCCAAGAAGGACAGCTTAGTAGGGATGACTTTCGATTTTTATTTGCCCAATACTATTTTTATGCCAAAAATTTTACCAAGCTTTTAGCTGGAAGCATGTTGTATTGTGATAATGATTATTATCGTTCGCAACTGTCAGCTAATTTGTGGGAAGAAGGTGGTGGACAGGAAATTGAAAAACGGCATGCTGAGCTTTTTAGACAGTTTTTGAAGCAGGATTTGAATTTAGATTTAGAAGGTATTCAATTTCAATCTTACACAAAACACTTTTTCAAGCAGTATATGGATTTGTGTTCCAATGCTAATCCCATTATCAGTGCGGCAGCGCTGTCATTTGGCACAGAAGGTATTGTATCTCGTCTCTATGCAGTGCTCATTAAAGGGCTAAAAAAAGCTGGGTTTCAAGATGCGGCGTTAGACTTTTTTCATTTACACGTTTCATGTGATGATGATCATGCAGAAACTTTAGAGGAAATGACGCTATCTTATCGCCATGAAAAAATTTGGAAGTCTTCTTGCGAGCAAGGCATCATCCAAGCGCTAGATTTCAGAAACACCTTTTTTAACGATATTTATAATTCTTTACAAGTTTATAAATTATCGGCTTTAGCTCAGCGCGCTAGTCATGCGCCTAGTATCGTCAAAGACATCAATATAACAAAAGATGAGTTGATATTACAAAGCACGATATATCAAACAGATGATCCTGTTTATTACAACGAAGATAAAGCAAAAAAAATTAACTTTGCTGTACAGCGCGTGCCTTTTGAGGCAGATATTTTAGATCCTCGTCTTGTGAGTATTCCTCAAGGTCATTGTAACGAATTACATCAGCATGCTCATGAGACTGTTTTTCTTATTTTAGAAGGCACAGGTGAGGTCATTGTTGATGGTCAAAAAACAGAGATCAAACCAGGTGATTTAATATTTGTTCCCCGATGGAAGATTCATCAAACGCGTAACACAGGGACCACTGAATTAAAATTTTTTGCTGTTACGGACTATGGTTTTACCAAAATATTTCCACAAAATTCAGAAACCGTGTATCGCCAAAAACCTCAGAATGTGGGTGTTCATTTTAACAAATGTGCTGTGTGGGGGTAACAATGAACGCAAGGAATGAATTCGGCAACGTTTATGAAGAGATTTTACTCGAGGTAACGATTGAGCCATTTTTACAGTGGTTTAAAGAGGCGGTATTGAAATTGCAGCCAACAAGCATGAACCAACAAGTGATCAGAGGGGTTGATGCTGGTACTGGTTTGTTGGCTTCTGCCATTGTGGCACCCCTTGGTTATGAGTTTGGTATGTTGCTGGCTAATGCAGCGGATATTTCTGATCCAAATCTTCAACGTGCTATTGCGTATTATTTTTCGATTACGGCTACTGGATCTGCTGCTGTATTGGTGGGGCGTGTTTCTAATTCTGTGCTGGAGAAACTAATCACGTCGACACCTGAAACTAAAAAAGCACTTAGGCGTCAAAACCTGAATTTTTATGATGCAGTGAAAGTGATGATGAAAACGTTTCTTTGGTGTTCAGCTGCTTTGTCTGCAGTGCCGGAAAGTTATTTGGCCTATGAGTATTTTCATCAACCGATGGGATGGTGGTCGCTTATTTTTGTGGCCGCTGATATGGAGGCATTGACGGTTAAAAATGGTTGGGCCATTCAAAATTTGTCGACAGGCGTTTATAGAGGGCTGAAAGAGTCCATATCTTCTCGTATGAATCGTGAGGAGCTTAGTGATGCTCGTAAAATGCGTAGGGTGCTTCATCACAAATTACAACGCTCTATGATGATCATCTCACAATTGACTGAAGAGGAAATTGATGGATTATTTGAGGATTTATTTCAAAAAAACAAAGATGTTTGTATTGATACCAATAATTATCGTGAAGATTTATTGCTTCATAAAATGAACACATTATGTGAGCCTCCTGTGGTGCGTCCATTACCCACGCCTAAGAGAAAACCGGCAGTGAAGACGTTATTTGGTTACGTCGGTAGCGCGATTGGTGCGGTTGGTTCCTATACCTTTTACCCCATTGCGAGACAAGCGTCTGAACATTTGATGGATGCAATAGGGATAGAAGACTCTCCTGAGCGTCAAACTGTTGCTGATATTGTAGGTGTAGGTTCCTATCTGGCACGAAGTGCATTGGCTGTGTATGCAACTGGGGATAGCTTTGAAAAATTTTATGATTGGTTCGTGAGTCTTCCAAGTAAAACCAGAGAGATTGTTAATCGTTGCAAGATCTCTTCAGGGTATAGCACGCTCGAGGAACAAGGATTAACACCTGTTTCTTCTCGCGCTTATTTGCACGGAGGATTGTCTCTGATGGCAACATTGGTTTCTATCAGCGGAGGTGCACCTCGTGCAGCAATGACAAATGATTCCGTAGATGCAGACAGTGAATATGGCACACTTTTGATTGCTTGCGCATTCATTGGGGCATTTGCTACGAATTTTTGGGCAGTACATGGGTTGCTCCAAGATACATTGAAAGGAGACTCTAAGCGTGCTGGTTTATTAGGAGCAGTTGCGAAATTGATTCAAATGTTGCCTGAAATGACAGATGAACATATCACCGCATTGTATGAAGGTATCGATGTATCTATCCATTCGCCTGGAGCAGAGGAAGTGGGTGCCCAAGGATCGGTTCCGTCTCGTGTCTAGACATAAGAAGAGCCAACAAAGAGTTCTGTCATTGTACAGAACATCAATTAATGTAATCAAAGGAGTTTGTTATGACGAATCAACGTATTAAATTTAGAGGTGAATATGATGATGCCAAGTATTGGGAGCGAGTAGATCGTAGTTTGGGTTGGCTGGGAGCAACAGCGGAGGAGCAGAAAAAAACTCAGAAAAAATTGCGTGATACGGTGATTGGTGTTTCAGGATGTGGTGGTATCGGTGGTGCAGTGGCAGCACGTTTAGCGCGTTTGGGCGTACGTCACATTAAATTGGCGGATCCTGATAGCTTTGATGTTACTAATATTAATCGCCAGATGGGAGCAAACTTTGACAACGTTGGGCGTAATAAAGCTGAAGTCGTGGCTGATATGGTGCATGAGATTACACCTGATGTCACGTTAGAAGTTTTTGCTGAAGGGATTATCCCTTCTTCAGCAGAAGAGTTTATGCATGGATGTGATTACGTCATGGATCAGATGGATTTTTATGAAATCGGCAATCGATATGCTTTGCATCGTGCTTTCAGAAAGTCAGATAGCTGCAAATTCATGTTTAAAATTCCGACGGTCGGTCATAGCGTATTTGTTTTTAAATACACCAAAGATTCTATGCCTATCGAAGATGTTTATGAGTTACCGGAAGATGCAACGATTACACCGGAAGTAACACGACGTCTGATGGAGCGCATTATTCCTGAAATGCCCTCTTATCCCAACACAGAAATGCTTGACCATTGGTTTGTCGATTTAAAGCGTATGCCAATTTTTGCTGCTTGCCCTCCTCTTGCGGAAGGGATCCTCGTTGAACGATTGGCACAAGCTATTACTGGGTTAGATCAACTGCCTAATGCACAGCAATTACCAGCACAGCCAGGATACGCTTTGTTTGATACGTTGACTTGGAAATCCAAAGTTGTACACGGACAATGGTGGGAATAATGATGCGTAAGCCAATTAAAATTATTTTATTCTCAGAAATTAATTCTCTATTTGGCTCCTCGTTTTTACAAGACCTTCTATTGCATCCTTTGGTTGCAATAGAAGGTTTGGTGACTTCTGTAGATGGCCAATTATGTTCATACTATTTGAATGAATCTGTGCAAGTTAATTTAAAAGATGAAGCGCTAAAATTGAATATACCTGTATTTCAGCCTCAAAAAATTAATGAGGAAGTTATCCAAGGCATATTGAAAAGTTTGGATGCAGATTATTTTCTGATAGCGAATTATCAAAAAATATTGAAGCAACGTACCATCGATATTCCAAAGGTTGCGACGATTAACTTTCATCCTAGTTTATTGCCTGCTTACGCAGGGCTGGCGCCGTTTTTTTGGATGGCAAAGCAAGGTGAAACACATAGTGGTGTGAGTGCCATTCGTGTGAATGAAACAATTGATGCGGGGGAGTTGGTCGCACAAATACCTATTTCATTACAGGGCGTTGAAACAGCATCCGAAATTCGTGAGATGCATTTTAATAAATCCATTGAGTTATTAAGAATTTTGCTACCGCAGATGATTGAAAAAAAACTAAACTTTCAGGCACAAGACTTAAGCAAACGTAGTTATTTTAGTCGACCAAATGATCACGATTTTATCATTGATTGGAATAGTAGTAATCAAGATATTATGCGCATCATACGCGCGGCTTATCGATATCCAGGGGCAGTTTTTGTGACAGAAAAATTTGAAAAAATCGTGATATTATCCGCAGAAAGCATTCAATCTTATGGTGATTCGCAATTAAATGTTTGTGCATTAGGATCCATTCATTTTGTGAATAACCGATGGTTATTGCGAACCCGAGAAGGGTTTATCCATATCAAAACTATTGGCATTGGAACACAAGAAATTGCATTAAACGAACAAACCTCATTGTTTGGAAAAGAGCTATTTTCTAAAGAGCAATTGTTGGTGGGTTGAAGTTCGAGGAGCATGCATTATATTAGGAGAGTATCGCAAATGGAGAATGTAACACAGTCCATTAAAGAATCGGCCATTATTATATTTGCTGGGCTGGGGATGTTTTTATCCACACTTGATACGGGCATTATTAATGTTGCATTGCCTACGTTGGAACAAAAATTTCACACCAATATCACCACTATTTCTTGGGTAGTAACGTTATATACCTTGGTTCTCAGTAGTACTATTGTGGTATTTGGTAGACTTAGCGATCGCTATGGTCGCGTTCGTTTTTATCGAATTGGTCTGTGGATTTTTACCTTATCTTCATTGCTCTGTGGCGCAGCTTATAGCGCTTGTTCACTCATTTTTTTTCGAGGAATGCAAGGCATCGGTGCAGCTTTGTTACAGGCAACAGCGATGGCATTAATCACAACTTTTGTTGCGCCAGAACGTCGGGGTATTGCGTTAGGGACCATGGGTTCGATGATAGGATTAGGACCTATTTTGGGTCCTACATTAGGTGGGTTTATTCTTTCTTCAATTGGTTGGCGTTGGATTTTTTGGATTAACCTTCCTTTGTGTCTGATAGGATTATTTTGGAGTCGGCACTTGCCGAATCGTTTTAATAGAAATGCCTGTAATTTAAATTTATCAGGTATTTTCTTCTTTTCTACAACCATATTAAGTTTCATCTGGGCGTTGTCGATTGCTTCTCAGATTGGCCTAAAAGATTTCAAATCCTTGGGATTATTGGGTCTTGCAATTGTCAGCGCTGCCTTGTGTCGTAGGTTTGAAAAATCTAGCAAACAACCCATTGTTGCTCTTCCGCTGTTTAAAAAACCGGAGTTTGTTTTACCGATGGTTGCTACCGTTGCATTTGGGGTAGCATCTGCCATTATATTCATGATACCGCCATTTTTTCTGGAAAAATTGCACCATTTTTCTCCTTGGCAGACTGGGCTTGTTGTATTTTGCGCACCGTTAGGGGTGGTGTTATTTTCGCGTTTGTCTGGGAAATTGATTCATTATTTCGGTACGATGATATTAATGACCGTGGGTTTGCTTTGCATGCTATTAGCTTTGATTGGGTTAGCACTGTTATCTTTCAATTGGAGCCCTTTCGTTATTGCAGGGTTGTTGTTTTTGTATGGGATGGGCGGTGGATTATTTCAAACCCCCAGTATTTCAGCTATCATGGGTTTGGTTGAAGAAGCGCAGCAGGGTACGATTGGTGCGGTAAATCGTATGGTGCAGAATGCGTCGATTGCTTTGGGTGCGACAGTTGCTTCAACGATGGTGGCATTTCAAATAAATGTTTCAAATGAAAAGCTCATCACTGGATTTCAACATGCTTGGTGGTTTGCGTTAGCATTTATTGCAGTGGCTTTATGCTGTTTTATGTGGTTTTTTATAAAGAAAATAAAAACCACAAGCTATATCGATAATACTGCTTGATTTTTAGGGATAATAATATGCAAAGCATGAAAGCAAATCATTTTTATAAGCTTCATCAAGGCGCAGATATCTTGGTATTACCCAATGCTTGGGATAGTGTTAGTGCTCGCCTATTTGAACAGGCTGGTTTTCCAGCAATTGCTACAACGAGCGCGGGGATTGCATTGGCTCAAGGATACTCAGAACCAGAAAATATTTCTAGAGACGCAATGCTACAGGCGATCAAAAGCATTGTCCAAGCTGTGACGGTCCCTGTCACTGTGGATATGGAGGCGGGTTATGCGTCTGATCCACAAGGTGTAGCGGAAACGGTCAAAATGGTTATTGATGTGGGCGCAGTTGGAATTAATTTAGAAGATATCATAGACAATAATTTGTTGGCTGTTGATACGCAAGTCGAGCGACTACATGCAGCACGGCATGCTAGCACGGAGTTAAATGCTCCTTTTGTGATAAATGCGCGCACGGATATTTATTTATTTGATATTGGTGAGCCACATGAACAATTTGAGCAAGTTGTGATGCGTGCCAATCAATACTTTGAAGCGGGCGCGGATTGTGTGTTTATTCCTGGGGTTGGCGATCCAGAGATTATTGCGGAACTTGTGCGAGAAATTCATGGTCCTATCAATATTTTAGCGAATGCGAATGTACCTGCAATTCGAACATTACAACAATTAGGTGTTAAACGTGTGAGTACGGGTTCCGGGCCAATGCGCGCGTCATTATCCTTAATTCGTCGTATTGCGGGGGAGTTGATGACAAGTGGCACATATGAACAGTTTACAGTTGATACGATGTCTTATGCCGAGGCCAATCAACTATTCAGTACGGATTGATCTATGCTTTGAAGGGATTGAATGTTATTTGTTGATCCAATGGTTCGCCTTCAATTTTCTTTAGTTTTCGCACAAAAATAGAACCAATCATTGCGACAATTGCACCTAATGAAATTTGCCAAATGTACAATTCGACCATCAATTTCCATAGCTTGTCCATGGGCACAACTCCCACAAATAAGAGAAGGCAGCCAATCACCATTTGTATTGCTTCGCCGACTGCGGAAGAAGTGATACTTCGGATAACGAAAAAACGCCCCTTAATCATTACTTTTAATTTTGAAATGATGTATGTATTTATATAAGAACCAACCAGAACAGCAAAGAAGCCTCCAATACTGGAGCGCATCAAGTGGCCAAAAACATGATCATACTCCGCCTTATGTAACCAATCTGCCGGGATGGGTAATGTATTTAATATAGAGACGATGACTGCGAAGATAGTAGAGCAAATCATCACCAAATAAACAAACATGCGTGCCATTTTGAAGCCATAAACTTCTGCAATCATATCTCCTGTGAAATAATACAAAGGCATTAAGAACACACCGGCAGTCAATGAAGAAAAACCAGCTACTTGTACCATGCGATACATTAATACTTGATCAGCAAGCATAAAAGTCAAATACATATACACGATAAAAAAGAGATACTTGCTTGGTGTTTTGGGATTGTTGGGTGACATATGATACCTAATGCATAAATATCAAAAATGAGCAATAGTATAATCAATAACTAACAAGCATGTCTAGAGGGATAGGGAATTTTAAAAAATGGCAGCTTCAAAGGTTATATTTAATAAACCAACTGTTATAAATAAGATCATATAAAACTATTTTCATGGTGTTACTCTTCTGATTTCTAAAGCACCGGTTCTTTTTGGTGTTTTTCCTTAGTGAATTCGGTTTTATCTACGCTCAAGTTTTTCAGAAAAACCAAGCTTTGTACGAAGTCAGCACACATCTTTTCTAGATTTATTTTATTGAAATATTGTTCTTGGTAACCCACCCAGATTTCTAGGTGATCGGAGGGCAGAAAGCGGATGGTAAGCGGTGAATTACTTTTTTCTAAAGAGAAGATATTTAACAGTTTGCGATTAGCAAATTGGGTGGATATATCGTCAATTTTTTTAAAGTTTTGAAAGGAAACAACTAATTCATCGAGATTTTCTTCCTGGCTGGGATCTATTATTTCGGGAGACTCTTGGATGTTGATCAGTTGATGACTGACATCGGATACAGTATTCATGAAATCATCACTACAATTTATCACTATAGATCTAGTCGTCGTTAAGGCACCAATGGTGTAATCAAATTGGCTATTTAATCGACCTGCTTCAATCATTTTAAACTGTACCTTTATTTTTTGCTCTTGTGCTAAAAAATATCCAAACGCTGTCATAAGGAAAGCACTCATCGTTATTTTTTTCATCCCACAGATCGATTGCAAGTCTGCAAATTCTTCGGTGTTGAGCACATGAATTATTTTTCCATAAGCGTGCATAGTATTTTGGTGAGTACCATAGCGTTGTTTCACAATGCTGACAGCGGATACACATTGTTTTGGGCAATGGGTGAGATTGGGTGCTTTAGCTCTATTTTTTCGATCAACGGCCAGTTGTTGTAAATAATCTAAATACAGATCATTGGTTGGCATCGTTAGGTTGTGAGATTTAATATTGTTTTCTAGGTCAATAACGAGGGATGACCAGAGAGATAAGAATTGTTGTAATGCCCAGCCATCCAACACATATTGATGGTAGGTTAAGATGATAATTTGTGTGTTTTGTTTGGTGTGAATTATATTTAATCGTACCAAGTACTCAGTATCGGCGTTGAATGGTTGTTTGAGATCATCCAACAGGACATTATTAATTATAGTTTTGTTCTCTGAGTTAACAAAATGTTCCTTAACCAGGAGGTTTTTTACATCAAGAGATAAATATTGTGCGTCATTTTTAAAATTCATTTTAAAAATATCAAAATGATTCAGAATCATTGTTAGGGATTTTTCTAAGGGAGCGCGCTGAATACTACTGTTTATTTTCAAGGCAACCTGATGAAATTGGCAAGGAAAATCAGAAAATAGTTGCAAATAATTTTGCATGTTGGTTAGCGGATAAGTATAAGATTTTTGATAAAGAAAGAGCATTTCTTCCAGAAAATTGTGAAATTTTTCAGCAATTTCTGTGGTTTGTTCTCGAAGTTCTTTGTCATAAATAAAATGAACAACCAGGTGTTTATTTTGGATAAAAGTATTGACCTGCAGCGCGAATGGGCATGATAAATTAATTTGATTGAAAGACTCTACAATTGGACTGATATTTTTTAAAACACAATTATTTTGAAAGGTTTGGTCCAAATTGCCAAGAAAATTAAAACTAATATCTGAGGTGTATGTTTCTTGAGGGATTGGTAATAGCCCATGTTGTTTCGCCGAAAAAAAAGTAACACCGCCATGAGGTATTTCAGCTAATAATGTTTTAATTTTCTGAAGCAATTGCTGTGTATCTAGTAGATCGCCAAAATCGAGTTTCACTGGGAAAAGAGAGGTATGCCATCCTAGGCTACTTTCTATGTCAGAAGAAATACATTCTTCTCGACCATGCTTTTCAAGCGTCAATACAATCTCTTGTTTTTTTAGAGCGCGTAAGGAAAGGTAAAGTGCGACAAGTTGTATCGACACCATATCCGACGTGTTAATCGGGATATGACCAAGAGGAAGGGACCGTTTGATTTGACGTGTATCCTGGTAATTGATGGGGCGTTTTTCAAAGAAGTTTGGCCCCAGTTGTGATAACCAGAATTTTAAATCATCTAATACCAAGGATAAGGGTATATTTTTTATTGCATTCACATATTCTTCATAATGGGTACATTCTCTGCTAGGTAGACTTTTCTGATACAGTTTAGTGTTGACATATAAGGTGCAGATATCATCAAGCAGATTTTTCCAGGATATGGCATCGATGATCAAATGATGAATGGAAATGACACAAAAATGTTGCGCTTCTTTTATGAAGAAATGTACGCACGCACTGTATCCTTGTTCAATATTAATTAAATATTTCTCAGCTCGAATATGCTCGATAATGTCATGTTTGTCAGATATCACAATATTCTGAGGATGAATCGTTACATGACTGTTATTTTGAAATGATTGTACCCACTGGTTTGTTGTTTTTTGAAATCGAAGTTTAAAACTAGAGCGGCTTTCAAAAATTTCTTTTAAGACATCAACCCATATTTTTTGATCAATATTGGGTTGTAGCTCCAAGACAAACGATTGACAATATTCGTGGATAACACCTTGATGACACTGAAAGAACCAGTCTTGAATTGGGCTGAGATCAAAATGAGAAGTAGGCAATTTTTTTAGAACGGGCGCAGCACTTATTTTTTCGATCATAAGCGCCAGGTTGTTAATGGTTCTATGAGTAAAAAGATCGCGAACGCTTAATTGAAATCCTGCTTGTTTACAATGCTGGATGATTTGTAAACTGGATATGGAGTCACCGCCCATTTCAAAAAAATCGTCATCAAGTCTAACTGTTTTTAACTTGAGAACTTTTTGCCATATATTGATTAAAATTTCTTTAGCATCGATGTTTTCTTCCACCACAGGACTATAGGTTTTATCTATAAAAGATTGCTCATAAGATTTTTGAGCATGGAAGGCTAGAAGTCGATCTTTATCTATTTTGCCATTATTTGTAATGGGAAAACAATCAATCACATGGAGGTAGCTGGGTACCGTATAAAAAGGCACTTTCTTTCTGAGATAGGCAAAGATATCTTGTTCAATTTCTACAGGATGATTTGCGTATTGAAGTCGGGAATGTCTGTTTGTTTCATGCGCTACAATTGGCAAAAGTCCGCGATAAAGAATGGCATCAAAATGATAAGGTTCTGTGGCATTTAACACGTACTTATATTCAACGTTAAGTTGGCGAAGCAGTTGTGTTAAGTTTGGTATGGTGGTTGCAACAGAGGAGGTTATTTTTTTCCCTGTGCTTGGATCTTCTGCTAAATTTTGGGTTAATCCACGGAGGGTTTTGTCCAGGCAGGAAATAAGTAATGCTTCTTTTTCGAAGCAAATGTTTTTGATAAACTCAGTTATTTGCTGCTGTGACTCACCCGAATAATGAACGATTTTCTTTACGGCTTCATCGTGGGTAAATTTTAAAATAGCGTCGTAACGAAATAGATTGAGTTCGTTTTCATAGGCACCTGGCTTTCTAAGCAAAGAAACAGTCATGTTGTCTACGCCCAATAATTGAGGTGCTTGGTGCGTGAAGAAATCAGGAGAGATGAGTAACTCTTGTTCTTGTAAAACACTGGTGTAGGTTTGATCTTTGAGTTGCTCTAATGAGATATCTTTTTGCTTAGTCCGACACTCGGTAATAAAGTAATGATATTCATGTAATAAATCGTAGTTTCTAATATCTCCAAAAAAGATGCTCGCATCCTGAGTTAAAAATCTTTTTAATTTACGAATGAACGCATGTAAGTACTGAATAGATGGAAAATACTGAACAACAGAATTGATGATAATACAGTCAAATTTCTTACCTTTTAAGGCCGCGATTGCATCAAAATTGCTGGCATCCGAAACAAACAAAGACACCTTTTGTTCAGGCGTTAGTAGGCGTAATTGACTGATGGTTTGATTTGAAATATCAATACCAGTATAACTGTCTATTTTGTCTAGTAAGCCGAATAAAATCAGTCCGGAGCCGCATCCAATTTCTAGGACAGACTTGGGGGTGAGCGTGTTAATTTTATCAATGGTATCTTGGAGCCATTCTTGCATGACTGCTTTTGAAAATGGTTGGTCAGAGTAACTGTTATTCCAGCCTTTAATATTGAACGTATGATCTTGTGTTTTAAAATCGTGCGAATACAGATCATCGTATATTTTTTTCCAATGCTCAATTTGCTCTTGACCATGTTTTTTAATCTCTCCCTGTTCTTGTTCAGAAGTAGTTACAAAACTCACTAATTCAGTTTCTGTTGTATTTGAAGCAGAGAGCGTGATTGCTGATTGAATGTTTGGGTAGGTGCCTAAGTGGTAGTTGATTTCCCCCAAATTAATACGGTAACCGCGTATTTTCACTTGATCATCTGCTCGACCCACGTACTCAAGATTATCATCAAGTTGACGTACCAAATCACCAGTTCTAAAGTATGAAACGTTATCAATTGTAATGAATTTTTCTTTTTCAAGTTTTGGCCGGTTTAAATATCCTTGGCAGACAGAAGGCCCAGATATTAACAGCTCATTTTCTGCTTCATTGATAGGCAATAAATGAAATGCGAATCCTTTCAAGGGGTTACCAATAATATTTTTAGCACCAAATATGGGATAAACTTCGTGAACCAAACTGAATGTGCAGTGAACGGTTCCTTCCGTAATACCATACATATTTACTAAGAGGGGGTGGGCAGTGTGATCATAAAAATCTATCCATGATTTGATATTCACAGCTTCTAATTTTTCCCCACCAAAAATAATATAACGTAAAGAAGTTTGGTCTTGGTCTTTAATTTTACTCAGCAATTGATCTTTAATGCGGTAAAATGCGGAAGGTGTTTGATTGAGCACAGAGATATTTTTAGATAACAGTTCATCAGTGAGTATTTCTGGAGACGCGATGGTATCGTAAGAGAATAAGCTTAGCGTTGCGCCAGAACTAAGAGCACCCCACATTTCCCAAACTGCAAAATCAAAGGCATAAGAGTGTAAATAGGCCCATACATCGTTATCAGAAAAAGAAAACACATCCTCAGTTGCTGAGAATAATGCGCTTAAATTACCATGCGATATCTTCACGCCTTTAGGGTTACCCGTTGTGCCTGAAGTATAGATGACATAAGCCAAGTCGGTGTGGTGGGGTGACTCTAATTGGTCATTGTTGGGTGAGTTGTGGCCAATAACGTCTTCAATATAAAGGTTATCTATTTCAGGACCTAAATTTTTAGAAGTAACGTGCTGTTTGGAGCTGATCACGAGTGTGGTTGCAGAATCTTCTAAAATAAAGGATAGTCTTTCTTCGGGTAAACGCACGTCACAAGGAATATAGTAACAACGCGCTTTCATGATGGCTAATATTGCAATGATCTGTTCTATAGAAGGTTCTAATAAAAGTAAAATGGGTTGTTGCGGTCCAATTTTATTTAAAATAATTTGAGCAACTGCATCTGATTTCCTATCGAGCTCTTGATAGGTGCACAACTCAGCGTCGTCAACGATCGCAGTTTTTTCTGGAACGTTTTTGCATACGGTACGAAAAGTTGTCAAGACAGTCATGTTGTACTCTCAATCGTTTCAAGTCGCATCATTTGTTTCATTTCAGTACCGATGCTCGAAATAAATGGTTCCGTATATTGATTGGATTTATATTCAATTTCAAATCTTAAGTAATCCACACCTTCATGAACATATAAAGTCAAATCAAATTTTGAAGTGCCATTATGTAGGTTTAATCGTTGCACCTCAAGCTCTGGAGATTTTTTTAAGATATTCATCTCTTTAAGATAAACAAAAGCAATTTGAAATAGTGGGTTCGTATCTACATTTCTTTGTTGTGGCATCATGCCCACAATTTTTTCAAAAGAGACAAATTGATTATCTAACACCTGCAATATAGTTTGTTTGACTTTTTTATGTAGAGAAGAAAAGGTGTCGTTCTCGGTAATATGTGTAATTACGGGGAGTGTATTAGCAAAAAAACCCACAGATGATTCAAATTCTTTTGGTCTTGCTGACACCGTTGTTCCAATGATTGAAACATTGTTTTTGAGCAGTTTATAAAGACAAAACTTAAACAAAGTTAAAATATAAATAAATCCTGAACTTGAATGCTCTAAAATATTTTCTTTGATTTGTGTATAAGTGGACGCATCAATAGTGAAACAGGTGTTTTTCCCGTCAAGGCAATCAGCGTTTGATATATATTGTGTCTTGGCATCGGGCAAAGAGCGGGTTTGAGCACGCCAAAAAGCCAATTGCTGGTTGTAGGCTTCCGTTTGTTCAAATTGTTGTGACCATTGGAGATAATCAAAGTAATCCAATTGTTCTTGTACTGTAGATTGTAGATCTGGTTTAACGTTATGAATGAGTTGTTGATACACGTCACTGATTTGCATAAACAGTGTTTTGATGGATTCTCCGTCTGCGACAATGTGATGAAAATTCATGAGCAAATAAAATTTAAACTCTGAAGTCTTGACGATAGTGAGTTCCGTTTTGTCTGGTGTTGCCAAATGAAAAGGTTTTTTACTGGCGGTCAGTAAAATTTGTTGTGCAAGCTCTTTTTTCTTAGACAAATCGGTATTTAAAGTAGCCAAGTCAAATAGATTGTGATTTAAATGAAATTCAGTTTCATAGCTCTGTTGCAGCTCATTATTATTGTCAGGATGAATTTTTGTATGGAGTATTTTATGAATAGAAAATACTTCTCTGCATGCCTGTAAAAAATATTCTGAGTTGAGCGGGCCTTGTATTTCATAATATAACGTCATGCTGTGGATAGGGGTGGGTTGCTCAATTTTATGCTCAAGAAAAACTAATCTGAGTTGATTATTTGATAGTGGACTACTTTCAATATAGTGTTTCACCGGTTTTATCAGAGGTGCGTTGTCGCCCTGGTCAAATACGATAGTATTGCGTAATTCGAAAGGCGTAGGGGCGTAAAACAAATCTGAGATGCTGATTTTACAGTTTAATGTTGTATTAAGCTCAGATATAAAATAACTCGCTGATATAGAATCTCCACCTAGTTCAAAGAAATTTTCAAAATCAGCAATATCTCGCTTCAAATTCAAAACGTTCTGAAAGATATGTTTGATTTTATTTAAATTGGCATCAGATTTGGTATCAATATGTGTCTCTTGATGAAATTGGCGATAGTCTTCGAATAGGTTGGTCAATTGAGCATAGTCAATTTTTCCATTCGCAGTGAGGGGAAACTTCGGCACAGTTATAAAAAAATGAGGAATCATGTATGTGGGCAACAAGGGTTTTAGGTGTTGGGCCATCCCTTGGGTATTGATATTTTCTGTATTGAGTATTAGAAAAGCCACTAAGTGTTTGTTATCTCTATTTCCGATGGCTAATACTTTTACCACTGATACACAATCGAGTGACTTCAATGCTAATTCTACTTCTTTTAATTCGACTCTATAGCCACGAATTTTCACTTGGTCGTCATTCCTTCCCAATAATACGACAACGCCAGCGTCATCAACCTTGGCAAGATCCCCAGTATCGTAAATGACGCCAAATTTAGGATGGGTGATGAATTTGGATTTTGTTAGTGATTTGTTTTTATAGTACCCGGCAGCGACGCCATAGCCACCGATAAACAAATTGCCGGTTACGCCAACAGGACATAAATCATTGAATATGTTTAACACGTAAAGTTTTTGATTAGCTAGAGCACGGCCATATGGGATGGATAACCATTCTGAGCTCATGTCATTTACGATGTAATAATTGGACCAGATAGAGGCTTCTGTTGCGCCACCAAGACAAATAATTTTTGCACGAGGTAGGAATTGGTTAATATCTTTAATCAAATCAGGGGGTACCCAGTCTCCACTGAGTAGAATTTTTTTAATATGTATGGTTTTGCTGAATAGCTCAGGCTTTGAATGTGATTTAAGGTGATTGATAAGCAATCTGATGAACCCTGGGGTTGAATTCCAAACAGTGACTTTCTGTGTGGTAACTAAATCTAGTAAATAGTCGGGAGAAAAAACCTTTGTTTCATTTGGTAAAACAAGTTTTGCTTGCAGATAAATACTTGCAAATAAATCAAAAACAGATAAATCAAAACTGATAGACGAGAGCATCAAGAAAACATCAGATTTATGAATTTTAAACCGACTTATCATATCACTTAGTGTGTTAAACACGGCCCTATGATTGATAACAACGCCTTTGGGTTGTCCCGTGGTGCCTGATGTGAAAATAATATAGGCTTTTGTATCTAATTGATCGCTTTTTGAAGGGTAGTTTTGTTGGGATAGTGGTGTATATTCGGTTTCGAATATTATGGTTTGTTGTGCGTGTTCATGGTTCAACGCAATGGCTTTGTCCTTGTCGGTAAATAAGCAGATTTCTTTGGACTGTACCATTATTTTTTTGATTCTTTCCGGCGGCTCGCTGTAATTGATAGGCAAATAGGCATATCCCAAGCTCGTGGTAGCTAAAATAGCTAAGGTTTGTTGGTATTTGGTGGGCAAGCAAATCGCTATGATTGTGCTGGCCTTGGGCTTCATTTGAGTGACAAAACTTGCGTATTTTATAATGTCCTCTCTGATGGTATCGGTATCAAAATATTGACACCCAGCTTGGATTGTAAACGTGCTTTTTTCTGTTAATAGCTGACGTACGATTTGAGTTAACGTTTGCCATTGTTGGATGTTTTTTCTATGTCGGTTGACTTTTTGTGCTATTTTTAAATCATAGGGTTCTAATTGAAAGAAATCTGTAATATTTGCTGAGGAATTGTCGAGATAAAAAGAAATAAATTTTTTCATTTTAAACAACATGCGCTTAGCTAATTCAGGGGATAAATAGCTGGAATAAAACTCTAGCGCCAATAAAGGTTCATCTTTCTTTGGAAATTTAACCATAAAATTAATATGAAATTTCGCTGTTTTATTGGAGCGAATAATTTCTTTAAACGTTAAGTCTTTCATAGAGAACGTATTTAAAAAATCTTCGTAAACAAACATGGCTTGGAACAGTGGGGTGGTTGCTACTGACCGTGTTATATCTTTGAAATGTTTTAGCACTTCAACAAAAGGCACATCTTTATTTAGTTGTGCGGCAAAATAGTTTTTTCTGATTGCCTGTATGTGTTCATTGATAGTACGGTAGGAGAGCTGACTTCCAATCACAGCGATGTTCAGCAAAAATCCAAATGTATTTTTTAAGGCCGCGTCTTCTCGGTAAGTGATTGGCGTACCAATATTAATTTCAGCTTGGTTGGAATAAAAATGTAGCAAGATACTGTATAACCCATGGAGTAAGATTGCAGGCGTGACCCTGTTTTCTTGCGCCAATTGCTTTAACTTTAAAAATTTCCGTTTGCTTAAAGACGTGGTCAGGAGTTGTCCCTGTAAGTGATGTTGTGGTTTGTGGAGATAAGGTAAATTTAATTCATAGGAATGATTAATCTGCTTCAAATACGCTTTTGATGGTTTGAATGTTGTGCGGTTTTGTTGATCGGAGAATTCACAAAAGCTGGTTTCTTCCTGTTCGAGTGATGGGTCAGTACCTTTTAAACCAGCGTTATACAACTTTGATAGTGTTGAGGCGATGAGTTTTATTGACCATTCATCACATATCAAATGATGTAGGTTTAACATTAAAAAATAGCGGCTTTCTGCTATTGGATACAATGCCAATGCTATCAAAGGGATCTTAGACAGCAAATCATATTTTTTTTCGACCAGGTTTTGAATGGCGTCAAGGGCCGTGCTTTCGGAGCAAATATTGTTGAAAGAACATACATCTTTGGCTGTATAGGGGTGAATTTTTTGATAAATCTGTTGACCTTCTGAGAAAAAACGTGTTTTTAGCATCGGAAAGTGTTGCAGCAGTTTTTCAATTGCTTGCTCAAATACTGTGATATGCAGAGGGCCTGAAATTTGATAGAGCTTAAATACATTATACGTTTCAGCTGGACAGTGGTTAATTTGAAACCAAAGACGTTGTTGATCATATGAAAGAGGGTAAGATGCTGATAATTTTTTGCTTTTGGGTTTCGGTCGATGGATATTTTTTTTCTTTAAAGCAGTTAATAAGGATGCAAAGTTTTCGCAAACGAGAAAATCATGTACGGTCATGAAGATGCCAAAATGCAAACGAATATCCATGACAATTTGAATCGCAGTGAGCGAGTCTCCACCCAATTCAAAAAAATGTAGGTCAGGGTCAAATGTTTTGATTTTTAAGTGTTTAGACCAAATATCATACAGATAAATTTGAGTGACATCGTTATCGATGTTGTTTTGCTCGATCACCACTTCGGGTGGTTTTAGGAGAAGTTTTATCGGTTTATGGTTTTGGTCATATAAATTGATATTATTGATCTGAGCCAAGGTATGAATGGGATAATTTTTTTTCTTGCTGAGGGGTTGAATTTCAAAATAATCATAAAATAGATTGTTTTCCGGAATTTGGTTGATGGAATGATTCATACCCACATAGATATTGTTAATACCATGGCAAACCAATTCGTCAAAGACGGTCAAGCAATCGTTTAAATCTAAGGCCTGGAAGCCCATGTGTTTTAGCAAAAACTTATAATCAAATCCTTTGGACATCCCTATCTTATTCCAAGGACACCATCTGATGTTTTGAATAAAAACCTGATGTTTTGCAGTCAAATATTCGCAAACTGTATCACATAATGAGTTTGCAGCTGCATATAATGAAAATTGCGTTGGTCCTAGTATGGATACAATAGATGAGAATACTATCAATTTAGGTGGATTTGATGACAAACAAAAATAGTCGAATACTTTTTCCAACCCTGCACTTTTGTTGCATAGATGTTTATGAATTGTTTCAGTCGTAAATTGAGAGATAGAAATTTGCTGGCTTGTTCCTACCAAATAAAGGATGCCCTTGAATTTAGATTGATAGTCAACAAACACAGCATTCAAATCATTTTTTTGGACATCGCATTGAAGGTAATGAATACGGGACAAATATTTTGGATCATTGTCGAATAATTTTTCGAGCTCAGTGACGTCTCTGTGTTTGGCTCCTGTGATCACAAGGTTAACGGCATATTGATTAATCAGATGTTTGGATAATGCCACCCCAATCCCACCACTGCCACCTACAATAAGGTACCATTCATTTTCTAAAAATGTGTTTTCCGAATGAGTGGGTGCATGGTTCGTGAGGTCATCATTGAGTAACGCCATGATATATCGAGTAGACTGTCTAAAGGCAACAACGTCGTCTTTGCAGCCAGATTTTAGTTCCGATGCTATCAGCTTTCTGTCGCCGTCAATGTTCAATCCCTCTAAATCAAGCAGAATAATTTCGGGTAATTTCAATTCTTTTTTTATACTATTGATAAAACCTAGTAGCCACCCTTGTTGATAACCTTGGTTTTGTTCGTCATCAGTGATTTTAAAAACATTTTTGCTCAATATAACAATATGACTCAAATTTAATGTACTGCTTGCGATTTTTTTAAAGAATCGACTGAGGCTAAGTACGTGATCTGCACTAAATGAGGCATCTTGCGTATCTAAAAAATATAAATCTGGAATAATACATACAGAAAAATTATTTAATGGAATGAGATTGTCGGCTTCAAACGCTAATGTGGCTTCAGGTGTTGCAAGTTTATCATTGGAGACATCTGGTGCAGTCAGCACGTTTGTTAAGAATACCGCTGTGTGATCATAGTTATCATCAGTTTGCCTTTGTTTTGGCAGCCACGTGTTGGTGGCATAGATGGGCGCTATATTTGCAGTAGTTTCAGGTGTTTTCCAATAAAATTCACCTTCTATAAACTGTTGTTTTAATAAAGATCGCTGAATTTTTCCGCTACTGGTTTTGGGAAAGTGCTGCAGGGGAATATCGATAATATAAGCAGCATTGAGTGCGAAATTATTAAAAATGACGCGACGTATTTGAGTCATCAGCTCATCGTTATAAGATTTAACTGATTCATCGTATACAAAAAATACCAATAGTTCTTCTGTCGCTTTATGCGAGTCAAAAAAAGATGTGACGGCGCAATAAGTGCTTTTTACACCTCGAATCGCATGCAATGTGGCTTCAATTTCGTAGCAGAAAAAATTTTGTCCCCGAATGATGATGGTTTCTTTTTCTCTACCAGTGATGTACAAATGAGATTGGCGAATGAATCCTAAGTCGCCGGTACTAAACCATCCGTCTTTATGAAACGCCTTATTTGCTTCGTCGTTTTTATAATAGCCAGCAGACAGCATATCTCCCTTGATTTGTAATTCTCCGATCATCAACTCTGGTAATACCGTTTGGTTTGTATCGACAATCCGAATACTACAACCAGCAATAGGTGCGCCAAGATTTACGAATTCGATATCTGCACTATGTTTGGTATCTTTAGTATTGGAATCCACTGTATTTTTGAAAGAAGAGCGTTTGAATTTTAGAATCGACTCTGAGGGGTGAAATTGGTTGTTATAAGTCATGCAGGTAGCAACTTCAGCCATACCAAAAGCAGGTTGAATCGTATGAGCAGGAATATGATGTTTTTGCAAAAAGGATGCAAACGATCTCATGACTTGTGGCGTGACTTGCTCTCCTGCATTCATAAAATAACGAATACAAGAGATATCAGCTATCTGACCATCATGTGCTTTTATTGCATCTAATAGAAGTTGGTAGCCGAAATTAGGGGCCCATGTCAGGGTTACCTGATATTTATGAATGTAATCAAGCCATTTCATAGGTTGGCTCAAGATTAGTGGCGTTGCAACATGGATTTGAGTGCACCCAAGTACAATATCTCTTAAATGATACGTAATGATGGGAACAACGTGATCAAACATAATCCAGTTTAAGGATATATCTTTATCGGAATAAAGGTTCGATTGTGCTGAACGCTTGATATGCTGAATCACATTTTTATGGGTTTCAATAATGCACTTTGGAATGCCAGTACTTCCAGAGGTTAATTGGTAAAAAAGCGTGTCAGGTGGATTAATTTCATCGACGAGATAATGAGTGGCACTGTTTTGTTGTGAGCATGCATCTTCATAAAACAACAATTGAAATTCACTTGCGGGATAGAGCTTGTTTAATTGAGTAAAATATTTCTGATTTGTTTTACTGGTAAGAATAGGGGGCTGGTTTAACAATAGCCAAGCATTGTGAAATTTTTCGGATGCGGCATTGATGGATGCATAGGTTTGATTTAAAAAAATCGATAAAAATGGGTTGTTATTGAGTACACTTCCCCATAAGCATTGGAAAAATGGGTAGTAATCATCAAAAGCCAATATAATATTCTGTTGTGGACGAAGCTGATTCTGGTTGAGGTAGCAGGATATTTTTTGGGCATTTAACCATAATTTCTCATAAGTAAGCACGTTTTCTGCTGTATTCGCATCAATGCAGTGAATGGCATTGTCCGGAAAGTTTTTTGCGGTTTGGATAAGTGCTTCTACTAGGGTGTGTGGAGAAGGACTTGGTTCGACTGTTGAATGGCCATGTGTGACTGATGTTCGAGTGGTATCAAGCAAATTTGTAGGCTTATTGCTACCGAGGTTTAGATCAGAGCTGACAGCAGGTAACGATGATGTGTTGACAAATTTTCGGGTTAATGAAAAATTTTTGAATGGTACGCCCGAATTCTGAATCTTTTTTTTGAGTTCGGCACGATTTTCAATATACATACTTTCTGTGAGCCGCGAGATATTGATATGGCCTTGTACGTCTAAAGGGAGACAATCTAAGCAGACAATTTCAGTCTCAATAAGTTGTTCTAGCTCTGCCAAAGTGTTTTTTTGGCCAGAATGGGACAGCGCAACAAAAGCACAAGAAAAATCGTCATATTCTAAGACGATTGATTGCTTAATGAGGGGATGATTAGATAAGAGCGCGGTCTTATTTTTATTTATGATTGGCAACACAATAAAATTCTTATTATAAGTATATACACCATTCCAGCAATGATTGAGTGCAACAAAGCTCTAGTATGTATTATATTTTTACTGGTTATGTTTTTTGCTTCCAAAGCATTAAACCCCGATCATCATAGTCTTTAGCAAAAGCCTTGGCAAGTGTTTTATTGCTTGCCCCACTGGTGGGGGCAAGCTGCGGGTGTATGATACTAGATGGCTAATGTCTTTGCATGGTCAGATGCACAGGTTTCCTGTTGCTTGATGAATGCTTTCATTTGAGGAAACACTTCCTCATTCATTACCCTTAAAAGCTCTCCTGGATGTGTAATCATCGGGCAGTGGCCTGAGTCTGGTATGTGAGATACGTTAAAATTTAAAGTGCTCGCTTTGGCAACCTGCGCATCTGTAAACTCGTTAGGCGCACATTGGATATAGGAAACCGGATAAGCAGGTCTGTCGTTGGGATGCCAGCTTGCGCCTTTTTCGGTGAAGCATCCGAGTGCTTGACCAGCGTGTTGTGCGATGATATCACCATGAACTTCTGGATCCAGGCCAAAAGATGCCGGAGGAAAAGCCGCCACAGTACCTTCAGTGGTTTGCGCTCTAAAAAATTTTTCTACGTCTGGCCCCAAAATGTCTAATAAGCTTTGTGGTGCCCCATCTGGGTGCGTGGGTAGTGGTGCATCTAAATACGTGAGCCCACTGATGCGATCAGGCAAGGCTTTAGCGACGCCAGTGACGACCAAGCTGCCATAACTATGTCCTACGAGGGCAACACGTTCATCGGGAAGTTCAGATATTTGGTGGCAAATTTGATTGATATGTTCGCTTAGGGTATTGCCCACTAAAGTTGGGGCGAAAACCTCATAATCAAATGCTTGTAACCGCGGGAGAAAAGACTTCCAAACAAAGCCACCTTGGAATGCGCCGTGTATCAGAAAAAGCTTAATTTTCATTATGACTCCTAATTGTTGATAAATTCTGAGATACCATTTTGCAACTGTTTTTATAGGCAATAAGCTATTGAGGGCATGTCACGTTATAGTTCATCCCGTTTACTTTGAGTTAAATGGTGCTTTTGCTTGTTTTCTAAAGCGACACTCTCTGTGGCAGCGGTATAGCCCACCAATTGTGCGTCGTTTGCATCAAGATTGTTAAGCATTTTCTCTTGCATGATTTCTGCGGGTGTTTTAATAATCACTTGCTGATCGCTCTTTCTTTCTAATGCGAAAGCAATATGACTGCTTTTGGTCAGCCTTTTGGCTAGGATTTTATATTTAGGGCTATTCATATCCAAATAGCCGAGATACGTTAAGGTACGAATATCTCTGGGAGAAAATAAATCCACTATTGAATCATCAGCGAGTAATTCTTCAGGCTTGAGAGAGAACGTAATATTTTTATGGACGACTTGTACAATCAATTCGTGT
Organism: Gammaproteobacteria bacterium; assembly: GCA_024742995.1. Lineage (GTDB taxonomy): Bacteria > Pseudomonadota > Gammaproteobacteria > Legionellales > Legionellaceae. The sequence goes on from JANSXK010000008.1 coordinate 82,548, forward strand.
TCGTCATTCTGTGATTTTACGACGTCTACAAGTCGATAAACAGGTACAAATTCTGGTGTTAGCCATTTGCTGATAGTTTGCAGCCATTGTTTCAACCGTCCTAATCTTTCAATCATGGCTGTTCTCCTTCAATAGCTTGATTGTTATGGTAGTTTCTTGACTCAACCAACCCGGCGATGATCGTATCTTTCTTATCTAATAAGCGCATTTTAAAAAGGTTGAAATCGGGGTTTAATGGTTTTAAGTACTGTTGGTTTGCATCAATAATCAATTGTCTAAAGACCGCAGTTTGCGTCACCTCCAAAGTAACCAATACAAAACTGCGATCCTGGGGCTCAAGTAATGGGTCAAAAATCAGAAGAGAGCCTCGTTGAAACATGGGTTCCATTGATGTATCAGCCATGATTAAAGCAAAGGCCTCTTCACTTAGGCCCATGGCCATGATGTTCTTTTGTTGTTTTGGTATTACTGTTTTATACGTATGCGCATTGTCCCAGGTTAGCAAAGGGATTGCGGTGGTTTTTTGCTGAGCAGCGTTGTCATCTGTTTCGAGTGGTTCTTCTCCGATGAGTTGGCTGATGTTGACGTTGAAGTAATTAGCAATGGGGAGGAGGGAGGCGAGCTTCGGATTGTCTGATTCACCGGTTGTCATACGATAGATGACAGGCTGGACAATGCCTGTATGGCGCGACAACTCGGACACCGTTAATTTGCGGCGCCTGAGGAGTATCTTTAAAATTTCACTTAGCCTATTCATCGTCGATAATTAGCACTCAATCAAAAGAAATATTGGACTGAAATCACATAGCACCTGTTGTTCTGGACTTTACGCCAATCTCATCAACGTATAGTTTGGAGTATAAGTAAACTTCTGCTCAAATCATACAGCAAATACACCAAAAATACGAAAATTTTTTTATACATCTATATATACCATCTGTCTTTTAATGAACAAAACCCAAGTATTTTATCAGGTAAACGCTGGTACGGGCCAATTCTAGTCGATTCCATCCAGGATAAAAATAAAAAAATTAATTTTATGTGTTTACGTATAGATAAATATAATTTATACTTCTGAGTATAAATTAAGGAGGGCACATTATGCAAATAAATAAAAACTGGGTAGACGCAGGTTATTTAATGATTGATACAGATCATTATTTGGATCCATCTGCATCAGATTCTTTGAAGGCGGTGAACCATTTATATGAGACAGCATTACGTTCTGATGGACCACGGAACCGCGCTTATCTAAAACTAGAATGGTCTAGAGAAAACAGTCAAATTGTTGTTGCTGAAAATCAGAATTACTTTCAAACAGCAGCAAATAACAGTGCAGATGGGGGCAAGATCAGGCAGTTCGCTCAGATGGATGTTGATATCATAAAACTGCCTATCTTAAAAAATATCTTGCAGAAAAACCTGAATATCATTGAGCAATATGAACCACTAGCGCAATACGATCGAATGACATTAGGTCTTCACTTCATTCAATACGTTGCTCAAGAAGGTGAAGCCAGTTATAGCTCGCCAGTAGGATTACATCTTGATGATGAGCCGTTGGTGTTTGTTCATTTACTCGAATTATCTGAAGACGCCTTAGGCGGCGATAATTTAATCGCAGAATTTTCGGATCAAGAGATAAAAAAAGTGATTCGTTTAGAAAAGCCGATGGATACATTGTTGGTCAATCGCAATTGTTACCATGCTGTAACCCCATTAGGGTCACGCAAAGGGGTGGCTAAACGAAATATTATTTTGTTTACGATTGAGCCTGAAGACACGCAAATTATTACACACTGAGTGCATTTATGAAACTACTAATTACTGGGGTATCCTCAGGAATCGGTCTAGGTGTTGCACAATCACTTCATGAGTTGGGACATGAAGTGATTGGCATAGATCGTCAGCCTGTGCAGGATCAACGTATTGCTTGGCATGAGCTTGATCTGAGCTGTTTAGATCAAGTATCAGACTATGTGGATCACAGCTTAGAAACTTATGATGCTCTGATTTACTGTGCTGGGATACGCGAGATTTGTAATCCCGTGGATCTATCTTTGGATCAATGGCGTAAGACCATGGATGTGAATGTCAACGCTTGCTTTCTCTTGGCACAAGCCTTGATAAAAAGGGCTATTCACGATAGTTGCGCGCTAAATATTGTCAATATTGCCAGTATTTCTGGATTACAAGTTGAGGCGGATCGCGCGGCTTATGTTACCAGCAAATTTGCGCTCATAGGATTGACACGCCAACTTGCTTTTCAATTTGGTAATCAGGGGATTCGCTCCAATGCAATTGCGCCTGGCATCATCGAAACGCCCCTAACTGCAGAATATTTTAAAAACGATACTGTCATTGAAAAAATAAAAAATGCTGTACCACTTGGAGGTTGGGGGCAGGTGCATGACATCGTTCCTCTTGTAGAAATTTGTTTAAACAATCAATACATGAATGGTTCTGTATTGGTTTGTGATGGTGGTTGGACAACGGGGAAAAGCATATGAAACATTATAAACAGCCTGCCATAGTATTAATTTTATGTGGCTTATTTTTATTTCTAAAGTACATTGCGCAGCTATATCCCGCACTTATCAGTGATGTATTAATTCAGCGATTTTCTTTATCAGGGCTAGAGGTCGGGATATTAGCTTCAAGCTATTATTATTCCTACATTTTTATGCAATTAGCTTCTGGTGTATTGCTGGATAAATATGATATTCGTTGGCCAGCATATGCTGCCATACTTTGCGTCTCAGTCGGATTATACAGCTTTGCAAAGACCGATTCATTTTTTTGTATGTGCTTATCTAGAGTCTTAATGGGTATTGGTTGCTCATTTGCAACCACGCTATATATCAAGGCCAGTACTTTATGGACGTCTGACCGAGTTTTTACAATCATTACGTCGTTTTTAGCGACCGCAACGATGTTGGGTGCTGCAATAGGTGCGGCACCAATCGCTTTATTGTTTAATCATTTTGGATGGCGTCATGGACTAGTCGTATTGGCGATAAGTGGCATGATAGTAAGCTTCTTAAGCTTGATATTTGTGCGTAACCCCAAAAGTAATATGGTCAGAAAGCCTGAATCTTTGACCAAACATCTTAAAACAGTACTTCTCAATCGGGACAATATTTGGCTATTAATTTATAGCGGTCTCACTTTCTCACCAGTTGTGATTTTAGGAGGGCTTTGGGGCGTGCCATTCCTACAATTGAAATTCCAGGCAGAAGCCAATCAGGTGGCCGCTCTTATCTCCATCATGTTTGTGGGGCATGCGGTAGGATCACCTGTTTGGGCAGTATTGTCTACGATATTCAAAGCTAAAAAACCTTTTATGGTTGCCGCTAATATTGGCTCATTTGTATGTTTGATATTTATCATTTATCACAAAATGACCTTTGGCCACGCAGAGTTTTTATTCTTTATCTTTGGATTTTGTGTCGGCAGTTTCATGTTGAGCTTTTCAATTTGTCGTGAAATTAATCAGGCCGTCATGATGGGATTTGCGGTTGCTTTTATCAATTCTGGAGAAGGTATTTTTTCCAGCATTATCGATCCGGGGATTGGACTATTTTTAGATTTTCTTAAACCCGTTGGGATCGTTGGATTTTCTTTACAGAGTTACCAATATGCTTTGGTTGTACTACCGATTGCGTACGTTATTTCAACCGTGACTATTTTTAAGCTACCCAAAGAAAAAGGATCAGCACGAGAAAACACCTTTATTGAAGAGGTTGATAGGTGTGCATCGTTAGAACAACCAGAACTTGTTCAAGCTTAGTAAATTATTTGTCGATTATTTTAAGAAGAGGGTACCCATGAAATATACTTATCCAAGTGCTACACAAGCTGTTATTCAACAGCTATTGAATCATCCAGGTGAGATTAATTTAAACCTAGAGCAAAGAAATATCATTGAGTCTGAGTTTGGCTATCAATTGCTTCCAGCATTGCAAATACTGTCTAAGCTTCCTGTCGAAGGTTATGTGTTGTGTGCGGAAGAATTAATACAGATGACGTTACATCAAAAGAACCGGGCTATAGCAGTGGCTTCTGTTTTCGTAAAACTGCATGCCCATCATAGTTTAAATGACCCAACAGTTTTTTTATTAATTGAAGAGAAGCACAGAAAACATGCTGATGTCATTTTAGACTTTTTAAGTATTGTCGAACTTCAACAACCACGCCTGATTTCAACTCGATTTTTTACAGATCTATGCAATAGTGCGCGCTTTTTGGATGATGAGGATGTGATGAATAGCTTTTTTGAACGTTATTATCGACTGGGGAAACAGAATAGTTTGTCCCTTGATAAAATCAGTAAGATCTTCGCAGTGTGTCACGCAAGTTCTACGCCGTCGACTCAAACCAAGCAGGCGTTACTGGCGTTAAGTTTGCCAAAACGACAATCGTATGACTTATCTTTTTTGGATGACAATACTGATTCGCGTGAACGAGCAATGGTTGATCGTTGGGATCAAAACTATTTGTTTAATACAGCAATTCAACGTCCTGGCCGCCCGAAGTTTGTTACTTACGATGGTCCCCCATTTGCAACAGGGCTTCCGCATTATGGACATGTTCTTGCGATGAGTATTAAGAGCGCGATTAGTGCGCATAAAGCGTTATCTGGCTTTGATGTCGAAACGCGTTTTGGATGGGATTGCCACGGTGTTCCAGTCGAAATGATTGTTCAAAAGAAACTTGGTTTAGATAGCCATAAAGCAATCATGAAGATGGGCACAACAAATTTTAATAACGAATGCCGTCAGCAAATTTTTAAGTGCGTGGATGCTTGGGAACACGATACCAAAAGAATGGGACGTTTTATTGATATGGGTTTAGGCAATGATTATCGAACCATGGATGTTGATTATATGTCATCAGTGTGGGGTGTGTTTGGTAAATTATATAACAAAGATTTAATCTATAAAGGATTTAAAGTGGTGCCGTATTCGCCAAGCCTAGGTACCGTTTTATCTGATTTTGAAGCAGGTTTAGAATATAAAAAAATCATTAGTCCGTCTATTACATTGACTTTTCCGTTGCAAGGTGAGGAAAACACACAGTTTTTGGTATGGACAACCACACCTTGGTCTATCCCTGCCAATGTGGCGGTCGCAGTTAACCCGCAATTTGCTTATGTCAAAGTACATACTAACGACAGTACTTACATCATGCTTAAAAGTCGTTATCAGGACTATTTCAAAAAGCTTGATGAAGTGCGTGTTGAGGATATTGATATTCGAGACTACCTGGATAGAAAATATCAACCTGTGTTTGATAGCTTGCCTAATACGTTAGATGCTGATGTCATTGATCGTTGTTATCGAGTTGTTGAGAGTGCTCATGTCACTGAAGATAATGGTACGGGATGTGTACATATCTGTCCGGCTTATGGTGTTGATGATCATAAAGTAGGAGAGCGTCACGGTCTTCCGGTAGTTGATTTTATTGACGCCAATGGACTATTTAAAGAAGTCACCACACGTGATGGTCAGTCATTAGGCGTGGCGGGATTATATTTTAAATATTATAAGAATCCTGATGAGCCTTCTGTGGCTGCTGGGGTACAAGAGATTGCGGACAGTGTTTTATTGAAGCAAATCAAATCGCAACAACGTTTATTTAGAAATGACACCATTCATCATGAATATCCTTTGTGCTGGCGTACACACTCCCCACTGATGTATCGTGCTGTAGAAAGCTGGTTTGTGAAGGTCACTTCCTTTAAAGAGGAATTGATAAACAACAATGCCAAAGTCAAATGGGCGCCAGAAGCGATCGGATCGACTCGTTTTGAAAATTGGTTGAAGAGCGCTCATGACTGGGCAATTTCTAGGACACGGTATTGGGGATGCCCAATACCAGTCTGGGTTGCTGTAGATGATCCATCGGACGTTATCGTGGTTGATTCTAAACAAATGCTTGAAAACTTGACTGGCATGACCTTTGAAGACTTACATCGAGAACATATTGATGATATTGAAATTGTAAAAGAGGGTAAGCGCTATCGACGTATTACTGAAGTGCTCGATTGTTGGTTCGAGTCGGGTTCAATGCCTTATGCGCAATATGGATTAACGTTTAAAGGTGACGAAGATGCGTTTATCCATAACCAATTTCCAGCAGATTTTATTGCTGAAGGGTTAGATCAAACACGAGGCTGGTTTTATGCATTGAGCGTTATCGGCACAGCCTTATTTGGGAAGATTCCATTTCGCAATGTCATTGTAAATGGCATATTGCTTGGCAATAATGGTAAGAAAATGAGTAAGTCTGAGGGCAACTATCCCCCTATCCATGAGACGTTTACTCGATATGGCGCTGACGTCATGCGCTTATTTTTACTTGGTTCTCCTGCTGTCAGGGCAGACAGTGTTGCGATAAAAGATGAGTCATTTAGAGAGACCAATAAAAACTATATTATCCCACTTCTAAATATTTATAGATTTTTTGCTACTTCAGCCAATACGCATGGTGTGATGATAGATCGTCCTGTTGATGTTGTAGACATCATTAATAATAAGTTCGGGAAATTAAATCCATTTGATGCTTGGTTGGTATATCGCGTAGAACTTTACAAACAAAAAATGTTTCAACATTTAGAAGCTTACGATTTGCTGAAAGGGTCTCAGCAAATGAAAGCTTTTATTTTAGATTTGACCGATTGGTATGTTCGTGTGAGTCGTACCCGAGTAGATCGTGAAAATCCTGTTGTATTGTATTTGCTTCATTATGCGTTAGATGTGTTTTCATATCATGCAGCACCTTATACGCCTTTTATTGCAGAATCCATTCATCTTGAATTATATCCAGGTGCTTCTTCCATTCATTTGGAATCGTATCCGGCCGCTGTAGAGGTACAACATTTGGAGCGAGAGTATCAATCCATTGAACAACTTCGACAGATTTATACGATGGTATTGGCACTACGTGAAGAGCATCGACTGCGATTACGGCAACCGATCGACAGTATTTATTTGGATGAAGAGCTGGCGACCATGCTGCAACCGCATGAAAATATTTTGAAAGTTTTATGTAATTGCAAAACAATTCACTGGGTTAATTCGAGAAGTAGTACATTATTTGACAGAAAAGTTCATTTGTCTCCAGATTTGGGTGCGCGTTTAAAACGTCAGTTTAAACCGGTCAAAGATGCTTTTTCTAAGCAGGCTTATCGGGTTGCAGATGATGGTGAAACGCTCATATTTGAACATGGTCATACATTGTCTGTGCATGACAAAGAATTTTTTTACGTTGTTGAAACCAATCATCCTGATTTTGCGTATAAATCCAAAGGAGAAAACTGGGTATTAATCAATACCCAACTAAACCCTGAACTGATTCAAGAAGGATGGGTTCGCGACGTGATGCGTGAATTGGTGAAATTGCGTATTGCAGTGGGTTATAGCACTCATGATGTTATGGAATTATCTATTTCTGAAACGTATAGAGCTTTGGTTCCTCAATTAGAAGCGTTACTTCAATCTAACAAATATCGTTTGACTTGGACGCAGTCAGCGCATCAATCGGAAGCCTTGGATGCTGGTCGTGCCTTTTCTGTGCATACATTCAATATTGGTGAGCGAGGTGGAGAAACCATATCGCTAGCGCATAGGAAAGTTAACAGTATTGCTTTAGAAGAAGATTACTCAGGACACAGGTTTTTTAAAGAATATGAGGCAATACCGGCTCATTCACTAGGAGTAGAAAATGTCTTCGGAAACGGGTAAAAATCAGCATGCCAGTAGAGATAGGGGATATGGTGTTGTATCTCCTATGCAAATAGTCAAATACCATGTTTTCCCACAAGCAGCGGCTGGTGTTTTAGATAGGGCTCTTTTTCACCCTTGGGAAACGGTGAATACATTGAAGCAAGATTCTACGGTAGGATATCGGCAATTGGTAAGATCTTTTTGGCATACGCACGGCATGAGAGGTTTTTACCAAGGTTATTTGCCGAATGTCGCTGCTGCTGTGCCGATTCGTGTTTCAATTTTTGGTACATATTCGTTTGTGACTGAACAAGGGCGTTATACCAACTATTCGCCTGTAACGATTAGTTTATTTGCGGGGGGATTAAGTGGATTTTGTGAGACTACAATATTATGTCCTGCCGATGCTTATCGAGTAAGAAAAACTTTACCTGAGACTGCAAAATTACCTTTTTATCCACGTTATCTTTTCAAAGGATATGGGCCTCTACTATTAAGAACATCAATAGAAAATACGGTATGTTTGTTGGGCACCGATCTTTTAATGAATATGTTAACAGGTGAAAATAGTACTTCGATTCCACTGATGCGATTTGCATGTGCGCTTATCGCAGGCGCAGCCTCTCAATATGTTTCAACCCCATTTGATAATATCAAAACACGACGAATGAAAATGGTTGATAGTAGTTATAAAGACGTTGTATCTTCTTTGTATAAAGAAGGTGGCTTTGGTACATTCTTTCGTTCAGCTCATGCTAAGGCAGGGCGCGCTGGTGTATGTAATGCGGTGATGATTGGGACCAGCAAATTAATTCTTGATCATATGGAGAAACCAAGTGCGCCTTAGGACAAACGTTAAGACCCTAGATGAGGAAAAAAATTGCCTGTAGTTCAATTAATATTAGCCATGTTCATCTGGGGCACACTGGGTTTTTTTGTTTTGAAGACAGATCTCAGTGTTATCGACATCGCATTTTTTCGTTGCCTTATCGGTAGTATGGTGTTAGTGCCTTACTGTTGGCATAAACGTGTATTTGAGTATCGCCTCACGTTTTCGAATACGTGGCCTATTTTATTGGGCGGTATTTTTGTTACGTTCAATTGGGTGTTATTGTTTCTTTCTTTTCGATATGCGTCGATTACTTTAGGCAACGTTTCTTATTATGTCCAACCCATTTTCTTGTTGATACTAGGATATATCGTATTTCGGGAGCGGATTGAGCCCGTGAAATGGTTTTTTATTTTACTGTCTGTATGCGGTATATATTTAACCATAGATTTATCTCATGAAAGCTTAGGTGTTGATCAGTCCCAACTTTTAGGCATCGGGTGTGCGTTGGCTGCGGGTCTTTTCTATAGTGTTGCAACTTTGATTGTAAAAAAATGTCGCGCGTTACCCACCCCTTTGATCACCCTTATTCAATTCACTGGGGGTGGGCTGGTTTTATTGCCCTTTGTCTCATTTCAGCAGGTACATGCTGATATGCCAATGATTTTCAATTTGATGATTATAGGTTTCGTGCATACTGTATTAGCATTCATTTTTTATTATGAATCTGTGCCGCTGTTGTCGATAGATATTATTGCAATTGTAGGGTACGTTGATCCTATTGTTGCCATTCTTACGGATGTCATGTTTTTCAATCGCCAACTGTCTAAAGTACAAATGATTGGCATTGTATTGACATTATTAGGCAGTTATTTTGTGATCAATTGCAAATATTTTGATCGTTTTATAAAGAGGTGATTTTTTAGGTATTAAGCATGTCCAGCATGCTTTAACCCACTCACTAATACGTCTTTTTGATACACAAAATTATCGATAATTTGTTCTGCTTGTTGATGACTTAGCGGTTTGGTGAGCGCACCATCCATGTTTTTCCCGTCTGAATAGAATTTAACTCTTTCGGCGCCATGTGAGGTGAGGGCGATAATGGGTACATGATGATCGGTTTTCTTTTCTAAATCACGAAAATTTCTTGTTATGGCGTAGCCATTACTGTCTTCTAATTCGACATCCATCATGACCACATCATATTTACCTGGTTCAAATAAGGCCTGAGATTTTTTTTCTGATGTTGCGGTGTCGGTTTGACAGCCTAGGGCATGAAATAATGCGGTCACTACTTTTAGGGCGATGGGGTTGTCTTCAACGATGAGCACCTTGGGTGGATGATCCAACGTCAGTGGTTGTTTGATCGTGTTTGTATGATTTTCGGTAAGCATGATAACAGTGATGGCACCTATAGTATGACCCTTGTCATCGTGTAGTGGATTATGGTCGCATAGGTAATGATTGGACTCTTTTGATGATTTGTTTTTTAAACTTACATTGTGTTTGCCGCTGCCATTTGTCATCACATCTTTATCGTTTTCAGAGAGATGCTTGGCTTCTTTATCATGCAGGTGTAAGTGGTTGACCAAGGAGGAATAGGGGTTTTTAGAGAATTTTTGGATGTCTTTGATGTGTAATAACTGTTTAAAATTTTCATTGCATCCTTGTAGGTGTCCTTTTGTATCAACCCAGTACACGAGATGAGGGATAAATTTAAAAATTTCATCGTAATAGGAATGCAGTGCTTGTGTGTGCATGGCATCCGTTATTTTTTTAGATGGCACCGTAAAATTCTCCTCAACCCATGACAAATAACACGCAATATTATTTCTTCTATTATGAAGTATAGAACTGGTTTTTCATTAGTCAAACAGCGTTAATTTTAATGCTATCTTTATCCGTAGAGATTATCTTTAATCATCAAGATATCAATCGAATAAGATCCCAGCAGATTGCCATGAATCCGGATTACTTTACGAATCAAAAATTAGGTACTACTATAAATATTCTAGGAGGAGAAAATGGCAAATCATACTCCGTACAAATCAAAATACAATTGTAAAAATCTACTTTCTCATGCGCGAAAAGACCACCAAAATTGGTCTAAACTTTGGGAGGCTAAACAACCTAAAGCCTCATACGATGTCATTATTATTGGTGGGGGCGGACATGGGTTAGCCACCGCATATTATTTAGCAAAAAATCATGGCATTACCAATATTGCTGTCATCGAAAAAGGGTGGCTTGGTGGTGGTAGCACCGGTCGTAACACATCGATCATCCGCTCTAACTATCTCTGGGATGAAAGCAGTCACCTGTATGACTTTTCTTTGCAACTTTATGAAACCTTATCGCAAGAGTTGAATTTCAACACAATGGTTTCACAGCGCGGGGTATTGAATCTTGTCCACGACCTCACTGAAATTCGGTCCTCAAAGCGCCGCATTTATGCCAATAAACTGAATGGTGTTGATGCAGAATGGTTAGATGCAACGGGGGTTAAAAAAATCTGTCCACTCCTCAATGTTACGCCAGACGTCCGGTACCCTATTCTTGGTGCCACCTATCAAGCCCGAGGGGGGATCGCTCGTCATGATGCTATTGCATGGGGGTACGCAAGGGCGGCACACAGCCTCGGTGTTGATATCATTCAGCAATGTGAAGTCACTGATATTATCGTCAAAGGCAATCAAGTGACAGGTGTTCAAACGTCCAAAGGATTGATTTCCGCTGACAAAGTGGGCATGGCTGTCGCGGCTCATTCTTCTCATATTGCTGGCATGGCTGGAATCAAGCTTCCCACCCAAACGCATCCTTTACAAGCCTACGTTTCTGAGCCTGTCAAACCTATTTTAAATTGTGTGGTCATGTCCAATGCAGTACATGTTTATCTTAGCCAAACGGACAAGGGTGAACTGGTGATGGGCGCTGGGTTAGATAAATATATCAGTTACAAAATGAACGGCTGCTTTTCAGTCATTGAAGATCAATTGGCGGCTTGCGTACAACTTTTTCCAATGTTTAGCAAACTGCGAGTCATGCGAACTTGGGCAGGTCTTGTCGATACAAACCCTGATGCATCGCCCATCATAGGTAAGACACCCGTAGATGGCCTCTATATTAATTGTGGCTGGGGTACCGGGGGATTCAAAGCGACGCCGGGTGCGGGCTATGTTTATGCGCACACCATTGCTAACAATGAGCCTCATCCGCTCAATCGAGCATTCAATTACAATCGATTTACCACCGGTGCACTCATTGACGAACATGGTGCAGCTGCGGTCGCACATTGAAAAGGAGCCTTCAATGTTAAAGATCCATTGTCCTCATTGTGGGGAACGCAACGAAACGGAGTTTTCGTATGGTGGTGAAGCAGATATTCTGCGTCCTAAAGATCCTGCTGCACTTTCTGATGCAGCATGGGCGGAATATGTTTTTTTTCGAAAAAACACTATGGGTCAACTCAAAGAACTTTGGCATCATGCGCACGGCTGTCGCAAATGGTTTAGCATTACCCGTAATACGCTTACGAATGAGATACAATCATGAGTGAGACACAGCGACTCCCTTCAGGCGGTTTCATCGATCGAAATCAACCGCTAACCTTTACCTTTAATGGCATTCAATACACAGGTTATCACGGAGACACGCTTGCTTCAGCACTGCTTGCTAATGGCGTACATTGGGTTAACAGGAGTTTTAAAACCCATCGACCAAGGGGCATCATGACTGCGGATGTCACCGAGCCCAACGCAATTGTCCAAATCGGTAAAGGCACCCCTCATTCACAACCCAACCGCTTGGCTACGGACATTCAATTATTTGACGGATTGGATGCGCAGAGTGTCAACGTCTGGCCCAGTCTCAAATGGGACGTGAGTGCCATGAATCAATATTTTAGCCAATATTTTATCGCGGGGTTTTACTACAAAACTTTCATGTGGCCGCGATCATTTTGGAAAAAACTATACGAACCTATGATTCGCAAAAAAGCAGGTCTTGGTGTTTGTGATCTGAATGTCGAAACTCAAACGCATGATCGCATCGATCAACATTGTGATCTCCTCATTGTTGGTGCGGGTCCTGCGGGTTTGGCTGCAGCTGCAGCTGCGAGCCAATCCGGTGAAACCATCATTGTAGCAGACGAAAATCCAATCCTTGGACGCTCACTCATAGGCACCTCGAAATATGACTGGGGACAAAAAATTATTGATGAACTTTCACACCAAAAGCATGTGACATTGCTCCCCCACAACACGATTTTTGGATATTATCACGCCAATTATATCTGTGGTCGACAGCACCTCTCCCATGGACAACGCATTTGGCACATTCATGCCAAACGCGTCATTTTGGCCACGGGTGCGCATGAGCGTCCAATCACTTTTTACAATAATGATCTTCCAGGTGTCATGCTTGCCTCTGCTGCTCATCGATATTTGTCGCAATATGCCGTGACTTGTGGGAAGCAAATCGTTTTATTCACTAATAATGATAGTGGTTATGATGTTGCGCGGGCATTATTGGCGCAAAATATAAAGCCACTTGCCATTATAGACAGTCGTCCCAATACACCAGATTTCAAGTTTGATCTCCCCATTTACACCAACACCATGGTGACGTCTGCCTCAGGTAACACACATATCAAATCTGTGACACTGTCCACGGGTAAAACCATGGCATGCGATCTGTTATTGGTTTCTGGTGGATGGAATCCTGTGGTGCACTTATTTAGTCAGTCGGGGGGCAAACTACAATACTGTGAGTCGCGCTCTTGTTTTGTGCCGCTCACAACCCCACAAGCAGCGGTAAGTATCGGTGCTTGTGGGGGGATATTTAATATAGATGATTGCATTTTAAGTGGTGAAAAGGCAGCGCATCAACAGGCGTTTACCGCGTCTCAGATCTCTGAAATTTCGGCAATCTGGGATATTCCTTCTGGGAAGAAAAAAGATACGGGCAACGCCCACATCATCGATTTTACGGAAGATGTTTCTGTGGCAGATATTCAAGTTGCTGCGCGAGAGGGCATGGATGCTATCGAGCATATCAAACGTTATACAACAGCAGGGATGGGGATCGATCAAGGTAAAATTTCTAATATGAATGTTATTGGCCTGCTCTCAAAAACATTAGACAAGCCCATTCCAGATGTTGGCACGACCACCTATCGTGCGCCTTATACCCCAATCACATTTGGGGCATTGGCTGGTGTTGATCGAGGCGATTTGCTGGATCCTATCCGGACCACAACCCTACACGAAAAACATGTGCAGCACGGTGCTATTTTTGAAAATGTAGGTCAGTGGAAACGACCATGGTATTATCCTCAACCAGGGGAAAGCATGCAAGATAGCCTCAATCGAGAATGTTTGGCAGTACATCAATCGCTGGGAATGCTTGATGCATCCACACTCGGAAAAATTGATATTCAAGGAAAAGATGCTGGCGTATTTTTAGATCTTATTTACACCAACCAATTTTCAACTTTAAAAGTAGGTGCGTGTCGTTATGGTATCATGTGCCTTGAAGACGGTATGGTCTTTGATGATGGGTTGACTGCACGTTTAGGTGATACCCACTATTATATGACGACCACCACCGGTGGGGCTGCACAGGTTTTGGATTGGATGGAGTTTTTCTTACAAACTCAATATCCTAAACTTGAGGTATTTCTTACTTCGGTGACTGAACAATATGGCACTATTGTGATCTCAGGTCCCAATGCACGCAAGGTGCTCGAAGCCATTTGTCCACATCATGCCTTTGATGGTACATCTTTTCCTTTCATGCAATTACAAGAAGCGATCTTGGAAGACATTCCTGTGCGATTGCTACGCATCAGTTTTACGGGCGAGCTCTCTTTTGAAATTCATTACCCAGCACACAGCGGTCCCAAAATATGGGATTTGGTTTATAATGCAGGCAAACCTTATGACATCACACCTTATGGCACTGAAACCATGCATATTTTAAGGGCTGAAAAAGGGTTCATTATTGTTGGGCAAGATACGGATGGTTCTGTGACCCCTGTTGATCTGAATATGAATTGGATTGTGTCCAAGAAAAAAGATTTTTTAGGGAAACGTTCTTTGCAACGGCAAGATACCATGAGAGATGATCGCAAGATGCTCGTGGGTTTGATGACCAAAGATCCGAACACGGTTCTTCCAGAAGGCGCACAATTGGTGATAGATCCTAAAGCGCCGGTACCTGTTCCCATGGAAGGGTACGTCACGTCAAGCTATTATTCTGCACATTTGAAACATTCCATTGCACTTGCATTGATCAAAGGGGGTGTGCATCGCATGGGGGAAACACTTTATGCGCCGATAGAAAATGGCATCGTAGAAACCACAATCGTTTCTTCTGTTTTTTATGATCCCAAGGGAGAACGCCAAAATGTCTAATGCGATCCAAACGCTAGAACACATTGGGCAAATCAATATTCGCGCCGTTTCTACGAAGACCATCCAAGCATTGGAAGATTACCTTGGTATGTCACTACCGCAAACGCCAAACACCAGCACTTCTTCTTCAACCCAAACGCTGCTTTGGCTCAGCCCTGATGAATGGCTACTATTAACAGACTATGCAAGTTCACATCAAACAACCTTAGATCTCAAAACTTGCATTGCTGAACATTCTGGGGCCATCACCAATGTTTCTGATAACCGCGTCCGATTCTTACTTTCTGGCCTTGAAAGTCACAAAATTTTACAACATGGCACTGCAATAGATGTGCCCAAATTAAATCCAGGGGATGTTGTTCAGACGTTATTTGCCAAAACGCAGATGATCATTCATTGTCTTGAGCCATGTCATTACCAACTTTTTGTACGTACTTCATTTAAGGATTATACCGAAACCTTCCTGACAGACTGCATCCAAACACAAGGAAAGTGGGTTAGTTAATTTTACTGTATTCGCCTGGTTGTAGTCCATTTAATTGCCAAGGACCAATTTTAACCCGTATAAGCCTTAAGGTAGGAAATCCCATTGCAGCAGTCATTCTTCTGACTTGACGATTTTTCCCTTCTTGAAGACTGAGCTCTAGCCAACAAGTTGGAATGTTTTTTCTTTCTCTAATGGGGGGTACGCGTTGCCATATTGAAGGCGCATCAATTATTTTTACGCTAGCAGGTAGACAGTGATGATCCTTGATTTTTATGCCTTGTCTTATTTTTTCTAAATCCGTTTCACTAGGAATATTTTCAATTTGGGCCCAGTAGGTTTTACTCATTTTATTTTTAGGGTTGCTGATGTCATATTGTGTCTTGCCGCAGCTGGTTAAGATCATTAAGCCTTCACTGTCATAATCTAATCTACCGGCAGGGTAGATATCTTTTATGGGGATATAGTTTTTTAAAGTATCGCGGTTTTCCACATCCTCGAATTGGCTAAGTACCTGGAAAGGTTTGTTGAATAGTATGAGTTTGTTCGGCATGAAGTAGTTAAATAGTGATGCTATAACGGATATGGTAACGTATTTACGTATTGAAATACCATGCTGATCTTAGTACATGGGCAGGTTTTTTCCTCCTTATCGAGATTAGACAAGTACTGTTAAACTGAGTATAATTAGATCAAATATAGGGCAATATAGGGATGCCATGCAAGATCCAACCTCCCGAAAACGAAAACGAGATACATTTTTCTCGGAATCAAAAGATCCGAATAAAGAAGATGTGCTTTTACCGAAGATTATGAAAAAATTTATAAAAATGTGTTTGTTTGTTTCTAAGGATTTAGAGGAGGTAGCAACCACAGATACTTATGCAGCATATCTTCATTCACTGCAAGAGATAGATTGCTCCGAAAACGAATACAAAAAACAGCTTTTTACAGAAAAATTAGACTCCATATTTGAGAAGCTCCACATTACAGATGACCAGATAACAACAGCATTAATCGAGGCTATTCCAGATATGTATTTCAAGGCACTTGAAACTCGTCGTTCAGAGGACATCAGCAACCAAGACCAATTCAAAACAGCATTAACAGCGTTTTCTAAAGAAGTTCTTGAGTCTTTACATCATACGCCTAAAAAACCCGGCCGTTGAGACTCTAGATGATACAGATTGATGAGCATCAGTAGCTTAGCACATACATTTAAAAAGGAATGTATCCATGGAAGATGTGAGCGATATTCAATCCGACACAGTGGCGCACTATGTCAATGAGATTCTACTTGTATTCAATCAACTAAAAAATATTACTCATGCTGTTGAGCGGCGTTTGGGCGCTAAAGAGCCTGCATGGCGGTCTTTAGAACCTAATGGAAATGAGACAGTCCGAGATCATGTGTTATGTGATTATGCAGAACATGAGGTCGTGGTTTGCCCATTGAGCCAAGATCTAAGCAGCAACAAAAAAACGTTTGATGTTGATCATTTTTATCCAGATGCCAGCTTAATGGATGCGTTAGATGCTTTAAGAGAAAATCAGCCTTTATTACAAGAAATCAAGAATGCCCTGATAGAACAAATCGGACAACATGACGCAAATATTTTAATCCCTAATAATCGTGGTCATTTAGAGGTCACTGGATTAAAACACATCTACTACAATTATATCGGCAATCTTTGGCCTATATCAGGTCCTACAAATAGTGCGAAAGGGAAAAAAGCCGCTTTTTCATTTTCAATTCTCACGGTGTTACATAAGCTTGAATCATTTTTACCTCTGCCTATTTTACGTACTGCGAAGCAACAGTTTTTCGAGGAATTTGAACTGAATTATGAGGAGTATGAGCACTTAGATCTTTCACAGCAAGCCGATGTTTTAAGTGATGCGTTCGTACAAAAATTTGATGAGCAATGTCCTCATCAGGATTATATTTTACCCCATTACATCAATGAAACAGGTGAGTTTGTTTCCATGCTAGATTTCTTTAAGCATTCTTCTATTGGAAAAACAGCTCTTTCTTTTGCGCACGAAACAGCACGTTGGAGCCTTTCTGCGGTTTCAATGGCACGTTCGATAGCGGCTCATTCTATGTCTGAAGAGAGTAAGAAGCGATCGTATGCCAAATCTTTAGGAATGGCATTGCGTAGTATGACGCACTCGAGTAAAAAATTATTGGATTCTGAAGGATCAGCTAGCGAAAGCGCAGAAAGTGCGAGCACGGATACGTTGGAGGGGCTAAAAACTGTAAGAACTGATCTTGAACGTGTCCACAAAAAAGCCAAAGATCGACATGATAATGAAAGAGCGGCTCAAGAAAGCTCAGCTTCGCATACCGCGCCTTCAACATTGATGAAAACAAAATTAAACAAGCTAAAAAAACAACAAGGGTTCTCAGGACGCACGATGCAAGAACATCCTGTTGCAAATTGGGGAACCATTCATGCAGTTGATGGAGATGGGAATTGCTTTTTTCGTGCTATCGCTGATGAGCTAGAAAGACAAATCTTGGGTGTTTGTTCTCACCGGGAATTAAGATTGCAAGCTGTTTTGTATTTATGGGAGCATAAAGACGAGATTTTCTCCGAACGCCCCCTTGAAAATGGGGAGGATGTTGCAGCATATCTTCATAGAATGGCTCAAGATGGAGAATATGCCGAACAGCATATTCTTGATGCGACGGCACGTATGCTAGGTATTCAGTTGACCATTCTTAGGGTTCAAGAAAATGATGCACATGAAGTGGAAGTGCACCCAATCTCTATTAATGGATCAGAGGAGAATAGGGGGGGCATAGCGTTGGTACATCAAGGCAATGATTTGCTGGCTCATTATGATGCATTAGAGCTTGCTGAGACTCCGACGTATGATAATGAGGATGGGACTGGACTGAGTGCTTAGATCATCAGCAACATGAACGGCACGATCGATGTTAGGCACGTCTCACAATGTTGCTTCATAAAAATCACTGAGTTCATTCGACAAAACACCTTGAGCTGGATGCGCTTTATTCATTTTTGCTTGATATGTTTTTGCATCCATAAATAATAGGTCTGTTTCAGCCTCGAGCGTTGGACCAATCAGCGTAATGTTGCTATTTGAACGTTCAATCACTTCTTGTGCAGAAATATCAATGCCAAAAGGCCATATCTGATTTCTCGTTTTTGAAAATTCAATGGCTTGTCGAAGATATTGCTTGTCATCAAAATGCATGGTGCGTTGTCCTAATGATTTCACAATTTTAATTTTTATATTGGTGCCACAATACCATTCCTATAGCAGTTTCAGCAACCCGTGTGAAAAGGTGTGTATGACACGCTCCTAGTATTGACATAAAATTCGATTACAATATACGAGCTTATAAATTTAAGGAAACTTATGGAAAGGCTTTCCAACAAAGTGGCCATTATCACTGGCAGTGGATCAGGTATGGGGGCGCAAGAAGCGATTCTTTTTGCTCAGGAAGGGGCCTCTGTGATCGTGGCTGATCGAGATGAAGCAAAGGGAAAAGTCATTGTTCGTACGATTCGCGATGCAGGTGGCACTGCCTTATTTATACAACATGACGTGACGCAAGAGCAATCCTGGCAAGATCTTATGACCCAAGCAACCCAAATGTTTGAAAAAGTTGATATCCTGGTCAATAATGCGGCTGTTTTTCTGGAAAAAACACTTGAAAAAACCACTGTTGCAGAATGGGAACAAATGTTTGATGTGAATGCGAAAAGTGTTTTTCTTGGTTGCAGACAGGTGATACCTGTGATGCGACAAAATGGGGGTGGTGTGATTGTCAATGTTTCATCCATGTTTTCTTTGGTTGGTGCAGCCGGTATGGCCGCTTATATCGCTGCAAAAGGAACGATCAAAATTATAAGTAAAACGTTAGCAGCAGAATGTGCTGCGGATAATATTCGAGTCAATGCTCTCCTGCCCGGTCTTATTGAAACACCCATGGTCACTGGGATCATGAAAGCACCGGATTTACATGAGCGCTTTCTATCTAAAATATTGATGAGACGTGCCGGGAAAGCTGAAGAAATAGCGAAGGCTGCGCTGTTTCTTGCCAGTGACGACTCTTCTTATATGACCGGGGCTGAGCTTGTGGTAGATGGTGGTTATACTGCTATTTAGGAAAGTATTGATAGTCATATAGCATAGCAACTCTAATATTGTCTTTGGCAGGGATTGACTTTAGGAGTCGAACGTCAAAGAGTGCTGTAAAAGCAAGGGTGTCGTTATGCCGGTCATGTAAAATTTAAATAACTATATCATTTAAGACACTGTAAGGATGTACTCGTTCATGACTAAAATAGCAGTAATATCTTATAAAACACTAAACGTTGGAGATGAAATTCAAAGTTTAGCCACAAAAAAGTTACTTGAACGCTTAGGGCATACGGTCAATTTAACTATCGATAGAGAAGAACTCAATTCTTTTCACGCTGAAGAGAAGGTGAAACTTATTTGCAATGGGTGGTTCATGGAGCAACCTGAACATTGGCCGCCATCAGATAGTATCGAGCCGCTTTTTATTTCAATGCATCTGTCACACGAATCCGATAGCGCCAAATTTTTGACTGATAAAAAGCTATTGTCTTATTATAAAAAATTTGCTCCTATCGGGTGTCGCGACTACCATACCTTAAGAACATTGGTAAAAGCAGGTATTCCTGCTTATTATTCTGGGTGTATGACATTTACCTTCGAAAATGAGTATAAAGAGCGAAGCAATCATATTGTTTTCGCTGATCCTTTCTATCGTTTAAGGCCTTTAAATTATGAAAAATATATTGCAGAAAAACTGATTCCTGAAGACGAGAGGAAAAATATTGTATGGGTAACACACAAACGGCAGTCTAGAAATCTTCTGCAGGAAGAGAGAGTTAGAAATACAGAGGAACTCATCAAACTATATGCCACTGCAAAACTAGTCATTACGTCAAGGATGCATGCCGCGTTAACGTGTCTTGCTTTAGAAACGCCGGTAATCTTTGTTGATTCAGGATATGAGCGTAAGAGCTCTCGAAACAGATTTGCAGGCTTGATCGATAACGTACCGCTTCTTGAGTCTGATGCTCTGCCCTTTGCTAAAAGAAGCATCTTTCATTATATGGCCAGAGTTCTAAAATTGTATAAATTTTCTAAAAAACTGAAGCATCTCGATATTGACTGGGACAACCCACCTAAGAGTGCTTCTGATATCAGTCAGCTTGCAGCAGGACTGAGAAAAAGCGTTGCTGATTTTGTTCCTGTTCATCCACAATAAGGCGCAATGACACATTGTTATGGTGTCATTGCTACGGTATGGCAAGAATACTCACTATGTGGCGCCCAAATTCAATGACCTAACCAAGTCATACATACCGTTCTAGTCTGAGGTTGATATCGATGTTCATAAAGATAGATACCTTGCCATGTTCCCAATGCTAATGTTCCAGATTGGATGGGGATTGATAGGCTCGTTTGTGTTAAAATAGTGCGAACGTGTGCCGGCATATCATCCTGTCCTTCAATGATGTGCTCGAACATCGGGTTGTCATCTGGGACCAAGCGCAGCAGAAAATTTTCGAGATCAACCCTGACTTGCGGGTCATAATTCTCACAGAGAATCAAAGAGGCGCTGGTATGCTGCAAAAATAAGTGGCATAAGCCATGATTGATAGATCTTTTTGAAAGCGCATTTATAATGTCAGCCGTAATATTTTGAGTGCCTCTACCATCAGTCAGGATGGTGATCGTGTGTTGATCTATGTTCATAACATTGTCCATCATTTTTTAGAAACAAAAGCATTGTTTTGGATGTAAAAGCGTAATGGTTTATTTGCCCATTCTTTTGCATAATGGACGCCAATACGTGTCGTCTCAATGATTTGTTGGGGTGACTCGTAACCTTCATGCGTAATAAACAAGTCTTCGCTTAAGAGATCATGTGCATTGACTCGTTTATCAATCATCATGGCTTTGCATAATAATCCAGGTCCTTGAGTACGCCCAGTAATGTTTGCAACGGGCTCAATGGCACGCACAAGCACAGCAGAACCAATACCAGCAGCTTCTGTCACGACATTAAAACAATGGTACATGCCGTAAATGAGATATACATACGCAAAACCTGGTGAGCCGAACATTGTTGTGGTGCGTTTCGTGAGTCCTTTTGACGAATGTGAGGCAAGATCATGTTCTCCCAAATATGCTTCGACCTCAACAATTTTGCCGATTTTATCGATACCATCTGAACGGTGCACTAAATGGTGGCCAAGCAGTGCTTTGGCAACGATTGTGGTCTCTCTATTATAGAATTCACGTGGTAGTTTTTGCATGATAGCCTTTCATTTTTTAGCTTATTTCAAATTTGAAGGTTTTTAAATTGCTTGATCTTATGGTCAAAAGGAGGTTAAAGTGCCGAAGTTTAATGTTATCCTAATAGATCTGGTTTTTCCATCAAAAACAAGCGAGTACAAGCTACGAGAAAGACCTAATATTAATGTAGGAATCCTTTGTGTGAACACTAGCGCCGAATTCAAAACCGCAGTCAATTTAAGCCTACCAACTTTTTTTGCTTATTTTCCATTGGGTATTGTATTTGCCGTCTTATGGTTAAAGGCAGGTATTGCGGGGTATTGGGCGCCGATGATGAGTATGTTTGTATTCGCAGGCGCTGTACAGTTTGTTGCCCTTTCAATGATACAAGAACACGCGAGCATATTAGCAATTGTACTTGCTACAAGTTTTGTTGCATTTCGTAATGTTTTTTATGGTTTAAGCTTGATTGAGCGATTTAAATCAAAGCCAAAGCTGCTGAAGCTATTTTTAATATTTGGGTTGGTCGATGCAACCTATGGCATCTTAAACGCCCATCCACAAAACTCTTCCCACAACGATCACGCATTCTGCTTTTACCTAGCACTTTTACCCTATTTGTATTGGGTCAGTGGCACATGGCTTGGGTTGTTGATTTATCCCATCATGCCAGAAATTCAGGGTTTAGATTTCATGCTCACCAGTTTTTTTATGGTGTTAGTTGTGGATTTATATTGCGTAAGCCGCGATAAATTCAGCTTATGGATGCCCGTGGTATTTACGTTCATCTCTTATCTCATCTTACCTAAACAATATTTGGTATTTGCGATTCTTTTATCCGTGATTTTTCTTTATATCTCGGAAAGTCGTGAACTTAAAACAACTGAGGACAAATAATGTCACCTTATGTGTTCGCCGTGGTCACGTGCTTATTTGTTTTAACGATGCTCACTCGTGCGCTGCCCTTTCTATTTGCAAAACAACTTTCAACGAATGTCAAAATGCAAGCAGTTGGTCGACGATTAACAGCATACATCATGATGCTGCTTGTCCTATACGAAGTAAACCCAGGCTCATTTACGCATTATCCTTATGCCATACCTGCGCTATTGAGTCTAGTGGTGGTAACACTAGTCCACCTGTGGTTGCACAAACCGCTGCTGAGTATGCTCATTGGTACAACCAGTTTTATCTTGTTGCAACAAGTTTTGAGCTGATACACGCGACAATCTCGAGCAGATTTTTTATATTTCGCCGATTAAAGTGAGTACTTTTTCAGGCGGGCGCGCAATGATGGCCTGGTCACGATAAGCGACGATGGGGCGCTGCATAAGTATCGGTGCTTCTGACATCGCGTTTAAAATACCAGATTCATCTGTGAGCGTTAGTTTGAGTTCTTTAAAAATGGGTTCTTTGTGCCGTACAAAATCCTTTAAATCAAAATGGGCACGCAATTCGGTGAGTTGGGCTATGCTAAGAGGCGCTTTGAGGTATTCGATGATGACGGGATCAATATCATGGTTTTTTAGTATTTCCAATGCTTTTCTGGATTGAGAGCATCTCGGATTGTGATAAATAACGTATTGATACATTGTTTGTATTCCTTGTTGATAGATAGGGCCTAAAGTGAGTCCCTCGTGTGGATTTTCAAATCGACGTTTCTGCATTTATGGGTTGCAATAGGCAGTGGCCTCTTTCACGCTTTCATCCCCAGCATCATCAAAAGCACTACCTAGCTTTTGACGAAGAAATGAATATTTTGGATGCTTTCTCAATAAATCTATAGGGCGCAGATTAATGTTATTGTATGCGTTTTTCTTAGCCCCTGCCATCAACAAACGTTTTATGAGGTTAGTATCTGGAGATTCAGACATTAATATCAAGTGAAGTGGTGAATTTCCATCTTTATTTACCGCATTAATTGTTTCTGGAGTGACTAGCTTGTCCCAAATAGCGGAATCGTTGCGAGGAATACACCTCATTTGAAGATATGTGTGCAGCGCATTGTTACCGCAACTGTCTGTTTGTCTTGGATCTGCACCATGGTTTAATAAATATTCTACTAAAACAGGACAATTTTCCTTAATTGTAAAGATTAAGGCTGATTTTGAATTAAATTGACCAATGTTAGGGTTTGCACCATGCTGTAATAATAGCTTAGCGGCTTCTGCATTAGGTCGGAATAAGCTGATGATTAATGGTGTCACCTCATCTTTTGTATATTTATCTATTATAGCCGCATTAATGGAAGTGAGCGCAAGCCTTGGGAGCAGGCGTTCTAAGTGTTTATTTCTTTCCTCCTTGTCCGGCAAATCATGAAGCACTGTCCTGCCTTTGTGATCAGCTTTTAAACTAAACTTACCAGAAGGGAAAAATTCGAATAGCATGTCAATCTTGCCGTCTAAAATAAGAAAATCTATTAGATCCGATTTTTCTTCCTCTGCTTCACCCGTGGTGAGCATTGGCATGATAGAGGCATAATTAGCATTGCGCGCGGCTAGGACATAAGGTGTTTGCTCGGAAGTATTTCTTATAGATAAATTCGCCCCTTTGTTTTTTAAACAAGTCATTAAATCTGTATTTCCATGCTGTGCTGCAAGATGCAAGGCAGTATTACCCGCTGCATCTGCTTTATTGAAATCTGCACCATGCTCGAGAAGACATATCACGATGGCTATTGCCGTAGCGTCATTTACGCTTTTTATCTTTGAAATGGCTAAATGGAGAGGAAAACCAGACGCATTCTCAGTATTAGGTTGAGCTCCCGCAGTGAATAATGCGGTAAACACTTCTATTGGAGCTTGGTATATAATCGCCTTAATCAGGATAGTGTCTCCTAAATACTCACACACATCCCACTTGTGCCATTCAGTTTTCCTAGTGTTTAAATCTATAGGATCTATTCTTGCGATCAAAGCAATAGCGTATAACCACTGCGTTCTTATAATATAATGCTCTAATCGTTGATTATAGCCACTGCCTTTTGGTACTGTTAGCTGCTGTAATTCGCATAACTTAGCCGCTATCTCTTGTGCTTCCCGTCTGGCTTTTGCTTCTAATTTAGCCTTTTTTATAGCACGTTTCTCAGCGTCATCAGCTTGAGCTGCAGCTACCACCCAATCAAAATCAACTAATTCTAACGGTGTTTTTAGTAATGCATCTTGAATGGTTGTTCGAAGTAATGATGGTATTTGAGCAATAAAGCGTGCAAACTCGTCATCTTTAAGTTCCGTCATAATATTTGAAAATCCACGAGCATCAGGATTATTTTTTTCAAATCCAATCACAAGCACATCTGGATCATTTTGTATGATGAGTTCGGATGCCACTGGCGCAATTCTATCTCGCTTGTTCCCAGGAACAGGTCCACGATATCGGAAGGAGTTGCTATCTGTGTTTGCATTTAGAGTATGAACCAACGCCTCTACATTGATAAGTAACTCATTTTTTAAGGGTGCAATTCTCATTTTGATTACTTCCTTAACATGCGCCACATATTAGCGCAATCAAGTGGTATTTCTATTTAACGTTGTTCAAACTTATTCATACTGTTTTCGTCATCATTTTTATTGAGCATTATATTAGCATTATAAAAAACATCATGTTAATTTCCTAGTCGTGTTTCATCTTATCCTATTCCAATTCAAATTGAAAAAGTGATGGCTGTATAGACGTGGCGATGTTCCTTTTATCGTGATCACAGGTCCTGTATTCGGCTTACCATTCTCATAGAGGCCTTTTGGAGCCTAGAGTCCGGATTAAATTGTCAATGGAGCAAACACAAATTATCAAAATCTTACGATGCATCAATATCGTCAACTCCTGCCTAGAACGGCCACAATTACATTGTGACCCATCACAGTTACGGCACGTTTTCGTCACTGTAAAAAAGATTGGTTAATGCAGCCGAGCTCATCGTTATAGTTTCTTAATGCGCTAGCTATTAATAATGGTACCGGCATTGAACTATGTGCACGCCATTGTTGGTTACCTGGTAAATTAATCTATGTTCTTGCGTAATACGGCGACTCCAATAGCCATCTAGTGCATACTTTAAAGGCTCAGGTTTACCAATGCCAGAAAAAGGTTCGCGAACAATGGTTTTTATTAATTCATTTATCTTTTGCAGGACTTTTTTATCGTTTTTTTGCCAATACAAATAATCTTCCCAAGTATCTACATGCCAACTGGTTTGGTTACTCATCTATTAGGCCGTGTTTTTTGATATTTTCACTTTTTTTTGAATCAAGGATGGCTTTAAGTAACCTTTGAGCATTTGCAGGACTTTTTAATAAATAGGCTGTTTCTTCTAATGAGCAATAATCATCATATGAAATTAAAACGGCCTTACGTTCTTTATGAGAGGTTATAAAGGCAGGTTCATGGTTATCGGTTGTCCAATCAATCATTCTCTTTAAATTTTGTCTAAGTTCACTATATGACGTATCCATTATTTTCTCCAAATAAAAGTATTTGCGTACAATATTATTGTACGTATTATTGGTTTTGTCAAGTCATAGGTTCAGAGGGTATCGGGCACATTTTTTATTGAGCTTATCGTTGTTCATGAAGAGTATAGAAGGAAAGATGTAATCCATGCCAATCTGAAATATTCGAATTTATATTAGTTTACCGCTTTAATTACTGTGTATTCATATGATATAATGATCAAATATTACACAACAAATGCAGGATAATTGCCGTGAAAACCTTAACTGACTGCGTAAATCAGCTAAAAAGAAATCTACAGAATATTGCAGATACTGAAATGACGCAATCCTATAAGGGCTTAGGCATTTCTCTTTTTGAAACTAATGATTCAGAGAAGGCACAAACATTTTCTGAGTCATTACAAAATATTAATGTTGAAGGGGGCAGGCCTTCTTTTAATAATTCATATTCCAAGAAGGCATTACAAGCTGTTTGGAATGTAGCAGATATTCTTTCAATCGCATTGACTTACACGCCACGCGAATGGAGTATAGGTATTTTACGTGGTTTTATGGATGAAGGTATAAACGGAAAGAAATATCTAGCTTGTTTGAGCGAAAGC
>JANSXK010000045.1 GCA_024742995.1 Gammaproteobacteria bacterium
AAGAGAATGAAAAGGCCGCTGCAGTCATCAAAAGACAGGCTTCGCCAGTTTCGCCTTTTGCTGCCTGCGCTAGTATTGGTGAAATCAAACAAAAAGAGTAGATTTAGAATCCCAGCCTGCGTGTAGCCGGGTCGTTGCAGGCAATTTTTAGAAAAATCATATATTAGCTTTTAAAACTTTTGAAATGAAGCTAGAGCAGATTTTAAACTACGTGAACTCTTTTGAAAAGAACCCTTTCTTAAAGGTCATCGATAGTATTATTTCGAATAATCCAAAAGAACATAAAGAGGTTGATCGAATCTTAAATGAATTAGACGGTCAAATAAAGAATGCTGATAATAAGAGTGTTGCCCAAATTCTAAATCTTGTCGAAGATGAGTTTGCAGATCATATCAAGGAAGAGTTTTTAAATACTACATCTCAGCTAGATATTCTAATCGACATAATCATTCGAGACGGTAATTCTCTGATGAAGAGAGAATGGTTAGGTAAACTGTACGAAAAGGAAATCCAAAAGATCAAGAAGCGGATAAAATCTTTTGAAAAGAGTTTTGACGAGGAAGATAAAGACCCTAGGAATAGAGATTACGTAATTTATAAGAAGTGTTTAGAAACCGCATATAAAAATGATAGAGAGCATAATCAGGAAAGTAAAATCACGAGAGATGAACAATCAATTCTGAATACTTTAGCCTCATCTTTAGAGCTGTCACACGAGGAAATAAAGTTGATTAACTACTTAATCGTCCCATTACAAAAGATTGATGTCGATGAGATTATTAAGTATTTGTCCTCAACAGGTGTGATTTTTTATTCGAGAAAAAACCATCAAGTTTATGTTGCGGATGAGGTCATCAGAATATTGAGAAAAATCAGAGGAAAAGATGTTTCTGAAAAAGTCTTCAGAAAGGTGCTTAAGAAACTCAAAGATAGCCATATTAACCAACTAGCAAGAAAGCACAGTATAGATAGAAAGCTTTCAAGAGAAGAAAAGATAAAAGAAATACTGAACGAAGGGATAACTTTAACATCAGCTTTGATCAATGGTATATTCAGGGATGATGTAAACAAAACGGAGCGAAGAGCTACAATTAACGAGTTGATAGAAAAACGCCTAAGAATTGATGAAAAGATAAAAGGGGCTTCACTGGAAGCAAAGGTTGAAAACCTGATAACTTACTTTAAGAACCGTGAAAAGGATGGAGCTCTAACTATATCAGTGAATGGATATGAAAAGCTCCTGAAAGATGTAAAAGGCCATATCCCTAAGCTTAATAGCATAGTGAGAGAAGAATTTGAACTTCAAGAAGAAGATGTGTTAAAGGCTAAGTTTCTTCTGATGTATAATATCAGACCAAGCGACGTTCTTTACTTATTGACGGATGATGAAGTAAAAGATTTTTGTAATGCTCAATCAATATCTATACGAGGAAATGAGATACAAAACGTTCTTGATGAGTATAAAGATGTTGAAAATTTATTTATCGAGAATTATGAATTGATAGCGAGAAGGGATTTCAACTCACTCCAGGAAAATGGATTAGATGTCAAAGAAGCTGAAATAGGAGTTAAGTTCGAAGAAGTAACGAAATCAATTCTAAAGAAGTTAGGGTTCAATGTTGATGACGACTTAAGAGATTCGGTCAATACATCTAAAGACAAAGCTGATATAATCCTAAATGAGGGAGAGAACAGCCTTATAATTATTGAGTGTAAGTCTATAAAGGAGAAAGGTTACAATAAGTATTCCTCTGTGGCACGACAAGTTAAATCATACAAAAACAATGCAGAGAAAAAGGGATATGAGGTGATGAAGATATTCATTGTAGCCCCAGAATTTACGGACGAATTTATCAACGATTGTACACTTGATTATGAGTCAAACCTTTCATTGATTACGGCTGATACTCTGATAGAAATATATAATGTGTTTAAAGAATTTGGGCATAAATCATTACCAATATCTCTATTGATGAGAGATGTTTTGATTGATAAGGAAAGGGTTCTTAAATCATTAGAAAAATAGAAACTGCCTGCAACAATGGCTACATGTCATGCCGGTAAAAATCTTCGAGAGGAAAATGGAGATGGAAAAGCCGCTTCGCTAGCATTTGTGAAATGAAACGAAAATGGTAAATTTAGAGTCCGGCACGTCACGTAGCCGGGCCGTTATGGGGTACCGCATGAGAATTGGCATTCTATGGAATTGAAAATATGAATTGTCCCGCCTCGAAAATGAAAACTCAGAATCGGGTAATTGTCCAGAAATCGAGAACTCGAGTTCCAATCGAGTAATTGAAATTTTGAAAGGCGGGTAAAGGTTCTATCGAGTATTGTATTCTTTACAGTGAATCGGACAGAAAACGAAAAATTTGGATTCTCAAGATTAACCGGGCCCATCTTGAAAAATGAGATTGGTTTTTTCAGATGAGATTTACGTTTAGGCGGCTTTTGAAATAGAAAACAGGAATTTGAATCTCGTCCAAAAACAGGATTTAGAAATCTGGAATCTGGAAACTTTGAACAGGTAATCGAATCGTTGGTTGAATCAATTTGAAAACCTAAGATCAGAAATCAAGAACTCGAGATTTGGAGAACCTGAAACTGATTTTGATGAATCTGGGAAATCGAATTGAGCAAATCAGGAATCAAAAATCAGATTGAATCTTGCGGAAATTGAGATCAGAATCCTGAAATTGGTTGATTGCCATCGGATTTTTGGTTGATTTGAGATAAAAGCCGATCAAATTGAAGAATCAAGATTTTGAAATTGAATCAACTGAAAACCAAGAGATTAAAATCAGTTGAAGAGAATTGAACAGCCGCCTTTTGGATAGTCCAGAATTTGAAATGGGCCCTTTTTTTGAAACGGGTAAAAGAATAAAGCGGCAACCCATAACAATGGCTACACACAAGCTGGGTAAAAGTCTACGAATGAAAAAAGAGAATGAAAAGCCCGCTGCAGCCAGCAAAAGCCAGGCTCTGCCATTTTCGTCTTTTGCTGCCTGCGCTAGTATTGGTGAAATCGGACGAAAAGAGTAAATTTAGGTAAACATTCAGCCGCTTTAGACAAAGTTAAAATAAAATACGATATTTAATCCCATGGAACCGTCTGCACTGAATAACCTACTATCCAAGCTGC
>JANSXK010000027.1 GCA_024742995.1 Gammaproteobacteria bacterium
CTAAAAATCATATATTCGAATATATTGAAATTTACTATAATCGAAAGCGGCTTCATTCAAGATTAGGATATCAATCTCCGGATTTCTATGAGGTCAAAAAAGTTGCTTAGCAATGTGTCCAATTTTCCCGGGCAAGATCACCTGATTCAGATTGATAGAATCTAACAGTTATTATTTTCATGCTTAATTGCACCATATATGACACGAATGTTAATGCGCATCCGTCATTTTGTTAACGAAAATATAAACATAAGGTGTAGCAAATTTGTAACAAACTGTAATAACAACCCAGTTGTTGCAGGCTGTTCTAGGCAGTGCTTCGCAAAGTAGTTACATCGCAACTCACTGATTTTATTGACAAAAATTCTTGATCAATTTGGCTACGAACCAAAGGGTCGGAGGTTCGACAAAAAATCCGCGCAAAGCACAAAGTGCGGCGGAATTTTTTGGACGCACGCAGTGCGCCGCTAAGCGGTGAGGAAGGAATAACGTGACTGACGAATCCATCTTCCGGGCGCACCATATATAGTCATATAAATCAGTGTCTTACATAAAAAACGACAAGGTAGTCCCGTTTGGTGTGTAGAAAAATTGTAACGCTCTTTAAATTGTAAGCGGTCAGTCGGTAAACCCCATGGTATTACGCTCATAGCAAACCAAGTGGAAAGCTCTTTCCACTTGGTTTAAATATTCTGCTGAGATTCTTAAGCTTGTTTGCAAAGCATATCCATGTTAGCATCGCGGGCGATAAAACCAACCAGACTAGCAATTTCCATCAAACTCACCTAACAAAGTAAGGAAACTTTGTATGCCCTGGAAGATACTGGTCAACCACATCAATGTAAACGCCGGCGACTCTACTCTGATAAGAGTATATGAAGGTACTACATTACAAAAAACTGTCTTAGTCGATGCAGGCACCCAAACCGCTGGACTACAACGAGTTCGGCCTTTTCTTATTGCCCAAGGCGTCAAGCAAATTGATGCCATTGTCATTACTCATTATGATGCCGATCACGTAGGTGGGTTTAATAAATTATTTGGTGATCCTGTTTTTTTGAATTTACTCGAAAACACTAGGGTATATGACACTGGCATTTATATGAATGCTAAAAACGGTAACCAACCTTCCACGCCTTATACTGATTATGTGAAACACATAGATCAATTGGTAGAAAGCGGAAAAATAACGCATGTCACAAGTTTTGGTGCCGAAACAGTTGGCATGGGTACAGAGATACTTTGGGATTCAAAACTGTTAAATATTCCTAAAGGAAATCTTGCACAATTACGCTCAAAAAATCCCGCAGCAAACGATAAACCCGCATTATTTTGTATCGCATCAAACAAATCTTTCATACAGCCCATGGGTGTATGGCCTGATGGAACATCTGATATCAATCAGCGTTGCATAGCATTAGCGCTGGTCTCGGAAAACAATGATATTTTATATTATGCGGCAGGAGATTTGGGAGAAACTTATGAAGATCAATTGTTGCCATGGCTAAAAGCAAACTTAGGAGAGGCCACCCTCCCTGTCATGAAGGTGAGCCACCATGGAGGACAGTACAGTACCCCATATGATTTTATCAATAAGCTTCAACCATCAAATGCAATTATTTCTTGCGGTCGCCAATACTGGCATCCCTCTTTGGCTGTGCTTGCTGCATTCGCGGATAATAATATGCAAACCACCTCAAACACCACTATTTTCTCCACAAATTACCCTTATTATCTTGCAGATGCGCCCACATTTTCGCGTTACATCACGGAGAGTTTTAACAGTTGTGTTGATTCGCTATTAAAGCAACTAAAAACTGCAGTCCTCATAGAAGATATCCAAGCTTTATCTAATGACCAACAACTGGTTCACGGAAAAGGAATATGGGCATCATGCGACGGACACCCGAGTAATGCCTCTGATGGTGTACGGACATATATTGCAACGGATTCCAAACAACCATCCAGAGGTTTAACTAACATTGAAGTAACACTCGAATCTTCTGGGGTAGGACAGCCTTATACTACTTCTGTCACCGAAACCCTTTTTAAATCTCTTAAGCGCAAACGCCCTGCCTTCATATCTACCCTCGCTATGGGAGAAGAAAAATCAACTTCAGCTACTACCTACACCATTGGAGCCAATGGCGTCACTGGTGTCAACATTAATTTAGTAAAAGGTTGTGCTTTAGATCATTTTGTTAGCCAGTTGACCCCACCCCAATTGGTTCTGAGTGGTAATCCTGTAGGTCATTCATGTATGGTAGTAAACACCTCTGCTCTGGGAAAGTGGTTTGCGCAATGCAGTTTTTCAATGTCAATCACCATCACAGCTTCTGCATTGCAAGATGGATATCTTAATGTCAATTGTGTTGATGTGACCTTTGAAGCACAACTGGATGCCACACAATTGGGTATTGGTGTTTCATTAGCAGGCAGTTTAAATCAAAATGGCGTTCTTTCTTTTGATAATCTCAGTGCTTCTAGTACAGCTATAGCAATTTCTCCATTACACAGCGCCCAATTTTTAGGGTTTGTTGGACAAGATGGAAAGTTATTTGATTTTCTTAGTCCACTTGCAAGCAATGTTTTGCAACAAACCCCCAACATGCTGACGTTTGCCCCACCCTCAGAAACAGCGTTGAGCCAAACTCAAATACAACTCACCTCCCAAATTAGTGAAATGCATTTGGGTACGCTAAGCTTAAAAAAGGTCATGCTCACATTTTCTCAAACGCTCCACCCTACTCTTGATCACTCACTTACAGGCGAATGTACAGGTGGTATGAAAGCAGACCTAGCAGTAAACGGCTCTTCACCACTTTCCGTTTCTGTAATGCTATCAGCATCAGGCGCCGGTGAAATCACTGTCACACCTTCTATCGATATTGTAGAAGACTTAATTCAAGCAGCCCTGCCAAACTCAACCACTGCTTATAGTAGCTTATTAACAAATTTTGGGCAGAGCATCACATTGCAAAGCTTGTCACTCCGTTTTGATCTTGCCGAACTCACTATCCACGCAATAAAATTATTAAGTCAAATTCGTTTTTGTGGCCTTACTTTAGATATTGATGCCACGTTTCCTGATAATATGATTTTTGGGTCAATAGCAGATCAAGGTACTGCTCAAGACCTCACAATAAATCCAAGCTCATTTCAAAGTTTTGCTACCAGTGCTGGTTTTGGTGTTCCCAGTCATTTTCCAGCATTTAATTTGGTAAATTTCTGTTTTTCAGCACAATGTGTCACCGGTGATTATGCTTGTAGCGCAGATTTAAAACTTGATAACGGTAACAACACATGGGCACTCAGTAGTCAAATCAGTCTAGAAAATATTGCATTTTCTTTTAACAAGTCGGCCAGTACTTTGAATACCAGTTTGTCAGCATTTTTGCATATTGGCACGCAATGGGCAATTGTGACAGGCGTCTATACCACTGATGCTGGTTGGCAATTCTCTGCCACTATTTCTCAGGTGAAGCTAAGCGATATTTTGTCATGTGTTGGATGCAACTCGAAAATCATGCCTGTTAGTGATGTATCGTTAACAAACATCAGTTTAAATATAGATATCAATAGCAAAACATTTTCATTAAAAGCTGTCACTATCTTAGGAGAAATAGTGTTGGTCATTGGCGATGATGCAAAATTATTTAGCCTAGCATTGCCTAATTATAATAATCCAGATTTACCTGTTGTTGGGAAAATACCAACCATCACAGATTCGCTACAACTGGCCTATGCAACAAAATCGATGCAACAAGGCGACTCCATGATAACGTTGTTTCAACAAATCGCCTCAACCTCGTTACCCACTCCCAAAGAAGGTCTCACAGAAGGCTTGCAGTTGCTCATAGATTTTAATAGTAGCTTAGGATTCAGTGAAAGCACCTACTCTTTAAACATATGGTCGCCAACACCTACGCTAGTAACGACATACACGATGCCAATGAGTGGGCAATCACAAACTTCTCCACCTCCAAGCGGTTTATCTATCGCTGTTAATCGTTCATTAGGTCCACTGATACTGAATCGATTAGGCTTAAACTTTCATGATGACAAACTTTGGTTTCTTTTCGACGCTGACATCATGTTAGGTGAACTGAAAATACAATTAGATGATTTAGAAGTAGGTATCACATTAGATGCAATAGACATCCCTAAAACCTCTCTGGCAGGTTTGGGTCTCGACTACCAAAGTGGTGCTGTGCAAATCTCAGGTGACTTTTTGCATAGTGGTAATACATACCAAGGTTTTGCAACACTGGGCATGGAGGATTTAACAGTCGCAGGCATGGGTGCTTACAGCCTAACACAATCTAATCACCCTTCTGTTTTTGTATTTGCGCGCATGAATGAGCCTCTGGGAGGCCCGCCGTTTTTCTATGTCATGGGATTTTCTGGTGGGTTTGGATATAATTGGAAATTGCGTCTCCCAACCCAAGCAGAAGTTGTCAATTTCCCTTTGGTGACGGGCTCTATTGACCCCAGCCCCGTTTCACCGCTCAGCGATATGTCGGCCATGATGGATAATCTAACCAGTGGTAGTAATCCATGGCTTAGTCCTAAAGATGGCGACCAATGGCTAGCCGTTGGCGTTGATTTTACAACGTTTGAACTCATCAATACCCGTGCTTTGATTGTTGCGGAGTTTGGCAAAGACTCTCAGTTTGCACTCTTGGGTCGTTCTTATATGCAATTACCCAAAGTAACAACGCATCCTGTTGCCTATGCTGAGATGGGGATGGAAGCTTCTTATAATCCCGACAAAGGCAGCCTATGTATGACAGCATTGCTCAGCCCAAATTCTTATGTACTCACACCAGACTGTCATTTAACAGGTGGATTTGCATTTTATAGCTGGTTTAAAGGTGAGCATGAAGGCGACTTTGTCGTAAGTCTGGGTGGGTATCACCCTTCATTTAAACGACCTGCTTGGTATCCGAGCTTACCTCGCTTAGGTTTTAATTGGCAAGTCAGCGATCAGGTGACTATTGGTGGCGAGTCTTATTTTGCATTGACACCCTCATCAGTCATGCTGGGTGGCATGTTGAAAGCGTCATTACATGCTGGCGATCTTCGTGCTTGGTTTCGTGCTTGCTCAGATTTTTTAGTTGCATGGCATCCTTTTAATTATGGTGTTGATATTGGCATCAGTGTCGGTGCATCGTATCGCTTACATTTGTTATTTTGTACCAAAACAATCAGTGCTGAAATTGGCGCCAACTTACGCCTAGCAGGCCCACCGACCCATGGTAATGTCCATGTTAATTGGTATATTATTTCTTTCGGTATTCCGTTTGGCCAGCAAGTCACAGATACACCAACTCTCGACTGGACCGCTTTCCGCGAGCTTCTGCCGAAATCCACAGCATCCACTAAATCTGCAATAGCAAAACAAGAAGGCCAAAACACAACCTCTCTTGTGAGCTTAAATCGCATTATATTGGGAAGCGGTTTGCTTGCGCAAAGCACAAATGATGCCACTTGGATTGTAAGGGCAGATACTTTTACATTTTACACATTAGCAGCCATTCCAGCCACGAGTATTACGTTCAATGGAGACGAGGTTTCAGACGACGCGGGCCAAGCATCCCCTGCTGATGCGATTTATGTCAAACCGATGGGCATAGATAAAGGTATCGAACATACACACGCAGTGACCATAAACGCGCCCGGTCAATGGTCTCATACCATTAATACCACGAATGTGCCAGATGCGTTATGGGGTTTGCCTGGCCCATTGACCTTAGAAACGACATTACTGCCTAACCGTTGGACCGGTATCACTGTATCAGCACCTCCAGCAACACAGGGTGCATCGCCTGGGAATATAGCAACGGATGCTTTTGAGGATGTGTCAGTTCATAGCGCGCCCTTGCCATTCAATCAAACGTCTAGTAGACCTACTCCAGTGGCAGATGTCAACGG
Organism: Gammaproteobacteria bacterium; assembly: GCA_024742995.1. Classification (GTDB taxonomy): domain Bacteria; phylum Pseudomonadota; class Gammaproteobacteria; order Legionellales; family Legionellaceae. The sequence continues at coordinate 5,935 of JANSXK010000027.1, forward strand.
CAGTCGCACAACCATTGCTCAAACCATTTATAGCACGAATAGCGCACGTGGAGACACGGTGAACACATTAAACTTACTAGGACTCTTTAAAATACAGCCACTAGATTCTATGGACATCATGGCTCAAAAAGTTCGCGATGGAGAGTATCTCTCAGAACCTCCACTACAAACCCCATTTAATACATAACCATTGAAAGGTGCTTTATGAAAAGCAATAGACCATCACCTCATAAATTTGTTCGAGCTTCATCAACACTTCCAAATAGCATTCAGTTCTATGACAACACTATCCCGCTGGAAGCAGGAGACTATGAAATCACAGTCACTCCCACGCTTTCAATACCTGGTGCTACAGGTGATGCCGTTCCTATTGCACAACCATTTACAATACAAGGACCACGTTTCACTGTGCCTAATGAGGACATACACGTCCAATCCCCGGCCCCGCAAAGCAGTGGCGAATTTGATACCCAATTACCCCACATAATATTTAATCAACGCGCATTGCCATGGGAAAGAAGGTTAAGCAAGACGGCTGAAAAAAAAACACCTTGGCTTGCGTTACTGGTTTTTGAAGATAATGAGTTGGTTTTACCAGACAGTGATTCTGGCTCGACCACCACACGAACCTTTACAACAACAGTATCCGATTTTATCACACCATCTAGTACTGTTATTCCCAAATTTGACATACCCATTTCAGATGAAGAGCGTGCGATGACATGCCAAACCATTCGGTTTTCAGCAACCTTGTTTCAACAAATTGCCCCCACGCTAGATGCAGATAAAAAAATAGATGAGCTTGCGCTGCTGGCACATTGTCGCAGTACGCTCAATGAAACTGCGAGTGATGATTATGCAGTCGTGCTTGCAAATCGTTTTCCGAAAGCAATAAAAGGCTGTTATGTTGAAATTCTATTACAAATGCCTACAACAAACATACCACCCGATGGATATATTTTATCCAAAAATGCAGCAGGTACTTGGCAACTTGTTTATATTAATCAGGGAGATGATATCAGTGCTCCCATTGTTCCTGATACGATTGAAACTGTTGTGCCTGGATATACATCCGCATTAAACACATTGATAAGTACCATTGGAGATAATAACCCTGCAGAATTATCACGATATCAAACAGCCTCAATCAAAAATATGATTAGGACTTACCACAATAACACCTTACCTCCTGAAAATCGTATCCGACCCATAAACAACATCGCACATTTGGTCTCATTAGAAGGCTGTGAAGCTTATTTGAGTGAAGCCTATACACCCCAAAGTAGCGACATCATTGAATTGATATCTTTGAGTAGCTGGTCATTCACTTGCTTACCAGAAATGGATCAGGATTTTGGCGCATTGCTTACAAACCTCATGTCAGATACCAAAACAGGTGACAATGTGCCCTTGCTAAGATTCTCCCCATCAAGCGCTGATGTGGCTACTGCTAGAAGCAAAGAACAAACAACCACACCTGAAGTACTCAATTATTTAGAGAATGGCTATACGCCACATCTTTATCACACATTCAGTGGAGAAACGACGATGGGATGGTATCGTGGGCCATTGACACCCGTGAAGACGACACCTATTCCCGCATTCTATGCAGCCCCACAAAATTCAATGAGTAGTACACTGCTATCTGATTCAACCAACGGAGAAGACCTATTAATCTACAATAAAACAACCGGCGTATTTGACGTATCCTATGCCTGTGCTTGGCAAATTGGCAAGCAACTTGCCTTGGCTGATGAAACGTTTGCCGAAAACATGCTGGCATTTTTTGCTGCAATGGCGACAACAGCCAATCAATCAGCACATCAGCAACCCACAAAAAACGAGCTAATTGGGCACTTACAAAATGGTCTTATTGACACCATCTCAACACTAGCTAGAACAAACCAAAAAGCAGGGCAGTCTGCTCGTTTTTTTGAAAATCGTCCAGAAAGAATCAAACAAAACCCTCAAGAACGTAGAGCCGGACATCTTGCAATGCTCCAAACCATCCCTGAAATAACTATTCCTGAAAATATCACCCGATGGTTAGCACAATTGCGATATTTTGTTGGATTGCCATTTGCTTATCTTATCCCAGAAGAAACCTTATTACCTGTAGAATCAATCCGATTTTTTCACATCGATATGAATTGGCTGGATGCGATGATTGCAGGGGCTTTAACTACTGGCATTCATAGTAGCTCAAACAAATACATCAGTAGCATGATGTTTGAACAATTAAAAAAACAAGGGTTTGGTCAGAAAGACCCAGTTTGTGGTTTTTTCCTGCGATCACAAGTTGTGTCGGGATGGCCCAATTTACTTATTACAACCAACGATGATATACCTGATGCGACACCCGTCAATATAGTGTCTTCTGTACGACTGGCACCCGATGTGTTGTTTTGTTTATTTGATGGCATTCCCAAGCAATTATCAATTGGCGAACCACATCAACAACTGTCATTTGGTATCAGTGGCGACACCATTGAAACTGGCTTTGTCACACTACGCAACCTCATTGGAGATATCGGTGGTTTTCTGAATCCAAATAAGCAAGCAGATGTGCATACCGTACTACGCCCTGGCAATCAACGTGTCATAAACTTTGATGCCCTTACTTCCCTTTTCACAAACCAAGGCGTATCATCTTCTTCAGCAGGAGGTACCTTCAGTCCATCTGATATGGCAATTGAGCTCATACGTGCGCCAGAAAAAGTAACATTCACCCTGCCTTCTAACCCCCAATTAATGCAGGCAATGCAAGCGTATAATGAAATCAGCAATGAAACCAAAGCACAGGCCGATACGACCACTTTATTAACCTATGCAATAAACACCCTACCCACGCCACCAGTAGAAGTGACCGAGCCGGTCACCTTAGAAGTCGTCATAAACAATATGAGCCCTAGTGAAGTGGTTTACTTACAAGAAGTTGCAATCCTGCTGAAACCACTTGACACTAGTTTACCAGTACTTACCGATGACCCCACCAAGTTTTCCTGCACAGTGACTCCAAGTGATGTTTGGCATATAGAAAACAAAGATGGCATGGTGACTATCACACCTCTCCATGCAAAAAAAGAAAAACCAAAATCACAGGCTATCACAAACAACGGCATATCCATACAATTAAGTGGCGCCACTGTCAATGCACAAATAGGGACTTGTTATATTAATATCGCTGAAATCACAACGGATGCTAATGGTGACAATTCCGTCACTCGTCGTATCCCGGTTCCGGGAATTTCTATCGTAAAAACTTTAAATGGGTTTTCCTTATCAGACTTTGCGGTTACTCCTGCAGCAGTTTCTCCTGATAGCAGTGTTTCTTTGTCTTGGAATATACAGCGCATCGACGGTTGTACAGTATCTTTAGCTTGGGATGGACAAAGCATAGATGTCACAAATGTGAGCACTTACAGTGTCTCCGCCAGCGATATGTCTGATTCAACAGTCTTTACACTCACTGCTCAGGTACCAACAAGTTCAGGAAATGTTCCAGTTCAAAAACAAGTCGCTGCTACAGTAAAAAGACCAGCCATCAGTAATTTTATAGCCCAGTCTGATAAGCTTTATGTGGGTCATTCCGAAACTTTAACTTGGAGCACGCAATACATTAGTCACTGTACTTTGATGACAAGTGCCGGGTTTGTTATTGTTGACAATATCCAGCCAGACCAACATGGTGTATGCACTTGCCCTATTAGCCCTCAACGTACCACTACTTATTACGTCCAAGCTTATGATATCCAGGGGCATCTATCTGTGCAGTCCACACACCTCACTGTCCCTGTCCATAAAATAGAGGAAGAAACACCCGTAAAAATATTTCCGCCTCCAAATTGTCCAGCGATAATCAATTCGATTCAACTTTCACCAGATGAGCAATCTCTTTTTATCTCATATATGATATATATGCCTGCTTCAGGCCCACTATCCGCTGCAGTTATAAACTATATAGGTATTTATAATACAAACACCAAAGAAGTGGCAGCTCCTTCTTTAAAAGGAGTGACAGTTCCTCCTTTAATAGATCCGCCACTTCTCATCACTGGTTTTTTAAAACAAGGCTCTGTAGCATACGCATTTTCATTTAATCAAATTTTGATACTTGATGTAGACTCAAATACAGTTCAGCATACAGTGAAGTGCCCTACACCACCTGATACGTCAAAGTCTTGTTGGGACAGAATATCTAATAGTAAATATAATCAAGCTTGTTTAGTTAAGGAAACGCTTTATGTTTGGTCAGAAACCAATGCTTATTGTTGGGAGATGAACACGCAAACGTTTGACATTAAGTTAGTGAAATTAAACATCAATCAAGCACCCAAAGGTGCTGTGTGGGCGATTGTCAATCCAGCACCATTAGTTCGCGGCAAAATAGCTACGGTATCATGTTACATCAGTGTTTATAACAATAGTATTTATGGCGGGACTAATACAACACATTCTATTACGTTAAATCGTTTTTTGAGTGTTACCGGATTCTTAAACAAAGACACCCTAGTATATGCGTTTTCAGGTGCCCAAATTTTGGTTTGTCGTTCATCAATGAACAGCTCCTATTACAGCATTCATCACACCATTGTCTGCCAACAACCACCCAAACAATATCAGCCTAGTGATGTCCAAGAAGCTCGTTTAATTGGTGACACTATTTATTATTGGTGGGGATCAAATGAATTTTGTTGGCAAATCAATACGAATACCAATAGCATCACTACAGCTGAATTAACACCAGATCAGGCTCCTGAGGGTCTTCATGTTACGTTTAATCAAAAAACAATATCTACTACTACAAACCAAATATATCAAATCAGTAATGATGCCCAATCTGTTACTGTCAGTGACTTAAAAGACGTCCTTATCCCAGAATCCAGCACCACAACAGAAATCTCCAGCTCTCATTTCACACAGTTTTCTACGACCGCATCTCCTAATGAGGGACATAACACAGACCCACCGACTCAGCAAGACCGTCTTCCTTCAAAACAAGAAAATGATACACCTCCGCCAAAACATTGCTGCACGATAAGTTAAGGAAGCCATTACTATGACAGATGAAAAAACAGAACTGACAGAAGAGAGAGATGCCTTGGTTGTCCCCATGCAACTTGAAGCGTGGGTGGTGAATGATGACGTGCTTAAGAGCTCTCAAACGCATCCTGAAAAAGTCATTCGCCGTTGGGATCTTGATTATTCGCAGTTGTCAAATTTCGCATCACCTGAACACACGCCTTTTGATAGTGAAACATCACGTCCTTCAGAAGGTGTCTACGTGCATTGGACGCTGCCAAAAAGTCTACGCCATGCGGTGCAAGCAGTAGATGCAGCGAACAATCCTACAAGCTCTATGCAGTTTCCGCTTGTACCTAATCGCTGGCTGATAGTACGATACTCAGGACCCTCTCAAAGTCGTAGTGCCAATGCTTGGATCATTGAAAGTGACCACATAGGTGACGAAAATGGTAGTGCCTTTCCAACCTCCACCCAAGTTGGGCAAACAACAATAGGTCGCTGCATCCCTTTGGCGAGTTGGCATGAGGGAAGTGCGACTGCTCCCTTGTTTCTTACTGCAGCAGCTAGTGGTGATGTGCACTTTTCTATGTTTCAATCCTATAATGAAAATGTGTTTTCATTCAGAGATGATTTAAGCACCACCCCAGATGATACCTACAGTTATTTGGTCACAGGTTGGTATTCTAATCCTCAATATGATTCTCTTGCTCAATGCCAAACAACTACAACGTTACAAGCCCAGCTCGATGCTTTGCAATGGTGCACAACAACAACCACCTTGGTCTCACAAACTCTTTTTCAGGGCATGGTATGTGACATTACAAATGTTAATGCCGACTCAAAAGCCCCTCTTTCCCCGCAAGATAGTAATGGTATTGCTGATATTAAAATCGCGGTAGGTTCGAATGCGCTAGAAGCACTGAATGCATTAGTTACAGCACAAAACAAAGACGCAAGCACGCCTTTGGTTCCGAAAATATTATTAGATGCTCTCAACACTGGGTTATTAGACAAATTAGAAGATTCAGACGCAGAAGAAACCATTGCAACACAATTACACGAAGCAGAGTTTTCTCATCAGTCTGGAGGTACGCTATGGTTCGTTAGCGCGCCTGAAAATCAAGCGTCAGACACCACCTCATCGGTTCTAGATCTTCCCGCCGATCTTGCACAACAACTTGATGACTTGAATACAAACCAACAAATACTCGAACAACAACAAACAAATTTGCAAAAATTGCAATGGGATTTATATGCATTATGGTGGAAACAAGGTAATGGAGAGCAACAACAAGGTCTTTTCCCTGATCCACGGCTAAGTAGTATACTCGAAAGAATCCCGCCTAATTTTGATCTCAACGATTCGACAAGTCTCGCCAGTCAAATACAAACATTACAAACCACCGTATCAGAGCAACAACAAAGCGTTTCTGCTGCAAAAGACACGCTGACTACCGCATTAGACAAATACAATCTGATTTTAAAAAAATCAAATACAAGCCCTATGTGGTCCCCCAAAGATCCTGTCGTCATTATTACTGGTATCACACAACCTGATACATCAGAATCAACACAACAAAGCTTACCATGCCGTTATCTGGACCAATGCACCAGTAATATCCAAGCCGCGCCTAGTCCTGATAATTTTCCTGCAAATCTAGAAAACTTACTGAAAGAATTTTACTGCATAGATACAAAACAGACCAACCTACTAACAGGCCCAGCCCCATACTTTGGCCTAACACCATGGCAACAGCCTTTTTCACCTTTTTTTATGGAGTGGGAAGTTAATTGGTTCAATTTACCTTTCTCAAATTGGACTTACACTGGACAGGGATATCAATTGACGGGTCTCCCGAAACAGCTACCTTCACAACAAACTTTAAAAAATATCAGCCTACTAACCCCACATGCAAGTTTTGCGTTCAAAGGACAGTTGCAACGATTGATTGACCAAGATCCATCCTTCAAATCAGAATTTCATAATTGGGAAGCAATAGAACAATCAATCAATGATTGGCAAATACTGGCATTGAGTTTAAATGGATTTCATCAACAACTGGTACAACAAGACATTAATATGCATCGTGCACCCACTGCTTCTGACAACGCCCCAATTGACTTTAGGACCTTGATTGCCGATCAAGCACACAATGCTCCCATACCAGGATTATCATCACCCTATTTTCAACCTGTACGACATGGGCAATTCTGGTTTAATCATTTGACTATTGTTGACCGCTTTGGTCAAACCATTGAGGTGATTCAGCCTGATCCACAACAAGGTGTTATCAGCAGCAATTGCGCGTCCGTGTATCAGCCTTTCGTAAGTGACAGTTTAAAACCAGATATCCCTGCTGAACCTACCAATCCACTACGTTTTATGCAATTAGCACCGCGTGTTGTACAATCTATGCGCCTCAAAGCAGATTGGCTACTTGCAAATGATGACAGCAATAAAAAACCCTTACAGACAAACTGCCAAGCCAACCCCATTGCAGGCTGGATGTTACCCAATTACATCAATCAATCCTTTCAGTTTTTTGACCCTAGTGGAGGACATCTCGGAGAATTATTTTTGATTGAAAGCACCGAAGGTCAAAAAAGATGCCACTGGCAAACTGCGTACCAAAGTTCTTATTCAAACATAGAAGGGATAAAAAGCATCTATCCCTGGGTGGGTGATTTTGTATTAAGTTTTGTTTCAGATGATCCAAGCGTAAGAATCGCAGATCCTGTGGGTGCATATCATGCATTGCGTGATATTATTGATTTGGCGCTCACAACCAAGACGCATGCTTATCCAAGCTATACAACTTATTTAACAGCTTTGGTAGGCCCCATTTTTGCTTTGGCTCGCGCGTCTTGGCAGTTAGAATTAGCCCAACCAGCGTATCAAGATCAATCTTGGGCAGCCACATGTGAACCAAATCCCCAAGTATATCAAGCATATTCAGTTCCAATACAGTTAGGAAGTACTGACCTTAATACAGATGGATTGATTGGTTATTTCCAAAAAACATTTGGTCAATTTTATAGTTTATATCAACCAACGACTGCTAATGGCTACATTAAAGACACAGCGCAAAACAGATTTCCACTTACGCCCAGCGATAGAGGAAACCAAATGCCTGCCTTTACAACGGTGCTGATGAATCCATTTGCGAAAGTACATGCTCACTCTGATATCTTGCCCACACAAACTTTGCAACTACCCGATATATTTGTCAAACCAGCGTTGGATAATATCAATGTTACCTTTCGTCAAGGGCCTTCCCTCACAAAACAACCGTCACCAACTGCTAGCGATACATCCATCGAATATATGATTCCCGCAGCAAAAGGGAGATGGTCGTGGCTTGCACCACAAAAAGACGGTAGTACAGCAGAAGTGAATTTAAAAAATGCAAGCACAGGCGCTCATTTTACAGGACAACCCCGCATCATTATTCAAGGACTCTTACGGTGGACTCAATTTCAAAAAACACATTATCTAGAATCAAAAACATCCGCTCCTGAAGACCATCAGAGCATCAATGAATATAAAGCTTAAAAGTTGGAGTTTACTCTCTTAACTAGGCGTCCGTAAAATCAGGACGAGTCACTAGAAAAGTACTAGCTCATACAATTGGAGTAATCATTAATAAGTTTAATGGGTCTCCTGGATTGCAATTTGAGCGACTACACATCGTTTAAAAAGTCAAACATTGTGTTAATTTAGAAATCAATAACATTGGACCTCAAGTTTTGGTGGCATTTCAATCCAATACAATACTTAAAATGCTTTCTCTTGCGAGTTGGCAAGTTGTTACCAAGCTCCCCGTATTTTGAAATCGACCCTCATGCTCAAGGTTTTCGTTACATTTGACTCCTCTAACCTACAACTCTATAGTGTTCGAAAGTAAAATTTAATAAGCATTTTATTCGAGGAAACTTCAATGTCTATAGCGCTAATAGAGCTAACAGTAAGAGGCGAAACCAGAACAGCGATATCTGTTGGTTCTGGAGAAAATATTTGCTACATGGTTGGTCCGAGTTCTTTTTATTTAAAATCATTCATCAATGCTGGTTTGGCAGAAGATTTTACCTTTATTAGTTGCGATCCTATGTGGAGTGTCAATGATGACGTCAGTATGGGACGCTCAATAGAAAGTATTTCTTTAGAGGATGTTGTCACGCTGGATCATGACATTGTACAAGCAATAAAACATCGTTTTAATTGCCAGAAAATCGGGATGATTGGGTTATCAGCGCCTGCATGTGTTGCAGCACAATACGCTAAGCAATATCCGGAAGATATTGCTTGGTTGAAATTAGGAGGTATGCCACTACAACTTATTGACGCCAGTTTTGCAAGCTCTGACGATCCTTTTGAAAAAAACGCAACAGCAGACCGGGTACAAAAATTTCATTCAGAGCAAGTAAAGAAAACCGCTCCCTCTTTTTATACATATATGACAAACGCTTTAGGAACCTCCGTTGAGCATGCCGAGTGGCTCGCAGAAACGGTTGCGCTTTATCATAAAGCTTTTTTGCGTGATACTGTTCAATGCAGATATGCTTTTTTTGAGCATTGGAAAACAAATTTTTTAGGCCAGGAAATGAATCAGGCATTTCGACAACATTTTTTTAGTACCCTGTTACCTCAGATAAATGCTTTCTCTAATGTAACAACGATTGATCCAACGATACCCATCCAAATATTTAATGGTTGTGAAGACTACATTACACCGTTGGCACCTGAAATTGCTGACGAACTTTCAAAAATCTCATCAATAGAATTGGTTCACTATCCAACATCTGGTCACTTTTTTTATATAGACAATCCTATACAGTTTAGAACCGATATGCGAAGAGCAACCCTCACATCTAAGAACGGTTCTTAAACCACAGCTGAGATTTTATCAAAGGTTTTCAAATAGAACACTCATACACTGACCTGGTCTAATGGATGCACACAGCCAGTTAAGAGATAATGAGCTCTAATTATTTTAAATTTACCGTGTATTGAAAAAGGGTATGATCTACCCGAAGCAGAGAAACAGTGTGATTGTGGCTGCACTTTGGTAATCCCCCCGAAAAATAATAGGTGTTAAAAGTAGAATTTTCTCGTAACCTATACACAAGAGATTCTACATGAAGAAATCAAAATATAGCGACAGTCAGGTGATGTCGATTATCAAACAAAACGAAGCTGGGGTCCC
>JANSXK010000024.1 GCA_024742995.1 Gammaproteobacteria bacterium
CGCTCTACGGCTTGATCTTTAAACTGCGAGCTGTATTTATTCCTGATTACTTTTTGTTCTAAACTATTGTTGTTCATTCTTCACCTCTGCTTAAGATTTTACTCTCTTAACAGGGTGTCCATCAAATCAGGGCAAGATCACATGAAAGCACCTCTCGTAAATGATGCGCTAACCATGGCAATAAAAACACGCCAGCCTCCAAAAGAACTTTTATGGCATAGTGACAGAGGATGCCAATATGCTTCAGAAAGTCACCGAGCTATCTTGAAAGAACACGATATTGTTCAGAGCATGAGCCGCAAAGGCAACTGCTGGGATAATAGCGTTGCTGAGAGTTTTTTCCACACGCTAAAAGTGGAGTTAACCCACCAATTTAAATTTCACACCAGGGAGGAGGCTAAACAACTGATATTTGAATATATTGAGGTATTTTATAACCGTAAGCGCATGCACTCGGCAAACGATTATTTGTCACCAGACGAGTATGAAAGGCAGGTTGCCTAAATCCATGAAAACTTTGTCTAGAAAAGTGTTGCCAGATCAATTAGCGCTGGACCCCGCATACGAAACAGCCATCCAGGAAAAGTACGCTCTCATCATTGATATTGATACATCCCTAGCCCAAAGCCCGAAATTCGAGCATCAGGCCCGAGAAAACGAAGAGGAAAATCCAGAAAAACTAGAAAACCGTCTAAACCCAGGATTTTGCTTGGCAATTTATCGTGATCCCCGATTTCAACATTGGTTACTGCAAGCAGCCTTACTGACCATCATCCTCACCGCAGCGTTTATAGCAGCCGCTTTCATGATGCAATCATCGGTACTCCCACTTGCAGTTTCTGCTGTGACGGCAGGTCTCTCAAAAGTAGCCGCCGACAAGATCTTGCATACGGCAGTAGCTGTAGGTATGATTGCGACCGGGATATTCACTGCTTCGATTCACGTGAGGTTTTTCTCAAAGCCGAGTGAAGGGGGTAGTGGGGAGGCTCCTGGACCAAGTTCACAGCCGATTTCGAATTAATTTCGCCCATTTAGCATGAAAATATGATATAATAAACCCTTTTGACTGATGAGGTACTTTTTCATGGCTATTATTACCAAACGCACAATCATGTCGCTCTATTCAAATCATGATGATATCTATAGTCATCAAGTGCGTATTGTATTAGCTGAAAAAGGGGTGAATGTAGACATCATGCCCATGACGTCTGATACAGCAACACAAGATCTCTTAACGATTAATCCCTATGGTAGTTTGCCTACTTTGATTGATCGCGAACTGGTATTGTACGAACCCAATATCATCATGGAATATTTGGATGAGCGTTTCCCGCATCCTCCTTTGCTGCCTGTTTATCCAGTTGCCAGAGCAGAAACACGTAAAATGATGTACCGTATTGAGCAAGACTGGTATAGTTTGATGACTCGAATTCAAGCCGGTGAATCGCTTGCCGAAGCACAGCAATTGATGGCAGAAAGTTTAATGGCAATTGAACCTGTGTTTGCAGACAAACCTTACTTTTTAAGTGAAGAGTTTTCGTTGTTGGATTGTGTATTAGCGCCCTTATTGTGGCGTTTGCCGTCTCTGGGTGTAGAAATTCCAGCTGACGCAGTAGGGATCCATGAGTACATGGATCGTTTATTCAAACGTGATGCGTTTCAAACAAGCTTAACTGACGCTGAACGACAATTGAGGGCTGCATAATCATGTCTATGACTTCCAATAAACCTTACTTTATTCGCTCACTGTTTGATTGGATAGTTGATAATGATTTAACGCCCTATTTATTGGTAGATGCGGCACATCCTGATGTGGAAGTGCCACAAGAATTTGTCAATGATGGCCGCATCATCTTAAATATTTCTCCAAAAGCTTGCCGAGGCTTACATTTAGATAACGATAGAATTATCTTTACCGCACGTTTTTCTGGGCAAACCACGCAAATATCGTTATCACCTGGTGCGGTATTAGCCGTGTATGCGAAAGAAAATGGGCGTGGCATGGAGTTTGAGCTTGAGTATCATACACCGTCTAAAACAGAACAATCGCCTTCGAAAGCCAAATCAAAAGTGAAACCATTTTTAAAATTGGTGCAAGACGATAAGCCTTCTGATGACGAATGAAAGATCTAGTACCACCAGCCAATTGGCACATTGATCTCGACCTTCCGTCCATTGCTGACAGCGAACAGTTTGCACAGCAATTGGCACCCTGTTTAGACGCACCGTTGGTGATGACGTTGTCAGGAGACATTGGTACGGGTAAAACAACCATTGTACGCGCATTGTTACGCACCATGGGTGTTCGCTGCCGTATCAAAAGTCCTACTTTTTCTTTGATTGAAACGTATGATCTGCCAACGGCCCAGTTTCATCATTTTGATTTATACCGTATTGTGGATGAAAGTGAATTAGAGTTTTTAGGGTTTCGTGATTATTTTCAAGCCAATACCCTCTGTTGTTTGGAATGGCCCGAAAAAATTCAGCTACCTGACGATCGCGTAGATTTGGCTTTGAACATCAAACATTCCGGTGAAGGAAGGATGCTAAAAATGGTGGTTCGAGGTAGAATGCAGGACGTGATTCAGAAAAAATTTCGATCACATTCATAAAAATAAGGCGAGGCAAGGCATGAAAGGTCAATGGATACGTCGTCTGATAATGACACTATTGTTCATGGCCGGCTCTTCTGTCATCGCATCACAATTAAGCCGTATTACGGTTTTAGATCAAAAACCGTTAACTTTAGGCTTCGTGCAAAGCGGTAATCCTGGGCGTCAAGTATTTGTATTACAACGCCCCGAACGCGTGGTCGTCGATTTACAAGATACGTCAACTCATATCAATCTTGCCGCGTTAGCACGCAAAGCGCCCCTCATCCAGAAAGTACGCAAGGGTCATCCACGAACAAACCTATTACGATTGGTATTTGAAACCAAAGAGCCCGTCGACATCAAAATAGCACCCTGGTCACAAGGATGGAAACTTATACTGATTCCAAAAAACCATCCGTCACATGCACAAGCCATCCAGCCACCTCCTTCTGCCAACCGCAATGTGGTTATTGTGCTCGATCCCGGGCATGGCGGCAAAGATCCGGGGGCCATTGGCAGACGTCATTCGAATGAAAAACATATTGTTTTAGCCATCGCCAAAAAACTGCAGTCTATGATAAACAAACAACCCGGCATGCGTGCTGTATTGACACGAAAAGGAGATTATTACCTCGGGCTTCGAGAAAGAATGCGCATAGCGCGGCGCCATGATGCTGATCTTTTTGTCGCGATTCATGCTGATGCTTTCGAAAATCGTCGATCACACGGCGCTTCGATATTTGCGTTGTCACAGCGCGGCGCTACGAGTGAAGCAGCGCGTTGGCTAGCGACAAAAGAAAATTACTCTGAATTAGGTGGTGTGAATTTGGATGAATTAGACGATAGCAATGATGTGATCCGCTCTGTATTGATTGATTTATCACAAACAGCAACTATCGGTGCCAGTTTACAAGTTGGTCACCAAGTTTTGAATCGCCTAGATCATATAACGACCTTGCATAGCGATAAAGTAGAACAAGCCCGATTTATGGTTTTAAAATCTCCGGATATTCCTTCCGTATTGATTGAAACTGGCTTTATTTCTAATCCGCGCGAAGAAAAGAACCTAACCAATCCCAGATATCAAACGCGTTTGTGTGAGGCAATCATGACAGGGATTAAGAAATACTTCTGGGAATACCCCCCTCATGGCTCTAAAATTGAAGCCATGGTTAACCAACACCGATCTACTCAACAAGCACGAAACGCACGCTCAAAACACCGGCCAGCAGGATGAGAATTCAACGCTTATCTGCCGTCGTTGCCAACCAAATTGCTGCAGGCGAAGTGATTGAACGCCCCGCATCAGTGGTCAAAGAACTACTAGAAAATGCGACCGATGCTGGCGCTACTGTCATATCAATTGAAATTGGCTTCGGTGGTTTGAACCAAATCAAAATTAGTGACAATGGACATGGCATTGCTGCAGAAGATCTGCAATTAGCCATCACCGCACACGCTACCAGTAAAATTGTACAATTAAATGATTTATACCAAATCACCACCATGGGCTTTCGTGGTGAAGCCTTGGCAAGCATTGCGTCTGTGTCACGCTTGGCCATCTATTCCAAACCCGCATCCCAAGATCATGGGATGATGATCGCTGTGAATGAATCTGGCGTCACCTCACAACCCCATGCGCGGACGCAGGGTACCACCATTGACGTACGTGATTTGTTTTATAATGCCCCCGTACGCAAATCCTTTTTAAAAACAGAACGTCAGGAATACCAAGCCATTGAATTAGTGATAAAACAATTTGCCTTATCCGCAATGACAGTGGCAATAAGCTTAAAACATAATGGCAAAGAAACCTTACGTTTGCCTGCAACCCACGATGAACGCACCCGTTTGCAACGTATCAAAAAACTTTTTGGCCAAGCCTTTTTAGCAGACGCTGTCTACATCAATGAAGTACACGAGCATTTAAGCATTCAAGGTTGGATCACCCAAAGTAATTACCAGCGCAGTCAACGTGATCGACAATGGATCTACCTCAATCAACGCTTAATCAAAGACAAATTGATGCATCAAGCCATTGGACAATCCTACCAAGAACTTCTCCACCCTGGTCGTCATGCGGCCTGTGTACTCTATGTATCGATTGCACCTGATCAAGTAGATGTGAATGTCCATCCAACCAAACACGAGGTTCGCTTCCGAGAACCACGCTTGGTACACACCATGATGGTGAGCATCTTAACCAAAAATATCCAGCCACCAGCACCTGCAGAACCACCCACACCCATACCCCAAACCAATGAACCGAGCAACACATTTGGCACGGCACCCATCTCGCCCTCCGCTGACATGCCTTGGATCCCCATCAATGCACAATTCGTGATTCTCAAATCGGCACATGCCGAATCTTATTTACTGGATCTGCAACGCGCCCATCAATACTATCTCGCCACCCTCATTTGCGACACCACGCAACCGTTGCCGTGCCGATCCTTATTGGTACCCATTAGAGTAGAGATTGCGCGATCTGCATTTACAACATTCGAGCGTTACCAAACAGAGTTGCAAGATTTGGGTATCCAATTTGATTTCATGAATGAGGTTAGCTTGCTGATTCGGACCATTCCTTTGTGCTTGCCTCTCTTAGATCTAGAGCAATTTTTTGTGAGTATTCAACAAGCATATTGCGATAAAAAAACTTTGATTGAGCGTGCAATTGCTTGTCAGTCATTCGATGTGTATAATATGAGACCCGTTGAAATCGAAACATTATGGGCATACTGCTCACAACATTGGAGCGAACTACAACAACGAAACGTAGGGATGCTTTTGGATGCAGAACAATGCCGCAAAATCACAAGAGAAACACGAACACATGACAACAACACCTTGGTTTTGTCTGATGGGCCCGACGGCCTCGGGTAAAACGGCCCTGGCTTGTGATCTATTACAACAGTTGCCTTTTGAAATCATCAGCATCGACTCCGCCATGATCTATCGTGACATGAATATTGGTTCAGCCAAGCCTGATCAGACCATTTTGGCTCAAGCGCCGCACCATTTGATCAATGTGATTAGCCCTGAAGAAACCTATTCTGTGGCACGATGCCGCGAAGATGTTTTCAAATGTGGTCAAGACATCATCGAGCGTGGCAACATCCCTTTGTTAGTTGGCGGCACAATGATGTATTTTCGTGCGTTGCAACAGGGCTTATCTGCATTACCTGCAGCCGCACCTGAGATTCGGGAAAAATTACATGCTGAAGCCCAAAATCTAGGTTGGGAGCAATTATATCAACGCTTAAAACGCATCGATCCTGATGCCGCAAGCCGTATCCACCCGAATGATGGCCAGCGCTTGTTACGAGCATTGGAAGTGTACGAGATCACCCAAACGCCTATGTCTCATTATTTTCATCAAACACAACAGCAAGAAGACATCTCTTTTGTAAATTTATTATTGATGCCCGAAGATCGCTCATGGTTACATGCACGTATTGCAGAGCGATTTTTAGAAATGATACGCATGGGTTTGATTGATGAGGTCAAACTATTGCAAAAAAAATGGGCGTTAACAGCCAAGCATCCCTCCATGCGTTGCGTGGGATATCGCCAAGTTTGGGATTATTTGCATGATCATCAAGATCAAGCATTATTAGTGGAAAAAGGGACTGCCGCCACGCGGCAACTGGCCAAACGGCAGCTCACTTGGCTACGACATTGGCCCCATGGCCATTTATTTATGGCAGATCATCCGATTAATTTACAGGAAATGATTGCGTTAATACGCCGAATTTTGGATAATTAGAGAATGAAAGCTAAAAAACACACACATGCTTGCGCCGAAAAAACATATGAGATTCAGATTGAAGATTTGCCGCTGAGCTGTCCGGCCAGTCACATGAAACTCTGGAACGCGCATCCCAAAGTATATCTGCCAATAGGAAAAACAGGTAAAGAAACTTGCCCCTACTGCGGCGCGCATTTTATTTTAAACGACGCGTAGGAACTAACATGCCCAGCCCTATCCAATCAATTTGCATCGTGCGCTTGTCTGCGCTTGGTGATGTTTTGATGGCAGTGCCATTGATCAGAACATTACAACAAGCTTTTCCTGTGGCCAAATTAACCTGGATTATTTCTAGACCCGCCTATGATTTGGTAGAAGGCATGGATAATGTCGAATTTATTGTCATCGACAAACCGAATAGTCCACTTGATTATTGGCGGTTCAAACAACGCATGCGTGGCCGAACCTTTGATGTGTTATTAGCCGTACAATCTAGTTTTCGAGCCAATTTATTGTACGCATGTATTTCTGCGCAACGACGCATTGGCTATGATACTTTACGCGCCAAAGATGGGCATGCTTGGTTTATCAATGAAACCATTCAACCGGGCCAAGACCATACTTTAGATGGCTTTTTACGCTTTGCAGCTGCACTCGATATCAAGCACTATGACATTCGTTGGGATTTGCCCGCTTCACCCGAAGATGAGCAATGGGCTCAAACACATTTGCCAGCACCAAGATCAAAACCATTATTTTTGATTAATCCCGCGGCATCCAAACCCGAGCGCTCTTGGACGGTTGATCGATATATTGCGGTGATCAACCACGTCAAAACACGTTGGCAAGCTGAGGTAGTATTAACGGGCGGACCAGGTGCGTATGATCGCGAATTGGGTAGTGCTATCGCTAATGCAGTAGAAGTAACGAATTTGATTGGCCTCACCAAACCCAAGCAATTACTAGCGACTATCCGCAAAGCAACCGTACTTTTATGTCCCGATACGGGACCTTCCCATATGGGTGTTGCAGTTGGCACACCAGTCATCGCATTACACGCCGTGACCAGTCCTGATGTGTCAGGCCCCTATTTATATCGCCATTTAAGCATCGATCGCTACCCAGACGCCGTAACCACCGTCCTAAAAAAAACCCCGGAAACCAATACTTGGGGCACACACGCACATGGCAGTGATACCATGTCGTTAATCACAGTAAACGATGTGATTGCTAAAATAGATGCGTTTTTTCTTACTGTGTCGTAGAAGCCACTGCTGTCGATATAACATTAGGCCTGGTATTGGCAAGCAATTGTAGCAATGCCAACGAATTTGTAAGTAGCATCCGTTCTTCCTGCTGCCGGTTCAAATACATTTGATAATTAATTTCTGATAATAAAATGGCAATCTCTTTTTGAATGGTCGCAGAAGAGGACGCGTTGATTTGATCAACCCACTGATCAGTCGAAGAAGATGCTTTTGGATTGTATAAACGCCAAGTTGCAGATTGAAATTCATTGAAGGCCTGACTGGTAGGCTCCGTACTTCCATCATCAGAAGTAGCTTGCGGCATCCGCTTGCCCATGATGCCATATAGATTACTGATAGCTACTGAACTTTGTGCCGCGTATACCCGCAGACTAATCAAATAACTTGCGAGTTCCTTTTTCGCAGCTTCGATACTATCAATGGTTGCCTGATCTTGACCTTCCGTTGTTTGTTTGGCTTGGTTCCATAGCGCGCTGTAATCATCTTGCTTCATTGTATCAATAGGTTGTACCCCTGCAGTGGCATAGCGCACAAAATCCATGGCTTGCTGCTGCTGATTTTTTGCAGGAAAACTACTGGTATTGCTATTATCGTCAGTGGTAGAGTAAATGAGCGGCGATAATAGGGTATTCACATTCAATTGGCTTAATATCTTATTGCTTTGTTCGTAAGTATAATATTTCGTTTCACCAGGCAGGTAACCATCTTTGCTGGTAATATCTTGTAACACGGTATTCATCACCGTATTTTGATTCAAGCATTCAGAGGGATCACTAGATGAAGGGCAAGTGGTCGTGTTCGGGGTACTGAGCAAATTTAAAATGGCTTGACTGACAGGATCTGACTGATAAGTCTGCTGGTCATAATTTGCAACAACAGCCACATCAGCGCCCCCAGCCGTATTAAAATCTTTAAAAAGCAAATTGGCTTGATCATTAAACGCAGAATAAGAACTATTGCTAGAAAACGCCGAAAAAGCTGCATTCACCGGAATTGCAGCAAAAAAAGCATTCAACATCTGTTGCCCAGTCTTAGCTATAGAAAAGGTATAATTAAGCATGGCTTCGACCGCAGTGACTGAAGTATCGAGATCGTAACCCAAATAAGCACCCAGTTCTTTGACGTACTGGGTTAAATCATCCGAAGAAGAAGAGCTCGAAGAACTACTTGTGGTAGCAGAGTTGGCAGTATATTGATCACTGTGCGCTGACATAGAAACACAGACCAGGGTCAGGGACAAACCGACTATCTTAAAATTTATTTTTTTCACTCTTCCCCCTCAATGGCACGGTTTATCAAGTTTAGTCTGGACTCAGAAAAAGCACGTGACAACAGTCTAAGACGTTCAAAAATAATATTTCTTTTAAGAAAAAATCCTGCTGCTTCATTTCCTGACATGCTGGTTTCTTCAGCGTGAACCAAAATTTTTGAAGCTGAACCAGGATGAACCATATCAATAGCTTGTAATAATCTTAAGCCCCGACTGGATTTGATGTTACCCGCCAAATGAACAAATGTGGCTTCGTGCCCTAATTTGGTAAGATCGATAGATTCAATATCATCGAGCTCTTTACCCAAATGGTCTATGGCAGCTTCCAAATCTGCATTACCATCTAACGTCCAATCTTCAACACTTTCAAGAAATGTCACCACGCGATAAATCATTGGATCAGCGTATCCAAACCAATATTCCGCAGCTGCTTTATAACTAAGATCTGGCATAAATCATTCATTATATTTGTATTTTCTTCTTATTATCATATATTATGATATATAAATGTCTACCGGATGCAGGCAAAATATGAAAAATAATTCAGGACAGTCTGACCCTCCTCAAAAAGCATCCAAAACCAGGCGCCTTTTTTTATGGCTGTTTAACCCCCGTGCCTGGGGAGATTGGGAGCGCACAAAATCTACTGCCCAATATTTTTTAGCCATGATTGAGCGTTTCTTTGTCTTACGTAAAAAATCCAAAAAATATGCAGAAACCTTCGACGGTGCTGTCGCGAAATTTGATTTAGACGAAGAGGCCCTCAAGGCTAAAGCTTTAGGATTAAAACGCTTGAGCTATTCATTACTGGTAATGGCGATCGTTTTGTTTTCTTATACGGTCTATCAATTACTCTTCGGAAGCTTCCGCGGCGTTATCATTGCTGGCGTCGAAACGGGCCTCGCCTTGGTATTAGCGTTTCGTTATCACTTTTGGTCTTTTCAAATCAAAAAACGCAAATTAGGCTGCGGTTTTAAAGAATGGTACAAAGACTCTTTCAAAGGTGGTAACCCATGAAAAAAATATTAGCGGTCTTACTTTGCCTTGCCTACCCACTGCTCGCACTCGCAGACAGTGCATTGTCTTTTACCCCGCCGAGTACCGATTACTCTGTGATTTTCTTAGGCAATCTTTTTGGCGTTGTTGATGGTGTCCTACACGGTTCTGGCAGTCAGATCATGAGCAAAATGTTCGGCGTGTTTAATGCCGCTGTATTAGCATTAGGCGGTATTGTTGTGACCTATACGCTGATTGTGGGTACGATGAATACTTCGCAGGAAGGACAGTTTTTAGGTCAAAAATGGTCATCAATTTGGATTCCTGTACGCTCTACCATTGGCTTAGCGCTATTAATTCCGAAAACATCCGGTTACTGTTTGATGCAAATTTTTATCATGTGGGTGACCGTTCAAGGTGTCGGCGCCGCTGATAAAATTTGGAATGCTGCTTTAGATTATTTAAACACGGGTGGTGTCATCGTACAGGCACAAGCCACTGTGGGCTCTAGCTCAACCAATAGCGAGGCTCGGGAAGAAATTGCCACGGGAGAATCTGTCATACTTCAAGGCCAAGTTTGTATGTACGGCATGCAAAAACTTCTGGAAACTGCGCGAAGTGACGCGTTAGATGCCAAAGAGGAGGGCTCTGGACCCTGCCTAGACAGCAAAACCAAAACAGATTCAACAATGAAACATTTTTGCGAAAATGTGGTACCCAATTTTTTAAGTACCGTCAGTGCTGTTGAAGCAAGTAATTTGGGGAATAATTACGTAGAAATGCCTAATTTTACAGATGGCTCAGATTACAAAAAACTCAACGGGATTTGCGGTAAGATTGTCTGGACCAAATTAGACATGGCTGCTGATACCGCAGATTTGGATTATGTGACCGCGGAAGACATTGACACATTAAACGAATCAAGACCCATCGCCATCCAGCAGATGTATATGGACTTGATGCCTGTAGCAACTGCGATGGTGGAAAATGACCCGGAAATCACGAAAAATACCGCTTGGGATCCCAATAATAAATACAATGCTGTTGCTCAAGATCAATACGGCATCCCTTATCTTAATGCAACCCAAACCCCTTGCTCAGGCATAGATCCCGATTGTATGAATTGGAATGCTGCATCAGGCGGCAACACCCAAACTTACATTTTCACCGGACTAGAGTTTATGAACGCCATGACAGATTATAATGCTATCATGATGCCTGTATTAAATCTTCAATCTCAAAATAACGATGCAGAAACCAACAATAATTATCATGAATTTATTCAAGGTGCCGAAGATCAGGGATGGATTATGGCAGGCGCGTATTTCTTTGATTTGGCAAAACTGAACGGCTCGGTTCAAGCGCATTCTGATGACATCGATACAGACTCTGGCTTAAAAGCATCGGTCCCGTATACCAATACCCCTTTAACTAGTGCTTTTTCTGACGGCTGTACTGGACAATACCAAAATTTATGTCTCTATTTAAATAAAGACCAAGCCCCTGTGAACAAGCTCGATAAATTAATCACGGGCGCAGGTATAGAGGATGGATTATCTCCAGACGTTGGAGGAGGAGATCATACTGCGGTAACGACAGTAGGTTCGGCAACTGGCTATGGTTATATTAACAATGCATCTATGATTCAACTCCCGGGGCAACCAGGATTACAAACACCTACATTTAAATTGAATGTCAACATAAAGCCCAACAGCGCCATCGTGAAAATGCCCGATGGCGGCGGTGGTTGTGGATTTAAAATTTTTACTTTCTGTATAGGCGGCCCGTTAATAAAATCACTATGGCATGACATCATTGACGTCGTTCTCGGTCAGCTCATCGACCTCGTTTCAAATGTGTTGAGTCTGATGGTACAAACCCTGCTTATTGTTCCGTTGAATAGCATCATGACAATTTTGAACGAAGGCGTACAATTATTAAATACAACTCAGTCCCACCCCATCGTAGCAATGGCGTATATGGGATCAGCATTTATCAACTATGTGTCAACCTTATATTTTCAATTAATCGCAGTAGCCGCCGCATTGAGCTTTGTTCCTTTCGGCCTGGGTGACGCGCTTTATGCAGTCATTTTACCCTTCATCGGCGCGTGGGCATCGATTTTATTCGGGATAGGCTTTATTGACGCCTATTATATACCGTTTTTACCCTATATGATCTTTACTTTCGGTTCCATTGCCTGGTTAATGGCGGTGATCGAAGCCATGGTCGCCGGTCCCATCGTCGCCTTAGGGGTTTCGCATCCAGAAGGACATGATGCGCTGGGTAAAGCAGAACAGGCCATTATGATTTTAATCAACGTGTTTTTACGACCAGCCATGATGATTATTGGGTATATTGCAGGTATTGCCTTGTGTTATGTGGCTATTTTTATCATCAACAGTGGATTTTCACATGTCTTAGAGTTCCTCATGCCCTCCTCAAGTGATGTCACAGGCGGTGATATGACAGGCACTTCTTCGCCAGAAAGCGCAGGTACGCCCTACACTAATTTCGCTGCACTCTTTGCCGGATTTTTTGGGATGCTCATTTATACGATGATTTATATGACTGTTGTTGAGAAGTCATTCAATCTTATTTATATGCTTCCTGATAATATCTTGCGTTGGATTGGTGGCACCCCTGAGCAATTGGGTAAAGAAGCGGCAGGATGGGGTGAAGGATACAAACGTGAGCTAGAGCAAGGCGCCTTTAAAGAAACTGGGAAAGCAGCACAATCTGGTACAGAAGGCGTTGCTTCTGCCCTGATTCCCAAGAAAAAAGGCAAAGGCAAAACCAAAACAAACGTCAAATAATGTTAGCGTCAGTGGTACCATCGCAGTCGAGAAGCATGATGTTCCGACCCATCACATCATGTCTTCTTTGGTGCCCGCAATGATAAGTTTGTAGGTTTTTTCTGAGATGATCCCTTGCTCAAATTTTTCTTTGGCATCTTTTGTCATCAACTGACCTCGTTGACGAACAAGTTTTCGCGTGGTGATGGTTACTTCATTCGGATCACTATCAAGTAAAATATCACGAGCTTCTTCATCAAAAACCAAATACTCCCTCAAAGCCACGCGCTTACCATCTACCGTCGGCACCAGTTTTTGCCAAATACAAAGTCGAATGGTTTCTAAAATATCAATCGTACGTCCCAACCGTTCTTCCCCCGCAAAAGACGTTACCAAACGGCGCATGGTTTCAGCCACGCCAGACGTATGCAGCGTCGTATAGACAGGATGACCCGTTAATGCTGCCTCCAATGCCGCCGAGATGGTTTCTGCATCACGACATTCGCCCACCATGATAAGCCTGGGTTTACGTCGCAATGCATTACGCACCCCTTCTGCAAATGATGGCAAATGTCTCGGAATTTCAGACTGACTAACAATAGACGATACGGCTTCAATCTCATCAAATACAAACTCAATTGGCGCCTCATAGGTTAAAACCTTGCGATTGGAGTCTTCTTTTTCAATCAAATCTCGGATGACAGATGCCAGAAGTGTAGATTTTCCCGAACCCGTTGCACCCGTAATAAAAACAATGCCTTCCTGCGGCGCCAAAGCTCTTAAAATATTATCCGGTAAATTCATCGTTTCCAATTTGGGCGGCGTGGTTGGGATGGTACGCAGCGTCAATTGCATGCCATCATGACCATCCACCAAACAAGACGTCGCATTCACCCGATACCGAAATCGCACCCCACGATTGGGACGAAATTCGTAATGCGTATCGATATCTCTACCAGAAAGTAATTGGGTGGTCGCATTGGGACCATAAATACTATTGATCAAATCCCCCACTTCAGGATTGGACAATGCGCGATTAGTCACTTTGAGCAAACGACCATAAACTTCGATGAAAATCGGCGAACCCGTTTGAATCGTAACATCTGAAGCCGCCAATCCTTGCGCATGCTCCAACATTTTGTCCATAAAAACAGGTGAAAATCGCGTGGGTTCGTCAGGCATCAAGTCGGACATAATTGCTCACAGATTCAGATGATCCATTCAGGATCGGTTGTTTAAGGTGACGTGATCACACGTCTTAGTTTAAAGGGCTAATGATTGGATGCCAAGATTGTGATGTGATTTTAATTTTGGCTGTCTCAACACGTTTTTCCAAATCATTAAATTGTTCCAGCGTGTGTTCATCTTTGGCTAAAGCAGCTTTCCACTCACTACTATTGATATTAAGCGCAGGCAACGCTGTAATACGTAATACTCTATCATCAATATGGATTTCATGCGCATCCCCAGTCACCCCTAAATCAGTATGGGACACATACGGTGGCGATACCATGTTCATGGCCAGTAGTTTTCGATACAAAATCATACCGGTAAAATCTTCTTTGATGCGAGCAATGTTTTCTTCCAGGATGGTTGAGGCTTGATCCATCCCATTTTGCCAACCTTTGGCAACAAAAGCTTTCCAAATCTCACGCTCTTCTTTATTGATAGGTAACAAAGTCACATGCGGGGTATCTGGTTTTTGATAATCCATCCATAAATACTGCCGCCAATTTGGGGCTGAGGTCACAAAATGAGCTTGCTTTGAAACTTTATACGTACGATCAGAAATGCGGATGGTTTGCATATCAGCCAAATTTAACGTATTTCGTCCCTCTAATAGCACCGGTGGTAATACATTGTTTTCTAAAACCAACGCATTGAAATCATAAATGGTATCGAGATAACGCACTTGTCGAAGCAATTGATCATCAATAAGCTTGGCGTGATAAGCCAAACCAGATTGCGCACCGACACTTAAAGCGGTTTCTTTGAGTGCCATTTCACGCATTTTGCTGATACTGCGATCATTACGAGGATTGGTTGTTTGGGTGTTTTCCATCGCTTGCAACCCTGCCAGCGAAGTGGTGTCACCTGGTTGGACATTATGATGTGATGAAACGCAAGCAGCCAGCAAGAGAAAAAGGCAGCCATATGTTTTACGAATATAAATTTGCATATCGTAATTCAATAACTTTATTGTTTGGATAAACATGAATCGAAGCTTTGTTGCCAGCCTGGTAATCAATATTACGTAAAATTTCTCCCAAACTGGTATCTTTGAGGTGGACACTCACTAAAATGGGGATTGCAGGTGCATTCCCAAGAACGCGCAAATGATAATGTGCTGCTTTGGAACTTCTCAGGATGACTTCGCCAATAGGCCCAGACCAATCAACAGACGCATGCGTTTGTAATCCACGCGCGTTGGGGATGGTCAATGTATTATCTTTATTCGCAGGCGTAAGTACTTTTTCGGTTTTCGCCATATCCAAAATGGAGTCACTGACAGAATTTGCAGCCTCGGCAAGCTTGATGGTCGCATCGTCACTGGGATCATTATAAGGTGGTTTTTTATAAAGACTTGGCGTGCACCCAGCTGCGCATATCAAGAACATCAAAAGCACGATATAGTTATTATTTTTCATAGGGTGACAATGCTTCAAAAGGTCTTCATTGATGTATTGATTGAAACAGGAGCGCAGCGGCTTGTCAAGTCTGAAGTGACGATCCGCCACGTTTCCGATACAGGGCATAACACACCTGCCCCGCATGCTTCATCTTCAAGGGTTCCCAGCATTCTGAATCCAAATGCAAATCATGCGGCGCCTCTACATACAATAAACCCTGATCAACCAGAAGAGGTGACTGCGCCAAAAGCGTAATACAATCAAATAATTGCGGATGCGCAAAGGGCGGATCGACAAACACGATATCGAAAGGCTGTTGCGGATGCGTGTTTTGCGCCCTGAGGTAATCAATGACACGCGTCTGTATCACCATCAATTGTGGTGCGTGAAACTCGGCGATAACCGTTTGCAACTGATCAAAAACCCTGCGCTCTGCCTCAACAAAGAGAACCTGTGATGCCCCACGCGAATAAGCTTCCATACCCAATGCCCCGCTCCCAGCAAAAGCATCTAAACAATGCGCCTCACGGATATCATGCATCAACCAATTGAACACGGTTTCACGAACACGATCCGGCGTAGGGCGTAGCCCTTCCACTTCAAGAAAACGCAGTTTTTTACCCCGGTATTTACCACCAATGATGCGCACGCTGCCCTGGTTTATTTTTTGCATATCGTTTGTATTAGAAAATAAGGTGTTATAATGCCACAATCCTGCAAATTTTTATATCTTAACGACATGATTAATTGGCTGAAAAAGAAACAAACATCTGCGCAGCAAGAAGCAGATCTTGCGCTGCAAGACACGACAGAAACTGCTGTCGCACCTGAGACCACGCCCAAAACAGATTTTTTTTCGCGCTTTAAGCAAAGCTTACGTAAAACGCGTCATCAATTGGGTGATGGCATTGGTCAATTACTCAGAGGAAAAAAAGAACTCGACATAGACGTTCTGGAAGAAATTGAAGCATCATTACTCTCCGCTGATTTGGGCATGGGCATGACCCAGGCCATCATCCAAGACTTGACCGCAGGCATGCAGCGCAAAGAGCTTGCAAATGGCGAAGCCGCGTTGACGTTGTTAAAAACAAAATTAAAAACAGTATTGTCCGCCTGTGTCAAACCCATAGAAGTGCATCCACAAGATGCAGCGCCTTTTGTGGTCTTAATGGTGGGCGTGAATGGTGCAGGTAAAACTACGACCATTGGTAAATTGGCAAAAATGTTTCAACAACAAGATAAAAAAGTCATGCTGGCAGCTGGAGATACGTTTCGTGCAGCCGCGGTGGAACAATTACAAGCTTGGGGAGAACGCAACCATATCCCTGTGATTGCGCAACATACTGGTGCAGACAGTGCTTCTGTTATTTTTGATGCCTTTCAAGCAGCGAAAGCGCGTAACGCAGATATTTTGATTGCTGATACAGCAGGACGCCTGCATACTCAAGATAATTTGATGGCGGAATTGCAAAAGGTAAAACGGGTGTTACAAAAAATTGACCCCAACGCCCCGCATGAAATCATGTTGGTTCTTGATGCGGGTGTCGGCCAAAATGCCTTGAATCAAGCGCGACAATTTGACGAAGCAGTCGGGCTCACTGGCATCACCATGACCAAACTAGATGGCACCGCCAAAGGTGGTATTTTATTTGCATTGGCACACGAAATGGGGCTACCCTTTCGATATATTGGGGTGGGTGAAGGGATTGATGATTTGCGTCCGTTTGATGCAGATCAATTTGTGGATGCCATTTTTGATGATCAACTTTAATCAAGTCAGTAAATCCTACAAAAAAGGTCAAGAAGTCTTATCAAAGATTGATTTTTCCATGGCACAAGGGGAAATGGTTTTTTTAACCGGGCCATCAGGCGCCGGCAAATCGACCTTATTGAAATTATTAGCCCTGATGGAACAACCCTGCGCAGGCAGCATCACAGTCCAAGGCCAGGATTTGGCCCAAATCAAACACCGTGCATGGCCGCAATACCGCGCCAATTTAGGCATTGTGTTTCAATCTCCTCATCTATTGATGGACCGCTCTGTATTTGCCAATGTTGCCTTGCCTTTGTATATTCGCGGCTTGGTCACCCCCAAAAGTGTCAAGCGCGTCCATGCCGCTTTAGAGCGTGTCGGCTTGTCTGCAGCAACAGAATCTTTTCCCGCTGAATTGTCCGGCGGTGAGCAACAACGCGTGGGATTGGCACGAGCCATTGTGCATAAACCAAAATTATTACTAGCAGACGAACCCACCGGCAACCTTGATCCACAATTATCTCACGATGTGATGACCTTGTTCAGTGATTTGAATCGCCTGGGCATGACCATTTTGGTAGCGACACATGATTTACCGTTGATTGCGACAATGAAACATCGTATGGTCACCCTGAAGCGAGGCACACTATGCTAAGGCGTGATTCCATTCTGGTTGCGTCTCACCAAGAAGCGTGCAAACGCAGCATCCAGTTTTTGCGTAACCAACCCTGGTCAACGTTGATGACGGTTGTGATGATTGCCACCACCTTAATGCTAGCCTCTTTAACTTGGATGGCGTCGTATCAGATGAATGCCTTACGCGGCTACTGGCAAAACAGCGAGCATATTTCTTTATATTTACATCACGATTTAGCGGAAGCAAAACAGCAACAATTTCTCGAAAAAGTCCGCAGCATGCCTGAAGTGGGTACGGCAACATTCACATCGGCAGCAGATGGTTTAGCACTTTTGGCCCAGCAAGAAGGCATGCAAGATATGATGCGTTATTTGCCCCAAAATCCACTGCCCGCGATGATAGAAATCACCCCTTCGGCCACCGTAACCAGTCCAGAGGCCGTGAAAGGGTTATATCACCTTTTACAAAAATATCCAGAAGTGGAGGATGCCCAGTTTGATATGGACTGGCTGGGACGTTTGTACGCCGCAATGGGATTTTTAAAACAGGTGACCCAGGGTTTGATGATCTTATTGGCTGGTGCCGTCATGTTGGTGATTGGCAATACCTTACGCCTCATCATTCACCATCGCGCTGAAGAAATTCAAGTACTACAATTTTTGGGTGCGCCAAATGCCTTTATCATGCGACCCTTTTTGTATGCTGGCATCTGGTATGGCTTATTAGCAGCAGGCGTGGCTATTGTATTGACCGAGATCTTTATGATCATGCTACGCTCGGGCTTGAATCATTGGGCGCACGCCTATCAAATACAATTTTCTTTGACTTTGATGCCAATATCAGTATTCTTTTATTTAATTGGCACAGCAAGCGTGTTGGGATGGATCAGCGCAAGGATAACGGTCAAGTATTACCTTTAGGGAATAGTCATTGTAGGAGGGAGCCATGATCGCTGAAGAGTTGAAACAAATTTTTGAAGCGGAAGCACAAGAACGTGAGTTTTACCGACAAGAGTTGAAACCGGCTTTGGATCGATTAGAACACGCCGAAAATTTGGCGGTCGAACGTGATGCCATTGCACAATTAATTGCTGGAACGGCATTTGAAGAAACTTTCCGCACATTAGATGCATCCGAAAAACACGAAGAAGATGCCTTACAATGGCTCTATAAATTAATCCATCTGTTCCATGAAACCCTCCTCGCGAACCATGTGCGTCGTCGCCAAGATATTGAGCAATTACTCCAAAAAACACCGGCGTCCGACCTGACCTCCATGTCTTTTTATTACCTAGCACAAATTTACAGTCATGGTGACTCAGAGCACGATTATGAACAAACCCATCATTACCTCAATCAAGCACTAAACTTGCATCAAGACAGTGAAGAAAATCCTCTGGCCCATCCTTTACGTTCGCTGTTGGCACAAAATTTTGATCGCTGGCAATTAGGCAAAACACCACCACAACCGCAAAAATACGGCACCGTTTACGCCGATCATCACGACGTCGCCAAAGGACTGAAAAAAGATCATTTGATCCGCCCGCATCCCGAATATCAATATCAACGGGATGATTTAGAACAAGCCCGCAAAGAGCTGGGGATTGAATCCTTAGAAGAACAAGAAGAACTATTGGGCCTTAAAAAGAAGCCGTAATGCAGGAGGCACCTCTGCGCGCCATCACCTATGTCCCGCGGCTTGTCCCTGAGCGATCCCCAGAAAATTTACTCATATGCCGTAGTCTCCAGTTGTACTGCGGCACTGAGGTGTAAAAGTAACTTTAGTGTTTTTTCAAGTTGCCTTTTACCGATTCTCATCCCTGCTTTTAGTGCTTCTCTC